>JAUYRN010000001.1 GCA_030696775.1 Sulfuricurvum sp.
CCATCACGGTATTATTATCCCCGATCTCGATGGAGACGATCAACCCATCCACATTCATCCCAAGTATCTCTTGAATAATTTTTTGACGTATTTTAATCTTTTCTTTCAATTCAGCAGCGTTTTTTTGAATATAAAGGAGAGCATGATGCCCTAACGCTGTATCATAAAGAGAAGGAGCTGTGGCATAAATGACATTTTTGGCACGGTTGATGAGATAGTCGCTGATATGGATACTCGAGAGAACATACGCCCCGAAACTCCCGTATGCTTTGCCGAGTGTCCCCATTTTTATCATATTATTTGTGGGAGCAATCTCATAAAAATCGAGAATCCCCATTAGATGTTCCCCAATCACCCCACTGCTGTGCGCTTCATCGAGAATCACCAAAACATTATGGCGTTCACATACCGCTAAAATAGCTCGCGAGAGAAGATCTCCCCCCATTGAGTAAATCCCCTCAACGGCGACGATAATTCGTTTCTCGTGTGCTTTAGCAATTGCCTGCTCTAAAGCACTCGCATCATTATGGGCAAAAAACTCGATCCGACCCTCACACATCTTGGCTCCCATTACACCGCTGGCATGATACTCTTCATCCATTAACAGCACATCGCCTTTGCGTACCAACGCTTCCATAAGACCGATGTTGGCATTAAATCCGCTCCCCATCACAATTCCCGCTTCAAAGCCGTTCGCCTCACAAAGTGCCATTTCAAAATTTTGATGAATGGGGTGATAACCGTTAACAAGCATAGAAGATTTTGGAGCATGGTAACCATACAATGAGAGAGTTTTACACGTTTTATCGTGCAGTTCACCCAAATGAGCCAACCCTAAATAATCATTTGAACTCATGTCTATTAACGTCTCATCGACAACGTTACGTGAGCGATAACGTCCGGAGCGTTTTAGGGCTTTTAGCTCGTTGGCGTAGGGATTATTCATTTTTTATCAACCAAACAATTGAGAATGTGATCCCATTCTAATCAACTTAAGAATCTCACCATCAATTCTGTAAATTATCAGCAAATCGCCACTAACGTGAAATTCCAAAAAACCTTTCCAATCTCCCTCAAGCTCATGATTGTGTGCTTCTGCAGGTAAAGATTCGTTTTGTATCAGCTTAGCCAAATAAATGACAAATTTTGAAAAATGCTTTTCACTTAGTTTAACACTCGCACTATCTTTTATAAATTGCTTGTGTCGCTCAACGCTTAGCATGTCTCATGCTTTCAAATTCGGCTTTCAATTCATCTACTGTAATAGATTCCATATTAATCCCACTTCGAGCCTCTTTCATCGCATTTGCCGTTTGTTCATTAGGAATTTTTAGCTCGAAAGGTATCCCTTTTTCTCTTTTAACTTTAGCTAAAAACATATTAATTGCTTGCGAGGTAGAGATACCGAGTTCTTTAAATATTGCCTCTGCTGCATTCTTTAAATCTGCATCGCATCGAGCTCTAATGGTTGCTTCCATTGCCATAGCAACTCCTTTATATTTTTATAATTGTAGCACAATATTGCTACACTTTTCTTTTTATTTTCTAAAGAAACGGATTCAACACTTCAACGCAAAGCCCCATAGCGGTACTTTCATATCCTCTAGTCTCACGAATATACGGTTTACA
>JAUYRN010000016.1 GCA_030696775.1 Sulfuricurvum sp.
GATGGAACGCTTACCTATACTCCAAATGCGAACTTCAATGGTCCTGACAGCTTCACGTATACCAATACTGAAGGCAATACAGCAACCGTCAATGTCACCGTAGATGCCGTCAATGATACACCGATACTCGATCTTGATGCCAATAACAGTAGTACAGCAACAGGAGCTAACTACAGTACAACCTTCACAGAAAATGGCAGTGCTGTTGCTATTGGAGATACAGATGTTACGATTACTGCTGTGGATTCAACCACTATCACAGGGGCAACTATCACCTTGACTAATGTTCAAGCGGGAGATGTGATGACCGCAGGAACATTGCCATCAGGTATTGTTGCAACAGTATCCGCAGGCGTTGTTACTTTGAGTGGAGCAGCAAGCTTGGCAAACTACCAAATAGCAATCAAAGCGATTACGTTTAATAATACTAGTGAGAATCCCAATACCACACCACGGACTATTACGGTAACCGTAACCGATGGGATAACCACATCCAATATTGCAACAACAACGATTACCGTTGCGGCTGTAAACGATGCTCCAACATCGACAGGTGGCTACGTTACCGGTACTGAAGACACTCCATATCTCTTTAGTTGGGCGAATTTTAATGTTAGTGATGTTGATACTGGACCAGCAGCGGGTATTAAAATTACAACATTGCCTACTGATGGGACTTTACAGTACTATAATGGATCTTCATGGGTTAGTGTAATAGCAAATCAAACTATTTCTCAAGCTGATATTAGCACAGGAAAATTACGTTTACTTCCTGATGCACATGAATCAGGAATTGATGCGTTCGGTGGAAGTTTAGTTGGTAATAAGGCAGCTGATTATGCTCGATTTGATTATCAACCAGTAGATGGCTCAGCTATTAATGGGACGGGTGCAACAGCAACGATGCGTGTTGATATTACACCAGTCGCTGATGCTCCGACACTTAGTGTATCAGGTGAGATTGTCACTGTCGAAACTATTACGGTTACGAATATAGCTGCCACAGGTGGTGGTTATACGGCTACTGCCTATAATGCCAATGGCTCTGCTGGGACTATTAGTACGTATACTGCTGCACCTACTGGATTTGGTGTTAGTGGTGCTGCTTCTGGTGATACTACCGAATTGGGTTATCTCAGTGGCACTGGTTCAGAGAAGTTGAGTATTAAATTTGATAATGATGTATCGTATGTAGATGTCTCTTTTGCATGGAAAGCTTCAACAGAAAAAGCCAGTGTGACTTTTTATAACAATGGTATTCAAGTGGGAACGGTTATTACACACAATGGTGGCACCGATGGCATTGACCCAGCGGTAACATTGAGACCAAGTAACAATTTGGCATTTGACGAAGTAGTATTTGGAGCTGTTGGTATTGAGGATGATTATCTTATCCATTCCATAACCTATGAAAAAGTAACAGTCAATACAGGCGAACTTGTTGTTGTTGAAAATACAGCAACAGCGATAAATATTTCATCAGCACTGGTCGATACGGATGGCTCAGAGAGTTTAGCGAGTATTTTAGTCTCTGCTATTCCAGTAGGGGCTACTATTAGCGATGGGATACATACCTTTACCGCTACAGCAGGGACGACAAGTATTGATGTGAAAACATGGAATTTGGACGCTCTCACCTTTACAGGAGAAGCGGATACGGGAGGAAATAGTACAACTTATACCCTTACCGTTACGGCAACGTCTGTAGAAAATAGCAATGGCAGTACCGCTCAAACGACTCAGAATCTTAGTATTAAAGTTCTTGACACCGCTCCAGTTGCCAATAACGATACCGATAGTGTTGGTATCAATAGTACGGTGGTTGGAAATGTGATCACGGGAACAGGTTCAACAGGTGGAGCTGATGTGTTTGGGGTGGATTTACCAACCCAGTTGAGTAATGTTGTATTGACACAAGGGGTACTGAACTCTAGTAATTATAATAGTACAACAGGGATTTGGACGATGACCACGGCCAATGGGGTCTTGACGATTGATAAAAATGGAGCATACTCCTATCACTCTTCTCTCCAAAATATTTCAGTAGGCGGGGGGACAGCAGCAGGTTGGAGTGGTGTTTCGTATTATGGTTATGATGGTGGCACGGTTGCGAACCCCTTTAGTGGTGGAACTGTCGGCGGAAACCTGGATATGACAAGATTGACTGCAACTCAAGCTGCATATGTCAAATTTGGCACAGCAACCAATGATGTCGGGCTCGGGGTAGAGACGGGGGCGACAAACAATGGAATTCGATCAAACGAATATTTAGTGATTGATTTGGGTAAAGAGGCATTAAGTGTCTCTGCAACACTCAATGCCCTTTCAAATGGAAATTCAGCACGTTGGTATGCGTATGATGACAGTGGTGTTTCGGTTGGCGCAGGAACGGCTACCAATAATGGAACTAGTAATGTTGCTTTTTCCACCACATTGACATTGACTAACAGTGCTCGTTATGTTGTTTTCACTAGCAATAATAGTGATGAATTCCGTGTGAGTAATGTTTTTGCGGTGCCCGATACCGCCTCTGTATTGCCGGATAAGTTTACTTATACCCTTGCAGATAGTGATGGTGACACCTCAACAGCTATTTTGAGTATTCAAACGGATGCGAAGGTGACTGCTGTTAGCGATATAGCTACTGTTTACGAATCAGGTCTCACTGCTGGAACGCAAGCAGGTACTCAACCGATTATTTCGACGGGTAATTTGCTTGATAACGATAGCGGCGTGAATACAACAACAACTATTACGCAGATTAATGGTACGGCTGTTAGTGGAGCAGTAGCAAATATTACTACTACAAACGGTACGCTAACGGTCTACCTCCAAGCGGATGCGACACATCGTGCAGGGGATTATAGCTTTAGCTTGACCAGCGCAGGCAGTGGTGATACTCTGACCAATGTGGTTACGTATACCTTGAAAGATTCAGCGACAAATCTTACTACTAGTTCGCAGTTGACCATCAGCATTGTTGATGATGCACCGGTTGGAAATAATATTATCGAAAACCTCACGGCAAGTTCAACCTCAATGACCTTTAACCTCGTGATTGTTTTCGACCGTTCAGGCAGTATGAGTGTTGATCGATTGCAACTGGCCAAAGATGCCGTCAAAGTGCTCGTGGATGAATACGATGGTTTGGGCAATGTTAATGTTCAGATTGTTGATTTTTCCAGTACAGTGGCTAACTCTGGTTGGTTTAATGATAATCTTTTAAGTACGTATGATTATTTGGATAGTTTGGTGTCTAATGGCGGGACAAACTATGATATGGCCTTGCAAAGAGTTGTTGATATTTATAATACTCCAGCAACCTACGGCACACCACCAATTGCCGATAGAAGCCTTGTCTATTTCCTCTCGGACGGTGTACCGACTGCTGCACATGGAGTCGATGACGGAGCGTTGACGTATGGCGGTTTAAACGATGTTGCAGCATGGGAAAAATTTGTGACTGATAGTACGGTAGATATTTCGTATGGTATTGGAATTGGTGGAGCAACCCTTTCTCCTTTGCAAATGGTAGGATACCCCAATACTAATGTCAATGGTGATACAGAGCCTTATGCGTTTGTTGTAAGCACTGAGAGTCAGCTAACCCAAACACTGCTCGATACCATCGGTGTCGGTTTTGTTGAGGGGACGGTTTCGGTTCTAGGAAGCGGAGGAACTGGATTTAGTTTAGGCGCAGATAGCGGTGGTCATATCCAAAGCATTCGTGTGGATGGTGTGGATTATCTCTATAATGCTGCTGCACCTGTGATATCTATCGTAACAGCCAAAGGTGCGACACTGAACATCGATTTTAGTACGGGTACATACACCTATCGTGTAGCTCCAGACAAGACGATTTTGGGACAACAGGAGACATTTACCGTGACAGCTGTAGATGGTGATGGCGATACGAAAACAATCGATTTGATTATCAATCTTAACTACACTGCAGGGCTGGATGCGGATCGGGATATTATCTTGACCAATATCACGGACGGTTCTGCTATTGTGGTCTCATCATTGTCGTTGATGTACAACGATACTCATACACCGTTGACAACTGTCACGTCGACGAGTGGAGCTATTGGAGGAACTGTTGTGGGAGCCGATACGGTAACCTTTGATCCGACTAGTGCGATTTATGCTTCAACCTTTGGTGGAGTCTACACCAGCTTCGATGCCAGTGCTGCCAATATCCATACGATAGCAACTGCGATGGATTTAACAAACCGATCGGCGTTTGGTGTGGTTGAGGGGGTCGAAGATGCTATGGTAGGCAATGCGAGCTTGCCAACGATAAAAGTGAGCAGTACACTGGATACCACTGCCAACAATCATGATTTTTATAAAATTTCATTGAAAGCGGGAGAAAAACTAATTCTTGATATTGATAATGGTGCCACAGTTGATGATATTGACACCTATATTAAAGTGCAAAATGCGGCGGGAACGGTTTTGGCATTTAATGATGATAATTCAAATGCACTAGGAGGGAGAGGAACTACTAACACCACTAATGTTATAGCAAATGCAAACGACTCTTATCTCACCTACACGGCAACAGCTGATGGCGTTTACTATGTGCATGTGACTTCTTTTAGTGGCAAGGACAGTGATACAGCCGGGACCGATAATGGAGACTATGCTCTATGGATGAGTATTGATGACAGTGCCAATCAGACAAAAACAACGTTTGATTACACGATCAACGATTTAGGAAATACCGACAAGACAACAGCTGAAATCCATGGATTAGCGGGTAATATCATCACAGGTACAGGTTCAGATGAAATCCTCATCGGCGGTACGGGTGCAAATACCTTGTCAGGCGGTGGCGGTAATGATACTCTTACTGGTAATATCAATACTGATCTTTTAGATGGTGGATTAGGAGATGATTATTTAGACGGTGGCGCATTCAGTGATACATTGCAAGGTGGAGAAGGTGATGATATGCTTGTTTTTGATGCCGCTGATACCCTTATTGACGGAGGAGCGGGCATCGATACAATGATCTTAGCTGTGAGTAGCAATATCGATTTTAGTTTACTGGATAACAGCAAAGCTACAAATATTGAAGTCATTGATTTAGGCATGAATGGTAATCATAGTTTGACTAATCTTTCATATACAGATGTTATATCTATAACGGATAGCTCGAATACATTGACCATTCTCGGAGATAGTGTAAATGACCAAGTACAATTAACACAATCTGATGGATGGACAGGAACTGGCACTGTAATGGAAGTTGTAAACGGTAATTATCATACGTTTGATGTGTATACTTCAACTGGTTCTAATGCAACCGATCCAACCGTCACAGTAAAAGTAGAACAAGCCATTACAGACACAATTTAATTACGCTAAAATAAGAGTATGAAAAAATCGTTTACTCTTTTCTTCATCGTGGTGGCAATTGCCGCCACTCTCATAAGTTCTCCAGAATTTTCCATTGCCAAGATATTTTTAGACAAAATTGAAAAAGAGTATGGCATATTTGCCAAACGTCGTGCTTTTGCGCTGGTACAAATGATGAACAGTGCAAAAGATAAAGATGAGATGGAAAAAATGGAAGCGGTGAACGATTTTTTCAATCAAACTCCGTACGCTTCGGATAAAATAACGTATGGGGTGAGTGATTACTGGGCAACTCGATTGGAATTTATCGGGCATGATAAAGCAGATTGTGAGGACTATGTCATCGCTAAATATTTTACTCTTAAAGAGCTGGGAGTGTCTCCCAAAAAACTCTATATGACGTACGCCAAATCGTTGAAGTACAAAACCGCTCATTTGGTTTTGACGTATTATGAAACTCCAAAATCCATCCCTTTGGTTTTGGACAACTACAATTACAAAATTCTCCCTGCATCTCAACGCGACGATCTGGTTCCGATTTACAGTTTTAGCGGAGATGAACTTTTTTCTGCCAAACAAGCACAAATCGGAAAACTCGTCCCCGCATCCAGTGCCCAAAAACGTCCATGGGACGAACTTGTCATTACTCAACAAAAGGAATAAATTATGAGCTTATTTAAACAACTTTCCATTATGCTGACGCTTTTTTTAGGAATCATTCTCGCTTCGGTTATGATTTTAAATTTTAAAACAGCTACTGAGTTCGTCCAAAATCAACTTTATACGGATGCCAAAAATACATCGCATTCTTTGGGATTATCGCTTTCAAAAGTAGCCGATCCAGACGATACTTCGACAATGGATACGATGATTAATGCGATTTTTGACAGCGGATATTATGAGCTTATCAGTCTCAAAGATGTGGATGGAAAAGTACTTTATGAACGTAAAACAGATGTTGTGGTGAGCGATGTTCCTTCATGGTTTATTAGCACTGTTCCTGTCCAAAGCAGTACCGCTTCCAGTGACATCATGATGGGATGGAGTCGTTTTGGAACCTTGGAAGTACGTGGTCATACGGGTAATGCATACCGTCAACTTTATTCCACTTTGATTGAATTGGTGAAAACTTTTCTTATATTGGGTGTGATTGTTTTTGCTTTTTTGTATCTACTATTATCTTTGAGTTTGAAATCACTTAAACGAATTGGCGATCAAGCGAAAGGCATTATCAAAAATCAATTTATCTTTGAAGACAAAATACCTTTTACAACAGAGTTCCGCTCAGTTACGGTAGCGATGAATGCCATGGTTGGCAAAGTAAAAGATATTTTTGAGCGTGAAGATGAGACGTTGAAGCGTTATCATGAACTTTTGTACAAAGATGCTGAAACAAAGCTGTACAATCGCCGTTATTTGGTTGCAAAACTTCCTGATTATCTTCAGACAGATACGCTATTTTCAGCAGGTGTGTATGCATTGTTTAGTTTTGATGAGCTGGATCGACTGAAAAAAGAACTGGGATATGAATCTTACCGTTCACTCATTTCTACTTTTTCAAATAGCCTAAATGATGAATTTTCCAGTGATCCGTATACCCTGATTGCACGCTTGAACGAAAGTGATTTTTTTGTAGTAATACCATCAAAAGAGTCATCTGAGATCATAACGAGACTTGAAAAGGTTATGACTCTGTTGCATCAGGAGATTATGCGAGAAAATGAGTCAGTTGAGGAATATTTAGTCGTAGGATGCAGCGTTGGAAACTATACTGAAAATGACACGCTTAAATCTCTTTTTTCACGGGCGGATTATTCGGTTACCCAAGCAAAACTTCGACAAAATTTTTCTATCGATGTCAACGTTGAGGGCAAAGACTCTCTCGTACTTGGTCGTGAAGAGTGGAGAAATGAACTGCTGCTGAGTTTGGAAGAATCACGAATGTTATTGGCATTTCAAAGTGTTGTGAATGTACATGACGGTAAAACGGATGTACTGCATGAAGAGATATTTTTACGTCTTTTGGATAAAGAAGGGACGATACATTCAGCTGGTTATTTTATACCTATTGCTACAAGTCTGGGTCTTATTGATATGTTAGATCGTTACATGATTACGCAAGTGTTGAAGTACCTAAAAGAGCAAAATCAGACAACGTCAATGGCAGTCAATCTAAGTGGAGATTTTATCAAAAAATATGCCAATATTGAGTGGTTAAAGATACAGCTTGAGCTTTTTTCACGTACTAATCGAACGCAATTGTGGTTTGAAGTGAGCAACTCTGTCGCATTGTCGGAGCTTGAAGCGGTACAGTCCTTGTGTAAAACAGTCAAGCATCTTGGTCATCGTTTTGGGATAGATCATTTTGTGCTACCCGAGAGTGGGGCGCTTTATTTGCAAGCAATAGATCCTGATTATGTTAAATCAAATGCAGGGTATTTACAAGACATGATGCTGGATAGTGAAACTGGAAATACACGTGAAAGTTTGAATAATTTAGTAAAAAGTTTGGGAATTTCGATTGTGGCGATAATGATTGAAAATTCAGAACAGATGGCAGCTCTTAAAAATCTTGGAATAACAAGATTTCAAGGCTCGTTTGTTGCACCTGTGGCGATGCTCAAGTAAAAATTATTTCTTTTTACGAGTGAGGACAAAAACGAAAGCGGCCATTACCGCGAGTAGTATAAAGATATTGCCTTGTTCATCCATAGTTAGTCCTCTGTCTTATTTGAACGTCAAAGGAATTGAATGCCTTTGACTACGCTTTGTCTCATTAATGAAGCAAAATGAAGTAATGATATTATACCGTACCTCATAGCCCTTTATAAGAGGTTACACCGTACAATCGCGTTTATGAAAACAACAACTTCCCAACCTTTTCGATTTCTTCCCACAACTCGCGCCGAAATGGATGAACGCGGATGGGATCAATGCGATGTTATCCTTGTCAATGGCGATGCCTATATTGATTCCCCTTTTATAGGTATAGCTGCCGTAGGACGCATTTTAGAGCGTGAGGGATATCGTGTAGGTATCATCGGACAGCCTGATATTACCAGCGATGTGGATATTAAACGCCTTGGCGAACCGAGACTTTTTTGGGGAGTGAGCGGCGGAAGCGTTGACTCGATGGTTTCGAACTACACAGCAACTAAAAAGTTTCGCAATAATGATGATTATACCCCAGGCGGAGTCAACAACAAACGTCCTGACCGCGCGGTACTTGTTTATACTAATCTTATCCGTCAGTATTACAAAAGTACGGTTCCTATCGTTCTTGGAGGGATAGAAGCCAGTTTACGCCGTGTTACTCATTATGATTACTGGACAAATAAGCTTCGTAAGCCAATTTTATTTGATGCCAAAGCGGATTTCCTTATCTACGGAATGGGGGAGGGGGCGATAATCGCTCTTCCAAAAGCACTTGACGAAGGAAAATCACCATACGACATACGTGGTGTTTGTTATATTTCTAAAGAGCCGAAAGAAGGTTATTTGACTTTACCCTCGCACAAAGAGTGTTTGGATGAGAAAGAAAAATACATTGACCTTTTTGATGTATTTTATGACAATAATGATCCTATTTCAGCATTAGGATTGTGTCAAGAGGTTGATGGCAGATTCAGTATCCAAAACCCACCTGCCGATTATCTCGACGAGAACGAAATGGACGCCGTTTCAGCACTCCCTTTTACCCGAGAGCTTCACCCATATCACCGACCTCAAGGCGAAGTAAAATGTCTTGAAACGATCAAGTTTTCGATTATGACCCATCAGGGATGCTGGGGCGAGTGTAACTTTTGTGCGATTGGTGTCCATCAGGGACGAACCATTCGTACACGCAGTGAAGAATCGATACTGGCGGAAGCAACACAGTTTACGGAGTATAAAGATTTCAAAGGGATTATCAGCGATGTCGGAGGTCCTACGGCGAATATGTACGGATACGAGTGCAATAAAAAGCTCAAACACGGGACATGTGCTCACCAAAGATGTGTGGATGATACCCATCTGTGTAAATCAATGAAAGTGGATCATACTCGCATTATTAACCTCTTACGACGTCTTCGTGAAGTTAGAGGTGTTAAAAAAGCATTTGTCGCTTCAGGGGTACGATATGACCTTATAACCGAAGACAAACGCCAAGGATATGACTACCTCAAAGAAATGGTGCGTCACCACATATCAGGGCAGATGAAAGTTGCCCCAGAACACACTTCGGATCATGTTCTTCATCTGATGAATAAACCGGGAAAGCAGACACTTGTCGATTTCAAAAAATTGTACGATCAGCTAAATAAAGAAGAAGGAAAGAAACAGTTTTTGACGTACTATCTGATTGCAGCACACCCCGGATGTACTGAAAAAGACATGCATGATCTGAAGCGTTTTACGTCGGATGAGTTAAAGATGAACCCTGAGCAAGCGCAAGTTTTTACCCCAACTCCTGGAACCTATTCTGCGGTAATGTATTACACTGAAATGGACCCAAAAACGAGAGAAAAAATCTTCGTCGAAAAAGATACAGCACGTAAAGAGAAGCAAAAGCAGATTGTTGTCGCCAAGGACAACTTTAAAAGCGGATTTTCGAGTTAAAGGGACATAGGTTTACCAGTATGATACCCTTGTGAATAAGTAATTCCAAGCTCTGTTACGATACTGAGTATATCCTCTGTCGCGACGAATTCAGCTATGGTTTCGATACCGATTCGGTGTGCAAAATCAACTATGGATTCAACAACAATACGGTGACGCGGGTTTTGATCAATTGTTTTGATAAGAGAACCGTCAATTTTTAAAAAATCAACATTGAGTTTTAAAATATTTTCAAAATTCGAGTACCCACTGCCAAAATCATCGATGGCAATAGAAGCTCCAAGCTCTTTCATTCGGGTAATAAACAAGGCAACTTCGTCAAAGTTTTCGATTCCCTCAGATTCTAAAATCTCAAAAACAATTCTATTCGCGGTATTGGTTTGTTTTAATATTCTCTCAATAGTGGTGAGCGTATGGGGATCAAGAATATCGCTGTTGGAGAGGTTGATAGAAAAGTGTTCGGTACGGTTGCTAAAGGTATGACAGGCTTGATAAATCACTTCTTGCGTGATACTTGAATAAAGTTTTGTTTTTTTGGCAATCGGTAAAAAGTCGTTGGGCGGGATGAGAGTTCCATCGTCACGCTGAATTCGAACCAATGTTTCATATTTGTCGGTTACCCCAGTTTTACAATTAACAATTGGTTGGTATTGACATACGATACGGTGCTCGATGAGAGCTTGGCGTATTTGTGCAGACATGGCAATGTTCGTTTTATATTGATCTTCGATTCCCTCAGCTGAATCATACAAAGAATAAGGTTTTTTAAGACTTCGTGCTTTATTGAGGGCGATGTCGGCATGAATAATCGGTTTTCTGCTCATAATAGCGACACCCACTGTACCACGTAGGTGAAAGGTTTCCTCCCCGATAATAAAATTTCTTTCCTCAAAATTAGAAAGAAAAGTAGTGATCTTGTGAGCTATTTCTTCACGTGAAAATTCACGGGGAAGGATAAAGGCAAATTCATCACCGCCAATACGATAAGGCTGCAGTTTCGTTTCGCTTAACCAATAGGCTATCTGCGCTAGCAGATCATCGCCCGCATCGATTCCGAAAAAATCATTGACCTCTTTAAAATCGTCGATGTTAAAAATAGCAACGGTATTATTTGGGAAGAGGAGCAAATCTTCTTGAAGTTTGAGTCGGTTGGGAAGGGTGGTTAAAGTATCATGGTAAAGGCTTTGGATGAGCTCGTGAGTTTTCTCTTTTACTTTGATTTCCAAATCTTGATTGATAGTTTGAAATTTTTGAGCATAGTTCCATACACGTTGTTGCATGGACTCGAAGGCTTGTATGATTTGCACAAATTCATACTGTGCGTAGGGAATATCAAAAATAATTTTTTCACCGGGTCTAAAATTGTGTACTTTGTGCGCTATAAGTTTTATGGGCATTAAAAGACGATTAATCCAAATCAATATGAACCATAAAGTTAGGATAGCACCCATAATAATCAATCCATACAACGTATAAAAATGGTCCATCGTTTTGGCAAATTCTTCGCCTGAGTAGGTGAGGGTAATGGTACCGATTGATTTTGGAGAAGAGGGTTCCATAAGATTTTTAGTGATTTTAATTGTTTTGGTCAGAGGACTGGAGGTTTTTTTACGATAATTAAATATTCTAATTCCCTTGATATCCGTGACTTCAAGTGCGACTACTTCATCGAGCCTAGTAATTGAGGAAACTTTGTCTTCAATTTCTTTTATTCCTAAAAAGAGAGAGATAGCTATGGTGGGCTCTATGGATTGAATCAACAAAGAAGCTTTTTCCTTTTGGGTGTCCAACGTCAAATCACGAACAATCCAATAAGTAGCTAATGTTGAAACAGCAAATATAACAGATCCTCCTATCAGTAGAGTCATAAGGATTTTTGTGGAGAGACGGGCATTACTAAAATGGCTCATTCGACTAACCTTGCAATTTGAAATAAAGAATCATTGAAACGAAATTTCCCTGCTTTTAAAACATTTTTATTGATATAAATCACGGTACTGCGTTCGATGACTATGGTACCTAAAATTCCTAGATCAAGATTTTGTGCATTGTATGAAAAGGTAGGACTATTGTTCGAAGTACCCCACGAAGCCACTTTATTAACCGAAGATTTACTCATGTCGATGAGGTAGGCAAAAGCGATATCATGGCGTATGACGAGCTCATCTACAGAGATAGCCATTGCAATAAAAGGGAGTGCTCCGACATTTCCGTTATGGTTGCTGTTGATCTCATCCGCTATTTTTTTAGCATTATTTCTACGGTTATTATCATATACAATAGCTAAAGTGGCTTTGCCTGAAGGGTTATGTGATAAAGCTTGCGTATCCAGTGCCATGATTTTTGGGATCATGCGGATGTGTGCATTAAGGAGAAGGGTATCCTCAGCATGGACGGTAAAAAGTGCTGTCATCAATAGTGCGAACAGACGTATCAAAACTTCCATCCCATTCGAATCCAAAAGGTACGATCCGCTATTGGGTAATCATCAGCATAGGTAGATTCAGGTGCAGGGTATCGCACGGTTGTATCGGTAATATTCTTTATAACACCTTGTACATACCATCCCTTAGGGGCGTTCATATCCCAGCCTAAAGCAAGATCAAGGGTATTGTATGCGGCTAAATCATCACGAGTATCAGAGATATACCGCTTTTTACTGCCAACATAATTCCATATTCCACCCAACGTCCAATGATTGTCAAAATCATAGCTGTAAGCCGCTTTTATCAAATGCGAAGCGGTATAAGGAAGGGCGCTTTCATTACCGTTTTTATCTTTTACTGTTCCATAAATGTAGCTATACGAAAGTGTGAGGGTGTCATCAGCGCTCAATTTCCCCCGCAATTCAGCTTCACCGCCTTGAATCACATTCTTACCATAATTTTGAAACGTATTGGTTGCATCACGGACGATTTGTTGAGAATTAACGAGATAAAAGAGATTGAGCCCTGCTGTGAGATTCGTATTTATTTTTCGTAAGTATTGAGCTTCAAGAGATTTGACTTTCTCAGCGCTCAGATTAGGATTTCCGCCTGCATAAAGGCTCCATGTAAGATACATCTCTTGAAATGAAGGGTAGCGATTACCAGTACCTGCCATAATTTTAAAAATATCATTACGTGTCGGCTGGTAAACAATCGAAGCACGACCATAAAAGTCTGAATTAATATCGGATGTACTCGTCATCCCTAGTGTCATCGCTATAGCAATTTGATCATTGACAGTCATCGTATCGGAAAGATAGAAATTGGTGGTTTGACGCTTGGCATTTTGATATTTAAAATATTGAAATGGGGTGTCCGTATAATCGAGTATATTGGTTGTTAATCCTGTTTTATCGGATGTAACTGAATAGGAATCTATTGCTTCATCCCATGTTGATTCGATTCCGGAAGTGAGATGATGGGTATCAAATCCATCATAATGAACGGATGTTCCCCCAGTAATACGGCGACTTTTAACCATCAAAGATGCCCAGTACCCATCCATAAAGGTGACTGTTTTGGTTGCAAGTGTAATCGGATTAAGTAAAAAAGTGTATGTCCCTGTCGGGAGAGGGCGAGAATCACTTTTCCAGCTGTCTTCCATCATAGATGCTTTTAAAATGAGGGTGGTATTGTTAGTTATAGGAAGGGTATATTTACTTTGAATATACCATGAAGGCTGTTGGAGCATTCCATCCGCATTTGGAAGAGCATTAAGATTTCCAAATGCACTGTTGTTTTTGTAATTGTTAAATCGACCATTTAATTCAAATGCATCATATGAATAGGTTATCCCAAAACCGCTGTGATGCATTCCTAACTTCGCATATCCTGTTTGAGGTGAATTAGGTGAAACGGCTGTATCCGTTACTTGCACGGGGCTTTGAAGATCGTCACGCTGAGTAAATGCGTCCAAAATGAGATTCCATTTTTCACCACTGTATTGCGCCCAACCGCCTACACCGATTGCATCGTCGCTTCCTGTATGGGTAAATAGTCTCCCTTTTTGATCAGATATAGAGGCTGATTTCGCATGAGTAATGACATTGATTGTTCCGGCGTATCCATTGACACCTTCTATAAAGCTTCCTGATCCACGGACAACTTCAATCCTTTCGATAAGTTCAATGGGTAAATCAAGATAAGCGTCATAACCGCTAAAAAAATGATCATTGACAACAAAGCCGTCGATGACGAGGGTTGATTGTCCATAAGCTGTAGGATTAGAACCTCGAAAAATAGGGGTACGATTGTTCATTGTATTGGCTGCCATATCGACACCGGGGACAAGCGTCAGTGCTTCACCTAGCGTTCTTACCCCTAGTTTGGATAGATCATCACTGTGCAAAATTGAGAGGATAAATGGTTGATAATCAATGTTTTGATTGGTTTGCGTTGCAATTTTAGTCGTATCTGAGATGTCTTTTAGAAGTGAGGTTCCTATCTCTGTTTCAGAGGCTAAAGCACATGCTGTAAAAAATGACAAGGAAAAAGCTAGAGGAATTAGGCGCACTTGTTTTTCCTCATTCTATAGGAAGATATTATTGCGCTATGGTATCAAAAATAAAATAAATTTTCCTCACTATTACCTCTCTTTTAGTTTCAATCCTCTACAATAACTTTTCAAATCTTTTAACAATGGAATACTTTTTGCGTATCGATAAATTTCTTAATGCAGTCAACCTAACAAAACGTAGAGCAGTGGCTCAAGATATGATTAACGAGGATGTCGTTTTGTTGAACAACAAAGTGGTTAAGCCCTCTAAAAATGTTGCTATTGGCGATATTATTACCCTCATTTATCTTGCGCATGAGCAGCGCTTCGAAGTTTTATTGCTCCCTACTATTAAGTCAACGCCAAAATCTCAACAACATCTATACGTCAAGGAGATTGTATGAATCCAACCATACATGATTTTGAGGCACTTTTTGCCCATCGTATGAATGATGAACAGATGCGCGATTTTTTAATGACATTGAGACTCGATAGTTCAACTCCGGTATCGGTGATCTCCGATGCAGCCCAAGTAATGCGTTCTAATGCCATTGCTTTAAAAGTAGCGCCTTCTCTTCAATCCAAGCTTATTGATATTGTTGGAACGGGTGGTGATAAAAGTGGAAGTTTTAATGTTTCTTCGACAGTTTCTATTGTATTGGCAGGAGCCGGTGCGTATGTAGCCAAACACGGGAATCGTTCCATTACCTCCAAATCGGGAAGTGCGGATGTATTGGAATATTTGGGTATAAAGCTTGATCTTGATTTAGAAAAAAATACGCGATTATTAGAAGAGACTGGATTTGCTTTTTTGTTTGCTCAGTACCACCATCCTGCAATGAAGTTTATTATGCCCATCCGCCGCAGTATCCCTGAAAAAACACTCTTTAATATTTTAGGTCCTTTAACCAATCCGGTAGGGCTTTCCAAAATACTTTTAGGGGTATTTGATGAAGTCTTTGTTCCAAAAATGGTACAAGCAGCTCAAAATATGGGGATGTCATCGGCAATAGTGGTAAGTTCACGAGAAAAGATGGATGAAATCAGCATAAGCGATATTACCTATGCTGCGCGATTGAATAATGATAAGATTGATTATTTCGAGATTGATCCCGAAGCAGTCGGAATCAAGAAAGCTCCTTTTGAAGCCATCTTGGGTGGTGATGCGGTCGCTAATGCAGCTATTTTTAGGAATATTTTAAACAACCGTGCGACAGACGCTCAACGTGATATTGTTTTGATTAATGCAGGATATGCTTTGATTGCCGAAGGTATGGCGCGTGATATACAAGAAGGCTTGGAAATAGCACGCGATACGCTTCTTAGCGGTAAAGCGGCAGCAAAGCTTGAGCAAATTATTTCGGTATCATCGAAACTATGATGCAATTAACGCTTCAAGAACTCCCAAAACTTTGCGAGATTATCGTACAAAATCTTCCTTATGGAGGAATAGTCATACTTCAAGGAGATTTGGCAAGTGGTAAAACAACCTTTACGCAAAGTTTTGCGGCTTTTTTAGGGTTAGAAGATGCTGTAACATCACCTACCTTTTCTCTTCAACAAAACTATAACGATAGATTGTATCACTATGATTTGTATAACTATGGATTTGATAAATTTGTATCTCTGGGAATGATGGAAGAGTTGGAGCGAGAGGGCTATCATCTAATCGAGTGGGGAGATGAAAAACTCGTAGATGTGTTAAAGAGAGCGGGGATGGAATGTATGGTGATAAAAATTACAAAATGCAATAATAATATGAGATGCTATGAGGTGCACAATGGATAAAACAAACCACACATTAAAAATCGATAATTTAGTTAAAACAATCAAAAAACATGAAATTGTTAGAGGCGTCAGTATGGAGCTTCATACGGGTGAAGTTGTGGGGTTGTTGGGACCCAATGGAGCAGGAAAAACGACCACGTTTTATATGATTTGCGGTTTAGTCGATGCAACGGCTGGTCATGTTTATATTGATGGCGAAGATGTATCGGCGATGCCATTACACAAGCGTTCACAAATGGGAATTGGTTATTTGCCGCAAGAAGCATCGATTTTTAAAGATTTAAGTGTTGAAGAAAACCTTATCATCGCGGCTGAAGCGGGTAAACTCTCTAAAGAAATGCGAGAACAGCGCATTGAAGAACTGCTTGAGATGTTTAATATTGAACCTATTCGCGCTCGCCGTGGAATCAATCTAAGCGGTGGAGAGAGACGACGCGTGGAAATTGCCCGTGCATTGGTCAATAAACCTCGTTTTTTACTTCTCGATGAGCCTTTTGCCGGCGTTGATCCTATCGCCGTAATGGACATTCAAAATGTGATTTCACAGTTGGTTGAATACGGTATCGGAGTGTTGATAACCGATCACAATGTTCGTGAAACACTCGCGGTATGTGACCGTGCTTACGTCATTAAAAGCGGAGAGCTTCTGGCTTCAGGAACAAGTGATGAAATTGCACATAATCCTGATGTGCGAGAACACTATCTTGGCGAATCGTTTAAACTCTAAATCATGGCAGGTCTAAAACTTCGGACATCGGTTGAAGTTAAAAACAAACTCTCGAATACTTTGCGTAACTGGCTTCCGATTCTTCATTCGAGTTTGAGTGATTTGGGAGAAGCGATGGCGCCGTTTGTGGAGGGGAATCCTCTTATTGATGTTAAATCAGGATATGAAGAGTCGTTTGAGGCAAAAATACCCCGTAAAATCCAATATGGCTATGTCCAAAACTCTCACTCTGAAGCGATAGAGGCTCTGACGGTGCAGCATAAAAGTTTATACGATGTTTTAGATGAGCAATGTGAAGCTCCACTTTTCCCGACACCACTTTCACAAGCAGTTGCTCGTCATGTCTGTGAAAATCTCGATGAGGGCGGATATTATGAGGGAGATACTGAAGCTTTTTGTCTCTCGATAGCAATAAGTTTCGAAACGTTTGAACAAATACGAAAGCGTTTTCGTTTTATTGAACAAGTGGGAATCGGGGCAAGGAATTTACAGGAGTCTTTCTTATTTCAACTCGATCATACCTCCATAAGCGACACGGTCTATCATTTGGCAACTGAGATGATAGAAAATCTAGAAAGCCTAAATCGTTACCATAAAGAAGAATATTTTCATGAGGCGATGAGAGTAATAGGGAGTTTTAAAAATCCGCCTGCCATTGATTTTTTGGAAAACTCTACGCAAGTTATTCCTGATTTGATGATTTTTAATGATCCGGATACGGGAATAGAAGTTAAGCTCAATGATAACTATTATCCAGCCATTACAATCGATACTGAATACGGCGTTGAACACAGTTTTATCACGCAAAAGTTCAAAGAAGCCAAAAGTTTAGTAGATGCTCTGGAAATGCGTAAAGCAACCTTGTATAAAGTGGGACTGATGATTGTTGAATATCAGTATACTTTTTTCACAGGTGGAGCAATTAAGCCCCTTACCCTCAAAATGCTAGCCGATGAGTTTGGTCATAATCCTTCGACCATTTCACGCGCTATTGCCAACAAATACATTGCGTGTGACCGAGGTATTTATGCGATGAAAGAGTTTTTTACGACCGCTATTGATGAGGATGTATCCAATGCTGCTATCAAAGAGTATGTCAGTGAATGTGTGAAACAAGAATCGCATAAAAAACCGTTGAGTGATATGAAACTCCTGGACATGGTTCAAACCAAATTTAATATTACCATGGTGCGCCGAACGATTGCCAAATACCGTTCACAAGCCAATATTGCAGGGTCAAGTGAGCGTAAAAAACTCTATCAGCTAGGACGATGAAAAAGTTAAAAGCACGTTTAGACGCAGAGGTTGCGCGACGGAATTGTTCAGAGGAGATATGTGAAGATAAACCTGATCCCTTGATGATTGCACGTTCATTTGGAGATGAATGCAATGCCCTTACATGCGCATTATTTGCGTATGGTAATGTACGTGCAATTGTTGGTTTTTTACGATCATTAGAGAACGGACTTATTAATATGGACGAAGAGAATATCGTGAAGTCTGTTGAGGGAAAATATTATCGTTTTCAAAATAGTGAAGATATAGCGCAATGGTTTATCACGCTTCGACGTTTAAAACTTAATGGAGGAGTTGAAGAAGCATTTAGGCAGGGATATGACCAAGGAGGGGTATTGGAGGGGTTAGATGCCCTTATTGAAACATTGTACGCTCTGAATCCGTATAGATCTCAAGGCTATGCTTTCCTCATCGGAAAACCAATTAAAAAAAGTTCTTCCCCCTCAGCGATGAAACGGATTATGATGTATTTGCGCTGGATGGTACGACATGATACGCTTGATATGGGCTTGTGGAGCGTTATGCCGTCTTCTGAACTCATTATGCCGCTGGATACTCATACGTTTCATGTTTCTACTAAATTAGGGCTGCTAACGAGAAAGCAATGCGATCTTAAAGCGGCTTTAGAATTAACGGAAAATTTAAAAAAATTTGATCCGTTAGACCCGATAAAATACGATTTTGCACTTTATAGGCTCGGACAGGAAGGCATTATTTAGGGAAGGTGGCTTGGCGTTCCAATGTAAAATCCTTGCACATAGTCGATATTTAACGTTTGTAATGTTGTGAAAATCGCATCATTTTCAACATTTTCAGCAATTGATTTTGCTCCAATAGCGTTGGCAAATCCTGCTATGGTTCGCACCATTTCTAAATATTTTCGATTATCATTGATTTTATTAATCAATCTACCATCAATTTTGAGATAATCAATATCCAAGTGAATGATTTTTTCTAAATTGGAATAGCCTGCACCAAAATTATCAACCGATATTTTTGCGCCCAATTTTTTTACCTCTGCAATGAAGAGGGATACACGAATATAATGATCATAAATATCCTCTTCCGAAAGTTCAAAGACAATTCTACGAGCGGTATTCGTACTTACCATTGTCTCTTCAAGATAGCGGAGTGTATGTTGGTCCATAATATCAAGTGCGCATAGATGAACAGAAAAGTTTTCATCAAGATCTGCAAAAGACTCACATGATTGACGCATGATTTCTCGTGAAATTTCAGGATAAAGTGCTGTCTTTTTGGCAATGGTTAAAAAATTCAAAGGCGGGATGAGGGTTGAATCTTTACTAATTAATCGTGCGAGAGTCTCATAACCTTGAATCTTCCCAGTTTGAGTCGAAACAATGGGTTGATAATAGCATATTATACGTCCATCATAGTAAGCTTCGCGAATAGAGGACGCGACAATAAGGTTTTGATTCTGATGATGTTCGAGTTTTTTATCTTCTTCATAGATTGAAAAGTCTTGTGAATTTTCTGTTGCATTGGCAAGCGCTTCATCCGCATGAGAAAGTGAAAGATGCAGACTTGAATCAATTCCGAGTCGAGTCGATACAAGGATTCTTTCATTTAAGACATTAAATGAGTGTTCGTTGAGTGTATGGAGTAAAAATTCAGCAAAAATTGTCAAATCTTCTGTTGTTTTATTCAAATCTAGCAGAACCGCAAATTCATCTCGTCCTAATCGATACGCAATGAGTCCTTGCTTAGTAAGAAGCAGTGAAACTTGCTGTCGTAAAGAATCCGTGATGGCAGCCCCAAAAAAGTGATTTAGTTCTTGAAAATTTTTAAGATGAATAATGACAAGAGCATGATAATTGTGACGATCCATATCAAATAAAAGACGATGTCTATTCGGAAGATGAGTGAGTGAGTCAATAAATCCTTCATTGATCAGTTCTTTTGTCTTCTCTTCTACATGTTCATGTAAAATTTCGGTCGTATTATGAAGTTTTTCACTGGTTGATTCAATCTCTTCACTTAAACGCTCTGAATTATTAGCGAGCATATTTCTGTAAACAATTAAAAAAGGAAGAATTCCTATAAAAAGAAGAAGTGATTTTGCAATGGTATCAAAAATTGCTATTTGAGATAGCTTTTGAAGAGACGTAGGCTCTGTAACTGCAATCGTTAGATAGTGGATTCCTGCTGAAGTAGTACAAGGGAGATAGAGAGTGTGAAAGCCTTGAATGGTATCGAGCTTAAAGTAGGGTTGATTATTTTTTAGAATTTTAATGAGTTGTTCACGATCCTCCTTCACTGCATCAAGAGGCTGAATGAGCGCTTGATTCGATGAAGCGAATGCATTGCTAATAGCATAATGCAAGGTGTTATTGCTGTCTATAAATACACTGTATAAGCGTCCCATACTATTAGAACGTGCCAATGATGTCATATCCTTGATCATATTTGCTGTTTCTATCGGTGTAACTTGACCTTCCCATAAATGATCATAATAATTACTCCCGGTGATTATTGCGGCAGATGATGCAGCTTCTTCTAAATTACCTTTAATTGTCTCTATATGTGTGTTCTTAGCATCATAATATTCTCGAATACCCATTCCGATTACAACAACTAAAAAGAGCAAAAGAGCTATAAAAAACTTTTTACTATTAACGCGCATATAACTCTCCATTATCTATTAATAAATGTCAGTATAACATTTTTATTAACAAAATAGATGAGCCAGTAATGACGCTACAGTGGTGAAAATGAAATTATGGTACAATCGCCTAATTAATCAGGAGTCGAATTGGAATGAAAAAAATTTTAATCGTGAGTGATGGCGTTGTCGGTCACCATTTTATAGAGCGTGTTATTGGTGCGCATACGACTGAAAATCTTTATTACGTCATACATACAAAAAAAGATGAAGTATATGACAGCTATAATCAATCTCGTTTTAAGTTTTTCAATTTCGACCCAACCAGTTATTATAAAATTACCACTATTTTAAAAATGGATTTTACACAAGCTATTTTAGCAATGGAAAATCAGCTCGAACTCGAACAAACAATCAAAAATATTCGCTTATTAAAACCTAATATTCGTATTGTTGCATTGGATTTATGGAATTCAAGCAGCCCTGATGATGGGGTAGAGTGGATTAATATGCGCCAAATTTTAGCCCTAAATCTTATCGATCATCTTCCGAATATTCCTGTTCTTGCTCAAAATATTGGATTGGGAAATGGTGAAATAATGGAAGTGTTGGTCCCTTTTGGGAGTTCATTTGTATATCGCCACATTGGATCAATTGAACAAAATAATTGGAAAATCGCTGCAATCTATCGAAATCGTCAATTGATTTTACCATCGGATCAAAAAATGATTCAGCCCAATGATATTTTGGTATTAGTAGGTGAACCAAATGTACTAAAATCGGTGTATCGTGCTATAAAACGCGAACTTGGGCAATTCCCGGCTCCTTTTGGGAGTAAACTTTATTTGTACATTGACATGGCATATGAAAAGCCTAAAACTATGTTTGAATTGGTACGTCGAAGTATTTATATCCAACGTAAATTAAAAAAACCACTTTTAATTAAGATTGTAAATCCTGGAGATATAGATCATTTACGTCAGATTAAAGCGTGTGCAGTCGAGGGTGTAGAGGTAGAAATTGTTTACGATGCTGTGGTGGATGATGAAATGTTTTTATCCGATATTAAAAAACATCATATTGGTCTTTTCCTTGTTTCACAAACGATGTTTGCACGTCGATCAATCCGCAAAAAACTCTATCATGGAAATGTACCGGTTTTAAAACTTGCAAACCGATCTTTTTCAACTTTGAAACACTCTTTGGTGATTTTGGGAGAAGAAAACCATGTTGAACATATTTCAACCACAGTTTTTGATGTCGCGTCACAACTTGGATTTGATTTGGAATTGATTGATTATGCAGTAGAAGAAAGAGCCAATGTTACGCAGGCGATCGAGCATTTTAATAATCTTTCCACTATTTTTTCAAAATCAATCAATGTTGTAAAAACCGATGAAAACCCTATTCGTTTTTTACGAGATTATGAAAACTTTTTACAATGTCTCCCTTTTACGGACAAGATGTTTGAAAATCCATTTAAACGTTTTTTTGCTACTGATCCTGATGTTCTATACAGTAAACTTGATAACTATCATCAACTTTTCATCCCAACACAAATATAATTTAAGCCCATTTAAAGTATCATAGTAAAACTTTCATACTTTAATTTAACAGGCTTTTTATGACAATCAATATTTCTCTTAATCGTATCATAGATGACTCTTATCCTATCCATATTGGTCCATTGCAAGATATTGAATTCAATGGTAAAGTGGTTGTTCTAACCAATCCAAAAGTAGCTGGATTGCATCTTCATACTCTTCTTTCAAAACTCAAAGCAAAAGAGGTTTTTATCATTACAATTGCGGATGGGGAACAGTATAAAAATCTTGAGACCATTGAATTCATTTTGGATCGGATGTTTGATCACCGATTAAATCGAAAATCTTTACTTGTCGCTTTTGGCGGTGGCGTAATCGGAGATATGGGAGGATTTGCTTCAAGTCTCTATAATCGTGGTATTGATTTTATTCAGATACCAACGACATTGCTTTCTCAAGTTGATGCCAGTGTTGGTGGAAAAACAGGAGTTAATAACCGATTTGGTAAGAATCTTATCGGGGCATTTCACCAACCTAAAGCAGTTTATATTGATCCAGCATTTTTAAATACACTTCCCCAACGTGAGTTTGGAGCAGGTGTTGCTGAGATTGTTAAAATGGCGGTAACTTTTAACAAAGATTTTTTTGAGTGGCTTGAAAACAATGATCTTCGAGAAGATAATAATCTATTAAGTGCCATTTCTAAGGCAGTTGAAACTAAAGCTCGTGTTGTTGAAGCTGATGAAAAAGAGCAAGGACTTCGTGCAGCTCTTAATTATGGACATACTTTTGGACATGTGATTGAGAATGAGACTAGGTATGAGACCTATTTACATGGTGAGAGCGTAGCTATCGGAATGATTATGGCCAATAATCTTGCGTGTGAGTTAGGTCTTATGAGTATAGATGAAATACTGCGCGTTCGAGCTGTATTAGAACGCTATGGCTTGCCTCTTTCGTATGAAATAACGGATGTTGAGAAATTTTATCAAGCATTTTTCTTGGATAAAAAAAGCGCAGACAGTGCCATAACTTTTATTTTACCTCGTTCTATTGGTGGCGTCGAAATCACTGATAATATTGATATTAATGTTGTAAAATCTATTTTAAGACGATTTCAAAAATGAAATTACTGTTTGTCTTTAAAAGTATTCTTCTTGTTATATTTTTTTCTACACTTTCTTGGGGTGCTTTGCCTGTTGAAGAGGGTGATATTAATACCAATACTGAGCATCAAGAAAATATTAATAGCAAAAAAAATGAACTGGAAAAACTTCAAAAAACACTTTCAAAAGAAAATAGTATTTGGATTAAAAGTTATGATTCTTATGGTGCGTATAGAGAAGCTCGGAAGAGTTTGCGTGAGGTAAAATGGCGTATAAATGAGCTTGAAGATTCTCGTTCAACGAGTGAGCGTAAGCTTGAACTCGAAGCGCTTCAAGCAAAAGAGAGGATTTTAACCGATCAGGTTAATTTGTTACAAGCGCAGGGAACGTCCCCTTTTATGGCGTTGTTAAAGCCTGATGAAGCGGGCGCATTACCCAGCGTCACTAACCCTTTTGAAATTGTGATGGGATTGTCGTATGTTAAGCGCCTAAACAGCCAATTTAGAGATTATACGATTCGCGCAGAAGATTTGCAAGACATTATTGCCAATCTTGAACGACAAGCCCAGTTAAATAAAGATCTTGCGCAATTAGAGCCAAAAGATCAGAAATATTGGACAGCTTTTGAAAATATGCGCCTTAGGATTGAGAAATTTAAATTAGCGCTGGATACATTGAATGCAACGACACGTGTATATGAAAAGCGGATAGAATCAACGGAAGCTAAAATCAATAAAGAGATTAAAGATCAACTCTACAAGCTTTTAACCCTTTTCGTTGTAGTTGTGATTTTATTGTTGATTTCATTTTTAATAAAGCGTACCGTTAAGCATTATGTTATAGACAACGAACGCTTTTATACGGTTAATAAAATTGTGACTCTCATTAGTGTAACGCTCATTACGATGGTTGTCCTTTTCAGTTACATTGATAATGTTGGTTATTTTGCGACAGTTTTAGGTTTTGCCTCAGCCGGTCTAGCCATTGCAATGCGTGATTGGTTTATGTCTCTTTTTGGATGGATCGTTATTTTTGTGGGTGGATCGATTCATGTCGGTGACCGTATTCGTGTTGTCAAAGAGGGGATGGAATATGTCGGAGATATTTTGGATATTTCACCGTTACGAATCACTTTGATGGAAGACGTGACTCTGACAACTATTCAAGTCAATCGCAGAGCAGGGCGGATCATTTTTGTCCCTAACAATTATATTTTTACTTCGATGATTGCTAACTATTCACATGCTTCGCTCAAAACGGTATGGGATGGAATTGATATTATGATTACATTTGATTCTGATCATAAAAAAGCAGTTCATATTGTGAAAGAAATTTGTCGTAAATATTCCAAAGGCTACACTGAAATCACACGTAAACAGCTCAATAAATTACGTGATCGCTACAGTCTTAAAAACAGTAATGTAGAACCTAGAGTATTTACGTTTATTGAGTCGAATGGAGTAAAAATAAGTGGATGGTATTTAACCAATGCCTATGCTACCCTTACATTGCGCAGTACCATTTCGGGCGATATTGTGGATGCTTTTAATGCTGAATCAGACATTACGATAGCCTATCCTACTCAAACGTTTTATACGGGACCTATTCCTCCAAAATCATTGCCTAAAGTAGAAGAATTATGAAGCCAAAAGTTTATTTTAAAACCTTCGGATGCCGTACCAATGTTTTTGATTCGCAAGTAATGATGAGCGGACTTAAAGATTATGAGGTTACTGAAGAAGAAAGTACAGCAGATATTGTCGTTGTGAATTCATGTACGGTTACCAATGGTGCTGATGTAAGTGTTCGGGGTTACATTAACAGTATGGAAAAACAAGGAAAAAAGCTGTTTCTAACGGGTTGCGGAGCCCACACCAAAGGTGAAAGCCTTTTTAGTACCAACAAGGTTCATGGTGTATTCGGTCAATCGGAAAAAATGAAAATCAATACTCTTCTCTCTAGTGAAAATCGTTTTTATGAGATTGGGGATTTAAATTATATTGATGATGCGATAGTGGATGAATTTATCGGTAAATCCAGAGCCTTTATTAAAATCCAAGAGGGGTGTAATTTTCGTTGTAATTACTGTATTATCCCTTTTGTCCGTGGTGACGCACGAAGCATGGACGAGATGAAAATTTTAGAACAGGTTTCACGTCTTGCGAGTAATGGTTTTGGAGAATTTGTTCTCACCGGGACAAATGTAGGAAGTTATGGGCAGGGAGAGGGGAAAACTATCGCCTCTTTGATGCAAAAAATGTCACTTATACGCGGTGTTCGACGTATCCGAGTTGGATCATTAGAGCCGATACAAATCAACGAAGCGTTTCGGGAGATTTTAGATGAACCGTGGTTAGAGCGCCATTTGCACATAGCCATTCAACACAGCTCAAATGATATGTTAAAGATGATGAACCGTCGTAACCGATTTGAGAGTGATAGAGAGCTTTTCACTTTGCTGCATGACAAAGGTTTTGCATTGGGGACGGATTTTATTGTCGGTCATCCGGGAGAGAGTGATGCGCTATGGGAAGAAGCGATGAAAAATATTCGAGAGCTTCATTTGACCCATATTCATCCGTTCACGTATTCTAAACGAGATGGAACCCCCAGTGCTCTTTTAAAACCTGAGATAAATGGAGCAGTTTCCAGTGTACGAATGGCAGAACTGAATGCTCTGATTACGTCCAATAATCTTAACTTCCGACGTAGAACAACAGCGCCGTTAGATGTTTTAATCGAATCAGGTAGTAATGGTATCTACAGCGGATTGGATCAGTTTTTTAATAAAATAGTAGTCCATAGTGAGGAAGATTTGTCAGGTAACTGGGTAACAATCGATAACTACGAGGTACAAGATGAACATAACAAAGCTCAATTTTAATCGTAATCAGCTTATTTTACTCCTCTCAGGGGGGATTATTCTCGCATTATTACTTTATGCTCTTCTTAGAGAAAGCAGTACAATAGCTTCGCTTGATGAGGTAACACGTATTATCGCATCCAATCAAGTCGAAAAAGCGGTAGTAGACGGAAACTATCTTTATCTCTCAACCTCAAATGAAGGTGTTGTAAAAATTCTTTCATCACAGCTTCCAGCTGAATTAACCTCACATTTGAAAATTGAAGTAAAAAGCAGTAATGGATGGTTATGGTTTCTCTTACTTTTTGCTCTTATTGGGACAGTCGTATTTTGGGTTGCTAGAAATCGTAAAGCTGAAATTTCGTCTATTCATGAAGAGACTCCTCTTAAATCTGCTGAAAATGAGCCGATCAATGTGCAATCACCTGTTGCTGTAAAATCCAATGTCCGATTTAGTGATATCGGTGGGATTGGTGATGTGAAAGAGGAACTCGAAGAAATTATTGATTTTCTTAGAAATCCAAAACGCTATTACAGTTTTGGTGCACGTATGCCTCGTGGTGTTTTACTTGTAGGTCCTCCTGGTGTGGGAAAAACTATGATTGCAAAAGCGGTAGCGCACGAAGCTGATGTCCCATTTTTTTACCAAAGCGGTGCTTCGTTTGTGCAAATTTATGTGGGGATGGGGGCAAAACGGGTACATGAATTATTTTCAGCAGCCAAAAAAAATGCCCCTTCCATCATCTTTATTGATGAAATCGATGCGGTCGGAAAAAAGCGTGGCGGTGAACGAAATGATGAGCGTGAGGGGACGCTTAATCAGCTTCTCACCGAAATGGACGGCTTCGAAGATACGAGTGGAATTATCGTTATTGCTGCAACGAATAACATAGAGGTCATGGACAGTGCATTGTTACGTTCAGGACGGTTTGATCGTCGTGTTTTCGTTGAGCTTCCGACGTCAAGTGAGCGAATTTCTATTTTAGAAAAATATCTTCAACGCATCCCACATGATCTTTCCATTGATGAAGTCGCTAAAATGACGGTCGGTTTTAATGGGGCATCTTTAGCGGCATTGGTGAATGAAGCGGCATTGCTATGTCTACGATCCAATGCATTTCAAGTCAAATTAGATCATTTTTTAGCCGTCAAAGATAAAGTAATGTTAGGAAAAAAACGCCTTGTGATGCTGAGTGACAAGCAGCGCCATCATCAAGCTCGTTATCAAGCGGGAAAAGCATTCGTAGCAACATGGTTTGATTTGGCGTATGAAAAAATAACTTTGAGCAATGACACCATAACGCCTCCCGTTTCAGAGCCCCTTCTAAAACACGAAATCGAGGCACACGTTCGGATTCATCTGGCAGGAATAGTCGCGTGTGAACTTCGTTTTGGCGAGCATGCCAGCAATGCTTCTCATGATTTGTCTGAAGCCAAAATACTCGTAGAATCAATGATTAATGAGTACGGGATGGGCTCATCTCTCATTCCATCATCTGAGGATAGTTCTGCACTATTAAACCGTTTGTACGAAGAGACACGCATACTTGTTGAACATCATGAAAAAAGTATTGATAAGCTTGAGGCTATTTTAAGTGAATACGAACATATTTCCAAAGCATTGGCAAAAGAGACCATTCGTGATATTCTATAGTGGATTTTCGTTGAAGAATGAGGCATCTTTTTTTGAGCCGTATTTGGAAAAAAGTGAGTATACCGTTGCAGGGTTTAGTTATGGTGCTATTAAAGCTGCAATTCATGCTTCTGAAGCGACAACGCGAATTGATACGCTACAACTTTTTTCCCCTGCATTTTTCCAAACCAAAAAGGAGTCATTCAAGCGTCTTCAGATGGGGGCGTTCTTGAAATCAAAAGAAGAGTATCTTGAGAATTTTCTATCAGCATGTTTTTTTCCCTATAAAGCTCAAGAGGTTGACTTGGATGAATATGCGTCAGAATCTCAGTTGAGAGAATTGCTCTATTTTGAGTGGACTAAGGAGTTGATGGCTTCCATCCTCTCCAAAGGAATACGTATCGAGGTGTTTTTAGGACTGGAAGACGCAGTGATTGATGTACCAAGCGCAAGAGAATTTTTTATTCTCTTCTCCTTAGTGACATCCATACGAACAGGAAACCATTTTTTACAGGAGAAAAATAATGATTAAAATTGGCGTAATTACAGCATCAGACCGTGCGAGCGCAGGAATTTACGAGGACATATCCGGAGTAGCTATCCAAGATACAATGAAAGACTATTTGAAAAGTCCTCATGAAATTGTCTATCGTTGTATTCCTGATGTTCAAGAAACGATCGAAGAAACGATGATCGAGTTGTGTGACAGTGAGGGGTGTTGTTTGGTGGTAACTACGGGTGGAACAGGTCCCGCGTTACGTGATGTGACACCGGAGGCAACGGAAAATGTCTGCGAGAAGATGATGCCGGGATTTGGTGAACTGATGCGTCAGGTGAGTCTCAAATACGTTCCTACTGCGATTTTATCTCGTCAAACAGCGGGAATTCGAGGTTCTAGCCTCATAATCAATTTACCGGGAAAACCAAAATCAATACGTGAGTGTCTGGATGCAGTGTTCCCAGCCGTCCCCTATTGTATTGATTTGATCGGCGGAGATTATTTGGAGTGCAATGAAGAGGTTATTAAGGCATTCCGTCCGAAATAACTGAATGAGTTTTAAAACTCTTTCAACACTTCTTGGCTATAATTCGCCCAATAAATCATACTTTATAGGATACCTTGATGCAAAAAATTGAAGGGAAAGTTTGGAATTTCGGTAAAGATATCGATACCGACCTTATTATCGCTGCCCGTTATCTCAATACTTCTAATCCGCAAGAGCTTGCAAAGCACGTTATGGAAGATGCCGATCCGACGTTTGTGACTAAAATGACTCCCGGTGATATTATCGTTGCAGATGAAAATTTTGGATGTGGTTCCTCTCGTGAGCATGCTCCCATTGCTCTAAAAGCTGCGGGTGTAGCTGCAATTATTGCTCCTACTTTTGCCCGTATTTTTTACCGTAACGCGTTTAATATGGGATTACCTATTTTTGAACTTCCGGAGAGTTTGGAAATCAAAGAGGGTGAATCGGTCAGCATTGATATGGATGCAGGGACGATTACCAACACGACAAATGGAAAAGTCTATAACTTTATACCTATCCCGCCTTTTATGCAAGAGCTTATCAGTGCAGGCGGATTGATGAATTTTGCGGAAGCTGAAATTGCCGCAGCAGGAGAAAAACAATAATGAAAAAATACAATATTGCCCTTATCAAAGGGGATGGAATCGGTCCTGAGATTATTGATGAAGCAACTAAAGTTCTTGATGCTGTAGCTGCATGTGTAGATATTGAATTTAATTACCAAGAAGTACTGATGGGAGGGTGTGCATATGATGCAACAGGTGATCCGCTTCCACAAGAAACGATTGATGTTTCATTGGCAAGTGATGCCGTCCTTTTTGGTGCAATCGGCGGTGAAAAATGGGATACTCTTCCGAGAGAAAAACGTCCTGAGAGCGGATTGCTTCGTTTTCGCAAAGAGTTAGGTGTTTTTGCCAATCTTCGTCCTGCTAATGTGTACGATGAACTGGTCAATGCAAGTTCCCTCAAGCCTGAGATCGTCAAAGGTGTTGATCTGATGGTAGTCCGTGAGCTTATCGGCGGTATCTATTTCGGTGAGCCAAAAGGTCGTGATGAGAATAAAGGTTGGAACACTATGGTGTACACCCGTGACGAAGTTATTCGTATTGCTCATGTAGCATTCAAAATCGCAATGGAACGTTCGAAAAAAGTATGTTCTGTGGATAAAGCAAATGTCCTTGATGTAAGTCAGTTGTGGCGTGAAGTTGTGATTGAAGTTTCTAAAGAGTATCCGGAAGTTGCGCTTTCACATATGTACGTGGATAATGCAGCGATGCAGTTAATCCGTGATCCAAAACAGTTTGATGTTATTTTGACAGGAAATATTTTTGGAGATATTTTGAGTGATGAGGCGAGTATGCTCTCAGGTTCTATCGGCTTACTTCCTTCTGCTTCTGTTGGTGCAGCTATCGGTGTATATGAGCCAATTCACGGATCTGCTCCTGATATTGCAGGTCAGGGAATTGCAAATCCTATCGCAACCATCGCGAGTGCGGCCATGATGCTTCGTTATGCATTGAATGAAAATGCAGCGGCTGATCGAATTGACTATGGTATCAAGCAAGCGTTAGCTCAAGGATATAGAACGAAAGATATTGCGGCATTTGATGCTAAAGAGATTTGTTCCACCAGCGAAATGGGTTCTATTATCGCTAACTTAGCGGCGAAATGCAAACTCTAACTCTCGCAAATATTTATGAGCTTCAAGGCCTTAAAGAGGAGGCTCTTGAAATTTACAAAGAAATTTTAAAAAAAGATCCTTCAAACGGAGATGCAAAAATAGCGATTCGACGACTCTCCGGAATGCGTAAAAAATTTTTAGGCGTTAACAATGAGATGAAAGCTTTTTTTGTCCAAATGGATGAGGAAGCCGAATTTATCCAATTCGAAAGGTGGCTATTACGAGCATGGAATTAAAAGATGTTATTTTGTCAACTCTTGCAGAAATTGAAGAGATTGGTGCTCTCAGAGATATAGAAATACCAACTATCAAGAAAGAGTCTATTGAAGCAGTACATGTAGTTGAAACTCAAGCCTCCTATTCTCAAAATATTAGTGAGAATAAGACTTCTCACGATGATGAGATGAGAATATTAGATGGTATACGAGAACGCCTTTTAGTCTTATTTGAAGGTTTTCAATCTCCTAATAATGTTCAAATTGAAGCTAAAGTAGATTTGACATTAAACTTTTTAGAATATTTATTGGCTACTATCGACAATCGACTCGAAACTATTAAAGTGAAATAACCAAAGGCTACTCCTCAAATGACAGAACAATATCGAATTTTAATTCAATGCAACGACGAAAAAGGGTTGGTTTATAAAGTATCCAGTATCTTTTATCATCGAAACTTGAATATTTTATCCAATAACGAATTTGTAGATAAAACCCATAACAAGTTTTTTATGCGAAGTGTCGTGAGTGGTGAAGCGGACATGGAAGCACTTAAAAATGAACTGATTGCCGTTCTCCCCGTTGATGTACACTTGGATGTTATCGCTCCGCGTAAAAAACGAATCGTGCTGATGGCTACCAAAGAATCTCACGCTCTTGGAGATATTTTGATACGGTATGAAGCGGGTGAACTGGATGCAGTTATTGTGGGAGTAGTATCCAATTATGATACGCTTGAAGCATTAGTATCGAAGTTTGATATCCCTTTTTATACTGTTTCGCATGAGGGGTTGGATAGAGAAGCTCATGAGCAAAAAGTCTTGGAGTGTTTAAGCTCATTGGGCGAGATTGATTATATGGTATTGGCAAAATACATGCGAATTTTGACTCCTCACTTTGTGGATGCGTATGAAGATAAGATTATCAATATTCATCACTCATTTTTACCGGCGTTTATTGGTGCAAATCCTTATAAGCAAGCATATGAGCGTGGTGTAAAAATCATTGGAGCAACAGCACATTTTGTGAATAATAATCTCGATGAAGGACCGATTATCGCTCAAAACGTTATTCATATCGATCATGCTTATGGATGGGAAGATATGCAGCGTTCAGGACGCGATGTTGAAAAAATCGTTCTTTCACGTGCCTTGAAGCTTGCGCTTGAAGATCGTATTTTTGTCCACGCCAACCGAACGGTAATTTTCTAAATACTAATGTTATACACTAAAACGGATGCATCCGTTTTAGTGGCAAGGACTAAAGTCTTTTGCAATCCCCTAAAGCTACAAAAAACAAGTTTTTTGAGAGTTAAAAGTACGTAAGGTTGTTTATCATGTTTAATATTGTATTAGTAACCCCACAAATTCCAAACAATACCGGAGCTATTGGCAGATTGTGCGTTAATACCGGTTCAACGCTTCATCTCATTAAACCATTGGGCTTTGACATTGACGAAAAAGCAGTTCGACGGGCAGGTTTGGATTATTGGAATAAAATTGATTTGCACGTTTGGGAAAGTATAGAGGATTTTTTCATCCATAATCCTCAGAGCGAGCGTTTCTTTTTTGCTACAACCAAAACAAATCAACCTTATTTTGACCACAAATTTCAATCAGGTGATTATCTTTTTTTCGGTAGCGAAACGGCAGGGATTCCAGCTGATATATTAGCGTCTGCACCAAAACAATGTATGACCATACCCATGACCAAAGAGGGGCGAAGTCTCAATCTTGCTATTAGTACAGGGATAATCTTGTATGAAGCAATCAAACAAAATTTTGTCTCTTATCAAGAAGGTATGTAATGTTATTCCAAATTTTTGATTCTTTTATTATCGTTTTATTTGTTCTTTTCATAATTTTTATTTTTAGAGGATACCATCTCTCTAGACGTGAAAAAGAATATGATAATGATGAATCTAAAACGCATTAAAATAATTGTGATGCCCATTTTTCCATTTTTGTTTCGAAACGATTCATAAATCCACTTGCTTTAATAATAACCTTTGCCATTTTCTCCGCCTTTTAGTATTTTAAATTGTCAAATAGTAAGGTATTTGACAAATAAAGATTAAAAATATTGCAATTTGACATATTTTTATGAATAATATGTCATAATGTCTTCGATAAATCGATTAAAGGGAGTGTTTTATTATGAAAAGTTTTTTTGATATAGTAGAAACGATTAAAGATGTTGTCTCAGGAGAATTTGCTGAGAAGAAAGTATTTGATAAAGATGTTGCAGAGTTGTTGGATATTTCACAAATGAACTTTGCTACTATGAAAAAAAGAAATAAAATTCCCTTTAATGAGTTACTTGATTTTTGTGCCAAGCGCTCTATTGCAATCAATTGGCTTTTGTATAACCAGTCGCCTGAAAGTTTAATAGAGCCAACAAACCGTTTTTACATGGTTCGATATTTTTCATCAGTAAGTGCATCTGCTGGTGGTGGTGCAGACAATGGTGATTTTGATTTTGAACCATTGATGCTTGAAGGAAATTTCGTAGCTACGTTAGGTGGAGAGAAAGAACTACGCTTTATAGAAGCAATAAACGTATCCGGTGATTCGATGGAACCCTCTTTTAGCTATAACGATATTGTTTTTATTAATCGATCAAAAACGGATGTTGGACGGGGTGGAATTTTTACGATTCGCACAGAGCATGGACTCTTTATTAAGCGGGTACAAGTGAGAATTGATGGGAAACTGGATATTATTTCTGATAATAAAGACTATCCTATTTCCATTGCACGACGTGATGAAGTGGAGATTATCGGTCGTGTTGTTGGGCGATTTGGGTGCGTTGACTGATAAAATTTAAAGGTTTTTTTGAATGATTTTTTTTAGATATGTAGTTTTTACTTTAATTTTAGTTCTGAGTGGTTGCGGTACTAAGAATAGTCCTGTAGTAATTAAAGCAGTGCCAGCTGTTCATGTCCCACCGATGTGCCTTGAGAGTAATGTTACAACTTTTTCCGATGACATAACATTAGCACAAGAGATTGAAATTGAACTTCCACAAAAAGCTGCTAAGGTTAGTGATCTTGATCATTATCCTCAAGCTATTGCTCCCTATGTCAATTTAAATGCCAATAATCAAACAAATTTGTACGAAATTCAAAAACATTTTGATGAAAATTATTATCGCCCATGGGCATATCAAGCTGCACCGATTTGTGCGAAAGAAGCTGGATGGTATATAAGTGCTATTAGAGCTGGTTTTGGAAGTAATTTAAGACCTCTTCCTTTATCATGGTTTTCGGAGATGGAAAAACAAAGTAATTTTCAAGCATTTTCAACATTAAATCAATCTGGAATTGCAATTAAATACATGAATATGCGCGTATTTCCAACTGCAAATCCCTTGTATAAAAATCCGCAAAAAGCTGGTGATGGATATCCATTTGATTTACTTCAAAATAGCAGTGTAGCGTTTAATGAGCCTCTTTTTATTTCACATGCTTCCTTGGATGGAGCGTGGGTCTATATTTTTACTAATAGCGCATCAGGATGGGTTGAAGCAAACAGTGTTGCTGTATTGAAGAACGATCAAATTGAAATTTTAAAAGGAAAAGAAAAGCTTTTTATTACTGATGATAAAATCCCTTTACGAGACAGTGATAAACGTTTTGTAGCGTATTCACGGATTGGTATGGTTCTTCCACTTCTAGAAGTGACAAATGACAATTATAAAGCTTTATATATTGATAACAGTGGAAGAATAAAAGAGCTTTTTGTACCAAAAGAATCAGCACATATTGGAAGCAGTTTAATAAACAAAGATGAATTGATGAAGCTAGGCAGCCATTTGTTACGTAATACATATGGATGGGGCGGGATGTTTGAAGAGCGTGACTGCTCCTCCATGATTCGTGATTTTGTCACTCCTTTTGGGATTTGGTTACCGCGTAATTCTGCTCAGCAAGCTAAAAAGGGAGAAGTCGTTTCCTTTAAAGATTTGAATAATACGCAAAAAATTGCGTTAATAAAAGAAAAGGGTATTCCCTTTGAAACGATTTTGTACAAAAAAGGGCATGTACTTTTGTATGTAGGAACGTATGAAAACAGTGTTATGGTAATGCACAATATCTGGGGTATTCGGACAAAAGACAAAGAGGGACTTAAAGGGAGAGTAATTGTAGGCCGTGCCGTAATAAGCACTCTTGAACTTGGTGCAGATGTTGAGAATTTCGATTCTAATAATATGCTGTTGAGCACATTACTTAGTATGAATATTTTTACAAAAGCTCCAATTCCTATCGCACAAAAAAAGGAAAAAGGAAAATTTTCTAAGCTTTAATATCGAGCAATGAGCCTAACATATTATCCTGAGTTCGGATAGCATTTACATTTGCCTGTGTTACTTTTTCGATAGAGACTTGATCGGTAATTTCTTTGGTTAAATTAGTCTGTGATTTTTCTGATCTAGTGTCAGTTGCACGCGATGTTACCGCTTGTGTAGAATTACTACCGGTTTCTTTGATAACCGTATTCTGAGGTATAAATCTATCTGTATTTACATTAGCTACATTATTAGCACTCTTGTTCATGTACGTTTGATTAGACATAATTGAAGAGACATTGGAGCTTATCATATGAAGCCCTTTATTGTTAAATAAAATAGTATAGAACTAGCCACCTTAAGAGATGGCTAAAAATAAAGGTTAATGTAAGTCTGCGTTGAGTTTTACTTCACGGGTTGAACGTCGGATGAGGAGTTGTCCTGTTGTTGAGTCTTGACGATAATGGATACCGTTAAGAGCTACTAACTCTTTTCCTTTGAAACTTGTTCCGCTCAATACTGTATTTGGGTTTGCTTCTTGAATTTTAGAAAGTTCTTCGGCACTTACTGTAAATTTGGTTCCCGCTAATACAGCAATGCCTGCATCGACGATACATCCATCACCTAATGCGATACCCGTGACCGAATTGGCACCCAAAAGAGTATTTTTTCCGATAGTGACAGGGATACCGTCTGTTCCGCTGAGTACGCCAAGGATGGAAGCACCACCGCCCACGTCTGAGCCATCACCTACGATAGCAGAGCTTGAGATACGTCCTTCAACCATACTGACACCGGTTGTTCCTGCATTGAAGTTCACATAACTCGCACCCGGCATAATCGTTGTTCCTGCATGAAGCTGGGCTCCAAAACGAACTTTTGAATCATCCAGTACACGGGTATTATTTACAGGGATAATGTGTTGCAGATAACGGGGGAATTTATCGACGAAATCGATTTTTGGGTATTCGTTGGCAAATTTGAGTTCGATCTCGTTTTCACGAAGCCATTCAAGTTCAATCGGTTGACCGTCTGACCATGCCACATTGTGCAATGCACCAAAGGCACCATTGAAATTGAGGGAACGTAGAGGGACTTTTGATGATGAAAGAGCGTAAAGTTTGAGATAAGTTCCCTCAACGCTGACACAGGCAACATCGTTAAAAAGGATCACGAGACGAAACTCGCCATCACGCATACCGCGTTCTTTGATTTGATTGTAAAGGGCGGAAATAATTTGAATATTTTTATGAGCATCACCATACGCTTCATCCGCATACGGAGTAAATGCATTCAAACATCCTTCTAAAAACTTGACCGTAATAGGAATAATTACTTCATCTGCTGTAAAATCAATCTCAATTCCTTGCTCTTGAGAATTTTTGATAAAGATAGCAGCACTGCCGAAGTTTTCATTCCAGTTAATATGGGGGTAAGTAGCTTGGAGGATTTTATCACTGTTAAGCTGACCAAAATCAACGCGGCAAATTCCGAATGCTAGAGGATTTTTATACCCTTGTGCGTTTTGGATTTCATTGACGCACTCTTTGAAAGCACTTTCTGTTTCTATTATGTTCATTTAAAGCTCTCTTGTTTAAAATTTAATTCCGAATTTTAGCATAACTCTCTACGGCTGTGTTGAAGATCCCATGTTATACTACGTATAAATTATTTTGTGGAACTATTATGGAACAGTGGATTGAACTTTTAAAAGCTAATAATTATTTAGGAATCAAACAGTATTTAAAAAAAGGTGCCTCTGCTAATGAGAGTGAAGAAAATGGAGAATCGGTCATTTGTTTTGCTCTTCGTTATCATTGCGATTTAGAAATACTTGAATTGTTAATTTCCGAGGGTGCAGATTTGTATGAAACGGATAATGAAGGAGTGAGTGTCTTTGATGTTGCTGTGACGTATAATAATCTTTTTTTGATTGAGAAACTGATTAAAGATGGTTTTGATGTCAACAAATCGACACGTCGCAGTGGATTCACCCCTTTGATGGGAGCCGTATGTTATGGACGGATTGAAGTGATTCAAAAACTGTTGGATATGGGAGTGGACGTCAAAGCACGGGACGGACATGGATTAACTGCTATTGACTTTGCCCGTAAAATGCATAAAAAAGCAATTTTAGCCTTACTTCAAGGAGAAAAAGATGGAACAGTTTAAAACATTTTTATTGCTTGGAAGTCTTAGTGTCGTATTGGTGTTTATCGGCGGCTATTTAGGGGGTCAGGTGGGAATGCTCATCGCTCTCATTATGGCAGGAGGAATGAATTTTTATGCTTATTATTTCTCAGATACAGCAATTTTGAAGCACTACAATGCAGTTGAAGTTGATCCCAGAGAAGCGCCAATGCTGTATCGCGTTGTCGAAAGACTGGTTGATCGCGCTGAGCTTCCTATGCCGAAAGTCTATATCATTCACGATCATATTCCTAATGCGTTTGCTACAGGACGTAACCCGCAGCACGCAGCTGTGGCAATTACAACGGGATTATTAGAATTACTCAACGAAGAAGAAGTGGAGGGGGTTATGGCCCATGAACTTTCTCATGTACGCCATCGTGACATTCTCATTGCAACGGTTGCGGCCACCATTGCCGGGGCGATTGCATTTATTGCCAATATGCTCCAGTTTGGAGCAATGTTTGGAAATCGTAATAATCGAGGAATGAATCCGATTATGATGATTGCGATGGCGATTATTTTACCCATCGCGGCAAGTGTGATTCAAATGACGATTAGCAGATCACGTGAGTTTATGGCGGATGAGGGGGCTGCAAAATTGACAAGGCATCCTGAGTGGCTTCAAAGTGCTCTCGTAAAATTGACAAATTATAATGGACGAGGAGAAGTGCAGGGTGCTACACCTGAAAATGCACATATGTTTATTATTAGTCCATTTGACGGGAAAAACTTTTCATTTTCAAATCTTTTTAGAACGCATCCCACAACCGAACAAAGATTGGAACGACTGGAAGCATTAAAAAACAAAATTGACACAGAAGACTCGTCAAAATTGTATGACCGTCATTACAGTTAAATATTATTCGTGTTCGATCTTTAGTGTAAAATAAGGCTTTTTAACCCCTGTAGAACGTGTTTTATGAAAAAAATAACGCCGATAAAAAACGTAAACAATCATCATAAAGATTAAGGCAATAATTAAAGAACCTAGCATAATCATTTTTTTCTCCTTAGAGTCTATAGTAAAGTATATCGTCATTGTAATAATAATTTTTAATTATAGAATATTAAAAAGGATCGACTTGTTCGTTAGATCATGGATAAAGAGATTGAAATTATCGTCACACAATGTTTTATCGGGGGATGCAATAGAAATTTCTACTGTAGGTATACCCTTATTTATCATCGGAAGAGATGAAAAATCAACACTTGGATTAAGCTTTTCCATAACTTCTATAAGGGTGTTTTCACTTGTTTGAGCGATCAGTGTTTTTCGATACATCTTCTCTGCCAAGGGATAAAAACGCTCCAATGCTTCTTCAACCATAGGATGAGACATCTCTGGAAACCCCGGTATGAAAAAATAACGATTGTCTAGATAAAACCCCGACATATTATTGATAACGTTATGCAACAATTCGGACTTTTTAGGCAACATTGCCATAGTAATACGATGGGGAAATGCCTGATCTCCAAATCGCTCAAGAATATCCGAATAAAATGATGGATGAGAAACAAGGATACCGTCACTAAAAACATCACTGGCAATTTGGCGGGTTAGATCATCAGGAGTAGACCCAATACCACCAAAACTAAACATGACACTATTAGGATCTTTTTTAATAAGGGTATAAATCGAATGGATGAGCTCTCTGTCATCTTTGATGATAAACGTTGAAAATAAAACGTGTCCTCGATGTAAAAGAGCATCGCGAACGAAGTCAAAATGTTTGTCAATTCTGCGACCATTGAGAATTTCAGAGCCGATAATAACGGCATAAAAGTGTGGTGTTTTCATCTGATTATTATAGCGTAACAGCCATTTTTAACCAATATAGCGCTAAAATAAAGCTATTAAATAATGACAATTGGATAAGAATTATGGTTAAACCTCTTTTAATTGAAATCGGTGTTGAAGAACTCCCAGCCGTTCCTTTGCTGAAAGAACTTGCGGAAATTGAGAAAAAATGGGCAGACGTTTTGGAAAAAAACGGTTTGTTATGTGAGTTTGAATTTTACTATACTCCTCGTCGTCTCGTGTTGTGGCATCATGAGTTTAAGACTGCCCAAGAAGATCGAACCGAAGAATTTTATGGTGCGCCGGTAGAAATGGCGATAAAAGATGGTGTGGCTACTCCTGCTGCTCTTGGTTTTGCAAAAAAATGCGGCGTTGACTTTGAACAGCTTTCACGTTCAGAAAAGGCGGGCAAAGAAGTTCTTTATTATTCCAAAAATGTTGAGGGAAAAGAGAGCTCGGATTTACTCAATGAAATGATTAATCAGTGGATTAAAAGTCTTAATTTCGGTAAATCCATGCGTTGGGGAAGCAATACAGAGAGCTTTATTCGTCCGATTCGCTGGGTAAATGTGATGCTGGGTGAAAAACAAGTAGATGCAGAGCTTTTTGGTGTGAAATCAGCTCCTGCAACCTACGTTCACCGTATCAGCCATTTCGAGGCTAAACCATTGGCTTCTATTCACAGCTATTTTGATGTCCTTAAAAGTGGTTCGGTCACATTATTTCCACAAGAGCGTCGCGCTACTATTTTAGAAGCCTTTAAAAACTTAGAAAATGAGTATGGAATTACAATCGAAATTGATGAAGATTTGCTCGATGAAGTTGTGGCGATTACGGAACATCCGACTCCTTTGCTTGGAAAGTTCGATGAAAGTTTTTTAGAGCTTCCTCCCGAAGTAATTATCACTTCGATGAAAGAGCATCAGCGTTATTTTCCAGTATTTAAAGAGGGTAAACTTATCAATGCGTTTGTAGTAGTTTCCAATGCCTTGGCAGATGATTTTACGCAGGTAATTGAAGGAAATGAACGTGTTTTACGACCGCGTCTCAGTGATGCATTGTTTTTTTATCATAACGACCTCAAAAAAGGGCTCAGTACCGCTGGCTTGGAAAAAGTGGTCTTTATGAACGGTTTAGGAACATTGGCGGAAAAAATAAAACGTGAAAAAGTTGTTGCAACTACTATCGCCAACTTAATATATGATAATATTAATCCTGATCACTTAGAGCGTTCAATGGAATTGGCAAAAGCCGATTTGATGTCGGAGATGGTTTATGAGTTTACCGAACTGCAAGGACTTATGGGCTATTACTATGCTCTTGCTTTAGGGGAACCCTCTGAAGTTGCGACCGCTATCAAAGAGCAATATCTCCCTATGGGTGAAGAGAGTGAACTGCCAAGTTCAATGCTCAGTGCGATCGTTGCAATGGCGATTAAACTCGATACATTGATCGGAATGTTCAGTATCGGTGAGATTCCAACCGGTTCACGTGATCCATTTGCACTTCGTCGTGCTGTCAACGGGATTATTAAAATCGCCGTTGCGTACCAAATTCCTCTCAATTTCTCTACTTTGATCGATCAACTCGCTTCTTTGTATCCGCAAGGCAAAGAGTACAAAAAGAACATTGAGACATTTATCATCGAGCGTCTTGCAGGGGCTTATATCGGCGTTAACTCATCAATCATCCAGTCGGTCGTGGCTAAAGGCGAAAATGTAGAGCTCGACGTCCTCGACATCGATCGTAAAATCCGTGCCGTCAATACCATCGCATCATCCGATACGTTTGTCGAAGCATTTTCCACCTTTAAACGCGTCAGCAATATCCTCAAAGACGAAGCGATGGATAGAGAATTCAGCGTCAACGAAACTCTCTTCGACAATGATGCAGAGCGCAATCTCTACTCATCGGCGAAAGCGGTTATGGCTGCGGAGTACGAGAGCCTTGAAGAGCGTTTGGATGCACTTTTTGCGCTTAAAGCACTATTGGACACATTCTTTGATAACGTTATGGTCAATGCCGAGGATTTAAACGTTCGTGCTAACCGTAAAGCGTTGGTCGGGATGATCTACGCAGAGATTTATTCTATTGCTGACATCAAAAATATTACTTTATGATGTAATTATCGTTGGTGCAGGCATTAATGGCTGTACTAGCGCTTATACTCTCGTACAGGCAGGATTAAATGTCGCTCTAGTCGATCAGAATGGTATCGCTTCGGGTGGCAGTGGTGCGGCAGGGGCATTTATCTCCCCCAAAATCTCCAAAGCCGGTGAACTTAAAGAGATAATGAGTGAAGCGCACACCGAAGCGCTCGAATTTTACACCACCCGTTTCCCCCAGTTTACCCTCACAAAACCGCTTCTTCATATCGCTAATAGCCCACAAGAAGCCGATAAACTCGAATATTTCAAACTCGAAACTTCTCTAAAACACTCTGAGCTCGATGACGCATTAAAATCACTTGTAAATGAAGAAGCGACAAATGAGAGCACTATCTATTTTGATGAAGGGGCGGTCGTTGATGCGCAGGGGGTATGTCGTGCGATGGTGGATGGAATCGATGTTTATCTCCTCAAGGCGCAACAGCTTATCTATGAGGATGGATTATGGCAGGTCGGAGAATTGAGAGCCAAACATCTCGTACTCTCGATCGGAGCCTATCCCAAGCTCTTGCCGATTAATTATGTCGGATTAAGGGGAATTTGGGGTCATCGAATCGACATTGAAACCTCTACCCATATTCCATGTATATTACACCATCATGTATCGATATCACCGACGACAAAAGCGGGAGTAGTTGCTATAGGTGCTACCCATGATGTCCATTATTCCCCGTTTTCAGGGGAGCTGTATGATGTAGAACAAGGAAGAGCTATACTCTTAGAAAAAGCTTCTAAAACTCTAAAATTAAATAATATTAATATCTTAAATGACTATATGGGGTTACGTTCAGGTTCAAATGACTATCTCCCGATGTTGGGGAGTTTGGTTGATGCTGAGGCAACGCTCGAAAAATTCCCCCATTTACGGCATGGACAAGCAGTCGATTCGAGCGAATATGTTTATTATCCAAATCTTACAATGATAAACGGTTCAGGGGGATATGGATTTGTTCTTGCTCCGTACTTGGCAAAGCGATTAAAAGAGTCTATTGTTGATGAAATAAAGATTGATCCTATTTTATCTCCGTCACGCTTTTTTCCGAGATGGGCAAAACGTCAGTCGTAAACCACTACTCCATAATTATCATCAATACGATAAAAACGCGAATCACTGGTAATACTTAAATCACCCAAACGTCCTAAATGAACATAGCTTTTCTTGTTTAATGCAATCCCGTTCTCAGTAAAAAATCGTTTGAGATTGACGAATTTGATGTCATTAACGTATTTGTATTCAAACTGATTATAGAGACGCATTTTTTTGTATGCAAAGATATGAGAATCCATATTGAGAGTGGATGCCGCATAGTTGGTGGGCAGGTATCCGGAGAGATCAGTAAGAGAAGTTTCGATATGTGAATATTTTTCAGGCAAAGTCTGTTTTTCGATAAAAACGTAGCGATTAAGTTTGATATGGCGACTTTCATTCCAATAGGTATAAGCCGGTGAACTAAGTTGTAGCTTTGTATTGATTTCTCGCCAAAGCCAATGTTTATCGAGTAAGGAATAGAGGGCTGACATTAGCTAATCATTCATTTTTCGAATCTTGAGTGTTTAAGGCTATGCGCTTAGCATACATGAAGCGTTGTCTATAGTATCCCTTGTCAATTGAGTCGTATTGAACTTTTCGCCCCGTATAGGATGCGTGAATAATCTTGCCGTCACCCGCATATATGGCTACATGGGAAGGATCAGATTTATAGGTACGATAAAATAATAAATCACCCACTTCTAAATCTTTGAAATTCACATTTTCGCCTAATTGTGCTTGTTCTGCGGCACTGTGCGGAAGTGTAACGCCAAACTGACGATAGACTTGCTGTGTGAAACCTGAGCAGTCGGTACGTTCTCCGTCCTTATTTCCAAAACCGTAAGGAGTGCCTAAAAATTCTTTTGCTTTGGCTAAAACACGTTCTTTAGCGGAAGTTAAATTTTCAAAAAGTGATTTTCTAGGTTTTTCTTCTGTTTTAATCGTGTTGGTTAGTAACATTGGATCAGGACAGCTATTTAGAATCTCGGCACGCGGTGATACAGGTTTATTGATGACTAAATAGGGTAAGTCATCATTACCGATAGAAGGTTTTTTAGGTAGTGCTGGAGTGGTTGCTATGGTTGGCTGTGTAATGGTATAGGGTGTTTGAGGTTTTGTTGGAGTAAGAGTATTGATGATTTTTTTAAAAGGATTTGGCTCATCTTGAAAGGTATCAGCGGATCGTGATACTTCACGTTCGTATTCTAAAAATAATGAGGTTTCACGTTTTGGCGTATCGGCGAAAAGATGGGTGGAAAAAAAGATAAATGTAATAATTAGATACCTGCTAATCATCCAACCTCCTGTATTCGTCACGATATAGTTTATTTCGAACCTCAATCATTATAAATCTAAAAAACTTTAGTTTTTATTATAATTTAATATTCTTGTCATGCCGTTATGGTACACTACCATCAAAAACAAACAGTAAATGAGGCTAGAAATTAGTGAAAGAAGCAATCATACTTCTCAATATGGGTGGTCCTAATAATCTGCGTGAAGTTGAGATGTTTTTAACCAACATGTTCAATGACCCTGCGATTATTCGTACAAAAAGTGCATTATTACGTCGTTTTATTGCTGGAATAATTACTCTTTCGCGTGCTGAAAAATCTCAAGAAATTTATCGTCAAATCGGTGGGAAGTCACCCATAGTAGATTTAACAACTTCATTGGTTACTAAACTTCAAGCAGCGGTTGGTGATGAAGTGATTGTTGATTTTGTAATGCGTTATACCCCTCCAATGGCAAAGGAAGTAATTGAAAAACTAAAAAAAAGTGGTGTTCAAAAAGTCTATCTTATCCCTTTGTTTCCCCAATATTCAACTACTACTACCGCTTCTTCACTCGATGATTTCGAAGATACTTCGCGACGAGTAGGTTGGTTTCCTATCATGGTTGAAATCAAACATTTTTTTACGAATGATAAGTACAACACTCTTCTCCTTACTCTTATTAAAGAAACGCTTGCTGACAATAACCCGAATGATTTTGAATTGATTTTCTCAGCGCATGGTTTACCTCAAAAGATTGTTGATAGCGGAGATCCGTATCAGCGACATGTTAGTGCTCATGTAGAGTTATTGAAAGATAAATTTCACAATGAAGGGATTTATTTTCGAGGAGTTCACCTGGCGTATCAATCTAAAGTAGGGCCTATGAAATGGTTAGATCCCTCTCTTGAATCGATGCTAAAGAGTTTGAATACGAAAAAAGTGATTATTGTTCCTATCGCATTTACGATTGATAATTCTGAAACCAATTATGAACTTTCAATGGAATACGCTGAAATTGCTCATGAACTTGGTTTCAGTGATTATCGTGTCTGTAAATGCCCCAATGATCATCCTGTATTTGTTGATGTTCTAAAAGAGCTTTATGAGAAAATGAAATGAAACTATAGATGTCTAAAATTGTCATTTTTGATATGGACGGTACGCTGATTAACTCAAGTCTTGATATTACACTCTCTATTAATCATGTACGTTTAACGTGTTACTCTCTTGAACCTTTACGGGAACAATTTGTGATTGATGCGATTAATGCACATGATCGTAACTTAGCTTCTCTTTTTTATCAAACCCAAGTATATGAAACAAAAGCCAAAGAACTTTTTGAATCCCACTATTACAATCAGTGCATACAAAATGTATATCCTTATCCTGAAATTAAAGAAACCCTTGAGCATCTTCAATCCAACGGATGTTTTATGAGCGTTGCGACCAATGCTCCCAGTATCTTTGCTAAACGTATGTTGACTCATTTGGGGATTGCAGAGTATTTTAGTTGCATCATTGGTGCAGATAATGTGGATCAAGCAAAACCGCATCCCCAAATGATTGAATTGATCTTAAACCATCATGGTTATGATCTACACAATGACGAAGCATGGATGATCGGTGATAACAGTAAAGATATGCAAGCAGCCAGGAGTGCCAATGTCGGTACAATATTTGCTGCATGGGGCTTTAGTGATACGGGTGAGGGTGATTATATAGCCTATACACCATCAGAAATCAGATCGATTATTTTATAAGGAGCTTACTATGTTTGAAGTAGATCTTTTGGTGTCAATCGTCATGATGTCGTTGCTTTTTTTACGACATATTAGTGTTTATAAAGATCGCAATAAAATAAACTATACTCCCGTGGTGTTGGCGATCGGTTTTATTGGCGGGCTTCTTCATTTTGTAATGTTGGGTGATGGGACAGGATGGCTGTTGGTCTTGCGTGAATCAATGTTGACACTGACGGTCGGAATTGTACTTTCTACGATTATGAGCGTTATGAGTCAAACGCAAAATGCCCAAAATCAGTACACCAGTAACCTTCGTATTCAAAGTATTGTGGATGATGTAGAGCAGTTAAAACCTCTTTTTAGCACTATCAACACATCGCTTTCACGTGTAACTCAAATGGAGAGTACGACACACGAACAACTCAAAAATATTTTTAAAGAGGAAATTGAAGCACTGGGTTCAATATTGAATAATCAAAAATTCTTTATCCAAAAGGTCGAGTCTGTTTTAGCCCAGCAACAGCTTGCTCAGGAAAAATTTGAAGAGTTTAGTCTCAGCGAGCTTCCGAGTCTGGACAATGTGGTTCACCGTCATATTGATTTGCTACGCATTGCAGAACAAGATCATTTTAATCAGCTTAAAAGTGTTATCAAGAGTTCCAGTGAAGAGAAAGTTGAAATTCATAATGAATTTATTCAAATTAAGCATGCTCTCGAAAAACTTCAAAAATCGCATTCTATTGATGGCGTGATGGGAGTCATGGAACATGAGTTCTCACGTATCATTGCTGAATTCGCACGTAATATTCAAACCATTGGTTCAAAGAGTGAAAGCATCGTAACGACCCTGCTGGAAAATGAAACCATACTCAAAGCTTCTCGTGATCAAAGTGAATTGATTATGCAGCAAATGGTTTTGTCTTCCAATCAGATGCGAGAAATGAATCACAGCACCAAGGAACTTAATGAATCGTTACGACCGCTTGGATCGCTTTTTGGATCCGCGGAAGCTTTGTTTAAAGAGTTTATAGTGGCAAAAAGTGCATTGGCTGAGCTTATTGTTACTCTAGAATCGTATGAGAAGCATGAACATCGAACTCTTCGTGAGCATTTGGAAAATGTTGCCAATAACGCCATTGCGCAAATGGAACTTTTTACCCAAAATATAGCAAAATTTGAAGAGGCTCAACGATTTGTTTCTCCTAAAGATGTACAGGAACTTTCGCACAAAGTGAAGCTTCACCAAAGCTACAATGGGGAATGAGGAACATTTGGATAAAATGCTATTGGTAAAATAATAAAATATGGATAAATAATGATTGAATACTATGAACAAGCTGATGAAGAGGGACAAAACTATCGTACAGAGGTAGATTTATCTTTAGTTGATGAGGTTCCTGACCTAGAAAAATCTTGGTTATTATGGCTTTTTGTCAAAGTAGCTAGTAGTGAAGATGTTGAGTTTATCGGTTTCAGAGATGACCTCATCGTGACTCTTGATGCCCAAGTAGAAGCAGTGTATGCAGGTACTATTGTAAAAGATGGATGGTGTGAGCTTTATTTTTATGCATCAACTTCTAAAAAGTTTGAAAATATTACCTCGGATGTCATGGCTCGACATAGTAAATATGCTTACGAGCGTGGTTCTTCACGTGACACAAAATGGGAAATGTATCAGGAGCGTCTCTATCCTGAGCCTTTTGACCTTATCAGTATACAAAGCCGTCATACTCTCGAAGCACTTTTAGAAGAAGAGGATGATTTGTCTGTTCCTAGAGAAGTGGAACATTATTTCTTTTTTCAAACTCCTACAGCGTTACAGCGTTTTGAAGCATCGATGATCTCAGATGGCTTTAGCCTCAAAGAACATATTAATGATGACGAGAGCGATTATGTGTATGGAGTGACTTTAACAAAAATGGAGTCTGTGACTCCAGAGCAAGTCAATGAAACGACATCAACGCTTTATGAATTAGTGATGCAAGAGCATGGTCATTATGAGGGCTGGAGCACGGTGCTTTCTTGAAGCTCTCCCTTTGGAAGATGAAAGGGGTTTTCCCCTATTTAGCAGCTCTTTTTCTAAATGCTTTTACTGATTTAGGTCATAAGATACTTATCCAAAACACCCTTTTTAAAGTCTATGATAATCAAGAACAAATCATACTTACCGCGATTTTAAATGCTTTTATCCTCCTTCCTTTTATCGTATTGTTTACTCCCGCAGGATTTTTGTCACAACGTTTTTCACGTTCTCATGTCATGCGCTATGGTGCACTTTCTGCCATATTTATCACATTGGGAATTACACTTTCCTATTACCAAGGATGGTTTTGGTGTGCTTTTGGTTTTACGCTTCTCCTTGGGGTTCAAGCCGCTTTGTATTCACCGGCTAAATATGGATATATCACAGATTTGGTCAAAGAAAATCGACTTAGCGGACTGAATGCTTTGGTTCAATCGGTTACAACCGTGGCGATACTCTCTGGGATAATGGTCTATACCCTGTTGTTTGAAACTTCTTTGTATACTTCTTACATCAACGAGAGTGATATTTTAAAACAAATTGCACCGCTTGGCTGGCTGTTGGTGGGAGGGTCTGTTGTGGAATATCTTCTGACGTTACGATTACCCACCAAATTGCCTGTTTCCAAAGCCCCTTTGAATCTTCGTCGATATATTCGCGGATTTTATTTTCGGAAAAATTGGCTTGCCATTCGTAATGATGCAACTATTTTAGAAGCGATTGTTATTTTATCTCTTTTTTGGTCAATCTCTCAAGTTATTTTGGCGTCATTTGGAGCGTATGCAAAGTCTACTCTGCATCAAGACAATACTATTGTCGTCCAAGGTTTGATGGCGCTGGCTGCGTTTGGGATTATTGCCGGTTCGTTTATCGCTTCACGCGTCAGCCGTTATTACATTCATAACGGTCTTATTCCTATGGGCTCTATCATTTTAACGTTTACCCTTTTTGCATTACCATTTGCTACGTCACTTACTGTTATTGGCGTACTCTTTTTTCTTTTTGGAATAGGAGGAGCTGCTATGATTGTCTCTCTTAATGCACTGATACAGTCTCGTGTTCTACCCGCACGATTGGGATATGTCCTTGCTGGAAACAATTGGATGCAAAATATTTTTATGACTGGTTTTCTGGTGCTCACGACGCTTTCTGCCATGGCTGGCATGAACAGCCTTTATCTATTTTGGATGATGTTTGGTGTTTCGTTGATCCTATCGCTTTGGCTGATAAAGCGTCATGGCGATTATTTGCTTTGGCTATTTTTTGAAAAACTTTTATCTCTTCGCTATGATATTAATCCCATCGGTTTGCATCATATTCCTAATCAAGGAGCCGTTTTATTGCTGGGAAATCATATCAGTTGGATTGATTGGATTGTGGTTCAAATCGGCATTCCACGACGTATTGGATACATGATGGAACGTTCTATTTATGATAATCCTCTCATTCGCCCCATTATGGAGCTGGGTCGTGTGATACCAGTATCGGCTCGTGCTTCCAAAGACGCATTTAGAGTCGCTCAAACACGATTGCAAAATAATGAGATTATCGGTATTTTTCCCGAAGGAGGGATTAGTGTTACGGGTAAAATTGAAAAATTTTATTCGGGTTTTGAAATCGTAGCACGGGGAATTGATGGTGTTATTGTCCCTTTTTATATTCATGGCATGGAAGGGAGTCTCTTCTCCCGTATATCAAAACAACGTACGTGGTCTCGTCGCTGTGTCCGTATCATCTATGGAGCACCTATCCCTATGGACAGTGACGCCAAAACAGTATATGATGTTATTACTCATCTAAAGGAAGTTCATGGCTCTAAATAAACCAACCCAACACACTTTGTTTAAAAACACCCGTTTCGCACTGAATGGTCTTGTTGAAGTGACTCAAAATGAACGATCGTTTCGTCTTCAAATTCTCCTCTTTGTTTCAGGTATGGCAACGGCATGGATTTTGCCTGTTTCATTTATTCATAGTGCTGTTTTATCAGTTGCTCTTTTTATTCCGCTGATTGCCGAAGTTATTAATAGTGCTGTTGAACGTACCGTTGATTTAGTGACTCTTGAACATCATGAACTGGCTAAACGGGCAAAAGATGCCGGAGCTGCATTCGTATTTCTCTCATTGTCAATGCTGTCGTTCATTTGGGCATTGACTCTTTATGATGCGTTTTGTTTGTAACATTTTCGTAAGAGACTTTAGCTTATAATTTCAAAAATATTTACCAACTAAAAGGTTTAACTATGGCAACTGTACTCATTATCGGCGCCGGCGGAGTAGGGCGTGTTGTGGCACATAAATGTGTTATGAACAATACGGTATTCGATCGTATTATTTTGGCAAGCCGTACGTTAAAGCGTTGCGAAGAAATCCAAAGCGAACTTCCAGAGGGTGCAATTGAAATTGCAACCGTTGATGCGGATAATACTGATGAGGTAATAGCACTCATCAACCGTGTCGGTGCAGATATTCTTATCAATGTTGCACTTCCATACCAAGATTTAACTATTATGGATGCGTGTATCGCAACTAAAACTGCGTATCTCGATACTGCAAACTATGAGCATCCTGATGAGGCTATGTTTGAATACAAAGAACAATGGGCAAAAGATCAGGCATTTAAAGATGCAGGTATCATGGGTTTACTTGGAAGCGGATTTGATCCTGGTGCAACGAATGTTTTTTGTGCATATGCTCAAAAACATTATTTTGACGAAATACATAGGATTGATATTCTTGACTGTAATGCTGGTGATCACGGTTATGCATTTGCTACCAACTTCAACCCTGAGATCAACTTACGTGAAGTAAGTGCAAAAGGACGTTACTGGGAAGAGGGCAAATGGATAGAGACAGAACCGATGGAAATCATGCAAGTGTGGGATTATCCTGAAGTAGGCCCTAAAGACAGCTATCTTCTTTATCATGAAGAGATGGAGTCTCTTGTTAAACATATCAAAGGGCTTAAACGTATCCGTTTCTTTATGACATTCGGGCAAAGTTACCTCACTCACATGAAATGTCTCGAAAATGTCGGGATGTTGGGAATCAAAGAAGTTGAGCATAAAGGGATGAAGATTGTTCCTATGGAATTTCTAAAAACCTTGCTCCCTGATCCTGCGTCACTGGGTCCTCGAACCAAAGGTAAAACCAACATAGGTATCGTAGCCGAGGGTCTAAAAGATGGCAAAAAACGTAAAATTTATATTTATCAGATCAAAGATCATGAAGAATGTTATGCCGAAGTAAAATCTCAAGGTGTTTCGTACACTACGGGTGTTCCTGCGGTTATCGGTGCAAAACTGATGGTTGAGGGTAAATGGAGTGGTAAGGGTGTGTTCAATATGGAACAGATGGATCCTGATTTTTTTATGGATGAAATGAACACCCAAGGACTTCCTTGGAATGTTATCGAGATGGACGTTTAACGAAAAAGTGCACTTGTGTATCCGACGACACGGGCGGTATCTCCGCTTGCGTCGGCGCTTGTGCGATAATCGAGTAAAATAGCTTCCAAACCTCGCTTTTTAGCGACACTCAGCATTCCTTCTACCCCTATCATTCCACACGCTTCACACCCCTGATGTAACTCTTGGACATTTTCAGTGCGAATCGCTTCCAGACAAATAGAATCGAGCTGTTTTGCTTTTTTAAGCGAATAGTAATGGCTCAGGTCGGTACTAATAACGACAGCTGTATCGGGTTGATTGAGTACATGATCGATAATGGGTGAAAGCTGTGAAGATTCAGCGTAGGCATATACCAATTCAACGACTTTTACATTGCTCATATAGTGCTTTATAAAGGGCATCTGAACCTCGGTGCTGTGCTCATGATGTGCTTGGGGAAAGTAGGGGATTGAGAACTGTTGCATCAAATCTTTGACTAGATGATGGTCTATATCTAAATTCCCTAGCGGCGTTTGATACGTTTCCATATCAGAAATACTTACACCTTCAAATCCTACATGGTGGGATGGTCCGATGACAACAATGGTTTTTAAAGCGTTGTTGGAAAGGACTCGATACGCTATATTCGCCGTAAAGCCAGAATAAATCCATCCTGCATGAGGAACAATCACTGCCAAGCCTGTAAGGGTATCAAATTTTTTTAATGCTTCCGGATGAGATTTTAAAATCGTATTAAAATGATCTATCATTTGAATAATTTCATCCGATGTTGCAGGATAAAAGCTTCCTGCGACGCTCATGGCTCGAATACTCATTTTAATCCTCCTTAATTTTTTCAACTTGATAGGTATATATTTCGGGATGATATGCCAGCGGATCATTTCCAATACCTGCTTTCATCCCTAAATGGGCAAAAAAGCTCTCGAAATCATCGAGTTCCTCCCATACCTGTGGCAAAAAAGTCGCTTGATAGTTTCCAAATCTTAGAATCACGCCATCTATACCTTTGTGAATAAGTGATTGTAATTCCGCTTTATCGGCATAGGAGACTAATTTTGGTTCGCTTAATAGAGAGACCTCAATTTTAATCATAGAAAATTCTTCGTGGCTAAGAGGAGAAAAACGAGGATCATGAAATGCTGCTGATTGAGCATTGGAGATTAAATCATCTAAAAGAGGTCGATGTGCGACAAGTGAACCAATGCAGCCGCGTAATTGTCCGTGCAGTGTTAGAGTAACAAAAGTAGCTTTGGATTTGGACAGTTCAGGATAAGTAGCAAGCAAAGCATTTTTATCCATTTCCAGCCCAGAAAATCGTTTCAGAATAGACTCACGCGCGATGGAGAGATAGAGTGCGGGAACCATGTTTGCCTCCTATGAAATATATTATTCTACAAAGCTCTTCGCTTTAGTATAAATAGTATAAAGCTCTTCATGTGTTAAGTTTAGTTTTGGGGCAATAGCGTCAATCATCCCCACAAGATTTTTTGTTGTTTCAAGTTTTTCGGTGATTGTTAAAATTTTACCTAAATAGCCCTCTCGTGTCAAAAGTGCATCACGTATGGATTTTCCTACGACAATTTTCTCCAGCATCTCTTCCATCGTCAATTGGAAATAAATATCAATCAACGATAAGCTTCCGGTTAGAAATGCTTCATCTGAAAGTTCATTTTTTTTGTGAGCTATGACCAGCTCCCTCATCATATTGGCTCTAAATTTAGCTGATTTTATGGTTTCTTGACTTATATCTGTTTCATTCTCACTGGAGTACACAAAAAGACCTAGCCATGAATGCAGTCTTGCAGGTCCAAGGAGATTTATGATTTGTCGAATACTGGTAATCTCACTTCTGAAGCTGTATTCAGCAGAGTTAATGTAGCGTAAGAGATTAAAGGTAAGTTCGGGATAGAGAGAAAATTTTTCAGTAATAATTTTTAAATCTGTTGTCTGCTGTAGAGTATTTAATACATCAATAACATTTAAACTTTTTAAATTCATAGTGTGAACCTTTTATATTATAGTTATTTATTTTAGGTTAAATTATCTTAAATACTCTCAATAATGGGTGAGATACTGAAAAAATTAAATTTTTGGAACTATTTTTGCTAAACTATCGAAGAAAATATCCAATTTTATTTAACATAGTATTTTTTTATATTACAATAATCAGTCATAAATGATAAAGGAAGACGAGGAGTGGAGAGAAGAACGTTTTTAACGCTAAGCGCTTTAACCGCTTCGAGTACTCTTTTTGGAATAAGTGAAGAGATCGACTCTAAAGTCGTAAAAAGAGATTCGAATTCTCTTGTAACTTCACTCTTAAAGAAACTTATTATTGTACAAAATCAGGTCGGTTATGTTCAGTTTAATATTTTAAGTTTTGATGATTTATTAAAAGTTGCATCCCAGTGTAAAAAACCGTTACAGCCTTCTGAAATCGATTTTATTGAATCTATTTTTTATGGTGACCCACGAAAATATGGTTTTTATGGCGAACGAACGGTTCCTAATCTCACCATCGTAACACCTCAAAAAGATGTGGTTTATATGGATAAAACAGGACATTTTCTGATGAAGGGTGCGGCAACTGAAAAATTTGCCCAAATTAAACGTCTAATTGGTCCTGATCTTGTTTTAACTTCAGGTGTACGTGCTCCCGTAAAGCAACTCTATCTTTTTTTGAAAAAAATGGAGTATGCAGGTGGAGATTTAAGACGCACTTCTAACTCCATTGCTCCCCCTGGATTTACCTTCCACAGTGTGGGTGATTTTGATATTGGTAAAGCGGGATATGGACAGTTTAATTTTACGGATAAATTTCAAGAAACGGATGTTTTCAAAAAGCTTTATGACGGTGGATATATAACTATTCGTTACACCTCCAATAATCCATACGGAGTTCGATTTGAACCGTGGCATATCAAGGTCACAGGCGGTTTTGAAACGGCTTAATACTCTTTTATGATACAATGACGCCATTAAAATTAAGGATTTTTGGATGTCTGGTATCGACTTCACTCAATTACCCCATACCCCTATGTACATTTGCGAAGAAGCTCTTTTAGAAAAAAATTTGAACCTTTTAGGACGAATTCAACGTGAGTCGGGAGCAAAAGTTATTCTTGCTCTTAAAGGGTTTGCAATGTGGTCAACCTTTCCCCTCGTAGCAAAATATCTCTATGGATGTACCGCCAGCGGATTGCATGAAGCCAAGCTTGCGCGTGAAAAGATGAATAAAGAGGTGCATACCTATTCCCCTGCATTTAAAGACGATGAAATCGATGAAATAGCGCGTATCTCAGATGATATGGTGTTTAATTCTCCTGCGCAGTTTCACCGCTATTATGATCGTGTCAAGACAATCAATCCTACGATCTCAGTTTCCTTGCGTGTCAACCCTGAATATTCTTCTTCACCCGTTGATTTGTACAATCCTTGCGGTCTTTACAGCCGTTTGGGAACAACCATAGCTAACTTTGACCCTGAAATTGTATCAAAGCTCGATGGGCTCAACTTTCATGCATTGTGCGAACAAAATGTTGATGCACTTGAAGGAGTCCTTGAAGCATTTGAAGCAAATTTTGGTGATTACATCGACACTATGAAGTACATCAATTTTGGAGGAGGACACCATATCACTCGTGTTGATTATGATGTTGATCGTCTTATCGAAGTGATTCGTGCGTTCAAGACTCGTCACAACGATATTACCGTTTATCTCGAACCAGGAGAAGCTGTTGGATGGCAAACGGGAACGCTTGTCGCTTCGGTACTGGATATTGTTCACAACGGAATGGACATCGCTATTCTCGATACCTCTGCTGAAGCACATATGCCCGATACTCTGGCCATGCCATATCGTGCAATGATCCGTGGATCAGGTGAAGCGGGTGAGAAGGCGCATACCTATCGACTAGGTGGGAATACGTGTCTTGCGGGAGACATTATGGGAGATTACTCGTTTGATGAAGTGCTTAAGATTGGAGATAAAATTATTTTCGAAGATCAAATCCATTATACGTTTGTAAAAAACACCACATTTAATGGAATTAAGCTACCTTCATTAGCACTATGGACAAAAGAGGAAGAGTTGATAATCGTACATGAATTCGGATATGAAGATTATCAAAATCGTCTCTCCTAAATAATTTCTTCTCTGAGCTTTTTAATAATTTCTTGTTCACGTCGAGATATATATTTACTAAGCTCTGCCTCTTGCTGCACTGTCGGTGTAATTTTGAAATGATATTTATATCCGCCTTCATACGCAGATTTGAAGACCAGCTGACCTTGAACTTCACTATTTTGTTCCATGATTTCTAATGGAAACTGCAGCACTACATCAACAAAAGGTGAGATTGGGTAAAAATTTTTACTTGTCACTGCAATCCCTCCGATAGAAATATCATACGTATGAGTTTCCAAAGTAAGAGATGGATGAATAATGGTGAATTTGTAGGGTTGATGCGGATGAACGCGAATATTTTGCCGGTGGAAAAGAGATGTTTGTAGCTGGTCAAAGCGGCTTAGTTCTAAGAGCCGTTCTCCCTTGATGGTTATTGGATTTACTGAAGCATAAACATCATACATAAACTGATCATTCTTGAGAAGATAAATACCATTTTGTAAAAGGGCAGCCGTTTCTTGGAGAGGATGAGGTCGAATTATGACACTTTGCTTATCGGTATGGAGAATTTGTGCTGGATATTGGATCGGTACACCGTAATAGGTGTTGAGAACAGTAATGCTGTCTGAATTTTGTCGCAGCATTTCAAGGGCATTGATAAGAGCATCTTCAAATATAAACAAGGATTCATCTTCGAGACGTTGGGCAGTATAGGCAATGAATCGTTCGATTGCAGAAGCAAAAGGAGAAATCTTTTCCCATCCCCCAACCGTGCCATAAAATGATTTGATATAGTGATTCAAAACAATATAAAAGGTATCGGAAAAGAATCGTTCAATCTTACTCTGTTCCACAACATGCTCGCGTATATCATTAAGAATATTTTTAATGTCTTGATTTGTATTGACAAAAAGTGCATCAAACAGTGGAATGAAAATATTTTGAAAACGACTCTGTGAGATAGGATTTTGATCGATATCGGTGTAAGCTTTCCACGCAGCTTTGATAAAGATCAGACGGAATGATTTGAGGTCAAAATTTGGATGCGAAAGAGATTTAAATACCTCAAGAAAGACTTTGCTAGTTGGCATTTGTAGGTTCCAATGTAAATGAAACTGCTGCTTTGACGGCATTGATATAACTTAATATTAATGCCTTATTTTGGTAGGCTATATCAAATGCGGTCCCATGATCGACAGAAGTTCGTATGATTGGAAGCCCGAGTGAGACATTGATTCCCTCATCAAAATAAAGTGCTTTGAGTGGAGCTAGCCCTTGGTCGTGATACATGGCAACGATGGTCTTGTAATACTCACGGGAACGTGGCGTAAATGCTATGTCTGGGACTATTGGTCCTTCAAAAACTGCTTCACCGATTGTTTGGTTTGCGCGAACAATAGCTTCTTCGATAAAGCGCTCTTCATCTCCTAGTACGCCATGATCTCCTGCATGAGGGTTGAGTCCTAATACTGCGATAGGAGAACGATTGAGACTGTGGTGCAAGCGAATCAAAAAATTATAGACTTCATCTGTTGTTATATGATTTGCTACTTCACGAAGCGGTATGTGTTCAGTTAAAAGTGCCACATAGAGTTTTTCGCATCCCAGCATCATAATAGCTTCTGAATTAAGTAAATCACGCAGTGCATCGGTATGACCTACATACTTGATACCAGCATGCATCCAAGCTTCTTTATGGATTGGAAGCGTCACAATGGCGTCTACATTTTTCTGGCGAGCTAAATCGAGAGCGCAAAGAAAAGAGTCAAAGCTGTATTGACCACTTGCTGCGCATACAGTTCCTGGATCAATAGTGAATTCTCCTGAAACTTTAAACATATGAAAATCATTGGGAATTTGTTTTTTCAATAATAAGGCAGCTTGATGCGACATCGTGTAATTAATGCAATATAAAGGGTCACAAAGGCGTTTGATTTGATCATGTGCTTTGAGAATTATCTCAAAACCAACACCGTTTAGATCACCAACGCTGATGGCGATACGCTTTAGCGCTGACATAGATTTTTCATATCTTGTACGGCATGAGCGAGACCGGTAAAGATGGATCTGGCAATGATACTTTGACCAATATTAAGCTCTTCTATCGTAGTGATATTAACGATTTCGGTAACATTTTGATAATTCAGTCCATGTCCTGCAGCGACTTTTAATCCTAAACTGCGCGCATAATTTGCGGCTTCTACGACATCGCCGTAAGCACTCTCGAGCCGTTCATCGAGTTGAGCACGGCTAAGGCGCAACGATTCGATGGCGTGATGAGAATGAGGAAGGCAACTGTGCCGCATGGCATAGAGATTGGCGTAGCTTCCCGTGTGCAGTTCTACCCATTGAGCCCCTAGTTTAGAGGCAAGTTCTACTGCTGATCGTGTAGGGTCGATAAAAAGAGAAACTTCGATTTCATGGGCTTTTAATGTATTAATAGTATTTAATATTGACTCGTAATGCCCTGATACATCGAGTCCTCCTTCCGTGGTTACTTCTTCTCTCTTTTCAGGAACCAGCGTCGCACGGTGAGGATGCAGTGCACATACGATTTCTATTATTGCAGGATCTATTGCACACTCTAAATTAACAGGAAGTGGAGAGGATGCGATAATACGGCGAGCATCTTCATCGTGGATATGGCGACGATCTTCTCGTAAATGTATCGTTATTTGATCTGCACCCGCTTGTGCACAAATCGCTAATGCCATAAGCGGATCGGGATCATTAATCTTACGTGCTTCACGTAAAACTGCAATATGATCAATATTGACGCCTAGCGTCATTTTAGTCTTACCGTTTTGCATAAGAATCCTTTTTGTTATTTTAAATTTTCTTAAATATTAGTGAATTATAGCGAACAATTAATGGCAAAGAAATATGATAAAGTTTTTAGAAACGTTGAGTAAAAACCAAACAAAAGAGGCGTAGATACAGCATTTTTTATGCTTCATTGATATAATCATGCTTATAAATGAATATTATTGAAAATAACTTCGAAAGCTCTGGAGGAGTAGCGGAGAGAAATACCAAAGTACTTCAAAAATAATGAACTGACTGGTCAAAATTATCCACACTCTGTATCGAAATTTACGTGTTTTATGACGAAACAGCTTTTGTGCGAAAACAGCACCTACGCTTCCTCCCATTATTACGAAAGTAAGAAGTGTTCTTTCACTAATCCGATTGCGATTGAAACGAGCGAGTAATTTGTCTATGCCAAATATCGTAAACGTGACAAGATTGAGGAAAAGTAATAGGAATAAAAATGGTTTCATAGTTGACATTGTAACACGCAGTACTGAGGAGTTGTCCTCAATTGGTGTTTTTAGATTGAAATGAATAGAGCATATCAGCAGAAGAAAATGAATTAAAAATAAAATTATTAATAAAAAGGGCTAGAGAAATATGGCTGAAAAATTTTACGTAGTTAAGCAGGGAAGAACACCCGGAATATACACAACATGGGCAGAATGCTTGCGACAGGTCGACAAATTTGCAGGAGCTGTCTATAAAAGCTATAAGACGAGAGCAGAGGCTGAAGAAGCATTTGGCTCAAAGACATTAACAACAAGATCGACCGCTTCAAAAACAGTAGATAAGAAAAAAACGAGCACTGTTTCTGATACAGATCCTTCATCCGCCACAATGGGGAATATTCGTTTGCATATCTATTGTGACGGGGCGTGTTCAGGTAATCCCGGAAAAGCAGGAAGCGGATTGGCTATCTATGAAGATGAAAAGAAACCGGTCTTGATGTACGGTGCTGCGGATGTGATCGGAACCAATAATACAGCAGAACTAAAAGCTTTGCTAAAAGCGCTTGAACTTGCAGTTGATGCACAGCATGAGAAAGTTGCGATTTTATCGGATTCTAAATACAGTATCGAGTGTGTGGTGAACTGGGCATATGGATGGAAAGCTAAGGGCTGGACCAAGCAAGGGGGAGAGATTAAAAATCTTGACCTGATCAAAACAGCGCATGCTCTCTACGATGGTATTAAAAATAAAGTGATTATCTCTCATGTGCGAGGGCATGCCGGAGTCGAGGGCAATGAGCTTGCGGATAGAATGGCAGTTATTGCAGCATCAAATGGGAATAGTATTTTTATGGAATATAGCTATGAGTGTATTGCGGATGTCATTGCCCTTAGTGCAGGGTGATTTTTCTAAAATTAAGATAGACAAATAAAGCATCAAAAGGACATCCTATGGCTCAATCAATAGAAATCATCTCCTGGAACGTTAATGGCATCCGAGCCGTAGCCGAAAAAGGGGCATTTGACTGGCTCGAAGAGCGTCAGCCTCATATTCTTTGTCTTCAGGAGATCAAAGCCTTACCAGAACAAATGCCTGAGAATCTATTCGCTAAGCGCTATTCTAATATAAGCATTAACAGTGCGGTAAAAAAAGGGTATTCGGGAACCTTGATCGCAAGTGACCTTGAACCTGTATATTCAGATACTCGTGCTGATATTGATACCATGAGTGAAGGACGTATTGTTGAACATCATTATGGCAACATTGTCTTGTTTAACGTCTATTTCCCCAATGGGCAAAAGGATGAAGAACGGCTTGCCTATAAATTGGAGTTTTATGATCGTTTTTTGGATTACTGCCAAACCCTTCGCAGTGAGGGCAAAAAAATAATCATCTGCGGGGATGTCAACACCGCACATCGTCCGATTGATCTCAAAAATCCTAAATCGAATGAAAAGACATCGGGTTTCTTGCCGATTGAGCGGGCATGGATCGATAAGCTGCTTGATCATGGCTACATCGATACCTTCCGTCATATCCATGGAGATAAAGAGAATGAATACAGCTGGTGGTCGTATCGCTTTAGTGCACGCTCTAAAAATGTGGGATGGAGAATCGATTACTTTTTTATCTCCGAGGATCTTGCCGATTCTCTCGAAGATGCATTCATACTTCAAGATATTACAGGATCAGATCATTGTCCTGTGGGAATTCGTTTAAACATCGTATAAAACACGATAATAACTTAGTAGAGGAATTGTCATTTATATCAGATAAACATTCCAGGTTCCTCTGTTTTAGATTGATTTACTGACTGGCTATTTGATAAATAGCCTATGACTCGATGTAGTAACCAAGCCCCATGGCATTCTTAACCATGGCAACCGGCAGTTTTTTATTAAGTCTCCACATCAGTGTCCGCACATCATTGTGCGACTGATGCGCACTTCCCCACACAAAACGGATAATCTGATCAAAGTTCACAATACTTCCTACC
>JAUYRN010000007.1 GCA_030696775.1 Sulfuricurvum sp.
GGTTGTAAAACACTTCGATATATTCAAAGATACTGTTGCTTGCCTCCTTTCTGGTTTCATACCGATTAAAATAAATCAATTCTGTTTTGAGTGTGTGAAAGAACGTTTCGGTGATCGCATTGTCGTAGCAATTGCCGGTGCTGCTCATGCTTGGACGGATGCCGTATGATGCGAGCAAACGCTGCATCTCAATGCTGGCATATTGACTTCCACGATCTGAGTGAAAGATCATTCCCGGCTCAACCTTGCGCCATTGAATTGCTCTCTTGAATGCCTCGGTTACAAGTTCCGTTGTTAATCGGTTATTCATCGAGTAACCAACAATCTGCCGCGAACACACATCCAAAATCACCGACAGATACATCCAACCTTCCCGTGTCCACAAATACGTTATGTCTGAGGTCCAAAGTTGATTTGGACGTTCGGCAACAAAATGCTGATTCACGATATTAGCTGCTACGGGCTGACGATGAGTGGAGTTGGTCGTTATCTTGAACTTCCGTTTCGTTTTTGCCATTATTCCATGGTTTCGCATTATTCTCGCCACTCGTTTCCTGTTGCAAGATATTCCTAATGAATGTAATTCTTCTGTGATGCGCGGACTTCCATATAAACCACGATTCAACTCATATGCCTTGCGGATTTCACAAAGTAATAACTCATTAGCCTGAGCTCGTTGACTCTCGGATCTCTTTCTCCAATCATAATAGCCGCTACGTGATACCTTCAATACACTGCACATTTTCTTTATATCTCTCTTGGTTCGATGATCTTTCATATATCTATATCTCACGTTCCGTGCTTGGTAAAGTACGCGATCGCTTTTTTTAAAATATCTCGTTCTTCTTTCACGTCAGCTAACTCTTTCCGTAGCCGACGAAGTTCCTCATCCTCTGGTTTTAAATATCCTTTTCCGGGAAAGGCACTCTCTCTATCTTTTGATAACTGATATTTCCAATGGTAGATCGAGTTAGCCGCAATCCCTAAATCTCTGGCCACCTCAGTTGCTCTACGTCCGCCTTCGGTTACTAAACGGACTGCTTCCATCTTAAATTGCTTATCAAATCTTCTTCGCTTGACTTGTTCTTGTTCCATTTCGGACTTTTCCTTTTCTGTAATATACTGTCTTTTCTCTCTGTCCGAAAATCAGGGGTAAGATCAGACTTTGTTTATTTCTGACTAAACTTTTATATTCACATCATCAATACGGGTTAATTAGGTAACATTTTTTCTATAAATTAAACAATGATAGGCTGTAATTGTGCAATGAGTTGTTACAGAAGTTCCG
>JAUYRN010000035.1 GCA_030696775.1 Sulfuricurvum sp.
TGATCTGCCCCTGGAAAACTGTTCAAAAAACTACGAGAATAGAGAACAGAAACGAAAGGGATAGAAAAGATGACAAGACACATCAAACGGTACAGTAAGGAATTTGAAGAAGAAGCGATACAATTAGCCCTAAGATCAAAGTCCATCGATCAAACAGCCAGGGATCTTGGGATTCCTATCCGCACATTGCATGGATGGGTTCAACGGTTAAGCAAAAAGCAACACCCCAGTGACATTCAGGATGCAAAAGTGCTGCATGAAGAATTAAAGCAGCTACGTAAAGAATTAGGGAGAGTCAAGGAGGAGCGAGACATCTTAAAAAAAGCCACAGCGTATTTCGCGAGGGAAAGCAGGTGAAGTACGCGTTCATTCATCAACATCGCTTTCAGTATAGCATTACCGCTTTGTGCAATCGGCTGAATGTTTCACCCAGCGGATACCGGTATTGGATGCAATATCCAATATCTATAAGAGAACAGAGAGATCAAGCCCTTGTGATCCATTTGAAACAGATCCATCGGGAGTGTAAATCAACCTATGGCTATCGACGTATGTATCATGCAGCGCGGTTGCAGGGTCTAAACGTGGGACGAAATCGTGTTCATCGATTAATGAGGATCCATGGCATCATGGCACGGTATAAGCGTAAATATAAAACTACAACCAATTCACGTCACACCTTGCCGGTAGCATCCAATCTACTCAATCGTCAGTTCAACGTGAGTGCGCCCAATCAAGTGTGGGTCAGCGATATTACGTATATTCCAACTCAAGAAGGATGGCTGGATTTAGCAACGACCTTAGACCTGTATTCCCGAAAGATCGTGGGATGGGCGATGGATCAACGTATGCAAAAGAGCTTGGTGATTCGTTCATTGCAAATGGCCTTACATAACAGACGACCCAACCCATCGCAACGATTAATGCATCATTCGGATAGAGGCTCTCAGTATGCCAGCAAGCTCTTCCAGAAACTATTGAAGGCGAATGCTGTCCGGTGTAGTATGAGTCGTAAGGGAAACTGTTGGGATAATGCTGTGGCTGAAAGCTTCTTCCGCACGTTAAAAGAAGAACTGGTTCATCAGCAACGCTATAAAACCCGTGATGAAGCAAAGCGAAGTATTTTTGAATACATCGAGGTCTTTTATAACCAACATCGCTTGCATAGCTCTCTGGGATATATGTCTCCTAATCAATTTGAAAGGGTTGCCTAATGACTCAGAGATTTATACGCAGTTTT
>JAUYRN010000017.1 GCA_030696775.1 Sulfuricurvum sp.
TGTGCGATCGTATTCAGCTGCATCACCGATGGTAATACTGTCATCTTTATGGTTATGTGAAACAATACCCATTGTAGAGATATTCAAATACGTATCTTTAGTACGGTCGTTTTTGCCTACTTTTTCACCGCTTCCGATCAAGTGACCAGTAAGACGCCATTCAACAGACATTTTTGAGTCATTTTGTTGATTTCCAGCAACTTTGTCTCCATGGTAACCTTCACCGTTGAAGATACCGATTTCAGAGCTAAACATGTCTGTTTTGGTTTGAAAATTGACACCAAAATCAGCAGAGTTAATAAGGTCAACCCCTGTTTCTGTTGGAGTAGCTTTCTCTTCCAATGCAACTTTGTTAAATGAGCGGTAATGCCATGCATTGTGCTCTTCATAGTCGATCCATGGACGGTGAACGATACCCATCTCTACGCCTGTGTATGGAAGAACCTTATCCAAATAGAGGTAGGCGTATTTGATAAATACGTCTGCATAACCGCCACCCTGAGAGGTTTTCAAATCATTACCATCTTGTGAAGTTCCTACAGATGAAGCTAATTCTTTTGTAGAGTCCATGGTTACACGTACGTAATCTTTATCGTTGAAGTATCCTTTTACTTGAACGTAGTTACGGCGCATTTCAAAGCCTGACGAACGCCCTACAGTAGAAGATTTAATTTCTGGCTCAGCTGTCGTATATCCTAAGTAGTGCGTACCGCTAAATTCAATCGTTTTTGCTTTTGATTTAACGTTTACGTATTTCTTTTGTGCGTCTTTGTACTCTGAAAATGCAGACTCACTTTCACGTTGCGTCATATCAACGGTTTTTGCATCGATAAAGTCTCCCATCTCAACACGGCCTTCAGCCGGTGTTGTAAATACTTGACCTGTTTTTGGGTCACTAAACAAAGTCATAGTGTCAGCATACACTACGCCTGACAACATCACCGCAGCAAGGGCAGATAAGGTTACTTTTTTCATTGGTTATCACTCCTGATTAATATGACGACATTGTAGAAAAAGAAAATTACGCGAATGTTACGATTACAAAAGGGTTACGATAAGGAAAATGAATTGTAAATATAACCCGAGTGCATACGCTAAAACGGGTTAACAAGCTTTATTTGGGGAGAAAGAGAAAGGGAGAAAAATGAAACATGGGTCTTCGGCGAAAAAGACACCTCTAAAAACATCGAAATGTGCTTAAAGGTGACATTCATGAATTTTTAAGCCGTTCGCCCTGAGCCTGTCGAAGGGTGTTCATGGTTCGACAAGCTCACCACGAACGGAGAGCTAGATTCCGTGTCGGAGCACGGAATGACAAAGTAATTTATTTAGTTTCAGCCCAGTACTCACGTACAAGGTTTGTTGTTTCAACCGGAAGTGCAATGTAGCCAAGTTTAGTTGCTGCTTTGTCACCGTAACGGAACGAGTGATCGAAGAATTTAATAACTTGAGCATTTTCTTCCGCTTTTTCACGTGGTAACAGAATAAAGGTTGCTGCTACGATCGGATATGATCCGTCTTGCATAACCAATGAGCTGTAAAAGTGATCTTTTTTAGACCATTTTGCTTGCTTAACTGCTTTTTGGAAGTTTGGAAGTGTTGCGGTAACCCATTTGCCCTCTGCTGTTTGAAGGGTAGCTGCTGAGAGGTTATTTTTCTCTTTGTATGCGTTTTCGATATAACCGATAGAATATGGAGTTTGTTTGATGAGATTTGTTACACCCTCATTCCCTTTTCCACCGACACCAGTTGCCCAGCCGATTGCTTTACCGGTACCGAATTTGCTTTTCCACATTTTAGATGCTTCGCTCAAATAATCGGTAAATACGTACGTAGTACCTGATCCATCAGATCGGTGAGCAACGATGATTTTTTCTGCCGGAAGGTTAACACCTGCATTATCCGCTGCAATTTTAGGATCGTTCCACATCGTAATGGTTCCTGCAAAAATCTCAGCTACAACGCTGTTTTTGAGTTTCAATTTTTCATCCGCAACACCCGGAAGGTTGTGTGCAACAACGATAGAACCGATAACTGCCGGAAATTGAGTCAATTTTGCTTTGTCAAGCTCTTTTGGAGTCAATGGAGCATCCGTAGCACCGAAATCAACGATACGCTCAGAAACTTGCTTGATACCGCCGCCTGAACCGATTGATTGGTAGTTAACACGCGTTTTGGTCGCTTTTTGGTAGTTATAAGCCCAGTCATAATAACAAGGAGCCGGGAAGGTCGCGCCTGCGCCATTAATTTTATCTGCTGCGATCATCGACGTAGCTGCAATAGCTGCAATCACGAAACCTTGAGTAACTTTTCTTAGCATGGATTGTCCTTGAATGGTTTTTGATTTCGATATTGTAGTGAGGGTAGGTAACACAAAGGTTACAGAGTATGGTACACTATTGTAATCAATTAGTGACCATAGTAGATTACAATCACGCATCTACTGTATATAAACCAAAGGCTTAACTATGTTACCACGCTATGAAAACAAACTCAACGACATCCGTACACAGCTCACCAATCTCACGTCTGCCATCATCT
>JAUYRN010000036.1 GCA_030696775.1 Sulfuricurvum sp.
GGCACATAAATGAGGTCAATATAGAGCCAAAAAAGGCTGGTCGTCAATGTGCCAGCACATGTTTCTTTCAACAAAAACCTTAAACATATATATTTATGTTGACAATATACATAAAAGTGTGTACAAATCCTAGTCACCGACGATAGTGTCAAAAGTTCCATGAAAGCCAGGGATGTTGAAAAGGAAAACTCCCGAACGTAATGAATGTTATCCAAGTGAAGCCTTCCCGTGCCTGTCCACACAGTGGCTTTTTGGATTTTGTACTTACTCGCAGGAATTTCGGACAAGCCACTCTGCGGCCAGACACGGGAGATTGTCGGCAAGTCTAAAACAACTATCAACAAGTGTTCTTTGAAAACGGGAAGTCAGGCTGCAAGTGAGAGGATCTTTGTCCACCTTGCTTGAATGGTTGGCAGTGCTTTCAACTCCTGCAAAGGAACCGGCGGCTGATATTTGAGCGACATGTGAGGTCTGAGGAAATTGTAGTGGGTAACAAACAGGGTCGTTAAAGACACCGCGCCGTTTGTGCTGTTGAACCCTGCCGCCGGCCTTACGTGATACTTGTAGGTTCTGTTTAGTCGTTCAACGAGCTGCTTGAAGGATCTGTATTCTTCGGACTCGGCATCAAGATTTTGAAGACCGATTACCTTTTTGTGCTGAATCTGCTGGGTGTCATCGAACTGGGCATTGATGAAATGAATGCCTGCCGGATACGAAGGATTTCCGTCGCTAACGAGAGTTATCTCCTGATCGGTGGAGGCGGTTCTAACGGCTTCGTTCATAGCGATAACGGCTGGCTGTGTGCCTCTATTATCGGCCACATGATACGCAGTGATTTTCAAGTTTTTGGCCGAAATAAAGAAAAAGACGTACTGGTACTTGCCCAAGACTTTGATGTAGGTCTCATCACCAGCAGAAATGTCATCAATGTGTCCTTTGTGCTTGAAATTGAACCGATGACAGTACCATGCGGCACCGGCGGCATAATTGAGAACGGTCTGATGAGAAACCTTGATGCAGAATACATCTCGCAGGATTTGAGCGGTCTTTCTGGCCGGAACTGCAAATGACACATAGAAGGTCAGAATCAATCCGAGAACGTTTTCGCTGTTATGGATTCTTGCCAACTCCACCGGCGGTTTATCTGGAGAAGAGTGTTCCAGCTCTTCCGCTTTATAGTGATACTCCCGGTACTGGTAGTTGATTTTGAACTGTGAACTCTTCTTTTTCATCAGCTCCAACTCGGCCTTGTTGAGTTTGGCAAGCGCCTGGACACGATGAGGGCAGTTATCGTTTGGACACTTGTGAATGGTCACTTCCTTTTGTGACTTCCATCTAAAGAGAGCCAACCCGCAATGGGGGCAAAAGAGCTTGGACTTCCTGTTGGTTTTGAAACGTTGCTGAAGCTGGAAGAGCTGAGAGCAAACCTTGCAGAGGATCTGAGAGCGTTTCTTTCCGTCGTTGAAGTAAAGATAGTTGCTTGGCGCTCCACAGCAGGGACAGACGACATGCGCTGGAACCGGTGATGAACCAGATCGGAGCTTGACCGGATTAAGGGGCTTTCCGTGAAGAGTTTGGTATTCAATCAGGAGTTGCTGGTAGTTTTTCTGATTGAGGTCTTTTTTTTAAATTCTGGTGGCTCGGTCAGAGGCGGTTTGGGATCGACGATGAAGTTCCTGTAGTTTGGATGTTTCTCTTTGAAATCGTCCTTCGGCTTGACTTCAGGGTTACGATTTTCGAGTACATCTGACAGCCCGACAACGATCTGTTCGATCTCGGTCTTTGTGAACTTGGAGCAAATCCAGACAACAAACCGGGCGGTTTTAGATAGGTATGACATGAGCTCGCACCCCCATAATGAGCATTCTTAAACGGTATCGTGGGGGGAGGCAAGACTTTGATTGGTAATACATTGAAATAAAAACTGAAAAGCAAGAAAACACATCAAGATAATAGACACAACGATTACCGACAAAAGGAGAACTGCATGAAAAACCGTCACAGCATATGGCTCGCCATATTGCTATCCCTGCTCCTGCCTCTATTTACCGGGGTCGATGGTGCGTACGCAGCCAAGGTAACCACGGGAACCTTGAGCGGTATCGTTACCAACGCCGT
>JAUYRN010000024.1 GCA_030696775.1 Sulfuricurvum sp.
AGTTCGATGGCACTGAATCCATCTTCATTATGCAATTGTGCATTCGCCCCCAAAGATAACAACATAGACACGCACTCAACACGAGATGCAGATGCAGCATACATAAGTGCCGTCGTCCCCTCTTCATTGGTATCATCAATATCAGCACCCGCATCAATCAAGATACGGATAACTTCAGGACAATTGGAATAACAGGCATTGAACAACACACCGTTAAAATCACCATTAATGGCATACAAGTTGGCACCCGCTTCAATAAGACGCGATACCATCATTGCATTTCCTTCCAAAGCAGCTAAAAGTAAAGGGGTATTGCCATTCATCCCTTTTTCTTCCAAATCTCCACCCGAAAATTCGTGATTATTTAACCACGTCAAATATTGTTCTACCATTGTTTTTCCTTAAAGGTTTTCCCGTTCGTGGTGAGCCTGTCGAACCATGAATTACCCTTCGACAGGCTCAGTGCGAACGGTCAAGATATTAAACGCCCATCCAGTTTTCGTGGTCGTGCCCTTTTTTCTTAAAATTAGCCGCTTTATCGACTGCTTCAATACATTTATCGTAATCGACTTCATCGGTAATTTCAGGAACAACTTCTTTATAGGAGATCATCCCCTCTTGATCGATTACAAAAACAGCACGAGCAAGACGGTCCTTTAACTTCCCTTCGGTAATAAGCAAGCCATAACGTTTGGCGAAGTCACGGTTGGTATCGATAACAATGTCTGCTGCATCAATCCCCTCACGTGTGACAAAATCGTTCACAAATTCAACATCATCAGTTGTGACCATGACAGTTTTGAGTTTTTTGAACTGCTTAATCAAATCATTGAACTTTTTGGCTCCCAATGAACACACTTCGGTTTTAAGCGAAGGGATGGCGATAAGCAACTGTGCGGTTGGTGCGATCATGCCAATGACGTTTTGGCTTCCATCCAATGCTGTGACACGAGCTGCCGGAGCTTCACGCCAGATTGTCATCTCTTTTCCCTCTAATAATGTTGTTTCTCCATGGACAGTAATGTTCATTTCTTCTCCTTGTCGGAATTTTATTGGATAGGATGCAAATAATGTTCTATTTAACTGCTTATTTTTTGTCCATAGTGTTGAATACCAATTCCCCTAATTTGTACTACAATTAGGGATAACTTATAAAAAAGATTACACAATGATGACTTACAGCCCCAATATCCCTAATAGAGAAGAATGTCAGACCTGTGCACTGACATTTGCGTACAAAGAGATTAATTTACTGTATGAAATTGCTGTCATTCTTACGAGTACTGTCGATATTCATGAAAGTATCGAAAAAGCGATGCGCAAACTCAAACAGCATGGCTATGTTGAGAGATGTGCCCTTTTTAAAAAGAAAGAGGATAAAGATGAGCTTGAACTCCTCATTTCCATCGACCTTGAATCGCATCAAAAGAAAATGGCAACCTACCGTTTCGGTGAAGGAGCAACGGGATTAGCGGCGAAAAGCCGTGAGCCTATCGTGATCGAAAATATCCATAACAATATCAATTATCTCAATAAAATGGGGCATATCTCGACGCAAATGGTCTCCTACGTCGCGGTGCCCCTACTCCAAGATGAAGAAGTAATCGGGGTTATTTCGGCGAATATCGGGAAAAAAAGCCCTCTGGATTTCGACGAAATCGTCCGAATGCTCACCATTGTCGGAACCCTTTTCGTAGGCTCGATGAAAGTTCAACAAACGATTACCAAAGAAAAAGAATCCCTCACTGAACTCAAAACCTACTACAAAGAAGAGATGCAAAAAGATTATAAATTTGAAAATATCATCGGAAAAAGTACCAAAATGCAACATGTATTTGGGATGATCAATACCGTCGCCCCCACCGATGCAACCATTCTCATCCGTGGTGAGACCGGTACGGGTAAAGAGCTTATCGCCACAGCGGTTCATAATCTCAGCCGTCGTCAAAACGGACCGTTTATCAAACTCAACTGTGCTGCTATCAGCGAAACACTCCTCGAATCCGAACTCTTCGGACATGAAAAAGGGGCATTTACTGATGCAAGGGAGATGCGAAAAGGACGATTTGAACTTGCCGATGGGGGGACATTGTTTCTCGATGAGATTGGGGATATTACCCCCTCTCTCCAAGTCAAACTGCTGCGTATCTTACAAGAGCAGGAGTTTGAGCGCGTCGGAGGAAATAAAACGATCAAAACCAACGTCCGCCTCGTTGCCGCTACCAACCGTAATCTCGAAGATATGGTACGCAAGGGTGAATTTCGAGAAGACCTGTTTTATCGCCTCAACGTCATCCCTCTCAATCTTCCTCCGCTTCGTGAGCGCTATGAGGATGTAAAATTACTCATTGAGCACTATCTCCACCGCTTTATGAAAGAACATCGTAAAGAGATGCATTTTTCCAAAGGCGCAATGGAAGTATTGTTAGAGTATCCATGGCCCGGAAACATTCGTGAACTCCAAAATACCATGGAGAGAATCGTCCTTATTTGTCCTAATGGAGAGCTTCAGCCGGAGATGCTTAACCATGTATTGCCGTTTAACTATCAAAAGCTCTATATGCAGCCAGAAGTACCGATAATAGCACCACCTGTGTACATATCAACTCCTGCACCGCAACCCTCTCACGAAAGCGG
>JAUYRN010000034.1 GCA_030696775.1 Sulfuricurvum sp.
TGTTGCGAGCTAATAGAATTGTCCGGATCTGTAGCTAATGAACTGTCCGCTTTATTATAACAGATTAACTATTCATTTATAAGTCAATCTGACAAATGACGAAGCGGATTTACGTCTTTTGTTTTTTATTCTTTTAAAAAATAACCTGTTATTGAGTCTGGTGGACCCATGTGGATAGTGTGGGTAACGGCTTTATCGTTATCCACACTATCCACATAGTCCACAGACAGTTCATGCCGCGATGCTTAATTCTTCTGCATCAACAAGCACTTTTATTTTTCCTTTGCTATCATAGTCTGCGAGTTTGCGAGGGCCGTGAAATATTGCCAGTTCGCCGCTAGGGTAACAATGTACGCGGACCTTCGCCTTCATGTAATGACAACGATGATCATCTTTTGGAATTTGTAATTTTAAATTCTCAAAGGACACACAATTATCTTTTCCTACTGTACGCTCAAAATGTTCGCACAGAATGTCATCTAATGGCATGATGTTGTTCCATGGAACGAAGGCCGATTGAGCAGAGTAAGGCGTCACCATAAACTCGGTGTTGAAAGCAGGCATATAAACCTCTTTTAAATACCGATTCGCTTCATCCATTGTTCGAATCCCCATTGCCGCTAACTCATTAGGAAGTCGCCCCTGATGCGTGCGAAATTGTCTTTCACATCGACCTCGTGCTTCGGGGGAATAGGCTGGGATCATATCGATACCTAGTTGATGCAAGCCCCGTCTTACTTGAGTAAATTGTTTTTTATCAACAGGTCCGTCCGCTTCTGGCGTATACCAATAATGGCTTCCGCGATCGGTGTAAAATGAGCAAAATACCCCTTGTTTTTCTATGGTTTCTTTTACTCCTTGAAAACTACTTTTTGTGCCTTCTTCCTCTACAAAAAACATAGAATAGTGTTCTGAATCAGCGTCATCGAAGGTAATAATTAAATCCCATGACTCACCTTGTATCCATTGATGTGTGCTTCCATCTTGGTGAATCATCATACCCTTTGCGGGCATTCTTTCACGACGCTTTCTGTGTGGACCTTTTTTTGAGTTCCTTGCAACAAGACCCGCATCCTGTAATGCACTCTTAACCCATGTGTAGCCTCGTGTCCCATTATGCTTGCGACGATAGAAACTAAAAAAATGCTTCACATTCCAACCAAAATACTTTTTGCTGTAAAGCTCTTTTAGCTCCATGATTTCGTTTACAGGTGCTTTACGATGCGAAATGCGATTCCATCGATCATCAACCAAACCCTGTAAACCTTGTTCTTTATACTCAACCAAATAGCGACGAAATGTCCTATCGGATACACCCAATAAACGTGCTGCATCTTCTTGCGTTAACCTTTTTTCCTGCCAGCCTTCATAGGCTTCTTCAAAACGTAACATCAATAGCTCCTGTAGCAATTTTGTCCGTTTCATGTCTCCCTCCTTGACTTCCAAGTGGTAACATAAAACCGGACAATTTATTAGCTACGGAGCAGGACAATTCATTAGCTCGCGACA
>JAUYRN010000032.1 GCA_030696775.1 Sulfuricurvum sp.
CTAATAGCAGTTTAAGTAAGATTTAGCTAACATTGCGAGCTAAAAATACACAAAGGGAATGTCTATGAAAAGAACATACCAACCGCATAATACGCCACGTAAACGTACGCATGGTTTTCGTGCACGTATGGCGACTAAAAATGGCCGTCGCGTATTGAACGCTCGTCGTGCAAAAGGTAGAAAGCGATTGGCTGTATAATCAGTCCATCGATGTTGAAGCTCAACTCAGAGTTTCAGCGAGTTTATAAGCGCGGGAAAAGTGCTCACAGCACTTCTATTGCGTTATTTTATCTCCCCTTAGAGGGAGAAAAAAAAGTCGGATATACCGCCAGTAAAAAGGTCGGTAATGCCGTTATACGTAATCATTGTAAGAGACGCCTTCGGGCTTTGATGCGAGAATATTCAGATCAACTTTGTGATGGATTGTATGTGTGGGTAGCAAAATTGCCACTTCACAACAATGAGTTTTCGGACGTGCAACGAGATTTTAAATACGTTTTAAAGCGGGTAAATGCCATTTTAGTGAGTAATGATGATAAGAAAACTCTTTCTTAAGCTCCTTTGGCTTTACCGGCACTCTTTTTCTTTGGTGACACGCGGTTCGTGTCGTCACTACCCTTCATGTTCAGAATATGCTCTTTGGCAGTTCGAAACAAACTCCCTTCATAAAGCTTTTGGTACAACATTTTTACGCATTTGTAGATGCAATCAACTCTTCCGTGGTGGGATTGATTATCCAATTATTTCAAAACCAACAATAAATCCATCCAATCTCTCACTAATTACGGTAAAATATTGGTATGTTCCTTATAAACAGAATTATTTTCTGATTAAAAATTTTAGATACAAAGGGTCCAAGTGTTAGAAAAATTGTCTCCCAACCAGCGTTTGTTGTTTGCTGTTGCGCTTTCGTTCGCGTTCTTTATCGGCTACACAACACTCTTTCCCCCTCAAGCACCTAACAGTGCAGATGTTAATAAATCGGTTCCAGCGACGTCAGCGGTAACGCAAGCCAGCACCGTAAATAATGTAGTAAATACTACCGATAGCAATAAAAGCGATTTTTCAGCAGTCAAAACGGTTACAAGCGATACTTTGACAACTATTAACTCTAAAGAATTTACTTTAAAAGTTGACACATTAGGGCGTATCTCTTCGGTTGTTTTGAAAAATACAAAACATGATAGTAAAGATGGCAAGTTAGCAGAACTGATACCAGTTGAAGGTGCTAAACCGTTACAAATGCGTTTTGCCGATGAGGCAGTTGATGCGCTTGCACAAAAAACACCTTTTAGCAGCAACGTAGATGATATTGTTTTGGGTGAGAATGGTAAAGCTGAAGTTATTTTGACACAGTCATTGCCTAACTTTACTGTAACAAAAAAAGTGACGTTCTTTTCTGATGGGCACTATGAAGTAAATATTAACCTTTCGGAAGATAAAAAATATTCATTGTATCTTGGGCAACATCCTGCAATTAACGATCAAATGATGACCGTTATCGGCGGGATGGTTTATGCTGGGGATAATCTTACTACTATTTTTGAAGACGGCGATGTTGAGGGGCGTGAAATCTTTAGTGATGTTCACCTCGTTTCTGCATTTGATCAGTATTATGCGACGATCATGTACGGATTTGATAAGTCAACGCAAGTAATTGTGGAGCGGGATATTAATGATAATCCTGTGAGTTATTTAGAAGGAACGAAAACCTTTGCTTTCAAAGGGTATATCGGACCAAAAGAGTATAAAGCACTTAACGCCATCGATCCTGTTCTTGTTAACGCGATAGAATTTGGATTTTTTACTTTTGTAGCTGCTCCAATTTTTAAAATATTGATGTGGTTGCACGGTATTTTTGGTAACTGGGGATGGTCTATTATTGCTCTTACCGCATTGATCCGTATGGTTCTCTATCCTTTGACTCAAAAGGGTATGGTCTCTATGCAAAAGATCAAAGAGATTGCCCCGCGTATTAAAGAAGTGCAAGAAAAATACAAAGGTGATCCACAGCGCATGAATGCAGCTGTTATGGAGATGTATAAAAAACACGGGGCTAATCCATTGGGTGGATGTCTACCATTATTGCTTCAAATTCCAGTGTTTTTCGCGATTTATCGTGTATTACTTAATGCCGTTGAGCTTCAAGGGGCTCCATGGATTCTTTGGGTAACCGATTTGTCACGTATGGATCCGTATTACATTTTACCGATCTTGATGGGTGCTACGATGTACTATCAGCAAAAAATTACACCGAGTAACTTTACTGATCCATTGCAAGAAAAGATTTTTAAATTTTTACCAATTATCTTTACGTTCTTTTTCTTCACGTTCCCAGCAGGGCTTGTGTTGTATTGGTTTATTAATAATATATTCTCGATTGCTCAACAGTATTTAGTAAACAAGCAATTTGAAGCGGCGCGTGTGTCTCGTCATGAAGCGCATCTTGCGGAGAAGCACCATGAAAAAGATTGAAGCTGATACACTAGAACTCGCCTACGCGCAAGCGGCGAGTACATTCGGATGTTCGGTTACACAACTTCAAGTTGAAATCATCCAATTCCCCACCAAAGGGATTTTGGGTCTTTTTAAAAAGCCGGCTATTATTGTTGCTCACCTTCCTTTCTCACCTGCACCTTCTAGTATAGCTCCTATCATTAATAACGTTCCTTTAGACCATAAAGCTAATATCGTGGAAGATGATGTACAGCCAGATATTATAGAAAATGAGGAAGAATCTTTTCCAGAAGATGATAGCAGTCTTGATAATAGAAACGAAGAGTTATTTGTAGTTCATGATGATGATGACGAAGAAGAGCACTACGATGATTACGCTATGGATGTTGCGTACGATGAAATGCCGATCGATGATTGTGCACTCGACGTAAAAGCGAAAATTAATGACCTCTTTAAATCAACGTGTTTTGATCTTAATGAGATAGAAGTCAGTGTTTATGATGAGCATACTTTATTGGTTGAACTAAGCGGAGCAGATTCGGCACTGATGATCGGTAAAGAGGGTTATCGTTATAAAGCACTTTCGTATATGCTATTCAACTGGATTAATGCAACTTACGGATTGCAGTTACGTCTTGAGATTGCGGAATTTTTGAAAAACCAAGAAGAGTCTATTGAGCGCTATTTAGTAGGTGTATGTGAAAATATCGAGCGTGATGGACGTGCACAAACCAAAGTTTTAGACGGTGTATTGGTTCAAATCGCTCTCACGCAGCTTCGAAGCCGTTACCCTGATCGTTACGTCGCGATTCGTTCAAGCCGTGATGGTGGTAAATTTATCATCATCAACAGTTACCACGAATATTAATGTACCACACCATAGCTGCCATTGCCACTGCGCATGGCATTGGTTCGATTAGTATTGTCCGCCTCAGTGGAAAAGATGCCCTCTCTATTGCTCTTAAACTTTCTCAAAAAAAAGAACTATCCCCGCGTTATGCTGCATTGACACCTCTTTATGATAGCAATAAACTGCTCATCGATGAAGCCATTGTCATCTATTTCCAAAATCCAAAAAGTTTTACAGGCGAAGATGTCGTTGAGTTTCAATGTCATGGCGGAATGATCGTTGCCCAAAGTGTTTTACGTGCGTGTGTAGATGCTGGGGTACGGTTAGCGCAGCCGGGAGAATTCAGTAAAAGAGCTTTTTTAAACGGTCGTTTGGATTTAACCCAGGCTGAAGCCATCGCATCCCTCATTGAAGCTAAAAGTGATGATGCCGCTCGTATCCTTGCCCGTCAAATGAAGGGTGAATTGCGTGAATATATTGAGACTATCCGTGATTCTCTACTTGAGATTTTGGCGTATTCTGAGGTCGTTATTGATTATGCCGAAGAGGATTTGCCCAGTGATGTTGTTGATCAAATTGTAGGTAAACTCGAAAAAATCAAAAAGGAGCTTTCTCGAACTCTCGAATCCAGTCGCAGACGCAGCGGTTTGATGCAAGGGTATCGAGTTGCTATCATCGGAAAGCCCAATGTCGGGAAAAGTTCGCTTTTAAATTCGCTTCTTGATTATGAACGTGCCATTGTGAGTGAGATCGCAGGGACAACTCGTGACACGATTGAAGAACAAGTTCGCATCGGTACGCATCTGATCCGTTTGGTTGATACAGCAGGAATCCGTGATGCGCATGATGAGATTGAACGCATTGGGATTGAACGATCTATCGCAGCAATTGATAATGCGGATATGGTGATTGCATTATTTGATTCCAGCCGAGAGATGGATGATGAAGACAATGCTATTATTGATTTAATCGAACAGTATTCGCAATCCAAGCCTTTTATTTGTATTCTCAATAAAGTTGACTTACCCAAAATATTTCCCGATGAAAATTTAAAAAAATACTCCCCGATAGCGCTTAGCTGCAAAGAGGATACTGATGTTTTGATTGATGCATTGAGTAATGTGATGGATCATGATAACGATTCGGAGGAGATGATGCTCATTTCACAGCGTCAGATTAATGCAACCTCGGATACCCTTGTAGCTATCGATGAAGCCTATGAGCCATTGCAAAGCGGTGAGTTAGAATTTTTCTCTTTTCATATCAATCAAGCTATCCGTTCACTTTCCTCGATTACCCGACCTTATGAACTCGATGAGATGTTTGATAAAATGTTCGGTCAATTTTGTTTGGGGAAATGATGGGTGCAATAATTGCGATTGATTTAGGATTAAAACGGATTGGATTAGCATTATATGCAGGAGCCAGCATCGTTACACCACTAATGGCCGTAGAGCGAAAAAACCGTAATCAAGCGGCTAACGACGTTAAAAAAGTGTTAAATGAATACGAGGCAACGACAGTCGTGGTGGGTATTCCAATGGGCAGTACAACGGAAGACGAGATGCGTCGTCGCGTTGATCATTTCATGAATTTAGTTGAATTTGCAGGCGAAATTGCCTATCAAGATGAATCCTACAGCTCTCAAGAAGCAGAAGCGCTGATGAAAGGTGAAATCCGTTATAAACGAGACGGACGGATCGATTCACTTTCGGCGAAGATTATTTTAGAGAGATATTTAGGCCAGCTAAAAAATACTCTCTAGCCTCTTCTTCATCGTCACTCAAGGTAGCAAAATCTTTATCATTAGCTATTTTGTCTTTGACAATATCGGCACAATAGTCAAATGCGAGTTTTTGTGCTGCTTCTAACTCAAACAAGAATCCAAGACCGCTGAACTGATAAGGTTCTTCTTGCTCAATACAGATCAAAATTCCTTCACATTTTTCTTCAAATTGATCAACGATATCACGATATTTGACATTAAATTCTGTAGCATGCCATCCAATAGTTTCGAGAGTTTTGTCTGAAAATTCGGCAATCCCATCACCTGTAGTATCATCATACATGGCTCGACGTTGATTAAATCCGATGATAGACTGCCATGCAGCTGTGGCTTTTATGAGTATTCGATCTTCATCTTCTACGATGCGGTAGTTTTTTCCTAGCATTTCACCCAAAGGACGGGCTAAACTTGTAGCCATCGGTGAGGTAGGAGTAATTGTACCCTCATAAATGGAGATGAGATCGGGTGCGAAAGGTTCAAAAACTACCTCCCCTTTGTAGGAGATTGCAAATTTTTTATGAGAGTTGAGTCCACGCATAAAATCACTGCGGTTGACAACAATAATCTCTTTAAATAAGTTAAACTTTTTCACAATGGCCCCTAATTTTTTGATGAATTGTAGCATGCAATTTGTCGTACTGGCTAAAGAGAAAATTTAGCTTTCAGTTATAAGGGGACACTTATCTTTCTTTTTGCAAATGTGGGGTATAATTCGCCAAATTTTAAGCCCACAGTGCTTACTCTAAGGATATTCTTATGGCATTAAACGTCTACTACGATAAAGATTGTAATATCGAACTCATCAAAAGCAAAATCGTCGCAATGATCGGTTTTGGCTCACAAGGTCACGCACACGCAGAAAACCTACGTGATAGCGGTGTAGAAGTAGTAGTCGGTCTTCGCAAAAGCGGTAGCTCATGGGCAAAAGCAGAAGCTAAAGGCTTTAAAGTTATGACGGTTGCAGAAGCATCTGCATTCGCTGATTTTGTTATGATCCTTCTTCCGGATGAAAACCAAGCAGAAATTTATGCAAACGAAATTGCTCCTAACCTTAAATCTGGTGCAACTATCGCATTTGGTCACGGGTTCAGTATCCATTACGGACGTGTTAAACCTGCAGCGGACATCAATGTTACTATGATCGCTCCAAAAGCACCAGGTCACACTGTACGTTCTGAATTTGTTCGTGGCGGCGGGATTCCTGACCTTATCGCTGTTGGTCAAAATCCAAGCGGTACAACAAAAGAATTAGCTCTATCTTATGCATCGGCTATCGGTGGCGGACGTACGGCTATCATCGAAACAACTTTTAAAGACGAAACAGAAACTGACCTTTTCGGAGAACAAGCGGTTCTTTGCGGTGGTGCAGTTTCTCTTGTACAAGCAGGATTTGAAACGTTGACAGAAGCTGGATATGCTCCTGAATTGGCATACTTCGAGTGTCTTCACGAATTGAAACTCATCGTTGACTTGATGTTCGAGGGCGGAATCGCTGATATGCGTTATTCAATCTCTAACACAGCAGAATACGGTGACTATGTCAGCGGTAAACGTGTTATCAATGCAGAATCAAAAGCAGCGATGAAAGAGATTTTAAAAGAGATTCAAGATGGTCGTTTTGCAAAAGACTTCATCCTTGAAGGTCAAGCAGGATACCCACGTATGAACGCTGAGCGTACAAATGCAAAAGCATCTTTGATTGAGCGTACAGGTGTAAGCCTTCGTGCAATGATGCCGTGGATTTCTAAAAACAAAATCGTTAACCAGTCTACAAACTAAAAATTGCTTTTAAGCTCGTCATTCCCGCGAAGGCGGGAACCCAGCTCTAAAATACAAATTTAACATAAATGTTTCTTGATGCATAAGCACACCTCTTCTTTTCGCTCTCTTTTTTCATTAAAACATATTGCCGTTTTTTTATCATTGCTTATTATGATTTGTCTAGCTATTTTAATTGGTTATTTCATTGGTTTCAATCAAGCTCAAGATGAGACAGATCGCCAACGTGAACAGACCGAGTTACTCATGGGACAAATCAAAGAGATTGCTAAAGTGGATACGAATGCTTCATTAAAAGCCGATGAGCAAAACCTCGAGATTGGTCATCTTAAAAAAGCTCTTAAAGAGTTATTGGAACATGAATCGATTAGTGCACATCATGAATACGCTCCCAAAGACAAAAAAGCACCACCACCACCTAGTGAGCCTAGAATCTCTCATCCCGTAATACAAGGCACTGCAAAGTTAGTTATCATCATGGATGATGTATCGTATGCTCATGATGTAAAAGCAATTCGATCAGTTGGATTACCTCTCGTTATGTCATTTTTACCACCGAGTCCTCGCCATAATGAATCAGCAACGTTGGCACAGGGAATAAATGGCTATATGGTGCATTTACCTCTTGAAGCGGTTGATTTTAATGATGAAGAGCAGGTTACATTGAGGATAAGCGATTCAAAAGAGATGATAGCTTCACAAATTCAAAAAATCAAAAAACTTTATCCGGATGTTCGTTATATTAATAATCACACCGGTTCAAAATTTACGGCAGATGAAGATGCCATGGATCGTTTGGTATCGGTAATGAGAGACAATGGACTCATTTTTGTAGATAGTCGAACTACAGCACAGAGTAAAGTAAAAGTGATTGATACGAAATATGGAATGCGTTACCTAGGACGTGATGTATTTTTAGATCATCATGATGGTGTTGACAACATCAAAAAACAAATACGAGAAGCCGTTGAAATTGCAAAGCGTAATGGAAGTGCAATCGCTATCGGTCATCCGCGCCCTGATACTATTCAGGCACTCAAAGAATCAAAATCTATTTTGAGCGAAATTAAGCTAGTCGGAATTGATAAAATATAACAATCTGTCATATTTTTACTTTTTTTTCATCATTTAGATAGGATGATAAAAATTTAATATCGGATAGTCCTATGTCTCAGTATGTTCCATGGAGAATAAAAGAACTAGAATCTATGAAGAAATATCCAGATGAGCTTTATTTTAAAGGCTCGCTGGATGTGCTTTCCCGTCCTAAAATCTCCATTGTCGGAACACGTCGTCCTAACCCTTATACGCGAGCCCTTACTCTTGAACTTTCTAAAAAACTCTCATACTCTGGAATGGTCATTGTTAGCGGTGCTGCTGCAGGTGTAGATACTCTGGCTCATCAAGGTGCGGGTCTTAACAATACAATTGCAGTGTTGCCATGTGGCATTGATATTCGCTATCCCAAAGCTAATAGCGAGCTCATTGAGTCAATTGAAAATAATTGCTTAACTCTTTCTCAGTTTGAACCTGATTTTACGGCTAGGGAGTGGAGTTTTGTTGTACGTAATGAAATTGTTGTTGCATTAGGTGAGGTCTTGATTGTTACTGAAGCTGATTTAAATAGCGGAAGTATGCGCTCCGTGGAGTTTGCATTAGAGATGGGAAAGCAAATTTATGTTTTACCACACAGAATACGTGAGAGTGAAGGAACGCATAGACTTCTGACGCAGGGCAGGGCAATAGCAATTGAAGAGATTGATAGTTTTGTTGCCATGATTACTTCATCCGCTCTTAATACAATAAACGACTCACCTTTTATCGCTTATTGCAGAACAATGCCGACGTATGAAGAAGTGATTGCACGGTTTCCAAAAGAAATATTTGAAGGAGAATTAGGCGGAATTGTCGAAGTTCGAAACGGAAGAGTATTTGTGGTTTAATAGAAAATTTGCCTCTTTAGAAGCAAATTTTAATGGGCTGAAGTTGTTTCATATCCATAATGTTTAACGAGATAGTTGGTGATGGTCTGCTGATCTTCTTTGGAGATAGGAGCCTTGAATTCATTGACCATTTTTTGAACTGTCCCTTTCCAGTAAGGTCTGCTTTTTTTACCTTGGTTAAGAACGTATCCCCATGAGTGACAGATGAGGCAGTATTGTTGTGCTACTTCATCGTGATCCCCTTTTGCCATAGGATAATCGACGTATGGCATTTCAATAGGTTTGGCAACTTGAGCAAAAAGTGTTGTAGCTCCGAGGATTAGTGCCGTTAAAAATAATTTCTTCATTTTTGCTCCTTAGACTATTTTTACGTTGACAACATCAACCGCATTGTATTGATATCCGCCTGCGTTCCAACCGATTTCATCCACTTGAGGTTGAATATTTCCAATGCGATTAATCGCACGTGCCATAATGGAAAAGTCCCCTTTACTTTTGGTCTCCCACTCGTAGGTCCACATTCTAAAGGCATATTTACCGTTTTCAGCAGCCAGCTTGGCAGCACTCCAGCTTTTTCCGCCATCAAGAGAAATCATAACTTCTTTGATCCCTTTTCCTTGGTCGAAAGCAACTCCCGTTACTTTAACTTTGGATCCTTTTTTGATAACTGTGTCGGATGAAGGATAGCCAATGACGGATTTTACTTTCATACTCGCAATGGGTTTTCGTTTGTATTCAAAATCGCTTCCTGAAACAACGCATTCGCAATCGTTATCCGGAACAGTGTAGGCAACATCCATAAAAAAGCTTTTTTGATATCTGTCTAGTACCGTAATTTCCGTGAGCATTTTAACCCAACTGTCGGCAAAATGTCCTGGAATAACCAATCGTAATGGAAAACCGTTTAAGTAAGGAAGATCCTCACCATTCATAGAGTAAGCAACAATTATTTGATCTTCAAGTGCTTCGGCAATGGCCATTTCTCGGAAAAAATCAGGGGTTTCTTCCATAGCAGGTTTTTCAAGTCCATTTAATCCTACCCATCTAGCACTTTCTTTGACTCCGGCATGTTCCAAGAGGTCTTTTAAACGTACCCCTTTCCAGACAGCGCATCCCATGGCGCCATGATCCCATTGTACTCCATGGGTTGCTGGACCTACGTTTTTATAATATTTACGGCTATTTCCTCCGCATTGAAGTACTGCGGTAATCTCTGTTGGTTCAAACTTGGATTTTAAATCATCAACGCTAAGAGAAAGTGGCGTATTGACTTCTCCTTTAACTTCGAGACGAAATGTGTTTAAATCAACAAAAGTCGGGATGTCAGGAAGATGCCAACGGACGAAAAATTCATCATTTGGAGTAATCGGTTGCGTAAAAAGCTCACGACCTTTAGCAGATTTTAGCAACGGCGGACGATCAGAGACCGCAATCATCGGCTTTTTTTCAGGGAATGCAATAATGGGAGGAACATACTCTTGAGGAATCGCAATGGGTTTGGTGGGAAGTTCTTTGCCTAAGAGCGTGGAAGCTCCTAATAATAAGCCAGCACCTAAAAAATGTCGTCGATTAAGATGTTTCATTAAAATACCTCGATTCATATTGTATGTTATTTTAGCGTATCTAAGGTAAATTATAGAATAAGCATAGCGTCACCATAGGAAAAAAAGCGATATTTACAATCAATTGCTTCTTGGTAAATACGATGAGTTTCATCCAGCCCAACGAAAGAGGCAACAAGCATTAGGAGCGTTGATTGAGGAAGATGAAAGTTGGTTAAGAGATGATTGACACGTAACGGCGGGTTATTCGGGTGCAAAAAGAGATTGGCTTCACCATGGAGCTCATGGGTACGAGCATGGTATTCAATGGTTCGTGTTGATGTGGTTCCGATACACAGAAGGGGAATTTCTTGTTGGATAAGGGCATGTGCTTGGTCGGTGATATTAAAATACTCCGAGTGCATCGGATGATCAGTAATATGCTCGCATTCAACAGGTTTGAATGTTCCGGACCCTACGTGTAAGGTGACAAAAGCATGGGGACGTGAATGGCAAATGGTTTCAAAAAGTTCATCGGTAAAATGCAGTGATGCCGTGGGAGCTGCAACCGCTCCTTCGTGTACAGCAAAGACGCTCTGGTACTCTCGTTCGTCTTCAGAATTGTCTTCACGACCGAGATAAGGGGGAAGGGGAATATGACCAATACGTTCAAGAATAGGTAACAGTTCTTCGAAACGTAAAAGAGTTTCATTTTTGGTGAACTGTACTTCACGGGATCCATCATCATGGAGCATGGTGACGGTTGCGGTAAGGTTGTCATCAAAAAGAAGATGTGTTTGCTGTTTCACGCGCCCTTTGATGTAAACATTGAGAGTATGAGCATTGATCGGACGGTTGATGAGCAGTTCAATCGCTCCGCCACTGGCTTTTTTACCGTATAACCGTGCTTTAATAACTTTGGTATCGTTAAAAATAAGGGCACACTCTTTAGGTAAAAACTGTTCTAGTTGGTCAAAACGGGTATGGGTAATGGAATGATCGCTTCGTCGGTAAACAAGAAGCCGTGCATGATCACGCGGATGGACGGGGTGGGTGGCAATGAGCTCACTGTGAAGTGAGTAGTCATAACTGGAAGTTAACAGAGGGTCTTTAATCAATCGTCTCTTCTTCATCTTCGTAGTCGGATTCAGGCTCTTCTTTAGGAGCTGGATTGACAGCTCGGACAATGAGAATAGAAATAGCATAAAGAAGAATCAAAGGCAATGCCATCAAGATTTGGGAAATAACGTCAGGAGGGGTTAAAATAGCGGCAATGATGAAAATAAGGACAATAGCGTAGCGAAAGAAATCTTTCATCATTTTATCATCGACGAGTCCTAGTAGGGCAAGGAAATAGCAAACGACTGGAAGTTCAAAGGCAAGTCCAAATCCAAATAAAATTTTGGTAAAAAACTCGACATATTCTCCGATGTTATACATTGGGACAAAAGAAGCACTTCCGAATTCGATAAAAAAGGCAAATCCGATAGGGGTTACAAAATAGTAAGCGAATGCCGCGCCCATAAGGAACATTCCTGTCCCTCCGACGACGATGGGAATCATCATTTTTTTCTCGTTAGTATACAAACCTGGGGCAATAAAAAGCCATACTTGTGAGAGGATAACAGGAAGCGCTAGAAGGAGCCCTGCAAAAAAGGAAACTTTCATCGCAACAAAGAATGCTTCCGATAGCTCACGAGTAACAATCATCCCCAAGGCAGCTTTACGGGAGATTTTTGCGGTAGCGGTTAATGCATCAACAAGAGGAGCGGTAATCCATGCCAATAAAGCATCGTGAAAGTTCCACATAATGATGGACATAATAATGACAGCAAGAACACTGATTCCCAGTCGCTTGCGCAGTTCGACTAAATGAGGGCGTAAATCATCAAACATTAAGCATTCTCTTGAAGGGATTTTATATCAATAGGTTGAACTTCTTTTACCTTGGGAGCAAAAGTAATGATTTCTGCTTCTTTTGGAGCCGAAGGTACTTGGGCTCCAATAGTATTTAAATTGAGATCATTTTTTATGGATTGAACTTCAGACCCGATTTCAGTAACATTGGTCATTCGCTCCAGCTCTGAACTCGCATCCAAAAGATCTTTTTTGTAGTTAAGAGCTTCTTGTTTCATTTCAGAAAAATTCATTTCTTCTTCGATGGTTGCGCGGGCTGAATTGACTGTACCTTTTACGCTACGAAAAAACTTAGCTATATCTACCATGGTCGAGGGGAGCTTCTCTGGACCTAAAAATAACACTGCAATAATTGCGATAAGAAAAATTTCGCCGATACCCATACCAAACATATTATTTGCCTAATGCTAAAGATAGGGCAATTTTAGCGAAAAAAGATTTAATATCCTTCAACTCGCAGTGCAATTTCATCCGCAAGGAGAAAGTTAGAGTTAAAGTAACGTCCATTGTGATGTTTCAACATTTTTTCATCACAAAGCAGTTCCGCAGTTTTGAGTTGATTTTTAGAGAGAATTGTTTCATCCACTCCAACACAACTACGAAAACCTAAAAAAAGTTTTTCACTAAAGAGTGCTTTTTCATCCAGGGGCTCTTCGCTGATTTCGAGCGGATTCCCAATGTAATAGTCAATATCCACAGAAGGATAAAATCGGCAGTTATTTAAAAACCCAACAGCACCTGCCCCTAATCCGATGTAGTTTTCACCCTCCCAGTATCCGAGATTGTGCATCGATTTACTTTTGCCGAAGTTAGAAATTTCGTATTGCTCAAACCCTTGAGAGGCTATTTTTTCAAAAAGCCATTCGGTGAGTGCCAGTTCTTCTCGGGCAATTTCAGGAGTTTTTTCAAAAGCAGTATGTTCTTCGATGGTGAGGGAATAGAGGCTGATATGATCGATGGGAAGAGAAAAAGCCTGGGTAATATCATTTTGCAAAAGTTCTTTAGTATCACCTGCTACTCCATAAATAAGATCGACGGAGAGGTGGTTAAATCCAACTTTTTGGGCATTATGAATAGCACTGAGTGCATGAGCTGTATTATGAGCACGTCCTAAAATTTTTAGTTTTTCATCATTAAAACTTTGCACTCCAAAGCTGATCCGGTTGACTCCTAAAGCATGCATACCCTCCAGCCATTCCAAGGTTGCACTGTTAGGATTAGCTTCGGACGTGATTTCGGCGTTGGGAGCTAAAAAAGGGCGAATTGTATTGAAAATTACAGCATACAGACTCGGATCGACCGTTGAGGGAGTTCCTCCACCGATAAAGACGGTTTCGATAAGACGGGAAGGATTAACGCCAAAACGTTTGAGTTCGAAATCGAGTTGAACACTAAGAGCCTGCATGTAGTGCTCACGCTGCGAAAATTTATCAACGTAGGAGTTGAAGGCACAATAAGAGCATTTGCTATCGCAAAAAGGGATGTGAATGTATAAAAGCATACGGGATTATAGTATTTTTAATGGCGAATAGTTTACAATACGCGACAAAATTAACTAAAAAGATTATACATTATGAGTCAAACAAAATTTTATCGCCCCAATGTTGCTGCGGTAATCGTTTCCCATGAGTATCCTGATAAAAAAGAAATTTTTATTGCTGAACGTAATGATATGAACAATGTTTGGCAGTTTCCTCAAGGGGGAATCGATGAGGGCGAATCAGCTGAAGAAGCCCTTTTTCGCGAACTTAAAGAAGAAATAGGGACCAAAAAAATTGAAATAATCGCGGAATATCCTGACTGGATTGCTTATGATTTTCCTTCGCATGTTGCGGCAAAAATGACACCTTTTGCGGGACAAAAGCAACGTTACTATCTCGTACGTCTCAAAGAGGGAGCGAAAATTGATTTAGATACCAAGCATCCAGAATTTAAACAATACCGTTTTGTCAGTATGGATGAACTATTTGAAAACATTGCTCATTTTAAAAAGCCAATTTATGAACAAGTAATTTTACATTTTAAAGCGGAGGGATATTTGTAATGGTAATCGTACAAAAATTCGGCGGGACGAGTGTTGGCGATTTGGAGCGTATCCAAAATGTTGCCATACGTGTTGCCAAAACACTAAAAGAAGGTCACCAAGTCGTTGCTGTAGTGTCAGCTATGAGCGGTGAGACGAATAAGCTGATTGCGTATGCTGAGCATTATACCGCTACTCCTGAACGAAGTGAAGTAGATATGCTTTTAAGCTCAGGTGAGCGAGTAACAGCAGCGTTGCTTTCAATTGCTCTCAATGCGATGGGGCATCCTGCAGTATCGATGAGTGGTCGCCGTGCAGGTATCGTAACGGATAATGTTCATACAAAAGCACGTATTGAAAGCATTGATCCTTCGTTGATGCGTGAGCAACTTGCTCTTGGTAAAGTCGTCGTCGTAGCAGGATTCCAAGGAGTCAGTGAAGAAGGTCAAGTAACGACATTGGGACGTGGCGGATCGGATCTCTCAGCAGTAGCACTTGCTGGAGCGCTCCAAGCTGATTTATGTGAGATATATACGGATGTTGATGGGATCTATACTACGGATCCGCGCATCGAGCCAAAAGCCAAAAAGATGGATAAGATCAGTTATGACGAGATGTTAGAACTCGCATCACTTGGGGCTAAAGTTCTTCAAAACCGTTCGGTCGAGCTCGCAAAAAAACTCAATGTAAATCTCGTAACCCGCTCTAGTTTCACTGATGCGGAAGGGACACTTATCACAAAGGAAGAAAATATTATGGAAAAACCTCTTGTTAGCGGCATTGCGCTGGATAAAAATCAAGCTCGTGTATCGTTGAGCGGTGTTATCGACCGTCCGGGAATTGCATCGGATATTTTTACCCGTTTGGCAGACAACAGTGTGAATATAGATATGATTATTCAAACACTGGGGCATGATGGAAAAACCAGTCTTGATTTTACTGTTCCTAAAACAGAACTGTTGGATGCTAAAAATATAGTCGAACAGTTTGTGGGTGAAGGTGAGATTAGCGAATCAAGCTACGATGAGAATATTTGTAAAGTATCCATCGTCGGTGTGGGGATGAAATCGCACACGGGTGTTGCGGCAAAAGCGTTTCAAACGATGGCACGCGAAAACATCAATATCATGATGATTTCAACCTCTGAGATCAAAGTTTCAATGGTCGTTGCTGAAAAATACGCCGAACTTTCGGTTCGCTCACTTCACAGTGCCTATTCGTTGGATCAGTAATGCGTCAATTTGACCAGTGGACTCTCGATGCGATACGCGCAGAGGGAGCATCCATGAGCTGGTTTGAAGAGCAACGCTATGAATGGATTCCGCAAATTGTGAATGTCATGGATCAGATCATGCAAGGACATACCATTGTTGTTGTGACCGATCATGAACGACGATGGTTTTCGCACTATATTACTGAATCCATCAACAAGCGCACCAAAGAACGTCCTATGATACCCATCGTCGCTTTAGAGGCGCTTCATCCTCATTTAAATCTGATGCGAGACGCTGAATCGATCGATATGCTCAATGATATGCTTGACCTCTCGTATAATGGAAAATATTTCTTTTGGTATATCGGAAAAGGGGGCGATGAACGTCGTGCTGATATTGTTAAGCGCTCCAATGGTGCTTTTATTTGGATGATGGATGAAAATTATCCCAATGCTTTGCTGCTTAGATCGTATGATTCTCACATTGACATCAAGCTTCTTCAACTTTATCGACTTCTTGACCGTACATTAGCCGGTGTATTATTTGGGGAGATAGATGTTCACGCTTGAGCGAGGAGGAATCATTATCATGGAACGATTTGAAGAAAAATCATTGGAAATTGAACACACTTTATTGCCTTTACGAAGTGTCCGTTTCATCTGTGAAGATTTTAAAATCGAAGACGCTAAAGAAGTGATAGCCGAAGCGTATAGAAGTGAAGAAAATACTAAAACTCTCATTCTTGGAGCAAAAAGCTTCACCATTCCTGCCCAAAATGCTTTGCTGAAAATTTTAGAAGAACCTCCTAGAAATATTGTCTTTATTTTAATGGCTCCCAATAAAAGTACATTTTTACCAACCGTTCGCTCTCGAATGTCTCTGCAAGTTGAGCAAGAGGGTAAAAAACATGAGCCCATTTCTTTAGTATTGCGCCAATTGGATATTTCAGAAATGTTTAGATGGGTAAAAGAGCACGATAAACTCAAAAAACATGAAGCAAAAGAGTTGATTGAAAACCTGTTTCATCATGCCGTCTATCAAGAGCAGTATAGTTTATCCGTAGTCCAGATAGAAGCATTTGAAAAAGCATTTCGACTCATCGAGCTTAATGGACGGACACAAAGTATCTTGATTATGGTACTAATGAATTTTCTTAAAGAAGCCAAACGTGCACGTTGAGCATCTCTCTTCTTCCTTTAATCTCAAAAATGCGCTTAAAGAGCTTGGTGTAGATGGCGGAGGGGTGTCTATTTTGAGTGATAAAGGGCAAATTCATATGATTGCCATCAAAAATTTACATGTAGGAGCAGCCAATATTCTCAAGCAAGACGCTTTGAGCATTGGTGCAGATTTAGCCGTCCCAAAAGGAACGGTAACCGCATCAACACCTTTTGTAGATGCCCTGTTAATTGCCAATGAGAGACAACTGAAAGAATTGGTACAAAAAGAAAAAGCTCAGCCCTTTGGTTTAAAAATCGTATCACAGGAGTTAGCGCGTTTTTGTGGACTTCATTTCCCTCAAAAAATCGAGGTTATGGGTATTATTAATGCCAATGATGACAGCTTTTATCCGTTAAGCCGATTTCAAGAGTCATGTGCGATAGAAAAAATCGAAGAGATGATAGTTCAGGGTGCGGACATTATTGATATCGGCGGCGTTTCAAGCCGTCCGGGAAGCGTTGGGATCAGTGTTGAAGAAGAATTGGCACGAGTAAAACCGATTATTGATCTGCTTTACCATAAAAAGATGTATGAAACCATTCGTTTGAGTTTGGACAGTTATACTCCAAAAGTGATTGCGTATGCACTTGAGAGAGGGTTTCACATCATTAATGATATTACAGGGCTTGCTAATGATGAGGTTGCAGGACTCTGCGGTTCACACAAGGCTACGGTAGTTCTTATGCATGCACTTGGGGCTCCTCATGATATGCAAAGTAATCCGCAAACTACTTCCATACTTCATGAAGTTGAAAATTTCTTTGTTGAACGTTTGGAAAAAGCAAATACATTTGGAATCTCTGATGTGATTTTAGACTGCGGTATCGGTTTTGGAAAATGTTTGGATGACAATTTGGAATTGATACGTCATCAAAATCATTTCTTAGCTTTTGGGAAACCGTTGTTGGTGGGTGCGAGCCGTAAATCAATGATTGACATGGTATCACCCTCAAGCAGTGAAAATCGTCTTGGCGGAACGTTGGCCATCCATCTTAAAGCGATTGAACAAGGTGCCTCGATAGTTCGCGTACATGATGTAAAAGAACATATTCAAGCCATCGCCTTATGGCAAGAATTGAGAGGTTAGTGGTATGAGTACAACGGTTGTTATTATCACCTTATCTCTTCTCGTCATGTTCTCTCCTTTTTTGTCGAGAGTCACAAAAATTCCGGTAGTGGTCGTTGAAATATTGCTAGGGAGTGTAGCGGCATATTTTGGGCTTCTGGTTGAAAATGAACTCTTTAAAATTATTGCAAAAGTTGGCTTTTTATATTTGATGTTCTTGGCGGGAATGGAAGTCAATCTTAAAGAGTTTGGATTTGCAAAATCATCTCTCTTGCGCCGAACTATCATCTATTTTGCGATGCTGTACGGGTGCTCACTGGCTTTATTCTTATATTTTGATTTGAGTGCTGTTTATTTGGTTACTTTTCCGATTTTTTCACTGGGTATGTTGATGGCATTGGTCAAAGAATACGGTAAAAACCAGCCATGGCTTGCATTGGCACTCAATATTGGAATTATCGGTGAACTTGTGAGTATTATGGCACTTACGATACTTAGTGGGGGGCTTGAATACGGATATAACCGTGAATTTGCTTTTACGCTAGGGGGGTTGTTTGCATTTATGATCGGATTTGTCCTTTTCTTCAAGGGGATTAGAATCCTTTTTTGGTGGTACCCAGGGCTTAAAACATTGATTATGCCTCATGATGATGGAAAAGATCAGGATGTACGTTTTTCCATGTCGCTTATGTTTATGATGGTTGCTGTGATGCTTTATCTTAAAATCGATGTGGTTTTAGGGGCTTTCTTGGCAGGGACTTTTGTTGCAACCTATTTTAAGCATAAAAAAGAACTTCCTGAAAAGCTTTCTTCTTTTGGTTTTGGATTTTTAGTTCCGATCTTTTTTATACACGTTGGATCAACGTTGGCGCTTGAGGCATTTACTGATACTAACATTTTGATGGCAGCATTATTTATTGCCAGTGCTATTATCGGTATTCGATTGTTGAGTTCTTTCGTCGCATACAGTGGCTACTTAGGACTTAAAAATACAATACTTTTTTCACTAAGCGACTCAATGCCGTTAACGTTTACCGTAGCGATTGCTACACTGGGATACAGCGCGCATGCTATTTCTCATGAAGAATACAATGCTTTTATTGTTGCGAGTATGGGAAGCGGTATTTTTCTGATGATTCTTATCAAAATTCTTTACAATTTTTTCTATCCAGATAATGAGAAAAAATCATAATTTTCAGCAAAAAAAAGGTACAATCGACCAGTTATGAGTTATAAAGAAAATTAAAAATAAATCAGTCTAGTGGAGAAGGAGTTTATGTGGATTTAACGGTTATTTTAGGTCTGGTAATTGCGGTCTCCGCTATTAGTATAGGTGATATTATCGACGGTGGAAATCCTCTTCACATTATCCATATAGCGTCTCTTATCGTTATTTTTCCCACTACTATGGCAGCAGCAGCAGTCGCAACAGACGGAGAATTTGTAAAAGGTGCTTTCAAAAACCTTGGTATGGTGTTTAAAAAATCTCCAGTTAATCTCGAAGAACGTATTAAAGAGATTGTCGATTTAGCGCTTATGGCTCGTCGTGATGGATTGTTGTCATTGGAAAAAAGAGTGGCTGAGCTCGATAATGAGTTTTTAAAACAAGGCTTAAGTATGGCGGTTGATGGGAATGAAATCGACACCATCGAAGCAACACTTGAAGCGGTTATCGAAGAGACTGAGCACTATTATCATGGATGTGGGCACTATTGGATTCTTGCAGGAGAGACTTCACCTGTTATGGGACTTATTGGAGCAGTTCTAGGTCTGATCCTTGCACTCCAAAAGCTTGACAATCCAGCTGAAATGGCACAGGGTATTGCAGGAGCGTTTACAGCAACGGTAACTGGTATTTTTTCATCTTACGTTCTGCTGGGGCCATGGGGGCGAAAGATGATTGCAAAATCACACCATATTGTCAAAGAACAAAAAGTAATGCTTGAAGGAATTATTGGAATTGTTCATGGTGATAATCCTAGAACACTTGAAGCTAAATTACTTAACTATCTCTCCCCTGCGGAAGAGAAGCACAGTCAATTCACGTAATGAGACGTTAAAATGGGAAAAAAGAAAGCAAAAGCATGTCCTCAATGTGAAGTATGTGAAAAATGGGCAGTACCGACGGCAGACTTTTTTAGTCTTCTCTTGGCACTTTTTATTGCTTTGTATGCTTTAGCATCGGTCAATAAAGAAAAAATGCGTGCCGTTAAAGAAGAGTTTGTAAAAATTTATGATTATGCTCCTGCACCGCAAGAGATTAGCCCTGTACTTCCTATGGACCCTGCCACACCTGAAAAGCCATCCGAGCAAAGCAGTGGTAAAATGCCGGTTGCAGACGGTGGCGCAGTATTGGAAAATAATCCAATTCAAAGTGAAGGTAAGACTGAAGCCACCAGCACGGAAGATGAGCAGATGCAAAATGTTTCGGTGGGTGAGGGCGCATTAGATCAGAGTATGGATGGAACATTACTTAAACTACCGGCAACCATACCCTTCAGAGGTTCGAATGCAACGCTAGACGATGAAGAGATGCATCGTTTTGTTAAAAGAGTAGCCGATATTATCAAAACACTTCCTCCCACTGTTGAAATTTCGGTTCGGGGCTATACCGACAATCAAGCTCTTCCTAAAGGTTCTGCGTATAGAGATAACTTGGACTTATCCAGTGCTCGTGCAGCAACAGTAGTAAGAGAATTGATTAAAAATGGTGTAAGTTCTGAACGAATTTCAAGTGCAGGATTTGGAGCAGCAAAACCACTCGCGACTAATAACAGCGAAGTTAATCGAGCTAAAAATAGACGAGTTGAGTTTTATATGTTTGTGTCTAATGATAAAAAACTTGATCAAGGAACACAAAAAAGCGTTTTAGATTCGTTGGCAAAACTCCCTAAGTAATTAGGGAAGCAATGTGGCTTTGATTATTTTTTGTGTTTGAATTGGTCGATCACCATTTTGTTGACCATTGGTTTGAACGTTATTGAGCTTGTTTAAGGTATCGGATCCTTTAACGACTTTACCAAAAATAGTGTGGTAGCCATTAAGCCATGGAGTGGGTGCTGTTGTGATAAAAAACTGACTTCCATTTGTTCGAGGTCCAGCATTAGCCATCGCTAAGACTCCAGCTTGATTAAAGACTACGCCTGATTTGAATTCATCTTTAAACGGTTTCTTCCAGATTGATTCTCCGCCTGCACCGGTCCCAGTAGGATCACCACCTTGAACCATGAAATTTTTGATAATACGGTGAAAGGTTAAACCATTATAATAACCATTTTTTACGTGTGTTGTGAAGTTTTCAACTGCAAGAGGAGCAACATCTTCATAGAGTTCAAGAGTTAAATCACCTTGAGTTGTTTGAAGTAAGACTGTTGGATGAGCAGCGAGTGCAAAGCTATAAGATAGCAACAAGGAGAGTAAGAGACGCATGGTTATTCCTTTTAGATGATGTTTAAGATAACGAGTGAAGATCTTCAGAAATTATAGTGACGCTCTCTGATGCTCGGCTTAATGCAAGAGGGTAGAGAAGGTTATTTGGATCGAGATTGATGAGATAGCAATGGGAAACACTAAAAGAACTGATAAATTCTAAGGTGGATAGGGTGATAAATTCAAGGCTTTTGTATTGTAAGCTAAACGATGTGTTGAGTATACGTGACTCGAGATGCAAATATTCATCGATAGCATTTTTATATTCATCTAAAAGTTCCTCATTGGGAAGAATAATCATAACAGGAGAAGTAGAAAGAAGGTCCAAGTTGTTCCGTAATCCTGACAGGAGGGTATAGAGTGCTCCTTTGGTATGAGAAAAATGTACGAAGTGTATAGAAGGATTTCGATAGATGTGCGTTAGTGTTTGTTGAGAGGTATTTTCTTCGAGTATAGAACCGCTTAGAATAATAAATTTTCCTATCAAGCTTGCAGTATTATCAAGAAAAGGGGTAATGTCCAGCAGTTGTATATCATCACACACAATATGAGTCATGTCACTTGGAAACTCGTTGGTATCAATAGGAGCATAGAGTTGGCTAGGACTTAAAAACTGAATTCGTGTAAAATCAAGGTGCACAACGGCAAAATCAGCCAAGGTAATGAGCTCTTGACGAAGTGTTTCACCGTTAAGGAGCGTGGGGGTAATAATCATAATTTTAGCATTGGAATCTTCAAGAAGGATTTGAAGTATTTTTCGGACAAGAACTGTACTTTTACCACTAGCACATGCGCCTCTAAGCATAAGAGGAGTTTGAGGAAGAGGTGAGTCTAGAAATATTTGCTGATCATTGTCTAGAAAGGCTCCAAAAGGCTCTGTAGCTGTTGGAAGCAGTAGGGCGTGTGCTCGAAGCGATCCGATTACCTTTAACTCTGAATAGGGTATTTCTTGATAGCTTCCCAGTGACATAAGTTTATTTTGAATACTTTGAATATTATCATCACAAAACAGTAACCTTTCCTTCGGCAACAGTTTGTGAAAAGAGGGATCAAGGGCATCAAATTCCGCTTCACTAAGATATTCCATCCAAAAAAATCGTTCAATTTTGGTGGAATCAAAAGATAAGACATCTTCAAGTTTTTGATGGAGTATTTTTTCAGTTGCTTCAAGGCGTGTAGTGGATGTCTTTTTACTTTTTCGTGAAGAACGTTCAACGCTTGCACCTTTTAAATCTACGTTTTTCCATGATATTTTTTCGCCTAGATAAAGACCATAATGAGGTAGAAAAATTAATAAATCAATGAAAAATGAAGTGTTGTGATGAAAGAGCGTGAAATCTTTAAGAAGTATTCCATTCGCTTCAAGGATGGAATACTCAAGCGCTTTTTGTGACTCTATTTGTTTTTCTTGTTCAAGTACATTACTATCAACATTAGTTTTAGCAGATTTTGATGGAAAGAGATGGGATAAAAATGAAAACAACACGATAGTAATCCTCTCCAACGATGAATGATAAGGTGATAATTATAACGTATTAAGTGACTAAATAAGAGAAATATATAAGTAAGCTTCGAGGAGGATCCTCGAAGAATAGGAAGAATTATTTTGCAGCTGCAACAGAATCTTTAAGACTTTTGCCTGGTTTAAATTTAGGAACCATTTTATCTGCAGTACTGTAAGTTTTATCAGTACCTGGTACTTTACCGCTTTTACCTTTTTGAAGTGATGCAGCAAAGCTACCGAAGCCTACCAATGAAACTTCTTCTTTAGCAACAAGAGCTGTTGTAACTGCTTCAGTGAATGCTTTGATTGCTGTTTCAGCTTCTACTTTAGTTTTGTAACTACCACTTTTTTGTACCAACTCAACGAATTGCGCTTTATTCATTTAATTCCTTTAAGGTAAAGATTTATGAAATTCACTAAAACTTCCTGATTTACGAGAAAAAAGAGAGTCCTGCGTTTCCGACGGAAATACTTTAATATCTCTTAGCTTAAATTTTTCTTGTTTTTTCTATTTTTTGTGAATTCTTTTGTAAAAATGTGTTTTTTAGAGTGGTTTTAATCTTTTCATGGAGTAATATTTGAATTTTAAAGGCCTTCACACGGCTTTTTAGATGCAAAATAAAGTACGTATGATAATGAGATAATTTATATTTAAAGATAAAGGGCTGAGTCGAGGATATGGATAAAAAAACATCATCTAAACCGTGGCGTTCTTGTTCGCTTAAAGTACTCATGACTTTTTTCCTAATTTATTGATTTTACGGACTACACGTATGATCTCATCATCTTCAAGCATTCCAAGCATGTCTAAAATCGCTTTGGCGGCTTGAGGCTTTGCATTTCCAAGGCGCCAATCTTGATAGGAACGCATAGAAATTCCTAGCCTTTGAGCCATTTCTTTTTGAGAAATTTTCTTCCCATTGTTTTGTGCTTCGACAGCGTTGTGAAGAAGATTAAAAAGGTCATTCATTTCCATTACCCTATTGTAAACTTTATTTATTTAATTAAACATAAAAGTGTATAAAATAAACTAAAAAACTTGCTTTTAAAACATTAAGACAAATAAAAAGACATTTTTATTATCGGTTATATACAAAAATAATTTAATTATCTTCATATAATAATATAAAATATACAGAATAACGTATAGTTTTTTTAAATAATTAGGGCATTATCCCGTGCAAGCACGAGAATGAGAAAATGATGAAAAAATAAAGAAGGAAAAAAAGGTTAGAGAAGGTCGGTATAGTCGTATTTTGAAAGATCGACGTAAAACTCGCCTTCTTTTTGAATAATACGTACATCGCTACCATATCGATCAGAAAAACGGCCTCGAACTGCCTTGCGCCCTTCACTTCCTATTCCAATAAATTTTAAATAACGCTTGAGTTCAATAAGACCGCTTGTGCTAAATGGAATTGTATTGGATACAGTAGCATCAACATCGTGTACCGTACTGTTTTGTGAGAGCATAAGCTTAGTGCTTAATACTTCAAGTATATTTTTTAGCTGCTCATCCTTCGATGTGTAAATTTCTTCGATTCGATTGCGTTCAGCGATAAGCATCTGCTCTTTATCATTTACAAGAGAGTCAATTTTTGCTTCAAGTTCTTTAACTTTGAGTTTGAGGTGATTATTTTCTTTTTGATAAAGGGCAATTATCATGCCAACGCTTGTTTTAGTTGTTGGGACGGATAGTGCGGCAGACGTATGTTGGGCAGATTGAATATCACGTTGTTTTTCTTCACTTAGCGCACTTTTTGGAACAATGATATAGGTTATTCCACCTTCGATAATATAGTTTAGTCGTTTAGACTTCAATTTATTATGGATCATCTCTTTGGACATTTTAAAAGTTTTGGCGTATTCATCGATGCTAAAACGCATTCATTCTCCTTTTTGGGGTAAGTAACCAATCAGATTTTGGTGGAGGAATAATTCCTCCTTGCCGCATCCAAATGAGGTAGCCACTGTGTTGTATGTTGTGTTTATCAGTAAACGTGTGAAGAGAACTATGTCTGAATTCACATTTTGTTAACAGCTCCGAAAAATCATTGTGATCTTCTAAAAATCCCTGTAAAGACTCATATGCAGTTTCAGAGATAAAAACAGTGCTGACAATCAGATTCTTTATCTCCACATATCGAGCGCATTCATTCAATCCATCCCCGACAAAATTGTCATGACCTAAAATGTCTTCAAAACGGTATACGTGTCCAGTATGAACTGCGACACGTAATCCTTGAAAATAAGGGTACTCACGAGCAATAAAATCGGAAAAATGGTTAAAAGATAAACCAAGTATGGAGCCAAATCCTCGCAGACTTGGATGTAGAATGCAATAAAAACCGTCTCCTGTCGGAATAATTCCTTGCAACATTTTTTCCAATGGAATGCCTGAGTTTTTAAGCATTTTATTGATCATTTTCTTGTAGCTCTGAGAAATATAACTTATAAGTTCGAGCTGGTTAGGCATACTAAGAAGTGAAAAATCAATAATATCAACCAGAACAATATCAGTTTCGATGGGTCTTTTGTTCATTTGTGTGTGCTGTTTCCAAATCAATGAATATAGCGTCCATTTTATAGGAAACCACCTCTAAAATCCCTGAGATTGATTTTACTGTAGTAAAAATATGTTAATATCCCTAAAATTTACACATTTAATGGATGGAGAAAGTATGCAAAAGCGGACCAAAATAGTAGCTACGGTAGGACCATCTTCAGATAGTGTAGAAGTGTTATCACAGATGATACGGTCAGGGGTAAATGTATTTCGTTTGAATTTTTCACACGGAACACATGACTATCATTCAAAAGTTCTTGCAAATATTCGTAGTTCAATGAATAAAACCGGATTAATTGTGGGTGTTTTGCAAGATATTAGCGGTCCAAAAATCCGAATTGGAGTCTTAAAGGAAGAATTTCATCTTCATCCGAAGGATAGGCTCGATTTTTATCGAGATCCGATTGAGGGCGAGCGTATAGGTGAGCATCACTACACGGTGTCTATCAATGAAAACAGTATTTTAGACTTACTCAATGTAGGGGATTCCATCTATTTGCATGATGGAAATATCAGAGCACGTATTGTGTCGTGTGAAGATAGATTTGTTCAAGCAGAAATTGAAAACAATGGGAAGTTAAATTCACGCAAGGGAATAAATTTTCCTAATACACGTTTGGGTATTGATATTTTGACCGCTAAAGATCGAGAAGACATGGCATGGGGAGTTGCCAATGGCGTTGATTTTATGGCAATCTCTTTTGTACAAAATGGATTGGATATGATTAGGGCACGTGAAATCGTTCGTTCTCTTGGCGGAGAGGTGCAACTGTTTGCTAAAATTGAAAAATTTGATGCGGTTGAAAATATTGATGATATTTTAGAACATTCAGACGGATTGATGGTAGCACGCGGTGATTTAGGGATCGAAGTTCCGTATTATCAAGTACCAACGATTCAAAAAATGTTAATTCGTAAAGCCAATGAACGTTCAAAACCGGTAATTACGGCAACGCAGATGTTGCTTTCAATGACTCAAAATGAGACAGCAACTCGTGCTGAAATTAGTGATGTAGCGAATGCTGTTTTAGATGGAACGGATGCGGTAATGCTCTCAGAAGAGTCAGCGGTAGGGGATAATCCGATTTTGGTGGTTGAGACAATGGTAAATACCATACAATCGATTGAAGAAATCTATCCTTTTGATAAATTTGCTGAATTTAGACCACATGATCCAATGGATATTATTAACGAATCTGCTGTGCGATTGGGAGATGCGCTACATGCAGTAGGAATTATCGCGATGACAACCTCGGGGCAATCGGCAAAAAAGCTTGCCCGTTATCGCCCTGAAATGACTATTTACGCGGCGACTCATGATGAACGTGTAGCACGACTATTAACCTTAGTATGGGGAGTGATTCCAGCCTACTTAACTAAAAAAGCAAAACTCGAAGAGATGCTGAGTGATATTATCAGTCGTGGATTAGCACGTAATATCATTGATAAAACACAGACCTATATTTTTACGGCAGGGGATCCCGTCGGGGTGCAAGGGACAACGAATCTTATTCGCATTTTAAGAGAACATGAGATTAGTTTTTTTGGCGCATCTAAAGTCTCATCTTCAAAATCGAAAAAAGTTCATGAAATTATTCCATCTCTGTTTTAATTGACTTTACGTACATAGGGTGCTTTTCTTGAGAATTCAAAGATGCACAAGCTAAATGATCTAAAGTAAAAGCACCGCAATCTTTTGACGAATGAAGTTTAGGGTTGAATTTTCAAGAAAAGCACTCTATGTGCATATGTTATGTAACGGAAGGTTTTGAATGTGGATTGACTTTTGCTTTATGGCAGATGTTGAGGGGGGAGCAAAAGTGTTGTTTCGTCGCGACCCCTCCCTCAAAAAAATCCACATTTAGCTATAATGGCACTTATGAACACTGATACTCTTTTTACTAAACCTATTTCTAAGCAATTTGAATTTGATGCCGATGTAGCAGCTGTTTTTGATGATATGCTGAGCCGTTCTGTCCCTTTTTACAAAGAATCACAACAATTGACTAGTCGATTTTGTTGTAATGCTCTTAGTGAGGGAGGACGAGTTATTGATTTAGGATGCTCAACTGCGTCACTTCTTCTCCAAATTGAGCGAGGGGTGAGTACATCCGATAACTGTGAGCTGATTGGTATTGATAACTCTCATGCAATGATTGAGCATGCACACAAAAAACTTGAAGTTTATCAATCAAAGATCCATCTTGTAGAAGGGGATATTTTAGAATATCCTTTTGGACTAACACGAGCGATTGTATGTAACTATACCTTACAGTTTGTCCGTCCAATGATGAGAGAAAAATTGGTTCAAAAAATATATGACTCACTTGAAGAAGGGGGTGTTTTTATTTTTAGCGAAAAAGTGCTGAGTGAAAACGCTACACTTAACAAGCAGCTAATCGATTGTTATTATGATTATAAAAAAGTTCAAGGCTACAGTGAATACGAAATTGTCCAAAAGCGTGAAGCCCTCGAAAACGTACTGATACCTTACACGGTAGAGGAAAACAGTGCAATGGTCAAAAAAAGTGGATTTTCAAGCTGTGATGTGTTGTTTCAGTGGGCAAATTTTGCCACTTTTATTGCGTGTAAATAACCCTGTTTACCAAACTTTAGATGAGACTTCAGAATTTGAAGGGGTAAAAGCTTTTTTAACATCACTGTAGTTGAGTAGATTGTCGTCACATTTTTTATGATAATATCCTTGTGAATCATAAAACTCTTCACAATCATTGTAATAACGCATACTAACACCACGCTCATTGAAACATCCCGAAAACATTATCAATGCGAATAACCAAATTAGTATAAATTTTATCATGAGAAATTGTATCTTATCTGGGTTTAAAGCTTTCCTTAGTTTTACAGTAGTTTTGTAAAAAACACCCATCCTCGCATTTTGGATTTTTTGCGGTACAAATATAACGACCGAAGAGTACCATACCCTGATGCAACTGATGCAACCCTGTTTTGAATTTTTTGACCAAAGTGGCTTCGGTAGTGGCCGGGGTTAAGTCATCACTCAGACCCAGTCTGTGACTGACACGAAATACGTGTGTGTCTACGGCCATAAGATTGGCTTGTGTGTATTCGATTAAGACCACATGGGCTGTTTTTTGTCCAACACCTGCGAGGGTCATAAGTTCCTTTTCATCTAAGGGAATTTCTCCTCCATAAACATCCACGACTCTGTGGGCCATGGCAATAAGGTTAACCGCTTTATTGTTGAAAAAAGAGCAGCTTTGGATGAGACTTTTGACATGAGTTAAATCGGCTTTTGCTAAAGCTTGCGGCGTTGGATATGACTTAAAAAGTTCGGGTGTTATTAGGTTGACACGTTTATCGGTACATTGTGCAGAGAGAGCAACCGCGATGACTAATTCGTAGGCATTTTTATAGGTGAGTTCGGTTACGGCATCACTGTATTTATCTAATAGGATCTGCTTGATCTCTTCAATTTCTTTTTTGGTTGCTTTTTTCAAGGGAAGGTTCAATCCATTTTTTTTTGGTATTGTATCACCAATTTTTACACACCGAGAATACTTAAATAGATTAAAATGATTATTAATAAAGTACGTGTGAGAATTTTGTGTTACAATAAGCGACAAACGACTATGAATTTAGTAAACAGGAGCCTGTATTGGAACTTAAAAAGTGGATTATGAATCTTTTTGGACATCGTGAGGATAAGGATGATCTCGATCATAATATTGACAAAGAGCTTTTTTATAAAGTCTTAGATACAGATCCCAGTGCAATTTTATTTTTCACCAAAGAGAGTGGATGGATAGGAGCTAACAAAGCTTTTTTTAACTTAGTTCCAGTAAAAAACATTGAAGAACTTCGTACAAAATATGAAAGCATACGTGAGCTTTTTAGTGATGAAGATGAAGAAGTATTTACCGAATACGATAAAAGCTGGCTGGATTATATTCGTACCCATTGTCCTCATGGATATGGACTTGGTATTACGGATTCCGAAGGAAAGCGCCGCGCCATGTTAGCAACCTCAACCATGTTGCGTCAAGGATCAAGCGATTTGTATCTTTTACGATTGGAAGATAAAACAAGCGTTGTCAGTCTCAAAGAAGAAGTGGTACAGGTTGAAGCCCTTAAAACAAAATTTTTAGCGAATATCGGACATGAATTCAGAACACCTATGAATGGTATTCTAGGGTTTGTGGATCTTTTATCGAAAACTTCCCCTACGGATACGCAACTGGAATATATCCATTCAGTTCAGGGTTCTGCTCGAAATTTGATGTCCAATATTGAAAACTTGCTTGATCTGGCACAAATGCAAACAGGGCGTTTAACTATCAGTAAGGTTGATTTTAACATTATTGCTGAAATGGAAGAGTTTGCCCTCGGCTGTGTCTCTCTAGGTAATGATAAAGGGGTTGGGGTTATGCTCTTTATTGACCCTAAGCTTCCAACGCACCTGACGGGAGATATTCGAAAAATCAAGCAAGCTCTTAGTAACCTTTACAATAATGCTTTAAAATTCACGGCACCTGAAGGACGTATTACGATTGAAATTAAACTTCTGAAACGTAACACGACTGGCAGCAGCAATATTGGATTTAATGTTAAAGATACCGGTAAGGGAATTAGTAAAGGGGATCTTGGTTTTATTACACGGCCTTTTGTCTCCGGTGATCATGCGGACAATCGACTCGGTGTTGGATTGAGTCTTTCTCATGGATTGATTAATCTCATGGGTGGTGAGCTAAAAATTACGAGCGAAGAGGGGCGTGGTTCATCGTTTAGTTTTGCATTGACACTTGAAGGTTCATCTGATCAGGCAATGCGAATGATTAATGAGCATAGTGTAAAAGTAGTGTTGTTGGATGAAAAACGTGTTGATGACGCCAACCATTTGACCAATTATCTACGCAGTTTTGGAGTAAGTGTAACGAAAACTCATTTGATTGACGAGACTATTTTTAACGATACGGATGCTGTCTATTTTATTGCTTCACAAGAAAAAAGCGATTGGATTTTAAAACTTTCATCGCTGAAGCGAACCTGTAAAACAGTTCTATTATTGGAACAGCATGAACGATTGTTAGCTCGGACGCTGCATGTCATTGATTACTCTTTGTCTAAACCTTTATTACCAACAAGTTTACTCGCTAATCTGGTAGAAGTTTTGCGTTTGACTCAAAAAGAAGTTCCTGTTATTGCCCAGTTACAACGAGGAATCCATGCGTTGGTTGTTGAAGACAATTTGATTAATCAGCGGCTTATAAAACTTTTACTCAAAGAGTATGGATTAAGTGTTGTTACAACATCAAATGGAGATGAAGCGGTAGAAGTATGTAGAAATCAACGTTTTGATATTGTTTTTATGGATATTGACATGCCGATTAAAGATGGTATTTTGGCAACACAAGAGATAAAAGCAGAAGAAGGAGCATCGCGAAGCGGACGAATGCCAATTATTGCATTAACGGCTTTGGCAATGGAAGGAGATCGTGAGTATATTCTTGAAAAAGGGCTGGATGACTATCTTTCTAAGCCTCTTACTCGTGAAAAATTAGAGTATATTCTTCAAAAATATTTACACGTAGCAAAGTGAGGTTAGCTTGATATGAAGTACACGAGTCTATTTGAAGATACATTTGCTCGCGAACTAGGAATGCTCACCTCCTGTGCGTCAACGCATGGTGACCCTTTCTTGTATACTAGCCTTGCCGGTGAAGTTGGTGGAAGCAACCAGCTTTTACTCAATTTCTTTGGAATAGAAGAGATAACTTCAATCGCTTCTATTGAGTTTTGGTTACATCCTCAAGGATTAGAATTATCCTATATCCTTTCCAACTCAGGTGAATATCGCGGTAAAGCCAGTACAAATTCAAAAACGTATGAAGTTATGATCCGTACAGAGGTAATTGTTCTTGGAAATGAATTTGTTGTCGCCATCGTATTACGAGATACCTCAGCACTGGAGCGAGCTTTGCTTGCAGAACGTTATTTTCAACGGTTTAAAAAGAAACTTTTAACCAACATATCGCACGAGTTTCGAACGCCAATGAACGCTATTATCGGTTTTGTTGATTTATTACATTCTAGTCCACTTAGCTCATGGCAACAAGAATATATTGATATGGCAGGAAAGAGTGCCTCTTCAATGATGCGAAACATTGAAAATCTTTTGGAGCTTATGCAAGTTGAAGGAGGAGGTATTCAACCGAATTTACATCCTTTTAATCCTTTTGATGTATACGAAAATTTTTCAATGCAGTTTAGTGAAATGCTTGATGCCAAAGAAATACGCTGGAGTGTTTTAATTGATCCTCGATTACCATTAGAGATCATGGGTGATCAAGATAAGATCTTGACTATTCTTCGGAATCTAGTTCAAAATGCTATTAAATTTACTCCGCTGTCCGGTCAAGTCCTTCTTGAAATTTTAATTTTAAAACAAGAAGAAAACAAAATTGAAGTGGAATATGCTGTGAGTGATACTGGAGTTGGGATCGAGAGTGGACGGATGATAACTCTGCTTCGACCCTTCTCATCAGCATGGGAAAATCAACGTCATGGGCAAGATGGAATGGGTGTTGGATTGAGCTTGAGTCATAAGTACATTGATATGATGGATTCCCATTTGATGCTAGCTTCCGAAGTGGGAAGAGGATCACGGTTTTCATTCCGGATCTCTCATGAAATTCATAATAATGCTCATTTATCGACTATAGAAGCTAAAAAGATCGCTTTTTACTCACATGAACCTCATTCGACACAGAGCGTTTTGTTGGAGAAATATCTAGATCTTCTTAAATTAAAAGTAATTTCTATTTCCTCATTGGTGAATCCTGAGCTTAATTTTTGTGACGTTTTACTCATTGACGTCCCTCATCTTTCAGTATCACAGGTTGAATCTATTAAGGCAACGTATCATAACTTACAAATAGTAGCAGTTTTGGATTCGAAATCCAAAGAGCAATTAGGGCATTTACGTAAAACGGCTGAAGCAACTATTATGACCCCTCTTTTACCAAGTAGCCTGCACAAAGTATTCTCTATGTTAGGAAAAACAGTTTCACAAGAAAAACCTCTTGATGTAACAGTAGAGAGTAAACCTGAAGCTACCATAGAAAATGCAAAGATTTTGGTTGCTGAAGACAATCCCATTAATCTCAAATTACTTGAAACAATTTTACGGCAGCATAATTTTACGGTCACAGCCGTAGATAACGGACAAAAAGCAGTCGATATTTATCTGCAAGAGTCCTTTGATCTAGTTTTAATGGATATCGATATGCCTGTTATGGATGGATTAACAGCAAATAGACTGATTAAAGAAATTGACAAGCGTGATAAGCGAGGATTCACGCCTGTTATTGCACTCACTGCTCATGCATTGATTGGGGATCGTGAACGTATTATTCGTGCAGGTTTGGATGCTCACCTTGCAAAACCAATCGATAAAAACTTTTTATTGCAGACGATTGATCGCTATTTAGAACTCACCTATGAGAAGCGAAAAACATTAAGCGTTTAACGTTGATTAATTTGTATACGATATTGTTTTATTTGTAATATAATTCGCTCAATCGAAGATTAGACAAGGACAACAATGAGACGACAGTTTGGCGTATGGGTATTAGGGGTTTTATTAAGTGCAACAATTTCCAATGCAGCAGTTCTTGCAACGGTAAATGGTGATAACATCACATCAGATGAAGTGAACCGTGTACTTATGGAAGGTACACAGGGGCGTTTTGACTCTTTGCCTGCAGATAAGCAAAATGAACTGCGTCAACGTATTATTGAGGGGATGGTTGCTCAGCAATTGGTATACGATGATGCTCAAAAAATAGGAATATTAGAATCCAAAGAATATAAGTCTGAATACCAAAAATTAGCAGAACGTATGAAAATGCAACTTGCAGCAAAAGTCTGGGAACAGCAGCAGTTTGATGCTATCAAAGTAGATGCCAAAGAAGTAAAAGCATATTATGATGCAAATACTGATGAATTTGTAGATAAAGAAAAAGTTCATGCTCGTCATATTTTAGTTAAAACTTCGGATGATGCAGAAGCTGTGATTAAAAGTCTAAAAGGTCTTAGCGGAGATAAGCTCAAAGCAGAATTTATAGCTCAGGCAAAATCAAAATCAACAGGACCAAGTGCAGCTAAAGGTGGAGATCTAGGTTACTTCCCTCGTGGGCAAATGGTACCGTCATTTAATGATGCTGTATTTGCAATGAAAGAGGGTTCTATTTCATCCGATCCGGTACAGAGTCAATTTGGATATCATGTTATCTATCTCGAAGATAAAATGGCAGCAAAAAAGATGAGTTTTGATGAGGTTAAAAACTTTATTGAACAACGACTTAAGATGGATAAATTTAAAGTTTATATGGATAAAAAAATGTCCACATTGAAATCAAAAGCAAAAATTAACTATTCTAAATAAATAATACTTCTCTTTTTCTTCCCGCGTTTGCGGGCAAGAAAATCACTTAATTTCTATCTATCGCATTCAAATCATTAAACGCTACTTTTACACGATTGATTAATGTTTTTTGTCCAGCTTGTAACCATTTACGAGGGTCATAATACTTTTTATTTGGTTTGTCTTCCCCTTCAGGATTTCCGATTTGTCCTTGGAGGTAATCTTTATATTTTTCATAATAATCTTTGACCCCTTCCCATGTTGCCCATTGGGTATCCGTGTCGATATTCATTTTGATAACGCCATAGCTAATCGCTTCGCGAATTTCTTCGAGTGTTGAGCCTGAACCGCCGTGAAAGACGAAATTAACAGGCTTTGATGCTGTGTTGAATTTTTGTTGGATGTATTTTTGGGAGTTGTCCAAAATTATAGGGGTGAGAACAACATTACCGGGTTTATAAACGCCATGTACATTTCCAAATGATGCGGCAATTGTAAAGTTTTTACTCACTGCCATCAGTTTTTCGTAGGCGTACGCAACATCTTCTGGCTGAGTGTACAAAAGTGAATTATCAATATTGCTATTGTCTACTCCATCTTCTTCTCCGCCCGTAACGCCAAGTTCGATTTCCAGAGTCATTCCAATTTTAGCCATTCGTTCCATATAGCGAACACAGGTTGCAACATTTTCTTCTAAACTCTCTTCAGAAAGATCAAGCATATGAGAGCTAAAGAGGGGTTTTCCGTATTGTGCGAAGTGTTTTTCGCCTGCATCCAACAAGGCATCAATCCATGGAAGAAGATGACGAGCAGCATGATCGGTATGCAATACGACAGGAATCCCGTACGCTTCTGCCATCATATGGACATGTAATGCGCCACTGATTGCACCAACAATCGCTGCTTTTTCATTTTCGTTACTAAGCCCTTTTCCGGCATAGTAGCTTGCACCACCATTGGAAAACTGAATGACTACTGGAGAATTGACAATTTTGGCAGCCTCAAGAACCGCATTGATTGAATCGGTTCCGACAACATTAACAGCAGGAAGAGCAAAGCCTTCTTGTTTGGCAATGGCAAAAAGAGTATATAAATCTTCGCCGAATACGACACCTGGTTTGATTGAGTCTAAAATACGCATGGACATGATCACTCCGTAATGAATAAATATAATCTTTATTATAGCAGACCTTGCTCTTATATGTTATTTAGGTGTGCTAAAATAAGATATGTAGACTCCATAAAATTGTGTTGAAAGGGTTAGTAAAGAGTGATAAAGTCGGTTATTTTTTTACTGTTCAGCATGATTATTGTCCATGGAGAAAATTTACCTCCGTTTTACGCACTTGCGGAACCACTCGAAAAAGATTCACGTCGATTAAGTCAATTAAATGAAGCATTTTTGGAGAGTGAAGAACCAAAAATTATTGCAAATTATTGCAAAGATGTGCAGGAGACATTACTTTTAGGAGAGTCATTACGAGAACCTTCTAAAAAAGACAAAGGAAAATTAAGTGCTTATCTTCAGAAATTACGCTCATTGTCATCACGTCAAGAGCTTATTTATCAACTGTATCGAAAATCATTACTTGGGGCGATTGAGACGAATGATAAACAAAAATTCGAGCACTTGGCATCGATCGAACTGGAACCTCTGCATCACCCACGTGTTCGCTCAGAGACGATAGCTTTTTATCAAAAAAACTTTTCTGATCATTCGATTAAAAATTTGGATTCATTGTGCAAGGAGCAGGCATTAGAAGCTAAAAGTATCCAATTTTCCATGGATCAGGAGCAGGCGTATGAAGAGCATTTAAGAATTTTAAAGCGTTCTGAGGTGCGAGGAATTAAACAAACCGCTAAAATTGGATCACGAAGCAGTGTTATTGTTGTAGGGGAGCGCAATGCCAAAGGTGAGATGGTATTTGAAGCAGAAAATCTCAACCCTTATTTAGTGACACTGTCGTTGGATTTTGAAAAACTGACCAATTTGAAAGCCAATCATTCCCTTCCATTGTACGTTGAACTTCCCGGACACACTAAAAAAGAGATTTTAACTCTTAGTCCGATCGTGGCATCATCAATAACAGATTATCAGTCTTCTTACGGTTGGGTAAAAGGTTCTGCTTTTGCTCAACATGATGATACATATATTTATCGACTTCCATTTGCTGCCGGAACGAACGTGCGGATATCCCAAGGGTATAATGGAGGATTATCACACAAGGGACTATCTGCATATGCTATTGATTTTTCTCTTCCTGTAGGAACGAGTATTTATGCAGCTCGGGAAGGTGAAGTTGTCGGCGTCGATGTAAGTAATAATTTAGGGGGACCATCACCGCAATACCGCACGTTTATGAACTATGTCAATATCCGGCATGGTGATGGAACATTGGGGAATTATTATCACCTTAAATTAGGCGGATCAGCGGTCAAAATAGGGGATGTGGTTAAAAAAGGGCAGTTGATTGCGTACTCGGGAAATACAGGTTATACAACAGCACCGCATTTACATTTTAGTGTTAGCAAGGTTGACCCTGTATCGATGCGTCGACCGATGAATCTACCCATTAAAATACAAACGTTACAAGGAATTGTGAGCTATCCGCATGAAGGCGAATATTATACGGTACAATAAGTTTTAGAATTTTAATTTTTACACTATAAATCGGAGTATAAAGAATGCTTAACACAGTTAAATCAAAAGTAATTTTTTCCACATTAGTCTTTAGTGCGTTGGGGTTAGGGGCTATATATGGCTATTTAAGCCTAACATTTAATGATTTTTCCAATGCAACCGCCAAGCGTTCTTTAGGCATGTTGAGTCAATCTATTTTTCAAACATTAACCCAAAGTATGTTGGCCGGTGATCCAAAAATTGTTGCTGAAGCAATTGAAACCGCTAAGGGTATTGACGGAATTACCAATATTAAAATTGAGCGCTCTAATGCAGTGAATGAGTTATTTGGTTCTCATGGAACTCCAAGTAATGATGTACTTATTAAAAAAGTCTTTGAAACCAAAAAATCCGAGGTTGTAGAAAATCAAGAGTCAGGACATGCTATTCGACTCCTTCAGCCTCTGGTGGCGGAAGATAAATGTCTTGGTTGCCACACTAATGTTCAAGTAGGAGATACTCTTGGTGTTATGGACTTGGTAATATCCTTAGAAAAAAATGATGAAGCAATTGATAAAACTCAAAATATTTTATTGATTGCCCTTGGTATTGTTGTTATCGCTTTTGTTCTTGTATTAAACCTCTTTTTTGGTCGAGAAGTTTTAACTCCACTCTCTGGATTACGTATTCGAATTGCTGAATTGGTAAGTGGAGATAAAGACTTGACAAAACGGCTTGAAGTACGAAATAAAGATGAGTTTGCAGAAGCGGCAACAGCTGTCAATAATTTTGTAGCTATGGTGCAAGAGACCATTAATGAGGTAAAATCGCTAGGAAAACAAAATGCGACAATAGCCTCAACGATTACTCAAGCAACGCAAAATATTTTGACTGGAGTGGAAAAAGAGCGCTCTATTGTTGAAGCAACAACGCAAAAAAGTCATTCAATAAAAGAAATACTTTCAGCGGCAATGACAATCTCGGAGCAGACACAGCGTAATGTCTCAAATGCGAATGATGAACTTTTAAGCGCAAAAGATGCCTTAGATCGTCTTGTTAATGAAGTAGAGGGATACATAGAAACAGAAAATGATATGTCTTCACGTTTAGTAGGTCTGCGTCAAGATGCCCAACAAGTTAAAAGTGTTCTTGGTGTGATCAAAGACATCGCAGATCAAACCAATCTTTTGGCACTAAATGCAGCAATAGAAGCAGCGCGTGCCGGCGAACATGGACGAGGATTTGCGGTAGTTGCCGATGAAGTACGAAAACTTGCTGAACGAACCCAAAAAAGTTTGACAGAAATTGAAGTCAATGTCGGAACAATTGTTCAGTCCATTAACGATGTGAGTGATACTATCGCCGAAAATGCTACCAATATGAATGGATTGACGACCATATCACTTGAAGTAGAAGCAAAGATTTCGACAACATCGCAAGAGATGGAAAATTCAGTCGTAATTGCAAAAAAATCCTATAAGGACTCGATAGAAATGGTGGAAAATATTGAATGGATTATTGAAAAAATATCACAGATTAATGATGTTTCACAATCCAATCAAAAAAGTGTTGAAAATATTGAGGGAGATTCCGAAAAACTTTTGAGTGTTGCTCAATCATTACAAGCGCGTATTAATGAGTTTAAAAGCTAAGGGTACTAAGTTAATCTCTGATATGATTGCGACTTAATAATTTAAATTTTTGGTATGTCATGAAAAATATTGTTTTAATTGGATTTATGGGTGTGGGCAAGGGGTCTATTGCACGAGCAATGGTCAAGCATACGTCGATGATGGCACTGGATACAGATGACATTATTGAGAGTATTGAAAATCGCTCCATCAAAGCAATATTTGCCACGGATGGGGAAGAATATTTTCGTAATTTAGAGCGTAAAATCGCGCGCTGGCTAAAGAAAAAAGTGACAGGAACAATTATATCTACCGGGGGCGGATTTTTTAAAGTTCCGGCATTGAAAAAAGTTGGTACGATTGTTTTATTAAATGCCCCTTTTGATACGATTTATGAGCGTATCCTGGCTCATACGGATTCAGCAAAAAAATTAAAAAAACGTCCGTTGTTCAAAGATATTGATAAAGCCCGTGAATTGTACAATGAGAGACTTTCTCAGTATCTAAAAGTAGCAGATATTGTGATTGATGTGAGTGATAAAAGCGTTGATTCCATTGCAAAAGAGATCATTGAAAAAGGTAAAAAACGATGAAAATACTATTACTCCTTCTTTTAGCATTCTCCACACTCTTTGGTATCGATATCAAATGGGAAAAAGATTATGCAACCGCACTCAAGCAAGCGAAGTTACTTCATAAACCAATGATGTTTATTATTTCAAATCACAATTGCCGTTATTGTGTTCAGCTGGCATCAACAACACTCAAAGAGCCAAAAGTGATTCAAAAAATTAATTCTAATTACGTAGCGGCTATTGTCTATGTTGATGAAAATCCTTTATTTCCGCGTGAACTTTATGTAGGCGGTACGCCAGCAACATGGTTTATAAAAGGGGATGGTGAACCGTTATTTGAACCGCTCATGGGAGCAGTCGATGCAACAAGTTTTCAAAAGGCGCTGGATATTGTCAGCACTGAATATGCAAAAGTATCACCGAAAAAGTAAAAGGATAATAAGATGGTTAGTATTCGAACAAGTGACAGTAATTTTCAAAATGTTTTTGATGAACTTTTAAATCGTGGAAAGATGGATATGGAGCATGTCTCAAGTATCGTTAAAACGATAATTGATGAAATTCGTCTTGATAAAGATGCAGCCTTAATGGCTCATATTGCAAAATTTGACCGTTGGACACCTGTCAGCGGTTCAGAATTAAAAATCAATCCAGACGATATGAAAACTGCGTATGAGGAACTTGAACCAGCATTAAAATCAGCGCTCCACTTAGCGTATGATCGAATCCGCGCGTATCACGAAAAACAGCTTCCTCGCAGTTGGTTTGACACCGAAGCCAATGGGACGATTTTAGGACAGAAAGTAACACCCGTTGATCGAGCAGGTCTCTACATACCAGGAGGAAAAGCAGCGTATCCCAGTTCGCTTCTTATGAATGTCATCCCAGCACAAGTAGCAGGGGTAGAGCACATTGTTGTTTGTACTCCAACACCGGATAATGAGCCTAATGCTCTTTTACTTGCAGCATGCCATTTGTGCGGGGTGAGCGAAGTATTTAAAGTCGGCGGAGCAAGTGCGATCGCTGCAATGGCGTATGGAACGCAAAGTATTCCTAAAGTAGACGTGATTACGGGTCCGGGTAATATTTTTGTCGCCACAGCCAAAAAAATGGTGTTTGGTGAAGTAAACATCGATATGATCGCAGGTCCAAGTGAAATTGGTGTTTTGGCAGATGATTCGGCTAATCCTGAACACATTGCAATAGATTTGCTTTCACAGGCAGAACATGATGAGATGGCAAGCTCAATTTTGATAACTCCATCCCAAAAATTTGCAGATGCGTGTGCACTGGAAATCGAAATTTGGCTAAAAAAGCTTCCTCGTGAAGAGATTGCACGAAAATCTATTGAAGATCGTGCCGCAATAATCGTTACTGAGTCGATGGAAGAAGCAGTTAAGCTAATGAACTGCATTGCACCAGAGCATTTAGAGGTAGCAACGAATAATCCATTTGAACTTTTAGCATCGATTAAACACGCTGGAGCAATATTTTTAGGACATAATACCCCCGAAGCTATCGGTGATTATGTGGCAGGCCCTAATCATACGTTACCTACCGGTGGAACGGCCAAATTTTACTCACCTCTTGGGGTTGAGAATTTTATGAAAAAATCTTCCATTATTTCTTTTTCAAAACAAGCAATCAACGAAATCGGTGAAGCCTGTGCCTTGATTGCACACACTGAAGGTCTTGGTGCACATGAGGCATCGGTTCGTTGTCGATTAGATAAATAACTTTTTTATTCTTTCTATCCCCTTCGCGGGAAAATTACCAATCGGTTACATATCAAAAAGTTATCTCAAAAATTGCTTTCCTTTTAGTTTCGGTTAAAGCTTATTTAGCTAATATCAACTCAGCAGAAATGCCATTATAAGCCTATTATAATGACAATAGATAATTATTATTGTATAAAACAATAGGAATTCAAGGAGAATATATGCAACTAGGTTTCTTGGTAGACCTTCACCTGTGTATGGGGTGTAAGGGCTGTGAAATCGCCTGTAAAGTGGAGAATGAAGTTCCTCTTTCTACGTGGCGTCTTCGTGTAAAATATGTCGATGTGGGAGCTTTCCCAGAGACAAAACGTACGTTTACTCCACTTCGCTGTAATCATTGTGCGAATGCACCATGTGAGCGAATTTGTCCAGTCAGTGCACTTCATTACCTTGAAAATGGTATTGTTAACATTGACAAAGATCGTTGTATCGGGTGTGCAGGATGTATTATGGCGTGTCCATATGGTGCGATTTACATTGATCCACAAACTCAAACGGCGGATAAATGTACGTATTGTGCACATCGTGTTGCAAGCTCTATGATGCCATCGTGTGTCGTCGCGTGTCCAGTTGAAGCGAATATTTTTGGTGATTTGGATGATCCGATGTCTAACATCAGTAAATACATTCAACAGCATCAAGGCAATGTTCAAGTACGTAAGCCAGAAAAAGGGACAGAGCCTCATCATTACTATGTTGGTGGCGGTAATGTAACTTTGAATCCATTGGCTTCGTTTAGAGCTGAGGGACATTCTCTCTTCAACAATCTTACACATCTACCAGTAGGAGGGCACCACTAATGGCACATGAAATTATTGCAGCAACCAATGCAGTTGTAGTTCTCGACGTTGCCCTTCCGGGAATCGTATGGGGCTGGATTATTACCATGAATATGTGGGCAAAAAGTATCGGTACTGGTATTATTTTTCTTACTTTTTTCTTGTTGAAAAAATATCCGAAAGAGACAGGGTTTATTCGATTTCCAGCTGTAATGGTTTCAATCGTCACTATTCACCTGTTCTTATTTTTTACGGTTATTGATTTACACCAGATGTTCCGTTTTTGGCATATCTTTTTCCACCCGCACATGACATCAGCGATTACAATCGGAGCATGGATGGCGACCGGTTTTGTCGGATTGCTTTTGGGTATGGCGTATGCGATTTATATGAAAAAAGACGAAGCACTGTATGACAGATTATTGGGTTATACCGTATTGCTAGCGGTTCCAGTAACACTTTATACTGCAGGATTGATGGCACAATCAACCGCTCGTGAGTTATGGCAAATGCCAACAGAATCAGCACAAATGATCTTGGCAGCGCTGATCGCAGGAACAGCAACGATGCTTCTGCTTGGCGGAAATAAATTTAGTAACACTATCAAAAAAGACTTAGGAATTATTTTAGGTCTTAGTGCTGCTGCTGCTTTTATTCTTTATATGGCAGAACTTATTTTTGGTCCTATGAAAGCAGAAGAAGTGGCTGCTGTTCTTGAGTACATCAAGGGCGGTGAATACACTATTATGTTCTGGATTGGACAAGTATTAGCGTTTATTGTCCCGATGATTTTAGTATGGGTAAGTATTAAAAAAGAGTCGTATTATTTGTTGAAAATCGCTGCTGTGTCAGCGTTAATCGGATTATGGATTAGTAAGCACGTATGGTTAGTTATCCCACAATTGTTAAACATGAGCTAAAGAGGTAAATGATGTATTTAGAAAGCAGAAGAACATTTTTAAAAGGTGCCGCATTTACCGTTGCCGGTGCTGCAATTGCAAAGGGCGTATTTTCAACGGATGCAGTTGCTGAGTCGTTAGAAAAAAGCAAGTTTACCAACACTCCTGATACACTTTCTTTTTATCCGCCATTGGATCAATGGGAAAGCTTTCAAGAGTTAAGTGGTGTGGATTGGAAGCGTGGCGGTATTGATCGTCATGGTGTAAAAAGTGAAGAAAATCCTGACGGTATTGAAGCGATTGATTACATGATCGTTCCGACAGCATGTTCAAACTGTGAAGCGTCATGTGGTTTGACAGCATGGATTGACAAAAAGACGTTAACCGTTAAAAAATACATGGGTAATCCACTTCATCCAGGTTCCCGTGGGCGCAACTGTGCCAAAGGGTATGCGGTTCAGTCACAAATGTACGATCCTGATCGTATCCCATTCCCCCTCAAACGTGCACCAGGTTCAAAACGCGGTGAAGGTAAATGGATTCGTACCACTTGGGATGAAGCGATGACTACCATCGGTAAAAAGATGGCTGATACTATCCGTAAGGGAGATCTGCTCTCTAAAAAATCGGTTATGTACCACGTTGGTCGTCCAAATGAAAATGGTTTCGTTCCTCAAGTATGGGAAACATTGGGTCTTGATTCGTATAACTCTCATACTAACATTTGTTCATCAAATGGGCGTACTCCGACGATTTGGACCGCAAATGATGACCGTACCAGTCCTGACTGGGCGAATGCGAAACTCATATTCTTGAACTCTTCACACGCAGCTGATGCAGGACACTATTTTGCTCAATCCGCGGCCTTTATCGCCGATGCTCGTAAAAAAGGTGCGAAGATGGTCGTTATGGACCCTCGCATGTCCAATTCTGCTGGGATGTCCGATCTTTGGATTGCTGCATGGCCTGGAACGGAAGCTGCTATTTATCTCTATCTAGCCAACCGTATTTTGAATGAAAATATGACAGATAAGAAGTTTGTTAAAAAATGGTTCAACTGGGAAACTTTGATGAACGATCAAGTACATCTTGATTTTATGCTTGAAAAAGGGCAAATCACTAAGCTTCCTGTAGGAAAAGATTTCGAAAGTTATCTTGAACTGTTAAAAGATATGTATGCGCCGTACACTCTTGAATATGCTGTTAAAGAAACACATGTTCCTGCGTATAAACTCGAAAAACTCTATGAGATGTTTATTTGGGCGGGTGATGCAATCTCTACCTATATCTGGCGTGCAGCTGCTGCGGGTAATCGTGGTGCATGGATGGGAGGACGTGCTGCGTACTTCTGTATTGGACTTCGTGGTGCTATCGGAACTGAGGGTGGAACATTCTTCCACCACTGGCACGTTATTTCTGTATCTGGTAAAGGTGGAAGTGCAACCGTTGGTCAAGGTATTTCAGGTGCTGATGTACCAAAAGTTCAAGCGTGGAATGAGCTTACTTGGCCTCCTGAATGGCCACTTTCAACGTATGAAATGTCCTATTTATTGCCTCACTTATTAACAGATACAGCATGGCAGAAAAAATGGAATGATCGTGGATTAACAGTACCAAGTAAATTGGCAGTCTATGCTCCTCGTATGTATAATCCGGTATGGATCAATCCGGATGGTTTCCGTTGGATTGAAGTGCTCAAAGATGAGTCAAAAATGGAGCTTACCTTTAATCTATCTCCGGTATGGTCAGAGACAAACTGGTATATGGACTATGTCCTTCCAGTTGGACTTGCAGGTGAGCGTCATGACCAACACTCAGAAGCGACTTTCCCTGCTCGTTGGACCACTTTCCGTCAACCGGTATTACGTGTGGCGTTGGAGAAATCAGGTTGGAAAGCGAAAAATCCTGCTCGTGCAACGTTGGAAGCCCATATTAAAGCGGGTCTTGGAGAAGTATGGGAAGAGAATGAATTTTGGTTCCAGCTTTGTACCGATTTTATCGATCCTGACGGAAGTCTTGAGATCAAAAAAATGTGGGAATCAAAACGTAACCCAGGTAAGCCGGTAACGATTGCAGAGTGGTACGATGCAGCATTTGGTGATAACTTGCCAAAACTCAAAGAGACTGCGACCAATGACCCTCGTTACATGAAAGATGAATTCCCTGTTTATTCGTATCTTCGTGATCACGGTGTATGGATGGAAGAGGATAAAATCTTTCATGCTATGGAACGCGAGTTAAAAATGGAAGATGGTGAAGTAATTTCACACGGTCATAAGTTTGATGCTGCTTCTATGAGTATTGGTGCTGGTGGAGTTATTTCTGCTAAAGACCACAAAGGTAAAGAGACTAAAATCGGTATCGAAATCGATGGTAAGAAAATGGAAGGGTTCGCTACTCTTACTAAAAAGCTTGAATTCTTTACTCAATGGGCTACGGATTGGAAGTGGAGAGAGTACGCTATGCCGTTCTATCCACGTAATGAAGAAGAAAAAGCTGAGATGGTACATCTCGTATCGCAAGTTAACCATATGTATATGAAAGAGGAAAATTCATTTGCCCTCAATACGGTTTTCCGTTTGCCATATAACATTCATACCCGTTCGGCAAACTCGAAGCATTTGATGGAAATCAGCCAAAACCATGATCCAATTTGGATCAGTACTGGTGATGCTAAACGTCTTGGATTTAAACGCGGAGATGCAATGCGAGTAAAAATCGTGGATACTGTTTCTGGTTTAGAGAGTGGACATTTCGTTGCAATGGCAGTTCCGACAGAAGCTGTTCTTCCTGGTACATTGGCGTGTTCACACCATGGTGGACGCTGGAAACTTACAAATCACGTTACAATCCCTAATGGTGTAACTGATGGTAAAGTTGCACCAGGTGTTGCCCCACGCGATTTAAGTAACAAAGAGTTCCTTAAAGAATCACCAGCAAATGTTGGTAAGGCGGGAGCTCAAACAATCATTGATGATTACGAAGGGACGACTGGCTTAAACAGCTTTGGTGTTCCTGTTGCTGAAATCCAAATGGATGGTAAAGTCGGTAAACTCAAATATGTTGAGGGTATTAAACCTTTCCATACAGAGCGTTTCGCAGATTATAATCGTGACTCTGGCAATATTTGGTGGGATGGATTGAGTGGTTCATGGCAAAATGCCGTAGCAGCACCACATCCTGACCCTGTTTCTGGTATGCACTGTTGGCACCACAAGGTTCTCTTAGAACCTGCGCAACCGGGTGATAAGATTGGAGATATTTTCGTTAATTACGATAATAACTTTAAAGTATATCAAGCATGGAGAGATGATCTGACGCGTGGATTGGATTCTAATTCTAAACTTCGTCGTCCTCGTCATATCAAACGCCCTTGGGTTAATCTTGACCCAGCGGTATACGAAATTAATATAAAGCCTTAAGGCTTGATAGAGATCGTTCCTAACAATCTTCTCTCATCTGTTTTTCAGTCAGATAGGCTACAATCCCAACAACTTTTATAAGGCTCAAAATTATGGACGAACTCATTTCACGCTCGAATATTTATGCACTCCTATCACGTGTACTGCTTCAAGAATTGGACTGTGAAATTTTAGAGTCGATTAACAACGATAAGACTATTCTTGAGTTTTTACCCCATTGGAATGAATGGGAAGAACGCACTGCAGTTGAACCTCAAAAACTATTAGAGGAATACCTCAATCCTGATTTTACGAATCTTTCATTGTTGCATCTTGTCCCTTATGAGACATTTTATACACGAGAAGATCAGATGATCGAAACAGGTGGAGCGAACCCAGTCACCGATATTTACAGTGCCTATGATTTCATTGTCGATTATGGTGTTGCTCGTGTTGTCTCCTCGGATCATATTGGTGTTGAGCTTGAGTTTATGCACCATTTATGTGAAGCGCAGATCAAAGCAACAGAGGAAGGTGATATCGAATCTGCTGCTGATTTGCAAAATGTTCAACATCATTTCTTAAACACCCATCTTCTTAAATGGGCACCTATGTATCTGATAAATATGAAATACGAATCACGTACGCCACTTTATTACGATGTAGCAGAGATGACGCTGGAATTTATTCTCACTGATAATGAATTATTGTCTAAAGTGGTACCTGCGTCCGTATGAGTCTTTTGATCTTATCACAGCAAGCGTGTGTACGAGCGTTAAGTGTTAATTCCCAGTGTAATTACTGTGAACTCTCTTGCCCTACTAATGCCATTAATATTTCGGGGCGTCTTCCGTCAATTAATCAGGCACTCTGTGTCGGATGTGCGGGATGTATTTCAGTATGTCCCAGTGAAGCATTGGCCTTGGACGATTTTAATCCTACCGATTTTTTCTTTGCTTTTATGGCGGATGAGGAGAAGGTTATTTCGTGTCAGAAAAATGTCCCGTGTATTGCGGCCCTTAGCAGTGAACATCTCATTGCCTTGGCTCAAATGAAAAAAGGAGTTGTGTGTGATATCGGGCATTGTGCTGCATGTGACATAGGAGAACGTATATTAGAACAATTCGTACCTAAAGTTGAGAATGTCAATTATTTACTTGAAGCCATTTCAAGTGATATGCGCGTAGCACTCGATCTTGTTAAATACCAAAATCCTGATGAAAAAGTTGAAGTTCAACGACGTGATTTTTTTAAAACATTTCATCTGCGAGAGATTGGAAAAATTCGTTATGATTTTGAGAAAGAAGTACAAAGTACAACCGATGAATTCGTTAAATATACCATTGACAACTCACATACGGCAGACTTAAGAGCAAAAAAAATCACCGATCGACGAAAGCTTTTTTTTACAACATTAAAGAAGTCGGATGTCCCGACTGTTTTTCATGTTGTGGATGCTTCTAAGATACCATTTACGTCACAAAAACTGATGGATGAATCGTTATGCAGTGCTTGTGAGATGTGCTATCGTGTTTGCCCTACGGGAGCACTGACGTCCGATATGCGCAACTCTAAAATTGATTTTGATCCATTTCTATGTATCAAATGCCATCTGTGTCATGATGTCTGCGAGAGTGATGCAATTACCCTTTCATCATCGTATAATCTCAAAGAATGGTATACACCAACGGTTCAAAATCTTATTATGTACTCAGTTCGGAGGTGTGATGAGTGTGATGCACTGTTCAGCTCTAGTTTGGGCGAAAAGATTTGTCGTCGCTGTCGCCTCGAAGAGGAAGAAGCTCGAGAGTTATGGGGGTTATAAATGATGAATAATGATAATAGTATTACAGTTGAAACAAAGTTATTTGGTTTTATTGCTGAAGAGGCGCACAGTAATCGTTTTTCGGTAACCGTGAACAAATTGTTTAAAGCAAGCGGTTCGAATTCGATGGTGATACCGATGAACATACGTCCTGATGATGTAGCGTTTACGATCTCTCAGATGCGAAGCTCGAAGCTTAATGGGGCATTAGTGTCCAGTGAATATCAACAAGAAGCATTTAGTTTACTCGATGACATGTCTAATTTGGTGCAAGAGAATGGATATTGCGATTTTATCCGTATTGAAAATGGTAAACTCTTTGGTGAATTGATCGCACCTACTGCATTAGAGAAGTTTGCCGAAACGTTTGAGGATGATATTGCGCTAAATGCGCTGAGTCACTATTTTTATGAATTAATTACAGGAGAAACCAAATGAATAAAGCTGATTTGAGTGATTTAAAAGCAGAGTTTGATGCTTTTGTTCGTGGTAAATGCGATACAGAAAGTTGTGATACGAATGAAACTGCTGAAAATGATCCTGATGATTTACCCGTTCCAGGATTTGTTGATGACTTGACGGATAAATTACTTTCCCCTTATCATAGTGGTGTTTATTTTTCCCGTTTGGATATCAAACGAGTAGCCGAAGCGATTGATGAGTCGATTCCGATCAAAGAGCGTAAGAAGATGATTCGTGCGTTATTTCGCCATACGACTAAACAAGCCTATTTACGAAGTGCTTTTGATGAATTTAACCGTCACTTTGGTGGTCGTATATTGATCTATACGGAACTTTCCGAAGCATTTCCGGCATCAAAACATTTTTTTGATGAGAATATTTCTAAAATCAATAAAATGCAAAAAATGCTCGATCAAATGGCAATGGATTTTGAAGAGATTGAGGCTACCGATGAACCGATGATGATTTAAAATCATCATCTCTTATCCCACAAAGCGATACCCGATCCCTGTTTCAGTAATGATCCATTTGGGCCGGGCAGGATCGGTTTCGATCTTTTGGCGCAGTTGATTGATAAAAACGCGCAGATAATGGGTTTCATGCTGATACCCGATTCCCCATATCGCTTTAAGAAGCCATGCGTGCGTGAGAGCTTTGCCTTGATTTTCCATAAACACGCGGAGGAGTTTAAATTCTTTCGGGGTCAATTTAATAAGTTCATCTTCTATACTAACAATGCGATTGGGAACATCCATACGCATATCTGCGACAATTAAAACGGATGCTGACTCCTTCGCAGGGGGGACACGGCGCAGGTTTGCTTTTATACGTGCGATCAGTTCATCTGCATTGAACGGTTTAGTAACGTAATCATCCGCACCTGCATTGAGAGCGGCGATTTTATCCGATTCATCATGGATAGCTGAAACAACAATGACGGGTGTTTGTTCATCCACTCGATAGCGCTCTAAAAAATTTACTCCGCTCATATCCGGTAATCCCAAATCGAGTAAAATCAAATCGAAGTGTGTATCAGAGCCTTTTTTAAGCCCCTCTTTTGCAGTGGATGCGCTTTCTGTCATAAATCCTGCAAAGGCTAACGTCAGTGCCAATAACCGACGGATAGAGGGGTCATCATCCACAATTAAAATGCGGTGACTCATAATTCGCCCCGTAGGTTCACACGAACACAAAAATAGTCATTTTCCAACTCAATCGCCAAGGTTCCACCATGCACTTCGATGATGTTTTGCGCAAGGCGTAATCCGATCCCTGAACCCGGTTTCCCCTTAGAATTATCAAGCCGTCCAGGGGTATTTCTGAGGGTAGCTATCGTATCGGCTTGCGGGATATCGCCGTTATTGCAGATAGTGAGGGTAATGTCATTAAAGGCAGAGGTAAGTTCAACGCTCACATCATCCCCGTATTTGAATGCGTTATCGAGCAGATTCCCGATGGCGAGCTGGAGTAAGGCTATATCAGCGCTGAGTGGTGGAAGATCGGGGGAAAAGGAGAGTTTTGCCTGTCGCATCCAGTCATTTTCGGCTACGGCTAGTGCTGAAGAGACTACATCATCTATCCGAAGCATCGTTTTATTTAGCGGTGTTTTTCCCTCACGAAATCGTGCGTTTATCAGTAGGTTGTCGATCACTTTTTCCATACGGCGTGACCCCTCGACGATGGTTTGCACCATCTCCTCTTTGTCCTTATCCGCAAGGGTAAATTTGGGATTGGAGAGATTACTGGCGGCTCCGCGTATGAGGGTTAGAGGGGTTCGCAGTTCATGCGAGAGGAGATCGATCAAACTCTTTTGCATCGTTTCGACGACTTTGTTCTCTTTGAATCCATGGGTGATAAAATTTAGAAACGGTCCAGTCATAATGGTTGTTGCCAATGCCATGACGACAAACATTGTAAAGAGTTCTGTCGAGAGTATCCCCATCTCATATCCGATGTTGAGGACTACCAATTCCATGAGTCCGCGCGTGTTCATCAGTATCCCAAGGGCAAACGAATCTCGCCAGCTAAATCCCATGTATTTAGAGGCAAGGGCACTTCCGAAGAGTTTACCGAACACTGCAAGGACGATGATTCCGCCGCAAATCAGCCACGCATCTACACTATTGAGCAATCCGATTTCACTGCGTAATCCCGTTAGGGCGAAAAAGAGGGGCAATAAGACCAAAAGGCTGACGTATTCCAAACGTGGCGCAATGAGTTCTTTGAGTCTCGATACTGCCGATGAGGGCATCATAGCCCCCGCCATAAATGCACCGAACAGGGCATGTACTCCGATCGCTTCGGTTGCAAGAGAGGAGAGGAGGAGTAAGACGATGATAAACGACATACCATTCATACTGAGCCGTTCATTCTGAGAGTGTCCTATTTTAGCGAAAAGGGGGCGTATGACGTAAAACATGATAACGACATACAAGGCGATGAAGAGCAATAATACAAAAGAGGAACTGAGTGATCCCGAAACGGAAATGGCAATAATGAGGGCTAAAATATACCATGCCGTAATGTCATCAGCGGCTGCACAGGTGATTGCCATGGAGCCGTAACGGGTGTCACCGATATTTTTTTCTTTGATAATCCGAGCCAGTACGGGAAACGCGGTGATACTCATCGCGATACCGATAAAAAGGGCAAAAGGGATAAAGGAGATATTTTTGGGAGCGAAGATCGGATAGAGCCAATAGGCTAATGCCACCCCCAAGAAAAAGGGGAAGATGATGCTGACATGACTGATAAATACCGAAGCACTCGATTGTTTTTTGATTTTATCGAAATCGAGTTCCATCCCCACGACAAACATAAAAAAGATCAACCCGAGTTGACTGATGAGATGGAGATTGCCGAGTGATTCTTTGGGAAAGAGAGAGATAAACATATCGGGAAACAATGCTCCCATGAGTGAGGGACCGAGGATAATTCCAGCAATAATCTCACCTACAACTGTCGGTTGGGCAACAAAGGAGACCAGATAACCAAACAGCCGTGTGACGATCATGATAACGATAAACTGGATCAGCAACAGGGGGAGCGGATGGTGGAGCTGTTTGAGAAACGTATCGCTGATCGTGGAGGGTATTGATGCCGCAGGGGCAACGACTTCAGAGAATAGGTGGTTCTCTAAAAGCGTTCCGTAATGGAGGATTCCGGCAATGGCGATCCCGAAGAAAAGGATCAAGGATATGTAAATGAGTAGTGTTTTTTTCATGCCGAAAGTGTAGCGCAGATCGTCTCAGGAAAGTATCAAGATCAAAAAAAGAAGAATAATTCTAATAAAATTATTTATATTCGGATAAATTTGGTATACTATTGGTATGAAATTTGAATATGATAGCATCAAAAGTGAAGTAAACAAACAAAAGCACGGTATTGACTTCGATGAGGCTCAAAAACTGTGGCATGATGAAAATTTGCTTGAAGCTCCTTTGAATTTCCCTGACGAAATACGTTTTTTGTGTATTGGGAAAATCGAGGAGAAGCACTGGTCTGCTATCATAACCTATAGAACAGATGTAATTCGAATTATTTCCGTGAGACGATCACGGTACGTGGAGGTAGATTATTATGAAAACAGCTAAAGAGTTTGACGAAGCATTTGATAACGGAGAAGATATATCCGAGTTTGTCGATTGGTCTGCGTCGCGTCGTCCTAATTTGGAACAAAAACGGGTGAATCTCGATTTACCAATATGGATGATCGAGAGACTCGATTATGAAGCCAAACGACTCGGTGTTGCTCGACAAGCGATAATGAAAATGTTTTTAGCGCAACATTTAGAAAAAGCAAGTTGACAATCTCTCATGTTACAAAGCGATTGTGGAGTTATACTTCATTAGTTTTTATTGAATTTTTGTTGCAGTATTCATCTGGAGATGTAACTTTTGCCAAAAATCTAAGGACAAACAAAAATACCAAAACACCACTAAAAATAAGTATATGATAATTGGTGCTACTTGCAAATACATCAAAAATACTATTGAACTGCTCTTTATTTATTTTCACAACATTTACAATAAATTCTCTAAGAGCTAAAATAATAAAAATATCTATCAAGCTTCTAAGTTTTACCCTATTTTCATAAATAAAACCTATTAAAACCCTTACAATTTCTAAAAGTATCATAAAATAAAGTGCATAAATAATAAGTTCAACAATTAAGCCAAAAATAGAAGCTATTAAAAGTAGTGCACCCGCTAAAAAAACCTCTAAATACAATCTATTTTGAAAAAACATTTTTAATTTTTCCATAATTCTCCAAAGTTAAAAAATTTAAATCGCAGTAATTATAGTTTTTTTCGTGTCAGGTAAATCTCAGGAAGATTAGTAAAAGAATAAAGAAAATATTAAAAAGAAAGAAAAGGGGAGAATAATCCTACGAAAGAGGTTCATTCATCCGATACCCCATCCCCGACTCGGTGACGATATACTGCGGAATAGAGGGATTCTCTTCGATTTTTTTACGAAGTTGCGCCATAAAAACACGTAGATAATGGGTCTCTTTTTCGTACCCTCTCCCCCAAACGTTTTCAAGGACAAAGGTATGGGTCAGAATTTTGCCCCTGTTTTTAGCAAACAACGCCAATAACTCAAACTCTTTTTTCGTCAGTTTAATCGGTTTAGAATCGAGAGTAACCGTTTTGTTTACTAAATTGATGGAAAGTTTTCCGATCATAATTTCACTGCTTAAAGATTCATCTTTTTCACCAACACGTCGTGACAATGCTTTTATCCGTGCGATCAGTTCGCCAATACTGAAAGGTTTTGTCAAATAATCATCTGCCCCCATCTCCAATGCTTCAATCTTTTCACTCTCAATGTCACGTGCACTGACAACAATAATCGGTACATCACTGAACATTTTAGCTTCTTTGATGAACTTTTTGCCGTCTCCATCAGGGAGACCTAGATCAAGAAGCACCAATGAGATAGGATTTTGAGAAAGTGCAACAAGACCTGATTTTATTGAGTCTGCTTTTATCAGTTCATATCCTGCTGCACCCAACGAAATACTCAGCATTTTTTGGATTCCGCTGTCATCCTCAACCAATAAAATATTTGCCATTTTTTATCCTTCTTCTGTATTCATTTGTGAATCATTTGAGTCGATTGGGAGGGTAATCGTCAATACAAATTCACCATAGCGTTTCGTTGCATTGATAGTCCCCTTATGCGCTTGTATGATTCCTTTTATAATTGAGAGTCCAAGACCGGAGCCTTTGATTTTAGCCGAAATTTCAGCCCGATAAAATTTATCAAATATATTGCCTAATTCAGACCCCTCAATATCGCTAGGGTTAGAAACCGTAATCAAGAGGCTAGAACCCCGTTGCACAGCATGAACTTTGATTTCACCGGCTTTTGAGTATTTTAACGCATTATCAAAGAGATTGAGGAAGGCTTGCTCTAACAATGAAAAATCCCCTTTAATCGGTGAAGAATCAACATCAAAGCTAAAGGTCACATCTTCACGAGGATGCTGTTTTAATGCTTTTTGATAGGCATTTCCAAAAATATCTTCTACATCGCACCAATCTTTTTTCAGATGGATCAATCCGTTTTCAAGTCGTGCAAAATCCAAAAGATTTTTAAGTATCCGCTCCATCTCTAAAGCGCTCTCTTCGATATTTTCCAACAACTGTTTTTCGGACACATCGGAGATAATTACCTCGGGAGTGTTGATCGTACTCACCGATCCTAAAATCGCAGCCAATGGAGTTTTGAGTTCATGATAGACGGAGTTAAACAGCACCGATGTCAATTTTTCAGAGGCTTCCACCAATTTAATATGCTGATTTTGTCGAAACAGACCTATACGCCATAATGAAACGGCAAAGGTGTTCATAAAAGCAGACAACAACTCATAAGTAGGAGCGTCCAATATCGGTAACTCAACTGCAACAACGGCTACGGTTTTATCAAATGCCTTGGAAGGAAAATAGGTCATTTCCACATTGGGCAGAGTGTTAGTGAATTTTCCGGCACTTTCACCGTTACGGTAAACCCACTGAGTACATGCCAAATCATTGGGAGGTAGGCGGTACACGGCACACTCATCACTGCTAAACATCTCACTGTTCACAATCGCTGAAACGATTTTGAGTTGATCCGATTCATCAGGGATAAAGACAATTGTTTTTGAATCGAAAATAGCGTGAAGTTTTTCAACGGCAAATCGTGAAGCATCCTCCTCATTTTCAAAATCTCCTAATTTGGAACTTAGTTCATACAGTCGTCGAAATCGTGTTTCTTCATTTTTAATCGCTTTATTTTTTGCTTTGATCCCATCGGAGAGTTTTCCAGAAGTGTAGCCGACAATCAAAAAGATGATAAACGAAAGGGTATAGCGAAGATCATTCACACTAAATGTATAGAACGGCTCAATAAATAAAAAATCAAACAGCAATACCCCAATCAGTGCCGTAAAAAAAGAGTACGTCACCCCATAGCGAACGGCGGTAAAAAGGGTTAATAAAAGATACAACAGTGTGATGTTCACAATTCCCAGCAAATCTTTGCCTAAGAACGAGATCCCTGTGATAGCGATTAACATTGCTAGTGAGTTCAGATAATAACGAAGATTATCGTTCATCTCTTCAAAGGGTTTAATTTGTTCAAATAAGGAGGGGTGCTTTTTTTCAAACGGAACGACATCAATGATACATTTAGGTTTTCGATCCATCACACTTTGTGTCAGATTAGGAAACAATAAACCAAAAAATCGGCTTTTAGGTCGTGTCATCACCAACTCGGTTATCCCATACTCTTCGACCGACTCGATCACCGCATCAGTTTTGTCTCCTGATATTTTTGAGATGATGGTAGCTCCAAGACGTTCAGCAAGACGGATATGTTTGCGTATCTGAGCACTTTTTTGAGCGTTTCCGGGAGCATCGGAAGTGATTTGAAGTGCTATGAAATCGGCTTTTAATGAATCACTCAGCCGTTTAGCATAGCGAACGGCATCCATCGACTCTTCGTGATGATCGATGCAGACCATGACCGTGTTGGTTTGAACCCGTCTACCATCACGTTTGGCAACCGAATATTCGTTGAGCTCATCGCTTACTTTGAGCGCTGCTTTACGGAGGGTGAGTTCGCGTAGTTTGCTCAAATTTTGTTCGGTAAAGAAATTATTGAGTGCGGATTCGACACGATTTTGGGGATAGATTTTACCGTTTTTGAGCCGCTCAATTAGTTCGTCGGGCGGTGTGTCGATAAGTCGGAACGTATCCACCCGCTCCAAAATGCTATCGGGAACCGTTTCGACTACCCGTACGTTCGTGAGTGAATAGACGATGTCATTAAGACTCTCGATGTGTTGGATGTTCATTGTCGAAATAACATCAATACCGTGCGAGAGAATTTCAAGGACATCCTGATACCGTTTTTCGTAGCTGGAACCATGGGTATTGCTGTGCGCCAATTCGTCGATGAGTACCACTTCAGGGTCACGTTTGAGGATGGCATCCACATCCACTTCGCCAAATTCCGCTCCGCCATAACGGATTTTTTTGCTAGGAATAACTTCCAACCCCTCGACTAATGATTCGGTTTCCTCGCGCCCATGCACTTCGAGATACCCGACCACCACATCAATACCGCTTTGTTGGAGTTGACGCCCTTTTAAGAGCATAGCGTAGGTTTTACCGACTCCAGCAGCGGCACCGAGATAGAGGATAAAATTTCCCTCTTCGGCTTTTTGTATCTCTTCGAGGAGCCTTTCGGCCTTAGATTTTAACTTTTCCAAATTCTCTGTCTAATGTTAAATTTATCGTTACGACATTTACTTTTTCTTCCCCTATAATACCCCAATACGCCTTTTGAGTATTTTTATGAAGGACATCTATTACTTTGGATTCTTCAATTCCACGTGATAAAGCTACCCGTTTAGCCTGAATCGTTGCATTCGTCACAGTGATGTGAGGATCAAGCCCGCTTCCACTCGTTGTCACCGCATCCATAGGGACTTTTTGTGAAACACTCAAGTTGTTTTCGGCACGATACGCTTCAACCCGCCCTTTAACCGCATCGTGGAGTTTTTGGCTGGTGTAGCCTAAATTTGATCCGCTCGATGACGTACCATCATACCCATCCGCTCCGGCTGCTGAGGGGCGCGGGTGAAAGTACTGAGGCTGGGTAAAATTTTGGGCTATCAATGTTGAAGCTATAGGCATTTTGCCTTCATACACCAAAGAACCTTTCGCTTGGTCTGCAAACACACCAGCTCCGATTGCGTTTATCGTCAATGGATACGCAAGAGCACAGATGACCGTCAAGCCACTAAACAAGAGTACCGATTTTTCTAATTCTTTAAACATCTTTTTCTCCTTATGCCATACCAAGGGCGCTAATCACCATATCGATGAGTTTGATCCCGATAAACGGGGTAATAATCCCCCCTAAACCGTAAATCGCGAGATTACGACGCAATGCCGCCTCTTCGCTTTGGGCTTTAAATGCCGCACCTCGTAATGCAACAGGTATTAGTGCCACAAGAATAAGGGCATTAAAAATAACCGCCGAGAGGATCGCACTTTTCGGACTCGCTAAATCCATAATATTGAGCACCGCAAGCGATGGGAAAATAATCACAGCCAAAGCCGGAATGACCGCAAAATATTTCGCCACGTCATTGGCAATACTAAACGTCGTCAATGCTCCGCGCGTCGAGAGGAGCTGTTTACCCACTTCGACGATTTCAAGCAGTTTTGTAGGGCTGCTATCGAGGTCGATCATGTTCGCCGCCTCTTTTGCCGACTGTGTCCCGCTGTTCATAGCCAATCCCACATCGGCTTGCGCCAATGCCGGAGCGTCATTAGTACCATCCCCCGTCATGGCGACGAGATGCCCCTCTTTTTGATACTGTTGAATCAAACGAATTTTAGTCTCAGGAGTCGCTTCCGCTACAAAATCATCTACTCCCGCTTCCGCCGCAATCGCTGCTGCCGTGAGAGGGTTGTCTCCGGTAATCATCACCGTTTTGATCCCCATAAGACGCAACTCGGCAAACTTGGCTTTAATCCCCGGTTTGACAATATCTTTGAGCATCACAACACCCAAAACTCTGCCATTGACCGCTATGACGAGGGGAGTAGCCCCCTCTTTTGCGATTTTTTCACAAATACTTCGACACTGCGTATCGAGCATTCCCTCGTACAGTTCAACAAATGCCGCAATCGAATCCATCGCCCCTTTTCGGATATGGACATCTCCGATGTTCACACCACTTAGGCGAGTATCGGCACTAAAAGCAATCCATGTCTCTTCTCCAACAAGCGTAATCGGCTTGGCATCCATACTGCTAGCAAGTGTAACAATACTCCGTCCCTCTGGGGTCTCATCCGCTTGAGAGGAGAGTATCGCATACGAGAGTAGTTCGCTTTTACTGACACCGTTTACGGTAAAAAATTCACTCGCCATACGGTTTCCGAAGGTAATTGTTCCTGTTTTGTCAAGCAACAATACCGAAATATCCCCCGCCGTTTCGACCGCTTTACCACTGGTAGCAATGACGTTTTTACGCAACAATCGATCCATTCCCGCAATCCCGATAGCACTGAGCAGTCCGCCGATGGTAGTCGGGATAAGACAGACAAACAACGCTACGAGAACGAGGAGTGAAAAGGAACTGTTAAAATAGCCTACCAACGGTTGCAACGTAGCGACCGCGAGCAAAAAGATCAGGCTAAACCCGATAAGAATTAAACTCAGAGCAATTTCATTAGGTGTTTTTTGACGTTTAGCCCCCTCGACCAATAAAATCATTTTATCGAGAAAACTCTCACCCTTCGCCGCCGTTACACGAATTTTAATCCAGTCGGAAAGTACCGAAGTACCCCCTGTAACCGAACTACGATCCCCACCGCTTTCACGGATGACGGGAGCAGATTCTCCGGTAATCGCACTCTCGTTAACACTAGCGACTCCTTCGATCACTTCACCATCGATTGGGATCAACTCACCCGCTTTGACGATGACCACATCTCCCTTAACCAAGAAAGAAGCATCAACGTATTCTGCTTTATCTCCAATCAAACGGTTAGCTTTCAAGTCGCTTTGCGTTTGACGTAAACTCGATGCTTGCGCTTTTCCTCGCCCCTCTGCCAACGCTTCGGCGAAGTTGGCGAAAAGAACGGTAAACCACAGCCAAAATAAGAGCTGTAGATTAAACCAAAAATCCGCAGGATCAAAATGTCCAGTAAAAAAGAGAACCGTACAAAACGCTGAGCTGAGCGTCACGGCAAAGATAACCGGATTTTTGATCTGATGTTTCGGATTGAGGCGAATAAACGACTCTTTCAAGGCTTCTTTAAATATTTCATTGTTATTAATTTCAATTGCTTTTTTCATTCTATTTCCTTAGAACAGCTTGCCGGATAACATGAGGACATGCTCGGCAATCGCTGTAAACGTTAATGCTGGTAAAAAGGTCAACGCTCCCAAAATGAGGACAGTAAACGCCAAAAAGATCGTAAAAGTCATATTGTCGCTTTTTACCGAACCCGATGAGAGGGCATACGTTTTTTTATTCGACATACTAGCCGCAATCGCGATCATCGGAATAATAACGCCGAAGCGTCCGATGAACATCGCTATGGCCAATGTCACATTGTAAAACGGTGTATTGGCCGTAAGTCCGGCAAATGCACTTCCGTTATTCGCCGCCGCCGAGGTGTAGGCATAGAGTATTTCTCCCAATCCATGCGGTCCTGCGTTATTTAGACCCGCCAACCCATCGGCGCAATTCGCCGCGATTGCTGAAAAGCCCAAAATAGCCGCCGAGGGGAGGAGCAACGCGATAATAACCGCCTTAATCTCATACGCTTCGATCTTTTTGCCCAAATACATAGGTGTCTTTCCGACCATCAAACCGATCATAAACATTGAAAGCAATACATAAATCATCATCCCGTAAAACCCTGCACCGACACCACCGAAGATAACTTCTCCGACCATCATCTGAAGCATCAATACACCACCTGCAAGAGGTGAGAAACTGTCATGCATCGAATTAACCGCACCGCACGATGCAGCCGTTGTTACGGTCGCAAACAGACTCGACGCTCCCAGAGCAAATCGTACCTCTTTACCCTCCATACTAGGACCCGCTTCAACACCAAGCTGTGTCAGCATTGCATTTCCTTGCGATTCGGCATAATAAGTTGATCCCAAAGTCAAGGTAAATAAGAGTGCCATGGCGCCAAAGATCGCTATCCCCTCTCTGCGATTTCCGGCAAACTTGCCATACGCGAAGAGCAATGCTACAGGGATTAAAAAGATCGAAAACATTTGGATGAAGTTGGTCAACTCATTTGGGTTTTCAAACGGATGAGCACTGTTGACGTTGAAAAATCCGCCGCCGTTGGTTCCCAACATTTTGATTGCTTCCTGACTCGCCACCGGTCCCATCGCAAGGGTTTGTTTTACCCCTTCAATCGTTGTTACCTCCACATAAGGGGAAAGATTTTGAATCACCCCTTGAGAGAGTAAAAAAACCGCATAAACGATAGAGAGTGGCAAAAGCAAACGCAACGTCGTTTTCGTCATATCGACGTAAAAATTTCCGATTCCTCTCCCCGTTAAACCGCGCATCAAAGCAACGGCAATCGCAGCACCTGTTGCGGCTGAGAGGAAGTTTTGTACGCTTAGCCCCACCATTTGCGAAAAGTAGCTCATCGTACTCTCACCACCATAACTTTGCCAGTTTGTGTTCGTCACAAAACTAATCGCCGTATTGAGTGCCAAATGCCAGCTAAGATTCGGAAAGTTTTGGGGATTGAGCCAAAATCCACTTTGAAAAAAGAGGATAAAAAAGAGGATAAAAATACCGAATAGATTAAATACCATCATCGAGAGAGTATATGCTTTAAAACTCTGTGATTTTTCTGTATTGATTCCACTGATACGAAACAAAGCATTTTCTAGCGGTGAAATGACGGGATCTAGAAATGTTTTCTTTCCATCAAAAATCTTATAAACATAGTTTCCGATAAAAAATCCAAAAACAACTACTGTGAACGCGAACAATACCATATCCAATACTTCCATTTACAGCTCCTCAATCTTTACAAGGCTATAAATAAAGTACAGTAGCAATGAAACCGCAAGCGTTGCGCCTACAATCATATCAACCATCATCTCTAACTCCATTACAGAACAAATTTCAACTTTAATCATATCCCTAAAGTCGGTCAAAAAAGTCTAAAATAAAAAGGGGAAAGCATAAAAAAAATATCAAGAAAGGATAAAGAAGGATTCCCCGAAGGGAAGAGAGTGAGTTATTTAGCCGATCAATCCACTTTTTAAAATGAGTTGCCACACGATGGCGGCACTGATTCCTGCGGCGAATCCGGCGAGAATGTCATCTCCCATCACTCCCAATCCCCCTTTGGTTTCGCGGTCGATGCGACCGATGAGGGAAGGTTTTTTAATATCGTAGATGCGGAAAAAGATAAAACTCAAAATGATTTGAATTGTTATTCCATTGCTCCAGAGGGTTAAATCATTCATTGTAAATGCGATCCCCGGAGCAATAGCCAGTGCAATCCACATCCCTACCAACTCATCGATAACAATACGGCTATCGTCATGCTCGTGTGAGGTTGCTTCATACTTATCTATACCTTTAATCGCTATGAGAGTAATGAGAACAGAGATCATAAAGAGTGTTTGTGAGCCAAAAAACATCAAAATCGCAACACCAAAAGGGAGCGAGACCAGTGTCCCTACTGTTCCGGGAGCTTTGGGTGCATGACCACTTTTGAAGAGGGTGAGAAAAAGCCAGTTTAGTTTCATAATCGTTCCTATGTTAGAGAAGTAGTTTGGTAAAGATTCATCAATTCAACATAAAAATCTTTTTCGCTATGTTCTTCAAGCAGTCCATTTGTTGGCATAATGTCATAATAAAGCTTGGCTAAATTTTTAAATCGATTTGGGTGGAGTGTTGAGACAATAAGGGAAGAAATCTCTTTTCGAACCAAGACGGCTGGGGGGAGAAGTCCTTGTTTCATAAGCTCCAAAATGGATTCGGAATTGTAAGAAATGTGGTGATGGTGCCCATGTGGACAGGTCTGTATGCTAACGAGCGTTTTACACAGGTTACAATAAACGTATTCACTGGCGATACACACCTCAATGTTAATACCGACTAGACGATCAACAACAGATTTATTCGCATTTCGATCATAATACATACCAATACCTGCATGATTTTGACCAATCATAAGGCGATCGCACCCGTAATTTTTAGCAACAATAGCATCCAGAATTACTTCATTACTTCCTGCAAAAATATAGCTGTTTTCCAGTGGAACAACAATCACGCGACCTTGGGGAAGATAATTAATGATAAAAAATTCGAGTACTTCATGACGAAGTTCGTAAGTAAGATCACTGCTTGCGTAAGGTTTGAATAAAAATATAACGACTAAATCACTTCTATCCAAGCTTTGACGAATAAGCCGCTCATGAGCACGGTGGAGAGGATTGGCTGCCATGAAAATAGCCGTTGTGTGTTTAGCCGAAATTTGTTCTTGAGCTTTTGTGATCTTTGATTGGATTGCTTCGATAGGGGAGAGGTCAATTGAATATTCTCCGCAAAGAGCATATTTTCCTAGTCGTTTGTAGGTGGCACTTACACCAGGATGAGCAAGGTCTTCAGTACCATAAATTTGTTTTAGGCGCTCAATGGGGTTGATAGGAAAAACTTCATCAACACATATCTCCCCAACGATTGCATTCTCACAGACCAAATTGAGAATTTCTCCTTTTTTGGTACTGAGTAAAATAGTTTCATTGGTCTTACCATTGGGTGAAAGAATGAGTGGGAATGGAAATGTTGTTCCATTGAAAAGTCCACTTTGAAGTACTTCCATGCATTGCTGTGCGTTCATGAGTTGTGTGACAGGAGAGAGCATTCCTGATTTTAAAAGGGTGAGTGCGCTTAATGCCTCTTGGTCAATATAAAGAGCTCTATTTTTTCTTGATGATGCCATACTTCTTTCTCTTTTCCCATAAGCTTTTGCGTGAAATACCTAATTTTTTTGAAAGTTCCGTATCCGGAAAACGGTTTTGAAAATTGGTCATGATGTATTTAACATATTCCTCAATCGGTAAAATTTCACCTTGATCAAAGAGTTGACTTTCACTTTCAATCTCGATGAGACGGAAAGGAACATTTTCAACATGCTCCGTGCTGGAAATAATACATGACCTTTTCTCAATCAGTTCAAAAAAAGTTTTATGATCACTTTTTTTGAGATTTTGAAAGTCGGTAATATAAAGGACATTCGTATTAGAAAAAAGTGCAATTTCATGGAGTGCTTTAGGTGAACTAAGGGAAATAAATTGAAGATTTCCTCGATGATGTTCAGCATATCCAAACGCAAAGGCATCGGCATATTTTTGATAACCACTGCAAATCATGATGGGGAGTTCTGTTTTATCAAAATCTTCATCAATTTTAACACTCGTAAAGCTATGGGCTAAATAACGTTCATACGTTTGATTTTGGCGACGAAGTCGTTCATGATTTTGAAAATGTTGAATTTTACGAATTAACTCTTCAATCATAAATGGTTTTAGAATATAATCTTTTGCCCCTGCTGCGAGGGGTTTTGAGACGGTATCATTACTGACATAGGAAACCATCAAAATAACGACGGCATCCTTGTACGCTTCGATAACCGGATAAATATCTTGGCCGCTAATGTTGGTTGAGAGGAGAATGACATCGTAAGGAGTCCCCTTAAGAGCCTCTTTTGTTGAGCTGCTAATATCACAATTGTGATTGAGATCGCTGAGTTTAGAAGCAATACTTTGTGCGAGATAAATCTCATTTTCGATAATTAAGACGTTCATCCGTTTTTCCAATCAAAATAGTATAACGAAGCAGTTGCAAGGACACCAACCCCTTCTTTTCGTCCGATAAAGCCGAGGTGCTCTGTTGTAGTGGCTTTAATGTTTAATCGTGAGCGAGGTATTTGTAATAAAGAACTGAGTGCATGGCGCATCTGCTCTTTGTAGGGAGAAATCTTGGGTGTTTGGGCAATAATTGTAATGTCTGCATGCAAGATGAGAAATCCAAATTGATGCAATTTTAAAACACACTGCTCAAGTAATGCTTTAGAGTCCGCATTTTTATAGGCACTGTCCGTATCGGGAAAAAGCATTCCAATATCACCTAAACAAGCAGCACCCAAAAGTGCATCAATAAGGGCATGAATAGCAACATCTCCATCACTGTGGGCCAAAAATCCAAAAGGACTGTCGATTTTTACCCCACCAAGCACCATAGGTTTGCCTTCTTCAAATCCATGAACATCAAAACCATTTCCGGTAAAAATAGCGCTTGAAGGAGATTTTAGACATTGAAGCGTGGAGAGATCGCTGACATGCGTTATTTTATCGGCTAAAATGTCTCCTTCAATAAGATGGCGTGTTCCTCCAGAAGCTATAATCGCACTGCTCTCATCGGTATATTCGACAGTCGTTTTTAATGCTTGGATAAGAATGGAAGTTTTGGAAAGCTGCGGAGTTTGAACTCGTTTTACCTGATCACGATTTATCGTCTCATTATTATAGAGTATGGTGTCATTGATACTCAGTGCAGGAACGATGCAATCGGCGAATTCTTTTGCATTGATAAGACGCTGTATCAGTTCAGAGCTAACACATGAACGTGCAATATCACTTACTAATACATGGGATGTTTCAACGTGCTTCATTGCGTTGAGTAAAGAGTGCTGACGACTATCTCCACCGACAACAATTGTATGTTCACACATGCTTTGCATAAAGGATACTTCATCAGTGTGTGCAACTATGATTACTTTTGCAAAAGATTCCATATCAGTGATACGGTTAGTAACATATAGCCACAGCGGATCGTGATCAATTCGAAGCCACTGTTTTTTGACAGGGACTTTAAAACGGCTTGAATTACCTGCTGCGAGTAGAATAAGTGTCAAATCAGACAATTTATATCCTGTTTTATAGGTAGTGTTACGAAAGTATACACATAAAAAGCTGTTTTTTATCTTGTTTGTGATAAATTCTACTTAAATTCATTTGAGAAATATAGAGCATATAAAATAATGTTTCCCTAAATATTCTTGAAATTTTTAATATAAGTTGAAACTGATACGACCCTTTTAGGGGGTCTTATTTATAAGTCCACTGTAGCTTTACGCAAAGTCCAAGGAGTAAAATTATGAGAACAAAATGGGTCGATGAACGAAAGAATGATACAGTTTGTACTCAGATGTATTATGCCAAGCAAGGTATTGTCACTGAAGAGATGAAGTATGTAGCAGCGATAGAAGAGCTAGACGCCGAGCTTGTCCGCAGTGAAGTAGCGCGTGGTCGTTTAATAATACCAGCCAATATAAATCACAAAAATTTAGAACCAATGGCAATCGGGATTGCAGCACGCTGTAAAATCAATGCGAATATTGGTTCTTCAGCAATCGCTAGCGATGTGCAAGGCGAAATTGAAAAAATTCAAGTTTCTCAGCATTATAAAGCCGATACGGCTATGGACCTTTCAACAGGTGGCGATTTGGATGAGATTCGCCGTGCGGTTATTGCGAATTCAAAAATTCCTATTGGAACAGTGCCTATCTATCAAATTTTACATGATGTTCATAATAAAATTGAAGATATGAGCATCGAAAAAATGCTTGAAGTATTAGAGCGTCAAGCACAGCAAGGTGTGAGTTATTTCACTATCCATGCAGGCTTTTTACTCTCGACAATGCCTAAAGTAGCGAAACGTAAAATGGGAATCGTCAGTCGTGGCGGATCTTTGATGGCGGCATGGATGATGCACTATCATCGTGAGAATCCTTTTTACACGGCGTACGATGAGATCTTAGACATTTGTGCCCGTTATGATGTTTCTCTTTCACTTGGAGATTCTCTCCGTCCGGGATGTTTAGCAGATGCTTCGGATGATGCACAGCTTTCTGAACTCAAAGTTTTGGGCGAATTGACATTACGTGCATGGGAGAAAAATGTTCAAGTCATGATTGAAGGACCGGGACACGTTCCTCTCAATCAAATTGAGCGTAACATGAAAATCCAGCGTGAATATTGTCATGAAGCACCATTTTATATTCTTGGACCGCTTGTAACCGATATCGCAGCAGGGTATGATCATATTAGCTCTGCAATCGGTGCGGCAGTAGGCGGATGGCACGGTGCATCAATGTTGTGCTACGTTACTCCTAAAGAACATTTGGGACTACCAAATGCTGAGGATGTTCGTAATGGGATCATCGCGTATAAAATCGCAGCACACGCAGCAGATATTGCTCGCGGTCGAAAAGGTGCACGTGACGTTGATGATGCAATGAGTGATGCGCGTTATGCGTTTGATTGGAATCGTCAGTTTGAATTGGCGCTTGATTCTGAACGTGCTCGTGAGTATCATGATGAGACGTTGCCTCAGGACGTGTTCAAAGAAGCAGAGTTTTGTTCCATGTGCGGACCAAAGTTTTGCAGTTACAAAATTACCCAGCAGATTATGGACAATCCAGAATCAATGGCGTGGATTGCGGCAGAAGAAAATAAAGCGAATGCTAGTTAAAAAATAAAAGGAGACTATTTTCATGACAGAAGAAATTGTAAAAAGTGCGTTATCCAAGGTTACATATCCTGGTTTTACGAAAGACATCGTAGCATTTGGATTTGTTAAAGAAATTAAGATTGAGGGAAAAAATGTTAGTGTAATTATTGACATAACCTCAAGTGCACCAGAAGTGGCTCACCAAATCACCACAGAAGCTACTGACGAGTTAAAACTAGCTGGTTTTGCTGACGTTGTAATCAATGTACAAGCGCCAAAAATGCCTCGTGAAAGTTCATCTAAGGGGAAAAATATTGCTCCTCAAGTGAAAAATTTCATTATGGTGAGCTCAGGTAAGGGGGGCGTTGGTAAATCAACGACTTCGGTAAATCTTGCAGTAGCGCTTGCAATGCAAGGTAAAAAAGTAGGGTTGCTGGACGCTGATATTTATGGTCCTAATATTCCTCGTATGATGGGTATTGACGGGATCAAGCCTGAAGTAGTGGGAAATAAAGTCCTTCCTATCAAAGCATATGGCGTAGAAGTAATGTCTATGGGCTCATTGATGGAAGATGGCCAGTCTCTGATTTGGCGCGGTGCAATGATTATGAAAGCAATTGAGCAATTCTTACGTGACATTGTGTGGTCAGATTTGGATTGTTTGGTCATCGATATGCCTCCTGGCACAGGTGATGCTCAGCTTACTTTGGCTCAAAGTGTTCCTGTTACCGTAGGTGTTACCGTCACAACTCCACAAATGGTGGCACTCGATGATTCACGACGAAGTTTGGATATGTTTAAAAAATTGCATATTCCTATTGCCGGTGTGATTGAAAATATGTCTGGATTTATTGCTCCTGATACGGGTGTTGAATACGATATCTTTGGAAAAGGGACGTCTGAAGCGATGGCTAAGCAGTTTGATACGACTATTTTGGCTCAAATTCCTATTGAACCTTCGATTCGTACAGGCGGTGATGAAGGGAAGCCTATTACGTATTGTGTTCCTACATCTGAAACGGCAAAACGTTATATGAAAGCTGCCGAAGAGTTATGGGCAACAATTGAAAAAATTAATGAAGAGGGTGGTGTTGATAATCAAGCGATTCAGCCGAATACTCCTCCGGGCGTATCTGCTTGTTCAACAGCTGCCACTCCTGCTCCGAAAGCTTCAAGTGGTGAAAGTTGTGGAACTGGGTGCGGTTGTCATTAAAATTTTACTCTAAATTTACTTGAAAACGTTTATAATCTATCCTTCTTAATGAAGGGTATTTTAATGCATTTAAAGACAAAAATTTCTCTCCTATTATTTTCTGCTCTCTTTCTTCTATTCAGTGTTATTTTTTGGAATACAATTGTTGATTTACGAAAGTCTTCAGCTATAAGTGCCCAGTCACAAGCGTTAGCTGCTGCTAAGGTTGTTGAAGCAGGGCTTACGGCACATATGATTTCAGGATCAATGAATCAGCGTGATGAATTTTTAAAACAAATATCATCGATAGAGACGATGAAGCGGCTATGGGTGGTTCGTTCCCAAAAAGTATCCCATCAATATGGACAAGGGCCATTTTCACAAGATGCTCAAGATGGACTGGATAAATCAGTTTTAATCAGTGGTGAAGCAGTAATTGAGATGAGAGGGAGTATTTTAGAAGATGCAACTGTCCGTATATCTATTCCCTACAAAGCAACTTCAGGTGAAAAAATTGATTGCCTTAGCTGTCATGATGTTAAAGTGGGCGATACATTGGGTGTTATTTCACTTGAGATGCAAACAAATGACTTAAAGGCGCTCAACTATCGAAATATTATTATAACTGTAATAATTTTGGTTCTTTTATTCGCATTGATGGCGTATTTTCTCTATACTAAAGTACTGATCTATTTTGATCGTTTTGATGCGATGGGTAAATGTGTGCGTGCTGTTGAAGAAGGGGATTATCATGCTCGTATCTCTGATGAACTTTCTAGTGACAAAGATGCAGCATCGTTGAACCGATTGATTGAAAAATTCCAAACATTGCTTGAAACAATGAGGGAAAATTTGTCAGGACTTATTCGCCTTGAGACTTCAAATGATCCGCTGATTGCATTAAGTGAAGGGTCAGCGAGACTTGGTGAAATAAATAATTTTGCTCAAACGATTCAAAAAGATGCAAACACGCAAGAGGCATATAAACATATTGGTTCTCATTTTTGTGAAAAATTCGATATTAATGATGTGAATATTATTACCTACAATACCCTTTCTCAGGAGAGTGTAATTGCGTATGAAACAAAACAAATAATGTGTGATGCATCAAGTGGGTGCAGGGCAGCACGAACAGGTGAAATCGTTGACTCATCGCAACCTGATGGAATTTGCCCCAAAATGATTACTCCTAACGAACACTATGTTTGTTTCCCTTATGCGATCACACCTACGTCAACATTGGTTGTTTCTATTGTTAGTGATAAAAAAACTCTTCTTAATCCAGTTCGTCATAATAAACATATAGTTGATGAGACCATGCAAGGTGTACGTCAAGATATTGCATATCACCAAATGGCTGAAGGTATAAAAGCATTGGAACGTATTGATCCTCTTAGTGGACTATTCAATCGAAATTACTTAGATGAGCGAATTTTTGCAATAATAAAAGAGTCTAAACGAACTGCGATTCCATACGGTGTTTTGGTAATAAATGTAGATAATTTCAAGGCTATTAATGAAGTTTATGGGAATAAAGTAGGGGATGAGACAATTAGACTTATTGGAAGAACATTACTTGATTCTTTACGCGAAAGTGATCTTATTGCACGATTTGATGGGGATGAATTTGTTGTCTTTTTATATGATTGTAATCCAATTCATGTTGCAGATGTAGGAGAAAAAATACGTTCAATTTTTGCGAATAAGAAGCTCAAGTCTCATTCCGGAGGATTGATTATAACGGTCAGTGTCGGGAGTGCTATTTTTCCTCAACAGCATAAAAATCTTGAAGAATGTATTCGATATGCTCGTTTGGCAATGAAAGAAGGAAAGAGTGAGGGTGGAAATATTCGTGTTAAATTCCACACTCGCTTATTGGAAGAATAATAGCTTATTTCTTCTTCTGTTTGTGCTAATCGTATTAAATGACCTTGCTCAGTAGAAAATTATTAAGGTCTGATGTTTCGCACTTTTGTTTCAAGGCCTAGAAATAATCTTATATATTAGTTAGTCAGTCCAGCGAAAGTTGGAGTTCTGCTCTCTGCATTGAAGGAGATGGATTCTAGAATCATACCCTACAATGTATGATGGTAAAAAGAGTAGCGAGTAAAAGGTGAGATGTTAAAGTATTACTTTACCTCCGGTTTTATGGGAGGAAGCTCGTATTAGTAATTATTCCCGCTTTTGAACATCTTACTCTCAAACTCTACGACTTGATTCCGTCCTGAATGTTTCGCTTCATAGAGGGCTATGTCGGCAAATTTGATAACCTTCCAGATTGAATCTGCATCCGATGGGAAGTGAGAAATTCCTATGCTAAGTGTCTTTTCAACGCTATCATTTCCAAACTGATATTTTTTTGCAGCAAACTGAGTACGAATTTTTTGGGCAACAACCAAAGCTCCTTCTCTTGTTGTATTGTGCAAGAAAATAAGAAATTCTTCTCCTCCGTAACGGATAGGAAGATCAGCTTTACGAACAGTTGATTGTAAAATTTCAGCGAGAGACTTGATGACTATATCTCCAGAATCATGACCATATGTATCATTAACCATTTTAAAGTAATCAATATCGATCATAAGGATAGAATATGAAACATTGGAGCGTAGTGCCTGTTCTGCACTTTTATCAATAAATTCTTCCATAAATCGTCGATTGTACAGCTTGGTTGCTCCATCGCGCAGCGACGAATCACGAAGTTTATCCATCAGTGTTTGGCTCTCAATCACTGCTTTGGCAGCTTCAAAATAATTTTTAATACTGGGAATCTTTTGGTTGAAGAGTTCAATAGTTTGTGTTTCTTTAGTGGAATACGACAGTGTTAGTGCTAAATCATCGTTGATGTTAAAAGGGACGCACGTGTATTCTTTATCATGTACCGAACAGTTTTGACATATATTGGGAAAATCAGTCGAATAAACATCACTATGGGTACGATAGGCACGGCACTCTGTCGCATCATGATCAACCATCGGGGCACAAAAGCTTTTGTGATCTGTGATGTAGACAAGACGACGAGTTTTAGTTATTTTATCTACTTCATACAAGGCAAAATGATCGAAATGAAACTTCTCTTTTAAAACATAGACAAATCGGTCATATATAGCATCTTTGCTACCATCCAATTCTATGGTCTTTTTGAATTTATAGACATCAGAGAGTTCTTTGATGATTGTACCCGCAGTATTGAGCGGATCGGAGCATGAAATATTGGAGCTTGACATAAATGTTCCCAAGTCATGCTTTATACCACCAAATGTCTCATCCATTTTTTCAAATAAGGTATTCATTTGTTCAGCTACCTCATTCCCTCCATCTTTTAGTGTAGTTGTAAATCGGAAAGAAAAATCACCGGTACGTGCTCGTTTAATTCCTTGTTGAAGATTTTCAAAAAGCTTCATGTAGGGTTTAAAATAGTAATGAGTAACCCAAAGAGCAATAAATATAAAGAGGACATTAATAGCAAATATCTTGGCAATTGTCAGCGCGCCTGTTTGGCGGATATCATTGATATTAAATTCCATACTGATGGCGCCAAGGACATCGCCTTCTTTTGCATTATGACAGCTTAAGCAGTTTGGACTACCATAGGCTGAAGCGATATAAGGGATTGTGACGCGTAAAATAGCATTTTGGGAATCTTCGCGAACTTTACTAACTATTTTACCTTCTTTTAATACCTGTTGATCGATCGTATCTCTGGGATGCTCATTTTGTAATCCTTCACCATGTTGTGCAATGACGTTATCAGAACGGACGATCCAGAGGGATTGGACATCTTTTATATTGGCAATGTTTGAGAGAAAAAATTGTCGTTTATCCATAATACCATTAACCATATGGGCGGTTAACCCATCTCGGACAATCTCAGCAGTCATTTTTGATTTTTCAATAGCATTACTATATCCGTACTCTCGAAAATTAAGAGCGACATTGGTGATGGTGGCAACAGCTAAGCCAATAAGCATGAGCGCAACAATAAAAAGAATTTTTCGATTGGTATTCATAAATAACCTACTTATAATTTTTTTTTATTTTAAAATATCAGCTTAGCTAAATATGTATTAAAAAAGTTTGAAATAAGATGAAGGAGACAAAGAGCTACTCTACGGTAACACTTTTAGCAAGATTACGAGGCATATCAACATCGTTCCCTAGTCGAACTGCGATTTCCATAGAGAGAAGTTGTAGCACAACCATCATCTCAAAAAATTCAAGCATATAGTCCTCGTGATGATGCGTACGTATATGATCATCAGCTTTGTCAAAATCAAGTGGACTGATAGAGCAGATCGTTGAATCTCGGGCGCTTAGCTCTTCTACATTGCTTTTAGTTTTATCGTAGAGTTTATGCTGCGGAAGTAGAGCAATGGTAAACAGTTCTGGATCAGCTAACGCAATTGGACCATGTTTCATCTCTCCGCTTGGGTACCCTTCTGCATGAAGGTAGCTAATTTCTTTGAGCTTGAGTGCCCCTTCGAGTGCCAGAGGAAAGAAAACGTCTCTTCCGATAAAGAAAAAACCATGTCCATGAAGATAGCGTTTCGAAAGACGACGGAGCTGCTCATGAATATTATTGTCAACGGCCACAACAGAGGGTAGTGTCCGTAAAAGTTTAATTTGTCGAGCAATCTCATTTTTTTGAAGAGTCGTACGTTCGCTTGCAAGGTGAAGGCTAAGCATCCATAAGACACTTACTTGGGTTGCGAATGCTTTAGTTGAAGCAACTCCCTTTTCGATTCCTGCACGGGTTAGGATACTGGCATCTGCTAAGCGAACCATAGAGGAATTATCGACATTACAGATAACAAGAGTTTTAAGACCTGCTTTGTTTGCCATTTTAAGTGATTCAAGGGTATCAGCAGTTTCTCCGCTTTGGCTTATAACAACGAAAAGGGTATCGGGAGTGAGGAGAGGCTCACGATATCGAAATTCACTGGCAATTTCTACAGAAGTTTGAATTTTTGCGTGACGCTCTAATAGATAAGTGGCAACTAATGCAGCATGATAGCTCGTACCGCAAGCACACAGTTTGATAGAATTAATACCATCAAAAAGCTCAGAGGGGAGTTCTTCAAAATAAACCGTTTCATCGCGTAATCGCCCCATAAGCGTATCGGCTAAAACCGTACCTTGCTCATAAATCTCTTTTTCCATAAAAAAGCGATACCCATCTTTTTGAGCAGAAAGTTTGTTTTCACTTAGAGGAGTAAAACATAGATCAACTGTATTGTTATTTTTATCGTATAAAGAAATTTTATCTGCAGTTGCAATTCCATAATGCCCATCTTCGAGGTAAATGACTTCATGGCATTTGCCGATAAGTGCTGCATCAGATGAACCAAAAAGCGTTTCATTCTCTTGATTTCGTCCAACAATCATAGGTGAGCCATGCTTAGCAAAAAAGATTGTGTCATTGACAGAGGCAGTAACCAGCAAAATGGCATACGCTCCTTCAAGTTCTTCGAGTGTTTTTCTGAATGCTTCAAAAGGGTTACTGGCAGTTTTGAGATGGTATTCAAAGAGATGAACGATTACTTCCGTGTCAGTTTGACTAATAAAGTGTGTTCCCTGTGCTGTAAGTTTGCTTTTAAGTTCTTGATAATTTTCAATAATTCCATTGTGAACCACGTAGGAACTAGAGCCTACATGCGGGTGGGCATTGAGTTCAGTTGGTTTGCCATGTGTAGCCCAGCGAGTATGTCCGATACCGACTGAAAAACCGGTACTTTCAAATTTTTGTGCTTTTTCTTCAAGATTAATAAGTTTTCCGACGGCTTTGAAAAGAGAGAACTGGTGATTTTGCAATACAGCGATTCCTGCTGAATCGTAACCGCGGTATTCGAGTTCACGAAGTCCGTCTATGAGTATTTCTTTTACGGGTTTAGTTCCGATGTATCCTACGATTCCGCACATTATTTATACCTCTGTCAATTTAGCAATTATTTCCTGCGCATTATCGCACATCCTATTTTGTTTTTCGATTAAGAAGTGATCACGGACTCTATTTTTATCCGTGTGAATCTTGGCAGTTGCGATGTTTATCTGAGCTTCATCACAAAGTTGGACAAAATAAGCAAGTAATCCGCGTTGGTTTGCAGTATTTAGATTGAGTTGAGCGTAATGGATGGAATGATCACAATCGAGAGTTATTTCCTGCGGCTTAATGATAGGTTTTGGTAAGTCAAGTTTTTTGGACATATCAAATGCTTCTTCAACAATGATTTCAATTTGTTCCATTGTACCCTCACGCGGTTGTTGAAGAAACTCGATTTTAAAATATTTGATTCCATCAAAAAGGGTAAAAATATCCATTGAAGCCACATCGAGATAGCTTAGTTTTCCGAGTAAATAACCAAGATTTAGAGGAATACGACGGAAAATATGGATAATCAAACCACCATCAATATTGAGTCCATAGGTAAAGGTCTGGCATTCAAATGCCTCTTTTGAGAGAGCTATGATCTCATCTGGAGTGTGCTTAAAAAAGAAAAGGTTGGATTCAATAGAGAGGATTTTCTTTTGCTCAACTTTGCTTAATAAAGCAAAATTACTATCAGCGAGTAATCGACGTTCTTTATTTTGACGTTTAATCGCATCGGTGATACGGTCATTTTGAGAAGAAATTTCTAACGATGCCTCATAAAGTTCATACAGTAAATTAGCACCAAAACTCGTATACGTTCCAGCACCTACTCCATTGATATCGGCATAGGTGAGAATGTAAAGAAGATTGAGGTTTTCGGGAGTTTTGATTTTGGACATAAATTGATAAAGTGTTTTTTCACTGTAAAGATTTTCACGGTAGGCAACGTTGCTCATCGTGACATGGTGACGGACGAGTAAAGCTGCACGTTCATGTGTGGATACAGGAAGTTTAAGACTTTTGATAAACGGAACGATGAGCTTTGTTCCTACTTCACTGTGATCTTGTTTTCTTCCTTTACCCGTATCATGAAGTAAAATGACCGATTTTAGAAGAATCTTATCATTGAGTGAAAGTGGAGTGTATAGAGCCTCTACATGAGGGTCTTTGATATTTTCAAGCGCTTCAATACATTTAATGGAGTGCAAATCAACAGGGTAATGGTGATAGCCATCAAACTGGGGAAGATGAAGTACTTTTTTAAAGGCTCCAATAAGATGATGGAGGATACCGGCATCATAAAACAGTTTCAAAATGACATAAAGATTGTTACGTTCGAAAAGCTTACGTAAAAGAATGTGAGTTTTAGCTTTAAGTGGATGTTTTATGGTGACATAAGTAAAGTGAAAGAGTACACTTTCATCAAATTTCCACGGTTTGTCTTCGAGAGTGGTCAATAGCTCGAGAAGAGAGTCAATATTTGGGGTGTGGAGATTATATGAACTATAGAGGGTATCTTCAAGCGCATAAAACCCTTTACATAGTCTTCCTGATCGTAGTTTTGCAGTTTTACTAATATCTGTGAGATAGTGCCGCGCCATTTTTTTGACATAGATTTGGGTAAAGTTATTGATGCGCCATTGCGCTTCGAGCAGTTTGGTTACCAGTCTGCGTTCATCGGTAAATCCGAGCATTCTGGCGATATTTGGCATGTAGTCAAGAACCAGTTGGTCTTGCTGCTTATTGGTAAGCAGATGAAGCGCACTTCGAACCCGAAAGAGCAATTCCAACGCGATACGATATTCACGATAATGGTCTTCACTAAACAGTGTCCCGATAAGTTCACGCAGAGTTGTGACGCCATAAAGTGTTTTGGCAATCCAATACAGTAATTGTGAATCTCGTAATCCGCCCACTCCTTCTTTAATATTGGGCTGCATTGAAAAAGCATATTTAGCACGACGTATTTCCGCTTCATTAATTTTTGCTAAAACAAATTTTTTAGGATCATCGTGACGGATGAGAGTAAGACGATTTTGAGTTGCATTCCATGTAAAAGGAGAACCAATGATGAGACGTGATTCCATCATCGCAGTTTTGATGGTTATGTCCTCACGTGAAGCATTGAATAAATCACTTACTTCATGGACACGATGTCCCAGTTTTAACCCAGAATCCCACGCCAAATAAAGAAACTTTTCGATAATAGCTGCCGTGTTGTATCCTTCATTCTTTTCATACACAATCATGAGATCGATGTCGCTATGAACACAAAGCTGTTCACGTCCATAGCTTCCAAGGGCGATAAGGGCGATGGGGATATTTCCCCTCATAGGAAGATAATTACCAAACATTCGGCGTAAAAGTGTTTTGTACATAAGAGAGATAATCGAATCAAGTGCTTTGGTGTGCGTGACGAGAAAATCTTTTCCTTGATTACGTTCAAAGAGAGTTAATAAAGAATTCTTGTAATCATTAATATGTGATTTAAAAAGCTTTGAGAGTTCAAAATCACTGGCATTGGATTCGATTAGATCTTCTAGTTGTTCTGTGATAGTCATTGGGGCTACTTTTTTAAGATATTGTATCGTTTTTCTTTCGCTATAATGCGCGAATAAATAAACAATAAAAGATTTTTTCATGACTATTATCGAAAAAGTAAAACAAAATATTCGGCTGACATTCGACGAAGCGGTTACTTTGTACGATTTAGACCTTTTTACTCTTGGTGAGCTAGCGGATGAAAAGCGACGTGCGTTACATGGTAAACAAACATTTTTCAATATCAATCGTCATATTAATCCAACCAACGTGTGTAAAGATGTGTGCAAATTTTGTGCCTACAGTGCCAGTCGTAAAAACCCTAATCCCTACACGATGAGTCATGAGGAGATTGTGGCGATTACGGATGATATTGTCTCACGTGGTATTTCGGAAGTGCATATCGTATCCGCCCACAATCCTGATACGGGCTTGGAGTGGTATCTCGAAGTATTTCGCAAGATTAAAGAGGCGCATCCGAAGTTGCATATCAAAGCACTGACAGCAGCAGAAGTTCATTTTTTGGCGGAAGAATACAATAAAAGCTACGATGAAATTCTGGATTTGATGGTGGCAAACGGTGTTGATTCGATGCCTGGGGGCGGAGCAGAAATTTTTGATGAAAAAGTACGCGATTTCATCTGCAAGGGGAAAGTAAATTCCCAGCAGTGGATTGAAATTCATCGTAAATGGCATGAACGCGGGATGAAATCCAATGTTACGATGCTATTTGGCCATGTTGAAGAACGCTCTCATAGGGTTGATCACATGATGAGAATCCGTGATTTACAAGATGTTACTGGAGGATTTAACTGCTTTATCCCTCTCGTGTATCAAAGTGAAAATAATTTTTTGAATGTTAAAGAGTTTATTACCGCACATGAGATTCTCAAAACGATGGCAATTAGCCGTATCGTTTTGGATAATGTCCCCAATCTTAAAGCTTATTGGGTGACTTCTACAGTGAATTTAGCATTGGTAGCTCAAGAATTTGGTGCCAATGACTTGGACGGCACAATCGAAAAAGAATCTATAAATTCTGCAGCAGGTGCTAAAAGTGCGCATGGTGTAAATCTCGAAGAGTACATTGCCTTAATAAAGAACAGTGGGTTTGAGCCGATTGAACGAGATAGCTTGTATAATGTTATTAAAGCGTGGTAGGAGAAAAATATGATAGTAATGATTGATAATTATGACAGTTTTACCTATAACATCGTCCAGTATTGTCTCGAATTGGGTGCTGATTTAAAAATTATCCGAAATGATGAGATGAGTGTTAAGGAGATTGAAGCACTTCACCCTGAAAAACTCATAATCTCTCCGGGACCCGCAACTCCAGACGATGCGGGTGTTACGCTCGAAGCTATACGTTATTTTGCTGATAAAATTCCTATTTTAGGCATTTGTTTAGGACATCAGAGCATTGCGCAGGTGTTTGGCGGTAATGTCGTACGAGCCAATCGGATGATGCACGGCAAGACATCACGTATGATTCGAGAGGGGGATACGGCTATTTTTAATAAATTGCCGGAGATGTTTATCGCAACGCGTTATCATTCTTTGATTGTAGAGCAAAAAAATCTTCCCAGTGAGATTATTCCAACGGCATACAGCGAAGATGATCATGAGATTATGGCATTGCAAATCAAAGACAAGCCTATCTATGGCGTTCAATTTCACCCTGAGTCCATTATGAGTGAATATGGGCACGAAATATTGGATAATTTTCTCAAATTATGAGAGAACATAAGATTTTTGCACTTTTTTTAGGGATTAATTTCCTTATTTTAGTGGCACAAATTCAAGGGCTTTCGATTAGCTTTTATGAAGCCAATATCCTTTATGGTGACAGCTCACTTTTAAAAAGTTTTAGTACCTTCTTTTTAAATATTTTTGGCTCCAACGATTATACGTTGCGTATTCCTATGATTGTAATACATCTCATATCTACAATACTTTTGTATCTCATTTCAAGCTACTATGTGTCCCGCCCAAACGATAAGCTTTGGATTGTTTTCATCTATCTTCTTCTTCCTGGAATCACGAGTTCTGCACTGCTTGTCAATATAGCAGGATTAAAAATAGTGACGCTTTTTGCTTTTGTATATATATATTTGCGATTTAATAATTGGTCATTGCTACTTTTACCTCTTTTTATGTTGCTCGATGCAACGTCAATTTTTCTCTATTTTTCCATTGCATTGTTTGGGTTTAGCCGTAAGCAATGGATTACAGCAGGCGTTTCATCAGGACTCTTGCTCTTAGCTGTTTTCTTTTTTGGTATAGATCTAAGTGGGAGACCTCAAGGGCGTTTTTTAGATGCTTTGGCTATTTATTCGGCTATTTTTTCTCCTGTGGTCTTCATGTATCTTTTTTATGTCCTGTACCGACGGTACATGACTCATGAACGGGATTTGGTATGGATGATAGCATCGAGTATGTTTGTCATTTCATTATTATTGTCGTTCCGTCAAAAAGTGAATATTCAAGATTTTGCACCGTACTTAATGGTGGCACTTCCGCTCGCGGCACAAACTTTTTTTCATACTTATCGGGTTAGGTTGCCCATTTTTAGACGACGTTATCGGCTTTTGTTTTACAGTGCCTTTACTCTTTTGGTTGTAAATGCTCTGGCCGTATTTTTTAATCAATGGCTATATCAATGGATAAAAAACCCTAAAGATCACTTTTCCTATTCAATGCATATTGCAAAAGAATTAGCCCATGAACTAAAGGACAATCAAATTTCCTGCGTAAATGCTGATAGTGAAAAAATGCAGCTTAGACTTCGTTTTTATGGAATCACAGAGTGCCAAGGTACTCTTTTGAGTGAAGAGAAAAATAAAAAAGGAAAAAAAGTTACAATAAGTTACATCAATATTCCTATATATACAGCTTATGTTACAAAAGTAAACAAATAGTGTAATAATTACCTTCAAAATGAAACTCTGTGAGTATTTCTGTAGCTCATATTGGTTATAATTTGCCAAAAGATTTTTCGAAGGAGTTGCAATGGCTCAAAGAGCGATTCGTGAATACGACGGTAAAGCAATTTTCTCAAAGCATTGGGAAAAATACTTCAGCGGTTTCCATTATGGTTTTAAATCGGTAATGGTCACTAACGGTGATGAGCTTCGTGCAAAAGCACAAGAACATGGTTTTGAATGGTTGAAACAAGAAGCATTGGTTGCAAAACCGGACATGCTTTTTGGTAAACGGGGTAAAAATGACTTAGTTTTGTTTCGAACCAACAAACCGGGTGATGTCACTCTTGAAGAAGCTGCAACGTGGATTGATGCGAAAATCGCTAATGAGACTATTCTTCTTTCAGGACAAAAAGGGACATTGACGCACTTTATCATTGAACCGTTTACTCCTCACTCTCAAGATCAAGAATATTACATTTCAGCAACCACGGTTGGTGAAGACGATGTCCTTTATCTATCTGCTGAGGGCGGAATGGAAGTAGAAGAAGGATGGGAAGAAAAAGTCAATGAAGTGACTATTCCTATTACTATGGATGATGCTTCTATCGCTCACTTGATCCGTGCAAACGTTCCTGCTGGAATTCCTACGGAAAATAAAGAGCGTTTTATTACATTTGCAGAACAATTCTACAAATTTTATCGTGATCAAAACTTCGCATACCTAGAAATTAATCCAATCGTTATGGTTGGAAATGATATGCACATTCTTGACCTCGTTGCACGTCTTGACGATACCGCAGGATTTATGATGGCGGATGCATGGTGCGGAGCTGAGTTCCCAACAGCGTTTGGTATGGAAGATCAATCTCCGGAAGAAAAAGCAATTGCTGAAGCAGACTCAAAATCGGGTGCTTCATTGAAACTTACTATCCTTAACCCAATGGGTCGTATTTGGACGATGGTTGCGGGCGGCGGTGCATCGGTTGTTTATGCCGATACGATTGCTGATTTATCAGGAAATGTTGCTGATCTTGCCAACTACGGTGAATATTCAGGTGGACCAACTACGGGTGAAACCAAGTTTTATGCTGAAACTGTTCTTGATTTGATGACTCGTCATAAAGATCCAAAAGGTCGTGACAAAATCCTCATCATTGGTGGAGCAATTGCGAACTTTACAGACGTTGCCAAAACCTTTACCGGTATTATCCAAGCGTTTGAAACGTATGCAGAACGTATGAAAGCACACAATACACGTATCTATGTACGCCGTGGCGGACCAAACTATGAAAAAGGTTTGAAGGATATTAAAGAGGCAGCAGACCGTTTGGGTCTTTATATCGAAGTTTATGGGCCAGAAACGCATGTCACTGACATCGTCCGTATGGCTCTTGAGAAGTAAGGAGAAAAATATGGGTGCTTTATTTACCAAAGATACACAAGCGATTTTTTGGAACAACAACGCAAGCGCAATTCAACGCATGTTGGATTATGACTATGTTATCAATCGCGTAAAACCTTCTGTTGCTGCAATCGTTGCACCAACTTCAGGTAATAAATTTGAGAAATTTTTCTATGGTGCTGATGAGATTATGGTTCCAGTTTTCCGTAACACGGCAGAAGCTGCTGCAGCGTTTCCAAAAGCAGATGTTTTATTGAACTTTGCTTCATTTCGTACTGCGTACGATGTAACAATGGAAGCAATCACTATCAAAGGTCAATTCAAAACCGTGATGGTAACTGCTGAGGGTATCCCTGAGCGTCTTGCACGTAAAATGAACCAAGCAGCGCGTGATGCAGGTGTTGTTGTTATCGGACCTGCAACGGTCGGCGGTATCGCACCGGGCGGATTTAAAATCGCTAATGTCGGTGGAACAATCGAAAACATCATCAACTCTAAGCTTCACCGCGCAGGTTCATGTGGACTCGTTACCCGTTCAGGCGGTTTGTTTAATGAACTTTCAAACATCATCGCTATCAATGCTGATGGTATAGCCGAGGGTGTAGCGATAGGTGGAGACCGTTTTGTTGGATCTGTATTCATCGATAATCTTCTTCGTATGGAGAGCAATCCAGAGGTTAAATACATGGTATTGTTAGGCGAAGTAGGGGGTACTGAAGAATACAAAGTAATCGAAGCGGTCAAATCAGGTTTGATCAAAAAACCGATTATCGCATGGTGTATCGGTACGATTGCAAAACATTTCAGTTCAGGTGTTCAATTCGGTCACGCAGGTGCTAGCGCAAATGCAGATGCAGAAACAGCGGCATTTAAAAATACTGCTATGGCGGAAGCCGGAATGTTTGTTCCTGCAAGCTTCAATGACCTACCAAAAACAATTGCAGATGTTTACACAAAACTTCGTAATGAAGGTATCGTCACAGAAATCATTGAGCCTGAATTGAAAACGGTTCCAAAAGTACGTCGTAAAAAAGAGTTCATTTGTACTATTTCTGATGATCGTGGTGATGAAGCAACCTACGCTGGTTACCCAATCAGCTCTGTTGCAACTCCGGAAACCGGATTTGGAATCGGTGATGTTATCTCTCTTCTTTGGTTCAAAAAACGTTATCCGAAATGGGCAACAGATTATCTTGAAACCGTTATCAAGACTGTAGCCGATCACGGCCCTGCTGTTTCAGGTGCGCATAATGCAAAAGTCACTGCTCGTGCAGGAAAAGACGTTATCAGTTCACTCGTAACAGGACTTTTGACTATCGGACCACGTTTTGGCGGTGCGATCGATGATGCGGCACGTTATTTTAAATATGCAAATGATCGTGGTATGACTCCGGCTGAGTTTATTGATTACATGAAAAAAGAAGGAAAAACGATTTCTGGTATCGGTCATCGTATCAAATCAGTTCGTAATCCAGATCTTCGTGTATCGGGATTGAAAAAATACGCTGCAGAGCACTTTCCGGCAACTCCATTGCTTGATTTCGCTCTTGAAGTAGAAAAATTGACAACGTCTAAAAAAGACAACCTTATCTTGAACGTTGACGGTACTATCGGTATCTTGATGGTTGATATGTGGCGCGCACTTGGTTACTCTGAATCTGACATTGACGGCTTCATCGAAGCTGGTGCTCTAAACGCATTCTTCGTAGTAGGTCGCTCTATCGGTTTCATCGGTCATATCTTAGATGAAAAACGTCTTGGAATGCCTATGTATCGTCACCCAACAGACGATATTCTGTACAACGTCGAAATGGCAGACGAAATTTAATTTTACCATTTTCGTCATTCCCGCGTCGCGGGAACCCATTCTCTTTTCTCTTTCCCTCTTTTTATAAATACTTTTGTTATAATCATCACTAATATAATTATGGTTTATTGGTGAATTAATATGAAACGCTTTGCCTTTACGATGCTAGAACTTGTTTTTGTTATTATAGTAATAGGTATATTGGCTGTCCTAGCGATGCCAAACTTCAATCGTCATCCATTACAAGAAGCAGCGGAACAAGTTGCTGGTCATATTCGTTATACACAGCATTTGGCTATGGTGGATGATAAATTTGATGCTAATGATGCAGCATATTATATGAAGAGATGGCAAATTCGTTTTCGAAAAAATAGTAATACTCTATACTATGCAGTTTATTCAGATAAAAATCAAGATCGCAATGTTAATTGCAATGTAACTTTTTGTGATGAGCCAGCAATTGATCCTTTGACAAAAAAACCACTTTATTATTTAGCATCACGTGAAAATAAAAATATGATACTATCGAAGCAGTTTGGAATTACTAGTATTAACGTATCATGTGATGTAGCTGATTCTTCATTATATACAAATAGCTTGGGTGTTATTGCTTTTGATAATTTAGGAAGACCTTATAATGGAATTGGAAATAATACAGTTGGTCCATACAATTTTCTATTATCTACACCTTGTATCATGACTTTGACTCATCCTGATGGGAATGCTATTATTACAATTCATCCTGAAACTGGCTATGTTTCAGTTGGATATTAAAGAAAAACCTACTATTTTTCAAGTAAGAGCTAATTCTTTTCATTTACTCTTGACATTTACTTCTAAATCCCCTATAATTCCCGTCCACAAACACTGGGAAGCCATTAAAAGCCAACTAGATTTGAGTTTGAGATCATTGAAAACTAAGCAGAAGTGACGGTCAGGCGAATGCTTGAAACCGACATTTCTAATAATGTCAAAAACAATA
>JAUYRN010000013.1 GCA_030696775.1 Sulfuricurvum sp.
CTTGAATGAATTTAGAGAATTGAATGCCGTAACTTTGCTCGTTGTGTGAAGGCGTTTGAAACACAAACAACGAAACTAAGCATGTAGACGCCTTTACAATCTTGGTTTAGGACTCCGGTTCAATCCCGGACGCCTCCACCATAACTTTCACATCCAATCCATGATATAATTTTCTGATAATACACAATACAAAAGGGGACGTTATGACAATAACAATCACCGTTAATGATAGTATTGCTGATAAAGTAATGACGTTTTTAAATACATTTCCTAAAGAAGCAGTAAAGATTGAACCGTCACGCCCATGGTATGCCGATGAGGTTAAAAGCCGTATCGAAGAGTACAAAAGCGGAGTTATGGAAGTAACTCCATTGCATGAGGGGATGGAAGAGATAGAAGAATATTTGCGAGAGATAAATTCTATTGCAAGTTAAAAAATCTAATCGCTTTAAAAGTGAAATCAAACAGATCGTAAAATTTATAGGTGAGTCGAATCCGAAAAATGCTGAACGATTCTACTATGCTCTTATGGATCATTTGGACAGCTTGGTAGATCATCCCCGAAAAGGAAGAACTACCGAAGAGGGTGGACGCGAACTCATCTACAAAGGTTACACAATCCCTTATCTCATCGACGGTGACGATATAGTTATTATGGGAATTTTTAATCAGAATGAGTGGAGTAGAGAAACAAGTCGCCAATTAAAGTAAATAGTTAACTACTATTCACTTATTCTGAAAATAGCTCAAAGGATTATATTGAACAAATTTTTTATTGGCATTATTAGTTTTGCTGTATTGGCTATATTAATAGTCTTTTCTTTGTATGTTTGGGAATTTCACTATCATGATGTATTACCTTATCAATTGAATTTAGACAAGAATACTTCCAAATGGGGAGAATTTGGAGATTATAGTGGTGGAGTCCTAAATCCAATATTTGCTTTTTTAGGATTAATCGCACTTTTGTATACACTTAAACAAAATGAAAAAGCTTTGGATTTGTCAGCAACAGAACTTCAATTATCAAGAAGTGAATTAAGTAGGTCTACTGATGTATTAATTGCACAAAAAAAAGTTTTAGATGTACAAACATTTGAACAGACATATTTTAATCTTATTAAATTGTTTAATGCAAATATAGAAGGTTATGAGTCATCTGCACATAAAGGAAGGAAATATATTACATTAGTAGAAAAGAATCTTGTAAATAGCTATCTTCAACTTGAAAGTGGTAAGGTAGTTTACATGAATGATCATGAGACTTATGATAAACGATATAACGAATTTTTATTAAAACTATCCGTTGACTTTGAAACATATTTCCGTATTATGACTAATATTTTGGAATTTATAGATAATTCAAATATTGAAAATCAAGACATATATTTAAATATCTTTATCGCTCAATTGTCAGATTCCGAACTTTATATGATTTTCTTTTATTCGATTAGTAAAAATAAATCCAACTTTTTACATATAATTAAAAAGTATAATATATTGAAGAATCTTAAAAAAGAATCTATAAATTATTATCAATTATTATGGGAAGAATGGTATTTAAAAGAAAACTTTCATGTTACGTATAATGATATAGAGTTTTAGAAATGAAAGAAGACAGGTATTCAGACTTCAGGTAAAAGGAGAGAGGCTAGAATGCCACTTACTTAAGGAAAAAAGAGTCTAAAAAGCCTAATATATTTACTTGTTTATGTAAATCTATTTGGAAGTGAGGCTTTAGCCTCGCCATAGTGCGGGACTGAAGTCCCACTTCCGATGTAAATTTCATTTGTTTTAGTCTTGAAAATAGGGGTCAGGTATTCAGTCTTCACTTAAAAGCAAAACATAGAAAAATTTAATCGAAGGAAAAGCTTTTATTTATCTAGAAAAGCGTATAGTTTTTTCTAGAAATAATTTTTGGGATAACCTATGAAAAATATCGTTGAAAATGGATTTTTCTTTATAGCTGGACATGGTAGGGGGTGGAGCTTTTCATCAAGAGATTTGATGCAAAAATTTACTCGCCAACAAGCTGATAATCTCCTCTCTGATCTAAGTGCTCAGGGAAAAATCCGCCGGATCGCTCATGGTATGTATGACTATCCGAAATACAGTAATTTTTTAGGCAAAGAACTTAGCCCCGATATCGATCAAGTCGCACGAGCCTATGCCCGTAAGTTTAACTGGCGTATAGAGATTTCCGGTGATAGTGCGCTAAATTATTTCGGTCTCTCGACTCAGGTGCCGGGAACGTATATTTATCTCAGTGATGGAGCAAGTAAAAGCTACGATATTATGGGGACAATCCTAAAGTTTAAAAAATCCCAACTCAAGAATATTGGTTTCAAATATAGTGAAAGTTCATTGATCGTTCAAGCTCTTAATGCTCTAGGGAAAGAGCATATAACGGATAACGTCATCAAAAAGATTCGTGAGCAGATTGACCCTAAAAAATACGAGAAGATTCTCAAAGATACGCAAAGTTCAACGGTGTGGATTTATGAGAGTATTAAAGTTATCTGTCAGAAGGACAATGTATGAATAAGATTGCCTTGTTACCAACGCAAAGACGTAATGAGCTATTTCGTGAAACCGCCCGGATGATGCACACAACCGAAGCAATCGTCGAAAAAGATTTTTGGGTGGTTTGGACTTTGGATAAGATTTTTGCCGATGCACACCTCGGTAAACTTTTAAAGTTCAAAGGGGGTACGAGTCTTTCGAAGGTGTACGATCTGATCGGTAGATTTTCCGAAGATATCGATCTCATCCTAGACTGGCGGGAAGTGATCTCAGATGATCCCTATAAAGAGCGATCAAAAAATAAGCAAAATGAGTTTAACGACAATACGAATGAAACGGCACATATTTACATCCGTGAAGAGTTACTTCCTTCTATCTCACAATTGTTAGCTCCAATATGTGCCTGTACTATCGATGTAGACGATCCGCACTCTATTAATATTACATATCCGTCGGCATTTAAAGACATCTATCTACGTCCTCAAATTTTGCTAGAAATCGGACCATTGGCATCATGGACTCCTTCGGATGTTTTTGAAATCAGTTCATTTGCCGCACAAAAATTCTCTGAAGTTTTTGAACAACCTGCTTGCCGTGTCGATACAATTTTAGCGGAACGGACATTTTGGGAAAAAGCAACTATTTTACACCAAGAAGCCAACCGAACGGCAGACAAACCCTTACCATCTAGACATGCAAGACATTACTATGATCTAGCGATGATGGCAAGAAGCGGTGTGAAAGAGAAAGCATTTGCACGTTTGGATTTACTCGAAGCGGTTGTACAATTTAAACAGCGTTTTTATCCCTCAGCATGGGCAAATTATGAAGAGGCAAAAGTTGGAACACTCAAATTGCTCCCACCGGAATTTCGTTATGCCGAACTTCGCAAAGACTATACAGCTATGCAGAACATGATTTTCGAAAAACATCTCTCTTTTGAAGAGATTTTTGAGACGTTAGAAGCATTGGAATATGAGATCAATAATCTATGAAAATGATATTAATGTACTTAATAATGTACTTATTTAATTAATAGGTCTTATTAAGCACTTAAAATGTGGTATGTTTGATAGAGGACGCCTCCACCACAACTTCAAATGATTTTCCTCGCTATAAAAAGAAAACTATCACATCCACCATTCAACAATCAAGTAAAAATTTAATACCTGACTCCTATTCTCTAAAATGTGTTTTACATTACATATTAAAATGAAATAGCAAACATGTATAATATTCAAATAAAAACAAATCAAGATGGCGTGGTAAAAAAATGAATACAGATACATTATCATTTCCAAAAATAGAAATTGATCAAATCGTAAGTTCTTCTAATTTAGGCGGGAGCCAATTTATCAATTACATGATCAGTCATATCAGCAATCTAATTTTTGTAGCGGATCGTAATAATCGTTTGGTTTATGTTAATGATGCAGTTATTAAAAAATATCAATACACAAGAGAAGAACTGCTCAATATGAGTATTAGTGATATTGATATCCATTTTGACGTATCGGTACTGGATGATGCCTATTGGCAAGAATTTGCTCACAAAAAAGTAGTCCAGATCCATAGCATTCATAAAGCTAAAGATTGGAGTTTATACCCCGTTTTAATTAACTCTCATTATCTGGAATATGAAGGACATGCTTATAATTTTGGTATTGTTGAAGATCAAAGCTATATTCAGCAGCTTATCAATACACAAGAGGATTTTGTTGTTTTGACAGATGGGACTAAGCTTGTTATGGCAAATTCTAAAATGCTTAATTTCTTTGGGTATAAAGATTTTATAACTTTTATAAGTGAGCATAAGTGTATTTGTGAGTTCTTTCTTGAAGAAGACGGTTATATTCATAATGAACCGACATGGGTAACGCAAGTAGCATCATCACGCCATGCAAATGCAAAGGTAAAAATACAAAATCCACGCACAAATGAAGAGCATGTTTTTTTAGTGAGAGCGTCAGCGTTTGAAAATTATAGATTTGTCGTGACATTTACAGATATCACTTATGAAGAGAAGTACAAAACTGCATTGGAACATTTAGCGATTACGGATGCTATGACGCAGTTGTTCAATCGAGGCTATTTTAATAAAATTATGCCAAGAGAGATCAATCGTGCAAAACGCAACAAGTCACAAATCGCATTCATAATGATTGATGTTGATTTTTTCAAACTGTACAATGATACGTATGGGCATCAAAATGGAGATGAAGTTTTAGTGTCAGTAGCAAGTACAATTCAAAAATATTTTAATCGTGCAAGCGATTTTTGCTTTCGTTTAGGCGGAGAAGAATTTGGTATTATTTGTGCCGTAGATTCGATTGATGATGTTTATCAACAAACTGAAGAACTTCGTATCGCTATTGAGGATTTACATATAGAACATGAGCAAAACAGTGCTTCAAACTATGTCACGGTATCGATAGGAATCTCGATATGCGGCGGCTTAGGTTCACTGGAAACATTGTATTCAGAAACAGATGCAGAACTTTATAGAGCAAAAGGATCTGGACGTAATAAAGTTTGTATGGCTTTAAAGGTAGTTTAGTGTCTTCAAATCGTCGTAAGAAAAGGCAATTGCTTGCGGCTTTTAAATAACTTTACTGTATATTGTATAATCGGCATTAGTTATTTTAGGCTTTGCTATTTCAATATTGAACTTTAGGGAATAAGTATGTTAAGTAACATGAATGTAAGATCAAAACTTTTAATGCTTTTAGGCATTATGCTCGCGGGGCTATTATTAATTGGCGCTATTGGTGTTAAAACGGCAAATTCGATTGCTGATGCCGATGCATCTCTGTATAAAAAAAATTCAGTAGGTATTTCAACGGTTAGCAAATTTCTTTCTGATTTCAAAGATGTTAGAATCAGTTATTATCAAATGAAGCTTGGAAGTATGTCCTTCTCTGATTATAAAGCTAAAGCCAATGTTTTTTTTACAGAAAACTTTCAAAATTTTAATCAAAAACGTGAAAATATATACGTAGATTCTAAAGATAAAAATAATCATGATGATTTGAAAAAATTAATAGCGAATTATAAAGAAGCGTATGAAACTTTTATTCATCTTTCTGATTCAGGTGCAAGTGCAGAACAAATCGACAGTCACCTAAAAAATGTATTTGCTCCTGCAGGAAAAGCTGTTGGTGACAAGATAATCATTATTATTGATGATCTTAATGCTAAATCAAAAATCTCTTCTGAAACTAATGCTGAAATAGCTTCGACGGGTAATATGGAAATTATTATTACTGCTATGATCGCATTGATTTTAAGCCTTTATATTGGATTTCTTATTATAAATGAGATCACAAAGTCTGTCTCTAGTATTCAAAATGGGCTTATTACGTTTTTCCATTTTTTAAATAGAGAAACGTCTAAAACTGAAAGAATTAATCTCGAATCAAATGATGAATTTGGTCAAATGGCAAAAGTAATTAATGAAAATATTATAAAAATCGAGGCTGAAGTATCTGCTGATAATCGATTGGTTGCAGAAGCAAAACACACAATATCGCGAGTACAGCATGGATGGTATTCGGAGTACATTGAAGCGACTACGACTAATCCTTCCCTCGAAGAGTTTAAAAATGGTGTGAATGCTATGATCCGTGCAACCAAAGAACACTTTGTTGCTATGAATGTTATTTTGGAACAGTATGCTTCACATGATTATACGAAAGAACTTGCTCTTAGCAATATCGAGAAAGGGGGAGTATTTGAAATTCTCATACATGATATTAACACGTTGCGTCATTCCATTATCACGATGCTTGGATCTTCCCAGACGAATGCTCAATCCTTACTGGAGAGAACAAATACGCTTAAGCAAGGGATGGAGCACTTAAGCAGTGCATCGATGCAGCAAGTGGCAAGCATCGAAGAGACTGCAGCTGCAATGGAACATATTACCGCTGCAATCAACGATACCTCAGAGCAAACTCAAAGAGTAGGAGAACAGTCCAGTCAGATCAAGGCTGTTATCGGCATTATCAGCGATATCGCTGATCAAACCAATCTCTTGGCCCTCAATGCTGCTATTGAAGCTGCTCGTGCTGGTGAACATGGCCGCGGTTTTGCCGTGGTTGCTGATGAAGTACGGAAGCTTGCGGAAAGAACACAAAAAAGCTTGGCTGAGATCAATGCAAGTGTCGGCTTGCTCACTCAAAGTATTATGGACATAGGCTCGTCTATCAGCGAACAAGCATCAGGAATTACTCAAGTCAATATTGCAATTACCCAAATTGATAAAGCTACGCAATATAACGCTAATGTTGCGGAAACGATTGATACGACGGCTAAAGAAGTTGAAATAATGTCACAGGATATGCTTAATGAGGTACGAAAAAATAGGTTTTAATACTCAGCGTAATGAAAATTTCTATCCTATAAGGATAGAAAAATTATAAAACATCTTATTTATAGCTTCTCGTAAATACCCAACTCTGGAATCATCTTAAACATAAACAGAAAAAGAAGGATATTCAAGCCTTTTACCTAATATTTTTGGAACCTTTTGTATAATTCCATTTAATTAGAATAATGCAGGGTTATGTTTAAAATTATGAATATATTTACGCAGCAACTTTATACAATACAATCAAAAGATATTAGCAGCGTTGTCATCGTTTTAGCCGATGAAAATCATCCGATTTTTAAAGCCCATTTCGAGGGGAATCCTCTTCTTCCTGCTTTTTTGCATGTTGATATTGCAGCGGAGATCTTTGGCTTTGAGGTTGTAGGGATTACTAGGTCAAAGTTTATGGAGCCGTTACTGCCCAATGATGAGGTGGTGGTCTCGATAGAGCAACGCCCGGCGGGTGTCAGGATTCGATTTGTACGGGATACGCGCATTGCCAGTGAGATAAATCTTGAAATCTTATAGTCTCTGTCTTCTTATCCCCGTTTACAATAATCCTCAAACCATTGCACGTGTCGTGAGAGAGGTTTTAGCCTATAATGTTCCTATTATTGTTGTGGATGACGGTTCGGATATCGCTGTTGAAACATTGATAGACGGGAATAAAAATGTAACGGTTGTGTGCCATAATCAAAATCAAGGGAAAGGGGTTGCGCTTCGTACCGGTGCCTTGAAAGCCAAAGAGATGGGATTCAGCCATTGTTTGACGATGGATGGAGACGGACAACATTTTGCGCAGGATATTCCCAAATTTTTGGAGCTTTTTGAAGATGCATGCCGTGAAAATACAATGATTATCGGGGTACGTGATTTTGAGACGTGCAACCCTCCGAAATCTTCAGTTATCGGACGACAGATCGGGAATTTTTGGGTTTGGGTTGAGAGCGGAGTATGGGTGAGTGATACCCAGACGGGATTTCGCCTTTATCCGGTAGAATTTTTGAGCTATCCTTCTTCGACAGTACGCTATGAGTTTGAAATCGAAAACTTGGTAAAATTCTTATGGTCAGGCGGCAAAGTGATGGAAGTGACAGTAAAAACACTTTATGATGAGACCCGTGTGACCCATTTCGATAAACTAAAAGACAATCTTCATATGATATTTTTACACGCCAAACTCGTTATTTTACGACTATTTTTACTCAAAGGAATACTAAAATGAACACAAACACAATGGAGACACGACTCGCATGACAGTAACAATCAATGATCAATTTATCCCTTTTGAAAATGTAGCAAACGCTTCGTCGGTGTTGCTTGATAGCAGTGTTCTTTTTAGAGATAGAATTCGTGCGGCGGAAGCATTGCTGATGAAAGAAATTAGCGACGGCAATCCGATTTATGGTGTAACCACAGGGTATGGCGATTCGGGGAAAAACTATTTAGTTTTGGAAGATGCCAAAACATTGCAAGTGAATTTGTACCGTTTTCATGGATGCGGCGTGGGAGAGATTCTTTCTGAAAAAGAGATTTTCAACATTGTTTTGGTTCGTTTGATTAGTATTTCCAAAGGCTTTTCAGGGGTGAGCGTAGAACTTTTGGAAGCCATGTTGAAATTTCTCGAATTGGGCATTTTACCGGCTATTCCTTCCAAAGGTTCTGTTGGGGCATCGGGGGATTTGACACCGCTTTCGTATATCGCGGCAGCTCTTGCCGGAGAGCGAGAAGTGATTTATCGCTCCCAGCTTAGATCGACTGCTGAGGTATTGCAAGAATGCGGGATTGAGCCGTATGTATTCAAGCCTAAAGAAGCGCTGGCAATTATGAACGGTACGTCGGTCATGGCAGGAATTTTAGTGGTTCAAATTGAAAACTTCGAGCGACTTCTTTTGGGATTAGAGAGTTTTTCTGCGGGATTATTTGAAGCGATGGAAGCGGATACTACTGCATTGGAACCGTTCGTTCATCAGGTTAAACCGTTCGAGGGGCAAATCAAATGTGCTTCGAATTTGAGAGAAAAGCTTACCGGTGCAACACTGGTACATACCCGCTTGACCCGTTATCAGAGCTTTTTTGACGCGGAACACCATAATATCCAAGACCGTTATTCCATCCGTTGTATTCCTCAGATTTTGGGTGTTGCGTGGGACAATCTTGCGTTGGCAAAAAAATGGGTTGAGACAGAGATTAATTCGGTAAGCGACAACCCGTTGATTAACTGTGATGAACAAATCATCTATACCGGCTGTAATTTTTACGGTGGATACATGGCGCATTCAGCGGACACATTGAAAATTTGTTTGGCAAATATGGCGGATTTATTGGACAAACAGTTTGCCGTTTTGGTGGACGATAAGTTTAACCGTGGATTGGGTGAAAATCTTAAACTCTCTAAAGAACATTATCACCATGGGTTTAAAGCGATGCAAATCACTTTGAGTTCACTCAGTGCCGATGTTATGATGCGAATGTTGCCATCAAGTGCATTTTCACGCTCTACAGAGTCGATGAATCAGGACAAGGTAAGTATGGGAACCACGGGCGCGTTGGGACTTAAAGGGGGGATTGATGAATTTGCATCAATGCTTGCCATTGCTATGTTGGGAATAGCGCAAGCGATGGATATTCGAGGCGTTGAGAAGTTTTCTCCGTTCGCACAAAGCTTGTATGCCAAAATCCGAGCTATATCAGCTCCTTTGATTGAAGATCGACGATTGGATGGGGACATTGTGACCCTTAAAGCCATGTTGCTTCGCGGAGAGTTGGTGTGAAGAAAGTTCTCATCACCGGTGGCACAGGTGCAATCGGTGAAGCCACTGTGCGGATGTTTTCAGCCAATGGTTATTTTGTCTACATTCATTACAACAGCAATAAAGAAAAAGCCGATGCGTTGGTTACAGAGTTGGGTAATGCGCAAAGTGTCGGGTTTGATATTGCTTCAGGGGAGAGTGTTCGTGCTGCTTTGGAGGGAATATCGGTCGATGTATTGGTTAATAATGCCGGTAAAACGAAAGATAAACTTTTCTTTTGGATGGAAGATTCGGATTGGGATGATGTGATTCAAACCAATCTTACGGGAACGTATTATGTGACCAAAGCACTGCTTCCTGCAATGCAAAAGCAAAAATCGGGGGCTATTGTTAACGTCGCTTCCGTTGCCGGTGTGGTTGGGAATATCGGTCAAGCTAACTATGCTGCTTCAAAAGGGGGGATGATTGCGATGACAAAATCTCTTGCCCTTGAAGTGGCGCGCTATAAAATCCGTGCTAACTGTGTTGTTCCCGGATTTATTCACTCGGAGATGACAGCCGGATTCAATGAAAAAGATTTTGAAAAAATGATTCCCATGAAGAGATTCGGAAACCCAGAGGAAGTAGCAGAAGTGATTTTCTTTCTTGCGGACAAGGCATCATATATGACGGCAGAAGTGGTCAATATTTCGGGCGGGATGGTACGATAATGAGAAGAGTTGTGATTACTGGGACAGGTTTTTATTCTCCAATCGGCGACAATATGGCAGATTTGCGCTCTTCATTGGAGCAAATGAAAAGCGGTATCCGTTTTATGAATGAATGGAGCGGTGTTAACGGGCTTGATGCTCGGATTGCAGGTGTTGTTCCTGTAAGTGATTTTAGTGAAATTCCACGAGCTTATCGTCGTACTATGGATCGTGTAGCGATGATGTGTGCCCTTTCTCTCAAACGAGCGGTTGCCCAAAGTGGATTGGACGTAGCACAGATTAGTGCGCATAAAACAGGTATCTCGTTTGGGTCAGCGATGGGTGGCTTGGAAACATTGTTTGAATACGCTGAAGATGTTTCGCATAATAGTGGATTTGGACGTCAAAATGCGACGGCTTTTTTACGTTTTATGAGCCATACGGTAGCGGCAAATTTAGCAGTAATGTTCGGCGTCATCGGACGTAATATTCCAACAAGTTCGGCATGTACCGCTTCTTCTCAGGCTATTGGTGCCGGATATGAATCGATTAAATACGGCATGAGTGATGTAATGCTTGTGGGTGGCGGTGAAGGATTGCACTACGTCGAAGCAGGGATTTTTGACAGTATGGGGGCAACCGCTATCGGGTTCAATGATAACGCCCAAGCTGCATCACGCCCGTTTGATATTTCACGCTCAGGACTTATTGTTTCAGAGGGCTCTGGGGCATTGGTACTCGAAGAGTATGAGTATGCCAAGGCGCGTGGAGCAGTGATTTTGGGAGAAATCGTAGGATATGCTACGGGATGTGACGGTAGTCATATCACATTACCCTCAGAACGCGGTATGGAGCAGGTGATGCGTGATGCGCTCGCCGATGCCAAGCTCAATCCTGAAGATATCGGTTACATCAATGCGCACGCAACCGCTACACCTAAAGGAGATATTTTCGAATCGATTGCAGTCCATCATGTTTTCGGGCATAATACTCCTATTAGCAGTATCAAAGGCTATACGGGTCATATGTTTGGCGGTGGCGGAGCGTTTGAGAGTATCGTCTCACTGATGGCACTTAATGAATCGTTTTTACCTGCCAATAAAAATTTAGAGACCATTGATCCGGCGTGTGCCCCTTTGGATTACATCCGTTCTCATCGAGAAACAAAGGTCAAGGCCGTTATGAATAATAATTTTGCATTCGGGGGAATCAATACCTCGATCATCATCAAAAAAATTTAAAAGGGAGACTGTATGAGCAGTGAAGTATTTGAAAAAGTTCAAGAAATTATTGTAGAGCAGTTTGAAAAAGAGCCTTCAGAGATTTCAATGGATAAATCACTTGTAGAGGATTTAGGGCTGGACAGCTTGGATATGTTTGATCTTATCTGTGCCTTAGAAAAAGAATACGGGTTTCATTTTGAACGCGAAATGGGCTCATCGATAGCAACGGTGGGTGACATAGTAGGGCAATTGGAACGAAACATTAATAAAGCATGATTTTTACTCTGGGGTACATCCCCTTCGTGTTGATCGTATATCATTATTTTGGGGTATCGATTGCCGGACTTTTACTGGCAGGAGCGGGCACTGCATTGGTCGCGTTATCGTGGATTACTCATCAACCGCTTAAAAATTTCGTCTCCCCTGTTATTGCGGCTGTACTTGGAATCGGGGCTTATTTTTCAGGAAGTTTTACCGCTCTTAAGCTTTACCCTTTGATTCTTTCTCTCCTTTTTTTGACCTATTTTATAGCTTCTGTTGTCACAAAACGGTATCCGCTTATAGCGTGGGTAGAAAAGTTTAAAAAACGCTCTCTTAGCGAGCAAGAATATCATGACGTGATTGTTTCTCATTGGTTTTGGATCGGTGTATTGGCGTTTAACAGTCTTATTCATCTTTATTTAGTGATGAACAGTGATACCGTATTTTGGGCTTTGTACTCTTTTGCGGGTTGGTATCTCTATTTTGGTCTTGCGATGGTACTCCAGCTTAGTTTTGCTCATCGAGAACAAATTTTTCAATGGAGCAGGACAATTTGGGGATACGGACTTTTTGGTGGTGTGATCGTGATGGGATTTATCCCTGCAATCGTGGGATATACCTATAATCGGCTAATGAAAAAACCAAAACCCCATATTTTCTTTCAGCGAGTGACTGCTGCAATGTTTCGATTATTTTTCCGTGGAGCACCGGGTGTCGGAAAAATTGAAATCATTGGCAGTTCAAATTGTAATCCTAATGTTACCACGTTGTATGTCGCCAGTCACGAGTCGTGGCTCGATTACCCTCTGATGGGAGCGTACATTACCGATTTGTACCATTTGACCAATAAAAAAGATGCGTTTTCATGGAGTATCCGAGGGATTGCAAAACTTTTAGGGGTGATTGATGGAGCGGGCAGCAATGCGCTTCATGCACTGTTGCAAAAACTGCGAGAGGGAAGTAATGTATTGATCTTTCCTGAGGGTTCACGTGAGACGCAAGCGGTATTGCTGCCGTTTAAAAAAGGAGCATTCTCGCTTTCGATTGAATCGGGAGTGGCGATCGTTCCCGTTATCATTTCGGGGACACGGTTTTTAGTTCCCAAAGGGGCGATTCATTGGCAAGATATAAAAAATAGTACGATTACCATACAATTTTTAGAGCCGATAACTCCCGCTCAGGGAGAGAGTGCTGAGGCATTAAAGAACAGAGTCTGGGATGTTATGAATGTGGCGCAAAAAAATCATAATGGTTAAACCACTGATCGGGATGTGCTCTCACAACTTTTTCTAAAATATCAGCATACTCTTGGGCAGCAAATGCAATCGCTTCTTCTTTGGGGAGTGTACGATCATAGGGTGTTAGCCAGTAATAATAGGCGTTGTAGTGATAGTCAGATTCTCGTAACGACAGAAGGGCAATAAGAGGAACTTTACGATTGTAGGCAACTTCAAATGGATTTTTATTCATAAGGATGTTTCTGCCCAAAAAAGTGACGCGTACGCTGCTGGATTGTGTCAAAAATCGATCTGCCATCATGGCAACAATCTCTCCGTTTTGAAACGCTTTTGCCACACGAATGGCAACGGCAATAGGTCCCTCTGAGAGATCAATGATTCTCATTGTATTAGCAGATTCACCTTCGATAAATTTTCCAAAACCTTGAATACTTTCTTTGATTACCTCTTGCATAACAATATTAATGGGGACATTTCTCTCCGATGGGAGAAGTCCGCAGGTACTCCAATCTCCCACATGGGAAAAAAGAAATAATACTCCTTTGTTGGCATCCGTAAGATACGGTTTTTCATTTTGAGCACTTATGTGATAACGATTTGTAAATTGTTTACTTAAAAAGCGATCGGCAAAGACAAGAGCAAACATAAAGAGATGCCGATAATAAATAAGGTAATTGAATTTACCGGTACACAAAAGATAATATTCACGTAAATGTCGTTTAAGGGATGGGGTTGTGATAGAAAAATAGAAGACGACAAAAAAGAGGATAAAGCGTAATCCTTTATAACCTAAAAGGCGAAAAAAAAGATAGACGATAAAAAGACCAGCGCCATTACCTCGTTGTTTAATCATCTTTAACCTTTAGTTTTTCGAGATTATAGCTTTTGGCGAGCTAAAATTGGATAAAATAAGATTAATAAACATTAGGAAGTAATTATGGTTGAATATACAACAGTAAAAGAACAATTAATCGAAGCATTAGGACTTGAAGATATGAGTGCGGATGAGATTGATGACGATGCCGCATTATTTGGTGAAGGGTTAGGTCTTGATTCTGTTGATGCAATCGAATTGGTGATTTATCTGGACAATCAATATGGGATTAAGATTGATAATGTGGGGCAATCCAAAGAAATTTTTGTCTCCATTCGTACGTTGACCGATTTTATTAATCAAAATAAAAAATAGTGATTGTTGTTCGTACCGTTACCAAATATTTTGGTGAAAAAGCAGCTTTAAATGGGATTTCATTTTCCGTTCCACGAGGTTCAATTACTGGCTTGATAGGGCGTAACGGTGCAGGAAAAACAACACTGATGGGAATACTGTGCGGTCTTATACGTCCTGATGAAGGTTCAATACAAATCAGTGGTATCGAACTTTTTGATAATATGACGCTTGCTCGTGAAATGATTGGTTATGTACCGCAAAAAACGTCGCTGTATCCTGAAATGACAGGGCGAGAGAACCTAATGTATTTTGGTCTAATTCGAGGTCTTGGCGGGAAAAAACTGACAGATTCTATTCATGAAGTCATGGTTGCAACCTCATTGGAAGAGGTTTTGGATAGACGTGTGTCTCATTACTCCGGCGGGATGCAAAAACGTCTTAACCTCGCTATTGGCTTATTGGGAAACCCTCCGCTGTTGTATTTGGATGAGCCTACGGTTGGGGTGGATCAGGAATCACGTGAGATTATTTTAGAAACACTGTTAAAAATGTCTCATGAGAGGGGCACGACTATTTTGTATACGTCGCATTATCTGCAAGAGATTGAAAGAATTTGTGATAGATTGATTATTCTTGACGACGGAGTAGTTGTGGCAAATGATCTGTCAGCAACTCTTTTGCGTGAGAGTGAAAGTTTAGAACAGTACCTCGAAGAGAATATTCAAAAATGAGAAAATATGCAGCAGGAATACTCAAAGAATTTTGGCTTTTAAAACGCGACATTCATGCACTGATGGTGTTGTTCGTGATGCCGTCATTGTTTATACTGATTATGAGTTTGGCAATGAGGGATGCATTTTCTCAAAATTCTGAAGTACATTTTAAAGCGATGGTTGCATGTGAAGAAAATAGCAGCGCATCCCGTGATTTTTTAGCGCATCTCAAAGCGATCAAAGGATTTGAGTGGAGCGAAGGAAAATCGACGCAGCTTCCTGCTTTGATGATGGAACACGAGGTTTTGTTAGGGGTTATCGTTCGTGCTGGGTTTGACGAAGCAACTCATAAAAACAGTTCACAAAATCCAAAGCTAACACTCCTGATTGCCCCTGAGTCAACTCCGGTGGCAAAGATATTATTTGAAACAGCAGTGGCCGGAACAGCAGCTAAAATCAATATGGTCAATCAAATGAGTTCGCTCAATCCATGGATGACGAGAGAAGAAAAAGAAGAAGCATTGGTGGAGAAAGTTTGGTTTGAAGAACACTTTTTACAGGGTAAGGATACGACGGATATCCGTCCGACCTCTGTTCAGCAAAGTGTCCCCGCATGGCTTATTTTTTCGATGTTTTTTATCATCATTCCCATCTCTAATACCTTTGTCAATGAACGTCGTCTCGGAACATTGGCTCGGCTTGCAGTCATGAATGTGTCGATCGGAAATCTTCTTGTTTCCAAAATGATTCCTTATTTTGTTATCAACCAAATACAGTTTATTGCCATGCTTATGGTGGGAATGTTTATCGTTCCTTTATTTGGAGGGGATGCATTGCGTATTGGTGATAATATAGGTGCATTACTGGTGGTTTCATCCGTCTTGAGTTTTGCCTCTATTTCGTATGCTCTTGCTCTGGCATCGTTTGTCCGTACCACCGATCAGGCTGTTACTATTGGAGGCGTGCTTAATATTATCTTTGCAGCCATAGGAGGGATTATGATACCGTTGTTTGTAATGCCTCCGTTTATGCAGCAATTGGCACTTTTTTCACCCATGTCATGGGGATTGGAATCATTTTTAGCCATCTTTTTGCATAATAGCGGATTAAATGATATTTGGCTCTCTTTAGGAGCTCTTATTCTTTTTGGCAGTTTTTGTTTGGGACTTGCTGCTTGGAAATTAAATCGTGAATTGAAGGAGGCTCAATGAGTGGATCACAGGATAATGAATTTAAAACAGCACTCAAAAAGCTGATTATTGAGGCATGCGATAAAGATATTGCACCTGAAGAGATTGATGATACCGAACCTATGTTTGGTGATGCTTCAGCACTTGCGTTAGATTCAATGGATGCTTTGCAGCTTTCAATGGAGATACAGAAAGTTTATGGTGTTGTGTTAGCGGATAGTAAAGAACTTCGTCGAGTCTTCACGTCAATCAATGCTCTTGCCGATTATATAAAGCCTGAGTAAATGAACTCTTCCGTTTATGTCCGTGAGGCAGTTTCCTTTTGCTCTCTTGGCAATACCGCTGCGGAAATCACACAAAATTTTCACGCTGAATTCCCCAAAGCGTTCAAAGAGCTACGCTTTGGTTCTCAAATCATTTCGCGTGAATATCGAGAAATGCAGGAGAAAAAAGTTACTCAAACCGATGAATTTTATACCATACTAAAGCAGCTTCTATCGGAGTTGATTAAAACGTCGAATTTAACGGAAGAAGAACTCTCTCAATGTGCCCTTTTGCTTGGCTCAACGTCGATGAATATTCCTTGCTCTGAATCTTTTTTTCGTGAACAGACCGATCAAAGGATGTTACCTTATATCGGCTATGGAGAGATTGGTGAGCAACTGAGTATGTCCTTTGGTATTGGGGGGGAAGTGTCGTTTTTTACAACGGCCTGCACTTCATCAGCTAATGCTCTTTTATATGCGCAACGAGGAGTAGCCTCGGGAACATTTAAGCGTGCAATTGTTGTAGGTTTTGAGTTTTACAATGAATTAACGATGGCAGGATTTGAGACACTTGGATTATTGAGCCTTGAGGGATGCCGCCCTTTTGATGCAAATCGATGCGGGATTGTACTTGGAGAGGGATGTGCCGCAGTTTTAATAGATACTGTTGCATCGTCCTACTCAACACAACTTTTACTGCGAGGCGGAGCTTCAGGGTGTGATATTGTTAGTCCAACATCGCATGGCATTGACGGTGCAGTTGTGGCTGAAACGATTAAAAATGCACTGAGTGACGCAAAAAAATCCCTCAAAGATGTGAAGCTAATCAAAGCTCATGGAACGGGAACTGAAAATAATGATTGGGCAGAAGGGAGGGGACTGGAGCAATCTTTTGAGCGTGTTCCTTCGATTGTCGGACTAAAACCTTTTCTTGGGCATACGCTTGGTGGGTGCGGAGCTATTGAACTTAGTGTTCTTTGGTTTTGTATGCGAGAGGGATTTGTGCCAAAAACAAAGGGCTTTGAATGTACTGATAATCGTATTAATATCTCGCCTTGTGTTGAAGAACAAGAAGCAGATGAAGGAATTTTACTTTTGAATCATTTCGGTTTCGGGGGCAGTGGGGTAGTTCTCGTTGCCCAGTTTCAAAACAAAGCAGACGCATGAAACGGTTGTACATCGAAGCCGTCTCTTTACTGATCCAAGAAGTGAGCGCAACCAGTACAGAGTTAAAAAAAGAGCTTGAACACACTGCAGGGCAAAAGTTTCGTCGTATTAATCATTTTGTTCTTTTGGCGTTGACAGCGGTTTTTAGGCTTCCTAATCTCTCTAGGATTGATCCTAAGTGCTCATTGTACCTAGGAACATCCAATGGATGCGCACGCGATACGCTCAATATGCTGGAACAGATGTATCGAGATACACAGCTTCCGATGCCGTTTACATTTATGGGTATATCTACCAATATGGCAGGCTTTCATATTGGACAAAATTTGAGATTATCAGGGAGTAATCTTACTGTTTCGAACATTTATGACCCTTTTGGACAAGCTTTGGCATTAGCATGCATGGATATAGAAATGGGAAAAGTGTCTTCAGCCCTAGTGGGATGCGTGGATGAAGGGGTATTTCCGCTCGATGAATTTAAGCGAGTAACGCACAAAAATAAAAACGATTGCTTGCTAGAAGGAGGTGGATGGCTAAAGCTTTCATTGGCGTGTGTCAATCCATTGGCCGTCATTATTGCTCGAGAATCGTTTAAGACACTAGCAGCAGTTGAAGATTATTGTGGACAACAGGCATTGAATGAGCCGCTTACCGTGATACGAAATAGAGACTCAGGTTATGTTGGCGCAAGTGGCGGGATTGATTTTGTACAAGCACTTTTAACGCAGCGAAGCGGCATAATAGCGCTGATTTCACAAACTGGATTGATGCATTTTTCGGTGACACTAACTCGAATATTAGGGTAGTTTGATTATAATAAATAGAATTAAATCTCATAAAGGTATGACATGGAAGCCAAGACAATAGTATCGGATGTTTTGATTATCGGAGGGGGACCGGCAGGTTCAATCGCGGCCGCTTCATTGGTTCAAAAAGGATATTCGGTAAGTGTTGTTGAAAAAGTTCCTTTTCCCCGTTTTGTTATCGGAGAATCATTATTACCGCGATGCAATGAGCTTTTAGAGATGAACGGGATGCTTGAGATGGTAGACAATCATGGCTTCACAGTTAAGCGGGGTGCGGCTTTTGATATGCATGGTGTTTTGGAATCGTATGATTTTAGTGAAAACATCGGTCAAAAATTTGGGACATCGTATCAGGTCAAGCGCGAAGAATTTGATGATTTACTCTTAAAACAAGCGGTTGGTTTTGGCGCAACACTGTTTGAAGAGACGGAAATCACCGCATTTGATCCTGAAACTACAACGGCTGCAGCGGTGGATAAAGAGGGAAATCTCCTGACGTTTAAAGCCAAATTCGCCCTCGATGCTTCGGGCTACGGTCGTGTATTTCCCCGTCTTTTGGGATTGGATGAACCCAGTGAACTTAAAGTCAGAAGCGCAGTCTTTACCCGAATAACGGGTGATATTCGTCCGACTGATGAGACGGAGGGGTACATTTATATCTATGTACACGGAAATAATGATGCGTGGATTTGGTGTATTCCTTTCTCTGATGGGATAACGTCGGTCGGGGTTGTGTGTACGGAGGAGTATTTCAGCTCTTTTGGACTTGAAAACGAAGCCTTTTGGGATGAAATCATCAATTCAACGGTGGGAGCAAAAGAACGATTTGCCAATGCCGTTAAAATCGTTCCCGTTGGAAAAATAGATGGATACAGTGCCAATGTTAAATCGATGGTAGGGAAAAATTACTGCATGGCAGGAAATGCGACGGAGTTTTTGGATCCTGTCTTCTCCTCAGGCGTGACGCTGGCGCTCGAATCGGGCAATCAAGCAGCGATTTTGATTGATAAGCAGCTCAAAGGTGAAGCGGTTGACTGGGAGAGTGAATATGTCGCGTACATGATGACTGGGATCAATGTGTTCCGTGAATTTGTCGGTGCGTGGTACGATGGACGGCTTCAAAGTATTTTTTGTGTTGAGGAAAAACCGGAGAAAATCAAGCGGGCTATTGCGTCGATTTTGGGCGGATACGTTTGGGATAATAACAATATTTTTGTAAAAAATCCAAAAAGTGCAATGGCAGCCGTTATTTCACAAATAACACCCAAAGGGCTTTAATGAATAATTTTTTCGATGTTTCTAAAATATCAGCGGCACAAGCACAGTATGAAGCCCAAAAAATCGCTTTTGCCCCCATCGTTTTTCAATCAGTACGAGTATTGCGTGATAGCGGTATCCTCAAGACTCTTCATGAAAATAAATCAGGGATGAGCATTGATGCAGTTGCCCAGCACCTATCCATAACCCCTTATGCTGTTACCGTATTGTTAGAGACCGGTTTCAGTGCGGGCGTGGTTGCCAAAAATGAGGAGATTTTTTCCCTTACAAAAATCGGATATTTTCTCCTCAATGACCCCATGACCCGTATCAACATGGATTACAACCATTACGTCAATTATTTGGGACTGTATGAGTTGGATAAGGCGGTAAAAGAGGGTGAACCTGCTGGATTAAAAGTATTTGGAGAGTGGGAGACGATTTATCCTGGGTTAACATCACTGCCTGAGGATGCGAAAAAAGCATGGTTTGATTTTGACCATTTTTATTCCGATTCCGCCTTTGGGGAAGCGCTTAAGATTATGGGGCAAAAGTCCCCGAAACGCCTTCTGGATATAGGGGGAAATACCGGACGGTTTTCACGTCTTTGTGCACAAACGCTCTTGGAGTGTCACGTCACCATCGTTGATTTGCCCCAACAGCTCGCTGTGGCATCGGTAGAAAATGAAGAGGCGGGATTATCAGCGCGAATCGACACGTATGCAGCTGATATGCTCAAAGAAGATACTCGTTTGCCAAGCGGATATGATGCGGCATGGATGAGTCAGTTTTTGGACTGTTTCGGGGAGGAAGATATTGTAAAAATTCTCTCTAAAATAGAGCGTTCGATAGACGACAAGGGGAAAATCTACATCTTAGAACCGATGTGGGATCGACAAAAATACGAAACATCCGCCTACTGTCTCATCAATACTTCTCCTTATTTTACCGCTATGGCAAACGGTAAAAGCAAGATGTTTAATCTGGGTGAATTGACTCGCTGTATTGTCAAAGCAGGATTAGTCATTAGTGAAATTCATGATAATGTCGGCTTTTGCCATTCATTAATCGTGTGCGAAAAAAAATCAAAAGGTGAGTAAATGAGAGTATGGTTTGTTTTAATTTTTTTAGTCGGGTCATTATGGGCAAAAGGCGAATTTACCGAGAAACGTTATATTTATGCGTTGGATAAAACGACAATTTTCAAAGGGTCGATTCTCATCACCGACGACTCAACCATTGTCCGTTATACCTCACCAGAGAAAAAAATCTTGACCCAAACGGGCAAAACTCTCACAATCGAAGATGTAGAAGCCAAAACATCCCAAACGATTGATCTCTCCAAACGCATTGATATGAGTTTGTATTTTAGTTTTATGCGCTCCATCAATAAAAAAGATTTTACGGGACTAAAAACCTATTTTGAGATAAACAAAGAGGGAAATACTTACCATCTCTCACCAAAATCCGATGTGAAACGGGCAATTGCAAAAATGGAAATCACCATGCGCAATGATGAAATGAAACGTATGGTTATCTATTTTACCAATGAGGACGTTATTGAAATTGAAACACTTTGAACGTCTCCGTTTTCTTATTGTCGCTCTTGTTTTTATAGCGATTGGAATCACACTTTTTATCAAATATCCGCTACAAGGCGATATTTCCAAAGCACTTCCCGAAGATAAAGCAACGGGGATTTTATCGCTTTATAATCAGTTTGATTCGTCCAAAAAACTATTGGTATTGGTAGAAGGATTTACTCCGGAGAGCCTGGAAAAAGCCAATACGATAAAAGAGAAATTGTCCCAACTAAGCCAAGTGGAGAGTGTCTATTTCGGAACGTCCGATATTGACCCCAAAGTGCGGGAGTATTTGGCGAAGAACTGGTACTATTTATCGGACTTTAATGCTACAGTATTGAGCAGGGATGAGGTCAAAAACAGACTGGTTGCACTCTCGGCTAAAATGCTAGAGGGGGGTGCGTATACGCAAGTTGATACGACCGACCCTTTGGGATTGTTCGAAGACCCGTCGTTTATGCAAGGGGCGCAAAAAGATGGGATGATGATTGTCCCAAACAAAGGATATTGTGTCATAGCCTCTATCCGTCCCTCAGTGGGAGATATGGAAGGTTCGCGTAAACTGTATGATGAGGTGAACACGGCATTGGCCCCTTATAAAGAGGGAATTGTTGTCTTTAGCCCTAACTTTTACAGCGTTGAAAACTCTGCGTACATTCAAAGTGATGTGGAAAAGATTACCGCCGTTACCATCGTGATACTCATTGGTGTTTATTTTTTCTTACTTCGTAATAAAGTGATGCTGATTTTTAGTCTGAGTACCCTTTTTCTCTCAGGACTTATGGCGATTTTGGCAGTAAAACTGATTTTTGCGGATGTGTCAATGTTGGTGGTGGCTTTTGGTGCGGGGATCGCCACGATTGCCGAGGATTATCTTTTTATGCTTTTTTTGAATGATGATTACAAAAACCGCCGTTTTAATTGGGCTGTTTTTTGGGGATTTGTAGCGACAGAAGTGGGCTTAGCTTCTTTGACTTTTATTGATTTTCCTCTTATTTCGCAGCTGGCACTTTTCGCCTTTATCTCGTTGGCTCTTTCGTATCTCATCTTTGCCTTTGTCTTTCCCAGATTGGCATTTTATCATGAGGACGTACCCAAAAAAAGTGATCTGTTTTTTGAGAAATTATGCAATCTTCGCCGTATTCCTCCGAGTGTTTTTACCATTCTTTCGCTTCTTTTGGTGGCATTGTCGATGTCACATCTGACATTTGACTCCAATTTTCGCCATTTGGATTATCAAAACCAACCCCTTTTGGAAGCCGAAAAACTGTTTGCCGAGACGTTGGGAGAAGACAGAATCCCCATCCTTATTGAAGCTAAAAACAGTGAGGAGTTACTAATTCGTGCGGAAATCCTAAAAGTACATGCTCCCAGCAGTTACTCTCTTGCGAATATGGCGTTAAGCGGTGCGAAAAGTGCTCAGCGATTGGCTCAAATCCGAAGCTATGATTTTGCTTCGCTTTGTCAAAATTTGGAAGAGACAAGTGCGGAGGCGGGTTTTAGGAGCGGGATATTTAAAAACGCATACTTACCGCTCCAAGAGCTTTCAGCCTACACTCTCGATACCGGTGCTTTGCGTGTTTTAGGTTCTGAAATACTTAAAACCCATAACGGTGTCATGAGTTTGGCGTACATCAAAACGGATGAGTTAAAAGCACTTAGCCCGTATCCATTTTTCATAGCGATTGATGCAAAAGAGATACTTTCTCACAGTGCCACCAATGCCCTCAAAGAGTTTACCACGATATTTGCGATTGGATTTTCTCTTTTACTGATGATCATTATTGCAGTCACCCGTCGCCGTGCTCTTTATGCTCTTAACTTTCTTTTTTTTCCAATGTCTGTGATTTTAGTAATGTTTGCACTCAGCGGAAGCTTTAATCTGATGCACCTTTTTGCTCTCTTTTTGATGATGGTGTACGGGATAGATTATGGGATTTACCTCTCACGCGGAGAGATTTCGAATTCTATGCGGGCAGTGATTTATTCATGTTTAACAACTTTTGCAGGATTTGGGGTACTGATTTTAAGCGATGTTCCTGCGGTTCACTCGATAGGGGAAGTGACTATTGTGGGGATTATCGCAATTATGATACTGTTTTTTCAAAGAGGTGAGCAATGCCGCGTGTGACAGTCCTCCAAAATGATGGTACACGAATGTGTGAGCCATTGAGTTTGGATTCTTATGGAGAAAAAAACGACAATAGTGCTTTTGTCATCCCTTCAAATAGTAATAAAATGACGCAAATCCGAGATATTATGGATGCATTGCGCGGCGGAAATATTCCGTTGTTGTTTGATGGCACGATGATATCAAGTAGTCAAAAAGTGCAAACACTAGTGAACGATAATTCTAAAAGTTTTAATGAATCTGCTTCCGCATTGTTTTTTACCTCAGGTACGAGCGGAAATCCTATCGGAGTGGTGAAAACGCAAGAGCATCTCCAGTGCGAAACATTGACTCATACCAAATGGCTAAAAGATGAAAACTTTGAACAGTGCCTTGTGACTGTCCCATTTTTTCATATCTATGGGTTCTTATTCGGGCTTTCCGTTCCTGCGGCACTTGGTTTGGAAATTATGACAAAAGAGGATTTTCTTCCACATGAAATCGTTAATCTTTGTCGGAGCAAACCAACTTTATGTATTACGAATCCCGTCTTTATCCGTGCGATGCTGAGGCTCAGGGAGGATATCGATCTTTCCAAAACTCTTTTTATCAGCTCCAGCGGTCCACTGGAACCTCACGAAGCATCCGCATTTGAGGAAAAATATTCCACACGGCTGACTCAGCTTTATGGCTCTAGTGAGACAGGCGGAATTGCAATACGCTCTGGAGGAAGTTGTGTTTGGACACCATTGGACGGCGTACGAATCTCAGAAGACGATGGTGTATTATGTGTGGAATCACCATTTGTCTCAAACACCGTGTATGATGAAACTTTCATTTCCATTCCATCTCCTTTTCGAACCACGGATATTATAGAGATGGCGGACAATGGATTTAAAATCACAGGGCGCGCCAGTGAATTGGTAAAAATTGGAGGGAAAAGGCTTTCCATCGTAGAAATTGAGACATTTTTAGAAAAGATGGAGGAGATTGATGAGGCGTTAGGATTTGTTGAATATCATCCCGAACAACTTCGTGGAGAGAGCTTAACGCTTTATCTTGTAGGAGATGAGACGAAAATTCATAAAACTATTCTCAAAAAAGCACTTCATGATCATTTTGGCGGGATTCACATCGAGAGTAAAATCGTAATGATGGAAAAAATCGAAAAGACCGCCATGGGGAAAAAGATTCGCTCACGACTGGTGACGTAATTTAAAAGAACATGAAAATTTCAACCTTGTGACCATAAAAAGATGCTACATTAAACAAAATAGTTTGGGGATAGTAAATGGCAAAAGAGAATTATAAATGACTAAAATAACTGAAAATATGAGAGCTACACTTTTGCCGAAGCTTATGAGTTTGGAAGTGAGGGTGGATATATGAGCAATACAGTTAAAGCATCTATTTTTGACATCAAGATATCTGCTGATAATCTTTTATTGGTGGATAAAACATTAGAAGATATTTTAAAAGAAGTATCCTCGAAATTAGATGATAATGATTCAATCAATACTAGAATACTAGAATACTTGATACAAATGCAAATGATAAAGAAACCTCAATATGGTTTGATTCTTTCGACGATATATCTAATTTTTCAAAGGAAAATATTTTTAGTAATACCGTGTGCTTTTTATTAGCTAAAGACATGAACTATCAATTCGTTGAAAATAAAGAAAAAAAACAAATAGAAAATTCTTCTCATAATGAAAAAATAAAACCAAAAATTCCAGCTCATTGTGTATTTATAAAAGACTCAAATATTTTATTGATGGAAGAAGCTACTAACACACCAACCATTGCAACGCTACATAGAGGTATTATTAGTAATCTTAAGTTTCAGAGTAAGGATTTATATTTCCAGGCGAGGTATAGAGAAAATATTATTGAAAGATTGCAGTTATTTGTAGATAATATAAAAACTATTGAGATGATAGATTTAAACATAGAAAAATATTTGAAAGACACAGAAGATTCAGATGGATACTTACAAAACTTCTTACACAATCCAAATACTAAAATTACTGCAAAATTACAAGTTGAGTCTGATGATTGGAAAACTAAAGTTGTAAACTATTTTGCTGATACATTTAACAATAGATTATCTAAAGAGGTACAGAATATTAAAGTAACTTTTAAAGATGAAAAACAAAAAGATGACATTGTAACACTCTATGAAAATATGGTATATCTCAAAATTGAGAAAGATTTATATATCGAAGATATTTCAACTTTACATGGGGATGATAGATTGAATTATTCAAAGGAGATCTATAAAACTATGATTGAGGCTTACAATGAAAGCGTTAAGTAAGTATATAGTTTTATTTTTTATTGTTTTATCAGGATTGTTTTTTGAACAAGTTTTTATTGTTTATAAACATATTATTTTAGATACAAATATCATTACTTTAATGGTAGGTTTAATTAGCGGACTATTTGGATTTATAGTGGCAGTCATACCTTTTGCTATCCAACTTTTTAATCAAGACAATAAGAATCAAAAAAATGATTTTTTAAATAAATTAATGGAAAATGACAAGTTTAACTTTTTTGTAAAACCTATGTTCAGTAGATTTATAAAAATGCTTCAAATCATGTTCTTGTTGTTTTTATATGCAATATTTTTAACTATTTTAGCTTCAAATAAAGAAAATTTAAAATTATTTTCTTTTTTATATGAAGAGCTATATCGAGTTCCATTGTATAAAATTTGTATAACTGTAGTGTTTTATGTGTATTTGGTATTGATGAGTATATTTTTCATAAATTTAAAAAATATCATACGGGATTTACAAACTTTGGTTTTTAATTTTTTTAAATCTCAAGAATCAATAAAGAAGAAATAAAATGATTAAAATCACTGAAAATGAAATAAAATTTTTTGTTATCGAGCTTTTGAGTGGGGAAGTGAGGGTTGAAATATGATAACGGAAGTGGGGTTTCAACCCCGCAAAAACAATCAATGCGGGACTAAAGTCCCACCTCCGAATACAAGCGAAGTTAAAATCCGACTTCCGAAGAAACATAGTCATTTGCCTCATGCTGACATAAAGGGTTACTACCAATTTATTACTTTTAGGACATACGATAGCGTAGATGAATTTGTCAAGAAACTAACAGCGGCAGATAAGTCAAATAAGCAGAAGCAACAAGAGATAGATGAATATTTGGATAGTTCCAAAAATGGGGCTTATTTGGACGGGGTGGTTTTGAAATATTTATACGATTTTCTAAAAAGTAAAGATGGTAAATTGTATGAGTTGGAGGCTTTTGCGATTATGAGTAATCATGTACATTTACTTATTAAACCTATTGAAGATTTGAGTAAAATTATGCAGATGCTTAAGGGTGCTAGTGCAAAAGCTATTAATGCAATATTAGATAAAAGTGATAGGTTCTGGGCTGATGATTATTACGATAAAACCATACGAGACGAGAAGCATTTTTGGATTGTGTATGAATATATTAAGAATAATCCATTGAAGATTGGCGGGGTTGAAACCCCACTTCCAATCGGAACTGACACCTTAGTGTCGGAAAATAATAGCGGGACTAAAGTCACACTTCCAAGATTTTATGGAGTTTGCAAATGATTGAGGAGACAATGAAGAAATTCGGAATTTCCGATTTTCTTAAAAAACCACTAAAAAATATATTTGATAGTAAAGAATTAGATGAAAAATCAGTATGTCGGGAATTCCGACAACCCACAAAAACAGTACTCAAACAAGCTGAGATAATTGCGAACGAGTTAATTTAGTTACTATAGTGACGTATAAAAAACCGCAATTTCACCCGTTGCGACACTGTTTTGTGAAGCGTTAGAGATAGCATTAAATTCAAAAAGATACGAATCATTAAACGAATGTTTGAGAGTGACGGTAGTGTCATAATGAAGTGTATCAGCCTTGTCGCAGAGTTTGATATTTCGAAAAGATGAGACCACTCCGGTATTACAGTTAGGAGAAAGTGGAAAAAAACTCGTCCCCTGAGCGGCTGCTTCGCAAAACATGGCAAGCGTTGGAGTGAGGGGAAAACGGGTCTCGAAGGTCACTTGCGTTTCATTTTGTTCTGAAAGCTGCCCAATAAAAATAAGGGGTTCTTTGTGAGGTAAGCGACTGTTCATAAAATGAGTCCTGATTTTTTAGAGAAATGGTAGAATAAACTTACTTAAATACGAGGTATTACAATGTCCAAACGGATTCTGGTCGTCTATTATTCACAAAGCGGACAATTGGAAAAGGTGCTCACTACAATGTTAGAGCCTTTGGTGATTTGTGATGAGGTTGAGGTGACGATGTTACCATTACGCCCAAATGAATATTTTGCCTTTCCATGGTCTTTTTGGAACTTTTTCGATGCGTTTCCTGAATCGGTTTATTGTGATGCATTGCCTAATATCCCATGTGAGGTTATCGACCCTGAAAGCTTTGATCTGATTATTATCGGATATCAACCGTGGTTTCTTTCACCCTCGTTGCCCATGAGTGCCTTTATGAAATCCAATCAAGCGAAAGTCATTTTAAAAAACAAACCCGTTGTCACCGTCATAGCTTGCCGTAATATGTGGATAGAAGCCCAAAAAACTATGAAAGAGCTTTTGGTATCGTGTGAAGGACGTCTTATTGATAATATCGTTCTGAGCGACCAAAGCGGTCCCTTGGAGAGTTTTATCACGACGCCACGTTGGATGCTTACCGGAAAACGTGAATCGTTTTGGGGATTGTCGGCGGCGGGTATTTCGGATGATGTTATCAAAAAAAGCAGCCGTTTTGGAGAAGCGATTTTGTCAGGGCTTATCAGAAATAAAGAAGTAGAGAATACCCCGATGTTGTGTGGTTTGGGTGCGGTGTGTGTTGATCCACGTTTTATTGCCTCTGAAAAGATAGGGAAACGGAGTTTTCGGATTTGGGGTAAGCTTATTCGGCTGTTTGGAAAAAGAGGTTCATGGAGCAGACGTCCAGTATTGGGTATCTATGTTCTTTTTCTAATAACATTGATTGTGAGTGTTGTTCCCCTAAATATGGCATTACAAAGCATTATTAGACGTGTATTTAAAGGAAAAATAGATAAAATAATACAAAGTATAGAAGCTCCTTCAGGCAAATAGGTTTAAGACACTATGAACAATGTATATATTACGAAAATGACCGCATTTTTACCCAATGATCCGGTATCTAATGATCAAATAGAAGAGGTTCTAGGGGCTGTAGGCGGTGTAAAATCCCGCGCTAAAAATGTCGTTTTGCGTAGTAATGGTATTAAAACCCGCCATTATATTCTCGACCCAAAAACACGGCAGCCGCTTTTTACCAATGCATCTATGACAGCTCAGGCAATTCGCGCGCTGGAAGGTGAGACGTTTAGCTTAGACGAGATTGGATGTTTGGCGTGCGGTACGACGTCTCCTGACCATCTTATGCCCAACCATGCGCTTATGACACAAGGAGAGCTAGGATTACATGCCTGTGAGGCGATTGCTACGTCGGGTATTTGCCTCAGCGGAATCACAGCGATGAAATATGCCTATATGACAGTGGCCTGCGGTGAGTATACCAGCGCTGTATCGACAGGTTCTGAAATTTCATCGATGGGGATGAGAGCGGAAATGTTTACATGTGATGCTCAGGATAGTGAGAGTATTGAAAAGCGTCCTGAAATTGCATTTGGAAAAGATTTTTTGCGCTGGATGCTTTCCGATGGCGCAGGCTGTGCACTGTTACAAGCCGCTCCAAATCCCCAAGGACTTTCACTGAAAATCGAATGGATCGATATCCTCTCGTATGCGGGGGAGATGCCGACATGTATGGTCAGTGGAGCACTTCAAGATAAGGAGGGAAACTATCAGCCGTGGAGAGAGCTTGATCCCTCTCTTTGGCGTGAAAGAACAGTCTTTGCTGTAGAACAAGATGTCAAACTTTTGAATGAAAATATTGTCCATTATACGGTGGAAAAACCGCTTCAAACGATTATCAAAAAACGGCATTTGAGCGCGAATGAGATCGATTATTTCTTACCGCATTACTCATCAGAGTATTTTCGGGATAAAATGGCTTTAGGATTGGAAAACGTTGGTTTTTCTATACCGAGTGAAAAATGGTTTACGAATTTGACCCGGAAAGGGAATACGGGAAGTGCGTCCATTTATATTATTCTCGAAGAATTGTTTAATTCCGGTAAGCTTCAAATCGGTGAAAAAATTCTCTGTTTTATTCCGGAAAGCGGACGTTTTTCGACCGCATTTATGTTGCTTGAGGTGGTATAAATGAAAAAAGACGAAGCACCGCAGGATAATATCGCCATGTATCATGGGGGACGAAAGGCCCTTTATGCAGTAGCGGATGAAGGAAAATTTGAGATTACCCAAAGCAGTGGGTGGAGTGTTGAAGAGATGGCAACATTGCAAGCAGTAGATGAGTTTGAGCGTTTGGAGCGTGAAGCATATAGTGAGTTTAGCGAAGGGAAAAATTCACCATTAGGTGTCTGGATGTATCGTCGTCGTATGAGTATTGCCACGTTATCCCAATGTTCAGATTTTTGGCAATGGAGTATCAAGCGTCATCTAAAACCCGATGTTTTTAAGAGACTAAGCCCCAAAAAAATCGCTCTTTATTGTGATGTTTTCGATATAACAGCCGCAGAACTATTCAATCCAAAGGAGCCAAAATGAGTAAGGCGTTTGTTCATAGTCATGCGGCACATTGCGAAAGCGGTGTCGTTTCATCGCTCCTTACACACGCAGGGTATCCTATCAGTGAGGCGATGGCGTTTGGCATCGGAAATGGGTTGACATTTGCCTATTTACCGATTGTAAAAATCGATGGAATGCCTCTTGTCGCGTATCGAATGCCGCCCAAAAGTATCCTCAAAACGGTCGAAAAAAGACTGGGCCTTGAGGTTAAAATCAAAAAATATTCCAATCCTCAAAGCGCCCGTGAGGATTTGATAAAAATGGTGGATGCGGGTAAATTCGTGGGGCTGCAAACGTCCGTCTTTTATCTCCCTTATTTTCCTCCGGAGATGCGGTTTCATTTTAATGCTCATAATTTAGTGGTATATGGGAAAAATGATACGGGATTTTTAATCAGTGACCCGGTGTTCGAGCATCCTGTGGAAGCAGAGTTTAATGCACTGGATAAAGCCCGTTTTGCCCGTGGAGTATTTGCTCCCAAGGGTGCGTGTTATACGATAGAAAAAATTCCTGAAAGAATTGATTTGGCAAAAGCGATTAAAAAAGCCATCAACCGTACTTGTAATATGATGCTTTATACTCCTTTCCCGTGGGTGGGATTACGTGGTATCGGGATGATGAAACGTGCTATTCTCAAACTTCCAACTCATCCTCATAAACGGTATGCTTCTTTGTATTTAGGGCATATTATCCGAATGCAAGAAGAGATAGGGACGGGCGGGGGCGGATTTCGTTTGATGTATGCAGCCTTTTTGTCTGAGTGTGCAGAGGTACTTGGGCGTGAGGAACTAAAAACTGCATCGTCTATGATGGGTGAGGTTGGGGATAAATGGAGAGTATTCGCACTCTCGTGCTCTAAAGCGTGTAAAGGAAATGAATACTCCGTTGAAGAAATTGCCCAAAAACTTCAGGAATGCAGAGACAGTGAAGAGCGTGTATATCGTTTTTTAAAAGGGTTGAAATTATGAAGCTTGCGAATAAAGTTTACCTAAATGCCTTTAGTTGCGTATGTGCAGCAGGCCTGAATATCGAAGAAATTTTTGAGACACTGCTTCGTGGAAACTCTGCAATTACGAACCAAAGCGGTTATGTCGACGGTGCGGTTATGCCTTTAGGTAAGATACCAAGTGAAGATGATTTTTTCGAGTTGTTAGAGGAAAATGTAGCATCGCTCCTCATTAAAACTCCATGGTTAGTTCCCAGTGAGACGATTGTCTTGGTTGGTTCTTCGGTGGGAGGGATGTGTGTAGCCGAGAAGATGTTTTTTACTGAGAGTAACTTCAAAAATATCACTGTTGAAGAACTCTCCATTCGTGCTATTGCGGATAAAGTTGTAGAAAAATTTGGCTTTAAATCGGCATTATCCTTTTCAACGGCCTGCACGAGCAGTTCTATTGCTATTGATTTTGCTTACGATTTGATAACTCAAGGGCTTTATAAAACGGTAGTGGTCATCGGTGCGGATGAGCTGAGTCGTTCGGCCGTCAATGGTTTTGACAGACTAGGGATTGCTTCACATTCTCCCACGCGCCCTTTTGATGTGCAACGTAATGGTATCAACGTAGCGGAGGGGATAGCGGTATTGGCTCTTTCTTCTTCGAAGACATTGCAGTGCGTTGAAATTATGGGGTGCGGGGTAAGTTCCGATGCCTATAATATCACTCATCCGCATCCCCAAGGCGAGGGGGCGATGGCTGCCATGAACCAAGCATTGCAAGCCGCTGGGATAGATGCTTCTAGTATCGATTATATCAATGCGCATGGGACGGGGACGATTGCTAACGATGAGATTGAGAGTGCTTCCATTGAAAAACTTTTTGGCAGACATCCTTTTGTTGTTTCAACTAAAGCAGTTACGGGGCATACTTTAGGGGCTTGCGGTGCATTGGAAGCGGCGATTAGTGCGATGAGTATTATCCATAACATCATACCTGGGTGTACCAATCTCACAACCCCGGTCAATGGTTCACTTTCACATCCGTTAGAGCCAATACAGACAGACGTTAATTATGTACTTTCGAATGCGTTTGGTTTTGGGGGCGGTAATGTGTCACTTGTATTAGGAAAAGTTTATGCAGATTAATTTAGAAATACTTGGCTTCGCTACGGTTGAAGATCCTCAAAAATGTACGACGTTAAATGAAAAAACTGTAGTAAGCGATATGATGTTGCGCAGACGATTGACCCGTAATGCCCGTATGGCTCTTTATTTAACCGATCAAATTGGTGACTTTACTTCTCCTATTGTCATTGGAAATGCATATGGAGAAGTAGCAGAAACATTTGATATTCTGCGTTGTATCGCTGCCAATGAAACCGTAAGTCCTACCGCATTTCAAAATTCTGTGCACAATACCCCAGCATCTTACCTCTCTATTGTTGGGCAAAACAAGGGATATATTACGACCGTAAGTGATTTGAACGAAACCTCTACTTCGGTCTTAAAAGTGGGTGCGGTCAAATCTCTCACCTTCGAAACATTGCTCCTTATTGTCAGTGACTCCATTGATTTTGAACGGGTTGAGGAACTCAATCGTTGCGGCATAACACTAAAAGAGTGCGCAGTAGCATTACAAGTACGTCATAGTCAAAAAGAGGTGACAATGACATTGAGCGGTAAAGCATATGACGGATATTCGCCGAGCATTTGGGCTATGTTGGAAATTATTGAAAAAATGGTTGAAAGCAATGGTTCTGAGGTTATTGTCGCTATCGAGATTTAAAATGCAACGGTGTCGTAATCGTTAAGTATTTTTCCTCCGTTACGAAGTAATTGCAGGGTTTTTAGCTCATGGATGATGGTGGGGGAAAACAGCGTTTTAAGATGCATGGCATAGATTCTAAAATCATCTCTTTGACACTGTTCGAGTTCACTTTTTAGCAGGGCTGGGGTGAGGTGCTTACTGTCAAATGCGAGTTTCTCAAAGCTTGAGGGAAAAGATACCTCAATAACGAGCGTATGAATATGCGGATTTTTATCCAATAATTCCCAAATACGGGGACATCGGTAGGTGTCGGCACTAAAAAGAATCCCTGCACCGTTTTTTTCGATGATATAGCCACAGCTTCCATCGGTATGATCGGTTTTAAAAGGAGTTAATACGACATCATCTATTGGGTAGCTTTTATCGATTTCTATTTCAATCAGCTCAATGGTTTTGTCATCATGCCCGATGAGGTTGATCTCTTCAAAATTAGGCCATATGCGATGGTTAAAAATAAACTGGCGCAAATCATCTAATGTTGCTTTAAGTCCGTAAATCTTGAGGGCAATTGATTTTTGGGTAACAAATAAATCAGCCAGAAAAGGGATGTCAATAATGTGATCCAGATGCGAATGCGTCAGAAAAATATGCTCAATCGTAAAAACATCTTCTTCAAGAGTGTTGATAAGATTACCGGCATCGATAACACAGTGTTTGGATACGCGAACGCAGGTTGTTCCTTGTGTGCGGGTACGTGTTCCACCGGTGCCTAAAAATTCGATAGCGTTCATTTTAATTTTCCCCTCGTAAAATTTAATTATAGTGTAAATAAAGTGAATTTAACCCTTGTAGCAAACTGTGCATTTATTGACCATTATTCGGTCGTTATTTTAGAGAAATTTGTGCTATCCTTGTTTATAAACTTGCACAAGGAAGCCCGATGTCGCTCAAAGTTGTCCTTTCACATAAAACACATTATGCATTTGATAAGCCGATTAACCTTTCTCCGCATATTATCCGTCTTCGTCCTGCACCGCATAGCCGTACTCCAATCGAAGCGTATTCGCTGAAGATTAAGCCCGATAACCATTTTATCAACTGGCAGCAAGACCCGTTTGGAAACTATCTCGCACGGATTGTTTTTCCAGAAAAAACGACAGAACTTTCTATTGATGTAGAGGTACTCGCCGAGTTGGTGAGTATTAATCCTTTTGACTATTTTGTTGAGGAGAGTGCGGAACAATTTCCTTTTAGCTACAGCAAGGCAATGGAAAAAGAACTTTCGCTTTATTTGGAAGTCACTGAAAACGGTAAAAAGCTCAAAGCTTTTGTGGATTCCATTGATTTAACACCTCGGCCTCTTAATGATTTCCTTGTAGGGCTTAATACAAAAATCAATCAGCATCTCAACTATACTCTCCGGATGGAACCGGGAGTACAAACGTGTGCGCAGACGCTGAAAACTCAATTGGGCTCTTGTCGTGACTTCGCATGGCTGTTTGTTCAGGTATTCCGTCATTTGGGGCTGGCTGCTCGTTTCGTATCAGGATATTTGGTGCAACTTGCCGCCGATGTTAAATCGCTTGACGGTCCTAGCGGTCCTGCAGAAGATTTTACCGATTTACACGCATGGACGGAGGTTTATATTCCGGGCGCAGGCTGGATCGGGTTGGACTCTACGAGCGGATTGTTCGCAGGGGAGGGGCATATCCCGTTGGCGTGTACTCCTAGTCCTGAGAGTGCTGCCCCTGTTGAGGGCGGTATGGATAAATGTGAAGTAGAGTTTACCTACTCTAACACCGTGACGCGCGTGTTTGAATCTCCGCGTGTTACGAAGCCGTACCGTGAAGAACAATGGGACGCGATCAAAGCTTTGGGATACGAAGTAGACAAAGAACTGGTTGCCAATGATGTGCGCATGACGATGGGGGGAGAACCGACATTTGTTTCCATCGATGATCAAGAATCACCTCAATGGAACACCGAAGCTGATGGTCCGCACAAGCGACAGCTTGCCAATATTCTTGCTCGTAAATTGCTTAATACCTTTGGAAAAGGGGGAATGCTTCATCATGCGCAGGGTAAATGGTATCCTGGTGAGCCGTTGCCACGATGGATGAGCACGGTTTTCTGGCGTAAAGACGGTCAGCCGATTTGGAAAAATCATGATCTTTTGGCAGGACTGGATCAAACCTTTGATTATACTCATGAAGATGCACAGAACTTTTTGTCTAAACTCAGTCTTAATCTGGGAATCAGCGATCAAAATATTCAAGGGGCATACGAAGACCCTCTCGTAGCACTTTTAAACGAGGCACTTCTGCCTATCGATGTCGATCCGTTAAAAGCCAATCTTAAAGACCCACTGGAGCGGCGTGCTCTTGCCAAACAGCTTAGTCACGGATTGGATATTCCCAGCGGATATGTATTGCCATTAGGATGGGGATCAACGCGTTGGATTACCTCTGGATGGGAATTCCGTCGTGGTCATTTATTCCTTGCAGCAGGAACCTCGGCGGTAGGATTGCGATTGCCGTTGGATTCGTTAATGCTCAAACCTCATACTGAGTTGGAACAAAGCTTCGAGCCTGATTTGTTTGCATCCTATCCTGCATTGGGTGAATATCATACAGCAGTTGAAAGTCGTGCCACAAAAACGACCAAAAATACAAAAGACAGTACTGATTACGAGGCATTTGTCCGTACGGCAATTTGCGCTGAAGTAAGAGAAAAAAAGCTTTATCTCTTTCTTCCTCCGATCATGCAGCTTGAAGCCTTTTTGGATTTGATAGCGTCCATCGAAATAACAGCATCCCAGCTTAATATGCCGGTGATGATTGAGGGCTATGAACCTCCGAGTGATTTACGCATCGAAAAAATCCGAGTTACACCGGATCCGGGAGTTATCGAAGTCAACATTCACCCGACAAGCAGTTGGGAAGAGCTCAATGACGTGATTGGGACACTGTATGAACAAGCCCATTTTTCACGTTTAGGGACAGAAAAGTTTATGCAAGACGGTAAACACACGGGGACAGGAGGAGGAAACCACGTTACCATCGGTGGACTCACTCCAAGCGATAGTCCATTGTTACGAAATCCTGACTTGTTACGTTCATTGATCACGTTTTGGCAACACCATCCGGGACTATCGTACCTCTTTTCGGGACCGTTTATCGGACCAACATCTCAAGCACCGCGTGTCGATGAGGGAAGAGCTGAAAATCTTTATGAGCTTGAAATCGCATTTTCGCAAATCCCAGAAGGACAGGAAGTACCGTTTTGGCTCACCGACCGACTTTTCCGACACATGCTCACCGACATTACGGGAAATACCCATCGCAGTGAGTTTTGTATCGACAAACTGTATTCACCGGATTCATCAACAGGACGATTGGGAATTTTAGAGTTGCGCGGGTTTGATATGCCTCCACATGCTCAAATGTCGTTGATGCAAATGCTGTTAGTGCGAACGTTGGTATCGCTGTTTTGGCGTAAACCGTACAAACATAAACTGGTACGCTGGGGAACACAGCTTCATGATAAATTTTTGATCGAACATTATGTCAGGGAAGACATTAATGATGTTGTTGAGTTTTTACGAGGTGAAGGATATGGATTTGAACTGAGCTGGTTTGATCCTTTCTTTGAATTTCGTTTTCCACTCCACGGTATGAGCAATGTCGGAAATATTCAATGTGAATTACGAGCAGGTATTGAACCGTGGCATGTATTGGGTGAGGAATCAAGCTCTCAAGGAACGGCGCGTTATGTTGACTCATCTTTAGAGCGTGTGCAGGTAAAAGTGCGCGATTTCGTCCATGAGCGACACATCTTGACGTGTAATGGCGTGAAAGTGCCATTGGTGAATACCGGCGTTGAGGGCGAGTACGTTTCGGGTGTCCGCTACCGTGCTTGGCAGCCATGGTCGGCATTGCATCCAACGATTGGCGTAGATACACCGTTGGTATTTGATGTGGTAGATACGTGGAGCAAACGATCATTGGGCGGATTTACGTATTTTGTTTCGCATCCGGGCGGACGATCGTATGACAGCTTCCCTGTAAATTCTCTGGAAGCGCAATCACGTCGAATCAGCCGATACTGGGGCTTTGGGCACACGCAAGGAGAAGTAGAAGAGTTACGTCCTCCGGTCAAAGAGCAAGAGCCTAACGATAAATCAGAAACATCACGCGGTGTGCTAAAAAATGACAGCGCTAAAACATTCCAGTATCAAGAGCTAGAGGGAAGTCTTGAATACCCTCACACCTTGGATTTACGTCGCAAGTGGAGCCCTATTGAAACGAAAAGGTAAATGATTAAGAATGATGTTTGAACAGTATAAGAGCTCGTCGTATGATGAAATGTTTGATGAAAATGGAGTTGTACGAGAACATTGGAAGCCGTTGGCAGCTAATCTCGAAGAATTGGGATGTGACCAGTTGGAAGCAAAACGTCAAGAGATTGATTGGCGCTTAGAAGATAATGGTGTTACCTATAATGTCTACAATGACCCCAACGGGATGTCCAGACCATGGAGCCTTGACCCGATTCCGCTTATTTTAGAAAGCAGTGACTGGAAAAATATTGAAGAAGGGGTAAGACAGCGGGCAACGCTTATGAACTTACTTTTCAAAGACATTTATGGTGAACAGCGGATTTTAAAAGAGGATATCATTCCCTGCGAAGTCATTTTTCCTCATAGTGGTTTTTTGCGTGAAGCGCATGGATTGTTCGATCATCTTGATTATCCGATGATGATGGTTGCTGTGGATTTAGCGAGAGGACCCGATGGTAAAATGTGGGTTGTAAGCGACCGAACGCAAGCCCCTTCAGGATTGGGATATGCGGTTGAAAATCGGCTGACAATGAACAGTGCGATGCAAGTATTGTACAAAAATATTTCGATTCGACGACTGCATGTTTTTTTCGATTCTTTCAAGACCATGCTTTTAGGATTGGGAAAAAATAGCTCTAGAGAACCGCTGAATGTTCTTCTTTCACCCGGTCCACATAATGAAACGTATTTTGAACATGCTTATTTGAGTTCTTTTTTAGGGCTTACCCTCGTCCAAGGACAAGATTTATTGGCAAAGGGCGGAGCTTTATGGCTTAAAAGTCTAAAAGGCTTACGCCGCATCGATGCGATAGTTCGACGGGTGGATGAGAGTTATTGTGACCCCTTGGAACTGCGTGCCGATTCTAAGCTTGGCGTCTCTGGATTGGTTCAGGTCCTGCGTAAAAAAGGGGTCTCGATGGCAAACCCTTTAGGTGCAGGTGTTTTGGAAAATTTGGGGCTCTATCCCTTCTTACCGATACTTGCCCGTTATTTTTTAAATGAAGAATTGATTTTACCTCAGATTGCAACATGGTGGTGCGGTCAAGACAAAGAGCGTGACTACGTTCTTAAAAACCTCTCAACTTTAGTGATTAAAACCATTGATCGTAATGCGGATGAGCCTTCTTTGTATGTGGGCAAAAACTTATCTTCCGAAGAACTTGAGGTTTTACGACAAAAAATTCAAGAGCAGCCGTATCGTTATGTAGGTCAAGAAGAGGTTCAATTTGCTACGGCTCCAACTTTTATCCAAGGTGAGGTCGTTCCCAGAAAAGTGGTTATACGCTCGTTTGCCATAAAAGCAGAGACTTCCTATGAGGTAATGCCGGGCGCGTTGGTACGAGTAGGCAGCAGTGATGATGCATTGGCAGTTTCAGGTCAAGTCGGAGGAAGCAGTAAGGATCTTTGGATTTCAAGTCAACCGGATACTGCTCTCCCATCGGCATCAACAACTCAAATAATGTCTCAAAGTATGGGACAAGATTCGATGCAAAGCATGTCTCAAATGTCGTTGCAAGCTACTGCACCGATGGCAATGGCCAATGTTTTTAAAGCGAGAGGCGGATTAGAAAATTCGTTAGAAAATATCCCGACTCTTCGAGCCGAAAATCTTTTTTGGCTCGGGCGCTATTTGATGCGCTCCATTACGAGTGCTCGGATGATTCGAATGACCCTTAAAAGCCTTGCCAATTCCACACGTTATAATCGTAATGGGGATGATCAAGTGCAAGAGATATTGTGCAGCGCATTAACCCATTTGAGTATGACTTATCCAGGATTTTTGGGTATAAAAGATCAGAAAATCACAGATCCTTTAAGTGAGATTTGGTCGGTTATGTCGGACTCGACACGTGTTGGATCGTTGTCTCAGGTGATAATGATGCTTTCTAATGCCAGCACCAGTACCAAAAATCTTTTACCGTTAGAGGGATGGAGAATATTTGACCGGTTATCGCGCGAGTGGAGTGAGTTTACCCATAAAAGAAAACCGGCGCATCGAGATATGATTGCGGGAGTGGATAAGCTACTCGTACATCTGATGGCGTACAAAGCACTCATCGAAGAGACATTATTTGCAGAACAAGGTCTTGTTTTGTATGATATAGGGGCACGATTAGAGCGCTCAAGTCTATTGATTGCAAAAGCTCGAGCCATGCTCACGTCTGTGTATGAGCCTTTTGTTGAATACGAGATTTTAGAAACATTGTTGGGAACGAGTGAGAGTTTAAATGCGTATCGGGCACATTACCGCTCTTCTATTGAGTTTGCTCATGTGAGTGAGTTTTTACTCCTTGATATACATTTTCCAAAATCACTCATCAGTGAAATCAACCAATTGTTAAAGGCGTTACCAAAATTGCCAAAATTTAAACATGAAATGTATCTCAGTCGTTATGAGCAGCCTCTTTTTGAGGCTTTTTCTCTCCTACGGCTTGAGCGAACCGAAAATTTGTGTGTTGTAGAAAAAGATGTTTTTATCCGCGACAGTATGGATGCATTGCTGTCTTCTATTGCGGATAAGCTGATTGTCTCAGCCGATGAATTGTCCAAAACTTATTTTTCCCATTATGATGAGTAGCCCTATGTTGTATCAAATTTATCACAGCACCCAGTTTACCTATCAGCAGTGGGTCAGTTTTAGTCATAATTTAGTTCGTCTGAAACCTCGAAATACTCAGTCCCAAACCTTGGTTGATTTTTCATTATCTACCGATCCTGCAGTGACTGAGATGGAAACGTATGATGATTATTTTGGGAATCATCTTTATCATATGCTCATACGTCAGCCGCATCATCATCTAAAAGTGACAGCACGTTCTTGTGTTGCCATGGACAGAGAAGCGATTGATCAACATTTTGCTTTGGCGCAAGAAGCACGATTATCGACATATGCACAGGTTTTAAATGCACTTAGAGCAAACACCAGCGATGTTATTGATGCAAAACAGTTTTGCCTTCCAAGTCGTTTTGTAGCGCAAGCAAGCCGTGATGTACACGAATATGCACAGCTTTCTTTTTCAGCTGAAAAATCGTTGTATGACAGCGTAGAAGAGTTTATGGGACGAATTTTTAATGATTTTCAATTTGTATCAGGATTTAGTGATCTTAGTACACCGGTTGATGAAGTCTTTAGAGAACGTAAAGGGGTATGTCAGGATTTTTCTCATTTAGCGATAGCCGCATTGCGTTCGCTAGGGTTAAGTGCCCGTTATATGAGTGGATATTTAGAGACTCTTCCGACTGAAGGAAGTGAGAAATTTTTTGGCGCAGATGCCTCTCATGCATGGTTTTCTGTCTTTATCCCGGGTTTCGGATGGTTTGATTTTGACCCTACGAACAACATTGTCCCCTCACATCAGCATATTGTTTTGGGATACGGGCGTGATTATGGCGACTGCTCACCGATGCAAGGTGTTGTTCAAGGAAGTGGAGTGAGTCATTTGAATGTAATGGTCGATGTCTCGCGCGATGAATCTGAGGGATGAGTATTTTTTAATCACTTTTGTAGTGTAATGGTAATCTTTTTGATCTATTATACGTTCTATGAAAGTGATAAAAATACAATTATTTTATGTCTTGCTGCTGATATTGGGCGTTGCTAATAGTTTTGCAGCAGAACTATCAACAAAACGGATGGTTTCAATGATTCGTCCATTGGAGCAGTATGCAATGCAATATGGAGAAGGTGATATTAAAGCATACGTATTCGTTGATCCGAAATGCCCCCATTCACGAGATTTTATTTCGATGATTCATGATAATGAAAAAATGCGAGGAATTTATCGTTATTACATCTTTTTTTATGAGCTCAAACGCTTTAATTCGCATAAACTTATTGGTACTATTTATTCATCCTCATCGCCACTGCAAAAAATGTTAGAAGTCATGGTTGGAGGCAAGGAGATTGAACCGTTACCTTCACTTTCACCTCAAGTCGAAGAAGAAATCGGTGATATTGATCATGTTGCGGTAGAACTGGGTGTCAATAAGCGTCCCTATTTAATTATTGCGAAAGAGTGGAATTAACGATGTACTATCACACGCCAAATGTTTCAAAATATGTTCATTTTATTCGTCGATTTCGGGCATGGATACTATTTGCCTTTATCCTCTTTTCAGGCATAGCGTTCAGTTTATTGCGACCTGAGATTATCTCTTCAGATACTCTTTATTGGCTCAGTGAATCCAAAGAGTACCAAAAAACAAAAGATAATAAATTTGAAACGGTTTATGTCAGTCGTCTAAGTGTGGATGTCCCTGTATTTAATAATCAATCAAAAGCCGTATTAAGCGCACTGCAATCTGAGCTTGAATACCGTAAAGATATTACAAAAGTAGAATCTTTATTTTCATCTTACAAAATTTATAATGAAGGCGGTGATGAATCGGCGATGATTAGAGCTTTGCCGATTCATGAACTGGATGCATCTAAAATCCAAGGCTTTATTCGTTTATTTCCCCAACAGTACAAACAATTTGTGGATGTAGATTTTAAACATTTTTATTTTACGATTGAATCCAATTCATCCATCGATCCTTCATCCTTTAAAATACCCTATGCCTATCATTACTCTACACTAAGCTCTGAAGCACAGTTTCGCCATTATGTAGGATATGTTTTTATTTTTGTTACGATGATACTTTTTATGTCAAGATGGCTGTTTAAAAATTATATTGCAGCCATCGGGGCGTTGAGCGTTACTGTATTAACGATGATATTCACATTTGGTATCATTAAATTGCTAACAGGACATAATCAAGTCCATATTGCAATGACATTAATGGTTTTGAGTGTTTCTATTGGTCATTTTCTCTATTTTTATTATCGATGGCACGTATCCCAGTTTAAAAGTGATCCTATTCGAGCCATGGAAAAAAGCATTGATCGCAATCTTTCTCCTGCACTTTGGACATTACCGATTTTAGCTATTAGCTTGGGATCACTGCTTTTTGTTGATTCCATTATTATTGAAATGTTAAGTTTAAGTTTATTGGTCTCTTCAGCAATGGCATACTTTATTAATATTACATTTTTACCAGCGCTGCTTAGCTATTTTACCGTTGAGCATCCTCGTGTAGGATTTGCAAGGACGTGTTATGGATTCGCAAACCGTGAAATTCATTACAGTCCACGACTTCTTCAGCTTTTTATTGCTCTGACAGTCATTATTATGGCAGTCATCGTTTTACGATTTGGGGCCGGATCCCAAAGCATGTTTGATACACAAGTGAAACATCAAACCATCACATTAAAACTTCCTTTTGAAGAGATTGATCTTTCAACCATAAAAAAATTAGAACGATTTGAAATGGATTTACGACAGAATAATTCTGGGATTGAAAAAGTAGATTCTATTGGGAGTGTTTTGCATCAGCTTGATATGGCAAGTTCACCCAAAGGACCGCTTGATGAGCAACGAGTACTTCAAGCACTGTTTTTCTTGGAACTATACGACATGGAACATACCTATATAGATGATAAAGCACTTAATATTACGATTACATTGGAAAATGCCGATCATTCTGCAGTAATTCGATGGTTGAAAGGGTACAAAAACCTTCCGCTGTATTTTACGGATAGAGATACTCTATCAGAAAGTGCAAAAATGGATAAGAGAATTGTATTGGCCTCTTCACTCTTTTCCGCACTTGTTATGATTGGCGTTGTCATGGGATTAGTATTTCGATCAGTAAAAATTGGATTTGTAGGTTTTATTGCAAATACAATACCCGTCATATGGTTTGGACTCTTTATGGTTGTCTTTAATTTTACCCTTAGTATCGAAGCATTGATCGCTATGACCATATCGGTCGGTTTGACATCAGATACTATTATACATTTTGCTTACAAATATTTTAGGAGTCGATATTTTGGTCGAACAAAAAAACATGCACTAGAGATTATGTTCTTCTACGCAGGTGTTCCTACGATAGTCGGAGCCATTGTTTTAATGGGAGTGTTTGGATTGTTGAGTTTGACAGGTCTTGAGACATTAGTGCTCATTGGAGGCTACGGAGTCGTCCTTATGTTCTTTTCATTAATAAGCGATTTGTTCATTTTACCCGTATTGTTACTGGCAATTGATGAGCAAAAAGATACAAATGCAACGACTAGAAGTTGAATTTTGTAATTCTTTTCATTTACTCTTGACATTCACAATTAATTCCCCTATAATTCCCGTCCACAAACACTGGGAAGCCATTAAAAGCCAACTAGATTTGAGTTTGAGATCATTGAAAACTAAGCAGAAGTGACGGTCAGGCGAATGCTTGAAACCGACATTTCTAATAATGTCAAAAACAATA
>JAUYRN010000028.1 GCA_030696775.1 Sulfuricurvum sp.
GTGCCATCTCTTTGTAACCGTCAAAAATACCTTCGATATTATCAGGGCTTGAACCAATATAACATGAGCTAAGCTGATGGCGTGTTGTACGAGCATTGGAAAGAGTAGGGGTGGCGAGCATCACTTGAAACTGGCTAATCATGTCGTAGAACTTAATCGCCCACCCTTCACGGTCAGACTCGTTTTGCGCCAAGAACATGGAGATTGCCATAAACATATGCTGAGGAAGCTCGATAGGGTCACCCTTACGGTCTTTGATAAGATAACGATCGTAAAGCGTTTTAACGCCCAAATAGTTAAACTCTAAGTCACGTTCAGGGACGATATGCTTTTCGAGAACGGCCAAATCAAACTTCTCACGTAATCCCAGAAGAATACGCCCTTCAGCCTCACAACGCTCAAAATAACTCTTGAGAGTGCCGTATCCCGTAAAACCATTGACACGATGATACAAATCGTACAAGAAAAGGCGTGATGCCACAAATGTCCAGTTAGGAGAATCAATGTCGATTTTATCGACTGCAGTTTTAATCAACGTGTGCTGAATCTCATTGCTCGTAATTCCGTCACGAAACTGGATTTGCGCATCCACTTCAAGTTCGCTTTGCGAAACATTAATCAGCCCATCAACAGCGGCAAAAGTATATTTTTGAATTTTGGTAATATCGAGCGGCTCACGACGGCCGTTACGTTTGATAATGGTTAGCATATCTTTTCCTTGCAATTCTTAGAGCGTATATTATACCCTCTAAATTTTAGAAATTCTTATAGTGTAGTGTCTTTTTTTTATTTAATGATTTTAAGCAAATAGTGAGCCAATTATTTAAACACTCTCGCAAAAATACGATCAACATTTTTCGTATAATAATCAAAATTAAAACATTCACGTATTGCTTCTTCACTCAAACTTTGACGCAATTCTTCATCATCCAATAAAAATTGCAAATACAAACTCTCACCCTGTTCGTTAGTAGCACTTTTACCGTGTTGTAACCCTTCCCATACTTTCATCGCATTACGCTGAACGATACGGTACGCGTCCTCACGACTAACACCTTTAATCGGAAGCTCAAGCAATACACGTTGAGAGAAAACCAAACCGCCCGTTAGGTTTAGATTACGCATCATGTTTTCAGGATAGACCACGAGTTTAGAAATAACACTGTTAAAACGGTGCAGCATAAAGTCAGACGTTACAAAACTATCCGGAAGCCAGAAGCGCTCAGTAGAACTGTGAGAGATATCACGCTCATGCCATAACGCGAC
>JAUYRN010000029.1 GCA_030696775.1 Sulfuricurvum sp.
AGTGCAACTGGACCCAGGTAACATTACGTGCTTCCATTAAAAAAAAGGCTCTTCGCTGTTTCAAGTGGGTAACTTGAAGTGAAGGTCGCCACACCTCAGATAGATCATTGTCATAAAGTTCGAAATATTTCGGTAACCTCTTGCACTTGCCTTCAAAGATTGCACAATACTGTTGATCCCCTCCAGCACACCATTAGAGATTCTGGAATCAATATAATTCATAATGCCATCCCAATGACGTTTCATGGTTTTTGCTGCTTTCACAATAGGTTTTAATTTGCTATGTGTCGCCCAGAAATACCATTTTTTGAGATACGCACCAGCGATATCAGAATTCCAATTATTCCAGAATCCCGCAAGACTCATCTTAATATTATACGCTCGTACCGTCTTCAGGTTCATATCCTTTAACGATCCCAATTCATTCTGTTGCCGTTCTGTCAGATGGTCAGGACTTTTTAACCAGATAAAACGCGTTTTTCGAAGGACCTGGTTGACAGCTTGTTCCTCACGACGGACCGCATCAACCGCTTCATTCATGATTTTCATCACATGGAATTTGTCAAAAGTGATTGAGGCTGCTGGAAAGTTCTCTTCGATTCCTTTGATAAATGCCGGGGACATATCGCAGCAGAATCGTTGGACATTCTCTGGATTTCCATCGTGAACAGAAAAATCCTCCTTGAACGATGAGACCACCGATGCATCTTTTCCTTTACTGATGTGGATTACTTTAGAGTTGTCCAGATTTACCACCAAGGACACATACTTATGCCCTCGTGTGCACGCAGTTTCATCAATGCCGAGTGAGGTTACTGATGAGAGATCCTGTTTGGATAATGCCTCTTCAACATAGTGCCCAATGACCCGCCAGATCCTAGTGTCATGCTCATCAATATGTTCTGCAATTGCTGATATGGTCATTTTCCGTGCCAGGAGTACCATCAATGCATCCATCCACAAAGTAAACCCGCTCTGTTCTCGGGCCCATGGAACAGTTACCTGTTGAATTCCACATCGCTTACATTGTACACGAGGAACACGACAATGGAGATATGTCTTGAATTGGAAGAAATTGAGATGACGCCATATTTTTTCGCTCGTGTCATAGGGGGTGCATTCAGGTATTTTACAATCGGGGCAATCAAATCGTGAACCCGGTACAAAATCGATCCAGATATCGAGTCGTTTCGTTTCCGGTGAAAAATCTATTTTTTCTATAAACCATGGATCTTGAATATTGAGAGCCATCTGGAAGAGTTCTTCGGGAAGAAGTGACACGGACTATCCATTTTAGATAGGTGCAATATTTACTAGAAGTTACCCATTCATTTTAGAGAAGAGCCGAAAAAACTGTCAGTTCACCGAAGCAACAAAAACAAAAGAAGTGCGCCGACCGGGACTCGAACCCGGGTTTAGGCGTTGGCAACGCCTAGTGATAACCACTACACTATCGGCGCAATGCGCTCTACAATGTGGGA
>JAUYRN010000025.1 GCA_030696775.1 Sulfuricurvum sp.
TATTCGTATCAATGCGGCATGTCGCTTGAACGGTATGAGCTACTCAGTTTTCATGAACGGTCTTAAACGTGGTAACATCGAACTTGATCGCAAAATTCTAGCTGATATGGCAATGAACGACGCAGCAGCATTTACTGCTCTGACCGCTCTTTCCAAAGCAGCACTGTAAGTATATTTTAAACGCCAAAGGAATTCATTCCTTTGGCTACGTTAACACTGGGTTCTCTTCAGCAGAGAGCTCAAAATTACTTGTAATTTTTATAATACAAGTATCTTTCGCTTTTTACTTCTCTAGCTTATAGCCCTTTTTCTCCAAGCACTCTTTACATTCTGTTGATATAGGCGTAGCAGTTGCTTTTGCAGCATCATCAAGATTATAGTATCTGCATGCACTAAAATCCGCTTTTATACGCTCTTCACTGTGACCTTCCGGACAAATCATCCCATTGATACCAAGTTGCTTTTGTGCACAGCCTGTGTTGCTAATAGCGAGTAGAGAAAATAGGGTAATGGTTAATAGTGTTTTTTTCATGAATGTTGTTCCTTTAATGAATTTTCGAATAAATATTGATGTTCTTCTGGCAGTGTAGCATACACCATGTTTGCCAAATCACGAATTTCCCACAATGCGGCTTTATCGCTTCGTAAAGAGATGAAGTTTTGTAAGCTTCGTGCATTGATGGTCCACGTCAGCTCTGTTTTGTAGCTCTCTGGTAAGCAGTATTTTGCTCGATCATTACTTATTCCCTCTACCAATACAATACGGAGATTTTCAAGGGCACGAATGCTCATTTCATCAACCATAGCAACACCGGTCATAACAAGATATTTTTCGGCACGCTCTTTGTTGTCAATAGCAAAGGAGGTTTCTTCTTTGAGTTCTTTGAGCGTGTAGCGAGTACTTTTAACGGACAGGCTCGCCATACGGTGGCGTGCAAGCTCTTGGAGCAGTGCACGACTGATTCCTGCTACGTAGAAGTTGTAGACGATATGCTCAAGCGTTGAGGCGTGTTTAAACTTATTCCCAACACGATCAATAAGGGCACGGTCTACTTCTCCACCATTATCGCTTTTGTCAAAACTTTGCCAACAAGTGCGGATTGCATCGGAACAGATAACAAGGGGAGTGTGATGATGTAAGGTTACTTGCATAGGATAATCTTTAAGAAGTAAATTTGAAAGAGTATAGCAAAAAAGCATTTAATAATGTCCCTCGAATATCCCAAAGCCAACCTTTTTGGCGCTATTGCCAAAATAGGTTGAGCGATTTATGCGAGGGATGAACTTCTTTTGTTTCTTTTCTTTGTTGTAAAGAAAAGAAAAAGTGCATTACATCACAAAAACGTGAGGAACGATAAGAGGGTATTTTTTCATTTTGCGGTAGATATGTTTACGCACTACTTGGCGTAAGTCATTTTCCAGCGCTTTTGGATTTTCGATGAGACCGTGCTTGAGATTTATGAGGAAATGTTCAAGGACATCTTCCATCTCACTTGCAAAAGCTTTGTCGTTACGATCCGCAACAAGTCCGAAACTGGTAACAAGAGGCTTGGAAAGAAGACGTGAATCAGCCGCTCCTACTTGTGCAACAAGAACCACCATCCCTTCACTTGCCATTTTTTGACGATCGATGACGATATCATCTTCGATTTGGTGGTTGTTCTGGTTGTCGATGTAGGTTTTACCGGTTTTAACTGTTTTAGCTTTACGCATCATTTTACTGCTAACTTCGATACTGTCACCGTCGCTCATAAGCAAAATATTACGCTCAGGAACTCCGCATGCAATCGCTGTATCGCGGTGTTTCATGATGTGATTGTACTCACCGTGTACTGGGAGAAAATATTTCGGATTGGTGAGGCGAAGCATGAGCTTTTGCTCTTCCATACTTCCATGCCCGGATACGTGAATATCACGGTCATTTGCAACTTTAGCACCTGCACGTTGCAGATAGTTGAGCATCCCTGAAATAGATCCTTCGTTACCTGGAATAGCACGAGCTGAAAGGACGATCAAGTCGGTTGGTTTGATCTTGATATGGCGATGTTCACCGATAGACATTCGGTACAAGGCAGAGCTTGGCTCTCCTTGGCTTCCTGTGGTTACGATGAGAACGTCTTTGTCACTCATGCGGTTAGCTTCTTCGGCATCAATGAAAATATTTTTAGGAAGCTTGATGTAGTCATACTGCATACATACTTCGAGATTTCGTTCCATTGATCTTCCAATGACACATACTTTACGATTGTATTTTAACCCGTACTGGATTGCTTGATACACACGGTGAATATTCGAGCTAAAGGTTGACATAATGATGCGACCTTCTGCTTTTGAGAAGATACGATCAAATCCGCTTGCAACAGTAAGCTCACTAGGCGTCCACTCTTTGTTATAAGAGTTAGTCGAGTCACTTAGGAGACACAAAACACCTTTTTCGCCGTAATGGGCCAAACGGTGAATGTCCGCTGTGTATCCATCGATCGGTGTGAAGTCGATTTTAAAGTCACCGGTATGGATAATCGTCCCTGCTTTGGTTGTGATTGCCAACGAAGATGAATCGATGATGGAGTGCGTCATGTGCATCCATTCGATCTCAAACTCATTTCCGATTTTGTACACTTGACGTTTAACAATCGGGTTGAAATAGCGACGGTATTCACGCATGTGGTGTTCGTCAAATTTATTGCCGATCATTGCAAGAGGAAGTGGTGTCCCATAAATCGGGAATTGCATCTCTTTGAAAAAGTACGGTACGGCTCCGATGTGGTCTTCGTGAGCGTGAGTGATGATGACGGCTACGATTTTTTTACGAATTTCGCGTAAGTAAGTGAAATCTGGAACCAAAATATCAACACCGTGCATATCTTCGCTTGGGAAACTCATCCCGATGTCGATGATGATCGCTTCGTGTTCGGTTTCGATAACAGTGATATTTCCGCCGATTTCACCCAGGCCGCCCAATGGAGTAATACGTACTTTTTCATTGTTCTCAAGATTGAGTTTGAAATGAGGATTAAGACGATTTTTGTGTGCTTCTTGATTTTGCATGACAAAATCACGTAGATTAGTATCGATAGGGGTTGCAGGAGAGCCACGACGACCTCCACGTCCACCACGATCACGTGATGGACGATTTTCACTTTCAGGTGCTAAATTAGTAGCATTTCCAGTCTCTTCAGTGCGAGGTGCTCTGTTGTCTTCTCGAGGAGGACGGTTGTCCATGCGAGGTGGGCGATTATCGGTACGAGGAGGACGGTTGTCCGTACGAGGTGGGCGATTATCAGTGCGTGGAGGACGGTTGTCCGTACGAGGTGGGCGATTTTCACCCTCTGGGCGTTCGCCAGCATTTTCACCCTCAACTCTAGGGGTGTCATTACGTGGGCGAAATGGTCGACGGTTATTGTTCGGTCGTCGTTCGCGGTTCTCAGTTTGAGGTTGAGCACCTGTTTCTGTGGTTTCATCAGCCATAGGAATATCCTTTATTATAATATTATTTTAGTTCTATTTATACGATAGTGCTTACGCGGTTTTTGAACTCTTGAAAGAGTTATTTTAAAAGGGCGTATAGCCGGTGAAAGTCAGAGGTGCAGAGCTGATGAGGTCGGATAGTGCGTTCTAATTCAAGCGTCTTAAACGCTTCAATCAAAGAATCACCATCATAGCATGCAGTGAGATTTTTGTGGAGGGTTTTGCGTGGCTGTGTAAAGGCAACACGTAAAAAGTCTTCAAACCCTTCATCGTTTCGATTCGCACGTTTTGAAATGAGCAGTACGGCAGAATCGACTTTTGGAGCAGGTTCAAACGCAGTAGGCGGAACATGAAGAACGATTTCTACGTCCGCCACGCTCTGTGTTATTACGCTAAGGGCTCCAAAAGCTCTCTCATTGGGTGCAGCAGAAAATTTTTCTGCTACTTCACGCTGTATCATGACAAGCAAATTTTTACACGCCGGATCGGCGAGGGCTTTGAGGATGATATTGGTCGCAATATAGTACGGCAGATTTGCCACTAAATCATACGGTTCATCCAAAAGCTCACTCTTCCAATGTTCTAACACATCTCCACAATGGAGGGTTAAACGATCGGTAGCGATGGCATCGGCAAAATGGTGCTGTAAATGCTTGCACAAGTCGGTATCAACCTCAAAAGCAGTAACACTTTTGACATCAACTAAATAGTTAGTTAAATCACCTAATCCAGGCCCAATTTCCACAATACGATGGGATGTATTGGGTATCGATTGGATGATTTGCGCTAAAACAGCTTCATCACGTAAAAAATTCTGACCAAATCTCTTTTTGGCGATAGCGGAACGATTTTGCATTGTTTCGATTATAGCAAATAAAGTGTTAATTACGGCTTTAGGTAAAAGATAAATTTTTCTTATCGTTACATTTGGTAATGGGGGGTTAAGTGACGCTGGATTATAATTGCGGCAATTATGCAGGGGAGATTTACGATGGAATATTTTGCAAAGCGGATCATTCCTTGTTTGGATGTAAAAGACGGTCGTGTTGTTAAGGGTGTTAATTTTGTCGGACTCAAAGATGCGGGTGATCCTGTTGAAGTAGCAAAGCGCTACAACGACGAAGGTGCCGATGAACTGACGTTTTTGGACATTACGGCATCGCACGAAGAGCGTGACACCATCGTTCATATTGTTGAGCAGGTTGCGCGTGAAGTTTTTATTCCCCTTACCGTCGGTGGTGGAATACGGGAACTCAATGATATTTATCGTCTTTTAAATGTCGGATGTGACAAGGTAAGCATTAATTCTGCGGCAATCAAACGTCCGGAATTTATCGATGAGGGGGCGAAGCGATTTGGCGCTCAGTGCATCGTTGTCGCTATCGATGTGAAACGCACAGGCTCGCAGTGGAATGTCTATCTTAACGGCGGACGAGTTGACACAGGTATTAATGCATTAGAGTGGGCAAAAGAAGTGGTCAATCGTGGAGCAGGAGAGATACTTCTTACTTCGATGGATGCGGATGGTACGAAAGCAGGCTTTGATCTTTCAATAACAGAACAAATTAGCCGTGCAGTGAATGTTCCTGTGATCGCCAGTGGCGGAGCGGGAACGATGGAACACATCAAAGAAGCGTTTGATCATGGTGCGGATGCAGCATTGGCAGCAAGTATTTTTCACTATCGAGAGATTGATATTATGGACTTGAAGCGCTATCTTAGTGCGAATGGGATTCCGGTACGCTTATGATACTATGTGCCGGCAATAATGAGACGTTTGATTTTGCGACCCCCATCGGTGTAGGGTTGATCGACAGTGCTATGAGTTTAACCCGTATTTGTCTAACACAAAAGCCAGAATTTTTATTGTTTGTCGGGAGTGCTGGAAGTTATGGTGAACACAAAATTCACGACGTAATAGAGTCTAAAACGTGCGCTAACATCGAGTTAGGATTTTTAGATAAAAATGCTTATACCCCAATTGATAATGTGATTTCAGCACAAACTGAAAGCATCAAAGATGTTATGGTGAACTCCTCGAACTACATTACGACAAGTGAGCGTTCTATGGAGCAGTTTCGTGCATTGGGCATTGGAATTGAAAACATGGAGTTTTTTGCTGTTATGCGTGTTGCTCAAGTTTTTGGGATTCCTGCGGGGGGAGTTTTTTGTATAACTAACTATTGTGATAGCAATGCTCACCGCGATTTTATCGCCAATCACGGGTTTGCTAAAGTGCTTTTAAGCGATCATTTAAAATCCAAAGGATTAATACATGGCTAAATTGTCACTTCTTGATTTTACGAAAGCAGAGCTAACTTCTATGGTGAAACCCTCGTTTCGTGCCAAACAGATTTGGGGATGGATTTATCACCAGTATGCGACAAGTTTTGAAACGATGGCAAATCTCCCTAAAGCGATGCGCGAAGAGTTGGCATCTGAGTATGAAATCATGCCTCTCAAAATCGCCCGAAAAGAGTGTTCTTCGGATGGGACAATCAAGTATCTTTTTGAGCTCTCGGATGGAAAAACGATTGAAACGGTTTGGCTAAAGATGAAAGATGAGTCCATCGACGAAGAGGGAAATGTCGAAAATGAAGCTCGTTATACGGTGTGTGTTTCGACGCAGGTAGGGTGTAAAGTAGGCTGCTCATTTTGTTTGACGGCTAAGGGCGGGTTTACGAGAGATTTGAGCGCGGGTGAAATCGTGGCACAAGTACTGGCAGTGAAAGCCGATAATGGTTTGGCCGCCAGTAAACGTCTTAATATCGTTTATATGGGGATGGGTGAACCGCTTGATAATTTAGAAAATTTGGCGAAAGCCATCACTATTTTTAAAGATGAAGACGGTTTGAGTATTTCGGGTAAACGCCAAACGGTTTCGACGAGCGGTTTGAGTAGTAAGATCGATAAGCTGGGTGAAATGGATTTGGGCGTGCATATCGCGATTTCACTTCATGCAGTTGATGATGAATTGCGAAGTGAACTGATTCCCATGAATAAAGCATACAACATTGCTTCGATTATTGATGCGGTGAAGCGATTTCCTATCGATACTCGCAAGCGGGTGATGTTTGAGTATCTTGTTATCAAAAATAAAAATGATGACTTGGTGTCAGCTAAAAAACTCGTCAAGCTGCTGCATGGAATTAAAGCAAAAGTTAATTTGATCTTTTTTAACCCTTATCCGGGGAGTGATTATGAACGTCCTACGCGTGCGGATATGGTGAAATTTAGAGACTATTTAGATGCACATGGGGTTCTGTGTACGATTCGTGATTCCAAGGGGCTGGATATTAGTGCAGCGTGCGGGCAACTCAAAGAGAAAGAATTAAGTGAGGTTGTATCATGAGTATGATGGATTGGTTTCAAGTTGGGTTTTTAGTGATTGTAGTAGCTATTGGGTTAGGCGGTTTTGTTTGGGCGGTGATGAAAAAAGATTAATTCACCATGTATATTTGACCATCGCTTGAAAGACATCATTGTCTTGGTGGTAAGTGTTTTCGTGATAATAATGCCACTCCGTTCCCACTTCTAATTTCCCCATAGTTATACCTATCGAAGGTGCCAAATCAAATAACAACTGGTTTTGGGTTAAAAAATCAATTGTTGTCCAGTCGGTAAATCCTTCGAAATGCCATCGATCATTTAAAGGCAGGGAGTAGTTTACTGAGAGTTGATACGTATTGTCACCGATATTTTGAATTTTTCGATACACATTGAGTCCAAATACTGTAAATTTTGGAATATTTAGATCGCTTCCTATCCCATAGAGATTGGCTCGGTATGTATCACCTCGATTATGCTGATAAGCTCCATACCACTCTTTGACAATGCCATTGGATGTTGGAGTATTGGTAATTTTGTTAAGACTGATGCGAGGTGAGAATTCACCGTAAAGATCATTTTTTAAATTACTAAACTGCAAACCATCTTTGGCGTATGCATAATCGACGAACATATACAAATCCCCATATTCCCATGTTCGAAAGTGCTCGGCTGTTAGTGTTTGTTTTAACCCTGTTTGGGTATCGAGGAAAGTGGGACCCTCGAAATTACCATACAGATATTGAACATTGGTCGTAGAAAATGCTAACAGTTGTGATGCTAGAAGAGTGGATAAAAAGAAAAGTTTCATTCACGTTCTTTTGTTTGTGCGAGAGTAATTTGATTTCGACCATTTGTTTTGCTTTTATAGAGGGCATCATCGGCAGCTTTTAAAAGCTCATCTTCAAGTTTTCCATGGAAGTCAAACATAGAAATTCCTGCTGAAATTGTGATTGAAATAGTATGATTGTTGTAGGTTGTGAGCATATTTTGAATCTCTTTTCGACATGCTTCCATCCGTGCGTATGCTTTATCCATGGAAATGCCTGACATAACAATAATGAACTCTTCTCCTCCGTAACGGCAGACAAAATCATTTTGTCGAATGGAACCTATTAGACAGGTTGCAATGTTTTGAAGTACCATATCTCCTGCGGCATGCCCATAGGTATCATTAACGTCTTTGAAGTGATCTAAGTCAATGATTACAAGAGAAAGAGGGGTCATTTCACGTTGTGCCCGTGCTATTTCTCGCGGCAGTGTTTCAGCAAGATAGCGGCGGTTATAAAGACCCGTGAGAGGATCGCGAATTGCTTGTTCTTTAATCTTGCGATTGAGTCTGTATATATACGCCGCAACGGACCCAATAAGCGTAAGTAAAACTAACGAAATGGCTAAAGAATAATAAAGCCATATGTAATCTTTAGGTGGATTTGGGTTGTATATAAACCCGTTTGGAATATGTGCGGTGGGAATAAATCCTAGTTTGTAATAGGTCTGAGCGATATAGCTCCATCGTGCAGGATTCATGTGACCAACTTCGATGAGCTCTGGCACCATGAGTTTGTGAATTTCAGCCGCTTCAAAACGTAGATGATCGCGCGTTTTGAGTTTTGAATAGTCGGCTAGAATCACATTGATAGTCTCTTCCGGATGTGCGAGTGCATAAGCCCATCCTCGTAAGCTTGCATCACGAAATGCTTTAACCCGTTCAGGATACTGTGAGAGCTCATTATCGCTGGTAAACAGACAGTCGCTGTAAAAATCAACTCCATATTTTCGAGGATCGATGGTGACGTAGTCAATTCCTTGCTGTTTTAGGTAATAGGGTTCATTGGTCGAGTAGCCATTATATGCGTCTACTTTTTTTGAAATTAAATCGTTGATGTTGAAGGTGCTTTCTATAATGTTAAGCTTATCAATATTAATACCCTCATTATAAAAGAGGGCAACAAGTTCAGCATTTTCGATATTTTTGGTCATCATCAGTCGTTTGTTAACCATATCGACAATGGTGGAAATGTGAGAGTCTTTACGTAAAATCCAGACATTAGGAGAGGTTTGAAAGAGTGCTGCTAATACGACAACAGGTTTACCATTGAGACGTTCATTGATAAGTCCTGAATTACCAATACCATATTGCGCGCGTCCTTCAACGACTTCTTCAACAGGATGAGGATGTTTGTTGTTGGCTTCTACAATCGTGACATTTAATCCGGCATCACGATAATATCCTTTTTCTTTTGCCATATAATATCCGGCGAATTGAAACTGATGCAGCCATCGAAGCTGAAGCGTAACATCTTCTAAGGGGTTACCAAAGAGGAAAGAAGGGAGGAACAAGGTCCCCAAAAATAAGAGGAGGGTGTGTCTTTTATTTATCATAGAGACCTACTATTTTTTATTTTATTAAGTTCACTTATTCTAGCAGAAAAAAATGAGAAAGAGAATCATTTATACTTTATAGTTTAAAAAGTGTTTCGATTTGTGTCATAAAATGGAGGGGATCGCTTTGAATCCCATGCACCATCACTCCAAAATGAAGATGGGGTCCGGTTATACGTCCGGTTGCTCCACTTAATCCGATGCTTTGTCCTTGGATTACTTTATCTCCCACTTTTACATCCAGTTGACTAAAATGAAAATAGCACGTATAGATCCCTTCACCGTGATCAATGATAACCGTTCCTCCTGCGTAATAGCGGTCTTTGGCAAGGACGACGATCCCATCATTGGATGCAAGTATCGGCAAGGGTGTTTTGGCTCTGAAATCAACTCCTCCGTGATAACTCTTTAAAACGCCGTTATAGGTACGAGCAGAACCATATTCACTCGTGGTTATCGACTCTATAGGGCGGATAAACGGTTTGTTCCAATAACGTATCGGGTTATAGGCAGCATAGATTTTTTCGGCCTCAGCTTTCTCTTGAGCAATTCTTTCTAATGCTTCAGGGGGTGGAGACACTTTTGCGCTTTCGACAACAAGTATTTCGGTTGGATAAGGAGCTTTTAAAATCTCTACGGACAGAGAGAGATTGCCATCGGGTGTATTCCATTGTCCCTCGATTTCGGATGGCAGTGCGTAATAATCAATGGGGAGAATGACAAATCCTTTTTGGGCATTCAAAGGATGAGGTAATACCGTCATATTGAGTTCATTGAAGCTGACCGTCCCTTTGGAGGAATTTAGCAAGAAAAGCAGTGCCTTGCCATTACCTACCTCATAAGCAATGAGGGAATAGGCAGTAAAACAGAATAAAAGTAAAAATTTCATAGTAAAACACTTTTTTTGATCAAAATAATACTGTTTTTTGGTTACAATAATCATCGTATGAGAATCATATAGACCACTAAAAGTAAGGCAGCATTATGACCATACGTCGCTTTATTATCCTTTTTACGAGCATTTTTATTTTGTTCATGTTTGGGATGTTCAGCGCCTATTATCAGTGGTATATGGTCGAAATCTTTTTGGGGATTACGGGGGGCATCGGAGGATTGCTCATTATGATGTTCAAAAATATGGAACGTCAGTCTAAAGAACTTCATGATGCGCTCGATGTTTCCCATAATCTCGATGAAATTTTACGCACAATTTTGGATATTAATCAAAATTTGCTCTTGATGGAAAACAGTGATGAATCAATTCAGGCGTGCTGTACAAGGTTAAGTAAGCATAGTGGGTATGGATTGTGCTGGATAGCCGTAAAAATAGACAAAGACTTGATCGTTCGAGGATGTTCTGATGATTCGCTTGGAGTTTTGCATCATACGATGACGCTTCCTCTCGATGATCCTATGTCTTTTGCCCCAAGTGTGTCTGCCTATCATGAAAATAGCATTGTAATTTTAGATCACCTCCAATCAAATACGTCATTGGCAACGTGGAGTTTTATTGCTAAAGAGAAAGGCTATGGCTCTATTGTCGCGTTGCCTTTAATGACTCAAAATAATGACAGTCCCTTTGGCGTCTTGACGCTGTACTCAAAACATAGTGAAGGATTTTCACAACAAGAAATAGAGATGATTCAGGAACTGGCGAGTGATATTAGTGTGGCCCTCTATTCACATACACAGCGAAGCGAGCTTACCCGTCATCTAGGTTTTGACAGCGTGAGCGGTCTCCCGAATCGTGTGTCGTTGATCGATTATCTCTCATCACATCACGTCTCGGCTTTGGCTATTCTCAACATTGATCGCTTTAGTGATATTAATGATGTGTACGGGGTTGCAATAGGTGATCAGGTTTTAGCAGGATACGGACAGTGGTTGAGAAAAAAAATCGATAAAACAAAAGGGATTCTTCTCTATAACATAGGCAGTGATGAGTATGCATTGGTTTTTGATGAGCACTCCAATACAGAGGATAATCTCTGTTTTTTAGAATATTTAATCGACAAAACAGAAGAAGCTTCTTTTGTGATTGAGGGGATCGAAGTGGTTCTTAGCATCAGTGTTGGATTTGATCCAAAATCCGAAAAATTGATTGAAAATGCGACTCGAGCACTTAAGCAAGCAAAGATAGACCGAACAAAATTATCGGTATATACGCCGCTTTTGGGGGAGCGAAAAGAGCAGGCAAATAACATCGAGTGGTACAAAGAGATCAAAGAAGCGCTTGAAGAGGAACGAATTGTCCCTTATTTTCAACCCATCGTGGACAATAAGAGTCATAAAATCATCAAATATGAAGCGTTGATCCGTTTGATTAAGCGCGATGGAACGGTGATCTCTCCTTGTCATTTTCTAGATATTTCAAAAAAAATTCGTCTCTATCCCAGGTTAACCAAGGCAATGATCGACAAAGTGGTAGAGCGGTTTGAGACATGCTATATTCCTGTTAGCATTAACCTTTCAACTGAGGATCTACTCAACGCTGAATTGGCCGATTATATTGAAGAGCAATTGGAGCGGTATACGATTGGGGATCGTATTATTTTTGAGATATTGGAGAGTGAAGGAATTATTAATTATACTCAAGTCAGCACTTTTATTGAACGATTTAAAGCGATTGGATGTTCCTTTGCTATTGATGATTTTGGTTCAGGATATTCCAATTTTGAGCACCTTCTTCGTCTTAATATTGATACGCTCAAAATTGACGGTTCCCTCATAAAAAACCTTCCTTATGATAAAAATGCTCAAATCATAGTGCGTCATATTTGTGAATTTGCCCACGAAATAGGGCTTGCTACCATCGCCGAATTTGTTGCTGATGAAGCAATTTATAACGCCGTACGGGACCTTGGTATTGATGCATCTCAGGGGTATTATTTTTATGAACCGCTCGCTGCTCCCTTGGATGATGAAAATCGATTTTAAATAATAAAAAACTATCTAACTCTTCGCTCTTTTTTCAGTTAATATTTAGAAATCTAACGTTAAGCTATGCCCCATTAAGGTTCGTGATGGAGGAGTTAGGTAATGGCAAAAACGGATGATACGGCCAAGGTCGAAGGGCTAACATTTTTGGATGACGGTGAGGTGCTCTACGACGATTTGTATTTATTGTCAGAAACCGATGAAAAAGGAATTATCACCTATGTGAGTGATTCATTTGCAAAAGTTGCAGGATGGAAAGCAGCAGAACTGGTTGGGCAAGCTCATAACGTTGTCCGTCATTCTGACATGCCTCGCGCCGCATTCAAATCATTGTGGGATGACGTACAAGAAAAAGGTTTCTGGACTGGATTTGTTAAAAATGCCCGTAAAGGTGGTGGCTTTTACTGGGTATATGCTACCGTTTTGCGCTCAACGGATAAAAATGGAAGTGTTAAATATGTTTCTATCCGTATTAAACCTTCACGCGACGACATTAAAAAAGCAGAAGCGCTTTACGCGACATTAGACTAACAAAATACACACGCGTACGCTGGATCACTGACGAAGTGAACTCAGTGTTAACATGAGAATCGTTAGCGAGGTGAGTAGCCTCACCTTGATAAATTCGGAACTAGAGGCTAAGGGCTTCCCCAGCCTCCGGCTATATCGGGATTGCATCCCGATTGGTGTCTGAATAATTAAATAAGGAGAAATTATGGCATTAATAAGACGAGCAGAGAGTTCACCAGTAGCTACAGGTGGCAGTGTAGGACCAGATAAACGACGTCAGCGCACGTTGGCAAAACAACAGCAAATTTCTGAGAGTATTGCAGGCGTTGCTACTACGATTTTGGACAATGCACAAGAGAGCGTTAGTGCTATCGAACAACTCAAAAGTTCCATGGAGCAAATTGCAACAGCGGCAGAAGAAAACAGCGGAGCAAGTGAGCAAGCACTTAAAAATGTTCGCTCTATCAGTTCCAATATCGGGCGCATGACGAGCAGTATTGATACCGTCATCAGTTCAACATTGGCGGCGGGTGAAAACATTATGAGTTCGGTGGGGACGATTAATACTTCCGTGGAGCGAATGGCAAAAGCGGTGAATGTTGCTAAAACCTCTTCTAAAAAATCCGAAGAGCTGAAATTATCCTCTGAAAATATCGGTGAAGCTGTCGGATTTATTGCAAAAATTGCTGATCAAACTAATCTGTTAGCCCTCAATGCCGCTATCGAAGCCAGCCGTGCCAAAGAGCATGGTAAAGGGTTTGCGGTGGTTGCGGATGAGACTCGTGCGCTTGCCGGAGAATCCGAAAAAAATGCTGATTTTATCTCACGTCTTGTGAATAAAATTCAAGAAAGCATTGATGGGATCATCAAAAGTATCAATACGACGACTAATATTATTGAACAAACTGGCGGACGCGGCAGTGCATTGAGTTTCAAAATGGAAGAACTTACGAAAATCGCCGTCTATTCCGTCGAAGCGGCACGAAACATGAGCGGTTATACTCAAAGCCTAAGTCACTCGATTACTCTCATTAATGATGGGTCCAAAGATATCGCTGATGCTTCAAGTGAAATCGCTCGTTCAGTTGAAAAAACTCTTAACAGTATCGAAATGCAAAGTAATTCACTTGTTCAGACTGAAGAAGACATCAAAGAACTTAACAACCTTTCCGAAGAACTCAAATACTCAACGGATACGATGAAATCAGCAGAGGAAATTGCAGCATCTGCAGATGCAATCAGCTCATCGATGGAAGATATTCAAAACTCTCTTAAAGAAGTAACTTCAGGACTCAATCAAATCGAAGCCGCATCTCAATCTACCAATCAAAGTGCCATTGCGAATAAAGAGTTATTTGAAAGTGGCGTAAGTGCATCCAAAGATATTTCTAAACTTATCGAAATCGCACGTCGAAATTTTGATTTGTTGAAAGTATCGTTCGCAGATGTAAAAGGGCAAATGATCGGCATTAGCAATGATTTCACTGCTTCTATGAATGAGGGTGGAAGCGCAAGTAGTGAGCTTGATGTTATCGTAAAAGAGACTCGTAACGTTGATAAAACAGTAGGAAGTATCAGTAACAGTATCATTCAGCTCAACATGCTCGCTATCAGCGGTTCTATCGAAGCGGCACGGGCAGGAGACTTTGGAAAAGGATTTGCCGTCGTTAGTGCCGATATCCGTAATCTTGCCAAAGATTCTGAATCCAATACGGAAAAAATCAACGATACCATCGAATCAATGAACGCTGAAATCGATACAGTACGTACAGAATGGTTAAAACTTCTTGTAAATCAAGAGGGTGAAAAAGAGCAAATTACGGCATTGATTCATGAGATTGATAAGATCACAACGATGCTAATTGATTTGTTGGATCGTTTTACGGGACTAAAATCCATTAATGATCAAAATATCGAAGGGCTTAATCAAGGACTCATTGGAATCAGTGAAATTCAAAAAGCCGTTGAACTTTCAGCGCGTAATGCACAAGAGTCACGAAAAGCCAGTGAATTGATTATCGAAACAGTGAGTCACATCTCTGAGGGAGTTGAAGAGTTGGCTGTTATGGCAGATGAACTTCAACAAGGATAAGGTTCATGTTTTTCGAAGAAGTTTTGATATTCAGACATGGTGAGATTGCTTTTGGTATTCCCACCTCTTTTATTGGTCAAATTCTTCGTGTTCCTGATATTACCCCTTTGGCGCTTAGCCCTGGCGAGGTTCGAGGGTTGTGTGCGTTGGGTGGTAACATTGCTACGGCCATTGATATCAATCTTCTCTTAGGTTTCCCCTTCTGTCCTGGAACTGAGCCTAAAAATCGTGTTATTACGCTGAATGCTCCTTGGAGTTCATTGTGTTTACTTGTCGATGAGGTTAGTATTTCCGTTACGGTTGACCCTAAAAAAATTGAGTATCTGGAAACGAATAAAGAGATAATTGCCGCGATCCTTCATCACGAGAATGAATTAATTCAAGTGATTGATTTAGACCATGCAATGAAGCGTGTGCAAAAAGTTTCGGTTAATCCTCGTAATGTCAGTGATAAAACGATTGTACTTAAGCATACTATGTTGTCTAACGAGCATGAACGTTATCTTGTATTTAAGATGGGAGGGGTGCACTACGCATTGCTGATTGATAATCTTCGCGAGATTTTAAATGCAGATGTTCCTATTACAACCATTGCGGGAGCCAACCCAGAGATACAAGGGATGATGTCGCTGCGAGAAGAACTTATCGTTGTGGCTGATTTACGTTTGTATTACCATTATCAACCCATTATTGGGGATAAAAATAGAATTATGATTGTTCAGCGTCAGGGCAGGACGTTGGGGCTTGTGATTGACGAGATTGTTGATATTCATGAATTTTCTCAGTCAGATATTGATGTCAGTGGTGACAACAGTAACCAAATAGCAGGGGTTATTCAATTTGAAGACCATCTTATTTCTCTCATTGGCGAGGAACTCATCGAGTCGATTATGTCTCGTAATGAGGAGATTATTTTAAACAGTGAAGCGATACTTACCGATACGACACAAGAAGCATCGATAGAAGTTGTGATTTTTCAGCTTGGAAGTGAAGAATATGCGTTTGAGATCGAAGAAGTAGCTGAGATTATTGATATGACACCCGTGACTCCCGTCGCAGATTCTCATGAGATGATTGATGGGATCATCAACATACGCGGGCAGATTGTTACGATTGGTTCATTGCACAAGCGGTTAGGAATTGAACCATCGCATCGAGAGGATCAAAAGATTATTATTTGCCATGCGAAAGGGTCCCGGATTGGTTTTTTTGTGAACTATGTGAGTGATGTTATGGCAATACCTCATGATTTGATGCGTAAAGATGATGGGGAAGACGGAATATTTTCGCATATCCTTCACTTAAATGAGGGAAAACGGTTGGTGATGTTATTTAATCCCAATGTATCCCAGCTTCTACGAGGTGAGAAGTAGTGAAAAAAGTATTGATAGCCGATGACTCCGCCTTGGTTCGTAAGCAGCTTAGTGAGATTATAGGGACATTGGATTTTGAAATCGAAACCGCTCGTAACGGGCAGGAAGCGGTACAAAAAGCGACAGAAACGCAATACGATGTAATCACCATGGATATAAATATGCCTGTGATGGATGGTCTCAGCGCAGTAAAACGCATTATGGAGGCGCGACCTACTCCTATTTTGATGATCAGCTCTCTTACTACTGAGAGTGCTGGCATTACGATGGAGGCATTGGATGCGGGTGCAGTTGATTATATTGCCAAACCTGGAACCATGAATGTGGGAAAATCGGAAAATCGAGAAGATATTCTTGCAAAAGTAACGTCTCTTAGTCGTATTCCTCCTCGTCGCTTAAAGACGATTGTTCGACGTCCCGTACAGCGAGAGCGAGCTCCTATTCGTCGTGAAAGTAGTTTGGGGCAAGCTCCTACTTTTGTGGAGGTATCAAAAGTGTTGTTAATAGGTGCTTCTACCGGAGGTCCTGGACTCATTGAGCAGATATGCAAAGCGCTGCCAAGAGGATTTCCCTATGCGGTGTGCATTGTTCAGCACATGCCGGAGCAATTTACTGCAGCCTTTGCAACTCGGTTAGATAAAGTCAGCACGTTACCGGTTATCGAGTGTAAAGATCATATGGAGCTTTCAAGCGGAGTGATCTACCTTGCTCGCGGCGGCGTGCACATGCATTTTGCGAAAAAAGTAACGGGAAAATTTGTCATACGGGAAGAGAAAAATAAAAACAACCGTTTTTTTCAACCCAGTGTGGATGAGATGTTTGAGAGTGCGGCTAAGATCTTTTCAGGCGATCAAATTACGGCTGTTTTGTTGACTGGTATTGGGGATGATGGAGCCAGCGGGATGGTAAAAATCAAAAATGCAGGTGGATTTACTATCGGAGAGTCAGAAGAGACAGCAACGGTGTATGGTATGCCAAAAGAGGCATTTGATCGTGGTGGCGTGTCCCAACAGTTACCGTTTCCAAAAATAGTACGCGCACTGCAAACATTACATTAAAGGAGATTATATGGCATTAATAAAAAAACATACAGCACCTATAATTGAGGAATTCCCTCCATTACAGACACTCCCGGAAGCAATGGCCTATTATCATTCCAATGAGGGTAATTTTGAATCTCAAGCGTATGCGGCAGAAAAAATTGTCTCTTTTGACGGCGGTGGAGCAAAGTTGGTTCATTTATTGGTGGATGACCCTCATATTCATAAAGATATGGCAAGCTATATCGCATCGTTGCTCACTGCGATGGATTCTAAGCGTGCCCCGATCGAAGCAATTATGGATTTGTTAAAAGTTCGTAATGCCTATATTCGTAATTTGGGGATTACAACACTGCAAAGTTATGGGGATGCAATCAAATATTACATTGTTAAATTTCTTATAGGGAATGATCGCGATTTGCGTATTTTTGCTATCAATGTGTTAGGTGATGTTAATTTCGCTGAATCACGTGAAATGCTTGTCGAACTTTTGGAGAGTGAAGCGGATATTAATGTGGCAATGACGGCAGTGGATTACATGGCAGAAATTGGAGAAGTTCGCGACATTGAGCTTTTGAACAGCGTCAAAGGGCGATTTAACGATGCATATGTTGATTTCGCGGTTGACAATGCTATCCGCAGTATTCGGGGGTAAGGTATGGCCTATCTTTTAAACGACGAAAGCTTCCATAAAATGACCGATTACATTTACCGCAAAACGGGAATTTTTTTGGAAGTCGATAAGCATTTTGATAAATTAGCAAAATACATCGATGTTCGGGCAAAGGTGATCAATGCAGACTCGTTTCGAAAGTATTTTTATACCTTACGATTTGAAGACAAGGACGGGACTGAATTTCAAGAGTTGATGAATGCGGTTACGGTAAACGAAACCTATTTTTACCGAGAAAAAGAACAGTTTGAAGTTTTAGTTGATCGTATTTTGCCAGAGCTTCATGCAGTCAAACCTCGAGCTGCGCCGATTCGGATTCTTTGTGCTCCGTGTTCGACGGGAGAGGAACCTTATTCAGTCATTTTACATTTGCTTGAAGAAGCGCGCCTGATTGAAGATAGAGATATTGAAGTTGTGGGAATCGATATTGACAGTACGGTTATTGCAAAAGCAAAATTGGGGAAATACAGCGAGCGTTCAGTTCATGCGATTCCCGCTGGAGCTTTGGCTAAATACTTTAAGAGACGGACACTAGGATTTGATTTGATCGATGATTTAATCGGAACAGTTGACTTCAAAGTAGCTAATATCTTTGATAAAACGCAAATGCGTCAATTGGGAAAATTTGATGTTATCTTTTCACGAAACATGCTGATTTATTTTGATGATGCAAGTCGTAAAGAGGTAGCAATGACCTTTTATGACATGGTCAACGTCGGTGGTTATGTATTGCTAGGTCATGCAGAGTATATGAGTCGTATTACTTCTGTCTTTAAAGCTAAAAAAATCGATTCAACACTCATTTATCAAAAATAAAAGGACAATATTATGCCATTAGTTATATTTGTAGACGACAGTGAAACCGCTCTTGCTTCCACTCGGATGGTAACCGACAGTATGCCCATTACGGTTAAACAATATTTGAATGCTCCTGATGCACTTCGCGAGATTCAAGGCGGGATGACTCCTGATTTGATTATTACCGATATGAATATGCCAGTAATGAACGGGTTTGAGTTTTTACAAGGAGTTCGTGCGCATCCTGCAACCGCACGCACCCCAGTATTGATGCTCACGACTGAAACCCGTGATGAGTTAAAGCAACAAGGTAAAGCATTGGGATTGACAGGGTGGATTGTCAAACCTTTTAATCCTGCACAGCTCAAGCAAGCGATTGCACGAGTATTACGTTTGGCGTAAGTGATGCAGTTTTTACACACACTGGATGGATTGTTGGAACACATTAAATCCGTAGAGCGTGAGACGATAGAAATGACCCAGAAAGCCCAGCTTCAAGTGGTTCGTTTTATCGAAAAACAAGGTTTGATTCTCGATGATGAAACGTTAGAGGTGATGCAGTATCAAGACATCATTGCTCAGCAGTTAGGGGCAACCATCGAAGCGATCGAAAATGCGCAAAAACATTTGCAGTATTTTACGCGTGCATTTAGTGAAGATGATTCACTAGCAGCAGAAAATTTAGAAAAAATGCATGGCAAGTTAACATCAGCGCTCAAGCGGGCACAAGAGAAGCATTCAGCTTTTGGCGGAAAAATACAGCATCAAGATGATGACGGTATAGAGTTTTTTTAGGAGATATGAGATGGCAACAGTTATGGTAGTCGATGATTCAAAAACAGTACGAAGTTATCACGGCTCAATCTTGCGGGACTTAGGGGTGAATTTTCTTGAAGCCGAAAATGGGATGGAAGCGCTCGAAAAGACGTTGGATAATGAAGTAGATCTTTACCTCGTTGATGTCAATATGCCAGTAATGGACGGATACTCTTTTGTGAGTGAACTGCGAAAGCAGCCTGCTCATAAGCTAACTCCTGTCATCATGATTACAACGCAAGAAGCTGCTACCGATAAACTCGAAGCATTCAAAGTAGGGGCAAGTCTTTTTGAGACCAAACCGATTAAGCCCGATGCCCTCAAAGGGTATCTCCAGTTATTGATCAAAGCCACACTCTAAGGGACACACAATGGATGCGCTACTCGAACAATTTTTACTTGAAGCCAGAGAAAATCTAGCTTTCATCGATCAAAACATTGACAAAATCGGCGGGGATGATCCTGAACTGCTTAATTCGGTTTTTCGTGCCGCTCATACACTCAAGGGTGGCTCTGGAATTGTCGGATTTGAAGCGGTTAAGCGAATCACTCATCACGCAGAAGATTTGTTGGATATGCTGCGATCGGGTAAACTCGATTTTCAAGAGAGAATGGTTGAGTCTCTCTATAACGCATTTGATGAGGTGGTGAATCTCATTGAAGCGGCAGAAGAGAGCGGGGATATTGTCAGCGCGGATGAAGAACGAATCGACGAAATTGCAAAAGAGCTTAGCGGACTTATGGGTAAAACCATTGAAGTGCAAGTATGGACATGTCCTTTTAGAAGCGTAAGGGATATTAATCGCATTGTGAATCTTCCGATGCCATTTCTACGCTCTTTTGGTCAAAAAATGCCCTTTGCTCTTGGGGCTATTGATGAAGAGATGTGTTCGAGAGAGCAACTGTATGCGGTCGTTTTTGATATTGATGAATCGTGCATGGTGTATGGAAATGATCCAGTTTATACGCTATCTCTTATTGCCGATAAAGTACTTGGTGTTCATTCGTGCATGAGCAACAATGCGGCTACTTCTGCGCTTAGCGGATTTGATGATCCGGATGGATTGTTATTGAAACTTTCAATGGTTGCTTTTGTATACGCTACGTATGAAGAGATTAGCGATGCATTGTTCAACTTTAGTGATGAGCTCGAATTTATGCCATTGGATATTGTGACATTATTGGGAGTAGATGAGGGAGAGCGTGGGCATACGTTGGATGTTCTCAAAGAGCTAAGCCATGAGTGTGCTGTGCAAATCGATGCGAACAATCCTCTCGAAATCTCTCAGCGCATCGTCAATACTTTACCCCTTATTGGAAAAGATACGATTCAAAGCGCACAGCTCAATCGCGCGCTTGATGTTATTGGTTGTATAGCTGATCGTGATTTAAAAGAGTTGAAATCCTTTTTTGCCAAATTGCCGCAGGGGCATACCTATGAGTATAGTAGTGAATCGTGTGCGCAGAGTGTGGATGAAGCTTCTTCTCAGCCGACAGTAATAGTAAAAGAACCGCTGGATGAGGTTGCGCTTCAACGGCTGCAAGCTATTCTTACTCAGCAACTTCAAACTCTTGAGTGTGTAGAGGATGACAGTGCTCTTGAGCGAGTCAAGGCGATGATAAGTGCTCTGAGTGAGCATTTAGAAACACTTCCAAGTCAAGATGCTTCGTCTGATGAAGTGATGAGATGGTTGCGTCAAGAGTTAGGATTGGAATCTCGCGAAGAAGTTTGTTTTGATGCTCCAGCAGAGAGTTTAAATGAGATAGACGAAGAGATTTTGAGTATCCTAGAACTTACGATTCCTGAGGTAGAAATTACAGTTCCTGCCCCAGTAAATATCATCACTGCTGCAGTAGAAAAGCCATTTGTGGTGATCAAACCTGCTGTTGTCGAAGAGCTAAAAATTGAAGCAGACGTTCAAAACGCAGGAACTAAAAAAGGGGTTATTGGTAAAACCGTGAAGGTCGATCAGGAATCAATTGATAATTTGATGAATGTAGTGGGCGAGCTTCTTGTGGCTAAAAACTCTCTACCGTATTTGGCAGACGGCGTACATGCAATGACTCCAGAGGGGACAAAACGGGCGATCATGGAAAAATACACCTTTATTAACCGCCTCACCGAACAGCTCCAAGATTTGATTATGTCGATGCGTATGCTCCCAATCTCCTATGTATTTGACCGTTACCCAAAACTGGTACGGGATATTTCGAAAAACCTTAATAAAAAAGTCACACTAATGATGGATGGAGGAGAGACGAAACTCGATAAAAATATGATCGAGATGCTTGCCGATCCTATGATTCATATTATGCGAAATTCTCTTGATCATGGAATCGAACTTCCTGAAATACGTATCCAAAAGGGTAAAAATCCAGAGGGTCAAATTACCCTTAATGCCTATCCGCAGAGTGATAAAATCATCGTCGAAATTCGTGATGACGGAGCGGGTATCAATGTTGATCGTGTTGTTCAAAAAGTATTGGAAAAAGAGCTTTTGACATTGGATCAAATCGATGCAATGAGCGATGATGAAAAAGCAGCACTGGTTATGTTGCCTGGACTCTCTACGGCTGAGACGATTAGTGAGTACAGCGGACGCGGCGTAGGTATGGATGTGGTACGCAAATCAATCGAAGGATTTGGTGGCACCATCCGCATCAAAACCGTTCCCAATCAAGGGACAACGATCTATCTCTCTATCCCAGTATCCCTCGCTGTAACGTCATTGCTTCATGTGACGATGAGCGGTGTTCACTATGGATTTCCAATGGATAGCGTCTCTGAGACTGTTAAAATCGAGTCATCGCAAATTGAATATTTACAAAATGAGCCGTTTATTTATTTACGCGGAGAAGTTATTCCTCTGTTGTTTACACGTCAAATGCTCGACGAGAAAGTATTGATCGGCAAAACACTTCCAGTTGTGGTACTCAATATCAAGGGTAATTTACTGGCTGTTGTTGTCAATGCGCTTATCGGGCAAATTGATGTCGTACAAAAACCGCTGGAGGGAATTATGGAACAGCATCCAATTTTCAGCGGTACGGCATTGTTAGGTAACGGGCAAATTATCATGGCGATTGATCCGCTGGGGATGTTACAGCTTTCGCACACACTTCAAACTGATTACCAACACGCAAGCTAAAGGATAACAAATGGAAGATTATATAGTTTTTACGGTGGGAACGAATTTTTATGCACTCAATGTCGCGAATGTAGAACGGATTATTCAGATGCCGAGTGTTACAGCCATTCCTAACGCACATCCTTTTGTGGATGGAATGATGTCTTATGAGAAGCGTGTGACAAAAGTGGTAAATTTTCGTAAAATGACAGCCATGACGGCGCATGAAGAAGAAATTCATAATCTGTTTCAACGTGTTGGGAATGATCATCAAGTTTGGGTCGATACTTTTATGGCAGCGATGGAAAACAACAGCGGATTTGCTCTTACTACGGATCCTCATGCCTGTCGTCTTGGAAAATGGTTGGACAATTACAGTACCCATGATGCAGATGTATTGGCAATTTTAAAGGTACTGCGTCCTACCCATGCGAAACTTCATGAGCGCGGACGTGAAATATTAGCACTGCGTGAAACCAACCCTACCGAGGCTCTGGAGCAGGCACGCCGTGAAATTGTGTCAATTTTTTCAACGACACTGGGCGAAATTCATAAAATGGGAGAAATGTCTCAATCCATTTCAGGGCACATGCAAAAACTATTGATTTACCAAGCGGGAGAGAGCTTTTTTGCAATCAAAGTTGATGGGATTGACGATATAGCACGGATTGAACCTTCAATGATCAAGACGGTTGATTCAAATAGTAATTTAGGAGATTTTTTAGAAACGTCAGGCGTCGTTGAGATGGGTGAGCGACTGGTAAATGTTATAAAATCGGTCTCAATGCCGGTAAAAGAGGGTGCATAATGTCTATTTCAATGGAAAATAACACCGTAACTTTCAGCGGGGTAACGTATGAAGATGAGATAGGGGCATTACGTGATTATTTGCAGCTCTCTTCTCCTGAACCGATTCTTTTTGATTTTACGGAGTGTGATGATGTCCACTTGGGAATTTTACAGCTTGTTTTGGCGTATAAAAAATTGTATGCAGCTCAATATCGCTTCGGAATGTATGAGAAGTTGTATCAAAAAATATGTGAAGGCTTTGAAGTGACCGAAGTGCATTGCGCGTAAAGGATTATAATGACGTCTGATTACATTATTTTTACAATTGCGCAAAGAGATTATGCGCTAGAAGTTAGTCATATTGATCGTATTGATCAGATTCCACATCTGACTCCTATTCCCAATGCACATCCTTATATTGATGGATTGATGACGTATCAAAACCTGACGGCAAAGGTGATTAATTTTCGAAAAATGACCAATTTGCAAACGCATGAAGAACAGATGTTGGAATTATTTAATCAGGTAATAAAAGATCATCAAAATTGGGTAGTATCACTGGAAACGTCATTACGCGATGGTGTCCCTTTTAAGCTTGCCCTTGATCCCCATTTATGCCGATTGGGCAAATGGATTTATTCGTATCAAGCACACGACCCTGAGGTGCTTGCTATTATTCGTGCCCTCATACCTGTCCATGCGCAGTTACATGAAACGGGTGCAAAGTTATTGCAGCAATGCACGGGTGATACTGAAGCCACCTTGGAATGCTACCGAAATGAGATTGTTAATGGTGTTTTCGTGGATACAATGCGCCTCTTGGGTGAAATGGTACGAAAAAGTACCGAAATTTCTTCTCAAACACAAAAACTTCTCATTTATCGAAGCGGAGACGGTTTTTTTGCGATCAAAGTGGATGCCATCCGAGATATTATTGCATTGGATGAGGGAGATATAAAACCTTATGCGCATAATGTAAAAGTAGGCGCATGTTTGCGCACACGCGGAGTTATCGAGTACAAAAAATCACTCGTTGTTGTTATCGATTCCGTCACTCTTCCGATTGAAGAGGTGGCATGAAGACCATAGTTGTATCTAATCGTAAAGGTGGCTCTGCAAAAACAACCACGGCAGTCAATCTTGCGTGTGAGCTTGCCAAGCGAGGTTCAGTATTGCTCATTGATTTAGATACGCAAGCGCATGCATCTATGGGTGTGGGCTGTATGGGATCGCTTGATAATGGAGTGCACTCGATTTTTTTTGGTAAAACTCTCAGTGAAACTTTCGTTCCGACCGTATTTGAGCAACTGACACTCTCTCCTGCAACCGAATTCTTCGATGTGTACGAAAATGGTGATTTAAGAGGAGTATTACGAAACCGTTTTTTTAATGAAATGATTCACGAGTTCTTCGATTATGTAGTGATTGATACGCCCCCCACATTTGATTCTCTGCTCAAAAATGCACTTGAAGTTGCTGATGCAGTTGTGATCCCTTTTGTTCCTCACCATTTGGGTGTGGTTGCCGTGGGGCAAATGGTGCGAGCTATTTATCAAAATGCCTCATATAATGGACAACGTACCCCAAATGTAGGAATTTTACCGGTCATGGTCAATACTCATATCCCTGAACATCGTGACGCTATTGCCAAAGTAAAAATACAGTTTGGAGAGGAAAAGTTTTTTTCTCCCATCGGAATTGATGTTAAGCTTTCCAATCAGTTTGAAGGTGGAAATCCGATAATCAATCAGCCTGAGCGATCCCGTGGAATAAAAGATTACCATCGCTTTGTCGAAGAGTTGTTAAATAGGATATAATTGTTTTAATATCATAGGATGGATGTAGTATGAAAAAAATTCTCATCGTAGATGACAATCAAAATAACCGGATGTTGCTTCGAGCATTAATAGAAGATTATTGTGAGAGCAATGATGAGACGGTTATTATTCATGAAGCGATCAATGGATTAGAAGCTTCACTGCTAGCAGAAGACACCCGTTTTCAGATTATTTTTATGGACATTATGATGCCGGAGATGGATGGTGTCGAGGCAACACACCGGATACGTTCATTTGACCCAAAAGTATTGATTGTTGCCGTTTCAGCTGTTGATGATGGAGAGCGTCAGCGACAAATATTGAGTAATGGGGCAGAAGATTATATTTCTAAACCGTTAAATGCCGATGTTTTTATCGCCCGTCTAGGGAACTATTTTTCATTGGTAAATTCACGAGAAACGGTCAAAAAACGCTTTAATCCGGGTGCTGCGAATGTGATGAGTTCGGATACTTTTAGTCGTAAATTACTGTTTTACATTCAAAATGAAGATGATCTTGCAGAGTTTTGGGAATATTATCTTCTTGGCCACGAAGGTGGATCTGAAAGCTTGAGCAGTGGTGTCCGTACCTTGTATGCATTGGGATCGGTTAGTTTAAAACTGGGAATAAAGAACCAGATTATCGTTGAAGAATCGGATACGAGTCTCTATATGACGATGACAGAAGCTGAACAGATTAATGCCAAAATTATTCAGCTTATTTTCCTAAAGAACTCAGAAGTCCATGATTATAAAATTCAAGACAATAAGCTGACTATACGAATCCCTAGTTTTGCCATTAAAAAAGTAGAGCTCGCGAGTGTTCCCAAGGCAGTTTCTTTAGAACCACAAACGGATACGCTTCCTTCACCAGTAATATCATCAACCTCTTATGTTGCAGTACAAGAAACTTTACATGTGTATGACTATATGGACTTGGATGATCTTGAGGATTTAAGAGAGTTTGTGGGTAAACTTAACTCTCTTATGATGGTTGTCGGGGGCGAGATAGAAGCTCATGAAGTTGAAGAGATCAGCGATAGTCTTCAGCAAATCAGCCGAATTGCATCGGGATACACGGACAGCTATGCGATCGGCCAAGCGCTTTTTGCGATGGGATATGCCATTAGGAACCACAGTGCGTTATTTATGGCAAAATCAAATGATTTAGCTCCGATGTGTGCTGCATTCGGGCGTGATTTGAACAGTTGGATTCGTCTTATCTTTGTTGAGGGCGCATCGAGCGTCAATTACATGGATGATACGATTATCGCAAATGCAAAGACCATTGAAGGTATTTTGAAGATGGACGATAATGATGGTGATGGCTCGGAAGGGCTAGATGATATTTTTGATTTTTAAAAGGAGTATTGATGCCCTACACGCTTCAAGTTAAAAATCCGTGCCGCTGTTTTATGCGCGATGGCGCTGCAGAAATCCAAAGCTTTAGTTCCATTGCCGAAGCAAAAGAAGAAGCGGAAATTCTCCAGGCTCGGATGGAAAAGAACTATTGTAAAAAGCATCGTTTCGTCTTAACTCAAGTCGCAGGCAATTATACGATAACGATACAACCTAGACCTGTTGGCTGAGTAAATTTATGACATTCGTCATTTCATGTACTACTACAAGATAAGCAAATGAAACTGCATAAAGAAGTTGAAACAATCCGTTCTTATATTTATGGATTAAAGCGAAAGGTCAGAGAAACATCTCTACGGAATATCATACTTTTCTGGTTTTTACTTCTTGCTATCTTCCCTTTTTTAGGGATAGCATTGTACGCATATACGAAGACGGTAGAAAATGTTGTACTATTTCAGAACAATGAACTTTCAAATACCGCTAAATTAAATGTTTCAACGCTCACAAATCGCTTTAATGAATCTGTAAGAAATTTGGCTAGTTGGTCACATCTTGAATTGCCTAGAGCGAATTTCTTAGCCATCCAGTCCGCTTTTTTAAACAATCAAACATCCTTAGGTAATTTTGTTCATTCTCCACAGTATGCAGCCCTGATTAGTACTCAATCGAAGACCTTAGTCAATCTTGTAGGAGATTACGATTACGTGTATGATCTTTTTATGATTGATATGGGAGGTAATATTCTTTATAGCGCTAAAAAAGAGTCCGAGCTGGGGACAAATCTTAAACGAGGCCCTTACTCTAATAGCGGATTTGCACAAGCATTTAGAGAGACTGTTGAGGATAAAAAAGCCCATTATTCAGATATTGAATATTATGAACCCTCAGGCGGTGCATTGGCTGGATTTATTACCTATCCTCTTTTTGATACATCGGGAAAAATGATCGGAATAATGGCAATGCAGCTCAATATGAGTGTTCTTTTTGGCTCAATCGGGACAAATTCGCAGTATATTCGTCACTATCTTGTAGGCGTTGATGGATTACTTCGAACTCCTTTGCATAATTCAAGGGAGGTTTTACATCGACGAATCGGGACAAAGGTGTTCTGGGACTGGCAAAAAGAGCATGGATTATTCGGAAAATATCCAGATACCATGACGGAAGTCGCGAGTTTTTATATGGGTCCTGATGGTAAAAAAGTTTTAACGGAACACCACTCGGTCACTCTTTTGGGTATTCACTATGCTCATATTAGTGAAATTGATGAAGTTGAAGTTATGCGTGTTCCCACTACGATGGGAACGGCACTTTTAATCCTTTCCTTAATGATCATAGGTTTGGTTGTATTGGCCGCAATCAAGATTACCAGGCGTATAGTGAAGCCAATAGAACAACTTTCAGATGCGAGTAATCAATACATGCGCGGTATCAAAGGTGTACAAGTAAGATTACGAGATCTAAATGAAATAGGGAAATTTGGAGAGGTCTTTAACACACTCATAAAAGTACAAGAAGAGAATGAAGCACGCTTAGAATCTATCACCGCAGAAGCAAACAAAACGCTTGAAGAACTTAGAGAGCAAAAATTTGCTCTTGATGCACATTCCATCGTCGCAATTACGGATGTTAAAGGAAAAATTACGTTTGTTAACTCTAAATTTGAAGAGATAAGCGGATACGCTGCTAGTGAACTTATTGGAAATAATCATCGACTTCTTAATTCAGGATTCCATGGAAAAGAGTTTTGGAAAGAGATGTACTCTACGATAAGCCATGGCGGAGTATGGCGTAATGAAGTGTGTAATGTTACCAAAAACGGATCTATTTATTGGGTTGATACGACTGTTATTTCATTCAAAAATGATAAAGGAAAACCTCAAAGTTACGTCGTTATACGGACCGATATTACACAGCGTAAAAAAATCGAAGCTGAGCTGATCCATGCGAAAGAATCTGCAGAAGCGTCAGAACATTCAAAATCAGAATTTTTAGCGATCATGAGTCACGAAATACGTACTCCTATGAATGGTGTTTTGGGAATGTTAGGATTATTAGAGCGCTCACAACTGGATAAAATTCAACATCATCAATTGCAGATTGCCAAAAACAGTGCGACATCTCTTTTGGTGCTTATTAACGATATTCTCGACTTTTCTAAAATTGAAGCAGGGAAGATGGAGTTGGAAGCTGTAGAAATTAATCTCCATGACTTATTGCAAGATCTTCAAGAGAGCTTCTTGTTTAAAGCACAGGAAAAAGGTTTGGAGCTAATCATTGATGACAGTTTGATTGAACAACATAACATCATTACTGATTCTGGGCGACTTCGTCAGATTCTTACAAATCTTATTGGCAATGCATTAAAATTTACACATCATGGCAAGATCACAGTTAAAGCGTCATTGGAGATGCAAGGTGAAGTGTGTCAGCTTCATATCGATGTTGTTGATAGCGGTATAGGAATATCTCCGGAGAAAATAGCGACACTTTTAGACCCTTTCACTCAAGCAGATGGATCTACGACACGAAAATATGGAGGGACAGGGCTTGGTCTTTCGATTGTAAAACGCTTGTGTGAACTTATGGGCGGAAAAATTTACATTACCAGTACGCTAGGTGAGGGGAGCATTTTTCATGCTGAGATTGTAGTTGGATTGGGCGGTGAGGGGATAACGTTGAAGCCTGATCCGGTAGAAATTTTCACCGATGAAGTAGAAATTCAGTGGCCGGTACGAACTCGAATACTTCTGGTTGAAGACAATCCTACAAATCAAATAGTGGCAGTTGGAATGCTGGATGCCATAGGCCTGAGTGCGGACATTGCCACCAATGGGATTGAAGCGATTGAAGCACTTCTTTTGGCTTTAAATACCTTTCCTTATACTTTGGTTTTGATGGACGGTCAAATGCCCGAGATGGACGGATATGAGGCAACGCGCCGTATCCGAGCAGGGGAAGCAGGGGACGAAAATTGTACAGTCACGATTATCGCCATGACTGCGAATGCGATGGCAGGTGACCGAGAAAAATGTATAAATGTAGGTATGAATGATTTTATAACAAAGCCGGTTGATTTGACGATTTTGACAAAAACACTAATGCGATGGCTTATCCCTGATTGCAGTGAAGAAAATGTGGTTAATCAAGATTCTTCGATACCAATGCAGACAGAAGGAGCGCCTCAAGTGTTAGAGGCTGAAAGTAAGCGGCAAACGCTTTGGAATCATAAAGAAGCATTGTTGCGTATGGGAGGAAATGAGGGGCTTTTAGATAAAATCGTCAAATCTTTTATGAGTGACGCTCCGCAGATGCTTGCTAGCCTCAAAGAGGCAATTGAGCACGGTAATTTTAGCGATGCTCAGCTTCATGCACACTCGCTTAAGGGCTCATCAGCAAATATAGGAGCCGATACCCTTCAATCTATCAGTAAGAGTATTGAAGAGGCTGCCAAAGCGGAAAACGGTACGTTAGTGCAAGAAAGTATTCTTATCTGTGAGCAAATTTTGGAAGAAACACTTGATTTACTGAATGCACATGCTTTGGAACCACGCGTTACAACTATAAAACTACGTAGTATTGATCCGCTTGAAATGGCGGTTGCATTGCAAGAGTTACAGCATACAATTGAGCAAGGGGTCTTTGTAGATACCGATACATCGATAATTTTTAGTGAATATGCCGATAGTAATATAACTATTTTGATGAAAGAACTGAAAGAAAATATTGAAAAGTTTGAGTATGATAAAGCGCTGGAAGCGATAAAGCGCGTTATGGAGACTTTGGAATGAGAGATAAAGCGGTTGTTCTTATCGTTGATGATGTTCGCATTAACCTCCAAACTTTGGCACATATACTGAAAGAGGATTACACGGTAAAAGTAGCTTCAGGCGGAGCACAAGCGCTTGAGCTAGTTGTGCAGGACCCTATTCCTGATTTGATTTTACTCGATGTGGGGATGCCGGACGTTAGCGGGTATGATGTATGCCGAATCCTTCGTGAAAACAGTTCAACGGTGAACATTCCGATTATTTTTGTAACAGGAAAAGATTCAATTGAAGAAGAAGAGTACGGCTTATCCTTGGGAGCGGTAGACTATATTACTAAACCTATTCACCCCTCCATAGTTAAAGCTCGGGTTAAGACCCACATTACCCTAAAGCGTCAGTATGATCTTCTCAAAACAATGGCAGTACGTGATCAGCTAACAGGTCTATATAACCGACATTATCTTGTTGATATGATGGCCGCGAAGGTCTCAGAGGCAAAGCGCCATGAACAGCCACTTTGCGTAATTATGGTGGACATTGATCATTTTAAAGAGATCAATGATTCGTTTGGACATTTAGAAGGTGATAAAGTTTTGCAAAAGATAGCCCAAATTCTTAATAATGAAGCGAGAAGAGAAGACGTTGTCTCTCGTTTTGGAGGAGAAGAGATGGTTATAATCTTGAATAACTGTAGCTTGCCTGAGGCATCCCTAAAAGCTGAAAAATTGCGTAAGAAAATTGAGTTTTCAGAACCCGAGGGTATTGCAATTAGTGCAAGTTTTGGTATTGTTCAGATGAATGAAGTAAACAATACATGCGAGAAATTATTTAAATGTGCGGATGATGCCCTCTATAAGGCAAAAGAGCTAGGACGAAATCGAGTGGAAGTGTATGGAAAATAAGATTTGATAGATCATCTTTTTATGTGAATGTGTTGTGAGTAAGTATGAAAATATAGTCTGATAAGATATTTAAAATGAAGCTAGTTCTGAAGAGGTTTTGTGAGTGTATTTGAAGTTATAAAGTGGTGGTGCGGATGAGGAGACTTGAACTCCTACACCTTGCGGCACCAGATCCTAAGTCTGGCGTGTCTACCATTTCACCACATCCGCACATAAATTCTAAGGTGGTACGCCCTAGAGGATTCGAACCTCTGACCGATGCCTTAGAAGGGCATTGCTCTATCCGACTGAGCTAAGGACGCGAGTCTTGTATATATGGTGCGCCCGATAGGGTTCGAACCTATAACCTACGGTTCCGAAGACCGTTACTCTATCCAATTGAGCTACGAACGCACAAGATCCTTCTAAAACATCGAAAAAAAATCAAAGGTAAATTAAATAAACTAAAATATGGGGTGGAATACGGGGCTCGAACCCGTGACCCCCGGCACCACAAACCAGTGCTCTAACCAACTGAGCTAATTCCACCATAAAAAAGTTTTGATTTAAAATTTTGAAATAACGTGGTCGGGGCGAGAGGACTCGAACCTCCGGCCCCTTGCTCCCAAAGCAAGTACTCTAACCATACTGAGCTACGCCCCGACCTATCAGCTAAAAGTGGCAAAACCAATATTTAGTGAGGCGAAATTATAGTGTATAAACAATAAAATGTCAATACAAAAATAGAATCTGCTATAATTATCACAGAAAATGATACAAAGGCAGTGATTTATGGGTTTATTTAGTACTAAAATTCCAAAAGTTGGCGGTGCTGGTTTAGCTCGACATTTAAATCTTTTGGATATAACCTTTATTGGCGTTGGAGCGATCATCGGGGCGGGTATATTTGTAATTACAGGGCAAGCTGCTGCAACGACTGCCGGTCCTGCGATTGTTTTATCTTTTTTAATTGGTTCGATTGCTATTGGAATCACAGCCCTGATCTATGCTGAAATGAGTTCCATTTACCCAGTATCAGGAAGTGCCTATAACTACACATATGCGACGTTAGGTGAGTTTTTTGCTTGGCTTGTCGGATGGAATTTGCTGTTAGAATATGGTGTAGCTACGAGTGCAGTTGCTACGGGATGGTCAGGATATTTTCGTACCTTTATCGAGACTAACTTTCATCTTGCCTTGCCTACAGCTTTGAGCGGTTCTTATAATCCGGCAGCTGGAACCTATGTAGACATAAGCGCTTTTTTGGTGATAGCGGTTATTTTTACCCTTTTGGCAGTTGGGATTAAAGAGAGTGCTCGTGTTAATAACATCATTGTTTATATTAAAATTGTAGTGTTGTCTATCTTTGTCTATTTTGGATTGCAGCATTTTGATATTGAGAATATTCGAAACTTTTTTCCTTTTGGTTGGCAGGGAATGTGGCATGCGACCAGTTTGATTATTTTTGCTTATTTAGGATTTGATGCTATTTCCACGGTTGCAGAAGAAACAAAAGATCCTACTAAAACTATTCCAAAAGCTCTTATGATTGCATTGGCATTTTCGACCATGTTTTTTATCTTGGTTAGTTTTACGTTGACATCTATGGTTAGCTATACAGAATTGGATGTTCCACATGCTCTCTCGTTTGCTATGTTGCGCGTTGATGAGCCTTTTGTTGCAAGTATTATTGCATTGGGAGCTGTTGTGACGATTACAACTGTTATGCTTGTTATGGGACTAGGATTTACGCGTGTAGCTCATGCTCTTTCTCGTGATGGCTTTTTGCCTGAGTATTTCAGAGAAGTACATCCAAAATACAATACCCCTTTTAAAGTCACCCTTTATGGAGGGTTATTTCTCGCTATTTTGGCTGGATTTATTCCTTTGAAAATTTTGGCAGAATTGGTAAATATCGGCACATTATTCGCCTATTTTGTCGTAGGAATAGCAATCATTGTTTTACGTAAAAAAGGGCTTATCGGAACGTTTAGAGTTCCAATGTTCTGGGTGCTTATCCCTCTAAATTTTGCATTATTGATCTTTATCATGTCTGGATTGGAATTGCATACATGGATACGATTTGCTATTTGGAGCGGGATTGGAGTAGGAATTTATTTTATGATGCGTGGGAAGCTTAATAGAGACGAAGAGTAGTCATTTTCTTTTCTTTTTTATAAGAAAAGAAACAAAAGAAAATCGCCCTCACACCAGAACGCTGAGGGTACGCGTTTGCCCTACGGAACGCGACCCTCGCTCTCGGTGTGGAGTGAGGGCAGAGAATATTTTATTTGAATAAAATCGCAAGCGATTTTCAGAGAAACATTTTGCTTTGCAAAAGTGGTTCCCTTGTTTTGAGCTTACTGCTGAAGTAGACGCAGCTTTGCTCTGTAGGCGTTTAAAATTAAAATTGTATCATCCCGTCAATCGGTGAGCTTGCGGTTGCATATGGGCGTTTCGGAATTCGTCCTGCAAGGTAACTCAATCGTCCTGCAATCACCGCATTTTTCATAGCTTCTGCCATCATCATCGGATTTTTTGCTTGGGCAATAGCCGTGTTGGTTAAAACACCATCCGCTCCCAGTTCCATCGCTAATGCCGCATCACTAGCGCAACCTATCCCTGCATCGACGATAATAGGCACTTTGACCGCTTCACGTACAAACACGATGTTATAACGGTTTTGAACTCCTAATCCGCTCCCAATAGGTGCAGCAAGAGGCATGATGGCATGAGCGCCTGCGTCTTCAAGACGGCGTGCCATGATCGGATCATCGCTGGTGTACGCCATAATGGTAAAGCCATCCCGAGCCAATACTTCACACGCTTTGATGGTTTCTAGTACGTCGGGATAGAGAGTTTTTTGGGTGTCACCGATCACTTCGAGTTTTATCAGATCAATCCCGGTAGCTTCTCGCGTGAGGCGAAAAAGGGTAATGGCTTCTTCGGCAGTGGTACATCCGGCTGAATTGGGTAAAAATTTGACGTTTGTATTGGCGAAAGTATCACGCAAATTTGGCTCATTAGGATTGGTGATATTGAGACGGCGTACTGCTACAGTGATAAGTTCTGAGCCGCTTGCGAGTGTTGCAGCTTTGGTTGTCTCGAACGAGTCATACTTACCGCTTCCAACGATGAGGCGACTGCCTAATGTATATTTTCCGATTTGTAATGTATGCATTTTATGAGATTCCTTATTTTAATATTTGTATAACACTTAAGGGTAAAATTTCATGCTCAATTTCGCGAATTTTAGCCGAAAATTCTTCTAAAGTATCAGCGGGATTTTTAGTAAAACTTTTTTGTAAGATTATTGCTCCCCCGTCGAGCTCATCACTCACCCAGTGGACACTTACGCCACAAATAGTTTCATCACTTTCGAAACTTCGCTCAATCGCACGAGCACCTTTGAAGGCAGGGAGAAGGGAGGGGTGAAGGTTGATGGCTTTGATTTTAGTGGTAAAAACAGGGGTGAGAATCCGCATAAATCCACACAGTACAACGAGGTCTGGATCGTATTCTTGTACCATTTCGACCAAGGCTTTGTCGTAATCTTCACGAGTTTCATACTCTCTATGGTCGCATACTTCGACGGGGATATTTGCGATTTTGGCTTTGGCAATACCACCTGCGTTTGGATTGTTAGTAATGGCACAGGTGATAAGACCATGTTTATGATGAATTTTTTCAATTAAGTTTGCGAGGTTGGTTCCCTCGCCGCTAAATAGGGCAACGATTTTTTTCATAGGGTAGTGATACTTTCGATGAGATCAAGAGGGGTCATAGCGTAGTTGTTCTTGGTAAATTTTTGCGATGCGATTGCATGGGCCAGGGAGCCTTGGAGTGCTGATTTGAGCGGATCATATCCTTGTGCAAGTAACGCTGCGATAAGGCCAGAGAGGACATCTCCGCTTCCTCCTTTGGCAAGAGTGACGGTTCCGTGAGGATTGATGAAAAAGTCTTTATTTCTAGCGATGAGTACATTGGAGCCTTTGAGTACTAACACCGTGTTAGGAAAGGTCTCACAAAACTTTTGGGCATAGTTAAAACGATCGTTTTGGAGGGTTGCCGTGTCAATATCGGCGATTTCGCAAACACGAAGAATTTGAGTGAACTCTTTGGGGTGAGGAGTGAGGACGATATTGGGACGTTTGAGTAATTCTAAAAAGAGAGGATGAGTAAAAATATCAGCATCTAAAACAAGAGGAAGTGAATTGTCCAGCAAGGCAGCTAGTTCATCATCCCCAAATTCAGACCCCATTCCCATCCCTAATGCGATGGCGGTAGTATTTTCGGGGAGAGAGTGGCTTTGCATAAGCTCATAAGGGAGAGGGACATTTTCATTGCTCAAAAGTGTGACCAAACCCGCACCAAATCGTAAAGCGGCCGAGCCTGCGATGACCGCAGCGCCTGCTTTTTCCCCGCATACAACTGCTACGTGTCCGTATGTCCCTTTGTGTGCGGTTGCTGTGGTGCGAAGAGGGAGGCGTAAATCGCTGACTTCGAGGAGATGCCACTGTGAAGGTACTTCATAATGATTATGATGAATTCCCAAATCTGCAACGATGATTTCACCTACGATTTCCTTGGCATGATCACTAAACATCCCACGTTTCAGTGCTCCCATTGTGATAGTGAGAGCGGCTTTAAACGAGTGAGGATCACATGACCCGTCCAGATGTAATCCGCTGGGGATATCACAGGCGATTTTGAAGCCACTCATTGCGTTTAGGGCATCTAAGATTTTAATGGAGGCTAAATCAAGAGGACGGTTTAAACCGCTTCCAAAAAGGGCGTCGATAATGACATCGGTACTTTTTGGCAACCGTTCACTTTTGATCCCCATTTTTTCCAGACGTTTAAGTTGCAGTTTGGCGAGAGGAGATGAGCCTCCAAAAGGGACATGTACAATGACATCAAAATCCCCATCCAATAATCGTGCGAGAGCTAAGCCATCTGCACCATTGTTACCGCTTCCGCAGACGATGAGAATGGATGAACCAAGGACGAAACGTTCACGAATGGTACGCTCTAAAGCGATGGCGGCGTGCTCCATCATGATTTCTTCGCTCAGAGCGAATGTATCTACGGCACGACTATCAAGTGAGGTCACGTCTACATAAAGGTTTTGCATGGATAAAGTCCATTTCCGCTATAATTAGTATATGAACAATGATTATATCGCAATAGCCTGCAAGACACTTGAAATCGAAGCGCAAACATTGCGTGATGCGATGAAAACCATCGGGAATGAGATTCCAAAATGTGTGGAGATCATTCTCGCATGCCGTGGAAAACTCATCATTACGGGTGTCGGAAAATCAGGACTTATCGGGGCTAAAATGGCAGCAACGTTTGCCTCTACTGGGACGCCGAGCTTTTTTCTCCATCCGACCGAAGCGTTGCACGGTGATTTAGGGATGATTGACGGTGATGATGTTGTTATTGCTATTAGTTATAGTGGTGAGAGTCCTGAACTTAGTGCCATTTTGCCTCATATTAAGCGTTTTGATATCCCCTTGATCGGTATGACACGCAACAGTGCATCGACATTGGGTCGTTACAGTGATGAGGTGATTAACATCAATGTTGCGGTTGAAGCATGCCCTTTGAACATTGCCCCTACGAGCTCTACGACATTGACTTTGGCCATGGGTGATGCATTGGCGGTATGTCTGATGGAAGCCCGCGGATTTAAAAAAGAAGATTTTGCCTCGTTTCACCCGGGTGGTGCATTGGGCAAAAAATTGTTTGTAAAAGTATCCGATTTGATGCGTATCGAAAATCTCCCTATTGTTAGCGAAAATACTCCGCTTAAAGAGGCGATTTTGGTTCTCAGCGAAGGGCGTTTAGGTACGGTTATGCTCACAAATAGTGAGGGAAAACTCTCAGGATTGCTCAGTGACGGAGATATCCGTCGTGCCTTGCTGGGAAAAGATTTTTCACTGGAAACGAGTGCTTTTGAGTACGCGACGAAAAATCCGATGGTTATAAATGATGGTTCTATGCTTGCAAGTGATGCATTGGTGCTAATCGAAAACAAAAAAATTCAATTGTTAGTCGTCACCGACGGTGAAGGCAAAATTCAAGGTGCATTGCATCTTCATACACTCGTGGAAGCAGGTATCTCATGATGAGACTTAACAAATTTATAGCCCACTACTCGACCTATTCTCGCCGTGAAGCGGATCAGGCGATTTTGGACGGGTATGTCCGTATCGATGGTGAAATCGAAAAAAATCCAGCCGTATCGGTAGATGAGCGCAGTGCCAATGTCAGCGTGAGTGGTAATAAAATTACTGCAACAGATCAATTTACGGTGATTGTTTATAACAAGCCAAGAGGTGAGTTAGTAACGAAAAAAGATCCTCAAAACCGTAAAACAATTTATGATTCACTTTCTAAAAATTACAAACATTTTATCCCAGTAGGACGTTTGGACTATGCGTCAGAAGGGCTATTGCTTCTCACTGATGCATCGCGAGTTGCTACGGCACTGATGACCTCTAAAATGGAACGTGTTTACAAGATTAAAATCAAAGGGCCTGTTACCGAGGGGATGAAAATCGCCATGGGTGAAGGATTGGAGCTTGACGATGCAAGTGCCGGTGCGCATGAGTATGCTGAAGAAGGTCCAATGAGCTTTGCTCCGTTTTACGCCTATCAAGTGCAAAAAGATCAAGGGGATTATTCGATCCTTAAAGTCGCGATCGGCGAGGGGCAAAACCGTGAACTTCGTCGCTTTTTCGCTCACTTTGGTGCTGAAATAGTGGATCTAAAACGTCTTAGTTTTGGAGGAATAGAACTCAACAATCTTCCAACGGGCAAAGTTCGCTTTTTGGAGCGTAACGAATATGCTTCTTTGCGTGACTTTTTAGAAACAGCGGAAAAAGCAGCTAAAATGAAACAAAAATCTGAGAAAAAGTTTACCGGTGCTCTCGGTAAATTTGATAAAAAGTTTTCAAAAGACGATAAATTTAGCGCAAAGCCAGCAGCAAAAGACGAGAAAAAACCGACCAAGCGAGAGTTTATCAAAGATAAAAAAGTGAAGCCTGAAAGTGAAGTCTTTGGTACCAATAAATACAGACCAAAAACAGATAATAAGTTTAAGAAATAAAATATCTCGCTCACACGAGCGAAGCTTTAGTGCCTTAGCGGCTAGCGTAGCTAAAGGGATGTATTCCTTTGGCGTTCAAATAAAGAGTGCTCATGGCTGACTTCACCTATTTACTTCGTCCTAAAACCTTTGATGAGGTAGTAGGACAATCTCATTTATGCTCAAGCGAAGCACCGTTACGTTCCCTTTGCGAAAGCGGAAACCTCACCCACTCTTTTTTTTATGGTCCTCCCGGTTGTGGTAAAACCACATTGGCTCGGATCATCGCCTCTGTTATGGAACTTCCTTTTTATGAATTTAATGCAACTTCTCTCAAAATCGAAGATTTACGTAAAATTTTTAATCAATACGAAAATTCTCTCACTAAGCCTCTTGTTTTTATCGATGAGGTGCATCGCCTTGCGAAGAACCAGCAAGAGGTGTTATTGCCGGTTATGGAAAAAAACAGTGCGTTAGTCATCGGTGCATCGACAGAAAATCCCTATTTTAGCCTTACTGCAGCGATGCGCTCTCGTTCGCTCTTGTTTGAGTTACAAACGATTGGTGTTGATGCGTTAGAAGATTTGTTAGCTCGAACGTCTATCGCGGTGGAAGACGATGCTCGTGAGTATTTAATCGCCAGTTCGGGAGGTGATGCCCGTGCAATGCTTAAGCTGCTTGAGGTGGCGTCAGCTCTTAATAAACCTATGACCCTCTCTTTGCTCAAATCTCTTCGCCCTACCGCGCAAGCACAGGGAAGTTCGGAAGCAGGGGTTCATTATGATTTAGCTTCCGCATTGATTAAGAGTATTCGTGGGAGTGACGCGGATGCGGCGATCTATTATCTCGCCCGCCTTATCGAGGGAGGTGAACCGCCTGAGTTTATCGCTCGACGGTTGGTCATACTCTCTAGTGAAGACGTAGGCAATGCAAACCCGCAAGCCCTAACGTTATGCACCTCGGCTATGATGAGCGTGAAGCAAATCGGGTATCCTGAATCTCGGATTATTTTGGCGCAAGCCGTGATTTATCTCTGTGCTTCTCCTAAATCCAACACGGCGTACAATGCAATTAATTCAGCGCTCGAAGCGGTGAAAAACGGGGTGATTTTGGAGATTCCCGATGCAATACGCCCACGCGGAGCAAACTATCTTTACCCCCATGACTTTGGCGGATGGGTAGAACAAAAATATCTTTCAAAACCGCTAAAATTTGTTGAGTTTAAAAACAGCGGCTATGAGGCTAAAATGGGAGAATGGATGGAAAAAGTTTGGAAACGTTAGAAACTTTTTCCTCTTCTATTTATTGCTGAATATTGATTAATACTTTTCGTTCGCATTTACAATCATCAAAATAGACCCAGCGCTCTTCATATATGGGTGCTTCATCATCCTGAACAACATATCTATCTTCTGCCATTCCAACAGGAGAATTGGTATAGATGACGGTTGGTGAGGTTGTGTATACAACAGGCTGTCTTGCAACACTGTATCCTAGTATACTGCCAATAAATAATGGAGCTATCCAGCCATTCCAACCATCATAATAACGAACATGACCACCCCTCGCATGAAGCGATCCTGCTAGAATCAACGTAGAGGCTGCCAATAAAACTATCTTTTTCATAACATAACTCCTTATAATTTAATACTATCGTTCTTTAAAAACTGAATGAGTTGATAATTTTGATCTCTTTTAATGGTTGATCACTTGTTTTAGCAATGTCTTTTCCACGATACTTGGCATAGTTGGTATACCCAGTAATGATTGTCTCTTTTTGACTTTCATATTGGGTAAAACATCGACGTACTGTTTGATAGGTTGTTTGGGTATCGCTGGCAGCATTTTGACCTACCATCGTTCCTAATGCAGCACCCCCGATTGTTGCAGCTACTTTACCGCTTCCCCCTCCTATTTGATGCCCGAGGACTCCGCCAATTACCCCGCCAATGATTCCGGCAGCAACATTATTGCCACCGCTTTGCTGCTGAACAGCTACTTGTTGATCTTGACACACTTCATGTGGGATCATTCTGGTTACAGTCGAGTATATAGGGACAGAATGTGTAACTGGAACATATTCAACACTATTTACATTACTATATTCGCTTGCAAATATAGGTAAGCTCAGAAGAACCATTAAAGTTAGTTTTTTCATCTATACTCCTTACTTATTTTTTGATAGCTATATTATTGCATAAGATAATTAGTAAAGTATGAGCGGGACAATATTTAAAGGGATGATGAGTAACCGCACATCCTTTTAGGATGAGAACGGATAAATCTGAAAGGTTTGTACTTAAATGTTGTAGTACGTTGCGTTTGGATGATAGACTACGATGGCTGAAGTGGACTGTTCAGGGTGAATTTGAAATGTTTCAGAAAGCTCAATTCCAAACTCTTCTGGTTTTAACAAATCAAAAAGAGGAACATTTTGTTCCAAATCAGGACATGCCGGATAGCCGAAGCTATAGCGTGAGCCTTGGTATTTATTCATTTGTACGTCGGCTAGTTTGCTACCCTCACCGTCACTAATCCCCAAATCCAGACGTATTTGTTTATGGGCGATCTCTGCTAACGCTTCGGCAAGCTCAACACCTAACCCGTGAACCAAATAGTATTCGGTATATTTGGCGTCATCGTAAAGAGTTTTTTCATACGCACTTAACTTTGAACCGGCACTAACACATGTTATCGCTAATATATCGTGTTTGTCAGAATGGAAAAAATCGCTCAATGCGCGGTGGGGCTGCTTGCGCTGACGGGGGAAATCAAAATGATGAGAAGCTCTGCCTATAACACTCTCAAGCGATTCATTGTTGCGATCATTCTCATTATTCCATCCTTCACTCTCATCAAAAATGAGCAAGGAAGTATCATCACTGCGACATGGCCAATAGCCATAAAGAATAGTGGGATCAAAAAGTTGTTCGTCGATGAACTGTTTTTTGAGTCGTTCGTAGGCTGGCCATACGAGGGTGTCAAGCTGTTTTTTGTACGCCTCTTTCGTGAGCCCTTTTGAGTTATATCCCCAGCGTTGTTTAAAGAGAATTTTATGGTTTACCCATTCAAAGGCAAGATTGATATTGAAATCTTTAGCCTGGATTACTCGTCTTCCCCAAAATGGAGGGGTTGGAATTCGTACATCTCGAGAGGGCATTTTTAGCTCATGAAATGGAGGGAGGATGATTTCTTCGCGGCTTGGAGCTTCGTATTCATCATCACGAGCATTACCGTGAAGGTCTGTGTCAAAATTGCCCGCTTCAATGCGCATCATAGAAGTAACCCCGTCAAAGGCATCTTTACAGTAAAAAATCGGTCCGTCATAGAAAGGTCGGCAAAAATCATCGATGAACGAGCGTGTCAACGCCGCACCGCCAAGAAGGATAGGGACTTGGATACCGGCAAGTTTCAGTGCTTCGAGATTGTCTTTCATTACTTGGGTTGATTTGACGAGCAATCCACTCATACCGATGGCTGAAGCGTTTGAGTCTTTGAGCGCTTGAACAAATTTGTCCAAATCAACTTTAATTCCCAGATTGATCACTTTGAAACCATTGTTTGTGAGAATGATATCCACGAGATTTTTACCAACGTCGTGCACGTCTCCTTTGACGGTTCCCAGCACCAAAATAGTCTCTGTTTCTTTCTCTTTTTTCGGCAGATACGGGTTGAGATAATCAACAGTCGTTTTCATCGTCTCGGCACTTTGGAGGACGAATGGCAACTGCATTTGACCTGAACCGAAGAGTTCTCCTACGACTTTCATTGCATTGATAAGGACTTCATTGACGATTCGCTCAGGAGCAATGGTATGACGGGCATTTTCAACCAGTGGAATCATTCGCTCTTTATCTCCATCGAGTAAGAGTTTAGCAATTTTTTCTTCATCGTTCATTGCAGCATATGCCGCGTCTTCGACAGCTGAATCGAGAGCTTCACGGCTATCGAAGTGATTGATAAAATTGTAAACCGCTTGGCCCTCAGGGAGCCTGTCAAAAAGCAAGTCTTCACAGATATTTAAATCTTCTTCGTTGATTTTCATCATAGGGATAATGTGCTTGACATTGATAATAACCGATGTTAGTCCTGCTTTAATACAGTGGTGCAGAAATACGGAATTGAGATAAGGACGTGCATCTTTGTCCAAACCAAACGAAATATTGGAAAGCCCCAGCACAGCTCCTACCTCAGGATGACGCGTTCGGAGTTCTCGGATAGCATCGATGGTTTGGATGGCGGCATCACGATATTCTTCGTCACCGCTTCCTATGGTAAAAGTGAGGAGGTCAAAGACCAAATCTTCAGGGTTGATACCGTGTTTCTCGGTGGCTAGTGTATAGATACGTTCTGCAATTTCGAGTTTTCGTTCGACGGTTTTCGCCATCCCTACTTCATCGATGGTGAGACATACTAACGCGGCACCGAATTTTTTTGCCATAGCGCATACGGTATCGAATTTTTCGATTCCGTCTTCGAGGTTGACGGAGTTGATAATCGCTTTGCCGCCAATGAGTTTGAGAGCGGCTTCGAGCGCTGCAGTTTGCGTCGAGTCAGGCATCATCGGTAAGTTGATTTTTTGAGAGTACAGCGCCATCACAGAATTCATGTCTTTGGTCTCATCCCGACCTGCAAAACCTACGGAGAGATCAAGGACGTGTGCCCCTGCGCGAACTTGTTCTTGTGCGACACTGAGCGTCCCCTCATAATCCTCGGCGAGGAGGAGCTCACGAAATGCTTTTGACCCCGTTGAGTTAGAGCGCTCTCCTATGAGCAGAGGCGCTGGTTCTTGCATGAGGGCCGCTGTGCCAAAGAGAGATGCAAGGGCATTGGGCTGTGAACCGCTTGGTTTTTTGGGAACAGTAGTAGAAACTTTGTCCACCAGTGCGCGTATATGCTGAGGAGTAGTCCCGCAACATCCTCCTAGAAAACTCACCCCATCAAAACTCAAAAAATCGTATTGACGTTGTGCAAACTCATCAGGTCCCATCGGATAGTACGAGTAGCCACCACGGTTTTGAGGCAGTCCCGCATTGGCGTGAACCGAGATCGGTTTTCCCCACACTTGAGAAAGGGTTTTGACGTGTTTGCCGTATTGTTCCGGTCCTGTTCCGCAGTTGAATCCGAGACTAAGAATGTCAAAAGGCTCCATAATGGTTGCAATTGTTTGAGCGTCGGTTCCGATAAGCATCGATCCGGCAAGTTCTATGGTGACGGAAACCATGATGGGTAAATTGGTTTTTCGTTCTTTATTAGCCGCTTCACATGCATGAAGAGCCGCTTTGATTTGAAGAGGATCTTGACAGGTTTCGAGAAGAAAAATATCAGCGCCTCCGTCGATAAGTCCCAAACAGCACTCTGTATATCCCGCCAGCATCTCATCATAATGAATATGTCCTAAAGAAGGAAGTTTGGTCCCAGGCCCGATGGAGGCTAAAACAAAACGGCGGTGATCAGGAGTGGAAAACTTGTCGCACTCATTTTTACATACCTGTGCTCCGGCGCGGGAAAGCTCATATGCGCGGTGTCCGATTTGATATTCATCCAAAACCCAGTTGAATGCCCCGAAGGTATTCGTGGTGAGAAGATCTGCCCCTGCAGTAAGATAGGCATGAAAAATATCGCTCATGACTTCAGGAGCAGTAACATTAAGAAGTTCGTTACACCCTTCGTTACCTTCCCAAGCACTGGCAGGAATCATAGCGTCACGCTCTTGAATCTGGGTTCCCATGGCACCATCAATGATAAGAGGGCGTTTTTGGAGTATTTCAAGAAGCTGTTGTTTGACTGACATGATGGGACCTTAAGGTAATATTATCGCGATTTTATCGTATCACACCCCAAAGAGGTATAAGGATGATAATATAATTCTTCTGCTACACTTTTTTATGAAAAAATTACTGCTATTACTTATTATTTTTGATAGTTGTTTGTGGTCAAAAGAATTATCTTCACGTGTTGATTATATTTCAAGTGCTCCATTTTTTATAATGGCTGCCGTGATTTTTGCAACAATTTTACTCAGTATCGCGTATAAAAATCGTCGACTTGATGAACTGGTTCTTCGGCGTACGAAGGAGCTGGAAGCTTTTAATCAGCGTCTTCAAGATGAAATTGAAAAAGCAGTAGAAAAAAATCGTACACAAGAAAAAATCTTAATGCAGCAAGCGAAAATGGCAGAAATTGGCTCAATGGTTGAATCCATCGCCCATCAGTGGAGACAGCCTCTTAATATTTTAGGACTCTCAATGACAAAACTTAGTCTTAGTTGCAGTTTTGGTCGTATAGATAATATGGAAAAGACAATCGAAATTGTTGAGCAGCAAATACAGTACATGTCACAAACTATTGATGATTTTAGAAACTTTTTTAAACAAGACCGAATTCAAAGCAAAGTCAATATTAATCATATTATTGGTGAAGTGGAAACACTGCTTGGGCCATTGTTGGAGCGCAAAAAAATCACTGTCATTCGAGATATTGATCCTTCTATAACCGTTTTAGTCTATCCAAACGAACTCAAGCAAGTATTGATCAATCTCGTCAATAATGCGCGTGAAGCGATTGAGCAGAGTAAAAATACAAAAAGAGAGATTCGTATATCGTGTGAACATAACAGTCATTTTTGTACGATTTCGATTGAAGACACTGGCGGCGGTGTACCGTTATATATCATCGATAAAATATTTGATCCTTATTTTACAACCAAGTTTGAGTCACAAGGGACGGGGATTGGTCTGTATATGGCAAAGATGATTGTAGAGAAACATTTTTTAGGAAAGCTTAGTGTTCACAACACAGTAATGGGTGCGTGTTTCGAAATTCGCCTCAATCGTGCTGAAAATGAATGGAGAAAAAATGTTCCCCAGAAGCAAATTGATGCGACAGACGCAAAGAGTGAGCATCCAAAATCGACTTGATAATATAAAGCCCTAATCCAAATCCTTGCTGTGTTGACTGATTTTGTGAAAAAGGTTCCGTCAAAGATTCTAAAGTACGGCCATCAGGCCAAGGATCACCACGATTTATAAAGGTGATTGTCCCTTTTTCATGGACTATTCGGACTTTGTTATCAGGGCTGTATTTAAGTGCATTATCGATGAAATTCTTAAATACAGTGACAAAAATATCACAATCAACTTCAATTAAGCCTCCATCACTTGTAATTTCCAATGTATCGGCCTTAATAAAGAGCAAACTGGCAGCTTTATGTATCAGTACTATGGGGTCACACTCTTTAGGCTCAGGTGCGATCATTCCTGATGTGATCTGCTCGATGCGTACCAGTTCTTGAATCAGATGCTCCATGCGCAAAAAAGCGCGTTCAAGAATAGACTTTTCTTCCCCATTTTTCAAAAATGGCAAGGAAAGTTTCCCTACGGTGATTGGGGTTTTGAGTTCATGCATAATATTACGTAAAAAGAGGCGTCGTGCTTCCATAAGCGATTGATTTTTATGCATTGCTGCATCCAGCGCATTGGCAACTTGTGCAATTTCATCTCTTTTTAGGGTTTTGATTGGTGTATATTCTCCCTCTTTTCCGTATTTTTCGATGATATGAATAAGCTTTTTCAGAGGAAATACAGTTTTAATAATCAGCAGATAAAAAAGTAAAAAGGAAAGGAGAAGGATGATCAATACAGCTTCTGGCAAAAATGATTTTTCTGCAGCCTTAGGTTTGACAACAAGAAGCGGTGGTGTTGCTTTGGCAAGATAAACATAGAGATTGCGGTCATCTTTTAATATTCGTATGCGACCTTCTTTCATAGAATCTTGTATTTCTTCAGGGTAGCTTTTGGGAATAAGAGTTAAAGCATTTTCTAATGTATTGATGAGTGTCGGAGATGGTGTTGTAATTTCATAGCCGTGTTCAACTAAAAATGTTTTTCGTATCGGGGCAGGTAGAAAGACACTTTGTCGAAGTAGCAGAAGAAGCGTTTGTGCTTCACCTTGCAATCTTTGATCATTATCACGATTAAACTGATTATAAAGGGCATTAAATCCGGTCCCCATCGTGATAAAGGTAATAATAAAAAAAAGAGTTATTTTTAGGAATATACTATGACTCATAGATTATTCCGAAAATCGGTATCCACTGCCGCGTATAGAGTGAATATGGCGAGGATTTTTTGGATCTATTTCGATTTTTTGGCGAAGTCGTCTGATAATGACATCGATGCTTCGTGTAGAGCTCTCATCCGATATGGCTTCAGAATTATCGGAAAGAAAATCGCGACTGAGAGTTTGATTGGCATGGAGTAAAAAGAGTGAAAGAATATCATATTCGGCTCGCGTCAAAGAGAGTGAAACGTTATTGTGCAGAATGATTTGTTCTTCCTGATGTAAGACGAAGAGGGTATTCTTTTTAGCTGCTACCGGGTGGTATCGTCGTAAAACACTTTTTATCCGCGCAATAAGTTCTTTAGGTTCATAGGGCTTTGGCAGATAATCATCTGCACCAAATTGCAGTCCGATTACTTTGTCATTGATGTCACTTCGCGCGCTTGAAATGATGATAGGAATATCGGTTTTGGTGCGGATAAGTTTACACACTTCTAACCCATCCATTTGAGGAAGTGTCAAATCCAATATAACGAGATTAAAATCATTGGTATCGAGCAAAGTAAGTCCGGCAGACGGTGTCGATGTAGCGGTTACGATAATATCGTACTTTTTGAGATAATTGACCAGAAGGGTAGTAATGTCAGGATCATCTTCGATCATCAGAGCATAGAGCATCAAAAACCTCTGTTCTTTTTACTATAGTATGCCATAGGGATGTTAATAAAGGAGAAATGAATAAAGGGATTAAGAATGAGGATTGCTCTTTATGAGCAAAGAAAAGTTAGCCAACCATCCAGTTTGCACGTTTAGAATGACGCAGTTTTTTGAGCATAGCTTTTTCTAATGAGCTTATTTTTTCCATACTAGTTTCTCCTTCTTTTATTTTTAAAAGTATATGATGGAATCATTACTGTAGAGTTACGTGAAATTTAGTAACCGAAGGAAATAGTGTGGCAACCTTAGAAAAAGCCTTGTTGGGCGGTGGATGTTTTTGGTGCATAGAAGCGGTTTACAATCGCGTTGATGGTGTTGAACGCGCTATTAGCGGTTATGCAGGTGGATTGCGAGCTAACCCAAGCTATGAGCAGGTGTGTACAGGAGTTAGCGGGCATGCTGAGGTCATTGAGGTAACATTTGACGCTGAAATACTAAGTTATGAAGCTATTTTAGATATTTTTTGGGCTATTCATGATCCAACCACGCTCAATGCTCAAGGGGCAGATCGTGGTACACAATATCGTTCTGTGATCTATTATTATAATGAAGAGCAAAAAGCCAAAGCAATAGCCTCTATAACTCAAGCGCAAAAAAACTTTGAGGGAAAAATCGTTACGGAACTTTCTGCTGTTCCCGAATTTTTCGAAGCAGAAGCGTATCACCAAAATTACTATAGCGAGCACCCGACACAAGGATATTGTTACGCAGTTATTGCGCCGAAGATTGAAAAATTTGTGACGAAATTTGCTAATAAAGTTAAAAAGTAAAAAGTTTAATATCCCCATTAAAGTGGGAATATTGCAAAGAAAAAAGTAAAGCTTAGTGACTAAGTTCTACTTCGATGCGACGGTTTTCTGTACGACCTTGCGGGGTTTTATTCGAAGATATAGGACACATTTCACCTTTACCTGATGTTGATAAACGATTTGCTTCAACACCCTCTTTAACAAGAATATCTTTAATAATCGCAGCACGTTTTTCCGAAAGCTTTTGATTGTAAGCAGTTGAACCGGTAGCATCTGTATGCCCTATGATGCTTGCTTGATAAGCAGGACTTTCTTTCATAAATGCAGCAAATTCAGAGATTTTGTCTGTTCCTGCCTCATCTACTGAATTTGAATCCGTTGCGAAGTTTATGTGAAGTGTTGCAGTTAACGGACAGCCATCTCCATCTACTTTAAAACCGGCAGGTGTATTTTGGCATTTGTCTTGTGGATCAAATACGCCATCTTTATCACTATCAATCGGACACGTCACAGCAGGAGCTGCAATTACTGGTGTAAGCTTTGGTTTTGGCTCTTCTTGCACGACAGGTTCTGCAACTGGAGTTACTACAGGTGCCGCAGGCTGTACTTTTTCACCAAAAGCGAAATTGAGGCCAGCCATGAGAAGTAGATTGTTATCCCAGTTAAAATTGTTAAACTTGAGCATATCAACTACTTCAAGTTTGAGAGCGAGTTGATCTAGAAGAGCGATTTTTACTCCTGCTCCTGCATCAGCAAACGCACTGTTATGGTTGTCGTACTGATGGTAGCTCATCATCTCATAACCGGCACCTCCTTTTATAAAAGGGGTGATAGTATTGCTTTTTTCAAATTCATAAACACCATTAAGAGCAGTTCTGAAAATATTAGTATCCCCTTTTCTCCCATTGTAATCAGCATTACTATAGTAAATGGACAATTCGGGCTTTAACGCTGTACCTAAGTCATTAAATTGGATTTCTGCTCCATAAATATCATGGTCCTGAAGCTCTTGAGCGTTGTTAGAAGAGGCTTCACCTCCCATTATGCTAACTTCATAATTGTATTCACTGGCACCCAGTGCAGCAGCTAAAAAGGCAGAAAGTAGAATTTTTTTCATAATATACCTCCATTTGGAATAACATAAATTTTACAGGAGAAAAATAAGTTTTTTGTGGGGTAAATGAATAAATATTGAGAAGAGGAGTAAATTCCCGCCGAAGCAGGAAAATGAAAGGTAAAACTTAGTGGCTAAGTTCTACTTCGATACGGCGGTTTTCTGTGCGGCCTTGTTTCGTTTTGTTAGAAGATACAGGACATGTTTCACCTTTGCCTGATGTAGTTAAACGCGCTGCATCAACACCATCTTTAACAAGAAGGTCTTTAACAATTGCAGCACGTTTTTCTGAAAGCTTTTGATTGTACGCATTTGAAGCGGTAGAATCTGTATGACCTACGATACTTGCTTTATATGCAGGACTTTCTTTCATAAATGTAGCAAATTCAGAAATTTTATCTGTTCCTGCTTCATCTACTGAATTTGAATTCGTTGCAAAATTTATGTGAAGAGTTGTAGTAAGTGGACAACCCTCTCCATCTACCTTGAAACCAGCTGGAGTATTAGGGCATTTGTCTTGTGGATCAAAGACACCATCTTTATCACTGTCAATAGGACAAACTTTTGCTACTGGAGCAGCAATGACTGGTTTTGGTGCTGGTTTCGCTGCAGGTTTTGGTTCTTCTGCTACGACTACAGCAACAACGGGAGCTGCAACAGCTGCTGCAACAACAGGAGCAGCTTTTTCATCAAAGCTAAATGTTAAACCTGCTAATGCAGCAACATTATGAACTTCACCATTACTGCCATCAACACCATTATTGTTCATTTTGTACATGTACAACCCTTCGAGTTTAAGGGCGATGTGTTTAGTCAACTCAGCTTTAAGACCCATTCCAGCATCAAGAACAAGTCCATCAAAATCACTTGGGTGAGTATTCGTGTACCATTCATACCCCAAACCTGCTTTTGCAAACGGAGTTACAAATGTGTTTGTATTTATTTCATAAACACCATTTAGCATCGTTGTAAGAACACCGGTATATTCTCCATTTGTGTTAACGGTTGATTGATTGACCGTATCACGTCCATAAAGTAATGAAAGTTCTGGTTTAATATCAAAAAGTGAAAGTTCATTTGCTTGCAATTCAACACCATAAACAGCATGATTTTGAACTCCGCCCATCGCACCACCATTTGCAAGATTCGTTTCGTTTTTTGTTGTGTTCAACAGGTAACCAGCAACAGGGGTTACCTCATAATTAAAATCGCTAGCACTAACCAAAGTAGCTGCGAGCAATGCAGAAAGAGTAATTTTGTTCATAGAATGTCTCCTTAAGACAAATAAGATTTATATTAATAATATTATCGTATAAATGTGATTAAATTGTGAACAAAAATTTTAATTAAATCAAGTTTTATCTCTCTTTGTGATAGAGTATAAAGAAAAATCGAGGAGCTGGGATGGAGAACATATACGAGTTGGCCATTATAGGTGCAGGTCCAGCCGGGATTGCAACTGCAATCGAGAGTTATGCATTGGGAATGCGAGGGATAGTTTTACTCGAAAAAGATGAAAACCACAATGCAACCATTCGGAAATTTTATAAAGATAATAAGCGGGTAGATGTAGATTGGAAAGGGCAAAAAGTAGAGCTTGACGGCTCCATCTATTTCGTGGACGGAACGAAGGAGAGCACTCTTGATTTTTTTGATCAACTTTTAGACAATGAAGCGATGACGCTTCGTACGCATTGCGAAGTACAAAAAATACAAAAAGATAAAGATGGATTTGAAATTTCCGTTGCAGGCGGGACAATAAAAGCACGTCATGTAGTCGTGACAATAGGGCGAATGGGTAAGCCCAACAAGCCGGAGTATAAAATTCCACCCAGCATTAAAAACCAAGTTCATTTTACTCTTGATGCGTGTAGTTTTGGAGAAAAAATCATGGTAATCGGTGGAGGTGATTCGGCGATTGAATATGCAGTGGAATTGTGCGGTAAGAATGAAGTGAGCCTTTGTTATCGACGTAATAGCTTTGAGCGTGCCAATCCAACCAACCAAAATGACATTGCAAAAGCAATTGAAAACGGGTGTGTCCATGCACTTTTAAATACTGAAATTATGGAACTTGAGAGTGAAGGTGGATTTGTTAAAGTTGTCTTTAAAGATGGCTCATTAGCATTATTTGACCGTCTTGTGTACGCAATAGGGGGGACGACTCCCAGTGGATTTTTGCGAAGCAGCGGCATTCGTGAAGAGGACGGAAAGCCGGTTCACGATGAGAATTATGAAACGAACATTGAGGGACTTTTTGTCGCAGGAGACATCACCCAAGAATCAGGCGGCTCGATTGCATTAGGATTAAATCACGGATTCGCTATTGCAAATTATATTATTTCTCATCAGGTGTGAGGGCGATCTCAAAACCCATTTTTTGCAGCATCTCTAAATCAGTATGGGCTTCACGCCCTGCAGTAGTGAGATAGTTCCCCAAAACGATGCTGTTCGCACCTGCTTGGAAAATCTCATTTTGTCGTTCACGGAATGTGATTTCACGACCGCCCGCAATCATAATCCTATCCGCTTTATCTAAAACTGTGCGAGAAAGACGTATAAGAGCCAACGATTCATCAATCGTAAGAGGGCTTGGACTGAGCGGCAATGCGGAATTGTGATGGTAAAAATTCAAGGGAACAGAGACAGGATTAAGTGCTTTGAGTGAATGGAGCATACTTAGGCGGTCGTCTTGAGTCTCGCCCATTCCGAAAATTCCTCCGCTGATGAGTTTCAATCCCACTGAATTGACATTTTCACACGTCTCATACCGCTCATTCCATGGGTGGGTAGTACAGACTTGCGGATAAAACTCGCGACTGGTTTCGAGGTTGTGATTGTAGGCATGAATCCCTGATTTTTGGAGTTCTTGCAGTTGCTCGATGCTCGCAGTTCCATTGCAGGCGATGAGACGAAGGCGTGGGACTTCGCGGCGCAAAGTTGTTGCAATGCTACAGACAAAGTCGAGTGTCTTGTCGTCCAGTCCTTTTTGTGCCGTGACAAGACAAAAGCCAAGAGCGCCCAGGGATTCCAGACGACGAGCTTCTTCTAGGATTTGTTCCATCGGTTTTTGCTTGTAGCGCTCGATATCGGCTTTGTATTTGACGCTCTGGCTGCAAAATTTACAATCTTCGTTGCATGTACCGCTGTTGATGTTACAAATCGAGCAAAGGAATATTTTTTGGGTCATTTTTTAGATCTTTCAAAAGTATAGTGGGTTTCTTCAAACAGTTCACTCCCGATAGGACGAACATATTGTGTGACAGCAAAAGATGAGTCTGTGATTTCGAGTATAGCGCACGATGAAAATGGTTCATCACGGGCACATGCTTCCCCTGGATTTAAAAAAAGTGTTTTATTTTTAAAATCGCACTCAAAAATATGAGTATGACCAAAAATGACTACTTCCGCATCAGCATTCATATAAAACGGCAAGTGCATGAGTTTGCATTTTGCGCCGCCAAGGGTAAAATAGTGAGGCTCTTGAACAAGGTTGTATTTATCGTGATATTCGTGCAAGTGGGCATCATTGTTGCCATACACTGCCATATAACGCAATCCGCTGGCTTTGAGCTGCGCTAAGATTTCAGGTTTGACAATATCCCCGCCATGGATGAGAAATTCTGCTCCATTGGCTTTGAGGTGGTTAATGACTTTTTGAGAACGTCCGACTTTTGAATGGGTGTCAGAGAGCAAGCCGATTTTCACTATTATGCCTCACGCCATCGGAATGCATCCCGATTGGCTACGCTAACGCTTGGTTCACTTCGGCAGTGAGCCCACGCACGATTGCGTGCTTTGAATATATTATTCACTTGCTGCTTCACTTATTTCTTCACTTGTCGTTTCAGTTACTGTTTCGTTTGGTGTTCTGTTTTTACATTTGGTACACTCAAAAACTTCTTTGTTACGGTAAGTTCTAGGAGCCAGTGCACCACCGCACCCTTCAACTTCGCATTTATGTTCTGTTGGTTCAAACTTACTGATAAATTTACATTTTGGATAATGTTCACATCCCCAAAACGCACCGCGTTTGGATTGTCTCCATGTGAGTTTTCCGCCGCAATCAGGACACGGGACTTCAGAAAATTTGAGTTCTGCATTGAGTGTTTTGGTGTTTTTGCATTTAGGGTAACCGCTGCATGCCAAAAATTGTCCATTTCGACCACTTTTGATGACCATGGCGCTTCCACATTTATCACACATCTCATCACTGACTTCATCAGGGACGGTAGGATTGTTTTTTTGATTCTCTTCGGTTTGTTCAGTGTATTTGCATTTTGGGAAACCGCTGCACGCGATAAACTCGCCAAAACGCCCTGAACGAAGAAGGAGCTCGCTTCCGCACTGTGGACAGTTTCGTCCTAGAGGAGTAGCGATTTTAAGACTTACGATGTCTGCTTTTCCGGCTTCTATTTTTGCCATAAAAGGATGGTAGAAATCAAGAATGATTTTATGCCACGATTTCCCCTCTTCGCCGATCTCATCCAATGTTTCTTCCATGCTTGCAGTAAACGAAGAATCTACAATCTCTTCGAAATGTTTTTCCAACAGTTCTGTCACTGTAAAGGCGATTTCAGTCGGAGTAATAGCACGCTTTTCGATTTCGATGTAGTTGCGTGCCTGGAGTGTTGAGACGGTAGGCGCATACGTTGATGGTCGACCAATTCCTTCGGATTCCAGTTTTTTGATCAGGCTGGCTTCTGAATACCGTGAAGGGGGCTCGGTGAAATGTTGCTCCGTAGAAATACTTTGGATATCAATCGCGTCACCCGTGGTCAGTGCCGGTAATAGTTTGTCTTTGTCATCGGTACCTACAACACGATAGAAACCGTCAAAAAGGAGTTTGCGTCCAGTGGCTCTAAACTCTGCTTTTGAACTCTCGAACGTGATGCTTTGCTGTTCAAAACGGGCATCGTTCATCTGACATGCGATAAAACGATTATAGATGAGTTTGTAGAGTTTGATCTCATCAGGTTTGAGATAGGTTGCTGCAATTTCCGGAGTAAAGGCAAGCATCGTAGGGCGAATTGCTTCGTGCGCTTCTTGAGCTCCTTTGGATTTCTTCGTATACACTTTTGGATTTTCAGGAAGATACGCTTTTCCATAACGGCTTAAGATCAGCTCACGCGCGGATTCGACCGCTTCGGCTGCAAGATTGAGTGAATCCGTACGCATATAGGTGATAACCCCAGATGTTCCCTCGGGTGTTTTGACCCCTTCATACAGCGCTTGCGCTACCATCATGGTTTTTTTAGGAGAAAAGCCAAGTTGTGAAGAAGCCGTTTGTTGAATCGTAGAGGTCATAAACGGAGGAGGAGTAGAAGATTTACGTTCTTTTGTCTCGATCTCTCCGACTTTGAACGCTTCATTTTTTATGACGGAAACAACACGTGAAGCTTCATCGCCTGTTTTAATGGTGAGTTTATCGATCTTTTCGTTTTCAAACTGTACGAGAGTTGCGTCAATATCCGTTTGAAACAGAGTATCGATCGTCCAATACTCTTGAGGAATAAAGGCACGTATTTCGCGTTCGCGGTCGATGACAATCTTGAGCGTCGAGGATTGAACCCGCCCTGCTGATAACCCTTTTTGGATTTTGCTCGCCAATAGAGGCGAGAGTTTATAGCCTACGATACGATCTAAAAGCCGTCGTGCCTGTTGCGCGTTGACTCTGTCCATGTCGAGCTTGCGCGGGGTTTCTAGTGCATGAATGATTGCATTTTTAGTAATCTCATGAAACACAATACGCGGCAACGACTCAGGATCTTTACTAATGGCGTGAGCTATGTGCCAGCCGATCGCTTCTCCTTCGCGGTCTTCGTCGGTCGCGAGGTAGATAGTATCCGCTTTTTTTGCCAGTTCTTGAATCTGCTTAACGATAGCGGTGCTGTCTTCACTGATCTTATAGTCAGGAATGATGGTCTCATTATCGATCTTAATCCCGAAACGAGCTTTTGGCAAATCGCGAATGTGCCCTTTGGAAGCAATGACTTCATAGTCGCTTGAGAGGAAGTTTTTTATAGTCTTGGCTTTTGCCGGTGACTCTACGATGATTAGTTTCAAAACTGTGAATCCTATACATTAATTTAAATGCCATCGGAATTCATCCCGATCGGCTACGTTAACACTAGGTTTTCTTTACGCAGAAAGCCCAAATCCATATATTATGGATGAATAACGAAAGTGTAACAAAAAAAATTCTATTTTCCATTAAACTTTTTTTTAAACCTTCCGATATAGTTTGTAACAGCAAGGATGCTGAAAAACTTCAGAGCTAACGCTCTACCATAAAAGGATTTATCATGGGATTTAAAATAAACACAAACGTTGCGGCAATGAACGCACATACAAATGCAAGTGTCAACAATCGTAATTTGGACAGTTCATTGGCAAAACTTTCTTCTGGTCTTCGTATTAATACAGCAGCAGATGATGCTTCAGGTATGGCAATTGCGGATTCTCTTCGTTCACAGGGGTCAGCACTTGGACAAGCCGTATCAAATGCG
>JAUYRN010000005.1 GCA_030696775.1 Sulfuricurvum sp.
TAGCTTTTATTCTGAGTGTTCAGGTGGCTATAGAGAGGGGGAAACGCCCGGTCCCATTCCGAACCCGGAAGCTAAGACCCTCTTCGCTCATAATACTGCATCTTTCAGGTGTGGAAACGTAGGTCGCCGCCTGGCCTCGGAATTACTCTTCATAATCCCCTTCTTTTACAATCATAACATTACTTATCTCGTTATTAACTCTTTTAGATTTACAACTATTATTGCTTTTTGTTGGCGTTATTAATATTTAAAATAGTAGAATATTTTATATTGTATTATAAATAGGATGTGTATGAAACTTGCCAAATTTAATATATTTGCTGACAACCTTTTAACTGAAGAATTTCCACCTCCATATGTTAAGTGTGTTGTTTACCGTTTCTTTAATGGGAAATGGTTTGACTCAAATAACGATGTTTTAAAAGATCAATCATTAGCCGAAAGATTATCTAAATCTGAAACACACAATTCTTCAAAAGAAAAAAGTAGTTTAGATGCATGGTTTCCTATAATTGAGTTGAATGCAGTAGTTATTGCCACTTTTTCTACTTCTCCTGTTATAAAAACTCGAGATAAATTTCAAACTATTTTAATTCGACTATTACAAAATTCTGAAAATCAATATAATGCAATGCATGATGCTCTTACTGGACTTTATAATAAAAAGTCACTTGAAGAGCTTTTGAAAGAAAGTTTTGATGATATTTTAGAGTTCAATATAAATATTGATAATACAGACTTAGGACAAGAATCAAAATCAATTTGTATTATGACATTTGATATTGATCATTTCAAACAAGTCAATGATACTTTCGGGCATTTATACGGCGATGTTGTATTAAAATATTTTGCAATAAGGTTAGATATTCTAGCTAATGAAATAAGTAAAAATTATCGTAATAGTATAAAATTCAATTTAGGAAGAAATGGCGGTGAAGAATTTTTATTAATCCTAGAGGGCTTTATCACTAATGATCATATTGAAACAATTGCGCAGAAGTTTTTATCATATATATCTGATACACCACTACTTAGCGATGAGGAATGGAAGGATAATAATGTCACCTCATTGCACTTGCCTCACGTAAGTGAAAGACGTATAACTACGAGTATTGGAATTTCTTCTTTATTTTACTGTCAAAATGCCATGGATAATAGTATTGAAAACCGTTTAAAGCTTTTGAATGAATCTGATGCTGCTCTATATAGAGCAAAATCTGGTGGTAGGAATACTTTCAGAAGTTTTAGTGATATTATTAGTATGTATGGACAAGTTCTTGATCATCATAAAGAAACTAATAAAGTAATTATTGATATAGGATCACTGGTTGGGGGTTCTATTGGACAAGAATTTTTAGTTTTTCATCCAGATTTTAATGGGTCTACGCCATTTTTATTTTCTGATGGGAGAACAACAAAGCGTATAGGCACTTATCCTAGGTTTGCTATTGGTCGTATTGTTGTTTTTGATGTACAAAAGGAAATATCATTTTGTGAAGTAATCGAAGCTCCTCCTTTGACTTATTTTCAAATAGGTTCATATTTAGAAGCATTACCTTTAGGTGCTATTTCACATTTATTGAAAAGTAATGGGCTATTACATTCCTTACATCGTCCATTTTTAGTTGCTTCATCAGAATTACCAAACTTGGTAAAAAATATAATAGACTCTAATAAGAAACCTTATGTTGCTACTTATGTGATTGTAAATTTAGATGAATTATCACGTACGCATGGTCATGCAACTATAAATAAAACATTGGCTCTTTTGTATGAGAATATTAAGTTAGAGTTTGGTTCATCTGCTTTTATTAGTCAAATTAATCAAACAGAAATGGTATTAGTAATAGCAGATGATGAATATGAAAATAATAGTGATAAAGTTTTAGATGTTATTGAATCTGTTGAGAGTAAATGCGATGGCCTTGCAAATATTATTGCTGGTATTTATGACCATCAATATTTAGTTACTAGTTGTGAGGAACGTAAAGCTCAGGATCAAAGTACTTATTCTGCAAATAATGCATTAGATTTGTCTCGTTATGCAGCTTCAAAAGAAGGAAGATTATCAAGCAATAAAATCACTAATTTTAATTCTTTTACTCCTTCAATCATACTTGATTCACATCGAAAATCAGGTAAATTTAAACAAGCAATTGCTGATTATTATAAATTTAAAGAAATTGGTGTACTGAACTCTAACTTTGAAAATCAATTTGCAATCACTTCACTTAAGAGTGATTATAACGAGTTAGATGCACCATTGATCGCACTTCAATTAGCTACTACATTATCACCACAAGATGGAATGTTTAACGCTAACTACGCAATTTTATTATTTAGAAAAAACTTATTTGCTGATGCATTAGAATATTTTCAAAAAGCAAAAATGATTAATGGCTTTAAAGTTCCAAAAATTTATAGAACGGCATTTGCTTTTACAAAATATGAATGTTGGAAAGAAGACCACACAAAGATAGATTTGCATGAGTTGATTGATGAGATGGAAAATATCATTACTATAGATGAAAAAGATCGAAGTTTTGTTTCAACAGATATATCAGATATATCCATAAACAGTCTTATTATAGAATTAAGGTCAAATCTGAATAAATAAAATTTTCTTCTTGATATAATGTTGAATATGAACACAACTTTATTTTTTCTCAGATCATCCGAACAAAAAATTGCGCATCCCTCGTTTGTATAATCACATCACCACTCAAGAAGGCAGTAAAGTGGGAGAGGTGGATGGATACCTCGTAACATACTTCATATATCGTGGGGAACTGCACTCAAAGAAGCGCTCAATATTATTCCAAAAACGGTTGAGGCGGCGAAGTCGAGATAAATATAGTAAACGAGAATATAATCTATCTTTTCTAATATCCATTTAATATTATATTGTGTAAGATTGTGTAATAAAAGGGTTGGATAATGAGTAAAAAAGACAAACTAATCAAAGCCATGAAAAACAATCCCAAAAATATTCCCTTTGAGGATATAAAAAAACTTTTGGAAGATCATGGATATGTTTGTCATAACAGCGGTGGAAGTCACTTCGTTTTCCGTAAAGAGAACGCATCAAGTATAGTGATACCGTATCATAAGCCTATCAAAGCAATTTATGTCAAACACGTATTAGAAATGTTGGGAGAAAGCAAATGAAAAATTTAGCTTATTATATGAATCTTGATTATGAGATCGTTATTAAAAAAGTGAGTGCTGAGGATGGTGATGGGTGGTTTGCCTATTACAAGGATTTTAAAGGGGTGATGGGGGATGGTGAAAGTGCGATTGAGGCGATTGAATCAGCTCAAAGTGCTTTTTCGGCTTATGTCGAAGTCTCTCTTGCTCAAGGAGATTACATATCTGAACCGCATACCAATGAAAAAAGTTTACGGATCAATATCTCGATGCCTGAGAATTTGGTGAAAAAAATCGACAGTTATATCGAACCGTTACATTTGAGCCGTTCAGCTTTTTTGCAAAAAGCGGCGATGAGAGAGATAGGGTTGTAAGTAATTTCTCTGCTTCTCGCATCACTCGTTCCGACTCGGGAGAATCGGAACGAGTGATGCGACATTATTTTTACGGTATATATATTTTATCGATCATCTCTTGATATTCTTTTTCGCAATCACTTTCACTAGTAATACCACCACCACTTTTATATACCAATGTTCCATTAATATTCTCAATAAAACGAATAGCTACTGCACTGTAAAGGTTTTCTCCGTCATAATAACCAAATACTCCCGTAAAATAGTCTCGACCATACTCTTCGACTTCTTCGATTATTTCAACGGTTCTTTTTTTTGGTGTTCCGCTGATGCTTCCTGCTGGCAGTAGTGATTTGAGCAGTTTACCAATCCCTTTGCGCCAGTTTAACGGTAATTTTCCGCTGATGTGAGAACTTACTTGATGAAGTTGTTTTTTTCCTGTGTTAATGGTGCTAATCGTGCGGAACTCTTTTACTTGTATATCTGTTGCGACAATTCCTAAATCATTACGTAAAAGATCGACAATCATGGTGTGTTCCGCAAGCTCTTTCGAATCTGCTAAGATAGTTTCAATCGCATTAGGAAGAGATGCATCGATAGTCCCTTTCATAGGATAGGTATTTATTGTATTATCTTCTATGGTAATGAAGGGTTCCGGTGAAAAGCAAACAAATTGATTTTTGATTCTGAGCTTATACGGTGCGTAAGCCATTGTGTATATCTCTTGTAATGAATAAGGGGTTTCTATTGGTGTTGGTTGCGTGAGGTTGAGCAAATAGGTATTTCCTGCACGTATATGCTCTTGTACGGCTTCAAATTTATGAAAGTATTGGTCTTTTGACAAAGGAAAATGGTAAGGCTTATGGGGAGAATTTTGACTTGCTTTTACTCCATTGAAGCTAAATTCAATATCATGATTTTTTAACTCATTCAAAGTATAGCAATAGAGGTTCTCGCCTTTAAAATCAGTGTAAAAAAAACAAGGAATTCCTGAGCTTACCAATTCACTAAAGCGATCAAACATCAGGCAATAAGAGCTTTTAATACAGCCATGCGGATGGATACACCATTTTTTACTTGTTCAAGGACTTTACATCGCGGGTCTTTGAGCATTGCATCATCAATATCGATATTTCGGTGAACAGGTCCCGGATGCAAGAGTATAATGTCGCGTTTTCCGATAAGGTCTTTGGTGATACAAAAATCACTGGCATAATCTTTTAGTGAACCATAGGTTTGATGCGAATGACGTTCAGTTTGGGTACGTAAGCTCATGATGGCATCTACGTTATCGATAATATCATGAATATTATGTGTTGTTTGAAGTGTGGTTGAAGGGAGAAAATGAGGAGGAGCTACGAGGGTAATGTCCATTCCGAATCGTCTTAGTAATTCGATATTACTATTAGCAACACGTGAGTTTTTGATGTCACCAACAATGGCTATTTTTTTTCCTTTAATATCACCAAAATGGTGCTTAAGAGTAAAAAGATCAAGAAGTGCTTGTGTAGGATGAGAATGAGCGCCATCTCCGGCATTAATGATCGAGGCATTGGTGTGTTGAGCGAGGATATTGGGTACACCTGCGTGTGCATGACGTACAATCATTGCGTGTGGTCCCATGGCATCGAGATTGGCTGCAGTATCGACCAGACTTTCACCTTTTTGTGTAGAACTTTTTTGGACATCCAAATGGACGACGTCAGCTCCCAGACGTTTTGCTGCGATTTCAAACGAACTTTTTGTTCGTGTTGAGTTTTCAAAAAAGAGAGTAATGATGATTTTTTCTCGTAAGATTGGGTCAAAATGTCCATCACTAAAATGCGATGCGTCTACAAGAACGCTATTAATTTGATCGATTGAAAAGTCATCGGTTCGGATTAGATGTCGCATATACTTTCCTTGTTATTTGAATTTATTTTATCCAATAATGCTTGAGCCAAGACAGGCGTATTATGACCTAAAAAATAAAGCGGTTCAAAATGATTTTTGAAATAGGGGAGTGATGTGTGTTTAAAACTCTCGTCATCATTACGGCAGTTAAAAACCCATAGGTGGGGGATCTCTAGATGGGATAATTTGTCCAGATTGAGGAGGGTATCATTGATACATCCCAGACGGCAATGGGTTACGAGAAGTATGGTTGCGTTGAAATGGGTGGCTAAATCGTGCATCATGAGTTTATTATCATCCAAGGGGGTCATTAACCCACCTGCTCCCTCTATCAATACAATATCACACAGTTTTTCGATTTTTTCTAACGCTTTATCAAAAAGATTCAAATCTATCGTTGTCCCTTTGTTGGCAACGTAGGGTGCGGCGGGAAGTGATAATGCCAAGCTGACAACATCCCCTACACGTAGTGATTTAAGTGCTGGATTGAGAGCGCAAGCATGTTTTAAAAGCAAGCTTCCATCGGCAGGTAAGCCGTTGACGCCGGTTTCGATAGGTTTATAAACTCCTACACGGTATCCCATTTGGGTAAAGGCATCGAGCAACTGAAGGGTGGTATAGGTTTTACCAATATCGGTATTGGTGGCACTAATAAAAATACGTTTAGACAAGGTTGGGCTCTTTTAGCTATAATTGGCGACATTTTAATACAGGTTAGATGATGAATCGCTTTGAAGAGTATACAACACAATTTGTTCAGCAAGTAGGAAAAAAAGAGGGGGCGATAAGTCCTGTTATAGTTAATTCGGCATCGTTTGGATATGGCGATAGCGAAACGGGTGAGGGAATCTTTGACGGCTCGGTAAAAAAGCCGCTTTATTCTCGTATGGGTAATCCGACATCAGGTCAATTGGAACAGATTTTAGCTCACATGGACGGCGGTATAGGAGCAGTGGCTGCATCATCCGGAATGGGTGCTACGGCTATGGCAACGCTTAGTCTTTTGAAATCTGGAGATGAGATTGTGAGTGTCGGAGGATTGTTCGGAGGAACTTATTCGTATTTTTCGGAAACATTACCACGTTTTGGGATTACGAGCCGTTTTTTTGATGTGGATGAGTTGGATGCAATCAAAGAAGCCATCACAGATAAAACAAAAATACTCTTTTTAGAGAGTGTCGGAAATCCAAATATGCGTCTTCCTGATATCAAAGCTATTGCCGATATTGCCAATGCCGTCGGTATCGTTTTGATGGTTGATAATACGTGTACGCCACTGAGTGTCAAACCGTTGGAGCTTGGGGCAGATATTATCGTTTACTCAACCACCAAGATTATTACCGGTAATGCGTCATCATTAGGTGGGGCAGTTGTTTTTCGAGCGATTAATGAGGGTAACGATAAATTTAAAAGTGAGCGTTACGCAGAAGTTCACCCTTTTATCAAAAAAATGGGAAAAATGGCACTCATAGGAAATGCAAAAAAGCGTGCATTACGTGATTTTGGAATGTCTGCAAATGGGTTTGGAAGTTATTTGACGATGCTAGGTCTTGAAACTTTACCGTTACGAATGGATAGAGTCGTGTCGAGTGTGGAGAAAATTGCAAAAGAGTTAGATGCGTTAGGATTTGTCATCAATCATCCTGTATTACCAAGTCATCCCCATCATGAACGTTATGTCAATCAGTTTTCGCAAGGATGTGGAACGTTGTTTACGATTGATATGGGATCAAAAGAAGCCGCATTTGCTTTTTTGAATGCTTCTAAATTGATTACGATTACCGCTAATATTGGGGATTCTAGAACGCTCGGTCTTCATATGGCTTCGACTATTTATCGTGATTTTGATGAATCCGTCAGAGAATTTTTAGGCATTACCGCAGGATTGATTCGTATCTCGGTTGGACTTGAAAATCCTGATGACATTATTAATGATTTTAGTATGGCACGTAATTCGTCTTTTTAAGCCAAACAATACGCGATGCTTGTTAAAGTAATTTTTTTAAATCGAGGGTAATCGTGAGCACAAAAATAAAACATAGTCTTGAAAATTCTTTAGATCTTCGAGAGCCGAAAAAGTATCATGTCTATTTATTGAACGATGATTATACGTCTATGGATTTTGTTATTGATATATTGATCGGTATTTTTCGTAAAGACTATGGTCAAGCTCATCAGATTATGATGCAGGTCCATCAAAATGGTCGAGGTTTATGCGGAACCTATTCGTATGAGATTGCGGAGACGAAAATCCAGCAAGTGGGTTCACTTTCCAGAGAGAGTGGTTTTCCATTGAAAGCTGTGATGGAGGAAGTTTGATGATAAGTGTAGAACTAAATTCAATTTTTCAAAAGGCGATTGCATTAGCTCGTCATCAGCGTCATGAATATCTCACAATTGAGCACGTGATGCTCTCTTTACTTAACTCAAATGAGGGCTCTGCGATTATTAAAGCATGTGGCGGAGAGATTGAAGTTATTCGTGAGGCGTTGGGACATTATTTAATGCATTCCATGGAACCTCTTCCTGAAGAAGTAAATCAAGAACCTTTTGAAACCGTAGCCCTTGCTCGGATGATCGATGAGATGATGCGCCATGTCAAAAGTGCTCAAAAACAGCACGCGGATGTAGGTGACTTTATTGCGGCAGTGTATGAAGAGCACCATACGTACGCATGTCTACTGCTTGAAGAATATGGAATCAGCCGAGTTGATTTGCTTGAAGCGATTTCACATCAAGAGCTTGATGCACCGATGCAAAGCGAAGAAGCCCACGGTGCATTGGAAAAATATTCGATAAATTTGATAGAACAGGCTAAAAAAGGGAAAATCGATCCGGTCATAGGTCGTGTCAACGAAATCGAACGTGCTATTCAGACACTTTGTCGTCGCCGTAAAAATAATCCGCTTCTTATCGGCGAACCAGGTGTGGGCAAAACGGCAATTGCGGAAGGGTTAGCACTTCGTATTGTCTCTGGTGATGTTCCCAAAATCCTTGAAAATGCAGAGCTTTTTGCATTGGATTTAGGGGCGATGCTTGCAGGAACGAAATATCGCGGTGATTTTGAAAAACGGCTCAAAGCAGTTATTGATGAAGTTCAGCGGCATCCTAATGCTATTTTATTTATAGATGAGATTCATACGATTGTAGGTGCTGGAGCGGTCGGGGGAGGAAGTATGGACGCCTCCAATCAACTCAAACCGGCACTTGCCTCTGGAAATCTCAAATGTATGGGGGCAACCACCCATGCAGAATATCGATCAGTTTTTGAAAAAGATCGAGCTTTAAGCCGACGGTTCGCTCGTATCGATGTAAATGAGCCATCGCAAGAGGAGAGTTTTTTAATACTCAAAGGGCTTCGAGAACGGTATGAAAAGCATCACGGCGTCAAATACACTGATAAAGCACTTCGAAGTGCAGTTGAACTCTCTAAAAAATTTATTACGGATCGGTTTTTACCTGATGTGGCAATTGATTTGATTGATGAAGCGGGAGCATCGTTTCACCTGCATCGTCACAAGCGTACGACGGTTACTCCTAATGATATAGAGACAATTATTTCGAAAATGACGGGTGTTCCCGTCTCCAAAATAAGTGGTGATGATCGAGAACGCCTTGCAGGTTTGGAAGAGGAGCTAAAAACTCTCGTTATTGGGCAAGATAAGGCTATAAGTGAGGTGGTGCGTTCTATTAAACGCTCATATGCAGGTCTATCGCAACCAAACAAGCCAATAGCGTCCTTTTTATTTTCAGGACCTACTGGAGTTGGAAAAACAGAACTGGCCAAATCTCTAGCTCAATCGATGGGAATTCATTTTGAACGGTTTGATATGTCAGAGTACATGGAAAAACATTCGGTCAGCCGTCTTATCGGTGCTCCTCCCGGATATGTTGGTTTTGAGCAGGGAGGACTTTTGAGTGAAGTGGTTCGTAAGCATCCCTATACGGTTCTTTTATTGGATGAGATTGAAAAAGCTCATCCTGACTTGGTTAATATTCTGCTTCAAGTGATGGACAATGCAAGCTTGACCGATAATAATGGATACAAAGCCAATTTCGCCAATGTAGTCTTGATTATGACGTCAAACATCGGCGCGACTGAACGGACTGTGATGGGATTCAATGCAGATGCGTCGATTTCACGACATGAAGCATTAAAGTCATTTTTTACTCCTGAATTTCGTAATCGCCTTGATGCGGTTGTTGAGTTTGATACTTTGCCATCATCGGTTGTGGAAGGGATTGTGAATAAATTTATTCGTGAACTGAATACTCAGCTAAAGCCGAAAAAAGTCTCTATTGTATTAAGTGAAAAAGCCAAAGACTATCTAGCTCGCATAGGGTATGATAAAGCAATGGGGGCGCGACCTCTCGCTAGAGTAATACAAGAAAAAATTAAAGATCCTCTGGTGGATGAAATCCTTTTTGGTAAGCTTACTCATGGTGGTAAAGTGACGATTGATTTTGATGATAACCTTATTTTTGATTATCAGGCGTAAATGATTCCAAAACTTTCCTATCATCTCTCTTTCCCTAACCCTCTGGATGCTTCACCGGAGGGGATTGTGGCATATGGTGGTGATCTTTCTCCCTCGCGGTTGATGTTGGGTTACCGAAACGGAATCTTCCCGTGGTACAGTGCTGGTGACCCGATATTATGGTGGTCTCCCAATCCGCGTCTTATTTTAGAACTCACTGATTTTAAATTGCATCGTTCTTTACGTAAAAAAATATCCCAATTTGAGATTCGATTTGATACGGCTTTTTCACAAGTTATTCGTGAATGTTCAAAAATTCCTAGAGGACAGCAGCAGGGGAGTTGGATTGTCCCTGAGATGATTGAAGCATATGAAGTCCTCTATGGATTGGGTCACGCTCATAGTGTTGAAGCCTATCAAAATGGTGTTTTAGTGGGTGGATTGTACGGTGTCAGTGTGGGAAAAGTATTTTGCGGAGAGTCGATGTTTGCGCACGTAACTGATGCCTCTAAAGTGGCTTTCTCTGTATTGATTGAAAAGTTAAAAGAGTGGGATTTTGAATTTATTGATTGTCAAGTGCCAACCTCTCATTTGAAAAGCCTAGGCGCTGTAGAAGTGTCCAGGGAATATTTTTTGAAGCGTCTTTATGATGTGCGTGATTCTTTTACATCTCATCATTGGGAATAACCCCCTATTTTAAATATTTTTTTGGCATAATCGTTTTACTTTAACGCTTGGAGCTAAGATCTATGTATATTCCTACCTCTCATTTTTCACTATGGGCTGATTTTATTGAGCGAACTTTTTTGGATGAAGGGTTTCGAGAGCTAATTTCGCAAGGAATTATTAATGGAGCGACTTCAAATCCTGCTATTTTTAAAAATGCTATTCTTACTTCTGATGCATACAAAGAACAACTTGCTACCCTCTCTTCTTTATCTCCAAAAGAAAAATACGAGAGCCTTGCTATTTTCGATATTCAAAAAGCAGCAGATATTTTGCGACCATTATATGACGCAGGTGATGATGGGTATGTAAGTATTGAAGTTGATCCGTTTTTATGTGATGACACGGAAGGGACAATCGCAGAAGGGGTGAGATTATATGAACGTATCGGGCGCCCAAATGTGATGATTAAAGTTCCGGCAACAGATGCCGGTTATGGCGCTATGAGAGTCTTGGCTTCTCGCAATATCCCGGTGAATGCAACGTTGATTTTTTCAGAAAACCAAGCACTGCACTGTGCAAATGCATTTGCCTCTGCGGCCCAAGAAGCAGTATCAGTTGTGGATACGGTTATTAGTGTATTTGTGAGTCGAATTGATCGTGCTATCGATGAAAAATTAGTAGTTTCAGGTATTGAACCAGGCCTTATGGGGATTATGAATGCTGCAGGAATTTATAATAAAGTCGAGGCATTGAAAGTACCAAAATGCCGCGTTCTTTTTGCAAGTACTGGAGTCAAGGGAGATGATTTAAGAGCATCTTATTATATTGATGAATTACTTGCTTGCAACAGTATAAATACGGCACCTATTGCAACGATTGAAGCGTATGTCGCACGAGGAGATAAGATTATTAAACTCCCAATTGCAAATGTGAAGATAGAAGCGCATAAGCAAAAGGTACGAGATGCTGGTGTGGATATGGAGGGAGTGATAGAGGCGCAGATACGAGAAGGATTGGATGCTTTCAAAACTGCCTTTAGTGAAATTTTAAGTGCATTGGAGTAAAAGATGATAAATGAAGGACAGAATAGCGTTAATTTGGACGATCTGAACTTTGAAGTTCTGAAAAAAATACGTGGCTATTTACGTCGTATGGTCGATGCAGGTGGAAGTGATTTGCATATTAAAGCAAATGCTGTCGTCCGTGCACGGGTAAATGGAGAAATCATTCCTTTGTCGGGAGAAATATTTTCCAAAGATGATGCTCTAATTTTTGCGAAAGAGTTATTACGAACCCGTTTTCATGAATTAGTTGAAAAAAAAGAGCTGGATCTTGTTTATCCGTTTGATGAAAACACTCGCTTTCGTATTAATATTTTTTTCCAAATGGAAGGGATTTCAGCAGTCTTTCGTTTGATACCTATAAAAATATTAACCATCGATGAGCTAAATCTTCCTGATATCGTTCACAGTTTTGCTCAAATGGAGCGGGGATTAGTGTTGGTTACGGGAGTTACAGGAAGCGGTAAATCGACGACACTTGCAGCGCTTATTAATGAGATTAACTGGACTAAGCGTAAGCACATTATTACGATTGAGGACCCTATCGAGTTTGTTCATAAAGACCGAAAGTGTATTGTCAATCAACGTAGTGTCGGACAAGACACTCTCAGCTTTGGTGGGGCACTACGTGCAGCTTTGCGTGAAGATCCTGATATTATCCTCGTTGGGGAGATGCGCGATATGGAGACCATTGAAATCGCGCTTCATGCTGCGGATACAGGGCATTTGGTTTTTTCAACACTTCATACTTTGGATGCTAAAGAAACAATTAATCGTATCGTTTCGGTATTTCCATCTATGGAGCAAAATCGTGTTCGTATGACACTTTCTTCTGTGCTAAAAGGTGTTATTTCTCAACGCCTTATCCCAACAGTGGATGGTAAGAGGATTGCAGCATTAGAAGTATTAGTACGAACCGCACGTATTGAACAGCTAATTGCAGAAAATCGAGATATTGAAATTCCTGATACGATTGCTGAAGGAAAAGAACTTTATCGATCTCAAACCTTTGATCAGGGAATTCTAGATTTGTATTTATCCGGGACAATCTCGCGGGAAGATGCTCTCGCATACGCTACTTCAGCATCGGATTTGAAACTTCGTATGGAAGGGATGGCCGGAACGATTGATAAAAATCAAATCGGAAAAGAAGATATGCCAAAAGAATTCAGAGAAGAAGAGTTTATTGGGTTAAAAGGATAAGAGAACAAATACAGTTTATAGTATTTTAAACAATTTTTAAGTATAATTCGCCTCACTTTATTTCCAAAGGACACATTATGCTAGAAGGCATTCTTAGAGAGAGTATTGGCAAGCCTGCAACAAAAGCGCTTCGCCGTGATGGTTATCTTATTGCAAACATATACGGTAAAGGGCTTGAAAATATCAATGCTGCGTTCAAAATGAACGATTTTATCCGTACTGTTCGTAATAAAGAGAGTATTGCATTTCCTGTTAGCATTGCTGGTAACGAGATGAACCTTGTTGTTCAGGGTTATGAGTCTCATCCAGTTTCTGGAAATTTGTTACATGTTGATTTGATGGTAGCTCAAGTAGGTCTTGTAACTCATTATAATATTCCTGTAAAGCCAGTTGGTACTCCAATCGGTATGAAAAACAAAGGGATGTTGTTTGTTGCTAAAAAACGTCTTCGCGTTAAAGCGGCAATCGAAAACTTGCCAAACGCAATCGAAATTAATGTAGCACCACTTGATTTGGGTGATTCTGTATTGGTTCGTGACGTTGCAAGTATTGCAAATGTTACCTTTACTGATTCGGATCGCGTCTCAGTTCTAAGTATCATTAAAGCAAAATAAGTATGTTAATCGTCGGTCTAGGCAATCCTGGATCGGCGTATACTTTCACGCGCCATAATATTGGTTTTAGGGTCATTGACGAGTTATGTCGTCGTCATACTGTTCATGATGTTTCAAAGAGTTCCTTTTATGGGGAATTGTTTAAAATGGGTGGACATTTTCTTCTTAAACCTACAACCTATATGAATCTTTCCGGTAAATCAATTCTTGCAGTTAAAAACTTTTATAAGATCGATGATGTCATTGTCGTTCATGATGATTTAGATCTCCCTTTTGGTTCACTTCGTTTTAAAACAGGTGGAGGACATGGAGGACATAATGGTCTTAAGTCAGCCGATAGTGCGATTGGTTCTGATTACATTCGTGTACGCATGGGAATTGGCAAGCCTGAGCATAAGTCTCAAGTGGCTGATTATGTTTTACACCCTTTTTCTGATCTTGAAGAAGCTCATCTAAAAGAATGGATTAGTAAGGCAGCCGATGCAGTAGAATTACTGCTTGTCTTAGAGTGCGATGAGGTTTCATCAAAGTGTTCTATCAAAGGTTTAACGCTATAATAAAAACCATTTAGTTAGTAGGTTTTTATATGCTTTTTTTTAAAACGGTATCGTTTTTATATCTTCGTTATTGTCTGATTATTGTTATTGCATTGACGGGATTTATGCTCGGATTTGATATGCTCAATAACGGTGAAAGTCTTCCTGCTTCTGCAAATTTGATGATCATTTATGGTGTCTATAAATGGCTTTATGCTTTGGATATGATGGTCCCTATTTCTTTAGTGTTTGCCTTTATTGCTACGATTATTGAATTGATACGTTCTAATGCTTTGACCTCCTTTTATGCCCTTGGGTATTCTCGGATAAAAGTGCTATCACCTATTCTTGTTGTTGTTGTTACTCTTCTATCTGCCTATATTGCAGCACATACGACTTCTTTCGCCAGAGCAAATGAATATGCTGATAATTTGCGTACATCATCACAGTTTTTGACCCCAACCAATAATTTATTTTTTACTCATGAAGGGAATTATATTTTCTTTGGAACACTTAATCCCCTGAGCCAAGAGGCGCATACAATACGAGTATTTAGTTTTGAAAAAGGTAAGTTTAAAGAAGTATTAAGTGCGCAAGACGCCTATTATAAAGATCATTATTGGAATATCAAAAGTGCTCACATTGTTCGTCCTCCTGCAACATTGAATTTAAAGGGAGCCGGTATCACGATACGAGATGAGGAAAATATTCGAGTGCTGCACGATTTTAGACCTAAAATCTTGGATCAAATTTATGAAGGAAAAGTAAACTATACGATTACAGATGCATTGGATGCAATGACATTGTTAAAGTCCCAAAATATTGATCTTTCAAAAGTGAAAAGTTCTTTGTACCGTAATTTTTTGACACCTTGGTTTGCATTAATGATGATTATTCTTATTTTTACCTATGCTCCTATGGGATCACGGTTTAGTAATCTTTCTTTATACAGTTTCGCTTCCATATTGGTGACGTTAATCGTATGGGGACTACTCTTTATGAGTGGAGAGCTCGCAAATAACAAAACTCTTTCTCCAGAAATAGGTATTATAGCTCCGATTGGCATACTTGCTTTCCTTAGTGCACTTCATCTAAGCTCGTTTTGGATAAAATCGCGAATAAATTCAGTAAAAAAAGGGGTAGCGTGATCCCATTTCAATCTTTGGTAGAAACCTACGAGACACCGTTGTATGTTTATGATTTTGATGCAATGAAAGAGCAGTTTGAGACTCTTAAAGAAGCATTTCGTGGGAGAAAATCTATTCTTGCCTACGCAGTTAAAGCCAATTCCAACTTGAGCGTCATCAAGCATTTTGCCTCTTTGGGTGCAGGGGCTGATTGTGTCTCTATTGGAGAAGTACGACGTGCATTAATGGCAGGCATTCCTGCGTATAAAGTTATTTTTAGCGGAGTGGGTAAGCGTGATGACGAGATTCGTGAAGCGATTAGTAGCGATATTCTTTATATCAATGTAGAAAGTGAAGCGGAATTGGGTCGAGTAGAAATGATTGCGAAAGAGCTGAATGCAAAAGCACGTATCAGTATCCGTGTTAATCCAAATATTGACCCCCAAACGCATCCCTACATCTCCACAGGATTGCATGATAACAAGTTTGGAGTTGAGATTGATGCAGCGAAACGGATGTATATTCGATCTAAAAATTCGGATTCATTAGATGCTGTCGGTATTCATTTTCATATCGGAAGCCAACTGACTCAGCTTGAACCTATTTATGAAGCTGCTGTCATTGTGGCTGATTTGATGCGCTCATTGAGTGCGATTGATATTGATCTTAAGTTTTTTGATATTGGCGGTGGGTTAGGGGTTCGTTACGATGATGAAATCACGATAACTCCCTATGACTATGCACAGGCAATTTTAGGGGCAATTAAAGGTCTTGATGTCACGATTATTTGTGAACCGGGACGTTTTTTGACCGCGAATGCCGGTTATTTCTTGACTAAAGTTTTGTATGAAAAGAAAAATGGTCAAAAACGATTTGTGGTTGTTGACGGGGCGATGAATGATCTTATTCGACCCAGTCTTTACAATGCGTATCATCGGATCGAAGCATTGGATAAAAGTGGTGAAGCATCTTTGGCGGATGTTGTCGGTCCTGTATGTGAAAGCGGTGACTTTTTGGCGAAGGAATATCCTTTGCCTATGTTAGAACATAATGATGTGTTGGTTGTACACAGTGCCGGAGCGTATGGTTTTGGAATGGGAAGTAATTATAATACTCGAGGACGCTCGGCTGAAGTAGCCTATCAAGATGGTCAGGCTCGTCTTATTCGAGCGCGTGAGAGTTTCGATGATCTTATTGCATTAGAGCGCGAGTACCTTTAATGTTTTTTATTGATGTGCAAGGGACATTGATCGATGATAATACTAAAAAACCCATTCGTGGTGCGGTTGCATTTATTGATCATTTGAATCTTTCTCATATACCTTATATGGTTGTTACGAACAGTACAAAATATGTAAGTTCTGAGTTTTTGGCATATCTTAATTCGATAGGTTTGAATATTCCATCCAGCCATTATTTAGATCCATTGATGGTTTTGGAGTCTCAGCTGTTAAAAGAAAAAAAAATAGCAGCGTATGGCTCGGCTGAATTTTTAAATGTTTTAACTTCTATGGGGTATGAACTGGATTATGTTTCACCTGCTGCAGTTCTTCTCTCTATCAAAGAAAATTTTAATCATGACGAATATGCTCAGATAATTGAGTTTCTTTTGAGTGGTTGTGAGCTGATTGGAATGCATGAAACATCACTTTATGTAAAAAATCATAAACGCTATCCTGGAGTTGGTGCACTGTTGAAAATGCTGGAGTTTGCAACATCGACATCTTATCGCGTAGTTGGGAAGCCAAGCCGTCCTTTTTTTGATACTGCATTGAAGGCTCTTAGGGAACAAAGTAGCAGTGCCAATTTTACTGATGTGACCATGATTAGTGATGATGTAACAGGAGATTTAATGGGTGCAAAAGCTTTGGGCATGAAGTGCTTTTTTGTTTTAAGTGGAAAATATCGTACACGTGAAGAAATTCTTCCACAGATTAATCTGCAACCTGACGGAGTTTATGCGGATATGCAATCAGTATTGGAGGGTAAATGAACACATTAGAAGAGTGCCGAAAAGCGATTGATGCATTGGATGATGAAGTTATCGTACTTCTAAATCGACGTATGGAAGTTGTACAACGTGTTGGGGAAATTAAGCACGAGACAAAAGGTGCGGTTTATCGTCCAGAGCGAGAAAAAGCGATTATTGACCGCTTAAGTGCTCATAGTAAGCAATCGGGCGGTTTGCTGAACTCTCAAGCGATTGAAGCTATTTTTTTAGAGATTTTTGCCGTAGCGCGCAATCTTGAACTTCCTGAAAAAATTGCGTATCTAGGGCCTGAGGGAAGTTTTACTCATCAAGCCGCCGAATCACGTTTTGGGGCAATGAGTGATTACCTCTCACTTGGCTCCATTGATGCGGTCTTTAAAACTCTTGAAGCATCACGCGCCAAATTTGGGGTTGTCCCTATTGAAAACTCTCGAGATGGTGTAGTGGGTGAAACTCTTGATCTGCTGGGTAAAAGCAGTGTTAAGATCGTCGCAGAATTGTATATGCCGATCCATATGGCATTTGTCAGTAAAGCTGAAAAATTGCATGACATTAAGAGAATTTACTCAAAGGACAAAGGCTTTGGTCAGTGCCGAGAATTCTTACTTGAACATGGATTGGACAAAATTGAGCATATACCTGTAGAATCAACGGCAAAAGCAGCTGTCTTGGCATCTAAAGATCCAGAAGCGGCTGCAATTTGTTCTCATATTGCGGCAAAGCTGTATGGGATACCGACATTATTTGAGAACATTGAGGATTCGCACAACAATGCTACTCGCTTCTTTATACTGAGTGATTTTAAAAACGCTCCCAGCGGTGAAGATAAAACCTCAATTTTAGTTCGATTAAAAGAGGCTCAAAAATCAGGGGCATTGTTCCACTTTTTAGAAGACTTCAACAAAGCAGAGATTAATCTTAGTAAAATTGAAAGCCGTCCTGCACGAGAGAATGATGGGTTTGCTTATTGGTTTTTTATCGACTTTTTTGGGCATATCGATGAAGAGAGAGTTCAAAATATTATGACAAAACATACCAATGAAGTAACATGGCTTGGAAGCTATGTAAAGGGAGAATTATGAAATTTAACAGCACATTAGAGTCGATTAAAAGCTATGAGGCCGGTAAGCCAATCGAGCTTGTTGTTCGTGAATATGGAATAGATAAAGCTGATATTGTTAAATTGGCAAGTAATGAGAATCCTTTTGGTTGTTCACCTAAAGTGAAAGAGGCCGTACGCTCAATTATTGATAATATGGCTCTTTATCCGGATGACTCTATGATCAAGCTCAAAAATGCTCTTTCGAGCAAATATGCTATACAACCTAATGAACTGATTATCGGGGCAGGAAGTGATCAGGTAATCGAATTTGCAATTCATGCCAAAGCCCACCAAGGCGCAGCTGTGCTGATGAACAGTGTAACCTTCGCGATGTATGAAATTTATGCCAAGCAAGTAGGGGCAAAAATTATTCGTACTGCTTCACGAGAGCATGATATGGAGGAATTTTATGCTCTTTATCTTGAACATAAGCCCTCTATTATTTTTCTCTGTACCCCCAATAATCCGACGGGTGATGCAATCGATGCTGAGTCAATGCTTACCTTTATCAAAAAAATTGATTCGGATACACTTGTTATCGTAGATGGTGCGTATATGGAGTATGCACGTTTTAAAGATCCGAAAAAAGCGGTAGATCCACGAGAGTTAATAGCTCAGTTTGAGAATGTACTTTTCTTAGGGACCTTTTCAAAAGCGTATGGCTTAGGTGGAATGCGTGTTGGATACGGGATAGCTCGTTCCAATATTATTGAAGCTCTTTATAAAGTTCGTCCGCCATTTAATATTACTACTCTTTCTCTTGAAGCTGCATCTGTAGCTCTTGAAGACGAGGCATTTGTGCAAGAGTGTATTGCCGATAATTTTAAAGAGATGGAGCGATATAAAGCATTCGCGGCATCAAAAAAGATTGCTATAATCGACAGTTATACTAATTTTGTGACATTATCACTTCCTGAAACAAAAAATTCATCCAAAATAGCCCAAGAACTGTTAAAAAAGGGTATGATTATACGAGATTTAAGCAGTTATGGATTGAATGCTATTCGCGTAACCATCGGTACATCAATACAAAATGACCGATTTTTTGAACTAACAGAACCTTTATTGTAAAGTAGGCATTCAAAAGAATGGATTTTAAAGCACTTTTCTCACAACTTGTGATTGTTTTTGGGAAATTAACCCAAGCACAAAAAACGATAATTGGTGCTGCGGTTGCAGGAATTATCGGTTTTTTGATTTTTTTGGTCGTATATACGTCTGATTCACCTTCAACCAAGGATGAAGGATATCAGGTTTTATTCGAATCTCTGACTCCGCAGGATGCAGCACAAGTGGTTGCACAACTTGAAAAAGACAAAATTCCTTATAAAATTCCGCGCGATAATGTGATCGAAGTTCCTAAAGAGGTCGTCTATAAAGAACGTATTACAATTGCCTCAATGGGTATTCCAAAAGAGGGTCATGTTGGATTTGAACTTTTTGACAAACAAGAATTTGGTGCAACTAATTTTGACCAAGAGGTAAAATTTAGACGTGCATTGGAAGGGGAACTTGCCCGTTCTATTGACTCGCTTTCACCGGTAGAAAAATCAAGTGTTTCTTTAGCTTTACCGAAAGAGACGTTATTCGTTTCTGAAGAAGTCCCGCCGTCTGCATCTGTTATGGTTCAATTGTACGAAGATCGAAAGCTTACTCCCAAGCAGATACGAGGGATAAAAAAGCTTGTCGCTGCAGCTGTTCCAAAGCTTAAAACTGAAAATGTTACGTTGATCAATTCCGACGGTGAAAGTTTAGGGGATAGTGATTCCGATGCGATGATGGGCGAACTGTCTCAAATGCAGCAACAGTATAAAACCAAAGAAGAGAAGAAGCAAGAGGATAAAATCATTAATGTTCTTGCTCCATTCATTGGTGGTAAAGACCGAGTGGTTGCTAAAGTAACGATTGAATATGATTTTTCGGAACAAAGTTCAACGTCTGAAAAATATGACCCAGAAAATGTAGTGCGAAGCGAACAAACTTCCGAAGAAAAACGTGACGGTTCGTCACCAGTGGCTGTTGGAGGAGTTCCGGGTGCTGTGAGCAATATTGGTCCATCTGATGTTAATGGATCGTCAGGATCAGCTGGCAGCGCGGAAAAGTATGAAAAAACAACGGGGACAACAAACTTTGAAATTTCCAAAACAGTTTCAACTACTAAAATGGAATTTGCACGAATTAAGCGTATTACGGCAGCCGTTGTCGTAGATGGAAAGTATGAAGCAAAAAAAGATGGAGCTACTGGGGATGAAATGGCATACGTTGCCCTTGATCAAACGCAGCTTGATGCCATAACGTCTTTGACAAAGCAATCCATTGGGATTGATGATGCACGCGGAGATTTAGTGACGGTACGAAATTTTGAGTTTCAAGCTACCAAAGGGAGCTTAGGGTCTAAAGATGCTGCATCTAAAACATCAGCATTTTTGACTACCTATATCGAGCCATTTATGCCTGTACTTAAATACATTTTAGTTGCTATAATACTTTTTATTGCCTACAAGAAAGTGATTCTTCCTTTTGCCGATCGAATGTTGGAATTTACTCGAGAAGAAGAAGAGTTTGAAAAGCCAATATTGGAAATTAGTGACGACGAGGATGAAGACCTTGTTGAAAAAGTACAGCAAATGCGTAAAAAAGTGGAAAATCAGTTGGGGCTTGGTGAGGGCTTCAACGAAGATGAGTTAAAATATGATGTATTACTCGAAAAAATTCGTGAAATGGCGGAAGATCGCCCTGATGAAATTGCGTCATTGATTCAAGCTCTTATCAATGAAGAAGCAACACCATTGCGTAATACGTAGGGAAAGAGGAAGTTAATATGACATTATCTCAACCACAGCAGGCACATTTTGATGAAATGGGGATGGCGGAAAAAATAGCGATTCTTTTGATTCAATTGGGGGAAGATTCAACTGCACAAATTTTTGGACGTATGAATATTGAATCCATTACAGAAGTTTCTAAATACATTGCGAATAATAGCAGCATTGAAAAAAGTATCGGCGCAGCTGTTTTAGAAGAATTTTATGCGATTATTCAGTCCAATCAGTATTTAAATACAGGTGGTTTGGAATACGCAAAAGAGATTCTGTACAAAGCGCTGGGACCTGATGAAGCTAAAAAAGTCTTAGAACGTTTGAGTAAAAGTATGCAGGGTGCCCAAAATTTTTCTTATTTAGCCAAAATCAAACCACAACAGCTAGCCGACTTTATCACAACTGAACACCCTCAAACGATAGCACTTATTTTAGCGCACATGGATCCATCTGCAGCTGCGGAAACATTGTATATTTTTAGCCCTGAACTGCGAGGCGAAGTAGTTATTCGTATGGCAAAATTGGGAGATATTTCTCCTGCAATTATTAAGCGGGTGAGTGCAGTTCTTGAGTCCAAACTTGAATCATTGGCTAGCTACAAAGTGGAAGTGGGTGGCCCAAGAGCGGTTGCTGATGTCTTTAACCGCTTAGGTGCAAAAGTCTCTAAAGAGACATTGTCTCAGATTGAGCAACTGGATCAAGAACTTGCTGCTTCTATTAAAGAGATGATGTTTACGTTTGAAGATATTTCAGGTCTTGATGTGAATGCGGTTCGGGAAATTCTCAAAGCGGTTGATAAAAATGATCTTATGCTGGCCCTCAAAAGCTCTCCTGAAGATCTTAAAGAAAAGTTTTATTCTTGTATGTCACAACGAGCAAAAGATACATTTGTGGAAGAATTGCAATTTTTGGGTGCGGTTAAAATGAAAGAAGTTGAGACAGCTCAACGTAAGATTGTAGATGCAGTTCAAGCACTTGCTGAACAAGGTGTATTGGAATTAGGTGCATCTGAAGAGATGATTGACTAAAGCCATGATCGAAGATGTTGTGATTACCAAAGATAACTTGTCTGGACATGAAATTGGAAAATATCAGTTTAAGATTTTGACTGGATTGAGCGGGACAAGTGTTCAAAAAGCCTATGAAGAACTTGAACTTCAACGTCCTGTCTTAGCAGATTCACCAGGAGATAAAAACCGGGAATCAACGTCAGCAAAAGATGAATTAATTGAATCCTTGTTAAAAAAAGCGGATGACATGAGTTCGAACTTTATCAAAATGCAGATGCGTCTTGAAAGTCTTCAAGAAGAACATGCACAGGGACTTGAAGAGGCAAAAAAAAGCGGTTATGATGAAGGATTTTTAGCCGGAGTAGCGCAAGAACAGATGCAAAATTCTCAACGCAATACGCAAGGGCAAGATCAGTTTTCATTGTCTGTAAAGACCTTGGAAGATGCAGCTGCACAGTTTTCTATTTCTCTTAGCGAGATTAAAAAAGAGTTGACGCATACAGCTCTTGATATTGCCAAAGAAGTTATTGGAATTGAGACACAGGAAAATAGTGCAAAAATCGCGGCTAAACTCTCTGAATCCTTAATCGAAGAACTTAGTGATGCTGCAAAGATTACCTTACGAGTGAATCCAAACGACCATGGAGTAATTTCTGAAAAAGTAGGATCTCTTAAGAATATTGAAGTACTATCGGATCGTGCGATCAGTGCTGGCGGAGTAGTTGCTATTAGTGATATGGGGAATATTGACTCACAAATTAAAAAACGTTTTGAACGATTGAAAAGATCGTTATTGCTGGAATCATGATTAGGGTGACAATGGACATTAAAAATTTTACGCACGATGAGTTAAAAGCACTTTCACAAAAAATTCGAGATCGAATTTTGGAAGTTGTCAGTACCAATGGCGGACATTTGAGCTCTACCTTGGGTGCTACGGAAATAATCGTAGCGATGCATAAAGTATTTGATTCCTCAAAAGATCCATTTATTTTTGACGTTTCGCATCAAGCGTACGCTCATAAACTTCTTACAAATCGATGGGAAGAATTTTCAATGCTACGCCGCTTTGACGGACTGAGTGGCTATACAAAACCTTCTGAGTCCCCTTTTGATTATTTCGTTGCAGGACATAGCTCAACGTCGATTTCTCTAGGTGTGGGAGCAGCTAAAGCCATTGCTCTTAAAAAGGAGCAGGAGAGTCGTATTCCGGTTGTCCTGATCGGTGATGGTTCCCTTTCTGCTGGAATGGTGTACGAAGCGCTTAACGAGTTAGGTGATCGAAAATATCCGATGGTCATTATTCTCAATGACAATGAGATGAGTATCGCCAAACCAATCGGTGCAATTAGCCGGATGCTTAGTTCTGCGATGGCAAGTCCATTTTATCAACGTTTTAAAAAGAAAACAGAGCAGTTTGTAGACAACTTCGGTGAAGGGGCACATTATCTCGCCAAACGGTTTGAAGAGTCGTTCAAGCTCATTACTCCTGGAATATTGTTTGAAGAGATGGGGATTGAGTATATTGGTCCTGTTGATGGGCATGATCTTAAATCGCTTATTGATATTTTGAGCATGGCAAAAGCGATGGGAAAACCTGTTCTAGTTCATGTACAGACGATTAAGGGAAAAGGGTATGAGATTGCTGAGGGTAAGCATGAAAAATGGCATGGCGTTTCTCCCTTTGATCTGAAAAGCGGAACGGCTAATACTAAAAGTTCTGCTAAAAATGCTACTCAAATCTATGCAGAAGCGCTTATGCATCAAGCCGATCATAATCCGAAAATAGTGGGAGCAACGGCAGCAATGCCAAGCGGAACAGGACTAAGTGCTTTAATGGAAAAATATCCTGAACGCTTTTGGGATGTTGCGATTGCTGAACAGCATGCCGTAACCTCTATGGCTGCATTGGCAAAAGAAGGATTTAAACCATTCTGTACGATTTATTCGACCTTTTTACAACGGGGGTTTGATCAGGTGATCCACGATGTGTGCTTGATGGATCTACCGGTTGTCTTTGCTCTTGACCGTGCCGGTATTGTCGGCGAAGACGGTGAGACACATCAGGGGGCATTTGATATTAGTTTTTTACGATTGATTCCTAATATGACATTGTGTGCTCCTCGTGATGAAAAATCATTTCATCAGATTGTGGCGTATGCAGCCGGATATGACCGACCGTGTGCCATTCGTTATCCTAGAGGGGCATTTCTTGAAGCAAATGTACCTGAGTCTCTTCCTTTTGAGACAGGAAAATCACAGTTGTTAATTTCCAATGACTCTGATGTTTTATTGATTGGATACGGAAACGGTGTTGGACGTGCGGCACAAACGCTGGAGCTGATGGAGGAAAAACCCTCTTTACTTGATTTGCGTTTTGTAAAACCTCTCGATACTGAAATGCTGATACGAATGTCTAAGATTCATAAAAGATGGTATATTTTTAGTGATTCAGCACGCATGGGCGGTGTTGGAAGTGCATTGCTTGAATGGTTATCCGAAGAAAAAATCAGGGATGTTCAGGTAGTTAGTTTTGAATACGATGATGAATTTATAAAGCATGGTAACACACTGCTTGTAGAAGAATCACTTGGATTGCTTCCTCACCAGCTGGCTAAGCGGATCGTAGGATAATCACTCCCGCAATCCGTCCCGTGTGCTGTGCATCAGCGCGATAGGAGAAATAGGTATCGCAGTTACATGAAGTGCAGTGCTCAATCACTTCGATACTCTCTTCCTCTACACCTAATGTTTGCAGTTGCAGTAATAAAATAGTATTGACATCTAAAAAGACTCGTTTATTTTCTCTTCGTATTGCATTCTTATATCCCATTTCTATTACTTCGTTGACTATGTTTTCATTGACTTCATAACAACATCCATGTATTGAGGGACCCAGTACGATTTGCACATCATTGATGTGAGTTCCAAATACTTGTTTCATTGTATCGAGTGTTTTAGGAAGAATCTCATTGAGTGCTCCCTTTCGCCCTGCATGAACAGCCCCAATAGCATTATGGATCGGATCGTAGATCAAAATAGGAGTACAATCGGCACTCATCACCATAAGCGGAGTATTAAGGCGATTAGTTATAAGCGCATCACATTGGGGCGGGGTATCGAAACGGTGTGTATCATCGATAGTGATGATGGTATCTGAATGAATTTGAGACATGTGCACTAAAGTTTTTCGATCATAACCCAAATGATTTGCTAATAAATCATGGTTTTTGAGAACATCGTTGAGCGCATCACCGACATGAAATGCAAGATTAGCGGTGCTATAGGGAGCGTGCGAGACTCCACCATACCGAGTCGTAAAACAGGCGGTAACTTTTGGATTTGGCAGTAAAATTGTTGGGAGTACGATTTGCATAAGCAGAGTATATCGAGAGTCACTTTTAGGTGGGATTAATCAAGTTTCGATTATTCTTGCACTCCACATTTATTGATCGGGGCGTAGCGCAGTTTGGCTAGCGCACTACCTTGGGGTGGTAGAGGTCGCCTGTTCGAGTCAGGTCGCTCCGACCATGTGGAAAGCTTCTTAAAATTTCTCTGCGGTTTAAAATTTAGCGACTTTCAATAAGAACATTGTCCATAAGTACAAAAAGTTTTTCACTCGCATTTTCCATTTCTTTGAAGTTTGAAATAATTTCACTGCTGTTATTGAGTAAATTCTCTTCACCTTGAGCAATGAAAGTGAGATTTTTATTGGCATTTTGATGAACAACTGCATGAGGTACTTTTATCTGCTCATAACTCCCCATTTTACCAAAACGCTCTTTTCCTTCACCGTCATACCATTTACCAAGACGACATTGATGTGCATCCATAGGCGTGAGTTTTTGATCACATACCATGACGCTGTTATATGTACGTGCCTTATAAAGTATATGATCAATTTTTGCTAAAATAATAAACGAGCTATTTTCCATATTGTGAGATGAAGTCACAATATTGGATGAGCCTTCACTTAGCTGAACTAGGGTGTCTTCAAAGCTGATAATACTTGAGCTGGAACGTGCAACAACTTCATTCATCTCTTCAGCACTGGTTTGAATTTCAGACATATTTTGTTGGAGTGAATTGATTGATACAGAAATCTCTCCAGTTGCTTTATGGGTTCGTTCTGCAAGTTTTCGTACTTCATCGGCAACGACAGCAAATCCTCGACCATGTTCTCCTGCTCGAGCAGCTTCGATAGCAGCATTGAGCGCTAAAAGGTTCGTTTGATCAGCAATATCGGTGATGAGCTGAATGACGGAGTTGATTTCATTCGCACGGGATGCAATATGCCCGATTGCATCGTTATTATTGCTTACTTTTTCATTGAGCATATTGAGCTCATTGATAATAATGGATATGGTGTCTCTACTGTCATTGGCTAAAACAGCTGCTGTGGTCGTTGCGCTTGTTACTGCTTTTAGGTCTTGGATATTATTTTGAAGGTTTTCTTGGATGACACTGAGACTTTCTGTCACTTTTACGTTGAGTTGGCTTAGTTCAGAGTTTAGTGAATCTCGACGTTTTTTCTGATCTTGCACTCTCATAACCGCGATACTGGTACTGACATTTTCAATAGCATCCACAAACTCTCCATGCATTCCTACACTTGAAAGGGTATGTGAAAAATCTCCTTTAGTCGCACCTGAGATGGATGTGTTGATCTGATGGATAAGATTTTGTATTTGAGTTATGAGCTGTCCGAGGGCATTTCCCATAATTCCCATTTCCGTACCTTCGGGCGCATTAACGGATATTTGTTTGAAGTTACCCTCTGAGATGCTCGCAATAATGCGTGTAAACTTTTCGATTGCAATGGTGATCGAACTGCTGATCATACTGGCAAAAATAAAAATAACAATGGCTACACCAAATCCTGTCATAAGGACAAAAAATTTATAGAATGTGATTTGAGAGTGAAGGCTTTCGGAAGCTGTTTTGAGTTTTGCTTCCTTTAGCTCCACAACTTTTTCAAATTTGTCTCTTGAAGCATCTGCATACGGAGTTAACTCTTTTTTGTATTTTGCATAAATTGTAGTAGAGTTACTAGAAATAGTTGCAGCATCGAGGGACTTCATCATTGCAAGCGAGTTATCTAAAAAGGCAGAGGTGCTCTCTTTCGCATCCATAATAAGTTGTTGTTCGGCAGGCTCGCTCGCGCTTTTATCCAGTTCAATAAATACGGTATGAATTTTATCAATATGTTTTTCAAGTTTATCAATATTTTTATTATAATCGCCACCCAGCATAATATCTCGACTGGTACGACTGATGTAGTTCAGATCTTTTTCGATTTCAAGCGCGTTCATGGCTCCTGATATGGTTTTTTCCTGAAGCTCACTGTATTGACTCTCTAAACTGCTAAAGGCAAAGTATACGAATACGGCAGCGCCAATAACGGACATTGTGGCTGCGCTAACGAGATAATTCATCCGCTTTTTAATACTCATATCTTGTAACGCTTTTTCAAATGCCATATTTTTTCCCTGATTGGTATTTTTTGATACCTTTTTGATATTCTAATTATAATCATTTTTTTGATTATTTTGTCTTCTTTTTTTCCAAGTTTTTTCTATAAGAGTCTCTGAGGTACAATAGGGAAATTTGAATTAGTATAGTATAGAGGATTTAGAGCGTGATAGCGAAGCAAATGCAGTCGGTACGACTTGATGGAAAAAATATAGAAAATACACGGATTCAATTGCGTCACTATTTTCATCAAAGTTTTGATCTTTTTGAATCATTGTTTGATCTTTTACAATCTGACGAAATCTTTTATCGCCAGTCTGAACCAACGCGTCATCCTATGATTTTTTATTTTGCCCATACCGCTATTTTTTATGTGAATAAATTAATTGCTTCAGGTGCAATGGATGAGAGAATAAACCCTCATTTTGAGTCTTTGTTTGCGGTTGGTGTGGATGAGATGAAGTGGGATGCTGAGAGTGGAAGCTTTGCGTGGCCGAGCGTGAAAGAAGTGCGAGAATATCGCAATCGTGTTCGTATATGCGTTGATGAAATGATTTCTGCATTACCTATGACATTGCCCATAATCAAAACAGACCCGTTTTGGGCGATTTGGATGGGAATAGAGCACGAACGGATTCATATCGAAACGTCGAGTGTATTGCATCGGCAAATGCCCTTAGAGTTTATCAGAGAAGATGCTCGGTTTCCGATTTGTCCACTATGGGGTGATGGTATAGAAAACGAGATGGTAGGTTTTGATGCTCAGGAGATCCGCCTTGGAAAAGGTGTGGATGATCACGGATTGTATGGCTGGGATAATGAATATGGAACGGCAACGTATCATGTGGAAGATTTTGAGGCATCTAAATATTTAGTTAGTAATAGTGAATTTATGGATTTTGTAGCTGCCAATGGTTATGGCATACAGCGATGGTGGGATGATGAAGGGCTGAAATATTTACGTATTCGTAATGCGACGTGTCCCCCCTTTTGGATTCCTCAAAATGATGGAAGTTTTAAATACCGTGCGTTAACGTGCGAGATAGATATGCCCTATAATTGGCCAGTTGAGGTCAATGCACTTGAAGCGGAAGCGTTCTGTCGATGGAAAAGCGCTCAAGACGGAGCGGTATATCGTCTTCCTACAGAAGCAGAGTGGCGCGTTATGGTAGATCAAGGAGATATCTCAAAGGATATTTTTGATGACAGCAATGCTAACCTGAATTTTGCCCATTATGCTTCTTCGGTTCCGATTGATACATTTGTTCACGGAAAACTCTATGATGTTGTAGGAAATGTATGGCAATGGACGCAAACACAGATGGATGGATTCGAGGGTTTTGCAACGCATCCATGGTACGACGATTTTTCAGAACCTACCTTTGACGGAAAACACAATATGCTCAAAGGTGGATCATGGGCATCTACAGGTAATGAGATTGTACGAGAATCCCGATACGCATTTCGCCGCCATTTTATTCAGCATGCAGGATTTCGGTATGTAGTAGGTGAGGGTGAATCTGAATCTCAAAAATATACTCGTATAGAAGAAATGTACACATCATGGGCAAAACAATATGGATGAGTTTGGAGAGATAGATCGCAGTGGATCGAATGCTGAAAAGTATACTTTACGACAAAAGCTTTTCGGAACCGATAATGTTCAGCCGATGTGGGTGGCAGATATGGATCTTGCTACTCCCGTATATGTTTTGGATGCGGTAAGAGAACGATTGATTCATCCTGTCCTCGGGTATGAAATAATGAAGGATAGTGCTTATGAAGCTCAATGTAAATGGATACATGAACATCATGATTGGGAAATCAAACGTGAATGGCTAAGCTACTCTCCCTCTGTTGTTGCTTCTATCGGATGTGCTATTCGAGCTTTTAGTGATGAAGGCGATGAGGTCATCGTAATGAGCCCAGTTTATCCACCGTTTTTTTCGATGGTTAATGAGAATAATCGACATCTTATTACTCACTCGCTGACGCAAAACAGTGAGGGAGGATATGGTTTCGACAGTGAATTATTACGAACACAAATCACTCCAAAAACCAAAATACTATTGTTGTGTTCTCCTCATAATCCTATAGGTCGTGTGTGGCGTAAGAACGAATTATTGGCTTTGGGCGCAGTGTGTCTTGAATATGGTGTTGTCATAGTCAGTGATGAGGTTCATTCTGATATCGTTTATGAGGGGCATGCTCATATCCCTATTGCATCGCTTTCGGACGAGTTGTCTGAATGTACTGTAACACTTCTAGGACCCGGAAAAACATTTAATATGGCAGGATTCGGAATTTCTACGGTCTGCATTGCTTCGAAAAAGCTGCGTGATCTTTATGATGGGCAGCGTCGGCTTGTTCACTTTGGTGATGGGGCAGTATTATCTCATGTGGCTTTTGAAGCTGCCTATACTTATGGAAAAGAGTGGCATAAAGCACTTATAGATCACTTACAAACAAATAGAGATACAATAGCTCAATGGTCTGCTCAAAATACACAGATACGATTTATTCCTCCCCAAGGGACCTATTTGGCATGGGTTGATTGCCGCAAACTGGGAATGGGTGATCGTGAATTACGAGAATTTTTTATTCAAAAAGCTGGTCTTGGTCTGAGTGCAGGGCTTAGTTTCGGTCGTGAAGGTTCAGGATTTATGCGGCTCAATTTTGCGGTCTCTACATCTGCTCTTGAGATTGCATTGGCAAAAATAGGCACTGCCTTAAAAGAGAGAAAATGATAGTTGAATCCATAGTTCCTTTTTATGAAACAGAGTATTTTCGCTTTATTTTAACCCTAATACTGAGTTTTTTAACCGGATTAGAGATGCGAAAATACAAACGGACATTAGAGCATCCCTATTTTATCGGAACCGTGCGCACGTATACCTTTATTGGGATGCTTGGATATATTCTTTATATTCTCGATCCTAGCTTACGGCTTTATCTGTCCGGATTGGGGATTTTGGCAATATTTTTTGGTCTCTTTTATTACAGTAAACTCCATAAAGAACAAAAAGGGATTATCAGTCTTTTGGTGGCATTATTGGTATATACCTATGCACCGATGATTATGACACAGCCTTTGTGGCTGATTGCTTTGATATTTGTTGTCATAATTTTTGTTGTCAATTCCAAATCTAAAGTCCAAATGCTACTCGAAAAAGTGGATAAAAGTGAATTGATTACTTTTTCCAAATGGGTGCTATTAAGTGCGGTGATTTGGCCGTTATTGCCGGTTACCCCGATTGCATCCTGGTTGCCGATGTCGATGAGTAAAATTTGGATGGCAGTCGTTGTTGTATCGGGAATATCGTATATTGGCTATTTGCTTCAACATTATTTTTTTAAAGAAAAAGGGTTTTTAGTCAGCGGTATTTTAGGAGGGATTTACTCCTCAACAGCGACAACCGTTGTTTTGGCTCGTAAATCAAAGGTCATTGCCTCGGATAAATATACGTTTATTTCTGCCATTATGCTGGCAACAGGAATGATGCATGTCCGATTAATGGTTATGATTGGCTTTTTTAATTTTACATTATTTCAAAGCATTGCTCTTCCGATTGGACTGCTTGGTTCTATTGCACTTTTAGGAGGATATATGCTCTCAAAGCATAAGGGAAGTAATCTGCTTGGTAATGAGAACGGTACGCAGATAAATATTAATCCTCTTGAGCTTGGAATGGCATTGCTTGTTGCAATTATGTTTGTCATCATGACAACAGCAACTCAGTATTTCATCGTTCATTATGGGATTTCGGGATTGAATGTACTGGCATTTACCAGTGGCTTTACTGACATTGATCCCTTTATCCTTTCTCTCATTAACATTCAGTACTCTATTACTCCCAATACAGTGATGTGTGCAATTTTAATTTCTATCGGGAGTAACAATCTCTTGAAAGGGATAATTGCATTGGTTCTAAGCTCACGGTATGTTGGTTGGATGAGTTTTGGTGCATTGGGTTTTATGTCGATAATGACTTTCGCGCTTGCTTTTGCGATTCGGTAAAAATAATGGAACCTATAACGTCAAAAATTGAAAATTTTATCGTCAAACATCATCTGCTTTCATTGGCGACCTATGGGGATGAGTTGTGGTGTTGTTCTTTATTTTATGCCTATGATTCAGAAGAAATTTCTTTTATCGTGGCAACGGATACCCAAACACTGCATGGTAGCAATGTAGTAAAAAATCATACCGTTGCAGGAACAGTGGCATTTGAAACCAAGACAGTCGGAAAGATTCAAGGGATACAGTTTAAAGGTGTGATGACGCTGTGTGATGAGGGAAAAGAGTTTTATTATAAAGCTTTTCCGTATGCACGGATAATGAGTCCAACGTTATGGACAATACGCCTTGATGAGATTAAAATGACCGATAATACACTGGGTTTTGGTAAAAAACTTATTTGGAAACGAGGTTCTTAGGTTCGAAAAAACTACATGGTTTGCCGCTTGAGTTTAGGACGATTTGAGAAGGGATAGATTTACTTTTAAATCCATACGCCTTACATCCGTGAGGCTGATTAGCTTCCCAAGTAACGAAATAATAAGTACATTTTTGACAGATAATTTTTTGCATAGGGAATTTTACCTATAATTTGAAACTTTTTAAAGGATAAGCATGAATAAATTACTTAGTATGCTGACATTACAGCAACAACTCAATGATGCTACCAACGGAATTGGTTGGGAAAAAGGGGTAACGAAACACGGCAAAATAATCAACTGGCGCCGATGCATTACGATGGAATCTGCCGAGATGATTGATTCATTCGGATGGAAACATTGGAAAAGTATTGCTCAACCGACCGATTATGCCAACTTGCAAATCGAGATTGTCGATGTCTGGCATTTTGTGATGAGTTTAGTATTGGAATTTACGAAAGCCAATGGTGCGGAAGCAGTGGAAGAATTGGCACATAGAATTTACAATACACCGGAATATCAAAAATTAAACGGTGAAACACCGCTTCCTTTTGGCGGAGATGATCTCCTTATGATTAAAATCGAAAACGTTATGCGTCTTTCACTGATTCCGATTTCTCCAGAGATGATTGATGCGATAGTCGAAGAGTTTTTAGATCTGGCGTATCTGGGTGCATTGAATACGACACACTTGTATCGTCTCTATGTCGGCAAAAATATCCTCAATCAATTCCGTCAAGACCATGGATATAAAGAGGGAAGTTATATTAAGATCTGGAACGGATTGGAAGACAACGCCGTAATGAAACTCTCATGGGAAAACAATCCTGAGATGACGCCTGATGAGTTGTACAAAGCGTTAAAAACTGCCTATCCTGCGTAAATCTCGTTAAATTCACCTTTCCATCGCTTGTGGCACCAAAACCAGAGCTTTGGATTGGTGCGAATTACTTTTTCAAGATCATCGGCTTGTGCTTGTGAGGCGTCTAAAATGTCTTTTTCCTCATTGCTTTTTACTTCAATGGGATTTTCAAACGTAATCGTATAGTGCTGTTCATGGAGTGAGACAATATAAACACCCACGATAGGAGCATTGAATTTTGCTGATAACGCAGCAGGGGTAGACGATTGGTACGTCTCATGCCCAAAAAAATCAACTTTTACTCCTGCACGTGCATTGCTGGCTTGATCGATCATAAGCAAAATAGAGCGACCGCCCTTGAGTGCTTTGGCAATATGTTTAAGCGCTCCATTTTTTTCCGCAAGCTGCATTTTATGGTTTGTTCGTGCCTGAAGTAAATAGGGATCAAACTCAGAAGCGCTAAACTCTTTATAGATTGAGGAAACAGGGGTAATGACGGAAGAGAGAGCAGCTCCTCCCAGTTCCCAATTGCCAAAATGGGCGGAAACAAAAATAATTCCGCGTTTTTCTCGCAAAAGGGCATCAACAACTTCACGGTTTTGAAAGGTCACTTGAGATTGTAAATCATCGGCATTGTTTCGTCGGTTCTCCATTACTTGTAAAAAATTAAGGGCTAAATTTCGATAGCAATAGCTCTCAATTTCTTTTTTTTGAGTCTGAGTGAGCTCATCTTTAAAAGCAAAATCTAAATTAGCTTGAATGATCCGATTTCGTGAAAAAGCGAGAAGATGAGCAAGTGAAGCAAGCGATGTAAATATCTTTTTACGCCAACGCTGTGGCAGAATCATCAAGAATGAATCTAAGAGTAAAAAAAGGCGATAACCCATTATAAAATTTCCTTGGCTTTAGTAGCAATAAGATGAGGGTCGATGTCACAAATCGAAAAATCATTACGATTAATGTGAAAAATATCCACGTGGGACGGAGATTTTATTCCTATATTGATAGGAGTTGGGTAAATCATCCGTTCATTGGTTGGCCCAAACAGGGTTATAGAGGGACGATTCATCGCCCACGCAATATGTGTAGGTCCTGTATCATTTCCGATTATGAGTGTACAGTTTGCGATAAAATCCACCAGCTCTTTTAGAGACATTTTGGGCGTAACAATAGCATTCTTGGAATGTTCTTGTATCCACACTGCATCATCGTATTCACTCGTGCTTCCCCAAACAAGATGGCACGGGTAGGGAAGTAAATCACACAGTGCGGCAAAGTGTTCTTTGGGATAACATTTGCTCTTCCACGATGCCCCGATGACAAGAGCAATTTTATTTTCATGCGAGGCCGAGGGACTATCAAATACAGGAGCTTTTTGCTCTATCAGCGCGTCGGAGTAGGGGATATTTAACGCTTCAGTTATCACCATCACATTACGTCGTATTACACTTATTTCATAGGGGATGGATGAGCTAGTGGCATAAAACCACGCAGCGATTGCTTCACGAGCACTTTTCCGGTCAAAACCGTGTATTCTCCCGGGTAAAAAAGAGGCAACAATCGCCGATTTAAGAAGCCCTTGCGCATCGATAATATGGTCATAGTGTTTACGAGATTTTAGGGTGTGAATCATCTCTTTTAAGAGAGTAAAGCTTTTGTTTTTTTTGAGCCTTTTGAGAGGAACAGGGATCACTTCATGAAGCAGGGGATGGTTCTGAAGTATTGGGGCAAATGCCTCTTCGACAAACCAATCAATTAGGGCTTCAGGGTAATAGTGATGGATAATTTGTAAGATGACAGCCGTGTTGACGATGTCACCGAGTGCGCTGAGACGGACGATTGCGATACGTAGATTTGGACTTTTCATAAGGATAACTATAGCGCAACTAAGCTATAATCCGCATAATTATTAAGAGGTTAGGAGTGCAAAAATGGTTGTTCAAGACATACAGCAATTTTCTGAAATTCGCCCAAAAGCGCGGGCATATTTTTGTTATCTTTTTCAAAAAAATCTCCCAAATCACCTTCCTTCTGCAACAGCCGAACACATCATAGATCGCCTACGTAAAATTAAAGGAGACTTACCAGGTGTAGAAGCTGTTTATTTATTGGACTCAGCAGGAAACCAAGTGAGTCCCACTTACCTTAAAGTGGGGAAAAAAGAGGAAGATGCGGGTCAAAACCGTTCTACTAGAGCTTATTATTACCGTGCTATGCATGAGCGCCGCTGTACGATTACTGATCCTTATCCTTCATTGATAAATGACGAATTAACGGTTACTGCATCGGAACCTATTTTTGATGAGAATGGCGAAATTATTTATGTGGCGTGTCTGGATATGCCTTTAAATGAAGTAGTTCGAATTGCGCACCCATTAGCATTAGAGAGTTTCGCAGGTAAATTTTTTAGAACTATTTATGCTATTTTTTCAGTTGCTTTAGCTGCGGTTGCTTTGTTATTGTTTGTAAAAGGGATAGAAAGCTTTTTAGCCTACGGACTTGGTAATGTGGAACATATTGAGATTAAAGATATTTTTGAAGCAACCATCTTGCTTACCCTTTCTTTAGCCATATTTGATTTGGTCAAAACTCTTTTTGAGGAAGAAGTTTTGGGGCGCTCCAAAAAAGATCCTGCATCAGATATACATAAAACAATGGTCCGATTCTTAGGCTCTATTATTATTGCCCTCTCAATCGAGGCACTGATGTTAGTATTTAAATTTGCAATGACAGAGCCTGAGAAGCTTTTTAACGCTATCTATATTATTGGCGGTGTCGCTTCTTTGTTGGTTGGATTGGCTATTTACATCCGTTTTACTCACGATAAGGAGCATCCTTGATAGGAATAGTCGATTATAATATAGGTAATCTTGCCAGTGTAAAAAATGCATTTGATTTACTGGGTGAAAAAGTAGTGGTGGAATCAGACCCTGCTAAATTGTGTACGTATGACAAGCTGATTTTGCCGGGTGTTGGTGCATTTGGGGATGCGATGGAACACTTGCAAAGCCGTGGAATGGATGAAGCAGTTCGTGAATATGCCGTAAGCGGAAAATATCTTCTTGGTATTTGTTTGGGAATGCAATTATTGTTTGACTCAAGTGAAGAATTTGGAATCAATGAAGGGCTTGGTCTTATAAAGGGACGAGTTGTGGCATTTGATACAAGCCGTTTTCATACTCCTCTAAAAGTTCCTCATATTGGATGGAACAGAATGTTTACCAAAGAACATCCTTTGTTTGAAGGATTGGATAAGGACCATTATCTCTATTTCGTTCATTCCTATCACGCCTTGTGTGACAATGAAGCAGACAGTATTGGTGAGAGTGTTTATGGTTACCGTTTTACGAGCGCAATCGCTCATGACAACGTAATGGGTATTCAGCCCCATCCTGAGAAAAGCCATCATAATGGTCTGAAAATTTTACAAAATTTTATAAACTTGTGATGTTAAACACCTAAATGAGCAAAGCCCATTTAGGTGGCAAGGACAGATATGTCCTTTGCAATCCCCTAAAGCTACCCACATAAAATGTGGGAGATTCAAATATCTAAAAAAAGGTGTAAAAATGACGATTTTTCCAGCAATCGATTTAAAAGACGGCAAAGCCGTTCGTCTCACCAAAGGGCTAATGGAGAGTGCAAAAATCTACTCCGATACTCCATGGGAATTGGTAAAAACATTTGAAGAAATGGGTGCGCAATGGGTTCATCTAGTTGATCTTAACGGTGCGTTTGCAGGGGAGCCAAAAAACTTGGAGCAAATTCGCGCTATTCGTGAAAATTGTAATGTCAAGCTTCAGCTTGGCGGCGGAATTCGTGATGAAGCAACCATCCAGCGTTATTTGGAACTTGGGATTGATCGCATTATTTTAGGCTCGATTGCGCTTCGTGATCCTGAATTTGTAAAAACAATGGCGGCCAAATATCCAATTGTTGTCGGTATTGATGCTATTGATGGATTTGTAGCGGTTGAGGGTTGGGGTGAAGTGAGTGAAATGCGGGCAACTGATTTGGCTCGATTGTTTGCGGATGCAGGAGTGGAAGCGATTATTTGTACCGATGTGGGTCGCGATGGAACACTTAGCGGTGTGAATGTTGAATTTACCCTTGAAATTGCAAGAGCTTCGGGAGTACCTACCATTGCCAGCGGCGGAGTTAAAGATGATTCAGACATTGAATCGTTACTTTTAACAGGCGAAATAGAAGGCGTAATTGTCGGAAAAGCGTTTTATGAGGGAAGAATTGAACTAAAACGTTTTTTTTAAACTTCACACAAAGTTCATTTGGCTATTATTGGACAATTATTCTTTAAAATTACCTAGATTACAAAGGAAACGCTTTGAAATTATTAGTTGTAGATGACAGCTCAACAATGCGTCGCATTATTAAAAATACTCTTTCACGTCTTGGTTACGAAGAGGTGTTAGAAGGGGAAGATGGACTCCAAGGATGGGCTGCTCTAAATGAAAATCCTGATATTGGAATGTTGATTACGGATTGGAATATGCCTGAAATGAATGGGCTGGAATTGGTTAAAAAAGTGCGATCTGATGCTCGTTTTAACGATCTTCCTATTATCATGGTTACGACAGAAGGGGGAAAAGCAGAAGTAATTACTGCCCTTAAAGCAGGGGTTAACAACTATATTGTTAAACCTTTTACTCCTCAAGTCCTCAAAGAAAAACTTTCAGCAGTCCTCGGCACTGAGGCGTAATGCAAGATTATTATTACATGCTGGTGGTTAAACCATCAGCTCATATTGAGTTATTTGGTGATTTTTTAGCCGATGTTATACCTGTCGGTTTTGAAGAAATTGATGATGGATTTATTGTTCGCAGTGAAGAAAACTTAGAGACAGTGAGTTGGGGAATTGAACAATTTGCCGAAGCGCTTCAAAGTGCGCTTGGTGAAGTGATAGATTTGGAATTAACTCTGACCAAAGAAAAAAATAATGACTGGATTGCTCAATATCAGCAGGGTATTACTCCGATAGAAATAGCTCCATTTTACATTCATCCGACATGGGAAGCGCCAAAAGAGGGGATGTTAAATATCGCTATTGATCCTGCTTTGGCCTTTGGAACAGGACATCATCCAACCACAGCGTCATGTTTGCGTGCTATAGCCAGTTACGTCAATGAGGGCAACACTCTTATGGATGTTGGGTGCGGCAGCGGTATTTTAGCGATGGCAGCATTACGTAAAGGTGCCATTGTTGATGCTTGTGACACCGATCCTCTTTCCGTTGAAAATACGATCGTCAATGCCGAGCAAAACGGATTATCATTCCGTCGATTATGGGAAGGACCTATTCAAGAGACAAATGAGGTATATGACGTTATCGTTGCCAATATTGTTGCTGATGTTCTTGTCTTTATTGCCAGTGATCTAAAAAAACGGTTACGCGATGGAGGGATATTAATTCTCTCAGGAATAATGGATAAATATGAAGATAAAGTTCTACGCGCATACAAAACATACGAGCTTAGCGAACGAATCGTTGAAAACGAATGGGTAACGCTTGTATTAACCAAAAAGGAATAATCACGTGGCACAACCAGAAAAACCGACTCCATCGAATAAAAATGATAATTTTTTTAATAAAAATCCATTAATCACTTTTGCCATCTTTTCAATTGTCATTATTATGCTTTTCAAAGCATTTGTAGGCGATGGCGGTGACTTAAGCTCAAAAGTAAATGGTTCATCTGCAACACGAACACAAGAAGTCAGTTATGCTGAGCTTAAAAAACTGATTATCAACAAGCAAGTAGAAAAAGTTGCAATTGGTCAGACGTATATTCGTGCTTTAAGTGCAGAGGGTGCTACTAAAACAGCGTATACCACTCGTCGTATTTTGGGAGAAGATACTAAATTAACGGATCTTTTAGATAAGCAAAATATTGATTACAGCGGTTTTAATGAGAGTAATTGGTTTACTGAAATGTTCGGTTGGCTATTTCCTTTCTTGATTATTATTGCGATTTGGATGTTTTTTGCCGGTCGAATGCAAAAAAGTATGGGTGGTGGAATTTTGGGAATGGGAAGCTCTAAAAAGCTGGTCAATTCTGAAAAACCAAAAACCAAATTTGATGATGTAGCGGGTGCACAAGAGGCAAAAGAAGAGGTTTTAGAAATTGTTGATTTCTTGAAGTCTCCGGGTCGATACGTAGAACTAGGAGCTAAAATTCCTAAGGGTGTCTTGCTAGTAGGAAGTCCAGGAACAGGGAAAACGTTGTTGGCAAAAGCGGTTGCAGGAGAGGCAGAAGTTCCTTTCTTCTCTGTTTCAGGTTCAAGTTTTATCGAGATGTTTGTCGGTGTCGGTGCAGCACGTGTACGCGATTTATTCGAACAAGCTAAAAAAGATGCCCCTTCTATTATTTTCATTGATGAGATTGATGCCATTGGTAAAAGTCGTGCAGCAGGCGGAATGATGGGCGGTAATGATGAGCGTGAGCAAACCCTCAATCAGCTTCTAGCTGAGATGGACGGATTTGGTACAGATACTCCAGTTATTATTTTGGCAGCAACCAATCGTCCTGAAATTCTCGATCCAGCATTGCTTCGTCCGGGACGTTTTGATCGTCAAGTATTGGTAGATAAACCTGATTATCAGGGTCGTATTGATATTTTAAATGTTCATGTCAAAGGTGTCAAAATTGACAGTGATGCTGATCTTGAAGAGATTGCCCGCCTAACAGCAGGTCTTGCTGGGGCAGATTTAGCGAATATTGTCAATGAAGCTGCATTGCTCGCAGGACGAAAAAGTCAAAAAACGGTTCGTCAAGCTGATTTGCGAGAAGCAGTTGAACGTGCGATTGCCGGTCTTTCTAAGAAGAGCCGTAGAATAGATGAAAAAGAGAAACGGATTGTTGCTTACCATGAGAGCGGACATGCACTTTTGGCGGAAACGACCAAGGGAGCTAAAAAAGTATCAAAAGTCTCTATTGTGCCTCGCGGACTTGCAGCACTAGGGTATACTCTTAATACACCTGAAGAGAATAAATATCTGATGCAGCGTCATGAACTGATTGCAGAGATTGATGTTCTTCTTGGCGGACGTGCTGCTGAAGAGGTGTTTATTGGAGAAATTAGTACAGGTGCAGCTAATGATCTAGAGAGAACGACTGATATTCTTAAAGCAATGGTTCAAATGTACGGTATGAGTGATGTTGCCGGATTAATGGTGCTTGAAAAACAGCGTAGTACTTTCTTGGGCGGCGGAATGACGCAAGCTAAAGAATACAGTGAAAAAATGGCAGAAGAGATGGATCAGTTCATCAAGAATACACTTCAAGAGCGTTATGTTGAAGTTAAAATTCGACTTGAAGAGTATCGCGATGCTATCGAAAAAATGGTAGAATTGTTGTATGCAAAAGAAAATATTTCGGGCGATCAAGTTCGCGATATTATCGAAAAATATGAGTTAGAAAATAATATTGAAACAAAGCTATCCCCTAAAAAAGCACTATAGGAGTTTTTATGGCAATGCACACTGATACTTTTATCCTCTCTAAGCAAGGATGGCTTCCAATAGTATTGGCTGCTACTGTTTTACTTTTTTTTATCATGACGGGATTACATCTTTTTCAATTTTTAATTGGTGCACTGTTGATCGCCTTTTTGATTCTTTTTCGAAATCCTGAACGTAATGCAGTCTTGGGCGAAGCCTCGTCTATTATCAGCAGTGTTGACGGTGTTGTTTTAGGAATTGAAGAGACACTTATAAATGATCGAATGATGAAAAAAATTACACTTCTTAACGGGCTGTGGAATGTATCCATGTTGCGTGCTCCTTTTGATGGAGTTATGGAAGGTTGTCGTGTTCGTCATGGTGTTTCATTGGCACTTCATCATCCTCTCTCTGAGTCATTAAATGAAAAAGTAGTGCTCTCATTTAAATCTCTTTCGGGGAATGAGGTCTTTATGGAGCATTTAAGTGATCGAAGCTGTTTTCCGATTGCTATTGACGGTGAAGAGGGAGAAAAGATGAAAGAAGGTTCCCGCTATGGATTCTTAGCTCGGGGAAGAACCATTCTTTATCTTCCAAGCAATGTTACTTTAGCAGTTCTTCCGGGCGCTGAAGTGCGAGCAGGTGAGAGCGTCATTGGACGCTTCGATGCGTAAAGACCCTCCGCCCATCGCCTACCTTCTCCCCAATTTTTTCACCGCTGCTTCTATATTTTCTGGTTTTTATTCTATATCACTCGCGCTGCAAAGCTCCTTTGAAAGTGCCTCATGGTTTATCTTTCTTGCCTTGATTTTTGATGGTCTGGACGGACGTGTTGCACGTCTTACCAACACTGCAACTCATTTTGGTGTTGAGTTTGATTCCTTAGCTGATATTGTGGCATTTGGGGTTGCTCCTGCATTGCTGATGTATCTCTATATAGGCGATGAATATGGCCGCATTGGTATTGTTGCCAGTGCGTTGTTTATCATTTTTGGTGCAGTGAGATTGGCTCGTTTTAATGTTATGACATCACGAATAGAGCCTTCGGTATTTATTGGTCTTCCGATTCCTACCGCGGCTATAATGATTGCAACGGCTATTTTACTTATGGAACGATATGAGCAAATTTCTCATATACATGTACTTCTTTTGCCTCTTTCTGTACTCTTATCGGTTCTTATGGTGAGTAATATTCGCTATCCAAGTTTCAAAAAACTCAATATGAGAGCTATCCATTTTACCCGCTTTTTAATCGGGGTCATTGTTCTCGCATTGATGGTGTTTGTGTATCCTATCGAGGGGATGGCTTTGCTTGGGGCAATGTATCTTCTGTATGGCCCTCTCAGAGCTACGTATTATCTTATTCGACGGATGGTCGGATAAGAATTGTTGTGAATAAGGGATCTATTTAAAGAGGATGATAATCTTTAGGCTCCAGAGCAAGCTTGTCCGTATCAATTTTAAAATCGAATGTATTGGATTTAAACCCGCTATTTCCCATTTTGCTAAATTGGATGATGGCTGCGGGATTATTTTGAACTTGCATGTAGAGTAATCCAAGCGCATATCGATTTTCGAGATAGTTGGGATTGGTCATTTTAGAAAGTTCTAACAAGGCAATGGCATTTTGGTAGTGCTGCGCACCAATAGAAGCTGATGCTGCCGTAAAGAGTGTTCGCTCATCGGTGAGTTTATAGCTATCGACAGCTTCGTTGTACAGGGAATAAGATTTTTCAAAATCTTGATTGTAGAAGTGTGCAAGTGCCAGAGCGGAAGTTAAATTAGCACGATTTTCAGTCGTGGTTTGAAGCTTCTTTTCAAGATCTTGGATCAAAGGCTCAAGTTTTCCGGTAATGGCAGCCATAGCAATGGCCTTATCGCGAACTATTTGAGGACCAAAATAGATATCCTGATTGTTTAATTTTTGATTTTTTAGATAATTGAGGGCTAGTCGAGCGTATGCCTTAGGTGTTTCATTATTGAAATGGGTGTCAATGTAAAGCAGATGAGGCAGCGTATCATGTGGCTGGGTGTAGGTTAGTTTTTCAGAAGCTTTTTTTGCTTGTTCCTCCATTCCCAATTCTTGAGCAATGATAATTTTCATTACCAAATATAAAGGGCGCTCTTTGTAATGATTATCAAGCCAGCGACTGGAGGAAGGATAATTGTTTTCACTTATCGACAAAAGAGTCTGGTAGAGGTCTGACTCTTCATTTTTTGGTTCTTGAGAGAGATTTTCTTTGAGAATCGAGATAAGTTTTGGATTTGGTTTTGAAATCATTTCCGATGTCATGATGGCGAAAATACCGGAGAGATAGTTATTGGCATCCAAATGATAGGATCGAAGAAAATGATCATACGCTTTGGTGTAATCACCTAACTGAGCGTACGTAAGCGCTAAATTGTACTGCAAAATAGAGTGTTGAGGATGAGTCAAAAGAAGCTTTTTAAGGTGAGTGTTCGCGTCTCTGAGTTGAAAATTTAATGCTTTTTGAACCGCGAGAGCGATGCCGTAATCAACGTCAGACGCATTCGAACTTTTTTCAAGATATTCTTTGGCGGATTTAATATCATCAATATAAATATTCGCATTTCCTTTACGGATATAGCTGATAGTCTGATTAGCATTGAATATTTTGTAGGGAGTAAATGCAAAAATTTTTGGGTAAGTTTGTGGATGGACTTTTGCATTTATGGTTCGGTATGCGGTTTGGATTGTATTGGTATTAAACAATGTTGGCTTTAAAAATACTTTGAGAGGATAAGGTGTATAAACATCATCTGGATATCTATCACTTATTTTTTTTAAAACTTCACTGGCTTCTTGATGCTGTCCTAGCTTCAGATCCACAAAAACCAAAGAAAGGCTCTCTTGTATAGGTTTTTTATTTTGAATGATTGCACTGTTGAAATAATCACGGGCTCGAGACAAATTACCATTGTTGGCATACAGCAGTCCAAGGGAAAACGAGTCAGTTTCTTGCATAGGATTTTCCAATGATTCAATGGCTCCACTGTAATTTCCATATAAAGTATCAATGGAAGCTTTGAGTTTATTTTGGGTTAGCTGATACTCAGAGGTAGTGGGATGATTTAGGGCGCTAAGTGCTTCAAAATAGTTTCCGCGATAGTAATTGATCAATGAATAATAGTAAGAATACATGGGAGAATTACTTTCGGTATTCAAATAGGCATGTGCCAAGTCGATGTAATACTCAAAGTTTTCTTTTTGTTTCAAGTGAAGACAGCAAACAGCAGCATTCAGCGCGCTGACACAACGGTTTTCGGACATAGAAATAGAGCGTTTAAAGTTTTCCAAAGCGGAACTGTACTCTTTTTCTTTGAGCCTCACGACACCCAGATTGTATTGCGAAATCGACTCGGAGTACAGTGCGATTTTTTCAAAAAGCTTGAGGGCTTCAGCTTGGTTTCCGTTAGCGTACATGTAGTTGGCACGCTCAATCATATTTTCAAGTTCGCTGGGTTCTATTTTAGGCTCTTCGGGATTTTTAGAGGAAATGAGCTGTTCTTCTTTAGCCGCTATGTCTTCACCACCTGAGTGAGAGAGAAGAGCGAAGGTAATACCACCGCCTCCAAGCAATAAAACACCCACTGCACCTGCAATAATAAGTATTTTCTTTTTAGAAAAAGGCGACTTTTCTTTAGTGCTCTCATCATCCTTTGATTCGGTTGCCTCAACGCCTGCTGCGTCGGACTCTTCGATGATGATTATTTCTTCTTGCTCGTCAGCCATTGCGATTCTTTATATTTAAAGGTATTTTTGCAATACGGCAGGCATGATGATACTGCCATCTTCTTGTTGAAAATTTTCCATAATAGCTACCATCGTCCGACCCACCGCTAAACTTGAACCGTTAAGCGTATGAGCGAGGATATTTTTCCCCTCTTCTTTGTAGCGGATCTTCGCACGACGAGCTTGGAAGTCTCGTGTATTGGAAACGGAGCTGATTTCACGATAGGTGTTTTGTCCCGGAAGCCACACTTCTAAATCGATTGTTCGAGCAGCCCCAAATCCTAAATCTCCGGTACAAAGAGTCACAAGGCGATGTGGAAGCTCAAGTGCCAATAGGAGATCGGAGGCACACGCGACCATCTCTTCAAATATGGCGTCGCTTTGATCGGCTCTGGTGATACTGACCAGTTCAACTTTGTGAAACTGATGCTGACGGATCATTCCGCGCACATCTCGTCCTCCTGAGCCTGCTTCTTTACGAAAACACGACGTATAACCAGTCATTTTAATCGGAAGCTCTGTAGCATTTAAAATTTCATCCGCATAAAGGTTTGTAAGCGGCACTTCGGCAGTGGGAATCAAAAATAGCTCTTCGCCGTCCACTTTAAATAAATCATCTTCAAATTTTGGCAGTTGGCCTGTTCCCTCTAATGCACGGCGATTGACTAGCATGGGAACACTCACTTCCATAAAACCGCGTTCACGGTTGAAGTCAAGCATAAAGTTGATAAGTGCACGCTCTAAACGTGCTCCCATACCACTCACAACACTAAAACGGCTTTTAGCCAGTTTGACTCCGCGCTCAAAATCAATCCAGCCATTTTGTTCGGCAAGTTCCCAATGCTCTTTAGGGGTAAAGTTAAAGGTTGGAGGAGTGAGCACTTTCCTAAGCTCAATATTGTCGTTTTCATCTTCGCCGTCAGGGACATCGGAATCAGGGAGATTGGGTACACGCATGGCGATAGCTTCCAGTGCTTCTTCTGCCATTCGTTGTGCCTCTAAGAGATCGACCAACTGAGCTTTTGCCGCGTCTACTTCGACTTTAAGTTCATCCGTATTTTTGCCCTCTTTTTTATATTGACCAAAAAGACGGCTGCGCTCATTTTGAGCTGCTTGGGCACTTTCGTAGACGAGTTTGGTGCTTTTAAGTGTTTCACTAAGAGTTTTAAGAGAATTGATTAGCTCGCTGTCAACATTTTTACGTATAAGTGAAGCTGCCGTTGCATCGAAATCTTTTTGAAGAAGTTTTAAATCGATCATAAAATGTCATTCCTACTGGTATAAAGTGAGTCGATTATAGCCAAAAGAGGCTGAAGTTAGCTCAAAATTGCCTTAGCAAGTTCGAACTGATTGGCGGTCATGATATGGATTTTGGGATGGAGAGCTTTTAGCTCTTCGAAAAGATTTTTACTCAGTTGGAATCCGATTCTGTACTCTTCCTCAGGGCTGATAAGTGAAGCCGCTTCTAACGCTTCGACCCATGCCTGAGGAACATAAATTCCTGGAACATTTTCATCTAAAAATCGCGCAGTACGGAGTTTTGTAATCGGAAAATAGCCTAAAACGAGGACGCAGTCAGCATTGTTTTCGCGGTTTGCTTCCGCCATCATATCGAGCAGCTTTTTAGCATTTTCGAGATCATAGACGGGTTGAGAGATGATAGCAATGGCTCCGTGGGCTACTTTTTTGGTCATTTTTTTCTGCAACGTCGCGGCACTTTTGGCATAGGCATCGATAACGGCGAACGGGTAAATCTCTTGCACTGGGGCGATTAGCTTTTGTTCTGCCATATCGCTACCGTTGTTGAGGGTTGTGATAATGTCTAGGAGAAGTTTACTGTTTCCCTCGAAGACTCCCTTTGCATGAGGCTGATCGGAATAGTGGGCACTGTCTCCGGTTAGGGCGAGGATTGCGCGGACGTTTGATTCGTTGGCTCCTAGGAGATCGCTTTGCAAGGCGATACGGTTGCGGTCACGCATGCTCATCGTGGCGAGTGTCGGTTTGCCGAAACGATCTTGGAGTTTCATCGCGGCAAAGAGAGCATTGTATTTGAGTTTCGCCAGCGGATTGTCGGTGGTGCTGAATCCATCCACGAGTTTATCAAGACCCAAAGCCGCAATTTTTTCGATGGTGGGAGCAAACTGAGCTGAACGCGAAGGAGTTGTTTCGAGTGTTATAAAAGTACTGTTTCGGAGTTTATCGATAAAAGGTTCAAACAAAAGATGCCTTTGGATATAATTGCGTCATTATAACAAAGAGGATTATGTCTTTTGATTAAGTTAGCAGTATTTGATTTTGATTCGACACTCATGGATGGAGAAACCATTGATTTTTTCGCGGAAGCTTTGGGAATCGGGGCGAAAGTCAGTGAGATTACGCAGCGGGCGATGAATGGGGAACTTGATTTCTTTGAATCGTTACGTGAGAGAGTAGGGCTGCTGGAAGGCTTGGAATTTTCTAAAGTAGAAAAAATTTGTCAAAATCTCCCTTATATGCCGGGTGCTATCGAGACCATCGCGGCACTTAAAGCGCGCGGTATTAAAGTCGTTTGTTTTAGCGGAGGTTTTCGCTCGGCGACTTCACATGCAAAAAGTATCCTTGGGTACGATGCCGATTTTTCCAATGTATTACATGAAAAAGAGGGAAAGCTCACTGGATTAGTGGGTGGTGATATGATGTTCGATTTTTCCAAAGGGGATATGCTGCAACGCCTGCAAGGCCTTTTCGGGATTACCGAAGAGGAAACGATGGCTATCGGCGATGGAGCAAATGACCGCTCGATGTTTGCTCATGCTGGAACTCGTGTGGCATTTTGTGCCAAAGAGATTCTTAAAAAAGAGGCCAATGTCATAATTGACACCAAAGATTTGAGGCAAATAATAGAAAAAGTGTTTTAAAAAGCACATGAGTGCGCGGGCTCTCTGCCGAAGAGAACTTAGCGTTAGCGTAGCTGTCGGGATTTTATTCCGATGGCGTATTTAAAATTTAGAAACGAAGGTATTTATTTAATGTTAGAAAATTCACTATGGTTGCGTTACAACCCAGAAAAAACGATTCGTGAAGTATTGGTTGGCCTCTATGGCTGTGCTGCTGTTGAAATCGAAGAAGATGAACGAGAGCTGTATGCATCGTTAAAGCGTCATTTGACGAAAAAAGAGCTGCGAATGATTATGATGCATGAAGGTGGCTGTACAGCTGAAGAGATTGGTGCTGAAGTTGCCCTTGAAGGTGAAGCGCTGACCAAAGCACAATACAAAGCGTACCGAAAAGTCCGTCAGGATAAGATTCGTTTAGAAGTACGTGCCAATAAAGTTAAAGAAGAAAAAGTGGAGACCGCCGAAGAGGTGTGATGTCAATGTGATTTATTAATCATCCATTTATTCTTTCTAAGATATGATGTTCTTGATATTTAAAAAAAGGAATTGTATGATGAAATCAACTTCATTATTGCTTGCGACTTTTGTTGCGGTTGGTATGATGGCAACTAGTGCATCTGCTGATGTCAAAAAAGGTCAAAAAACATACTTGAAAACTTGTAAAAATTGTCATGGTAATGGTACTAAAGGTGCTGCTATGCATACACAAGACGAGTGGGATGATCTATTCGCCAATGGCGGAGCAAAAATTATCAAAGCACATGCAAAAGATAAATCTGCTGCGTACTTCAATGGTGATAGCTTCAAAGAGCAATCACAAGATTTGCGCGACTTCTTGTTTGAATACGGTTCGGATTCAGGCAACGTCCCTTCTTGCGGATAAATACCTCATATTTCTTCTCTTTATGAGAAGAAGTTTTCTTTATAGTTCAAATCTTCTTTTCTAGTTTTTACTTCACTTTACTATTCATAATAAATATTTTATTACATTTGACAATGCGATGGAGCAAATTGTTCACGTCCAAGGGTAAGAAGTTCTTCGTCTAAACGATAGGGATTAAGGGCAACTTCGTCAATGGATTTAAAATTAAAATGACTTTTGCTATAGCAAATGACGGAGTTGTTTTTTCCTTCCAGTAACGCATCGATGGCGTGAGTCACAAACTTATATGCCATAAGTCGATCATACACGCTTGGATTACCTCCTCGTTGAAGATGTCCTAAAATACTGACCCGTGATTCAAATCCTAACTCTTCTTCAAACCATCGTGCTACTTCATCGGCATTTTTAAGACCTTCAGAGACAACAGCGATAAAATAATCACGACCTTTGCGTATTTGAGATTCAAAACACCCTTTATACTGTGTGATGTCAATAGGGATTTCAGGTATCAAACATACTTCAGCCCCTGAGGTAATAGCAGATACGAGGGCAAGATAGCCGCAATCGCGGCCCATGGTTTCAATTACAAAAGCGCGCCGAAAAGAAGAGGCCGTATCACGGATGGAATCAATCGCATTTTTGATGACATTAAGCGCTGTGTCTACTCCAAGGCAGTAGTCAGTGCCATTAATATCGTTATCAATCGTAGAGGGTATACCGCAAAATGAGATACCGGATTCATGATGAAAACGTTCCATTCCTCTAAAACTGCCATCGCCTCCAAGTACAATCAGTTTTGTGATTCCTTTATCCTGTAAGTTTTGTGCTGCTATAGCTCGATAAGCAGTATCTTTAAAGCGGATTGAACGTGCGGAACGAATCTTGGTCCCTCCTCGTGTCATTATCCCTGCAACATCTTCGTAATGGGCTTCATGGATATTGTTATCTATGAGACCTTCATAGCCGTTGTAAACAAAAAAAGGCTGCATCCCTTTGGCAAATGAGTATTCAACAAAACGTTTGATGGCGGGATTCATTCCCGATACGTCACCACCTGAACAGAGAATGGCTATTTTATCCATTGGTTTTCCTTTCCAACCATTTCGAGCCAGTCGGTTGTGTTTTCACTGAGTTGGTGGGTTGCTTTTGTGAGGGCATTGACTCCTCCTTGTGCATCTGCGGAGAGTGCCGGTTCTGTAATGATAAAGCGTTTTGCGGCAATCATTTTTTTGGTTTTTGGATCAATCAGTCGGTAGGTAATATCAATAAACCCTTCGCTCTTGGAGTTGTCACTAAAACGGTGGTAAAAGGCTCTTAAATCCGATTCCAAGAGTAGATCAGCTGTTGCGCTTGAGGTAGCGGGAATAAGAGTGGTAAAAAGCTGTTGATCTTGGAGAGAGGAATACACAGCACGGTCAATCATACTGGAAGGGGAATCCGACCACCTGCTGTACAAATAAGCATCAATACGAGAAGACTCTTTGAGATAATAGAATTGTGTTGAGGTGAGCGAAGGGATGCTTCTAGTAGACGAAAGTTTCAGAGCCGCATTGATAGGCAGAGTTGTCGCAACATGCGATACATACGAGGGAAGGATGGTGTATTCGTGCAACGACGGGCGAAGAGAGGAACATCCTGTCACTATAAATGCAATCAGTGTTGTTAAAAAGATAGTTTTCATGCGATCATTCTCCTGGTCCCGGTTTGGGTGTAGATTCTTTGAAAAGTATATCGGATGGACTTTCGCGTAATGATTTAAGGGTAAGTTCCATCTCGCTTAGCAATGAGCGCGATTGGACTAAAAGAGCATTGAGCTCAATGGTTGAGTCAGATGCGATGGATTGCAGATCATAGTCACCACGATTCATAGAGGTTTCGATTTTATCGATGAGTGTATTGCTTTTTTTAGAGGTTTCAGCCCATGATTTCATGGTGGGGGAGAGACTGTCTCTCATGGTTACTTTAAAGGTATCCATGGAACTGCCTACTTTATCGGCGGAAGTTCCAACTTTTAGCATGGTTTCATCTAGCTTTTTGCCAGTTTGTATGGAGTTCTTAAGTAATACATCGATTTCATCTTGGTAGCTGTTGATGCGCTGCGTCAGTATTTTTAGATTCTGAAGTGTTATGGAAAAGTTTTTGGTATTGCTGTCGCTCATGATGGCGTTTGTATGGTCGAGAGTATCTGAAAGTTTTGTGACGACACTGCTTAGTGTTTCATCAAGCCGTTTGATAAGAGAGGGAGCTGTTGGGATAATGGCAATATTGTTTTTAGAGGTCAGGAGCAGGGGTGAATTTTTCGAACCTCCGGCTATTTCAATAAACGCCAAGCCCGTGATTCCGAAAAATTTAAGTGTTGCCATGGAATCGATTCGAATGGGTGTCTCTTTTTTGATTTTTAAAATCAGTTCAACTTCTTCACTGTTGAGAGGATTAATGCGTATTATTTCCACCTTGCCGACATCAACGCCGTGAAATTTGACAGCAGCTTCCGGGGACAGTCCAGAGATGGACTCGGTGATGTAGACTTTGTATTGCTGGTATTGTCTCTCATCGTCATTGTATTTTCCAAGCCAAAATGCAAAGGAAATTAACGCCCCGGTTAATAGAAGGACAAAAAAACCGACGAGAGTATAGTTAACTTTTGATTCCATGCGTTTCCTTTTGAAAAAAATAATCGATTATAGGGTGATTGATGGCGAGGACTTCATCGAGTGTCCCCTCAGCAATCGCTTTTTTTTCTCCTAGTAACAAGAAGCGATCTACGATATGGTGTATCGTATCCAAATCATGGGTAACCATGACGACGGTAAGTCCTAAAAGATCACGTAATTGTTGAATCAATGCATCAAACTGCCGTGAACTCAAGGGGTCAAGTCCCGAAGTGGGCTCATCTAAAAATAAAAGTTTCGGATCAAGAGCAAGCGCGCGTGCGAGGGATGCCCGTTTGACCATTCCTCCGCTTAGTTCACTTGGGTAGAGGTGAATGGCATGTTGAGGCAGACCAACCAGATCAATTTTGAGTTTAATGAGCTCACGGATGAGTTTGGGAGGAAGATCGGTGTATTCTTCATAGAGTAGGGCAATGTTTTCACCCACCGTAAGTGAGGAATACAGAGCACCGGATTGAAAAAGTACGCCCCATTTTTTGCGTAATCCTTGAGCTTCAACAAGGGATAAATGTGAAATGTCAGTTCCGAAAATATGGATAGTGCCACTTGAGGGTTTTCCCAGCATAATCATTTCACGAAGTAACGTTGATTTGCCCGATCCGCTTCCTCCCAGTAGGGCGTAGATTTCATGTTCTCGAATCGTACAGCTGACGTTATTGTGAATAAGGTTTTCTCCAAAGGAGGTGACAATATTACGCGCCTCAATGATAATGGGTTTCATATCTTGAGCTCCGTCAAAAGGATAGAGAAAAGAGCATCGCATGCGATAACAAGGAAAATGGCATTAACAACACTTTTCGTGGTGTATTGCCCTATGCTCTCGGTATTTGCAGAGACTTGAAATCCTCGATAGGTACCGGTCATCGCAATCAAAATTGCGAAAAAAGGTCCTTTTACTATTCCGATAATGAAATGTTTAATGGGCAGCGCCCCTTGCAGACGATTTATAAATTCTGTGTAGGAGAGGTGTGATTGAGTAGATGCGATAACCATCCCTCCAAATATCCCAACGAGATCAGCAAAAAATATCAATAAGGGCAAAACAATCATCAAGGCAATAACGCGCGGCCAGACTAAAAAAAGATGCGGGTGAAATCCCATCGTTTTCATTGCGTCAATTTCTTGGGTCATTTTCATGGCACCGATTTGGGCGGTGAAGGCAGAACCGCTTCGTCCGGCGATAACAATAGCTGTGATGAGGGGTGCGAGTTCACGTGTTAATGAAATTCCAATCATATCGACGATGAGAATGTCAGCACCGAATTTTTGAAGCTGAACAATACTCTGGAAGGCGATCACAACTCCGATTAAGAATGCACTGACGGCAATAATAGGAAGTGCATCAAATCCTGCAGTAATAATATGGGAACTGATAGAGCGGTATCGAATGATAGAAGGGTTTCGCAGACTGTAAAGTAAAACGGTGAAGGCTTCACCTAAAAATGTCAGAAAAGTTCCTATTCCTTTAATGGATAAGTAGGCTTCTTTTCCGACACGATACAGCCACCCTGGACGATTTGGTGCTATTACATCATCTTGTGGATGGGGATAGAGGAGGTTGTAGAGTTGAATGTGCTCTTTTTTGCTTCCGATTATTTCGGATGCAAATCCCATTTTTTCAAATTTACGATAATACAAATGCCAAAGCGCAACACCGGCAGAATCAAGTTCAGTAACATTGCTAATCTCCCAACTTATGGGAGATATTACTGAATAAGATTCAAGGATTATAGCAACTGTTTTAAGATAATTTAATGTCCATTCACCACTGCACACGAAGATTGTCCTAGAATGATCATGGACAATCTCAAGAGTGGCAGGGTATGTGTTTTGCATCTCCTATTGTAACGCAAATTTATTTCAAAAGGTAGCTTTTAACCCAGCATATACCATCCGTCCGCGTAACGATCCCCAGATGTGGGCAGAATCGAATCCACCATTCGCATCATAAAATAAGGGAGATTCGGTATCGGTTTGGAGCGTATCAAAGAGATTTTTTGCTCCCGCGTATACGGTAAAGTTTTTATTCAGCTCTTTTGAAATTTTCAGATCGACTGTTGTGTAAGCTGGAGCTGTTGTATTTTTTGGTGAGGTAAGAGCTAAATCATTAAAGTGCTCCATATATCCATACGGGGTTAAATCACGTGCACCGACCCATGTGGCTTCCGTATACAACTCCCATCCGTTGATGTCATAATCGACACTGAAACGGGCACGTTGCTCGATAGCAGCCAGAGTCAGATGGGATTTATAAGCATCATCGTAGCGGTACATTTCGTAAACACCTGAGAGGTTTAGCCCTTCCATTACTTCATAGCCGATGGCTATATCACCATTTTTGACACTGACGGCTTCAGTGCTGTTACGCAATACGGGTGTTGCAGCAGAGTCATCGATGTAAGCGAGATTTTTGACCTGTGTATAGGCAGCGGATGCGGTAATATTTAATCCATGTGCATCATACGAGAGCGCATAACTTGCCCCTTTTGATTTTTCCAGTTCGGTAATCGCCATATCAAATCCGCTGTCAAGAAGTCCGTGTTCCGATTCGAAAAAAGTCAACGGCGCACGATATCCCATGCCGGCACTGAGACGTGATGTTAAATCATTGGTATGGTTGTGTCGCCAAAGGAAACGTGGGACTAACATGGTTTCATCGATTTCATTACCTTGGGCTGTTTTTGCACGCCAGTTAGTGGTGATTTTTGCACCACGTAATGCAAGTGTGAGTTCGTTTTTGTCGTCGATCATCCATGCATCTTGGGCATATACTCCTAATGCCGTGTAATCAAAATCATCTTTATCCATCCCTGCAACATCGAAGAATGCTATGGAACTTGATCGTGCCGTTTCGATTTTAGCATCGGTGCCATAGGTTAAGAAATGGTTGTTGTTGAGAGCGTGATCGATTTTAATATCGCCGAAATAGGTTTTATCGGTATTGAGATAATCGGCACCTTCATAAAGAGAGTCTTGAAATTGTTCAGCGTACGCTATCGTCGTTTGGAGGTTCATTGTACCGTTGAGAGTATGACGCTGTTTGAGGTAAATTTCATCGCGAGTTGTATTGATGCGTTCTAGCATTTCCATTGGTTGACCGGTATATACATTATTGACATTGCCCCCAATAAATGAGCTATCAAGTGCATTAGGGTCATAACTGGCAACGGCAGCGCTTTCAGAGACCATTGTTCCGCCAAATGAGTTGGATGTAAAATGGCTTGCTTTGAGTTCAATCGAATCATACGGTGAAAACTCATGCGTGACCATAAGAGAGAGTGATTGATTTTCCAAACTTGGAGATTCACTGACACCATTGTGATCGTTATCGACTTGATCTTGAGTATGATAGGACGCAGAGACGAGTATACCGGTTTTTTTGTCGGCACTCATGGCTTCACCCAAAACAGAGTAGTTCTTGGTTCCCAATGTCCCTATTGATAGATCTGTTTCAATAGCATTGTTACGTGGTTTGCGAGGGATAATGTTGATCGTTCCCCCGATGGCTTCAGGTGCTGTAAGTGAGGTACCTGTTCCGCGAGCGATTTCGATACTCTCGATGTCCGCCGTGCCGATCGCGTCCATACCGTAAAAACTTGATACCGTTGAATTAAAAGGGATACCGTCGATTAATACCGTCGTATGTTCCCCTTTAAGACCATTTATTTGTACTCGTTTAAGTCCGCAGATGGAACAGCCGGTAGTAACATTGATTCCCACTTCTTTACTGATGGCTTCAGCGAGAGTAGAAGATTGTGTATGTTCAATCTCTTTTTTGTCGATCACTTCTGTTTTTTCAACCAAATCTTTGAGTAAGCCTTTGTGCTGGATGACGGTAGTTATAGATCCATCGACGGTGATGGTATCGAGATGGGCTTCGTTAGCAGAAGCAAGGGTACAGATTGCAGCACATGCCACAAGAGAAAGTGTTTTTTTCATAGTAAAATCCTAAAAGGTTAAATAATTATAATAATGGTTTGTTTTGAATAATGGTAATTTTAAGTCAGAGGAGGGGAACGGTTACGCGTTAGAATAGAGGACACAACTGGATATGAGGTGTCCATAAAGCTAAAATTTTCGTAGTAATGATCTATAGGTATGACTATGCTGGCATCCCCAAGCAGAGCTGGAGCATGAGAGAGTACACACACTTCACATGTATCACCGTGCTGATGAGCGTGACTACTTTCATGAATAGCGCCGACGAAAAGTGAGAGGATAAACAACAGCGTAAAGAGTCGTCGAAATCGCTGCATTTATCCTCCTTGTAAATTTTATAGGGAATTATAGCGAATGGACCACTGTTTGCTTAATGATTTAAAAGGTTTTGGAATGATAAAGAAAATTGTTACAGTGAGCTTAACGCTTTGCATCTCACTTTTTGGGGCTATAGATAAACATGAGCTCGATGGGTTAAAAGTGGGAGCATTGGTCGTTAAAGATTTAAATACCAAGCATGTTTTATATTCTAAAGATGCCGAAAAACGAGTAAGCCCTGCGAGCTTAACCAAGGTAATGACAGCTCTTTTGGCAATACAAAGCGGCAAGATGAATCACGCCGTAACGATTACAAAAGAGATGACCAAGGTCGAACCTACAATAGCAGGCTACAAACGCGGAGATGTCGTCTTGATGTCGGATTTGGTCAAAGCCGCTATGATTAAATCAGATAACGATGCGGCAAAAGCGATTGCAATCACTGTGGGCGGGGATGAAGAGCATTTTATAGCCATGATGAATATTAAAGCTAGACAAATCGGGATGAACCGCACTCATTTTACTAATCCTTGTGGATACGATGGGGCAGATCACTACTCTACTCCCACGGATTTACTAAAAATGACGGAATACGCTATTAAAAATTCAACATTTAATACAATCAGCAAACTCAACAGTCATGTGTACTATGTACTTAACAAAGACAAATTGAAACTCTTCAAAGCTTATACGCACAATCGTCTTTTAAATCGATATCAATATGCCGTCGGAGTAAAAACGGGTTTTACCAACAAAGCCGGAGCTTGTTTGATCGCGAGAGCTAAAAAAGACGGACGTGATTGTCTGATTGTTATGATGAATGCAAAAGTAGATCGTTGGAAAACGGCAAAAGCGATTTTTGAGCAGGTGTTAGAGAGTTAAATAATGATTTAAAAATTCTTTATAAAGAATGGTTTTTTCTTTTCGTGTCATAGCTGCATGGGCGGGAGAAGTAGAAGGAAGCAATACGGTTTCGATTTCTAACTCTTTAAAATATTTTTGGAACAGATCAAATGCTTTTTTGCCCGTAAAAGCAATAACTTTGATATTTGGATATTCTGTAAGCAGTTTCATAAAGTCATTTGGTACGATATTTTTTAGATTACTGTCGCTCGAATTACTCCGCTCACACGAACCGATTACATCCCATAATCCGATCCCCATTTGAATACAAAAACGCTTTTTATCTTCATTGTCTCGAAATGTTACCCCAAATATTTCTTCTATAATCAGCCAAAACGCATTACGGGGATGGGCATAATAAAACGATTGTTCAAAAGATACGATACTAGGAAAGCTTCCTAAAAATAGTATACGGGTATTTGAATCAAGGATGGGTGGGAAAGGGTGATTAAACGATTGCATAAGACAATTTTACCTCAATTTACCTTCCCCTAAACCACCATTTGGTACAATTCCGCCATTAATTCATGGGTCTAAGTACCCAATCAAAGGAACTGCATGAAGCGTGCATTACTCAGTGTCAGTGATAAAAGTAATATCGTAGAATTTGCTAAATCTCTCATCGGTTTGGACTATGAAATCGTCTCTACGGGCGGGACGTTCAAAATGTTGCGTGATGCAGGTGTAGATGCTATCGAGATCGATGATGTAACAGGATTTCCGGAGATGTTTGACGGTCGGGTTAAAACCCTTAATCCGTACATTCATGGAGGTATTTTATTTCGCCGTGATTTGGATTCTCATGTCAATACAGCGATGGAATACGGGATTGTTGAAATAGATCTTGTTTGTGTAAATCTTTATCCGTTCAAAGCGACCATCGAGCGTACGGATGACTTCGAAGAGATCATTGAAAACATCGACATCGGAGGACCTGCAATGGTTCGTTCTGCTGCAAAAAACTTTACCGATGTTCATATCATTACCGATCCAAGCGATTATTCTGTTGTTCTTAACGCCATCCAAAATGATGAAGATACGGTTGAATTTCGTCGTAGTTTGATGATCAAAGCATATGAGCATACGGCAGCATACGACAGCATGATCGCTAACTACATGAACAAGCGTTTTAACAACGGCATGGGAGAGAAGCAGTTTATCGTAGGATCCAAAGTCATGGATACTCGTTATGGCGAAAACCCGCATCAAAAGGGTGGTTTATACGAGTTTGAGTCGTTTTTTAGTAAAAATTTCAAAACCCTAAAAGGGGAAGCAAGTTTTAACAATCTTACGGACATCAGCGGTGCAGTGAAAATTGCAGCGGCATTTGGAGATGAGAATGCGATCTGTATTGTGAAACACGGAAACCCATGCGGTTTTGCAATACGTGACAATATGATGGATGCGTATACAGAAGCACTGAAATGCGATCCGATTTCAGCATTTGGCGGTGTTGTTGCAGTCAATGGTGTTGTAACCAAAGAACTTGCTCTTAAAATGAATGAGATGTTCCTCGAAGTTATTATTGCAGGTAAAATCGATGAAGAGGCACAAGCGGTATTTGAGCCGAAAAAACGCTTAAAGCTTTTTGAATACGGCAGTGATCGTATTCTTCTAAGTCGTGATGCAATCGATTTTAAACACATTGACGGCGGATTTGTATTCCAAGACGCGGATCGTGTGGGTGATGATGAGGTTAAAAATGCTAAATTGGTGACAAAGCACACAGCAAGCGCGAGTGAACTCAAAGACGCTGAAATCGCGTATAAAGTAGCATCATTAACCAAATCAAACTGTGTTGTATACGTAAAAGACTCTGCGATGGTTGCCGTGGGCATGGGGATGACGTCACGTGTCGATGCAGCGCGTTGTGCATTGCGTAAAGCGGAAGAGATGGGTCTGGATGTGAGCGGTTCAGCTCTTGCTTCGGAAGCATTTTTCCCATTCCGCGATTCGATTGATGCGGCAGCAGGCGCGGGTGTCAAAACTGTTATTCAACCGGGCGGTTCAGTACGTGATGAAGAAGTCATCGCGGCGGCAGATGAACACGGGATGTCGTTATACTTTACCGGTATTCGTCACTTTTTACACTAAAAACACTTGCGTCTTCATGGCGCAATCTTTGATCTTCTCTTTCTCCCAATCCAACGCACTTTCCTTTTTAACCTTGATTGACTTTGACTCAACTATTCTGTTATAATTTTTGTTAAATAATTAACTATGATTTAAACAGGATTTAAAATGTCAAAAAGTTTATACACTACCTTAGAAGTTGCAGCAGGTGCAAGCGAAACAGAGATCAAAAAAGCTTACCGTAAGCTGGCACGTCAATACCATCCCGATGTGAACAAAGACCCCGCAGCGGAAGAAAAATTTAAAGAGATCAATGCGGCGTATGAAGTGCTCAGCGATAAAGAAAAACGCGCCAAATATGACCAGCACGGTGATTCGATGTTCGGTGGGCAAAACTTCCATGATTTCTCGCGTGCTCAAGGCGGCAACGTCGATTTAGATGAGATTTTACGCAGTATGTTCGGTGGCGGCGGTGGCGGATTTAGCGGAGGCGGCTTCGGAGGTGGTGGTGGCTTCGGTGGGTCTATAAATCTTGATATCGATGCCAATGTTACAGTCCCTTTTTCTGTTGCAGTGTTGGGTGGTAAGCATACGATTAGCCTTAGTGGTGAGAGTTTTGATATCAAAATTCCCGCAGGCATTAAAAGCGGCGAAAAACTTCGCGTTCGCGGAAAAGGAAAGCGTCATGGTGCACAATCAGGTGATTTATACTTGCGTATCGACATATCTGTTAACCCTGAGTATGAGCGCGAGGGAGATAATCTTGTAAAAATATTTACTGTCCCTTTGTATGCGGCACTGTTTGGCGGTAAAGTGGCGGTTCAAACATTGGACAAAGAGGTGACTCTAAAAGTGCCTGAAAACACCAAAAATGGTCAGCGTTTTCGTCTCAAAGAGATGGGTGTGATGAATCGTCAAAGTGGCGTTCGTGGAGATTTATATCTGAAGGCTAATATTATATTACCTGCCGTAGATAAAATCGATGCTGACTTAGTTGAGCAGATGAAAAAATCCCTTCCACAGGAGTAGGCTATGCACCATTTTGATGAACCTGTATACATGATTAGTATCGTGGCAAAAATTTTGGATATTCATCCTCAGACGCTACGCCAATATGAGAGAGAAAACCTTATAGCACCTTCACGCTCGGATGGACGAATACGTCTTTATTCTCAGCGTGATATTGAGAAAATTAAAACAATTTTGCGTCTTACCCGTGAAGTAGGTGTAAACCTTGCAGGTGTAGATGTGGTCATGCGTCTAAAAACTAAAATGGAGATGATGGAGCAGGAGATGATGGAGTTGCGTTCAGAAATCTCACGTATGCGAAACTCTAGCGGTGTTCCTCTTGAAAAATCATTGGTGACGACGCGCAGTATTTATGAAATGGTAATTTTTGAGGATGATATTCTAAAATAATGGTAACACCTCCTAGTATTCACGAAAGCTGGAAAGCTGCATTAGAAAACGAATTTAACGACCCTTACATGGATGCATTAAAAGCTTTTTTGCTTGAAGAACAAAAGCGATATAGCATTTTTCCGCAAAGTAAAAATATTTTTAATGCGTTCAATTCTTCCCATTTTGAATCGGTGAAAGTTGTTATTCTAGGACAAGATCCTTATCATGGAGCGGGGCAAGCACATGGATTGTCTTTTTCAGTTCAAGCAGGCGTTGCTTCTCCCCCCTCACTCCAAAATATCTTTAAAGAATTAGTGGATGACATCGGATGTCCTTTTCCAAAAAGCGGTGATTTGAGTCATTGGGCACAGCAGGGTGTACTGCTGCTCAACACACTTTTAACGGTTCGGCAAGGAGAACCTTTTTCTCACAAAGATAGAGGATGGGAAAGGTTCACCGATCAAGTCATTCGAACATTGAGCCAACAGCGAGAACATCTCGTATTTATCCTCTGGGGTGCTCCTGCGGGGAAAAAAAGTATTTTGATTGATGAGACGAAGCATTTGATTCTAAAAGCTCCGCATCCCTCACCGCTCTCCTCTTACAGAGGGTTCTTCGGCTCTAAACCCTTTAGTAAAACCAATACGTATTTACTGGAGCATGGAATGACTCCGATTGACTGGTGCATCGTTTAACGTACGTTAAATTTTGCAAAAATAGCCAAGTGGTCGGAATACCCCTCACCTAAATGGTGCTTAGGAAATTTTCGTGATTGTTGCCAGCGATACGGTTTGCCTTTGTAAAAAAGATAAGGAGCATCAAATCGTCCAAAACTCCCTCGGACATATTCAACTCCTTTTCCATCTGCAAGGGAGGGGGAAATAATCATATTGTCCAGCGCCTCATGTCCCCCTCTGTACTCATGACTCCACCGTTGCTCATGTGGGAGTTCATACCATAGATTGTAAGAGCAGTCATCACACTCTTTGACACTTTTGATGGTAATAGGATTTTCATCCTCATCAATGGTTTTGAGGATATGATTAATCCCTGTGATCCCATCCGTATCATTATGTTTTCTGCTTTTTACAAATGTTCGATATTCTTCATAGTGAGAGTTAAAATCCCCCAAGAGTATATACGGTTCATCTTCATCCAGGTTGCTGATAAGTTTTTTGAGTACTTTTGCACTTTGAATGCGCATACTCTCAGAACCGCTTTTGGACTTCCAATGATTTACAAAAATATGTATATTTTTACCGTTAAAATCAATTTTAGCTTCGAGTATATCGCGGTACGAACGGCTTGCACCGACAGAATGGCTTAGGGCACTTTTTAGGGGGTATTTACTTAAAAGTGCTGTGGCTACCGTTGTGTTTTTAGAGCGTGCAAAAGCGTAATGAGGATAATAAATTCCTTGACGGTTCAGTTCAGCTTTAAGCTCTTTGAGGGCTGTCTCGGATTCAATTTCTTGCAGTCCGATGACATCAGCTCCAATATCTTTGATGACTTGAGCCGTATTGCGCAGTTTAATCCGATGCATCTCCTCAGTCCAGCCCCACGAGGTATTGGGAATGTATTGTTCATATTCGGTTCCATCATCATTCATATCAAATAAGTTTTCAACGTTATAAGAGGCTATTTTCACTTCTGCTCCTTCTAAAAAAGTCAATGTAATGAGTAACAGCCAAAAAAATTTCATACTTCAATACCATTGAGGCGCAAAAGATTTTTGGTTTCACATTCACGTCCCATCATCTCCACAAAAAGTTCTTGCATACTTTGAGATCCGCCGCCTCCCAGTACAATGTCTTTATACCGCTGCGCAAGAACGGAATCGAAAATACCTTCATCCACAATAGCATAATACGCATCGGCACTTAGTACTTCAGCCCATTTATAACTGTAATATCCTGCACTGTATCCGCCGCTAAAAATATGGCTAAATCCGTTTTGAAATTTATTGTAGGCAGGAGGTTTTATTAGGGATGTTCGATCTCGGATAGAATCAAGAAGAACTTGAATTTCATCTCCTTGATACAATTTCGAGTGAAGCTCAAAATCAAAGAGCGAAAATTCAAGCTGTCGAAGCATAAACAAAGCACTTTGAAAATTTTTGGCACGAATGAGTTTAGCAATCATCTCATCACTAAGAATCTCACCGCTTTTGTGATGTTTAGCAAAAAGCTTGAGGACTTTAGGCTCATAAGCGAAACTTTCTAAAAATTGTGAAGGAAATTCAACGGCATCCCATTCCACACCATTCACCCCGCTGACCCCATGTTCTAAAACGGAACTTAAAATGTGGTGAAGCGTGTGTCCCATCTCATGAAAGAGGGTGACAACATCATCATGACGTAAAAGTGAAGGAGACGTAGGGGATGAGGGAGGAAAATTACAAACGACAAAAGCACTTGGAAGGTGTATAGCACCTTCAGTATCTTCACAATGGGTTTGAAAATTGTGCATCCATGCTCCACCGCGTTTATTCTTACGAGCTTCGAGGTCGAAATAGATTCGTGCACGCAGTATGTCATTATCATAGACATCATAGGCACTTGCTTTTTCGTCCCAAAGTGGTGCTTGGACGTGTACAAATGAAATCCCGAATATCTGGTGTAAAAAATCAAACATCCCACTTATAACACTGTTTTGTTCAAAATACGGTCGATATTCTTCCTCATCAATATCGTATTGTGCTTTTTTGAGGATTTCGCCGTAATAGGCGGTGTCATAGCTTTGGAGGTCAATATCTCCTGCAATAGAGCGTAATTCCATGATTTCTTTCTCCGCTTGGGCGCGAGAGGTGACGGCAAGATCATTCAAAAATTTTAAAACTGTTTGGGTATCGGGTGCCATTTTGGAAGCCAGTGAATACTCACTGTAGCTCTTAAATCCAAGTAATTGTGACATCTCTTGACGCAGAGCCATTAGCTCGTCGATAATTTCAGCGTTTTGCGGTGCTCGCGTCGTATATGCCTTGTAGAGTTCTTCCCGAATAGCACGATTTTGTCCATAGGTCATATAGGAAATATAGGAGGGCATTTGGAGAGTGAAACGATATTTTGTAATACCTTCTTCTTCGAAACGGGCATCGTCTAAATCTCCCTGTGGAATTCCAATAACATCAGCGGGATCAGTAATGATTTTTTCATACACATTGGTAGCGTCTAGAACATTTTGGGAAAAATCATTGGTAAGTGTGCTTTTGCGAAGATTGATTTGTGCTAAACGCTCTTTTGAAGTGTCGTCAAGATGGGCTCCGGCGAGTTCAAAATGGAGAATATTAAGATCAAGAATTCGTTGTTGAGCAAGATTTAAAGTGCTGTATTCATTTTTTTTAACTTCTTTGAAGGCATCATAAATAGCGAGATTCTGCCCTACAAAAGTCGAGTAATCGGTGAGAATTGGAAGTGCATCCGCATACACTTTTTGTGATTCTTCAGAATTATTGACAGCATTGATATGTGAAAGAGGCGTAAATAAAAGCTCCATTTCTTCTTCCATAAAATCAAACGGGCGGACAAAATTGGTGTAGGTTTTATCGTGAATATCCAGTAGGTTGGCGATGGTAGTGTAGTTTTTTTTGATGAGTGTGTTTAAATCATCAATAAAAGTCTCTAAATTAAGGCTAAAATCTGTAAAAGGTTGCATAGGTTCTCCTGTAAATATATGTTATTGTAGTAAAGTGTTTCAAAAAGTATTCTATAATATGACAATTTGTCATAAAAGGACGTTTATGGGCTTAAGAGCCAAACTGTTATTCCGTTACATTTTTGTAGGTGCTTTATCGCTCTTACCTTTGATTTTAGTTTTTGTGGTTGTTAATTATCTTAAAAATTTAGGTGTGAGCGCTTATCTCTCTTTGCACGATTATACAGATTCTTTTGAAATAACAATTTTTTTAATGATAGGAGTAATTGCAGTTTTTGCATTCCTTGGGTTTTCGATTGAAAAATATGGACGTTCAATTTTTGTTTCAATGATTGACAGCACTTTTGAAAAAATCCCTGCGATCCGTTCGGTTTATTCAGTTTCTAAAAAACTGGCGGCAATGCTATCTGGTAATGAAGACGGGACCAAAAAAGAGGTAGTTTTGGTTGAGTATCCTAAAGAGAATTTATGGGTACCTGCGTATTTATTGAACCGTCATGAAAATATTTGTGTATTATTTATTCCAACATCGCCAAATCCGACAAGCGGTTATACAATTTTGGTAGATGAAGCATTGATTAAAAAGACCTCTTTGAGTCTTCAAGAGGCATCGTCATTTATTATCAGTATGGGAGCGGACTTTCCACAAAAAGAGAACGTTTCTCGGCTTATTCAAACTCATCAAACTTCGGTTCAAGCGCTTTAAAATTGTCGATGAGATTCTTTTGATATTCAGGAGCGAGTCGGTAAAGTGCTTTTAGCGTACGTTCGCCTTCTTCTTGAGTCAAAGAAGTATCGATAATAACGTAGGAGAGATAAATACTATTTTGATCGATTGCGAGGCGTAAATTTTCTAGATTACCATTCTCACGTAGTAAAAAATCGTATAAACGTTCAATGTTTTCCTGTGGTATCCGACACACTTCACACTCTGCGATGATGACTCCATTGTCGTAATAGTTGATCTCAAAGCGGGATGTTCCTGATTCAAATCGCCAACTTCGCTGACTGCGTCTTGAGAGCGTGACATTAATCTCCAGTTTTTCCAGTATCTTTTCGAGTAATGCGACAACTCCCGATGGTTTGTATCCCTCGCGGCGACGCTTTGCAACATCGAGCTTAATACCGCATTTTGGACAATAGTCATTTTTTATTGAGGATTCAAGAATCAAATTTTTACACGATACACAACGAATAATATCGATTGCATCAAGGGCTAAAAATCCATCCAATGCTTCTTGGAGGAGATAATAGGGGAGGGCGAAGCCGAGATTGTTGGAGTTTTGAATAATAAAGGTGTTGACCCCTATAACTTCACCCGCGTCATTCAATAAGGGCCCGCCACTGTTTCCAGGATTGATGGCTGCATCGAATTGAATGTATTCAGTCTCTCCCTGCAAGCGTATGGCTTTGGAAATAATTCCTTCTGTGGTAGAGTAATTAAGACCATAAGGATGACCGATAGCTATAACGCTATCTCCATCGTTAATAGAGCTGCTGCAAAGGATTAAGGGATGATTAGGAAGCAATGGCACAGGTGAGCGAATAAAAGCCAAATCATATCCTGCATCATCATAAATAACCTGTCCAATAGTACGCGGAAGTGTTTTCGTACTAATAATGACTTCTTTTAATCCTCCGACAACATGCGAATTGGTAATAATTAAATCACCGATGATAAAACCGCTTCCGGTTGCGTAGGGGGTCATGATTTGTACGATGCTTTCGATGGAAATTTCCAGTGTTTTTTGGGTGAGCTGTTTCATTTTCTACAGTTCCTGATAATCAAGATTTTTGATTTGGAGATAGAAGCTTTGGCTGAAGTGATCAAGATCGCTGTAGTTCAGTTCTTTTGCAAAGTTGCGAAGATTTTTGTAACGAGCTTGATAGGGTGACAGTGCGGCATCAATGGCATTGGAAATGGATTCTTTTTGAAAGAGTTTTCGTGAACTGTCATAAAGTATGATTTCACCCTCATCGGCGAAAAAATCTGAAGCATAAATTTGAACATGCAGATGCAATAATGCGCGAAGTGAGGGATGGACACCGTAGTTGAAGAGAATATACAAAGCAATGTAGCGATAAATTGTGGTAATAACGTAATTAACATGGTTGTTTTTATACCAACGTACTTTAGCTAGGGATTCATCAATAAATTCCGCAATGTCATCGTGCATTGCTTGATCAAATGGAGAAAAAGTGGTACGAGCACTGTAAAATTGAGTCGAAAATGTCTCAAAGCTCATGGCTTCAAGTTCAACGAGGTAGCTTTCTAAATCGCTATTTTTATCTTGAGTGAGTTTTTCATCTTCCATGAAATAGGTGTTGATTTTTTCATTGATCTCTTTTGCCATTTTTTTATGGGGAATAAGAAGATAATCAATTTGAAGTAACAATGCGAGATAGCTAAAAGACGCCATGCCGCTGTTATCATTGGAGAGTAATCCGACTAGACTTGATTTGGTTGTTTTTATCCATTCTTGCATTGTGTCGTAATAGCGGTGAAGTTTAGGAAGACTTAGTGGTGTGATGTGATCATATTCAAGCAGTGCTGATACATCAAATTCACTGGAAATAAACTCTTTTTCAAAATCCGCATTCAGGGCAAGCTCTCGCAAGGGAAAAAAGATTTTTTGCGGAGTAATCGTGGTGTTTTGTATCTCTATAGACAAAGAAACAGTGTCCTCTTTTTGGCTAAAGCGACAATATGTGAGTTGAAAGTTTCGTTCTAAAAATCGTCTTTTCATGGCAACATGGAGCGATGATGCTTGTGCGATTTTGGCATATGCTTTAAATATTTTTTCAGTTATTTCACCATGAATAATGGCAGTTCCTTGCATGAGTTTAAAGGTAATTGTGTCGGCGCTGCTCATAATCTCTAAATGTTTTGAATCATCAGCATGTTGAAGTGATTCCAGAAAAGTACGGTATCCAAGCAATACGTCGTTTGAACTAAATGCGATTGAAGACAAATCAAAGAGCTCTTGCTCTTTTGGATTAGGAAGGGCGTGAATACTTCTGCCGTAGTGGGGAGGGACTAGCGGTTTGACTGGCTTCCATAATTTTTCAAAAAAAGTCAAAAAGTTCACATATTTCCTTTACCCAATAAAAGCAAATCTTAGTCAAAGCAACCTTAAAGCGACAGTAAAGTATAATTCATTCAATTATGCGAGGGGGTTGTATGGGTTACAAACGTGTATTAGTAAAGTTCTCGGGTGAGGCTTTGGCTGGTGAAAACGGGTATGGTATCGATACAAAAATCCTCAAGTTTATTGCAACTGAGATTAAAACACTGGTCGATGCAGATATCGAAGTGGGAATCGTTATTGGTGCAGGCAATATCATCCGAGGCGTTACCGCAGCTGCTGATGGAGTTATTAGCCGTACAGCCGGTGATTATATGGGAATGCTAGGAACCGTCATCAACGCTGTCGCGCTTCAAGAAGCGTGTGAGCATGAGGGGATGTTAGTCCGTGTGCAAAGCGCCATTAAGATGGAGCAAATTGCAGAGGCATTCATCGTTCGACGTGCCGTTCGCCATTTAGAACATGGTCGCGTGGTAGTTTTTGCTGCAGGGACAGGGAATCCTTTCTTTACAACCGATACAGCTGCAACACTTCGTGCGGTTGAAATCCAAGCTGAAGTCATTATCAAAGCGACAAAAGTGGATGGCGTATACGACAAAGATCCTAAGAAATTTGCAGATGCGATTAAGCTTCCTGTCCTTGGATATGATCAAGCACTTCAGGATCATATTAAAGTTATGGATGATACTTCTATCGCCTTGGCAAAAGAGAATAAGCTTCCGATTATCGTATGTGATATGTTCACTCCGGGCAATCTTTTAAGTATTATTCAGGGCAATTTTGAAAACTGCTCTATCGTAAAATAAATTTTAGACAAAAGGACACTAGATGAGACTTGAACAATTAACTGCAAAAGCATTAGAGACCGCAAATATTGACCGTTATCAGTTGGCATTAGCCGTAGCAAAACGCTCAGAGCAACTTCAAAACGGTGCATCAACAAAGCTTAATGTTGATTTGAAAAAAGCAAAAGCTGCTGACGTTGCTTTGATGGAAATTGCTGAAGGGCATATTACCATCAAAGGTTTCGTAGACAAAGCGTAATCCCCACACAAAGTCGCATCGTTGAACCAAATAGATATTGAAACCATCAAAAAAATCAATGATGTAGAAAGTGCTATTGAGTACTTTCGTGCACGAATTCCCACATCAGCTCTTCTTGAACAAGCTTTTTTACTAGCATCTACTGCCCATAAAGGGCAATGTCGTAAAAGCGGCGAACCTTATATCGTACATCCTATTTTAGTTGCCAGTATTGTTGCTGAACTTACCGGTGATGAAGCGATGGTTATTGCAGCATTATTACATGATGTCGTGGAAGATACGGCGATAACCATTGAAGAAATAGGATTGGATTACGGAGCGGATGTTGCTCATTTAGTGGAGGGATTGACAAAAATTGATATGATTCGTGATGCGGAGCTTATCCCCTCCCACTCCGATCAAAAATTGGTCGTTTCTGCTTTAACTTTCCGAAAAATGCTCCTTGCTTCTATCGAAGATGTCCGTGTATTGGTTGTTAAATTGTGTGACAGACTTCACAATATGCTCACGCTTGATGCCCTTACACATGCTAAGCAACATCGTATTGCAGAAGAAACATTGGTCGTTTATGCTCCGATTGCGCATCGTTTGGGAATCTCTTTTCTAAAAAATCTTTTGGAAGATTTGAGTTTTAAATATCTTTTTACCGAAGACAAGCTTGCTATTGAAAGTTATTTGGAAGAAAATTTTCGATCCATCAACGAAAGACTGGGTGACTTTTGTGAAAAATTAACTCAAATTTTACTTTCTAACGGAATGTGTCAAGATGATTTTGAGATACTGAGCCGTGTAAAGCATCACTACTCTATTTATCTAAAAATGCAGCGCAAAGGGATCAGTATCGATGAGATTCTTGACCTCTTAGCCGTTCGTATTTTGGTTAAAGACCCAATAGATTGTTATAAAGTTCTTGGGATGGTTCATCTCAATTTTCAACCTTTGAGTGCACGGTTTAAAGACTATATCTCCATTCCAAAAGAGAATGGTTATCAGACGCTTCATACGACGGTGTTTGATGAGAGCGCTATTTTTGAGGTTCAGATTCGTACGATTGAGATGCATGCAACAGCGGAACTCGGTGTTGCTGCCCATTGGAAATATAAAAGCGGTGGGAATAATTCGATCAATCTTGATTGGCTGCATAATCTTCAGTATCAAAATGAATCGGTTGAAGCGTTTTATGAGCTGATTAAAAATGACCTTTACAGTGATGATATTTCAGTCTTTTCACCTAAGGGAAAAGCATTTACACTTCCTCGCGGAGCAGTGGCACTTGATTTTGCCTATGCCGTTCATACGGCAGTCGGAGACAAAGCTGAAGGGTGCTTGATCAACAAAGAAAAGGCCAGTCTTTTAACGGAGTTGCATAATGGTGATGTTGTTAGAATCGTTACGGCATCCGATAGTAAGAAAATTACACGATGTACATGGATTGATGCAGTAAAAACATCACGTGCAAAATCAAGTATGCGTGCCAATTGTAATGGGCGTATACGTGCAATAGATCATGAGAGCGGTGTTAATATTCTATCGACAGTTCTTCGTTTGCCTGCGGATAAAGTGGCAGAAGTTTTAGAAAAAGTAGAGCTTTCAGATCAATGGTATCGCATACCTCGCGAGCTTGATTTTTTCAAAGAAGTACTCAACCGGATTAAAGATGCAATGCAAGAAAGCAGCCGTTTTGGAGCATTTTGGACGCGAGGCCGTTTCAAACTCAAACCTTTTCTTTTCAGCTCGATAGAACTGCTGTCCAATCAAAATATTTCAGATGCAGTTTTTGATTATTGCTGTCATCCTAAATCGGGTGATGAAATTGTTGCATTTTACCAAGATGGGAAAGCGCATATCCATCATAAGATGTGTAAGCATGCGGCAGGAATGATTGAAGAACACCAGCCAATGGTGTTTGTTCAGTGGAAACAGCAGCATTTCAGTCGATACCATTTGATTATTAGTATGGCAAACGCGAAAGGCTCACTTGCAGACTTGTTAACGTATATGGCAAAGATGGGGGCTGATATAGAAAGTATAGAGCTGGGAAAAGCAAAATCAGAGCATACTCAATACTGCGAGATGGAGTTTCAAACGTTAGAACGGGATTTAAATCGACTGCGTTCAAAACTCGATAAAAAAGGAAAAATAATACAATTTTTTCGGACCGATGACGCGTACCGAAGCCAAGGATAAAGAATGATAGATCAAAAAATACATGAAGCATTAGAAGAAATTAAACGAGGAACAGCTGAAATTATTGATGAAGCTCGCATCGTAGTTTTATTAAAAAGTTTTTTTGAAAAAGGGGAAACGTATACGGTTAAAGCTGGATTTGATCCTACGGCACCCGATTTACATTTAGGGCATACGGTTTTACTTCACAAATTAGCCACGTTTCAAAAGTATGGAGCCAATATTCAATTTTTGATTGGAGATTTCACCGCCCAGATCGGTGATCCAACGGGAAAAAGTGAAACGCGTAAAAAATTGCTTCCGGCTCAAATCGAGGAAAATACGCAAAGTTATAAAACGCAAGTCTTTAAAATTTTAAATCCTGAACAAACAACCGTTGTTTTTAATGCGGATTGGATTAATGCACTTGGTGCTGCCGGTATGCTGGAGCTTACTACGACATTTAATGTTGCACGTATGCTTGAACGTGATGATTTTGACAAACGTCACAAAGCAGGTATCTCTATCTCTATCAGTGAATTTTTGTATCCACTTCTCCAAGGCTACGACAGTGTCCATCTTAAAAGTGATATTGAAATTGGGGGGACAGATCAAAAGTTTAATCTTTTGATGGGACGTCATCTGCAACGTGCATATCAAGTCGGTAAAGAACAAGCGGTCCTGATGATGCCGATTCTTGAAGGCCTTGACGGCGTTCAAAAAATGTCAAAAAGTTTGGGTAATTACATCGCAGTTGCGGATGCACCTAACGATATGTACGGTAAGATTCTCAGCATCAGTGATGAACTGATGTGGAGATATTACGAGCTTTTGAGCACTCTTAGTCTAAGTGAAATTGAAGCATTAAAAGTAGGTGTAACGGATGGTTCCTTGCATCCAAAAAAAGTTAAAGAGACATTAGCGCTTGAGATTACAGCTCGTTTTCATTCTATGGAAGATGCGATAAGTGCTGGCGAAGAGTTTCATCGTGTCCATGCGCAAAGCGAAATTCCCACTGAAATGGATGAATATACTTTTGAAGGACCTGTTTGGATTGCGAAAGTTCTTACTGAGTCCTCACTTACTACATCTACATCACAGGCGCGTCGCGACATTAAGCAAGGCTCTGTTAAAATTAACCAAGAAAAAGTAGACGATGAGCAGTTGCAGTTAAATGCAGGTGAGTACGTTGTGCAAATCGGCAAACGAAAATTTGCCAGAATAAAGGTGTCCTAATGAGTTTTAAACCACTTCAAATCGGTAAATATACTATCCCCGTTCCCATCGTTCAAGGTGGTATGGGTGTTGGAATCAGTTGGGACAGACTCGCTGGGAACGTTTCACTTGAGGGTGGTCTTGGTGTTATTAGTTCGGTAGGGACTGGAAATTACGGAGACAAAAGTTATTCAGACAGACTTGTTGCAGGTCGTCCGTTGGAAGCAGAAAACTTTTATTCTCGAAAAGGACTTATTGCTATTTTCGAAAATGCTCGTAAAATTTGCGGTGATGCTCCGTTGGCATGTAACGTGTTGTATGCTATTAATGATTACGGTCGGGTAGTAACGGATGCATGTGAAGCGGGTGCGAATATTATTATCACTGGTGCCGGATTACCAACAAATATGCCTGAATTTACGGCTGATTATCCTGATGTTGCACTCGTTCCGATTATCTCGTCTCCTAAAGCACTTTCGATTATTTGCAAGCGATGGCAAAAGCGTTATAACCGTCTTCCTGACGCTGTTATTCTTGAAGGTCCTAAAAGTGGCGGTCATCAAGGGTTTACCTATGAGCAATGCGCTATGGATGAATATCAGCTTGAAAACTTGGTAAAACCAGTTGTTGAAGAAGCGGCATTGTGGGGAAATATTCCTGTTATAGCCGCGGGTGGTGTGTGGAATAAATCGGACATTGATGAAATGATGGCATTAGGTGCAAACGGTGTTCAAATGGGAACCCGTTTCATTGGTACTTTTGAGTGTGATGCGCATGAAAATTTCAAACAAGTCCTGCTTGATGCCAAAGAAGAAGATATAACTTTGATGAAATCTCCTGTAGGTTATCCTGCTCGCGGTGTTCGTACTAATTTACACGGCCTGATCGATACACGCACAGGTCCTGCAATCAAATGTATTTCTAACTGTGTAGCACCATGCCACCGTGGTGTTGAAGCAAAAGAGGTTGGCTTTTGTATTGCCGATCGTCTTAGTGATGCTTATTTTGGAAATTTAGATTTTGGTCTTTTCTTTTCGGGAACGAATGGTTACCGTATTGATAAGATTATCTCCGTCAAAGAGTTGATGCGTGAACTGACGCAAGGTGAATAATACGGCATGCTAAGACAAATTACTTTTTTTTTGCTACTTTCAGTTTCCTTATTATTGGGAGCATCCGATGATATGGCACGCTTGGAGGGAGCTAAAAAAGCACTCACCAGTAATGATGAAATTGAACAATTTCGAGGATATAATGAGTGTAAAAGTATTTATCTTAGAGCAACGCAATCCAAGAATAGCGCCTTAGAAAAAGAAGCATTAGAAGGAATAGTAAAAGGTGGAGAACTTTTACGAATTGACGTTACGAAGTATAAAACCGAGCTGACAAAGTTTTCTTCACCTGTCGCTTCTCCGAGCCCTTCTGCAGCTGCACTTGCTGTAGCAGCAATCCCAAAACCTTTAGATCCAATGCAAAAGCCCCTCGTATTTCCGAAAGAATATCTAAAAATTTCTCTCCCGCCACCCAGTACTGCCGTTTCTGATTTTTTGGTACCAACAAAAGAGGAACTCAGTAAAAAACCTGAGATTCTCAAAACGGTCAATGAAGTGGAACTGCTGAAGCGTCATCGTTTGCTTGATGCACAATGGAAGGATAAGGGAATAGAGTTGACTTTTGACTCAAAGATAGAAGCCAATGAAATTCATCTTTCTAAAATAATTGAGTCTGATAAGCAGCGTTTTCGCTATATTATTGATATTGATGGAGGAAATCTATCCCAAACTAAAATTCTTGACCAAAATTCGATTCAAAAAATTCGTTTAGCACAATACGATTCTAAAACACTGCGTGTCGTTATTGAACACAACGAAGCCATCGCAATAAAGCCAATAATGAAAGGTCAATCGGTATACATTGACCTTTCATTGCCAATCTCAAACAAGGGCGTGACTCCGCCTCTAGCTGCATTAGTTGTTCAGCCTCCAATTATTAAAGAGCCTCCTTCTTTGATTGGTACTTTGCCCCCTTTGACAAACATTACCCCTCGTGACAGAAGTAAGAAAGTGATCGTTATTGATCCAGGTCATGGTGGAAAAGACAGCGGTGCTACTGGCAATGGATACATGGAAAAAGACATTGTATTGCAAGTAGGTCTTCAGCTTTCAGAGCAGCTTCGTTCTATGGGATATACGGTTTATATGACGCGTTCGAATGACTCATTTATAGAGCTTAAAGATCGAACAAAATTTGCAAATGATAAGTCAGCTGATCTTTTTTTATCTGTTCATGCGAATGCAATCCCCAAAGGTTCTGATATAAATGCGGCATACGGCATCGAAACTTATTATCTTTCACCAGGGCGAAGTGAGCGAGCAATGCGTGTTGCTGCGTTAGAAAACTCAGAAGATATGAGTGAAATGGGTGCGTATGGTAAGCTCAGTTTTTTAAACGTATTAAACAGTGAAAAAATTATTGCGTCCAACAAACTTGCGATAGATATTCAAAAGGGTGTTTTGAATAATTTGCGAAAACTGTATCCAAACGTTAAAGATAACGGGGCACGAGAAGCTCCTTTTTGGGTTCTAGTCGGAGCACAAATGCCAGCAATATTATTAGAAATAGGCTATATCAGCAATCCTGATGAATCGGCTCGTATTGCAGATGGTAAATATCAAAAGTGGATGGTAGAGGGAATGATGGATGGCGTTAAACATTATTTTGCTAACAATCCATAATTGAAATAAGCTTTTCAATCTGTTTGAATTAAAATGAGTAATGGTTTACTAGTGCTTTACTTTTTATGAGTTAGATAAATATTCCTTTATACTTTTCGAATTTTTTAACAATATGCTTGTGTTGCCTGCCATTCTTTTTCTTTATCAGTATGGGTGATTGTGTGCCAACCTTTCCCTTTGATAGAAACTTCAACAATCATGTAAGATTCAATTTGAATAAGTTGGGGCTTACCCTCGATCACCATTTCTACTTTACGTTTTACTGATGGCTCATTATCCCTGATAACTGCCATGCGCCCATCTATGAGCTTTATTAAAGCGTCTCTTTTTAACTGTTTTGTATAATGTTCTTTCATGGCGACATTGTACCTTCTTTTGTATCAACACTTGACTAAATATTGACTATTATAGGTGTGAATTATTTTACCCGAAACCCTTACAAATACCGTTCTTATCGAGTTTTGTGTTTCCCATAACTTGTGAATTTTCTATCAGACTTTTATCGGATTTTTATATGCCTATTAACGTGTTTATTTGGCTATTCACTATCTTTGATAATCTCATCATGCACGGGCTTTACTCATTCGCTTTATGTTCATAACATCGCCCAAATTTTGCCGTTCCCTTTTAGTATCTCCTTTTCTTGATAAAGCACGATAACAAGGGGGTTTAAGTATGTCATTTTGTGTTCCATTTTGCTGTTGAATTTTACAGTTCAGAAACTCTTAAAACCTCATCATGCACGGCGTTTGTTTGTTCGGTTATCTGTAGCATTTTAATATTTAAAAAGTGGGAAATTAGACTTTGCTAAAGGGTAGCCCCTCTCTCACTACCCCATAAAGAGTAAGAGAAAAATGAAGGAAAATCACACGCGGGTCTAATCCATAAAATCAAGATCATCATAGCCATTACAAGAGGGAGCAAAGTAAATATTGTCCGTCTGTCTATGCTCAAATAATCGGCTAACTTTATTTTGTTAATCTCTCCGTTTGGTTTTGTGAAGTCTCCTTTATCTATTGCCTCTTTGATCTGAATAACCCGATTTTGTTTTTTGGCTTGTACTTCTTTCGAAAATCAAATTGAGGGTGATTCCTAAGTAACTTGTTTTTAATTCTACTCACCGTTGAAAGGAGACTATAAAATTTCGTTTCCAACTGCATAACGTGATTATTTGAAAAGAACTCGTTTGAGTATTCTTGCATGATTAGAGCGTTACTATTATCACCGCCAAACTTTTGAGGGTTCGCTTTGATTTTCTCAAGTGTCCAAACGTGAAGATGATTTCTAAAATCCTTATCCATCACGCTACCGCCATACGTGAAGCGATAAACGCATCTAAATTAGCCCATACCGTCACACGGTCGCTTAACTTGATCGCTTTGATCTTTCCTTGCTTACTGAATAGCCAAATTGTGGATTTCCCCACACCTAAGTATTGTGATGCCTCTTTGTCTCTAAGATATTGTTTTTCCATGATGGTAATCCTATGGATTGAACTACCGCCGCCAGCTTTGGTGTATCGTTATTGTATGGAGTTAGATGGTTTTAGTCCAACGTAGAAAAATGCGATAATCTGCATTTTTATGGGAGGGTGATCGATTAAAATTTAGATATAAATTCTCTAACAGATAAAAAATCAATAGGGAGGGAGTGCCTCTTTAGTATTTCGAGAACCCTATTCTCAATATCTTTTTTTGTAGTTTCATTATCAAAATATGCTCTTTTTCTAACTAAAATCATTTTATCTTTATTCGTCGATTTTTTCATATTATTTAAATCTTGTAATATGCTTTCTGATGTACCTATAAATGTTTTTAGATTTTCCTTGAAAACATCATTAAGTTCATTACTGTCGAGTTCACCAACGTGTTTAAAATTATCTCTATCTTTCAATCTATTGATAAACTCTAAAATCTTTTCGACCGTTTCAATATCTCTTTTTATAACACGTTTAGGCGTTTTTGATTGAGTCGTGTAATCATAAGTATTACAATCTATAAATGCATAAATTTGATAAAAAACATTGATCGTCTCCATGTTTTTATATTCATCAGGAATGCCGTCTAAAAAACTGGTGTAGTGTTGCAATGTATCAGAATGATGTAATATAAATTTTTGTATCCATGAACCTTGATTAGTTTGTCTTTCAAACTTTTTTATATGTTCCCAAAACGTCATTTTTTCACCTCATCAAGATAATCCGCCCACCATTGTATAAACCCTAAACGCTCTTTTGTGTATTCTGCATGATTATAAGCCCCTATAACCTTGTTTCCCTAGACGTAAGCTAAATATCGCTCTATTACGTCCGTATGGTTTCGGCTTTAGCGTTCTTTATAGTCGGATCTGTGCAACTTGTCTATGTGGCATAATGTACCTTTTTTAGGTATTGATGAGGTACATTATACGAAAGTACATTAAAAATATGAATGGGGTTGTATCAGATAAATACGCATTAGAGGCTAAATAGTTGCAAATGTGCTTATTTAAGGGGTTTGTCTTTGTATTTTTGGATTGTGATTGAGGGGATTAAGTGTGGCGGACGAGGAGAGATTCGAACTCTCGGTACCGTTGCCAGTACGTCTCCTTAGCAGGGAGGTGGATTCAGCCGCTTTCCTACTCGTCCGTATATGTCTAAGAGGGCGTAATTATAGTCAGGCTTAGATAACAAGCACCTTAAATAGGTACTTAATATATGCAAGATAATCTTATAAACTGGCAATAATTTTTTGTACAACTAATGTAGGGTCTTTGGAAGCATAGATCGGTCGTCCTACGACGATAAAGTCAACTTTTGCATTATGAGCCACTTCAATGGTTGCAACACGTTCTTGATCTCCTGCTTCTTCACCAAACGGCCGAATACCAGGGGTTAGGGTGATAAAGGCATTGGAAGTAAGGGATTTGATCGAAGCGCTCTCATACGCACTGCACACAACTCCATCAAGACCTGATTCATGAGCATCTTGCGCAAATTGATCGGCTTTATCTGCGATGGATTTTTCGTATACATGGGTAAATTCAGTTTCATCAAAAGAGGTCAATGCCGTAACGGCTAAAACTAATGGACGATTATTGTATGGCTGAAGTCGTTTCATTACTTCAGTCATTGCTTTACGACCAGCAGAGGCATGAACGTTAAACATATCAACGCCAAGTCCCATGATGGATTCGGCAGCGTCTGCCATTGTATTAGGAATATCGTAGATTTTTAAATCGAGAAAGATTTTGAAGTCAGGATTGATAGCCTTGATGGCATCAATAAATGGTTTACCGTCTCGAATATAGGATCGCAGTCCAACTTTTAGCCAAACAGGATAATGTTTAATTTTTTCAATAAGTTCTAAGTTGTCTTGCATTGTGGGTAGATCCAGTGCGACGCAAAGTTCCATAATATGCCTTTTTGATAGTTGCAAAAGTATAGCAAAGCTTAAATATTTTCCCCATTAACCGAGCGTTAAGTAATCATTCTGAAAAACACACTACAATAAACAAATTTTCTAATTAAAGGATGTCCAATGAAGAATCATTTGATTGCTACTGTCGTATCGAGTTTAATGTTAGGATCAATATCATTATTTGCTGCACCATACAGTGTGGATGTTTCTCATTCAAGTGTTGGATTTAAAGTCAAGCATATGATGATTAGTACCGTTAGTGGTAATTTTAGCGGTTTTAGCGGCGCATATGACCTGAACAAAGGGGTATTGAAATCGTTAAGCGGCACGGTTAAAACCTCAACGATCAATACGGGGATTGTGAAGCGTGATGATCATCTTCGTAGTGCTGATTTTTTCGATGTTGCTACTTATCCTGAAATGACGTTTATAATGACGTCACAAAAAGGTAAAAAAGTGACGGGTAATCTTAGTATGCATGGTATTACTAAAGCCGTAACAATGACTATAGATATGGGTGGAGAGATTACAGATCCGTGGGGTAACAAACGCTCTGGTTTTGTATTGAATGGGCAAGTAAACCGAAAAGATTTTGGACTTAATTGGAATAAAGCCATTGAAACAGGCGGAGTAGTTGTCGGTGATGATGTCAAAATGACAATAGAAGTAGAAGGGGTAGCAGATTAATTCTGCTCTTACCCTTGTAGTGATTTTAACTGTTCACCAATTTTAGTAATTTTATCGTGAGCATCTGCTAAACCGTTACGATTTTCAGTAATGACAGCTTCCGGAGCATTGGCAACAAAGCGCTCGTTGGAGAGCATGCCGCTTAGTTTATCTACTTCTTTTTGAAGTTTTTCACGCTGTTTACTCAGGCGGTCGATGATGGGTGATAAATCAATCGCTTCGGTTGGGATATACACTTCAACACTCTCGCCAATATCGCTGATCGCATTGTCAACTTTACTGTCTGTAAATTTCAGAGTTTCAACTTTTCCTAATCGCGCAATAAAGGGCTCCATCATGGTGTGGTTTCCATCGCATTTGACATAGGCTAAAGGGATTTTTTGATTCCCGCAGTCAACAAGTGTCTTAGCACGACGAATGGTAATAATAGCATCCATAATAATGGCAAACTCCGCTTCAATCTCTTCATCGATAGTGACATCGTCAGGATACATCATGACCATAATGGAATTGCCATCTTCGAGAGTTGTTCCTGAGAGTTCGTGATAAAGATGCTCAGTGATAAACGGCATGAATGGATGTAGTAGTTTCATTGACTCTTTAAAGATACTTCCAAGCTCATTAACGCTCTCTTTGGAAGCTTTACCAAGCTCAATACCCCAGTCACAAAATTCATTCCACAAGAAGCGATAGAGAGTAGTTGCTGCATCATTAAAGCGGTATTCATCCAAATACCCTCTCGTCTCAGCTGTAGCACGTCTGAAACGGCTTAGCATATAGCGACCCAGCGGAGTAGTAATCTCTTGTTGGGACAAATCTTTAAATGTTTCGACGTTCATTTGTAAGAACTTTGAGGCGTTAAAAAGTTTATTGGTGAAATTTCGGCTTTGTTCAAGCTTGTCAGAACTGAGACGAATATCACGACCTTGAGCCGCTAAAACAGCAAGGGTAAAGCGTAGCGCATCAGTGCTGTATTGCTCTATCATATCGAGGGGATCGATAACATTACCTTTGGATTTGGACATCTTCTGACCATTTTCATCACGAACAAGGGCATGTAGGTAAATGTGTTTAAACGGGAGTTCTCCTGTGAAACTTTCTCCCATCATCATCATTCGCGCAACCCAGAAAAAGAGGATGTCAAATCCTGTGATAAGGAGACTGTTTGGATAAAACTTCGCCATGTCTTCACTTTGAAACTGTGAATCAAAACTTACATCGCCATTGCCCCATCCTAATGTTGAAAATGGCCAAAGGGCAGAGCTGAACCATGTATCAAGAACGTCAGGATCTTGGGTAATCGCTGTGCTTGCACAATGAGGGCAGGTGGTAGGGTTTTCTTCCAGACTCGCCCATTCGTGATCGCAATCACTACAGTAAAAAACAGGAATACGGTGCCCCCACCACAGCTGGCGAGAAATACACCAGTCGCGCAGTTCTCCCATCCATGAGTTGTAGCTGTTAATCCAATGGGGCGGGAAAAACTGAGTAAGTCCGTCATTGGTTTTATCGATAGAACCGCGTGCTACTTCTTTACGAACAAACCACTGCTTTGAGATATATGGTTCAACGATATTTTTACAACGGTAACAGTGACCTACTTGATGAACGTGATCTTCGATTTTTTCGATAAATCCTGCTTCATTAAGACGTTTGACGATAATTTCACGTGCGGCAAGACGCTCTAGGCCCTCAAATTCTCCGGCATGATGATTTAAAATTCCTTTTTCATCAAAGACCGTAATAAATTCCAAATCATGACGTTTGCCTACTTCGTAGTCATTGGTATCGTGGGCAGGGGTAACTTTAACGACACCCGTTCCGAAATCCATATCAACATGGCTGTCGGCAATGATTTTGATTTCACGGTTGATGAGGGGGAGGGTGATACTTTTGCCAATCAAATGGGTATATCGTTCATCATCAGGATGAACCATGATAGCTGTATCTCCAAAATAAGTTTCAGGACGTGTAGTTGCAACCGTGATATGACCACTCCCATCGCTAAATGCATAGCGCATGTGGTAGAAATGCCCTTGATGCTCTTCGTGCTCTACTTCGATATCACTGAGTGCGCCATCATGCGTACACCAGTTGACCATATAATTTCCTCGAATGATGAGGTTTTTATTGTAAAGATGGACAAACGCTTCTTTTACGGACGTTTTTAGTCCCTCATCCATAGTAAAACGCTCACGGCTCCATGCTGGAGAGACCCCGAGTTTTCGAAGCTGTCCAACCATGATCCCGCCACTTTCTTCTTTCCATTCCCAAACACGTTCTAAAAATGCTTCGCGACCGAGTTCTTCTTTGGTTGTTCCTTCGGCTAAAAGCTGTTTTTCAACAACATTTTGAGTAGCAATACCGGCATGGTCGGTTCCAGGTTGCCATAATGTTGCATAGCCATCCATTCGTTTATAGCGTACAATAATATCTTGAAGAGTAAATGTGAGCGCATGACCGATATGTAGACGTCCGGTAACATTAGGAGGAGGCATCATGATGGAAAAATGTTTATTTGGTTTTACAATAGTTTTATTGCCATCCACTTCAAAGTAACCACGATTTTCCCAAATAGGGTAGTAGCTTTCTTCAATATTTTTGGGATCGTAGTGAGTAGCGGACATAAAATAGCCTTAAATAGGAAAATATACGCGAATTATACCAAAATTTAGGGGGAACACTTATTGCTCTTATTGGCTATTAAACATCAGGAGCAACCATGCAATATGAAGTGAAGTCACCTATTTTAGGATTTGATCAAATAAGTACAGTAAAAATTACACCTATCGACGAGTTATTTTTAACATTGATAGGCGGTGAAGATTCAAATATTAGTTTTACTCTTGTTGATCCGTACAAATTACGTGAATACTCCTTTGATGTACCAGCTTCTATGCGTATTTTGCTTGATATTAATGAAAAATCAAACGTGCTCGTATATAATGTCGTTATTATTCAAAATCCGCTGGATGAATCATGCGTTAATTTCCTCGCTCCATTGATTTTTAACCAAGATAATGCAACTATGGCACAAGTAATATTGGATGCAAAAGATCATCCTGAATATGCATTGGCTGAACCAATTAAAAATTTTAAATAAGCTTCTATTGCAGAAGCTTTAGGGAGCTTCTTGCCACTTTCTCGCCTCAATTCTCAACAGCATACAGCAGCAACTGCACCGTATGGTCATAATCTCATTATTGCCTCAGCCGGTACAGGTAAAACTTCTACGATTGTCGGGCGTATTGCCTATCTCCTTTCGCAAGATGTTAAGCCCGAAGAAATTTTATTATTGACATTTACCAACAAAGCAGCTCAAGAGATGGTGGAGCGTGTCGCAGCATTCTTTGGTGCAGAGATTGCTTCCAAGGTCGATGCTGGGACATTTCATGCTGTGAGTTATCGATGGCTTAAGCGTAAAGAAGGAAAAGTGGTTTTAAAACAACCTCGCGAACTTAAAACACTTTTTAGAAGTGTTTATGAAAAACGAACCTTTTCTCACTTAGATAATGCTACCCCTGCGTATGGTGCCAATTATCTTTATGATGTCTATTCCTTTTATCAAAATACCGAAATTGAGATTAATTTTGAAGAGTGGATACTGACGCGTCAAGATGAGCATGCAGTATATGCCATGATTTATGCCGATATAATTGATGAGTTTGAAGCTCTAAAAAAAGAATACGGTTTTGTCAATTTTAATGATTTATTACTTCAAATGCGCCATTTGGCGTCCCAAAACGATTTGGGTTACAAAGAAGTATTGATCGATGAATATCAAGATACCAATGCTTTACAAGGGACCCTGATTAATGCAATGCGCCCGCCTTCGCTTTTTTGCGTAGGGGATTATGACCAAAGTATTTATGCTTTTAATGGAGCTGACATTTCTATCATTGGCTCATTTAGTACCAATTTTCCTGATGCAAAGGTTTATACACTCAATAAAAATTACCGTTCAACAGTTCCGATTCTCTCGCTTGCCAATACGGTCATTGCGTACAACGAACGTATTTATCCAAAAGCCTTAGAAGTAACACGAACAGGAGAAGCACAGTCTCCATCCTTGTTGATTTATGAGGAATTGTTTGAACAATACCATGGAATTGCCCGCTTAATCGGCGATTCACCAACGGATCGCGAAGAAATTGCAGTCATTTTTCGTAATAATGCATCGGCAGATGGCATTGAAGCAACACTTCGTGAAATGGGAATTGCTTGCCGTAGACGTGGCGGGACAAGCTTCTTTGATTCTAAAGAGATCAAAGCGTTACTGGATATGTATACACTACTCGTGAATGAATCGGATATGATGGCATTTATACATTTATTTGATTATGCTAAAGGTGTGGGAAGTGCGGTTGCTAAAGAGCTATTTGTGGCTCTTCAAAAGTTGGGGCATGGTTCGTTTTTGCGGGGATTATATACACCTGACACCTCCATCTCTAACCCTTTTGAAAAACGTAAACTTAATCATCAGTTGGGACTTTTTGATGACTATGCTGAACTTGGTAGTGCAGGGCGATTTGCGAAGCTAGGGCTTGACCCCAATTTTATGGGAAATCCCATTCTGAAACATGCAAAGCTAACGAAAGAATCAGCAACTTTTTTACATGATTTATTTATGTTATTTCGAAAGCTTCGTGATGCTAAATTACCCAAAGAAGCAGTGCAAAAGATAGCTGTTTCAAATCTTTATGGCCATGTGATAGAACATTTATCTCATAGGCGTGCAATGACTGAAAATGGATCTGTGGATGAACGGGTAAAGGGTGAGTCAAAAGAGAAAATTCGAAGAAAATGTACCATATTATTCGAGCTTTCACGCCCTTACAAAGAACATGAACGATTTTTAAATGCAATGGTATTAGGATCACAGGACTTAACCCAAGGAGAGGGCGTTCATTTACTCAGTATCCATGCATCCAAGGGATTGGAATATAAAGAAGTCTATGTAATCGATTTGATGGATGGTCGATTTCCCAATCGAAAATTAATGAGTCGCAGCGGAAGTATTGAGGAAGAGCGTCGACTTTTTTATGTAGCAGTGACTCGGGCAAAAGATCGACTTTATTTAAGTTATGCAAAATATGATAAGATTAAAAAAGCAAATTTTGTCCCCTCCCAATTTTTATTTGAGACAGGACTGATTCCTAAGGATGAGACCTATAATTCTTTAGTACAAAAAAAAGAAGTGGATTAAACTCCTTTTTATTTTTAATGTCGTCCTTGAACAGCATCTCCCATTGACCACATTGGCAAGAAAATACCTAAGGCGAGTAAAATAACCATACCTGCAATCATAAAGAGCATGATAGGCTCAATGGCTTCAGAAAGTCCATCGATGATAGCATCAAAGCGCATTTTATAATACTCCATTACTTTTTGCAGCATCGCATCGAGCTGTCCACTTGCTTCTCCGGCAGAGATCATCTGAATAATCATATTTTCAAATAAATTCGTTTCTTTAAGCCCTGAATGTAAAGAACTTCCTTTTTCAACTGCTGAACGAACAATTAGCAAACGTTCTTGCAGAGGGAGATTGTCAATCATAGCAGTAGATGTTTCCAAAGCTTCAGCTACAGGTATCCCTGCCCGTACTAGCTCAGAAAAAACTAGAGTAAAGCGACTAAGAGTTGAGAACATAATAATATTTTTAATCAAATAAACTTTGAGTAAAAATTGATGCCATTTGTACTTAAATTCTCTATTATGATCGAGTGCATATCTAAAGGAAAATAAAAAGAGGATAATTCCTGCTAAAACATACAGTCCATAGGTGTTAAAAAGATGCTCTAAAAATAGTAAAATTTTGGTTGGTAGAGGTAGTTCAGCATGCAATTGTTCGAAAATAGCTTTAAATTGTGGTACAACATAAGAGATAAGAATTGTAAACGCCACGCCCATAGCAATCATAACGTTCCGAGGGTAGGCCATAGCTTTTTTAAATTTAACAATATTGCGTCGAATTTCTTCAAGCATATCTGCAAGTTTATGAAGTGCTTCTGCCATATTCCCTGTTTTTTCACCCAGTTCAATCATTGCCAGGCTTAACGTTCCAAGCTCATAACTAAATTTAGCAGCAGATTTTGAGAGACTATGTCCTGCATTGATATCTTCGGCCATTGTTCCTAAAACAATTTGAAGTGTTTTATCAGTGGTGGCATCCGCTATTTCATGGAGTGAATCATGGATAGAAATACCAGCATTAGCCATAACTGCAAGTTGACGAATGGCTGCAATGAGAGAATCTTGTTTTAGTTTACGCTTCTTAAGATTAGAAAAAAGTGTTTCTTTAAACTTTCGAAATTGATCTTCTAAAGGAGCTGCTGATTCTACTACTTTTAATATCATTCCTGAAAATTTTATTTTTGCAAGATATTGAGCCTCTTTTTTATGCTCCGCATAAAGACCATACTCATTTTTATGCCCTTTGCTGAGAACTGTTATTAGAAAATATTTCATCCTTTTGCCACCCTTAATATTTCATCTATAGTTGTTATTCCTTGTACAGCTTTTGCCATACCATTTTCAAACATCCCTACAAAGCCTTCTTCTTTGGCTTGTTTGAAGATTTCATCTTTCGATCCTCCCCTGGCGATAAGACTGGATAAGGCTTCCGTTATAGGCAAAACTTCACAAATCATTTCTCGTCCCATATATCCTGATCCATTGCACTCTTTACACCCAGCTCCAACATAAAAGACAGTATTGTGAGGGATATGGGCGCTGTATTCTTCTCGTAAAAGTAAAGGTATATCGGCTTCTTTCTTACAATATTTACATATCCTACGAACCAAGCGTTGAGCTTGAATCGCCATAAGTGCTCCACTAATAAGATAGGGCTCAATTCCCATGTCTGACATACGAGGAATGGCACTAATTGCATCATTGGTATGAAGTGTTGATATAACTAAGTGACCCGTTAAGGCTGCTTTAATGGCAATTTCAAGCGTTTCGTGATCACGAATTTCTCCAATCATAATTTTATCGGGGTCTTGACGAAGGATGGATCTAAGTGCATCAGCAAAAGATAGCCCCACTTTTGCGTTCACTTGAACTTGCTGGATTAGATTCATTCGATACTCTACTGGATCTTCAACCGTAATGACCTTATCTTCAACATTTCGCAATTCATTAAGTGCCCCGTATAGAGTTGTCGTTTTACCACTTCCTGTTGGTCCAGTAACAAGGATAATACCAAATGGCGATTCAAGTGCTTTTATAAGCTTTTGGTAGCTCACAGAATCCATTCCTGATTCTTCGAGTTTTACGAGTGCTTTGGTTTTATCCAAAATACGCATTACAATGGATTCTCCATAAAGTATTGGTAAGGTAGAAATACGAAAATCAAATTCTGCATCCATAACAATGGCAGAAAAACGCCCATCTTGTGGTTTTCGTCGTTCAGCGATATCAAGATTCGCTAATAATTTAACTCTGGAAGCAAGAGGTGGATAGATGTCACGGTCAAAAATGAATATTTCAGCTAATTTACCATCAACTCTCCCCCGAACGACACAGTTTTTTTCAGTTGGCTCGATATGAATATCACTGGCACGACCTTTTATGCATGCTTTTAAGATAACATCAATCAATTGTAAGATGGAGGATGCTTCTTGCTGTTCTTCAATAGTCCCAATATTACGTAATTCATTACGAATATTATTTACTAGCTCTTTTACACTGTCTTTTAATTCAATTTTAAAGAGATAAGCTTGAATTTGTTTTTCAGTAGCAATTCCTACTTTGAGTGATTTACGTGGAAACATGCGTTGTAATGATTCTTGAGCTTCAATATTGAGTGGATCGGCAAAGGCAATAAGGACATACATGTCATCTTGTGAGATGGGCAATGCATTATACCGCTTGAGTTGAGTTGTTGGTATTTTTTCAGTGAGTTTATAATCCATATCGATAGAATCTAAATCAAGAAAAGGAAGCTCTAAAATTTCAGCTAAGTAACTTAAAATGGAAGATTCATCTAAAAAATGATAATTTTTAATGACAGAGAGTTCATAAACACCTAAGCGTATTTGTTCGACTACAAAACGTTTAACAAAGTTAAGAGAAACAGCACCTACTTTTGTTAGTGTTTCTAAAATAGTTTCATTTTGAACACCTCTCGAGAGCAGGCGATCGATCTGCTGTTGAGTAATATGGCGTTTTTCTAATAAATCATTGGTAATTCGATCCATATAATCTCTTCCTTAGTACACGTGATGCAATGTTAATATTTTATCATAGTATTCATCAATAGCAATCGTTTTTCGACCATTCAACTGAGTTGGATAAAGTTTATAGCTAATACGATTATTGGTGAAATCGTTATATTCTTTAATACTATTTCCAGGTTGAGGATGATTGCAGTACAGAGTAAAAAGCTTAGAAATAAGATGGGAACTTGTGGGAAACTTGAGTGATTTTAGCGGATAATTATCATATAAAGCCTGAAGTAAAAGTTTTTTTTGCATAACCAGCATGGAGAAATAGGAAGCATTTACCCTCGCTTCACTGCTTTGACTGAGTAGCATTATTGGTGTGTTTAGACGATCTATATGGTCGGCTTTCAGACAAGAGAACGCATAAATTGAAACATAAGCTTCGTTTAACTCAAATTCTTTAAAATGCAGTAAACCAAGGTTGCAAGATTCAGCATACTCACCTTTTTGATACAGTTGATACATTTGATCAGGTATGCCTGCATACAGAATATTCAAAAAAATAAGACAACAGAGGAGTATTTTTGTCATTTAGACACATCTTTTTCAAATGAGTCCAATAAGTTTCTCGCAGCATCAGAATTTGATTGTGAAATATAAAGTTGAAGTGTTTTTTTAGCTTGGTCTGTTTTTCCAAGTTTTACCATTGCTTTAGCAAAAATCAGCCAGCTTTCTTCGATCGTATTGTTAATCGAATTTGTTTTTAAAGCATAATTATAGGCTTCATTATAATTCCCATGATCATAATGATATCGTGCAATGTAAAGTCCCAAATGAGGGTTAGAATTGTTTTTAAAACGATCCTCAATTTCATGAATATCGAAAGTAGCTGTATCTCGTTTGATACTAGATGGCTGAGTGGTCGATTTAATAGTGGGCGTAATGAGCGAAGGTGGAATAATTACATTTTGAGCTATCTTGGCAGGAGGTGAGATAGGAGCAATCTTCTGCATAGTTGCTACATTTTTTGGAGGAAGGATAGGAATACTTACACTAGTGGTCGTACTTTGACTGACAGTGGACGGCATAGTTTCAATGAACTGCATTGAAGGTTCAAGAATTATTTCAGGATTTATATCCTTTGTCTGAAGGATAATATCTTTAGATTCTTGTTTTACAAGAGTAGGTAATGTTTGTTTATTAGATTCCTCTAAATGTATAAAAATTGTGATTACAATAATTAGTGTAACAGTTAGAAATGAGAATAACATATAAGGAAAATAGCTTTTGATTTTGTACTTAAGCCATCGTCGTTCTAACGAAGGTATATTAAGCATGAATAAGACCGGTGTGAATGGCAGCCATCTCTATGTATTTAGGTTTAAGAGAATTATAATTTATTTTACTCGGATGATACTCTTCAAACCATGCGTAAAGTGAAAAAAGTGAGAACATAAGCTTATTGGCATCACGATAATTACCTTTAGTTAATCTACTAATTATTTTAATGTTTTTATCATTTATCATATTCGCGACGTCAAAGCAATTAGATTTAAGCAATTTTTTTTGAATATAAATTTTGAGCTCTTCTGGTGAAGCATTTTGAAGTTCAATACTTTCCCAAATACGTGTTTGGAAATGTTCTTTAGCAATAATGTCCTCATCATCTGTTTTGTGAAGGGTAATCACAAATTTTAATGCACGTGCATCAGAAATAAGTCGAATCTTTTCCATTAAAGCAGTGCTATACAGTTGTGCTTCATCGAGTAAGACTATGGGCGTTTGAGGATAGTTAACAGCGCTTGCAAGTTCTAAAAAAGTGGTAAGGGTAATTGCATCTCTGTTTACATGCCCATAAATTTTTTGAGCAAGAACGCGTAAAAAATCATTTTCATCTATAATAGGAATATCCACCATAAAAACTTTTTGGTGTTTTGAGAGATCATGATGTAGCTTGTGCAATAACATACTTTTCCCCGTTCCTGGTTTACCATAAAGTAAAATCATTTTAAGTGGCTTTTGCACGGAAGATTTTAAATTTTGATACATATGAGAAACACTGTCAATTTGGACGTAATCACGAGGATTCACTATGTCAATAAACAGCTCTTTAGGCTTTGAAAACAGCGAATGCCCCATCCTTTATTTATTCTCTTTCATCTCTTTAACGTCTTTGTTATCTGTTTTGGATACTTCAGCTTGCTTTATCTGGTCTTTCTCCATCGCAGGAGCTAAACGACTGTACCCTAAGTCAGAAAGACCTACGTTTGAACCATCTTTTTTAACAATATGAGGTTCAATAATAATAACAAGTTCTTCGACTTTTTCACTAATACCCTCTTGTTTAAATAAGTAGCCTAAAACAGGAATATCTCCAAGAAAAGGCACTTTGGTAACATTATTGGTTGATTTTCTGTTGATCAAACCACCTAAAACAATACGACTGCCATCTTGAACGGATACGACAGAGGATATTTGGCGACGACTTAGATCGGGTGGCATGGTACGCAATGCATTGTCTGCTGATAATACACTGGCTGTTTCAGAAACGGATGGGTTAATACGTAAGGTGATTGTCCCATCTTTTGAAATTTCAGGGGTAATATCGAGAAGAACTCCAGAAAAGACTGAGCTGACTACTTCCGAGGAGGATTGTGTCCCCGTTGAACCGCCTGCTAGTGTTGACGTCGTTAAAGTTTTATAAAACAATTCTGTACCAGCAGTAATAAGTGCAGGCTGATTATTAAGTGTCATGATTTTTGGATTTGAGATCGCATAGACATCTCCTTGTGTTTTCAAAAACATGAGAAGATTGTTAATGCTGATACTGTTACTGAGCGTGAAAAGCTTTGACATTGCATCTACTGGAGCGCGTACACCTGCAACATCCATTAATCCGTAGGTTGGAGCAGCAGGTGTTCCTCCCGTTATCGCAGTTACTTGTACTTTATCACCTTCGTAAGCAGTATCAAAGGTAGCGCCTGTAACATTGGTTCTGTTGGCTTTATCGAATCCGAGTTTAAAGTTCTGAAGGTTATAGATCTGTGACCAGTCGATACCTGTCGTTGATCCATCATTAAAGACAACGCTGTACATTTTAACATCAATCATGACTTGAGTTTGCATTTTTTTCTCTAAATCACTGATATAAGTATCAAGACGTTTAATTTGTTTCCCAGTACCCGTAACCGTTATTAAGCCTGCATTTTTATTGATAAAAATATTATGCCGATCCTCTTCTTCTACTGCTTTGTCTTTTGAATCTAAGCTAGGTATTTGTTTTACTTGTTTGTATTGGTCCTCAGGGCGACTTAATATGCTTTTAACCTCTTGCTCTAATGTTTCCCAAAATTTTACTTCATCCACTGTTGTGATATTGGTTCCTGATTCTGAGGATGCATTATTACTCTTTGAACTTGTTGAAGAAGCTGTGGAAGTTGTTCCCGTTGTAGCTGCACCGGTAGATGAAGTACCTGAATTTGAACTCAATCGGATATTAGTACTGCCTGTCCCTTTACGTTCTGTCGTTATATAGTCGATATTGTAAGTTTTAGTTGTAAGATAAGTAATTTTTAAAACATTGTTTTGCAAGGTATATTGTAAATCATTTTCTTTGATGATAAGATCCAACACTTCGTTAATAGTCAGATTTTTTAGATAGGTTTTATTCATCTGTTTTTTGAGAATGTTTTCAGCCTCGGAATCTGCGACAATAACACTCATCCCGCATTCATCACTGATTTGGTCAATGAACTCACCGACGCTAGTTCCTTTAACTGAGGCTATGTTAAAGAGTTCATAGGTGCAATCTGCACTCAAAGGAGTTGCCAGTAAAGCAGCTGTAGTGACTGATAATAAGAATGCTCGCGTAGTGGGTTTAAATACTAATTTCATCTTGCTGTCCTATTTTGTATTTATGGTGATGTTGTTGTTGGATTTACTAAGAAATAAAATCAAAGGCTGACTCTTTTTCCCACTTAATAACACGGAACCTTGCTTTATTTCAGCTAAATTATAACTGCGTACTGTGTCGTTTAATTTGTACCATTTACCATTAATAAGTGCTGACTTATTCATAACTGCTTGTAAGCGTAGAGGCTCTTCTATGACTTTTTGTATGGCTGGAATCAGTGACATACTCCCTAATTTTGGTGGAGCAAGAAGCACAGATCCGCTGTTTTTACTAGGTAGACGTGTTGGCGCTATATATCTAATAGGATCGATGAGAGAATTTATAAATCCATCCGCAATTCCAACGCGAGAGGGTACAATTGCTTTGATCTGTTCATCTACCCACAGTAGCTCTTTATCATTTTCGGGTTGTAAAACCGTTACATTTCCAGTACTTGGAAGTACCATCGGTGAGTTTATTTCATTATTGGCACATAGTGTTAGCGAAATAATTAAGGATATTAAGGCAAATATTTTCATTGTCGTACAATCCCCCATACTGAAATATTAAGCTCACTTTTAAGTTTAGTATCTGCTGTCATATTCATATCATGAAGATCAACAACAAGGGTGCTTTGCTCAAGAGCATTAATAAATTTGAGAGTATTTTTGAACGGAGCATCAGAAGAAATCGAGATATCTAAGACGTGTCCAAAAGAGCTATTGTCAGTTGTTAAAGTATTGCCAAACTGAGTTAATTTAACATTATATGCTCTTGCATATTTGGAAATTGAATCCAAATAAGCTCCCCAAATAACTTCATCATAATAGAGAGAAGAAATTTGTTCCAATCTATCTTTGATGTAAGTATTATATTGAATGTAATGTTGATACTCTAATTCAATGACTTTGGTCTCTTGTTCAATTTGAGTAATGCGCTCAGGTGGATTGGCTTCTAGATATTGTTTGTCATTATTTAGATCACTCTCCATAGCGATTGCTTTTTCATGAGAAGTTTTAAAATCTGCTTCAGAACTATCCCAAAAAAGTAGATAAGAGAAAGCAAAAAGTCCAGCAAATATCATCCCATATAGCATCATCTTATCGCGTTCACTTTTGAGCGATAATGTATGATCAAGACTGTAAAGATAATTCTCAATATTTAATGTCATTTAAGTACCGCCTTAAGTTCACTGAGATAGCCTGTATTATTGCCATCATATGAGATTAATTTTAGATCAAAATCATAGGTGTCTTTTTTTGTCGCAGTTAAATATTTTAGTAAAGCAGTAATATCTTGTGTATTTTTAGCGCTAAGTATAAAGCAAAAAGTTTTACTTGAAATATTGTTTTCTTCATTTACTATTTCTGAATATCCCAATGAATTTAATTTAACTCTATATTGATTAAAACTACGCGAAAAGTCAGCAATAATTTTTGCTTTCATCGGATAATTTACTTTTTTCTCATGAACTTGAGAAAGAGTATCTTGTTTTTGTTTATAGGAAGCCTTTTGCTCGTCTAGAAGTCCTTGAGCGGTACTTTTAGTGGCTAGCTTCAGATTTACAGTGGCTTCACGAGTTGTTTTATCAATATGAACTTGCTCATATTCTTGATTCATAAGGGCATAATGAAACTCTTCAACATAAGAAAGTCCCCAGTAGGTTCCTGGATAAAGAAGTGCGGCTGCTAATGCGGCAGCGGTTACAAGTATGAGTTTTCCACTATCACGTTTTGCAAATGGAGGAGGTCTATGAAAAATTGTAAAATTACACTCATATCGCTCATTGGATTCAAGCCGAGCATATAAATGCATAAGTTGATGAATTTGATCAACGTTCTTTTCTTGTGTATTGAATCCAAAATCAAAATTAAAGGGTTGTACTTTTAGTCCAAGATAGGTTTGAGCATATTCATCTAAGCCGTTGATTTCACCTACAGACGCTCCAATATAAATGGATTCGAATTGTTTGATTTCGAAAGCTCGCTTTGAATAAGTAATGACATCGTTAACATGAAGAAAAATTTCACCAAAAAGTTTAAGTAAATTCTTTTGATATTCCGGACTATTGACATTTAATCCCTGAGTTGCAAGAATATTTTGAAAACTTAATAACTCAATTGGTTCACCTAGTAATTCGCAAAAACGTTCATGCATTTGTTTAAGTGAATATTTTAGTGATTTAGTATAAATAAACTCTTGCTCATTGTAAACAGCAAAAAAAGCATCATTTTCTTGAAAATAGATAAATCCATGAGCACCATTAGATTCAATGAAATTTTTCACATACAGTGATTTAAGCAATAATGCTACAGGTACAATTTGATCAATATACTTTATGTCATTAACAATGGAGGCAAATTCCTGTGTTAATAAAAGAGGATCAACGACAAAAATATGAAAAAAGCGTTCACTATCACTGATATGATTGACGGCTTCAACATATTGAATTTGGTATTCAACTGCCATATCTAGAGCAAGTTCTTCATATACCTTATTTTCTAAAGCGTCATATATATCATCATCCGGGACATTTTTACTAATTCCAACCAGTGCAGAAATAAATCCTTTTGTGTTTAAAAAAGAAATGGCATACTGTTCTTTTGAAAAGGAAGGGGATGCAATATCCGTAATGCTATTAAGCGTACTAAGATAAAAATCTTTTCGGTACGGATTGGCAGATAGGATGGTAGAAAATGTATGTTGTATGCTCATTTCGTGTCCTGTTTAAAATGTGCGAGAATCATCCCACAAAAACGGTTACCTCTATAAAATTCAACTCGATAAACCTGATGGTCTCGATCGAGTGAATATTTAGGATCTAAATCATCCATGCTAACACGCACGTTAGCCTCATTTATCCCTTTTTTAGGCGAATAACCGATTATGTTTACTCGAATATCTTTATTATGAAGTATAACCTTAAAATCGGCAGTTACTAAAAATTCTGTAGCAAAAGCGATATTTTTTTGATTGTTATCAACTTCAATGGTAATATTTTCATCATAAACACCTGCTTCGTGAAAACTAGGTGTTAGTGAACTTGTTTTTTTATTACCAACATAAAGATCATACTTATCATTTTTTTTTACTGCAAAACCTAATGGATGAGAAAAATTAAAGTTGTTACTGTCTGATTGTAACGGAATGAAACTTAATTCATTTCTTAAGTTTTCAAGATTTAGACTAGATGTGTTATTAATTGTAACATTTCCGTCACATTCTAAAATATTTTTAAGATTTTCACTGTTTAAATCAAAAGATCTTGAATAAGAAATTCCCATATAGCGCATATAGCCTTCTATTGCGCGAAGTTGGTAAAAAACTTTTTCATTAAGTGTAGGAAGATTTTTACTCGTTTCGATTGCAAAGGCTGGTTTATTCTGATTAATAGCAAAGAAAGTGAGGGAGTGCTTCATTGCTTCATCATCAAAACGGGTGTTAGTATTACGTATAGCGAAACAGTGATGATTTTCAATGAGATTCCCATTTACTTCTTGTTGGACTGCTAACGCAATTTTGTCTAAATTTTTATATTGGTGATCACCATCGAGTGATTCTTGGTCAATAACACATGTTTGTCCCCATGCTCCTGGGTTGAAAATAGTATTCTGGTAGTCTTTTCTATAAAAACCATGACCATCATGCAAATTTAAAATAAGATCAACTTTTGGATCAGTTATGATTTTTTTTATCTCTTTAATGATGTTGAGATCAGGATCGCTTGTATTTATATCTGCAAATTTTCGATTCATATCTCCATTAATACCACGACTGTTCATCGCAATGCTAAGAGCATTTAGGTTAGGAACAATCCAAAGATTTCCTTTATTAATGGTGTAATATTGGGAAAGAATGGATGCTGCAAAATAACTTCCAGGTTCATTTCCATGAATTCCACCTATAACTAAAAGCGTTGGTCCATAATTTGTAGATGTTTCGTGTTTTATAAGTGAAAAGGGAAGAGCATAAGAAAACGATACAAAATAAAGAATAAATAGTATTACTTTCATATCAAATCTCTGAAACAATGGAAATAGATTGATCTGTATTGAGCAGGAGCATTAATGTTTTAGGTCCGGTGAATGTATGATTGTTGCTAGTATAAACTTCATCAAATGTGACCATAAAAAGATTTTGGCGCTCACCAGGGTAAGGAATGATATTTAGATTGGAAAGAAGAATTTCTTTTGATTCTTTTTTATCAAAAATACGCTGTTTATAATTTTTAAAATCGTAATACTCCATTCCGTCGTAACGGATAAAAGTGGTATCATAAAAGGAGAGATAGGTTTGAAAATCGTTATATTTCCATGCATATCGCCATTGGTAGAGTTGTGCAATAATCGTTGCATAGGGAACGTTTAAATTTTCTTTTGGTTTAGTATCAATAACAAGTAGAGTATTTTTGTAATCAATCTTTTGGTCTAGGCTGGTTAGTTCGTTGTTGTCAATAACAATGCATCCTTTGGTAAAGTTATCTCGATCACCAGAAGCAGGTTGTCCATGTATCCAAATTCCATCACCACTTTTTCCTCGAATACGGTCGTATAAATTGGGATAAGAAGTGACAAACGCCATCGGTCCGTAGAAAGGATCGACAGTCAATAGCTTTTGGGTGAGTGAATAAATACCTATAGGAGTACGTCGATCTCCGGCACTTAATTTATCACCTTCATATTTTCCTGTAAATGCGGGAATGGTTTTTAAAAGAGCAAAGCGCTCATGTTTACCTTTGTTCTCTTTACGATAGAGACTTAGTGTAGGTTGATCTTTTTCGCATACAAGAAGCGTATCTGTAGCTTCATAGTAACCAAATTTAAGATCTTTATTTAAAATCTTTGAATTCCAGAAGCTTGAATCACCGAGTCCGTGATCGATTTCTTTGGCGATAGCATTCATTCCTCCACTACGATATAAATCCATCACTTCACCTGCAAAAAGAGAAGTCATGAAAAATGGAAGTAATAAAAGTTTTTTTACCATTCGTATCCTAAATCACTTAAGAACTTTTTATCGGTAGTCCACCCTTTTTTGACGGATACAAAAAGTTCAAGATAAACGGGTTTCGTGGAAAGACGCTCAATTTTCTCACGGGCATTTTTGCCGATGCGCTTAATGGCAACGCCTCCCTTACCAATAATAATCCCTTTTTGGGACTCTTTTTCAACAATAATAGTGGCTCGAATATGTTCTGTTGGAGAGTCTTCATCGATTTTATCAATTAACACGTCAGATTCATAAGGAATTTCATCACTAATATTATCGAAAATCGCTTCACGAATAAATTCTTTGTATATGGTACGTATCATTTCTGTTGTAATGTTTTCAGGATCATAGAGATAGGGTGATTCATTTAGATGCTTAATAATCGTATTAAGTAAATCCTCTTTTCCTACATTCTTAGTAACTGACATAGGAATAAGGGCTTCAAATTTATCACTGTATTGATTGTACTCGCCAATTTTTTTCAGTAAATCACCTTGAGAAATTTGATCGATTTTACTGAGAACGATTATGTGTTTGCGTTTGTTTCCATTAATTTCTAAAAATTTCTCATAATAGCTCGTTTTATCGGATGCGGGTGCTAAGTAAACAACAATATCACAATCACCAATTGCTTTGAGAGCTTCTTCTAGCATGTATTGATTGAGAAGCTTTTCGGCCTGGTGCAGTCCAGGTGTATCTACAAAAATAATTTGATCGTCATTATGCATGACAATTGCATTCGAGCGTTTACGTGTAGCATTTGCCTTTTGGCTTACAAGGGCAATTTTTTCTCCCAGTATCCAGTTCATCATGGTGCTTTTACCCGCATTAGGTCGCCCGATAAGAGCTACAAACCCTGCTTTACTCACGAAAGGCCCTGAATTTCAAGATGCAATGTTGCATGAATTCCATGCCCAAGCTTAAGGTCTAAGTCATGCAATCCAACGGTTTTAATTCCATGTTTTGCATCCAACTCTTTTTTATCGATCTCTATTGTGTGTTGGTCCTGTAATGCTTGAGCAATTTCCTCTTTTGTTACGGAGCCAAAAAGATGTCCTGTATCACCAAGTTTTTTCTTGATGACTACTTTAATCTCGGCTAGTGTTGCTTTGATGGCATTTAAGCGTTCAATTTCGGCAGCTTCATGTGCCGTTTTTTTACGCTGATCGGACTCGTATTTTTTTAATACTTCGTTCGTTGCAAGAAGTGCAAGCCCTTTTCCGATAAGAAAATTTTTGCCGTAGCCATCTGCTACTTCTTTGATTTCGCCAGCTTTACCGACACCTTTGACGTCTTTACTTAATAATACTTTCATAATGATACCTTCAATTTTGAACGCCTAAGAAATAGAATCCATTAGGCTTCACTATAACCGCTAGTGCACTAAACTTTGTTTCGAAAGAAACGAAAATGCTTAGCCGCGGATAATTTTGCCGTTAAAACTGACAATTCCGTGAGCGAGGTTGGACACTTTTGTGAAACCCATATCAGTTAAGATACGTTGACAGTGAGCACTTCGACTACCAACGTGGCAGTAGACAATAATGTTATCATCGTTTTTTAGTTCAGCTTCATTAAGAGTTTGAAAAAAACTGCTGGTAGGGATTAGAACATCAGCTCCTTCAATACGTCCTGATTTCCATTCCATCCATTCGCGTACATCAACGAGTTTAAACGTTACCATTCCAAGTTCGCGCGCTTCAAAGAGTGAGATTAGTTCATCTGAATCAATATTACGTTTTTGAAGTAAAAATTCGCATTCTTCTGTTGTTAGACCTCGTGAATGTTGATGGGCAACGGTTTCAATCTCTTCAGATTTCATTAAAGATGCTGCGTATTCTGGCGTACAGAAGATTTGACAGTGACAGACACCATCTTCAGGGATTTCTTTTTCAATAGCTGGGGTACAAGGACAAAGTCTATTGTCACTGCTTTTATAAACACCATCAATTTCTTCAACCATATAACAAGGACAAAATCGCTTGTTGTACATCATTTTATTACGAGCGAGTCCCATTTGAACCCCCTCATTAATTTCAGAATGAGGATTATAAACCCAATTAAACTGTTTGACTACTTTATCTGTAAATTTAATCGTTTTTTCAAGTTCAGCCTGAAACTCAGGCGAATTCATATCGATTTTGATAATGCTCATTTTTTATCCTTTATTATTTGTTTTTCCGTGCTTTTCCAGCGATAATGAAGCGCAATGCATTGAGTTTAATAAACCCTCCTGCATCTTTTTGGTCATAAACAGAATCTTCTTCAAAAGTACAGTACTCAGGGTTAAAAAGAGAAATGTCAGAGCTGCGTCCAACCACCATTATATTACCTTTGTAGAGTTTCAAACGAACGGTTCCACGAACATTTTGCTGAGTTTTATCGATAGCGGCTTGTAGCATTTCACGCTCTGGTGCAAACCAAAAACCATTATAAATAAGTTTTGCATAGCGTGGCATAAGCTCGTCTTTTAGGTGTGCTTCTTCACGATCCAAGGTTAAAGATTCGATAGCACGGTGAGCTTTGAGCATTACAGTCCCACCTGGTGTTTCATAGCATCCACGGCTTTTCATTCCTACAAAACGATTTTCAACAATATCAGCGCGTCCGATTCCATGACGACCTGCAATGATATTGAGCTGTTCTAGCATTACAGCCGGAGAGAGAGATTTGCCATTTAGGGTAATTGGATCACCTTTTTCGTAGCCAATTTCAATGTATTCACTCTCATCAGGGGCATTTTCTGGAGAAGTTGTCCAACGCCACATGCTCTCTTCAGGTTCAGATGCCGGATCTTCGAGTATTCCACCTTCATACGAAATATGTAAGAGATTGGCATCCATGGAATAGGGCGACTTCGTTCCGCTCATTTCAATTTTAATGCCATGCTCTGCTGCATAGGCTAGGAGTTTTTCTCGTGAATTAAGCTCCCATTCTCGCCATGGTGCAATGATAGTTAAAGCACTATTTTGTCCTAAGTATCCCATTTCAAAACGGACTTGATCATTCCCTTTTCCTGTTGCGCCATGACTAACGGCGTCTGCTCCAGTAATACGAGCAATTTCTGCTTGGCGTTTAGCAATTAGTGGACGTGCGATAGACGTCCCAAGAAGGTATTCTCCCTCATAGATAGCGTTAGCACGAAACATTGGAAATACGTAATCGCGGACAAATTCTTCACGGAGATCTTCGATGTAGATATTCTCCGGTTTGATACCGAGACTAATTGCTTTTGCGCGGGCCGGTTCTACTTCTTCACCTTGGCCAATATCAGCAGTAAATGTAACAACCTCACATTTGTATTCATCTTGAAGCCATTTGAGGATAACGCTGGTATCCAAACCACCTGAATACGCGAGTACGACTTTTTTAACCTCTTTTTTCATCATTCTATCCTATGAGTATATTTTCCACATTCGTGAAGTAAATGGGGCGATTCTAGCAAAAAATAGATGAGATAACGGTTAAAGTTTGAGATTGATAGAAGAAGCAGATATATTTTCAGTAGCTTTTAGAAACTCAATGGTATTTTTGAGTTGTGAGAGGGAATGAAGGGTTGATGAGCGTTCACTCTCCAAAAATGTTTTAGCATTAAGAAGAAGATAAGCTGCCTCTTCCATATCAAGGAGAGAAGTAAATTTAGGTGCTTGATCTAATAATGAATCAAGTTTTTGGACATCTTGGAGAATGATCGCTTTTTTAAGATCATTGAGCCATGGTGACATTTTCTCTCCATGCTTCTAGCAGCCCTTTTATAACACGATTAACTTCATCAAGTTTTCCAGAATCGTTTTGAATATTCGCCTCAATTAACAGTCGCAACTGATAATGATAAAGTCCGGCAAGATAATGTGAAATATCGCCTTGTCTATAGTCAAGAACATTAATAAGTTCCGCAAATACAGCATTTGAACGATTAATCCAATAGGTTCGTCGCTCAATGTCTCCTTCATTAATAGAACGTTTCGCTTGCATGTTGAAGCGTAAAATCCCCTCGTACATCATTTGAATTAATTTTTCAGGTGATTCTACTCCGACATTATTTTGGGTATAAGTATTGTAGGCTAAATTATTATTGTACATATTGGTTTCCTTGAATATTTGAAAATATGGTTCTGAAAAAGTGCTGCTTAGCCTTTATGGTCGAAAAGTAATCCTGTAACTTCTTGCATTTTAGGTAATAGTTGTTCTGCTTGCTCAAGTGGAAAACGTCTTAACATACGATTACTTTGAGTATCAACAACGGATACGTAAAAATCTTTAGAAGTGTTATCAAAACCAAAACGTAATGATGTATTAAAAGGATCCAGTGAATGGTTTAACTGGCTGATGAGTTTATCCATTTGCTCTTGAGAGCCTACTTTTTCTGTTTTAGCGTCAGTTTCTTTTTGCGCGACTTTCTCTTGATGAATTTGCGCTTTTTGAATCTCTTGAACACTTTGAGATTGTGGTGCTTGTGCGACTTTTGGTGTGCTCATTTGGGATTGTTGCATTTTTGCGGTTGATTGTAACACTTCCATGGTAATACTCCTTGGGCTTTTTTTATAAAGCATTTTTTGCTACACACTAAATCGCCCTAAAAAATAAAAACTTTAATTCCAAATTGATTCTACTGTGATACTCTTACGTTTATGAAACGTTATTGGAATCTTTTAGCGCTAGAACCGTTGCTGGCTCGACTGTCGCTTATTCAACTTATCGCTTATTTTGGTGCATGGTTTAGCAATGTAGCTATTTACACTTTACTGATTCAATTGCACGTCAATGCATCAACGATTGCTTTTGTAGCAGCACTTCATTTTTTTGCTGGAGTACTGCAAGCACCTTTGAGCGGGGTGATTATTGATCGAATTTCTCCTAAAAAACTGATGATTTTTTTGACCATTACGGAAATTGTGGCTACGGTGTTGCTAATTAGTATTGATGATGTTTCCAAGCTTGGGTGGTTGTATTTGCTTGTATTTATTCGCATGGGGGCTGCAAGTTTCCAATTTACGGTTGAAATGTCCTTATTGCCAAAAATTGTTGAAGGTAAAGCCTTGCAGTATGCTAATGAAATTCACTCAATTATTTGGTCTTTTTCATATACGTTTGGAATGGCACTTGGGGGTGCTGTGGTTTATTATATTGGAACTACGTATGCCTTTTTATTGGATGCATTACTTTTTTTAGTGGTTCTAAGCCTCGTTCTTATGCTGAAAATTGAGATTGAAATAAAGAAAAATAGTGAACGCTTTTTGACAATGATGGGTGACGCTTTTCGCTATATTCAACGTGAGCCAATAGTGATGCATCTAATGCTACTGCACGCAGTGGTTGGTTTTACGGCATTTGATGCCCTGGTCGTTCTTAGTGTGGAGCATTATTACTCCAGTGTAGTAGCAGTATCTCTTGGAATTGGGTTAGTGAATGCCTTTCGAGCCATTGGCCTAACAGTTGGGCCGTTATTACTAGGAGAATGGGTTAATCTTCATCGGCTCAAATTTTTGCTGATTGCGGAAGCTCTTGCAATCATTTTCTGGGGGATTGTCATTGAACATTTTTATTTATCTTTAGTGGCATCAGTGCTAGTTGGATTGGTGACCACTACATTGTGGTCGTATACGTACACTCTTTTGCAGGAACATACCCATTATGATTATTATGGGCGAGTGGTTGCCTATAATGATATGATCTTTTTAGCGACGGGAGGGCTGGTGTCCTTGCTCATTGGTTTTTTAGTGGATCAACAGTTTGGGCTTGGGGTTATTGCTTCACTTTTAGGAAGTGCTTTTGGTATTGCGGCTCTTTATTACACATGGATTCGCGCACATTACAGTTTAAAAGAGATTGGAAATCAATGATATACAAACATGAAGAATATGAAATCGATCTTGCAAAAGTAACACGCCTCTATCCGGCAGCACTTATTAGTGCCGGAGGAGAAAGTGCATCGGTATCACTGGAATGGGCACAGATGAAAGAGGATAAAATTTTTCTTGAAGCATATGTTTTGATTTGTGATTTTGACCCAGTGGGAGAAGTCCCTGTTAATCGTATAGAATTAAAGTTTGAAACGAAAGAACAGCTTTTTCTTGCCATGAATGATATTTCTATTTTGTTAAAAGAGGAAAACTAGTTTTCCTCTTCTATCATTTGCTGATATTGATTGATTATGGTTTTAAGGCGGCTGCGATCAGGCATTTTACGAGAAGCAATGTAACCAACAACTCCACCTTCAATATCAAGTTTTGGGACAATATTTACCACAACCCAGTAGTATTTTCCATCTTTTCGAAGGTTTTTGACATATCCTTCCCATGTCTTTCCACTTTCAATGATCTTCCACATTCCAGCAAAAGCGGCTTTGGGCATATCCGGATGACGTAGTAAACTGTGAGGCTGACCTATTGCTTCTTCTTTGCTGTAGAGGGTCATTTCAGTAAATTTGCGGTTTACAAAAGTGATGATTCCTTTGGTATCCGTTTCGGATATGAGGCTTCGTCCATCAAAAAGCACTTCTTCATTCACGGGGGCAGGGCGTTTCATTATTAAAATCCTTAGGGCGTAAAAATCTAATTTTAAAATATAAGTATAACCAAATCAAAAAATAAATTTCTTTAAACAATCATATTTATCTCATTTTTGTGTATCAAAGGCAAAATCAATAGGGAAGGGTTTATAATAACACTATTATGAAACAGACAATGTAAGGATAAATTTTGGACGTTATCGAACTTTTTAAACAATTCATCAGCTCAAAAAGTCAAACTCCTGATGATGGGGGAATACTTGAATTTATTGAAAATTATTTGGAAGGGTTTACTTGTATTCGCGTTGATGCAGAAGGGGTTAAAAATCTTTTTGCATATCGTTATTTTGGAGAAGGAAAACATCTTTGTTTCGCAGGGCACGTCGATGTGGTTCCGGCTGGTGATGGGTGGGATAGCGATCCTTTTGCGGCAACTGAAATAGATGGATATATTTATGGACGCGGTGCGCAGGATATGAAAAGCGGGGTTAGTGCATTTGTTCAAGCCGTTAAAGAGGTAAAAGAATTTAATGGAACATTATCGCTTTTACTAACCTCTGACGAAGAAGGACCGGCGAAGTTTGGAACGGCAGAAGTACTCAAATATTTAAAAGAACATAGTCTTCTTCCGGATGTTGTAATCGTGGCTGAACCGACATGTGAATCGGTATTTGGAGATGCAATAAAAGTAGGGCGGCGTGGATCTATTAATGGAATTTTAGAATTACATGGAAGACAAGGACATGCTGCTTATCCTGAAAAAGCGATCAATCCTATTCACCAGATTGCACCTATTTTAGCCAACATCGCAGGAGCTTTTTTGGACGAAGGAGATACGTATTTCGCTCCATCCCAGTTGGTTGTTACCGACATCCGCTCCGGCATCGAGACCACTAATGTTTCTCCTGGAAAGCTTAAAATGATGTTTAATGTTCGTAATTCGACTAAAACGGACCAGAAAAAGATAGAAATATTCATCGCACAACAGTGCCAAGGGCTAGATTACACACTGACTCTCGATCAATCTGCTATTCCATTTGTAACGGATGCCAATACGCATATTGTTCGAACATTGAGCAACTGTATACAAGAAGTGCGTGCGATCATTCCAAAACATTCAACTGCTGGGGGAACATCAGATGCGCGTTTTGTGGCATCTTATGGGATAGATGTGATTGAATTTGGTGTGATAAATGACACGATTCATGCTCCTAATGAACGGACATCTGTTGTTGAAGTTAAAGACTTGTATAAAGTCTTTAGTTTATTAATAAAACGATTTTGATAAAATAGTGATCGTTAAAGGAAAATAATGAAAAAATTATTAGCACTGTGTTTGTTAGCTATAAGCATGTTTGGTGCAGATATTATGTGGAATAGCTCTTACGAGCAAGCTCTTGTCAAAGCTAAAAAAGAGGGAAAACCTCTGATGGTGCTTATTACGAGTGAAACGTGTCGTTGGTGTCGAAAACTTGAATCTACTACACTGCAAGATGATGAAATTGTATCGCGTATTAATACCTCATTTCAGGTTGTTAATGTAACGAAAGACAAAAGTATTTATCCTAAAAATCTAACTGCAAAAATGGTTCCGATGAGTTATTTTGTCGATCCTCGTAATGGTAAAGTACTGTATTCAATGCCTGGATTTTGGGGTACAGAAGATTACAACTCCATTTTAGATGATGCGATACAAAAATACAAAAAATAAAGGTTTACGTATGAAAAATGTTCAAACACCCAATGCTCCTGCAGCAATCGGACCCTATTCTCAAGCGATGATTGCAAATGGTATGGTATTTACTTCCGGTCAAATTGCTCTCACTCCCAGCGGTGAAATGCTTACTGGTGATGTCAAAGAGCAGTGTGCGCAAGTATTGGCTAATTTAAAGGCCGTTTTGGAAGCAGCAGGAAGCTCTTTGGATAAAGTTATTAAGACAACGATATTTTTAGATGACATGAATGATTTTGGTGCTGTTAATGAATTGTACGCAGCTGCATTTGGGGATCATAAACCTGCTCGTTCTACGGTTGCTGTTAAAACACTTCCTAAAAACGCATTGGTTGAAATCGATGCTATCGCTCTTTTGAGCGATAGTTAACGTCCTGCCGGAAGTAAATTTGGCAGCGGAGGAGTTTGTTCTTCATTCCAGCCACCTCCTAATGCCTTGTAAAGAGAGATCGTGGTTATAAGAGCATTTTGTTTGGCAATTAGAAATTGTTGAGAAGCTTGGAGCCATTGTTGCTGAACAAGCAGCATATCACTGTAGCTAATAGTTCCAACGTTATAACGTAGTTTACTTTGTAAGAGTGCTTTTTGGATTGCATTGGTGCGTGCACCTTGGTAGGTGACTTGCTCTTTTGCTTTAGTCGTTTGCCCTATAGCGTTGTCGGTATCATTAAAAGCATTTACAATACTCTTTTTATAGACTGCAAGAGTTTGGTTGTGATCGGCTTCGGCAGTTTTAATCTCACCTGCAATACGACCGGCGGAAAATATAGGGATGCTGATTGATGGAGCAATGTCCCATATACGTGCTGGATTCGAGACAAAGTTATTAAGGTCAAGGCTTTGAACCCCTAACATTCCTGTTAATTTAATGCTTGGAAAATACGCGGCACGGGCTACTCCGATTTGAGCATTGGCTGCAATGAGATTTTGTTCTGCAGATGCGATGTCGGGACGATTGGTTAAGATACTAGCCGGTAAAGTATTCGGAATTTCTGGGACAACAATTGAGTTTAATGGAGATGTATTAACTGCAGAAGGATTACGGCCTAAGAGAATATTGAATGTCGATTCTTCAGTGATTTTTGAAGATTCGAGCCCAGATAAAGTTGCTTTTGCACTTTCTACTTCAGATAAGGATTGTAACAAAACGGTTTCGGCTATAACGCCATGTTTGTATTTGAGCTCATTAAATTTTAAAATATCCTTCGTTAAATTAACATTTTCATTTGCTAAATCGATTTGTCCCTGCAGGGATGAAAGTTTCATATAAGATGCTGCAACATTAGATGCTATGGAAAGCTTGAGTGTTTGTGATGCATATTCACTCGAGAGAAGTGTCGCGCGAGCAGCTTCATTTGCACGACGTACTTTTCCAAATAGATCAATCTCATAACTAGCTAATGACAGTGATCCGGCATAGGTAGATGTGATTCCCTCATGTAAGTTAACTCCACCGCTAGAAGCATTTTCTACTCCTTTACGATCCAAAGAGCCATTGGCGTTGATTTGAGGGTAGAGATACGATTTCGCCTGATCAAATTTACCCAGTAATGCATCAACTGAAGCTTGGGATGCTTGAAGATCATAGTTAGCTAATAGTGCTTCGTTAACATAGTGGGTAAGAGAAGCATCGTTGAAGCTTTTCCACCATTGCAGGTTAATATTTTGCTGAGCTGTTTTATTGATATCCGTATGAAGAAAGGTTTCCGGTACGGGAACATCAGGACGTACGTAGTCTGGACCTATAGCGCATCCGCTCACTAATAAAGCAGTAAGGACCAGAGATCCGTAGATAGGATATCTATTCATGAATAACTCCTTTTTCTGGGGCAATTTTCTCTTTAATGGTTGAAACCCAATAATACAAGAAAGGGATGAAATACCGCTCGATAAACGTTGCAGCTAACATACCGCCAAACATTGCAACACCGATCGAGAATCGTCCCATAGCGCCGGCACCGGAACTGAATATGAGAGGTAACATTCCCGCCAAAAAGGCGAACGAGGTCATCATCATCGGACGGTAACGCAATCGTGCTGCTTCCATCGCTGAATCGTAAATACTTTTTCCCATTTGTCGCTGTTCTTCGGCAAACTCGACAACTAAAATCGCATTTTTTGCCGAGAGGGCTATGAGGGTTAGTAATCCGATTTGGAAGAAGACGTTGTTATTTAAAAATGGAATCAGCCATACTACGGTGTAGGCTCCCATAATACCATATGGGACCGCAAGCATGATCGAAATTGGTAATGTCCAGCGCTCATACAATGCCGCAAGAATCAAATAAACCAAAACCAAGGCAAATGCCATAATCATAAGTGCTTTAGAGCCGACCAGTTTTTCTTGGAGATATAAACCGTCCCAATCGTAAGTAACACTTGCCGGTAAAACAGAATCCCCTTTCGCTTCCAAAATCTTAATCAAATCACCGGAACTGTATCCAGGTGCGGGAGAACCCATGACTGTAGTACTGAGAACACCATTAAAATGTTCAATGGATGATGGCGCGCTTGACATGCTCACATGTACCACAGAAGAAAGTGGAACGAGCTGCCCAGCGGATGAGCGAACCCATGCTCTACCGATATCTTCGGGAGTGGCGCGGTACGGCGAATCAGATTGCATCTGCACCCAGTAGGTTTTACCGTTTTTATCGAACTGGTTGACGTACATGCTTCCTATCGTTGCTTGAAGTGTTTGGAATACATCACTGATAGCAAGACCCATCATTTTTGCTTTCTCACGATCCACTTCGACGCTCAGAGTAGGAGTATTGATGTTCATCGTGCTCATCGGGTTTTTAATGCTTGGATCGTTGCGAAGTTCACCGACAAAAGCATTGGTTGCTTGTGCCAGTTTGTTAAAATCGTTGTCTCCAGGTTGGAGCAGGCGCAAGCTGAACATATCCGATGGTCCCATACCCCGTATCGGCGGTGGCGGCATAGCAAATACTTTCGCTTCTTTGATACTGCCCAGTTTTGGTCCTAAGGTTCCGAGAATACCAAATACTTTTAGCTCCTTCGTAGTTCGCTCATCCCAAGGTTTAAGTCGGGTGAAGATAACCGCTGAATTAGGCTCTTGAGAGAAGGTAAGGATATTAAGTCCTGTAATGGCGGTGTATTTATACACTCCGTCTTGTTTACTTAAAATAGCTTCGACTTGTTTTACTACCTCTAACGTTCGATTGGCAGTAGCACCATCAGGGAGGTTAACGCTCGTAATGAAATACCCTTGGTCTTCCATTGGTAAAAAGGCACTAGGCAGAGTTTTATGAAAAAATCCGATAAAGAAGTAAGTTGATAAATAAATGATGAAAAATATAAACGATTTACGAATCATCCATCCCGAACGGCGGACATAATTGTCGGTCATTTTAGCAAAAACACGGTTAAACCAGCGGAAAAAACGGGCAGGTTCATTTTCATGGTGTCTAAGAATGAGTGCACCGATTGCAGGAGCAAAAGTCAACGCCATAAAGCCTGAAAATACGACGGAAATCGCAATTGTTGCGGCAAATTGTTTATAGAGCTGTCCCGTCATTCCCCCAAGGAAAGTGGCAGGAACAAAAACAGCACACATAACGAGGACGATCGCTACGACTGGGCCGGAGATTTGGCTCATGGCTTTGATAGCTGCTTCGCGAGGAGAGAGTTTCTCATGCTGGAGTATCCTCTCCATGTTTTCGATAACGACGATGGCATCATCCACGACAATACCGATGGCGAGAACCAGCCCGAAGAGGGTGAGGGTATTGATCGAATAGCCTAAAAGGTACATTCCGATAAAAGCACCAGTGAGCGAGATCGGGATGGAGAGGATCGGGATCATCGCGGCGCGCGAGCTTTGTAAAAAGAGATAAATAACCAAACTTACCAATAGGATAGAGGCTAGAAGAGTAAAGACTACCTCTTCAATCGAAATCTTGACGAAGTCAGTCGTGTCGTAAGGAATGTTGTACTCAATTCCTTTCGGAAATTTTTTGGAGAGTTTTTCCATTTTAGCGGCGACGGCGGCAGAGGTATCCAGTGCATTTGCATTGGTATCGGCAAAAATACCGATCATGGCCGCAGGCTTACCGTTTACCCGTCCGAAAAATTCGTAGTTTTGGCTTCCGAGTTCAACTCTGGCAACATCTTTGAGACGGAGCATTGAGCCGTCACCTTTGGCACGAACAATGATATTTTGAAACTCTTCAGGAGTTGAAAAACGCCCTTTAGAAGTGAGTTGCATCGTCCACATCTGCGCATCGTCTGTTGGTCCTTGTCCTAAACGTCCGGGAGAGACTTGAATGTTTTGGTCTTTGATTGCACTCGCAATATCAGTTGTGCTCACACCCAAAGAAGCCATTTTGTCAGGGTTGAGCCATATGCGCATCGCATAGTCACGTTGGCCGAAAATTTGTGAACGTCCGGCTCCCGGAGTTTTTTTGATCTCATCGAGAAGATTAGCAGAGATATAGTTACTAATCTGGGTCGAATCATAACTGCCATCTGGAGAAGTAACGGCGACAAGTAACAAGATGTCGGAAGTCTTTTTTTGAACACTTACCCCAAGATCACGGGTTGTTTGAGGGAGCTGTGCTATAACGGAATTGATCCGATTTTGTACATCTACTGCGGCTAAATCTTGATTGACACCGATGTTAAAAGTACACGTAATCGTAGCGCTTCCTGGTAATGCGGCGGCTTTGGATGACATATACATCAGCCCATCAGCACCGGAGATTTGAGACTCTAATGGCGTGAGGATAGTATTCGCGATTGTTTGTGCATCCGCACCCGGATACTGTGCGCTCACCACGACCGTTGGAGGGGTGAGATTAGGAAGCTGTGAGATCGGCAACGTTTTGATTGCTACAAAGCCCAGCAACATAATAATCATTGCAATAACAGTTGATAGAACAGGTCGATTGATAAAATATTTACTAAACATTATTTTGTATTCGGAATGACTTCCGCTCCAGGTTTAAGTTTAGGAAGCCCATCGGCGGCAATTTTTTGACCGGCAGTGATATCGCCTTCTATTAAGACGTTGTCACCTATCCATTCACCTGCCATAACAGGTTTAGGGGTAACGGTATTATTGGCTTCAATCGCATAAACAAACTTCCCTTTGTCTCCTGTCAACAATGTTTTTTGAGGGATATAAAGGGCATTTTTCCACTCCATCCCCTTGACTTTAACGTGGACAAATTGACCCGGCAAAAGTTTATGATCGGCGTTGTCGATAAGTGCACGATAGGTAATATTTCCAGTCGTTGAATCGATAAATGGTGCGATAAAGTTGATTTCTCCTTTTCGTACTAACGTCGTTCCATCACTCAGTGTGAGTTCCACCTCATATTTTCCATCTTTAGGAGCTTCCAATTTACCGCTGGAAATAGCATTTTGTCGTGCAATTTTTTGATTTTCGCTAAAGGTAAAGTTGACGTACATTGGATCGGTTTGATAGACCGTGGTAAGCAGTCCATTGGCTCCTGCTGCAACATAAGTACCGACATCGATTTTAGATTTATCGACAAAACCGCTGATGGGGGATGTAATTGTGGTGTAGCTAAGATTGAGTTTGGCTTGCTCCAACGAAGCTTTTGCCCCCATTACGGCAGCAGCGGCATTACGCTCATTGGCAGTCGCACTGTCAAGATCTTGCTGCGAAGCGGCATTGGCTTGCGCCAAGGGTTTGATACGATTCAAAACGGCTTTTGCATTGCTGTAGTTTGCGTTTGCAAGTTCATATGCAGCTTTTGCACTCTCTAAGGAGTTTTTCAAATCAGAAGGATCGATTGTAAAGAGGGTTTGCCCTTTATTGACATGTGCGCCTTCGATATATGCTCTTTTTTGGAGATATCCGTTAACTCGTGCAAAAACCTGGACCGTATAAAATGCTTGAGTTTGTCCGGTTGCTTCAAGTATAGCGGGGAAATTACCGGTTTTTACTTCTGTAGTTGTGACAGGCACAGGCCCTTCGGGCGGCTTCTCCATACCGGCAGCTTTAGGGCGTTCACATCCGCCAAGTGCGAGTAGTAAAGCAGTGGATAGCGCTAGTGTGGTAAAACGGTTCATTTGGATTCCTTGGGTGAATTTTTAGAATAATTTAAAAGAGAGCACATCTGTTTTAAGACACGTAAAGTAATAGCAAGTTCGTTGGGATCGATGTCGTTATGGATATATGCATTTGCACCAGCTAACGTTTCCATAGTAGGTTTTTCCAATGCAATTCCATGTGGCGTAAGAGTGACAAGGTTACATCTTTTATCATGTGCATCAGTGGTGCGAGCGATTAATGCACGTTTTTCTAACCCTACAATGAGCCGCGTTATACTCGCTTTATCTTTACCAACAAAATCGGCAATGGTTTGTTGTGTAGCACTTTTTTCATTCCATAATGCAACCATCACCTTAAACTGCTCGATGGTCATATCAATACCGTTAAGTGCAAGTTGTCGTGTTAAGAACGTACGCGCCGCAAAAGCAGCATGATTGGTCAAGCAGCCTAATGATTCATCAACTGGGCATTCACATCGATTCATAAATTTCTCCTATAGTTGACTATGCAACTAATTGAGGGAATTGTAGCTCTCCATTATTAATATGTCAAGTTAAATTAGAGACGGATATTTAGTACCTCAGATAAAAGCACTTCAAGATCCTCTTTCGTCGCTCCGGCAAAGGCATTTTTCATAAAATGGACTATTCCCTTGTTTTCGTGCTGAATCAGCGGGACAATTTTAATTCCTGTAATTTCCGACATAAAATGCGATTGGTCCCCCTCTTCGTATGCATGAAGGAGAATAGAGCGGGAAAAATTATTGAGTATATGATAGTAAATATGCAAAAATTCTGCTTCGAGAACTTTTAATCCATAAAAGTGAGTGACTATACGGCTTTCATGCGTTGCGATTGGATGGACTTGAGAGGGTTTGATCGTAATTCCGATTTCCTCCTTTACCTCACGTACAAGGGCATCCAATAGGGATTCATTCTCATCAACCGTCCCTCCTGGAAATCCCATTCGTCCATCCCAGCGATCGATCATGATGAGGGCAGGGCATTTTATGTGCTGCATATCATCCTTAAAATATTTCCAAGGTGAAATCGATTCAACATAGATAGCTAAAAATACAGCATTTCTTTTAGGATGCTCATTCCAGCCAAAGGGTACTCTGCGTGTTGTCATGTTTAATATCTCACTAATTTTTTAAGATGAGGAAGTTTTTTAGAGTTTTTAGAGCAATTTAGTGTAAAATAATACCTTTGTGATTCTAAAAAAGAGTTGGTTTTTAAATAATAATGGAGAATGTGGGGAAAATTATTGGTCTTACTTTCACTAGATAATCCTGTTTAATCCAAGCTTAAAAAATGTTTGGCTATAATTCGCAACTTTTGTAGACTTATAGGTAAGGAATGCTAATGTACGCAATCATTAAAAATGGTGGTAAACAGTACAAAGTTCAAGTGGGCGATATCCTCTTGTTCGATAAAATGGGACTAGATCCTAAAACTGCCATCGAAATCAAAGAAGTTTTAGCTGTTAATAGCGGCGAACTTCGCACTGGTACTCCATTCGTAGAGGGTGCTGTTGTTATGGCTGAAGTAATCAATGAAGGTCGTGACCGTAAAGTCGTAATTTTCAAAAAACGTCGTCGTAAAGACAGTAAAGTAAAACGTGGTTTCCGTAGAGATCACACACGCGTTCGTATCACTGCGATCAACGCGTAATTAGTAGGAGAACAACATGGCTCACAAAAAAGGTCAGGGTAGTACACAGAATAACCGCGACTCAGCGGGACGTAGACTCGGTGTTAAAAAATATGGTGGTGAAGTAGTACGTGCGGGTAATATTATTATTCGTCAACGTGGAACCAAAGTTCACCCAGGTAAAAATATCGGTATGGGTAAAGACCACACTTTGTATGCATTAGTTGACGGTGTTGTTGCTTTCGAGCGCAAAGACAAAAAACGCAAACAAGTTTCAGTAATACCTGCCGCTTAATTTCCTCCATCGAGCATTTTATGCTCGATTCTTATGCTTTTTTCAAAATATTATTTTTTTAATAGTGTGTTTTATTTCGCAAAATGTGGTATTGAGCAAATAATTTCTGTCTTATAAAGACAATTTTCAGCGCCTTGTACAGGCCAGAGCAGCCAATAGAATTGTTTCTTTTGGCGTTATATAAAGGATATTCGATGTTTAATGACAGTGTAGAACTTACTCTCTCTTCAGGTAAGGGCGGCGCAGGATGCGTTGGTTTCAGACGTGAAAAATACGTCCTCCAAGGCGGACCAAACGGTGGAGATGGTGGAAAAGGCGGTGATGTTTATTTCAAAGTTGATAATAACACGCATACACTATCGCATTTCCAGGGAAATAAAAACCTAAAAGCTGAAAAAGGCAAACCGGGTATGGGCTCTAACATGGCAGGAAGAATGGGACAACGACTTGTCGTTGTAGTACCACCTGGGACACAAGTAGTAGACGTTGAAACCGGTGAAGTGTTACTCGATTTACTCGAAGATGGAAGAGAAGTTCTCTTTTTAGAAGGGGGACGTGGCGGACTTGGAAACGTTCACTTTAAATCATCAACCAATCAAAAACCTATGTATGCACAACCGGGCGAACCTGAAGTTGTCAGAGTCGTTAAGCTTGACCTTAAGCTCATCGCGGACGTTGGGTTAGTTGGATTTCCTAATGTTGGAAAATCAACGCTTATATCAACGGTTTCGAATGCTCGTCCAGAAGTGGCAAACTATGAGTTTACGACTCTTACTCCTAAGCTTGGTCAAATCAACATTGATTACGATTCATACATTATGGCAGACATTCCAGGAATTATCGGCGGCGCATCTGAGGGAAAAGGACTGGGTTTAAAATTCTTACGCCACATTGAGCGAACAAAAACATTGCTCTTTATGATCGATTTAGCGTCGTATCATGAGCTTGAATATCAATATGAAACACTCAAAAAAGAATTAGTAGCGTTTTCACCACTTTTGGCTGAACGTAATTATGCTATTGCATTGACACGGGCAGATGCTATGAGTACTGAAGAAGCAATTGAAAAAACCAATTTGTTTTTGAAACTTGTTCAGTTGGATGCGGCGAAAAAAAGCCGATTTGGATTTAGCAGTGATTATCCTGTGTATGAGCAAGAGAGTTTTGATGTAGGTTTTTATGATAAAACATTGCCTGCCTTTATCGTCCCTATCTCCTCAGCCATTGCCCTTAATATTAAACCGTTGACGTATGCACTTTATCAAATGGTAGTGTCACAGCGCAAATGAAACGGCTTGTTGTAAAAGTTGGCAGCGCTGTTCTAAGTGAGCAAAATCGTATTGCAAAAGATCGTATGCATGCTTTGGTTGATTTTATTGCTGAACTTAAAGCCCGTTATGAGGTAATTTTGGTCTCATCGGGTGCAGTAGCTGCTGGCTATACCGAGTTGAAACTTGATAAAAAAATTCTTGCCAATAAACAAGCTCTTGCTTCTATCGGTCAGCCGATATTGATGAACAAATACCGCAAAATGTTTGAACAGCATAATCTCATTCCCTCTCAAATTTTAGTAACTGCCGCCAATTTTAATACTCTAGAAGAGTCACAAAAAGCCAAAGATACTATTGAAACTCTTTTGGCTCATAATGTTGTTCCTATTATCAATGAAAATGATGCAACAGCAACCGAGGAATTGGTATTGGGAGATAACGATCAGCTTTCGGCATATGCAGCACATCATTTTGGTGCGGATATGCTCATTATTCTCTCTGATATAGATGCCTATTATGATAAAGATCCTAGAAGTCATAATGATGCTGCTGTACGCTCACGCATTGAGTTTATTACGGATGAAGAACTTATTATGGAAGTGACGCCCAATCATAATTTTGCAACAGGCGGAATTGTTACCAAACTTAAAGCAGCCGACTTCTTACTCAAGCGCGGTGGTTCGATGTTTTTGGCAAGCGGGTTTGATTTGAGTGATGTACGATCTTTTTTACTGGAAGATTCCCATAAAGGCGGAAGTTTATTTAAAGGGAAAGAACTTTAATGACACGTATCATTTTTATGGGAACTCCTGAATATGCAACTCAAATTTTAAGAACACTTGTTGAAGCTAATGATGTAGAAGTGGTAGCCGTTTATACGCAGCCGGATAAACCGGTAGGCCGTAAAGCACTCTTGACTCCGCCTAGTGTAAAAGTTTTGGCGCAAGAAAAAAATATCCCGATTTATCAACCCAGTCGTTTGAGAGATCAGGATACCATTGAAGAAGTTCTAAGTATTCCGTGTGATTTGATTATTGTAGCGGCGTACGGACAGATATTACCCAAAGCAATTTTAGACTATGTACCGTGTATTAATCTCCATGCTTCGATACTTCCTAATTATCGTGGAGCCAGTCCAATACAGCAATCACTTCTGAATGATGATAAAACAAGCGGTGTAACGGCTATGTGGATGGATGAAGGTCTTGATACGGGCGCTGTTATTAAAGTTGCAAGTTTGACTATCGCGCCAGATGAAATGGTAGAATCATTATACATACGATTGACTCACATTGCGTGTGATTTAACACTGGATGTGATACGTACTTGGGATCAAAAAACTGCTATGGTGCAAGAAGAATTAAAAGCGTCGCATTGTAAAAAAATTTCTAAAACTGATGGTTTGATTACGTTTGACAATGCTCGTGAGATATATAATCGTTATCGCGCTTTTACACCATGGCCCGGCATATTCACTGAGTCAGGATTAAAGATTAAATCACTTGCTTTAGAAGACGATGAGAGCGTGGGAAATCCAGGAGAGATCATCGATATTAGCGGCACAAGTATTGTAATTCAATGTACGAAAGGATCTCTTCGTGTGATTACGTTGCAGGCTCCTTCAAAACAAGAGACCTCTGCTATAGCATACTTAAACGGAAAGCGATTGGTTTGTGGAAATACTTTGGCTTGATGAGATTGATTCTACTCAAGGGTATCTTATCGATGCTCTTAAAAGCAAAAGGCTAGAAGCACCTATTTGTGTCGGGGCTACATTACAAACTGCAGGACGAGGTTCGCGAGGAAACACTTGGATTGGTGAAGAGGGAAATTTTTTCATCTCATTTGCCATTAAGCGATCTTCATTACCTAATGATTTAAAACTGGAATCTTCTTCTATTTATTTCGCAACCATTCTCAAAGAAACTTTGAAAGTGTTAGGGTCAAAAGTATGGTTGAAATGGCCAAATGATTTTTATTTAGGGGAACAAAAACTGGGGGGATTGATTACTAATTTAGTAGGAGATTCCCTTGTCTGCGGCGTCGGGATTAATTTGACAAATGCACCTGAAACTTTTGCAATGATAGACATCGAGATTTCTCCTGAAGAGTTAAGCAATCTTTATATGTTACGCCTAAAATGTTTTCCATCATGGAAGCAGATATTTAGTAAATTCCAGTTAGAATTTGAAAGAAGTAAATCTTTTTCAACACACTCCAACAATCTACTAATTGAATTGAATGATGCTGTCTTATGTGAAGACGGTTCCCTTGAATGCAATGGACAAAGGATATATAGTTTACGATGAGCGAAGTAATTGTAATTGCAAACCAAAAAGGAGGCGTTGGTAAAACGACGACTGCTGTAAATTTAGCCGCTTCCTTAGCCGTTGCTGAGAAAAGAGTGCTGTTGATCGATGCTGATCCTCAAGCCAATGCGACTACTTCATTGGGCTATCACCGTAACAACTATGAATTTAATATTTATCATGTCCTTATAGGGGCAAAAAAATTACGTGAAATTATTCTAAAGACAGCATTACCTAAACTTTTTATTGCTCCTTCAAATATTGGTCTTGTCGGTATTGAAAAAGAGTATTATGATGCAGCCAATGCCAAAGGGCGAGAGCTGATTTTAAAACGAGCTATTGCACAGGTAAAAGATGATTACGATTATATTATTATCGATTCACCACCTGCACTTGGACCCATGACGATCAATGCACTCTCGGCATCCAATTCGGTCATCATCCCAATACAGTGTGAATTTTTTGCATTGGAAGGATTGGCTCAGTTGTTGAATACCGTAAAATTAGTACGTAAAACAATTAATCCAAAACTGACGATCAAAGGTTTTCTGCCGACAATGTACAGCGCTCAAAACAATCTTTCTCGTCAAGTATTTGCCGATTTACGCCAACATTTTCAAAGTAAACTTTTCAAATCAAGTGAAGATAATTTTATTGTTATTCCTCGCAATGTAAAACTAGCGGAGTCACCAAGTTTTGGCAAACCGGCTATTTTATATGATGTAAAATCAAGCGGTTCAATCGCGTATCAAGATTTGGCATACGCCATTATCGCGTAAAGGGTATTTATGGCAAAAGCATCTGCATTAGGTCGTGGTTTAGGGGCGCTGCTCAGTGAAATCGAAGAAGCGTATGATAATGAACTTCCTAAAAAAGGGGGAGTAGAAGATCTTCCTCTTTCAAAAATTCGTCCAAACCCTTATCAGCCTCGAAAACATTTTGATTCTGAGTCTTTAGCTGAACTTTCTGAATCGATTAAAATACATGGTCTTTTGCAGCCAATTGTAGTTAAAGAAGATCTCGATGGCTATATCCTGATTGCAGGTGAGCGACGCCTACGTGCGAGTAAATTGGCTAAATTAAAAACCATAAAAGCAATTATTGTTTCGGTAAGTGATGAGCAAATGCGTCAGCACGCTCTTATCGAAAATATTCAGCGTGATGAGCTTAATGCTATTGATTTGGCACAAGCCTATCAAGAATTGATTGAAATTCATGAATTAACGCATGAGCAGCTCTCAAGTACTGTCCATAAAAGTCGTGCACAAATCACCAATACGCTTCGTTTATTGCAGTTAGGTGATAAAGGTCGAAAAGCTCTGATTGATGGAAAAATATCAGCTGGTCATGCAAAAGTTGTTGTAGGCCTAGAAGAAAAAGAGCAAGTTCTTATTATTGATTCGATTATAGGACAAAAGTTGAGTGTTCGTGATGTCGAACAAATGGTTAAAAAAATCAAAACGAACGATACCGCTCCTTCGTATGATATGAATAAATTAGCTGAACTTGATTTTAAAAGATTACAGCTCTTTTTAGAACAAATGGGTTTAAAATCATCCAAAAAAGGATCAAAACTCACCATCGAATTTGATGACAATGAGCAAATTGATACATTTTTATCCACACTTTCGTCATAAAACCCTCCGTTTAACTGTTCCTTCAATTTAAGAGTTGTATAATCACGTAACTTTTAGGAGGTGGTATGTTAGATATAAGTCCGATGCTGTTAGTCAGTACACTGATTGTCTTCCTTGTCCTTATTGCCGCTCTAAATAGTTTACTTTATAAACCTCTTTTCAGTTATATGGAAAAAAGAGATGCAGATATTAAAAAAGATCTTGAAGAAGTTGGTAACAATGATTCTGAGATTGCTGCATTTCATTCTACTGCTGAAAAGATTATTAATGATGGTAAACTTGAAGCGCACGCAATGAGAGAAAAAGTTGTTGCTCAGGCCAAAGCGTTGGCGAGTAACAAAATTGAAGCAAAACGTGCTGAGCTAGCATTAGAGTATGCTAAGTTCGAAGAGGCGATGTCCGAAGAGCGTTCACGATTGAGTGGGGCGCTTCGATTAGAAGTCCCTAATTTTCAAGCGGCAGTTTCTGCTAAGCTTCATCAGATATAAGGAGAGTATATGGGTAAAATAGTAATAACTGTATTAATGCTTAGTGCATATCTCTTTGGATCTGATGCGGCACACGAGGGTTCAACGGATATAGTTCAACGAACCGTCAACTTCCTTGTATTCGTGGGTATTCTTTATTATCTTTTGGCTGAGCCTATCAAAAATTATTTTGGTGGCCGAAGTGCGGGTATCGCAAGTGAACTTGAAAAAGTGCAAGAGCGTCTCCGTGAGTCAAAACGTCTTAAAGAAGCTGCTGAGCTAAAGATTGATGAAGCAACACGCTTTGTTAATGAGCTTGGTGAGATGACAAAAAAAGAGTGCAAAATTTTGAGTGATAAAGTTATGTCTCAGTGTGATCAAGATGCTGACATTATGCAAAAGCAAAGCAATGCATTAATGGATCTTGAGAAACGTCAAATGGTACGTAGCGTTGTTAACGAAGTTATGGGTGAAGTTATGTCTGCTAGTGATGCTAGCATGGGTAGTGAAGCTATGACGGATATTTTGAAAAAGAAGGTGGCGTAAATGAAGCAAGAAATGATTGCTAAACGTTACGTTCAATCTCTTGTCGGTGTTTTAGATTCATCGTCATTGGATAATACTTCTGACCTTTTTGCAGTTTTAGCAACTGCTTTTGATGATTCAAAATTTCTTCAAATTATGAACAGCAATGATATTGCCTCTTCAGCAAAAACTACCTTGATCCTTGGAATGGTAGAAAGTGCTAAGAGCAGTGAAATCAATAACCTCATTAAACTTTTGGGTGAAAATGGGCGTTTAATATTGATACCAGCCATTGCAAAAGAGTTGAAACGTCAAATTGGATCGATCAAGCGTGTTTATACCGGTCGTATTTACAGCGTTTCAAAAATCGATCAAGCGACAATTGATTCTATTGCTCATGATCTTGGAACAAAAATGGATGCTAATATTTCTTTGAAGTTTGTAGCTTCAGAGTGTGATGGTGTTCGTGTTGTCGTAGATGGTCTCAATATTGAAATCGATTTTTCAAAAAGCCGCCTTAATGCTCAAATCACTGAGCACATTTTAAAAGCAATTTAACCCTCGCGAAAGGAGAAACTAGTGGTAGCAAAAGTACAAGCAGATGAAATCAGTTCAATCATAAAAGAAAGAATTGGCAATTTCGAACTTAATGTAGATATTAATGAAACCGGTAAAATCGTCTCATATGGAGATGGCATTGCCCAAGTATACGGTCTAAACAATGTTATGGCCGGTGAAATGGTTGAATTCGAAGACGGGACTCAAGGTCTTGTTATGAATCTTGAGGAGAGCAGTGTTGGTATCGTTGTTCTTGGTCGTGCTAAATTACTTCGTGAAGGTATGAGCGTTAAACGTCTTGGACGTTTGTTGCAAGTTCCTGTAGGTGATGCACTTCTAGGACGTGTTGTTAATGCTCTTGGTGAACCGATTGATGGAAAAGGACCGATTGAAACAACTCAAAGCCGTTTCATTGAAGAAAAAGCTCCAGGAATTATGGCTCGTAAATCAGTACATGAACCAATGGCAACCGGTATTAAAGCAATTGACTGTCTTGTTCCAATTGGACGTGGTCAACGTGAGCTTATTATTGGAGACCGTCAAACTGGTAAAACGACCGTTGCACTTGATGCTATTATCAACCAAAAAGGTAACGGCGTAGTATGTATTTACGTTGCTATCGGGCAAAAAGAATCAACAGTTGCTAACGTTATTCGTCGTCTTGAAGAAGCGGGAGCAATGGAATATACGATTATCGTTGCTTCATCGGCTTCAGAAGCTGCAGCACTTCAATTCCTTGCACCGTATACCGGTGTAACGATGGGTGAATATTTCCGAGATTCTGCTCGTCATGGTTTGATTGTTTATGATGATCTCTCTAAACACGCAGTAGCATACCGTGAGATGTCACTGATTCTTCGCCGTCCTCCGGGCCGTGAAGCGTATCCAGGGGATGTTTTTTACATTCACTCACGTCTTTTAGAGCGTGCTGCTAAATTGAACGATGAGTTGGGTGCAGGTTCTTTGACTGCTCTTCCAATCATCGAGACTCAAGCGGGTGACGTTGCGGCGTATATCCCTACTAACGTTATTTCAATCACTGACGGTCAGATTTTCTTGGAAACTGATTTGTTCAATGCAGGTATCCGACCAGCGATCAACGTAGGTCTTTCTGTATCACGTGTTGGTGGTGCGGCGCAAATCAAAGCAACGAAACAAGTTGCTGGAACATTGCGTCTTGATTTGGCACAATATCGCGAACTTCAAGCGTTTGCACAGTTTGCTTCTGATTTGGATGAAGTAAGCCGCAAGCAGCTTGAACGTGGACAACGTATGGTTGAAGTTTTGAAACAGCCTCCATATTCTCCAATTTCAGCTGAGAAACAAGCGTTGATAATTTTTGCAGGTAATGAAGGGTATCTTGATGACCTTCCAGCATCAGCTGTTGTTAAATTTGAAGCGGATCTTTATCCATTTATTGATGCAAGTTATCCACAAATTCTTGATAACATCCGAACAACATCAAAAATTGATGATGAGACGATGGGGATGATGAAAAAAGCGATCGAAGAGTTCAAAACTACTTTCGTTGCTAACTAAGGATTCTCATGGCTAACTTGAAAGAGATTCAACGACAGATCAAGAGCGTTTCAAATACGCAAAAAACTACACGTGCAATGAAGCTGGTCTCTACGGCCAAACTTCGCCGTGCAGAAGAACTTGCGAAACGTTCACGTCTGTTTGCTCAAAAAACAAATCAAGTTATCGCTGAAATCGCAAGTCGTATCCAATGCAATAAAGTGGGCGGAATTCAAAGCCGTTGTTTTGTTCAAAACGATACGCCAAAAACGATCGATATTATTTTTGTAACAGCGGATAAAGGTCTTTGCGGTGGTTTTAACATGCAAACGATCAAAGCGGTTAGACGCTTAATGACGCAGTACAAAGATAAAGGTGTAAACATTCGTGTTCGTGGTATTGGTAAAAAAGGGGTTGAATATTTTACATTTAATCAAGTTGAATTACTTGATGCGGTAAAAAATCTCAGCTCTGCGCCTGATATGCAACGTTCAAGTGAGTTTATGGCCCGATCGATCAAAGATTTCAATGATGGTATTGTAGATGCAGTTTATCTTGTATATAACGGGTACAAAAACGTTATTACTCAAGAGTTGCATGTTAATCGACTTTTACCGGTAACAATCGAAGATTTTGATTGTGAAAAAGCTAGTAATAGTGTTCTTGAACTTGAAGCGCACGATGAAGAGAAGATGCTCGATTCGTTAATTGCAAAATATGCTGAGTACAATATGTATTATGCCTTGATTGATTCGGTTGCAGCTGAGCACAGTGCTCGTATGCAAGCAATGGATGCAGCAACAAATAATGCAAAACAAATGGTTAAATCGTTGACTGTCAAGTTTAACAAAGCAAGACAAGAGTCGATTACGACAGAACTTATCGAGATTATCAGCGGCGTCGAGTCGATGAAATAATTATGGAGGATAGAATGATTGGTAAAATTGCTCAAGTAATTGGTCCGGTTGTTGACGTTGATTTTGAAGGTTACCTTCCAGCAATCAATGAAGCGATCGAAGTAAATGTTAGTGTTGAAGGAAATACAACTCGTCTTGTATTAGAAGTAGCAGCACACCTAGGTAACGGTCGTGTACGCACAATCGCTATGGATATGTCTGAAGGTTTGGTTCGCGGAATGGCTGCAAATGCTACTGGTAACCCAATTAAAGTTCCTGTAGGGGAAAAAGTTCTTGGACGTATCTTCAATGTTATCGGTGAAACTATCGATGGCGGCGATCAGATTACGGATTGTGATACATGGTCGATTCACCGTGATCCTCCACCACTTATCGAGCAAAGCACTAAAACTGAAATGTTTGAAACAGGGATCAAGGTTGTTGACCTTTTGGCTCCTTACTCAAAAGGTGGTAAAGTCGGTTTGTTCGGTGGTGCCGGTGTTGGTAAAACCGTTATTATTATGGAACTTATCCACAACGTTGCACATGGTCATGATGGACTGTCTGTATTCGCTGGTGTTGGTGAGCGTACACGTGAGGGGAATGACCTTTATCATGAAATGAAAGAGTCAAACGTTTTGGATAAAGTAGCTCTGTGCTATGGTCAAATGTCTGAGCCTCCTGGAGCACGTAACCGTATCGCGTTGACAGGTATTACTATGGCTGAGTATTTCCGTGATGAAAAAGGGCTTGATGTATTGATGTTTATCGATAATATCTTCCGTTTTGCGCAATCAGGTTCTGAAATGTCAGCACTTCTTGGTCGTATCCCATCAGCTGTTGGTTATCAACCAACTTTGGCTCGTGAAATGGGTGCTCTTCAAGATCGTATTACATCGACTAAAAAAGGTTCTATCACTTCAGTTCAAGCGGTATACGTACCTGCGGATGACTTGACGGATCCGGCTCCAGCTTCTGTATTTGCTCACCTTGATGCGACAACGGTTCTTAACCGTAAAATCGCTGAAAAAGGGATCTATCCTGCTGTTGATCCATTGGATTCAACATCACGCTTGCTTGATCCACAAATCATTGGTGAAGAGCACTACAATGTTGCTCGCGGCGTACAAAAAATGTTGCAAAAATACAAAGATTTGCAAGATATTATTGCAATTCTTGGTATGGATGAACTTTCAGAAGAAGATAAATCGGTTGTTGAGCGTGCTCGTAAAATCGAAAAATTCCTTTCTCAGCCGTTCTTCGTTGCAGAAGTATTTACAGGTTCTCCAGGTAAATATGTTTCACTTGAAGAGACCATCAAAGGTTTCAAAGGTATTTTGAACGGTGAATACGATCACTTACCAGAAAGTGCTTTCTATATGGTTGGCGATATGAACGAAGCGATTGAAAAAGCTGCAAAACAGAAAAGCAAGTAATTGCTTTTTAAAGGAATGAAATGGATACTCTAGTTTTAGAAGTGCTAACCCCAAATGGTTCCATCTTCAATGGTGCGGTTACAAGCGTAACTGTTCCGGGAGAAGAGGGTGAATTTGGTGTTCTTGCTGGGCACGTAGCATTGACAACACTCCTTAAAGCAGGTGTTATCGATATTATTAAAGAAAATGGTAATAAAGAGTCCATTGTTGTCAACTGGGGTGTTGTTCAAGTTGCCAATAATACAGTTACAGTATTAGTCGATGGTGCTGTTGCCATTCGTGGTGAAAATGAAAGTGATATTGCTGCAGCTCTTGATGAGGCAAAATCTCTTATCAATAGTGTTGCAGATTCACATGCAATGATTGCTTCTGTTTCTGCACGTATTGAATCAGCTGCATATTCTCATATGCATTAAACCTCATGTTTGAGCTTTTTTCTGACTTCATCACGAAAAGCCATCCAGTAACACTTGGCGTGTTACTGATCCTTTCTCTTTACTTTATACTTATTAATTGGATTTTTATTTATCGTTGGATTTCTCTAAATGAATGGATTGATGTTGAGAATGAATCATTGGAAACACTTTTAATGGGATCAGATCGACTTAATGAACGCTCATTTTTAGCTCCATTTGTCAAATCTGCTAATTTTTTGACAAAACCACTATCTGATTTAGCGCACTATGCATCGACGAAAGAGGCGACGAAAGGGCTGACAATATTATCTATTGTAGCCTCCACTACCCCTTTTATTGGTTTATTTGGAACCGTTATTTCAATCTTGGATACGTTTAAGCACATTGGCGGCTCCAATGGGACAATGAGTATTATTGCTTCCGGAGTTTCAGATGCGCTTGTTGCTACTGCTTCAGGTATTTTCGTTGCTATTTTTGCATATACATACCATCAAATTTTAAAGCGTCAATCCTTTGAAGTAGTTGGCTTAATTCGTATGCAAAGTGATTCGATTCTTTCGAAAGAGTCTTAAGTATGTTTGATTGGGATGAAAAACCAGAACTTAACATTACGCCACTTGTGGATGTAATGTTAGTTTTATTGGCAGTATTAATGGTTATCACGCCAAATATTATTTACGAAGAACTGATTAAACTTCCTAAAGGTTCTGCACAAACCGAAGTAAAAGAAAAAAAAGAAATTGAAATTGTTATTACAGATTCTAAACACATTACGGTCAACAAACAGCCGTTTGAGTTTGCTACCTTCAGTGATAATTTTGCTCTTTTTTCGAATCAATATCCACGTGAAAGTGTGGTCCGAATCAGTGCAGATCAAAAACTTGAATACGGTGATGTTATGGGAGTGATGAGTGGCGTTAAGCGATCAGGGCTTACCAATATTTCTCTTGCTACGAGCAACTAATTTTTCATGTCCAGAGATAATAATCGTCTTTTTCTTTTAAGTGGCATTGCTTCTTTTGTTTTGTTTTTCTTAATTTTATTTACTATTGCTTGGCAGGCTAATAAATTTACTAAGCTTGTTTCCTATGCTGCGGTTAAGAGTGATGTGATTTCGGTTTCACTTGATTCTCCTCAAGTTGCTATCGAAAGTAAACCACAAAATAAACCTGCTGAAGAACTGCCAGAAATAAAGCCCGAGACAGAAAAAAATTCTAAAAGTGCTGAAGCAAAAAAATCTCAGCCTGAAATTACCGATCTTTTTTCAAGTGTTAAAGTGATCCAAACTCCAAAAAAATCTAAATCCAATTCTAAAGAACTTTCAGAATTGAGTGCTTTAGAAGAAAAAGTTCTTTCAACGAAACGGACATCACAATTATTTGAGAAAGCAAAAAGTTTTGATTTAACAAAACCTGGCGTTAAAGTTGTTTCTGCCTCAACTGGACCTGAAATTGATGCGTACAAAGCTAAGATTCAAGGAATAATTTATTCACAATTTCATCCCGGTGCCGGAACTCAGGGCTTTAGTGCCCGCGTTCGAATAGTGATAACACGGGATGGAAAGCTTGGTTCTTATCATGTTATAAACTATTCCGGAAGTGGAGTATTTAATGCTGAAGTGGATTGGTTAAAGGAGCGGCTGCGTCAAGTAGCACTTCCAAAAAATCCCAAAGGCGATGAAGCTATTTTTGAAATTATTTTGACTGCTAAGGATTAAAATGCGTTACTGGATACTGTTTATTCTATCTATTATTACTCTATGGGGTGCGGATACCACGCTTGAGGTGACTAAAACTGTTGGGGTATTGCCTAAGTTTGTTATTGAAGATGGAAGTACTTTCTCAGGTGCTGAGACACAAAAATTTCATAAAATGTTAAGTGCGGATATGAAAGTTATATCTTTATTTGATGTTGATGATTCCTATGCAACGCAATCCTTTGAGAGTTTGCAACCTTCTTTGACTCATAAAGAGGCTGGATACATACTTCGGTATCGTTTGCTGGATGATGGTGCTGGAGGGTTCAAGGCAGAGGTAAAACTGCTTCAAAATAGTTTAGAGCTTTTTAATAAAACCTATCTCTTAAAACAAAGGGAAATGCTGGTTTTTCTCTCTCATTCAATTGCCTATGACATCAACATAAAAATGGGTGGAGCCCCATTGGAATGGATGAAACGTAAGGTACTATTGGTACGCCTCAGTAGTGCGCGACATTCTGAAATTGTGGCTGCTGATTACACTCTTGCCTATCAAAAAGTTATTCTGAGTGGGGGCATGTACGGTTTTGCTAAATGGGCAAACCGAGAACAAACAGATTTTTATTACACATCGTTAAGTGATTTTAAACCTACAATTTATAAAGGTAATTTAGCGTCTGGGAAAAAACACGCTATTACATCATCGGATGGTATGGCTGTATGCTCGGATGTAAGTGAAGATGGTAGTAAATTGTTATTGACATTGGCTCCTGGCGGACAACCAGATATATACCTTTATGACCTAGTTACAAATGAGAAAAAAAGGATTACTGATTATTCCGGAATTGATGTTAATGGTCAATTTATGGGTTCTGATACCATAGCCTTTGTCTCAAATCGCTTCGGAAATCCTAATATCTTTTCAAAAAAAATCAACAGTACTGCTATAACACAATTGGTTTATGAAGGAAAAAATAATTCATCATTTACGACTTACCGTAACTTATTAGTGTATAAAACGAGAGATGGAAATGGTTTTAATTTACGTTTAGCTTCCTTAAATAGTAGTGGAAGCAGACAATTAACAAGCAGCGGTGATAATGATTATCCGAGATTTTCCTACGATGGTGAAGCTATTTTGCACATTAAACAAGAAGGGTCTCGAAGTTTGGTAGGGATTATTAGAGTAGGGATCAATAAAAGTTTTACTTTTCCACTGCATGTTGGTCGAATACAATCCCTCGATTGGTGATTAACCTTTTTTGGGTATAATTCGCTACAGATAATATTAAGGAGTTTCAAATGAAACGTATAACGTATGTGAGTGCAATTTTAGCACTATTGGTATTTAGCGGATGTTCAACTAAAGCTCCAACGATTGATGCAACTGCAAATGGAAGCGCTTCAAACAGTAGTGCAAATCAAGCTTCAGGTACAGCACAAAGTTCTACAGGTGCAGATTCAGCTGTTATAGCTCCCCTTACCAATGCAAATGCTGCAGATACAAACAGCAATGCTAATGGAAGTGTTAATGCTGCCAAGGGTGTGACTAGCATCTTGTTTGATTATGACAAATTTGATATTCGTGCTGACATGCAAGAAAACGTAAAAACCAACAGTGCTTTGGTTAAAAATAAAACGTTTAAACTTGAAGGTAACTGCGATGAGTTCGGTAGTGATGAATATAACTTTGCACTAGGACTAAAACGAGCAAATGCAGTTAAATCAGCTTTGGTTAATGAAGGTATTAGTGCAGATTCTATTAGCATGACAAGCCTAGGTGAAGGCAATCCTGTTTGTTTGGAAAAAACTCAAGAGTGCTGGGCTAAAAATCGTCGTGTTGATCTCAAGCTCCCGTAAATGCGTTCACTAGTCGTTATTACGCTTCTATCTTCTCTTCTATGTGCAGCAGAACCTTCGGTTTTTGGTGCAGGAGATCTTAATAACCCTAATCCATATGGTCTTACGCATGAAGAAAAATTAATTTTAGAGAATAAAAAAGAGTTAGAGGGCATTGCGCATAAGAATAATGTCCAGACTGCTCGTGTTGAGTCCGTTGCAGAGCGTTTAGACGGAATGCAGGCAATCGTAGAAGGGCTTGGGCAATCTGTTAATGAACATCGAATGGCTTTAGCAAAAATAAATGAATCGATAACGGATCAAAATAGTTCCAAATCGATTGATGACTTGGTTAAGCAAAGTTCTATAAACAGTGATAATATTATTCAGCTTAAAACGCTAATAGAAGAGCTTTCGGCTACAGTCGATCAAATAAATACATCATACGTAACCAAAGAAGAGTTTAGCTCTTTGGTTAAGCAACTCAAAATATCACTTCCCGCAACTGCAAATGCTCCAAAAAAGATGGATAACGTTAATCTTGAAAAAGAAGCAAAAAAACTCTTTGACCAAAAAAAATATTCTGAAGCACAAACATATTTTGAGTTGATGATACAAAAAAAATATAAAACTGCAGATGCTTATTTTTGGTTAGGTGAAACGTGTTTTGAGCAAAAAAAATACAAAGAAGCTATTTCATATTATAAGCAAAGTGCTGCTGGAAATGAAAAAGGATCGACAATGCCGACACTTCTTCTTCATACCGGTATATCTATGGAAAAAAATGGAGACATTGGAAATGCTAAAGCATTCTACAATGCAACTATTTCAAAATTTTCTGGTTCTGGTGCAGCTGAGGAAGCGAAAGTAAAACTCTCTAAACTCAAATAGCTATATGATGGTTTTCAGCCTATCTATAGCTAAATGTGCTAAAATCGCATTATCTTAAAATTTGTAAGGCAAGTCAATGGCAATTGAAGCAAATCAGATCGTTTCGATCGAATATGAAGTTCGCGATGGTGCGAATGTTGTGGACAGTAATATTGGTGGTCAACCATTAGTATTTATGTTTGGAAAAGGGCAAATCATTCCTGGTTTAGAAAATGGGATTGCACACATGTCTATGGGTGAAAAAGGTGATGTGATGGTTAAAGCTGTCGATGCCTACGGCGATTATAATGAAGATGCACAGCAAGAGCTTCCACGTGAGCAATTTGCAGGTATCGATTTAAATCCTGGTATGACATTGTATGGTCAAGGCGAAGATGGCGGAACCGTTCAAGTTACTGTTAAAGAGGTTAAAGGTGATAATGTTATTATCGACTTTAATCATCCTCTTGCTGGTAAAGATTTAATGTTCAGCGTAACGATCAACGTTGTTCGTGATCCTTCTGCAGAAGAAGCTATGAGCGGTATCCCTGCTGAAAATGCTGTTGATGACAGCGGATGTTGCGGAAGCGGTGGTAACCACGGCTGTGGATGTCACTAATTTCTTAACTGCTTCAAGCGCCTCGCTTGAGGCGTTTAAAACTGCTAATCTACTAAAAGGTCTATCGGTTAGTGCCATAATTATTGGTGCTCGAGGGACTGGAAAACTTACTCTTGCTCGCTACATATTACCCCATGCTCCTGTTATTGATGCCAGTAATTTTGATGAACTTATGGATTCATTGGAAAAGCATAGCGCCATTATTATCCATAGAATTGATGATATTTCCAATATAAAGCGGTTTGAAGAGACTCTAAATCGAACTAAAACACGTATTATCGCAACAGGTGGATTTCGTTTTTCTCAGGAACAATTAGAAAATATTTTTTCTATTCGTCTGAGTATCCCTTCTTTGAGTGAACGTCCTGAAGATATTGCTTTGTTATGCGATCTCTTTACGCGAGAAGCTCAAGAAACATTTGGGAAAATGGATCCTATCGATACGAGTAAATTCATTCCGGATGTGAGTGAAAATGCTCTCTCCTTGCGTAGACAAGTTTATTTGCATTGCTTGTTAAGCAGTGTTGGTGAAGATGATCTCATGGGTATCATGGAAAATTTCTTATTTCAGAAGCTGGGCAGTAATAATGATTACAGAAAGTTTTTGCATTTATATGAAGTTCCTTTGATCCGTGCAGGAATAAAGAAATTTAAATCACAGTTGCAATTATCGGATAAATTAGGACTCAATCGTAATACTCTACGTAAAAAAATCACAGAACATGCACAGTATAAACTTGAAATAAAGGAATAAAAATGAACTCAAAAAAAATAGCAATGATTTTTCCGGGACAAGGCTCTCAAAGTATTGGTATGGGAAAGTCTTTTTATGAAAACAGTCCATTAGCTCGCGAAATGTTTGAGCGTGCAGGCGAACGTATCGGTGTTGATTTTAGCAAATTATTGTTTGAAGAAAATGAGCAGATTAATGAGACGGCGTATACTCAACCTGCTATTTTATTGGTTTCTTTGATTGCTTATAAATTATTTCAAGAAGCTCGCCCCACGGATGCCGTATTATTTTTGGGTCACTCATTGGGTGAATTTAGTGCATTGTGCGCGAGTGGTGCGATTGATTACGTCGATGCGGTGGAGTTGGTACATACTCGTGGGTTGCTAATGCAAAATGCATGTGCTGATATTAATGCCGGTATGATGGCGATTTTAGGTCTTGATGACAGTGTCGTTGAAGAAGTTTGTCTAAAAGCCAATGCAGAGGGTAAGCGGATTTGGCCTGCTAACTTTAACCAAAATGGTCAACTTGTTGTCGCTGGAATCAAAGAAGATTTAAGTGCCATGGAAAGTGTCTTCAAAGAAGCGGGAGCAAAACGGGCATTGTTGCTGAATATGTCGATTGCGAGCCACTGTCCTCTTCTTTCAAGTGCAATGGAACCATTGGGCGAAGCGATGGAAGCAAAGGTCAATGATACCTTTAGTGCACCGATTGTTTCTAATGCCACGACGCAAAAATATGCAACTAAAAAAGAAGCAATTGAATGGTTGAAAATTCAATTGATCCAACCGGTTAAATACAAACAATCCATCGAAGCCATTGCAAGTGAAATCGATGTGATGATTGAGTTTGGTAACGGTGCGGTGTTAAAAGGGCTCAACAAGCGTAATGCACCTGAAGTTGAGACAATGGGAATATCCGACATGGAATCACTTGCAAAGGTATGCGAAGCACTCTCATGAAAGCAGCTTTACTCCAGTTTGCACCCAAGCTCAATCGCTCTAATTTAGAGAGGGTTTTAGCGCTCATCGATATTAACTCAGATGCGGATGTAGTTGTTTTTCCTGAACTGGCACTGAGTGGCTATATGCTTCAAGATAAACTTTTTGAAGATGCATGGAATCTTGATGAGTTAGTGCCGTTGGCAAAGGCTAGTAACGTGTGTGATATTGCAATAGGTGCTGCCATTTGGGATGATGGAAAGGTGTACAATAGCGCCCTTTATTTTTCTAAAGGTGTGTTGCTTCATATTCATCACAAAAACCATCTTCCTACGTATGGAATGTTTGAAGAAGGGCGTTACTTTGCTGCTGGAAATGAAATAAAGAGTTTTCAAACAGCGTATGGCACTGCTGTTATGGTTGTGTGTGAAGATGTTTGGCGAGCACAGACATTTGCTACTCTTGCAACATTGGATGTTGATGTCATTTATGTATTGGCTGCTTCCCCTGCACGTGACTTTAGTGATGAGGGATTGCTGATAGAATCTCAATGGGATGCCTTGTTAAAATCTCTTGCACTGCTAACGAAAGCATATGTTGTTTTTGTCAACCGTGTCGGATTTGAAGATGGACTTGGATTTTGGGGAGGAAGTAGGGTGATTACTCCTATTGGTTCTGTTGAGCATCAACTCTCTCTTTTGGATGAAGAGTCAAAAATTGTTTCATTGAATCATAAACTTCAAAAATTAGAGCGTTATATTGCAAAAAATACCTAAGAGGAACTAAAATGAAAATAGCCATTATGGGAGCGATGAGAGAAGAGATCGATCCAATATTAGAAAGTGTCGGCACCTATCAGACGCTTGAACATGCTGGAAATGTATTTTACACGTGCACGTATAAAAACCATGAACTGGTAATTGCGTATTCAAAAATTGGAAAAGTTTTTTCTGCAATTACTGCTTCGGTCATGTTGGAACGTTTCGGTGCTGAAGTTTTACTCTTTAGCGGTGTAGCAGGCGGAATTTCCAAAGAGTTGAAAATCGGTGATTTAATTATGGCGTCTGCATTGTGCCAGCATGATGTTGATATTGTCGCTTTTGGTCACCCGTATGGGTTTATTCCTGAGGGAACGTTGATGATTGAATCCGATGCGAATCTTCGTTCTCTTGCCTCTGAAGTCGCCATCGATATGGGTGTTGATTTGTATGAAGGAATTATTGCAACAGGCGATCAATTTGTTGCTAGTGGCGAGCGAAAATCATGGATACAGCAAACGTTTAATGCGGATGCGTTAGAGATGGAAGGGGCAAGTGTTGCATGTGTTTGCCAAAACTTCGGTATTCCATTTTTTGTTTTACGTGCGATCAGCGATACTGCAGATGGCGGAGCAAGTGATGATTTTGATGCATTTTTGAAAACGTCTGCTGCTGAGAGTGCTAAGTTTATTTTAGAGATGGTAAAACGCATTGGTGATTAAGTTAAACAAGAAGATTATGAGTAAAATTGGACAAACGAATGCAGCTTTTAATCTTATAGAAGAGGGTGATAAAATCCTCGTCGGCCTTAGTGGTGGCAAAGATTCATTGACGATGATACACGCACTTCGTGAGCAGCAGAGACGTGCTCCCTTTAACTTTGAGCTTATAGCCGTCACGGTAACGTATGGTATGGGTGAAGATTTAACGAAGCTCAGTGAACATTGTGCTGAGCATGGGATTACTCATCATATTCATGCAACCAATACGTATGAGATTGCTACCGATAAAATTCGTAAAAACTCATCTTTTTGCAGTTTTTTTTCCCGTATGCGACGCGGTGCTCTTTACGAGGCAGCGATTGAACACGGATGCAATAAAGTCGCACTTGGGCATCACCTCGATGATGCAGCGGAAAGTTTTTTCATGAATATGATTTATAACGGTCATATGAGAGCACTTGCTCCGAAATATAAGGCGGGTAATGGATTGATCGTCATTCGACCGCTCATCCAGTTACGTGAACGTCAGCTTGCAGTATGTGCTCTAGAGAACGAAATGCCGACAATCGGTGATGAGATGTGCCCATCCATGCGGTTCGATGTCAAAATGCCTCATGCTCGCGCTTCTATGAAAGTAATGTTAGGAGAGATGGAAGAAAAGCATCCGAATTTATTTGTTTCAATAAACTCGGCATTTGGTCATATTAGCGATGAAACATTTTTTGATCCTGAAAGATTTAGTTTATAAATTCCAGTATTTTATGATCCGCACGGCTCAGTGAAAGCTCGGAAATTTCTTCCAAGCTAAACCATTCGAACTCTTCGTCAACATCGTTACTTTTACATCGATAAACATCTGCTTCTAAGGCGAAGTGGCTGTAGTGTTGAGTGATGTGACCTAGGTATTCATTTTTAAATTCGTTTAGCTCTTCATACTGAGCAAATCCCCATAATCCTGATAAAAACCGTTCTTGTCTCTGATAGAGAGCAAATTTACCATTATTTTCAAAGATAACAATATTTCTATTGCGAACGGGTTTTACTTTTTTCATTTTAGGTGCTGGATAGAGGAGGGGAGAGTTTTTTCCTTGGCAAGTAGACTCAAAGGGACAATGCTCACATAACGGTTTTTTAGGTAAACATAGCGTTGAGCCTACATCCATCATTGCTTGATTGTATTCATACGGATGATTTGAATCAAAAAGAGTATAGGCGTATTCCCATAGTTTTTTTTCATTGCGGTCAACGAGTCTGAAATAGCGATAGAGTATTCGCTTAACGTTGGCATCCATGATGGGTAACGCTTCACGGTAGGCAAAAGCGGCTACTGCATGAGCGGTGGAGCGCCCAATACCGGGTAACTGCATCAAGTCAAATGCATTGAGCGGAAGGACGCCATCGCATTGACGAGATGCTGCATGAAGATTACGAGCTCTTGTGTAGTAGCCTAATCCTTCCCATTTTTTTAGGACATCATCGACATGAGCTTCTGCTAAATCTTGTAACGTAGGGAAGCTATCCAAAAATGGGAAGTAAAACCGCTCTAAGACTGTTTTGACTTGCGTTTGCTGGAGCATTATTTCACTGATATATATTTTATAAGGATCACTTGTCATACGCCATGGTAAATCGTGACGACCATTAGCCTTATACCAGAAAAGTAGTGCTTGTTGAGGGGTTGATTGCATTTAGAAATTGTAGCGAAAATAATGAGGACCTTGGTATTACCCGCTCTCATTAGCAGCTCCAACGTCTCATTCGAAATATTGTATCAAATTCCGATAGAATGAATTGATCATTTTTTAATCATAATTTGAATTTTTAAGATACTTTAGGGTAACAGAGTATACAAATACAGATAACTATCTTAAAGGAGTGTGTGATGGTCAGTGTAAGTGAAATCTTTACAGACTCTATTGAGATCAAAGGGTCAAAATTTATCGCTTTTTGTATGCCTGTGTCTCTATATGAATACGAGATGCAACGTTTGAAGTCACTGCATTCAAAAGCAGTTCATTTTGTAAGTGCATACCGATTGTTAAATGAATTCGATCAGATTGTTGAATACAGTGGAGATGACGGTGAGCCAAAAGGGACATCGGGTAAACCTACTTTATCTGTATTGCAAGGGCATGGGCTTATCAATGCTGCTATTATCACCGTTCGTTATTTTGGTGGGACAAAACTGGGACCAGGTGGTTTAGTACGAGCCTATGCTGAGGCTGCTAATGCGGCATACGCGCAAGCAATTTTACAGCCATATGAAAAACTTCTTATGCATAAAATCGAATGTGATTACTCAAATATTTCAATGGTGGAGTATGAGAGTGCTCAATCAGATATTCAAATAATTTCTAAAGAATTTGGCGATAAAGGTGCACTCTTTGAGATTGAGGGCACTGCGGAAAAGTTGGAGAAGCTTTATGGTGTGCTAGGGCGGAGCATTCGACGAGTATAATTACTCTTTACTCCATAATTTCTCATTTAATTTTAATTCTTCCACTAATCCGATGGTATATCGTAAGGTATTTATGTACTCCATTGCTTGTTTGAAATCCAGCAGAGAAGTAAATACAGCAGGTTCAAAGAGATCTTTTTTGGTTCCGATACCGATATGGATATGATTATGGACAAAAGAAACGAAAAGCGGATGGGTTATTTTCTTCTGAAATTCCAAAATCCGTTTCATCATCGAATGGCTAAGAATATAGCGTGCTTCGATGGGGTCATTCCCATAGACGACAAAAGCTTTTTCAAATTCGGGATCATCCAGGCGGATGAGGTCATCGCGTGAAAAATTGATGGATTGGAGCCATCCACCGATAAGAGTGCCGAAGTTTTTTTCGGCTTGATCGGGGAGGATGACGGTTTTACTTTTGAAATATTTATTAAACTCGGCGACAAGAAAAAGCCCACGAAAAAGAGTTTGCCATTGAGTTCGTCCTTTGGAGTCTTTGGTCTGATATTCGGCATGAACATCGGAAAATTCCAGTGGAACGCCATCAATTGAGCCTTTAACGTAATCATTACCGTTGTATCGATCAACTTTGTGATTAAAGAGCTGTGAACGCTCAAAGAGGTGCTGTGAAATCATAAAATCAGGATTGTAGAGAAGATTTGAATCGATAGCACCGATAAGTGGAGTAATGATCTTGCTTTTGAAGTCTTTCGCATACCCTTGAGTCATAAAACGATAGGTAATAGATGCAAGAACGATAAAACCAATGGCAACAGCTATCATAAGTGGATGAAATAGCCCGAAGTTTTTCCCCATCCAAATAGCAGTAAGCGTGAAAACAACGGCTCCCATCCCCCCATACCATTTTAACTGAGAGATGATTTGCATCCTCGTTTTTTCGAGTTCGTTGAGAGAGGGATAAAGCTCTTTGTAATAAAAATCAGTAAGTTCGGAAAGCGATTTCATTTATTAAATAGAGCACCAACATCAACATTTTGACGTTCACTTACCGTGATTTCAAAAACAGCTTTACGTTGCAGATTCATCCAGCCGGCTATTATATTCGTCGGAAACATTTCGATAGCATTATTTAGATCCGTAACTGCTTGGTTGTAGGCACGGCGTGCAGCAGATATTTGCTCTTCAATTTCGTTGAGTGAACGCTGTAAATGCATGACATTTTCGTTGGCTTTTAGGTCCGGATAGGCTTCCATCGCAATGTTAATAGCACCTAAAGCAGAGGTGAGTTGGGCATCAAGAGATATTTTTTGCTCATCGCTGATTCCTGGTTTCATTGCTTGTGCACGAAGCTCTGTCACTTTTTCTAACGTTGATTTTTCGTGTTCCATGTATTGTGAAACAGACGCAACAAGGTTCGGGATCAGGTCAAACCGTTTTTTTAAAACCGTATCAACCCCTGCGAAAATATTTTCAACTTGATTTTTTTTGCCAATAAGTGAGTTGTATATCAAAATGGCGATAATTGAGAGTACACCTAATATGATCAGAGCTATTTGCATGTGTTTACCTACTTTTTTGTGGTGTTTATATTGGACTATAATACCATAACCTGAAGTATTTAGTCAAAATTACAAGGAAAAGGGGTTATATGATTGATTATATTTCAAGTTTTGCAATTTCTTCTGTACTCATCCCCATTTCTTCGGCCTCATGAGTAAGCCAAGCCATAAAGAGCTTATAGGCCACTGCAAGCAATACAGAACCGACAAATAATCCCAAGATTCCCCAAGTCATGAGTCCACCGATTGCTCCGAGTAAAATGACAAGCATCGGGGCATCAACTCCGCGCCCCAGAAGAAGAGGCTTGAGGACATTATCACTAAATCCCAGCATAATACTAAAAATAGTAAATCCTATTGCCATCGCAGTTGTGGCAGTAAAAAACATATAAATAATAGGAAAGATGAGAACAATAATAGTAGGGAGTTGTGCAATAGCAATGAGCATAATTAAGATAGCCCATACAATTGGAAAGGGGATGCCAAATAATACACATCCAATGTATCCTGCAATCGATTGAATCAGTGCAATACCAATGACACCTTGAACAACACTTCGGATTGTCATTGTGGAAAGTTTTACCCATTCTATACCTTGCTTACCTGCAAGACGACGAGCAATAGTATGCATTAATGCAGTTGATGATTCGCTCATACTGGTAAATACAGCCGCAATAGCCATGGATGCCATAAAGGCAACAACCGACATAATTCCGCCGCCAATGCTTGATAATATAGGTTTAATGTATAAAGAAACATCATCTTTGTGAGCTATGGCAAATTTATTGAGATTGCTTGATGCCTCAGACCAGAGGCCAAATAACCGTTCTCCGATGAAAGGCCATGAAGCCACTTTTTCATTAGGCAAAGGAATGTGAAGAACTCCTGCTTTAAATTCAGCAAGAAGAGACTGAATATTACTTGCAAGTGAGATTCCAAGACTGATAGTAGGTAGTAGCAGAAGGATAAAGACGAAAAGAGTGAAATAAATTGATACCTTTGTACGCGATATTTTGAGAGTATTCTCGCCTAGAGTGATAATGGGATTTATCGTTACTGCGATGATAATTGCCCAAAAAATGATCCCTAAAAAAGGTTGAATAATTAAAAAAGATCCATACAGAATAAGACCTACAATAAGAATCTTGGCTAAGGTTTCAAGAATATGATTATCATGTAGTTTGTGAGCATTTTTGACCATTTAGCCTCTTCGCATTTGTTTGAATTGTGAACATTATATAGTGTTAAAACTTAATGGTTTTTTTTGTTCTCTGAATGTAAAGTTATGCAAAATTGATAAGTGAAAGTTTGTGCTGGGTTTAGACTACAACTATTTAAATAAATGGTGATAAAATAACAAAAAAGGGGATATTGTGAAATTAATATTAGCAGTCATATACAGCAGTATAATGATAGGATTTGGCGGTTGTGCACAATCAGGAGTTCCTCAAGTTGATGCAGATGCTTCAAGATACGAAATGATGTCTCAGTCAGGTGTTATCACGGATGTGCGGGCAGTTGTAGTGAAAGATGAAGGCAGTGGTGGATTTTTAGGTGCTATAGTTGGAGGTGTTCTTGGTTCGACGATGGGCGGTGGTAGAGGTTCAGTACTTACAACATTAGGTGGAGGACTTGTGGGCGCATATGCTGGAAATGAGATAGGCAAGTCAAATGCACAAGAGCTTTCCGTTACATTAGATAATAGACAAGAGGTCGTTGTTGTTTCTAAAGGAACACAATTTTTTGTTGGACAACGCGTTAAAATCGTTAAACGTAATGGTCGTGTTTATAATGTTGAGTTGGCAAAATAATTATTCTATAGTGCGTAAACTAAAAAGGTAGAAAATGTTTAAATGGATAGTATTGTGGACAGTATTGCTCTCATCGTTTATAAATGCAGATGATTCTGCTATAAAATCGTTGCAAAAAAAGCCTCCATATCAAAGTGTGAATCAAAAGTCGGAAGCACTTAAAGAAAAACCGATCAAAATAAGTAAAGAGCAAAAGAAAAATAAATCATATCCCCGTGGTGTAATTGAAACCCATTAAGAGCTAAATATCTTTATGCTTTACGTTTTAATTTTAAAAGTCGTCGGTACCAAAAGATAAAAGCGAAGAGAGATCCTAAATAACATACAAGCATGTCTTTTTGAGAGTCCCAAGGATCTCCTTGTATGCCCAAAAAGGCCGTACCAAGTTCGGCATGAGTTACTTCGGTTGCTATCCATTCGATGACTTCATATGTGCCTGAAGCCGCAAGAAGAAAGATAAAGGTGAAAATGAGAGTTGTCTTGATTGATTTTTGGAATGTTATAAATAACTCATAGAAGGGGAGAAATAGCAAAAATCCAAACAAGAAATGGGTTACCCTGTCATAATGATTACGCTCGAATCTAAAAAGCTGAGTGATCGAAGAAAACCACGGCATTTCACTGTAGGTATAGTGAGCACCGATACTATGCAAAACAAAGAAGATAAATAGCATCCACACACTTGCATTTGAAAAGCCAATGCGACGATCACTCCAGATAAGAATCGGCAGAGCAATAAAGACTAAGAGGTTTTCCAGTAGCCAGTCTTCTCGATACCATGGATCGATACCAAGCAAAAGCCATATAAAAATATAGAGAGTGAATAAGGTATGTTTTAGTTTCATGGATAAATGATAGCATAAAGAAATTAGAATAAGGAAAAGGGAAATGTTAAAGATAGGTGGCGCAGTCGACGGGACTCGAACCCGCGACCTCCTGCGTGACAGGCAGGCGTTCTAACCAACTGAACTACGACTGCACAACTATGGTGGGAATTACAAGACTCGAACTTGTGACATCTACCTTGTAAGGGTAGCGCTCTACCAACTGAGCTAAACTCCCGATGTCTCTTTTGAACAAATGGCGACCCCTAAAGGATTTGAACCTCTGTTCTTACCATGAAGTGATAATGTCCTTGGCCACTAGACGAAAGGGTCACTTAAAACTATAAACCATGGTGTCCCGTGATGGATTCGAACCATCGACCCCTTCATTAAAAGTGAAATGCTCTACCAGCTGAGCTAACGGGACCTCTTCAACCATCATAAAAACGCTGATTGGGAGGGCGAAATTATAGGGGAAAGAAGTTGTTTTGTCAAGGATAAATAAGCGATTAGATAAAAAGATTCTATCATTCCCACTAAAGTGGGAATTTGGCTACTAAATTTTCAACTAAAGAACAGCTCTCTTTCTATGTTTAAAAGCATTTTAACAGCCATCAAGACACTTTGTTCTTGGATGTAATTGCGATCACCTTCGAAATAAAATCGTTCAGTATGTACGGATGTTTTGGATCGTGCACTAATGTAAACGGTTCCAACCGGTTTTAGATCACTTCCTCCAGTAGGTCCTGCTACACCGCTAATGGCGAGAGCAAAATCGGCATAACTGACATTCAAAGCACCCTCAGACATTTGGTTTACTACGTCTGCACTGACTGCTCCATGAGTTTCGAGTGATTCTTCCTCAACGGCAAGCCAATTGGCTTTTAAAATATTGTCATAGGTGATAAGTGAGCCTTCGTAAATATAGGAAGCGCCATTTTGTGATGTGAAATAATACGCAAGCGAGCCTCCGCTGCAACTTTCGGCAAAAGAGATCTTCTTTTGATTTTTGGAGAGTTTTTCGATGATGAAAGCTGCAATATTGGAAGCTGCAATAACTTTATGATGCAACAGTCCTTTGGACGAGGCAATAAACTGAGCCATATTTCCATGTTTTCTTGCTGTAATCTTTACCCGTACCCACCCTTCGATAAGTTCACAGGATTCAAGTTTGACATCAAAATTTTGAGCGAGCGGGTCAAGCAAGGCAGAAACACTGGAGAGTTCTTCATTGAAAACATGAATCCAACCACTTCGATGTTCATCCTCGATTAAAACAGGAGGGAGTTTTTTCCCCTCATGAGCTAAAATAACGTTGATTTCGGAAGTATTATAAGAGAGGAGATAGCTGCCATTTTCTAAAATACTCGCACGTGAGGGGATAAGCATGGAGTCTTTTAAGACTTGATTATCTGCAGTCACGGTACTAAGAAGTTTTCCAACGATGGTAAATGTGCTTTTTGTGGTGATAATAACGATTTTGGATTCAGTCTTTAAGAGTTGATCGAGATGAAGAAACAGTCCTTTGTCGGATTCTTCAAAATAACTGATAGAGTCAATAGTGGAGAGTTTTTCTTTGATACTGCGTAAAAGATAACGCTCGTACGATTCATTCAAAATCAACCTATTTCCGACAAAAAGGACATCTCGTTTCATTTTTTCACCCTCAATAATTTAGGACAGTATATCATATAGGGCTTTTGACAGCAAAATTTAAACCCCTAAAAGCTATAATGCACAACTTTTTAACTACAATTTTTAAGGGATCCAATGGATTACAAAGATACCCTCCTTTTACCACAAACACAGTTTCCTATGCGTGGAAATTTGATTAACAATGAACCCCTCCGCTATGCATCGTGGATATCTTCGGATGTGTACAGTCGTATGAAAACCAATCGCAAGGGAGCCCAAAGCTTCACGCTTCATGATGGACCTCCTTACGCGAACGGGCATACTCATATCGGTCATGCTTTGAATAAAATTCTTAAAGATATTATCGTTAAGTACAATTATTTTAATGGAAAATCAGTCCGTTTCACCCCAGGTTGGGATTGTCATGGATTGCCTATTGAGCAACAGGTTGAAAAAAAGTTGGGCGGAAAACAAAAAAAAGAGCTTCTTAGTACGGCTGAAGTACGTAAGCTTTGTCGTGAACATGCCGCAGAATTTGTCGATATTCAACGCAGTGAATTTAAAAAATTGGGTATCGTTGCCGATTGGGACAATCCGTATTTGACGATGGACTATAAATTTGAAGCCAATATCTATCGTACTCTTTGTTCGGTTGCTAAAAAAGGGCTTTTAATTGAGCGTTCTAAGCCGGTTTACTGGAGCTGGGCTGAGCGTACTGCTCTTGCAGAAGCCGAAGTTGAATACGAAGATAAAGAAGATTACTCGATCTATGTAGCGTTTGAACTCTCCGATGAAGCCAAAGTGCGTGCTGGGATTGAGGGGAAAGCGGCGATTGTTATCTGGACGACAACTCCATGGACACTTCCTGCCAATACCGGTATTTCTCTCAATCCTGAAGAGGTGTATGTTCGAACAAGCGATGGGTATATTGTTGCCGAAAAACGCTATGAAGCGATGATTGAAGAGGGCGTATTGACAGGTTCGGTTGTTCAAAAAATCGATTCACAAAAATTTGAAAATCTTTATGCAATCAACCCTCTTAACGGTCGTGGTTCACACTTGGTTCTGGGTGAGCATGTTTTGATGGAAAATGGATCGGGATGTGTTCATACTGCACCGGGGCACGGTGAGGATGACTATCGTATCGGTCTACGTTATAACTTAGAAGTCGTGATGCCGGTCGATGAGACGGGATGTTATGACTCTACGCTGGTCCATGAAAAACTTCTCCCGAATCCTGAAGAGTTTGTGGGGATGCATATTTTCAAAGCGAATGAGCCAATCCTTGCTTTATTAGGGGAAAGTTTACTAAAAGTTTCCAAATTTCGCCACTCCTATCCCCATTGCTGGCGTTCGCATACGCCGTTGATTTTCCGTGCAACACGTCAGTGGTTTATTGCAGTTGATGGGATTCCTGAAGGGGAAACCAAGACTCTCCGCTCTATCGCACAAGAAGAAGTGGCAAAAACAACATTTTATCCTGAAACCGGACGCAACCGTTTAGGCTCCATGGTTGAAAATCGTCCCGATTGGTGTATCTCTCGCCAACGTGACTGGGGTGTTCCTATCGCATTTTTTCGTGTCAAAGAGACGGGTGAAGTGATCTTGGATGAGAAAACACTGAATTTTATTGCAATGATTTTCGAGATGCATGGAACGGATGCCTGGTACTCCATGAGCATTGCTGAATTGCTCTATCCTGGATGTCCTCATAAAGCGGATGATTTGGAAAAAGTGACCGACATTTTAGATGTATGGTTTGACAGCGGTTCAACGTGGAATGCGGTACTCAAATCACGTAACTACGATGCGGGAACCTATCCTGCTGATTTGTACATAGAAGGTTCGGATCAGCATCGCGGATGGTTCCAATCTTCACTCTTTTTGAGTGCGGCGGTGGAACATATCGCTCCGTATAAAGCTATTTTGACTCACGGGTTTACCGTTGATGAAAAAGGCGAAAAGATGTCGAAATCCAAAGGCAATGTTGTCGCTCCCGATACGGTGCTCAAAGAGTACGGTTCAGAGATCTTGCGTTTGTGGGTCGCGATGAGTGATTATCAAGGGGATCTCAAAATCTCAGGTAATATTCTCAAGCAAACCGCAGAGCAATACCGAAAACTTCGTAATACCTTTCGTATTATGCTCGCAAACCTCGATGGGCTTGAAGCTATCGTCCCTTATGAGCAAATGGGTGAAATCGATAAATGGATTGTGGCAAAAGCAAAAGAAGTGTTCGATGAGACCCATAAATTGTTTGGAGAGTACAACTTTGTCCAAGGGATGAGCGGGCTGAATTATTTTATCGTCAATGAGCTTAGCGGTGTGTACATCGATATTACCAAAGACCGTATGTATTGTGATGCTTCTGACTCAGCTAGCCGAAGATCAACGCAAAGTGCCATGGCGATTATCGCAGGATCGATGCTTGGACTTATTGCTCCAATACTTACGTATACTGCGGATGAAATTTTTGAAAATGCACCGGCACTTCTCAAAGGAGATGCAGCTGATATTTTTGATGTTGTTTATGCTTCGATTAAACCAGTAACAAGCAACTGGGATGACGTAAATACAAAAGCGGTTCGTGTAGGACTGAATGAAGTCGTAGATGGATTGAAAAAAGAAAAAATTATTAAAAATACCCTTGAATTGGTTGTTTCAACAAAATCTTCATTATTGAAATCAATGAAAAAAGAGGACATTGAAGAATACTTGGTTATTTCTAAATGGTGTGCATGCGAGTTGAAAGATATTTTAGGAACTTTTGAAATTGAAGGTGAAAAATTTAATATTGCTCGTGCTTCTAAAGCGAAGTGCCCGCGTTGTTGGAAATATCACAGCGAAGATGAAGATACCTTATGTGAACGTTGTGCGAGTGTTGTTGCATGATGAGAGAACCGGTATCATTGCTTTTTATTGCTGAGACGGTTGGCGTTATTTTCGCAATTATCGCGTTGGGAATTTTGATGGTAAAAAATGCAAAACGTAAAAAGGAATCTGTATGATAACACTCAAAGAGGCGTTAAAACTCTCTGCCAATGAGCTCGTTGCCTTAAAAGAAGAATTAAAAATTAAAATTTTGGCGTATCCTGAACTGAACGGTTATATTGATATTGAAAATGTGGGGGAAGGTATTCCTATCGCGATTAAAGACAATATCCAAGTTAAAGGGTGGTCCGTGACATCGGGTTCAAATATCCTAAAAGGATATGTGGCTCCGTACAATGCAACCGTTATCGAGAAACTGTTGGCAAACGGAATGTCTCCATTTGGTCGTACCAATATGGATGAGTTTGCAATGGGCTCTACAACAGAGAGCAGTTGTTATGGTAAAACTCTTAATCCTCTCAATCATAACTGTGTCCCTGGAGGAAGTTCAGGCGGATCGGCTGCAGTGGTTGCTGCGGGTCTTGCGGTTGCGGCATTGGGAAGCGATACTGGCGGATCGATTCGTCAGCCTGCTGCATTTTGCGGAATCGTCGGGATGAAACCTACTTACGGACGAGTAAGCCGTTATGGATTAGGTGCGTATGCCAGTTCACTCGATCAAATCGGACCGATGACTCAAAATGTTGAAGATGCGGCGATTTTGTATGACATCCTCCAAGGGTATGATCCAAAAGATTCCACAAGCAGTGATCGTAATGACGGTAAGGTGAGTGATAAACTTGATCCTTCTGCCAAACTCACCATTGCTATTATCCCTGACTATGTCAAAGATGCTTCGGTTGAGGTGAGAAATGCGTATGCAAAAGCCGTTGAAGCGCTTAAAAATGCGGGACATACCATCGTTGAGAAATCATTGATGGATCCAAAATACGATATTTCAGCCTATTACATCACGGCAACGGCAGAAGCAACGACTAATTTGGCTCGTTATGACGGTATCCGATACGGGAATCGCGTTGAGGGTGATAATCTTAAAGAAACGTATTTAAAAACACGTTCTGCGGGTTTTGGTGCGGAAGTTCAACGCCGTATTATGCTAGGTAATTTCGTTCTCTCTTCAGGATATTATGATGCGTATTACGTTAAAGCGCAAAAAGTTCGGTCGTTGATTCAAGAAGAGTATAATAAGATTTTCGAAGAGGTAGATTTGATCCTTACCCCTGTTGCCCCTCGAACGGCATATGAATTTGGGGCTTTGAGTGATCCTATTGAAATGTACTTGAGTGATATTTATACGATTTCAGTCAACCTTGCAGGACTGCCTGCGATTTCACTTCCTGTGGATATCGCAGAGAATGGAATGCCGGTTGGCTTGCAGCTGGTCGCTCGTGCATATGACGAGCAAACATTATTTAATGGGGCTTTGAGCCTCGAAAATCAATTAAAACAAAAGGATAATTCATGAATATTCGTAAACGCGCCCTTACTTTTGAAGATGTTTTACTTATTCCAAAATACTCTGAAGTTCTTCCACGAGAAGTGAGCTTAAAAACAATGTTGACACGGAATATTTCTCTGAATATTCCAATGGCATCTGCAGCAATGGACACGGTAACGGAATATCGTGCGGCGATAGCAATGGCACATTTGGGCGGTATTGGAATTATCCATAAAAATATGGACATCGAAACTCAAGTCAAACAGGTTAAAAAGGTGAAAAAATCAGAAAGCGGTATCATTATTGATCCGATTTTTGTCCACCCGCATGCAACACTTGAAGATGCAGAATTATTGATGACAGAGTTTAAAATCTCAGGTGTACCCGTTGTGGATGAACACAATAAATTGTTAGGAATTTTAACGAACCGTGATATGCGTTTTGAAAAAGATTTGACTAAACTAGCAACAGAAGCGATGACACCAATGCCTCTTGTAACAGCAAAAGCCGGGATAACTCTTGCAGATGCTGAACAGATGATGCACGTCAATAAAATTGAAAAACTTCCTATTATTGATGATAATGGTTTGCTTAAAGGTCTTGTTACGATCAAAGATATTAAAAAACGTATTGAATATCCTGATGCCAATAAAGATGATTTTGGTCGTCTTCGTGTCGGTGCAGCGATTGGTGTGGGTCAGTTGGATCGAGCTCGCGCATTGGTCGATGCAGGTGTGGATGTTCTTGTCTTGGATTCTGCACATGGACACTCAAAAGGAATTTTGGACACAGTCAAAGCCATTAAAAAAGAAATGGTTGTCGACGTTATCGCAGGTAACGTTGCGACTGGAGAAGCAACGCTAGCATTGATCGAAGCGGGTGCTGATGGGGTAAAAGTAGGTATCGGACCAGGTTCTATCTGTACAACGCGTATCGTAGCTGGAGTAGGTGTGCCTCAAATTTCAGCGATTGAAGAGTGTGCGCTAGTAGGGCGAGCTCATGGTGTGCCAATTATTGCGGATGGTGGTATCCGTTACTCGGGTGATCTTGCTAAAGCTCTTGCAGTAGGTGCTAGTTCTATTATGGCGGGCTCGCTCCTTGCAGGGACTGAAGAATCTCCGGGAGATACCATCACGTATCAAGGTCGTCAATACAAAGCATATCGCGGTATGGGCTCAATCGGAGCAATGACCAAAGGGTCAACGGATCGTTATTTCCAAGAGGGAACTGCAGCAGACAAGCTTGTACCTGAGGGAATCGAAGGGCGTGTTCCATATCGTGGAACCATTGGTGCGGTAGTGCATCAAATGATGGGTGGGCTTCGCTCATCTATGGGATATTGCGGAAGCGAAAGTATTCCTGTTTTTTGGGATAAAGCAGAGTTTGTTGAGATAACCAGTGCGGGACTCAAAGAGTCTCATGTTCACGATGTTATCATTACGCAAGAAGCACCAAATTACCACGTATAACATAATTCCCTATTAAGCTAATGGCCATTAAGCCATTAGGATAAGATGGGAAAAGTTCTGTGATGTTGATACAATAGCGCAAAATTACCTAAAGGATGAAAATGCAACTTCAAACTGAAGCCCTCCATGCCGGATACGATAAAGATAGTCAAAGTACGATGGCAGTCCCTATCTACCAAACGACTGCGTATGAGTTCCGCGATGTGGAACATGCGGCAAATTTGTTTGCTCTCAAAGAACTGGGGAATATTTATACACGTCTGAACAATCCTACAACCGATGTGTTTGAAAAACGGTTTGCCACGTTAGAAGGCGGTGCAGCCGGTTTGGCAACAGCTAGTGGAATGGCAGCAATTTTTTATGCGATTGCCAATGCGGCAGAAGCAGGAGATAATATTCTCTGTGCACGTCAGCTTTACGGAGGAACTGTAACGCAGGCTTCGTATACATTAAAACGTTTTGGGATTGAAGCACGTTATTTTGATGTTCAAAACCCTAGCGAAATTGAAGCGTTGGTGGACGATAAAACCAAAGTGATCTTTTTTGAGAGTTTGACCAATCCAAGTATCGATGTTGCCGATATTGCTGCCATCACCGCTATTGCTAAAAAACACGGTATTCTCTCCATTGTGGATAATACGGTAGCAACTCCAGTGTTATGCCGTCCCTTAGAGCATGGTGTGGATGTCGTTGTTCACAGTGCAAGCAAATATACAACAGGGCAGGGGCTTGCTATTGGCGGGATACTTGTAGAGCGTCATGATTTAGTTGATTTTATCCGTTCTAATCCTCGTTATCCGCAGTTTAATGAGCCGGATGAGAGTTACCACGGTTTAGTGTATGTCGACGTTCCATTGCCTCTATTTTGCCTACGTGCACGTCTTTCACTTTTACGTGATTTAGGAGCAGTTGTATCACCGTTTAATTCATGGTTGTTTATACAAGGGATTGAAACTCTCTCTCTTCGTATGCGTGAACACTCTCGTAATGCGCAAGCGGTAGCAGAATTTTTAGAAAGTCATCCAAAAGTGATAAAAGTCAATTATCCAGGTTTAAAAAGTAACAGTAACTATGCCAATGCGCAACGCTATTTTGATGGCGGTATGTCAAGTGGGTTATTAAGCTTTGAAGTAGATGATTTTGAATTGGCAAAGAAAATTGTAGATGCAACCAATCTCTTTTCATTGGTGGTTAATATCGGGGATTCTAAATCTATTATCACCCATCCAGCTTCCACAACTCATCAACAATTAAGTGCTGAAGAATTGGTAGCATGCGGTGTCCCCTCAGGGCTTATTCGTTTGAGTATCGGACTTGAAGCGACAGACGATTTGATTGCTGATTTAGTTCAGGCACTAAACGCGTAAAGGGTACTATGTTAAACCTGCAGATTCACAGTGAGCATTTCACAAACCCTCTTTATTTAGAGAGTGGGCGAATTTTAGAGCCATACGATATCGTCTATGAGACGTACGGTACTCTTAATGAGACTAAAGATAATGTGATTGTGGTTTGTCATGCCCTTACGGGTTCTCATCATGCGGCTGGAACGTATGATGGGGATAACAAAGCCGGATGGTGGGATGGTCTTATAGGTCAGGGAAAAGCGGTTGATACCGATCATTTTTTCGTGATCTGCGCGAATGTCATCGGAAGTTGTTTTGGCTCTACAGGTCCTATGTCACCCCGCTATCCTTATAACGAGCCTTATCGTTATAAATTCCCAGTTGTGACGATATTGGACATGGTAAGAGCGCAACGCATTTTATTTGATCGTTTGGGTATCCATGAAGTGCATGCGGTTATCGGTGGTTCGATGGGCGGGATGCAAGCCTTGGCATTTGGGGTATTTTTCCCCAATTTTGCCAAAAAAATTATTGCGATGGCATCGACTCACGCTACCCAAGCCTGGGCAATTGCATTTAATAAAGTAGCCCAAGAGGCGATTCTTAAAGACCCTGAATTTAAAAATGGATATTATGACCCTGAAGTGATTCATGAAAATGGTCTTAGCGGTATGGCGATAGGACGGATGGCAGGACATATTAGTTTTTTGTCGCCTCAATCCATGGAGCGAAAGTTTGGTCGTGAATACAAACGTAATGATGGATTGTACGAGTTATTTGGAAAGTTCCAAGTTGAATCGTATTTGGAGTACAATGGATACAATTTTACAAAATGGTTTGATCCTCTGAGTTATTTGTACATTACCAAAGCCATTAATATCTATGATCTCTCACGAGGATTTGACTCTTTGGAAGAAGCGCTTGGTCGTATTAGTGCGGACCTTCACTTGGTTGGATTTGAAAAAGACATTCTCTTTTTACCATCTGAGATGGAAATGATAGCATCAACAATGCATGCTATTGGAAAAGAAAATGTTGATTATGTTGAAATTAAAAGCGATTATGGCCATGATGCTTTTTTGGTAGAAATTGATAAAATTGAGCAATACGTAAAGGATGCATTATGAATGAAGAGATAAGTTTTGAGACAAAAATAACGAATGCAAAAGCTATTTTAGAAAAATTAATGGACCCGACTTTGGCTATGGATGAGAGTGTTAAGGCCTATGAACAGGGTATGAATGAGCTTAAAATGGCTGAAAAAATGTTAGAACAAGCGCAATTACAAATTCAAATTATCAAAAATCAGGATCAATAATGCGTTGTGCCATCTTACAGCTTCCCTCAATCGGTATGGGGGGTTCTACCTTAGACAACTATACACGTGCTGCACATAATAAGGGTGTTAAGCTAATGGTGTTGGGCGAATATCTTCTTAATCCCTTTTTTAAAGAGCTGATTCAAACACCGATTTCAATGATTCGTGAACAAAGCATCCATCAAATCGAAACACTAAAAACTCTTGCTCTCAAATACGATATGGTTTTTATAGCTCCTATTATTACCGTCAAAAAAAATGAGTGTACAAAGATGATTGCCAAAATTACAGGGCGAAGCGTGAGTTATTACCCTCAACAGTTTTTGATCAACTATCCTCACTGGAATGAAGAGAATTTTTTTGCTAACCCTATTGAAGCAATAAAATCACCTATGATATTTGGACTAAACGGTTTTAAATTTGCAGTTATGGGTGGATTTGAACTCCATTTTGATCCTCTATGGAGTGCAATTGCCACTAAAAATGTTGATGTTGTCTTAGTCCCAAGTGCATCAACGTTTGAATCGCACAATCGTTGGCGAGAATTAATTAAAATGAGAGCATTTACTCATAACTGTTACATTCTTCGTGCAAATCGTGTTGGTGAATACTGTGATGAAAAACATGCATGGAAGTTCTATGGAGATTCCATGGTTGTTTCACCTGATGGCGATATTGAAGCAGATTTGGGAAATACCGAAGAACTTCTTATTGTTGATTTAGACCGTAAATCCCTTAATGATTCGAAAAAAGGATGGGGTTTTAAAGAGGCACTCAAAAAACGACAATAATATGCAGTATCTCTGGTGGTTTTTCTTACTATTAGCAACGGCTTTAGAGGCAAAAACTCTCCATCTATGTTCGGATTCATCGTATGATCTTGCCCCGTATGTCTCATCTTTTGAAGATGCCAGTCGGGATTTGAATCTTTCGGATGTTTTACATCAACCATTTGTTCCCAACCAACAAGAAAGCATCAATTTTGGCTTTACGCATTCTGCGTATTGGTTCAAGATAGAGATGACGCGTGATGCTCATGCTGCACATAAAGAATGGTGGCTTTCAATAGAATACCCATTGTTAGAAAAAATTGATCTTTATCTACTTTCAAAGACGGGTGAAATTATTCTGACTGAAAGAATGGGGTCTTCTTTACTCTCTTCCCAAAATAAAGTTCCCTTGCATAATTATGTTACACAAATCAGACTGGAAGAGTATCCTGAAGCAACATTAATGATGCGGGTTCAAACTCAAGGATCAATGCAGGTTCCTCTAACATTGCATTCTTCTGAAGGACTATTTGAAGAAATTGAATACAGCTCTCTGGCCATAGGCATTTTTTATGGAATTTTTATCGTTATCTTTTTATACAATATTGTTATTTATTTTTATACAAAAGATACAAATTATCTTCGTTATTTACTTTTTTTAATCACCTTTATTTTTTGGCAAATGTCATTTGACGGTACAGGACGTACGTATATATGGGAAAAATGCAGATGGATGATAGATCATGGACCAGGTTTTTGGATTGCTTTTTCATCGTTTAGCGCATTGTATTTCGGACGAGGATTTTTACAAACAAAAGGGACTTCTCCTAAGCTTGATATGGTTTTAAAATCAATGATGTTTTTGAGTTTTGGTCTTTCTATAATTTCGGCAATTTTACCTTATTCACAAACCATACTTATTAGTGCCAGTATGGTTATTTTTTCGACTTTTTTATTATTAACTGCCGGTATCATGATGATAAAACATGCTCATCGTGTAGCTCGTTTTTACCTATCAGGTTGGAGTTTTTTTCTCGTTGGGACTATGATTTTTACATTTAATAAATTTGAGTTGATTCCAAATTTTTATGGAGTAAATCATGTCCAGCAAATTGGAGCAGCATTTGAGATGATTTTTCTCTCATGGGCATTAGCGGATCGTGTTTATTGGCTACAATCGGAGTATATTGCTAAAATTAATAATTTGAATGAGACACTAAGTGAAAAAGTAGCCGAATCATTGGCTGCAGTTCGCAAAAAGGATGAACTTTTTGTTCAGCAATCGCGTTTAGCCGCTCTTGGAGAGATGATCGAACAAATTGCACACCAGTGGCGACAACCGCTCAATACACTATCTCTGATTAATCAAAATCTTTATTTTAAGCGCCATATGGGAGAATGTGATGATAATTTATATGAGACATCACATGAGCAATTTCAAGAGAATTTACAGTATATGTCAAAGACTATTGATGATTTTCGCAATTATTATAAAATGGACAAGCACAAAGAGGCGGAGGATATAGTTGAAGTAGCAGAAATTGCACTTCGTCTTAGTGCAGTATTATTAAATGATGCAAAAATAACAGGACATATTGAGAGAAAAACGACGACTAAAGCCATATTAGCTAAAAATGAAATGATTCAAGTATTTATGAATCTTATTAAAAATGCTCACGATGCGATATTGGAACGTCATATAAAATCCGGAGAAATCAATATTACTATTTTTGAGGTAGAAGGATTTTTAGAACTCTGGATTGAAGATAATGCCGGAGGTATTGATGAATCGATTATGGATAAGATTTTTACTATTTATTTTACCACTAAACCTGCCAATCAAGGGACAGGATTAGGATTACACATGTGTCGGTATATTATTGAAGAGAGTTTTGGCGGATCAATACGAGTAAAAAATACGCGTCTAGGGGCTAAATTTATTATTCAATTACCTATTGGTTAGATTAAATTACATTAAAGGGAAGTGATTACTATGATGCATTATTTTCATCGACAAGTACAGTTATGGGGGGAGGAAACTCAACTCTCTCTTCAATCCAAACGAATTGCTATTATTGGAAGCGGTGGACTTGGTTCATCACTTGCCTTTGCATTGGGAGCATCGGGGATTGGTGAAATCCATATGATTGATTTTGATACGGTTAGTTTGCACAATATTCATCGTCAAATTGCTTTTAAGAGCGGTGATGAAGGTAAATTTAAAGCAGAAGTATGTGCTCAATTGATTGAATCACGCTGCCCGTATGTCAAAGCTACTGCTCATGTTTGTAATTTTGATGAATTTACAAAAAAAAATATTGAGGTAGATTTGATTATTGATGGAACGGATAATCTACCTTCTCGCGGAGCGATTAATACCTATGCGATATCCAAAAGACTACCATGGGTATATGGATCCGTTGAAGCATTTAATGGACAAGTATGTTTTTTTGAGGAAGCATCATTTACTGAGCTGTTTAAGATCACACAGAAGACACCGGCTGGTATTGCTGCTCCGATTGTAATGCATATTGCATCATTACAAGCAAATTTAGCATTACGCTATTTGGCTGGCTTGAATGTACAAAAAGATAAGCTTTATTATTTATTTTTTAATGATGAAGGAGAATTGGTAACGCAAAAATTTGCATTACCTAAAAGCGAAAGATGATCTCTGCGTAAATGAATCAAGTCTTTTAGCACAGTCAGGAGTTAATTCCTGACTGTGCGATTCTATAATGTTGGGATGTGTTTTGCTAAAGCATTAATTTGCTCAGGCGTAAACATTTTTACTTGTCCTTGCATTAATCCTTTCATCTCTTTTCCATATGAACCAGCTTGATAGCCTTGGAGTGCATCTTTAATTTGTTGTTCTGTAAAATGTGCAATGATTTGTGACTTTCCTAGTGCTGCTTTTTCAGCTTTATTACCATGACACGCAGCACATTTTTGAGAAAAGAGGGCTCCGCCATCTACTTCTGAAGGGGTTGAAACTGCAACCGTTTCTACTGTTGGCTTTATTTCACTGACTGGAACAGATATAGTAGTGTTTTTTTCAGATATTTCAGCAGGGGTTTCGGCAGTTTGAGACACTTGTTGCGTATCAGGTGTAGAATCTTTGGTTGAATTACCGCAACCAATTAATAGAATGGAACATACCACGGGAAGAATAAATTTCATATGCGTTCTCCTAAATTATTTTAGGACATTTTAGTAAAGTTTAGTTTGATTTGATGTTAAAGAGGAAAAGAAATGCATTTCGCGCCGAAGCACGAAACTAAGTTATAACTTACGTTAAACTTATTTAGCAGGTGTAGCAGCAGGTGCAACTTCAGCAGCAGGCGCAGCAGCGTCAACAGCAGCAGCGTCAGCAGCAGGTGCTTCAACAGCAGCAGCATCAGCAGCAGGCATAGCTTCAGCAGCAGGTGCTACTTCTTCAGTTGCAGCAGGTGCAGCTTCAGTTTTTGCAGATTCGCTGCATCCGATAAACATAGCAGCTAAAAGCATAGCAGAAACGATTTTCATCATGTAAGACTCCTTAAGAAATATGGCGGAAGTATACCACTTTCCCCCCCACCTTTGTCAAGTATTTTGATGAAAATGTGCAAAGTTTTTTTGAAAACCCCTATTTTTGGGACTTTATAGCGTTTTGTTTTTATTTTCACTTCTTTTCTTTACGCACTTAAAAGTTATTTCTCATCTTTTTATCGGATATAATCCTATTTTATTTTAGTGCAAAAGAGATTTTTTAATGATATTCCCCTTTTTCCTTGTTCGCATGGTCTTTTTGTTGACTTTATTTTTCGGCACGGCATTCGCTGCGGAGAGAAAAGTTCCTGTTTTATGTTATCACCGTTTCGGTGTGGAAGTTGCTGATTCGATGATGATTAAAAACTCCGCGTTTGCTGAGCAGATGGAGTGGCTCAAAACGCACGGGTATATGGTGATCTCACTCGACACGGCAATGGGCTATGTCAATGGTAAACTTAAAACAATCCCTGCCAAATCAGTCGTTATTACTGTCGATGACGGACACAAAAGTGTTTACACCGATATGGCGCCGATAGTGAAAAAATACAAAATTCCCGTCACACTCTTTATCTATCCCAGTGCAATCGCTAACGCCAAATATGCGATGAACTGGGAACAGTTACGCGAACTGGAAACGACGAAACTGTTCCATGTCGAGTCGCATACCTACTGGCACCCGAATTTCAAAAAAGAGAAGAAAAAACTCTCATCGGTGGAGTACGCCAAATTCGTTGATAAACAGCTTGGCGGAGCGAAGAAAAAACTCGAAGAGCGTATGGGACATGAGATCAAGTATCTCGCATGGGTATTTGGTATATATGATGATGCGTTGCTCGTCGATGCAAAAAGATCAGGATACTCGGCAGCATTTACGATTGATCGACAACATGCCTCATCCAGTGATAATACAATGGCGTTGGGACGTTATATGGTTATTAGTAAACATACGATTAAAGATTTTGAGAGAATGGTGGACGGAACGGAAGATCGGATGCTTCCTGCAAAAAAAGAGGTTATTGGGTATTAAATTGTTATAATATAAGTATAAAATTCCACTACAAAGACCGTCCTTTGCACTTTGAACCGTATCCTTTTGAAAAACTAGCCACTTTGCTGGAAGGGGTTATCCCAAATTCAGCCTATTCACCTATTGCACTTACGATTGGTGAACCGCAATTTGATACTCCAGCATTTATCCAAAAATCGCTTGCCATGCATTCTGAAGAGCTACGCCGTTATCCAAAAACTGCCGGTGAAGCTTATCTTAATGATTCTATGAGAGCCTTTGTCAAAAGTCGTTTTGGTGTTGAGCTTAAAGCAAATGAACTGATTAGCTCATTCGGGACACGTGAAGTGCTCTTTAATTTTCCTCAGTATTATTTGTTTGATAAAAAAGAGCCGGTGATGGCGTATACGAATCCGTTTTATCAGATTTATGAAGGAGCGGCGATTGCTTCTCGCTCAAAAGTGATTCACCTCAATTTGACCGAGCAAAACGCTTTCAAGCCTGTCGTCAATGAAGACGAGCTTGCGGTTTGTGACTTGGTGATTTTGAATTTTCCAAATAATCCGACGGCTTCAGTATTGTCGATTGAGGAACTGGGTGCGTGGGTAGAACTTGCATTGAAGCATGATTTTCTCCTTATTAACGATGAATGTTACAGTGAGATTTATACAGCTCAGAAAGTTCCTTCACTTTTGGAAGCTTCTGTTTATGTTGGTAATACATCCTTTAAAAATGTTCTCGTCATTAACTCGATTTCCAAACGCTCTTCTGCTCCGGGATTACGAAGCGGATTTATTGCAGGCGATGCAGATATTTTAAAAGGGTATGCTCAATATCGCACGTATGTCGGTTGTGCATCCCCTCTCCCTCTTCAAGCCGCCGCAGCAATGGCATGGTCGGATGATGAGCACGTGCAAGTGGCACGTGATGTCTATGCACAAAATTTTAAAGCTGCACAGGAAATTTTAGGGATTGAGACGTCGGATGCAACATTTTATGTTTGGCTCAAAGTCGATAACGCATTGGAATTTACACAGCGTCTCTACCGTGACTACAACGTCAAAGTTCTTCCTGGAGAATTTTTGGCTCGTGAAGATAAAGAGGGTGAAAATCCCGGAATCGGCTATATTCGCATTGCGCTGGTCGAAGAAACCATCAAAATCATAGAAGCACTTAATCGCCTAAAGGAGGCACTGTCATGAACGAACTCAAAGAAAAAATACATCAAGCCCAAAGTGAAGGGGATATCGCATCCTTGTATGTTCTTGAAGCGCAGGCACATGAGATGTTTGATGATGATACCTTAATGGCGTATTATGCAAATATTTTGGATTTAGCCTTGGAAAGATTGACGAATGCTTTAGAAAATCTAGAACGTCTTGATATGAATGAAGTGCAAGATTTTGCAACACTTCGTGCTTTGTATGAGTATGCCGTTGAGCATTACAGTGCAGGTTCGGCTACGGATGCAAGTGCGCTGTTTGAAGTTATCGGCGGATTGAGTGAAGATGAAAGTTTTAATGAAGCGATGAAAATTCATAGAAGCGCATGTGATACGAAGATTCCGTTTGATGATTTTATCGAAGAGTACGTGGATATGAACGCGGTGCAAGAGAGCGGAAAATTTTATATCAGTTTTTTCAAAAAGGAAATAGCATGAAAATTCATTTTATAGGTATCGGCGGGATTGGTATTTCGGGATTAGCCAAATACATGCGTTTTAGCGGACACGAAGTCAGTGGATCGGACATGAAAGATACGCATATAACGGAGCTATTACGTAAGCGTGGGATTACGGTATTTATCGGTCATGATGCGCACAATATTCCTGAAGATTGTGAATTGGTTATTCATTCAGCCATTATCAAACCGACAAACTCAGAAGTGGTCGAGGCAAAACGTCGCGGGATTGATGTATTACACCGTCGTGATGCACTATTGCGGATTTTGAATGAGAAAAAAGTTTACGCGGTATGCGGAGCTCACGGTAAAAGTACGACAACGGCCATTTTAGCGGCGATTATGGACGGAAGTGCCATTATCGGTGCGGAATCCAAAGGCTTTGGCTCGAATGTCCGTTTCGACGGAAGTACCGATGTAATGCTTTTTGAAGCGGATGAAAGTGATGGAAGTTTTTTAAATTCAAATCCATATTGCTCGATTGTGACCAATGCTGAGCCTGAGCACATGGAGTACTACAACTACAACATAGATGAGTTTCATCATGCCTATCAGCGTTTTATCGAGATGGGAAGTGTACGGGTTATCAATGCGGAAGATCCGTTTATGTCAACGTTGACGTGTGATGCCTTACGCCTTTATCCTAGTACCGACATTACGAATATCACGTATACCCTCATCGATGATGAACCGTACACCCGTTTTCATCTCAAAGGATTTGGTGAGTTTGAAGTTTGGGGATTTGGAGAGCATATTGCGATGGATGCTGCGTTGGCGATTATGGCAGCGGCTCAGAGCATGAGTATTGCTTCGATTCGTGTTCATTTGCTCAATTTCCGTGGGATTAAAAAGCGTTTTGACGTAATTTTTAAAGGCTCTGATCGTGTTATCGTGGATGATTATGCTCACCACCCGACTGAGATCAAAGCTACGATGCAATCGCTTAAAATTTATGCTGAACTCAAAGGATTTGAGAAGGTTATTGCGATTTGGCAACCACATAAATATTCTCGAACGATTGATAATCTGCAAGCATTTATTGAGTGTTTTGAGGGAGTGGATGAATTGGTTATCCTCCCTGTATGGGCAGCTAGCGAAGAACATCGTGAGATTGATTTTGCAGGAGAATTTGGACGTTATAACCTGATTCTTGCTGATAAGCTCCACCGTGAAGGCGATACTATCCAAGTTGTCATTGGTGATGAGGTTCTCAAAACATATGATAAAGATTTAATCGTTGGATTTGGGGCAGGGGATTTAACCTATCAGTTACGAGGGATTAAGTAAGCTATGGGATATTTAGTCTGGTTTGGGATTGTCGTAGTCGTTTTTGTTTGGATGCATTATTTTACTGCATTGACACTTCGACAAAAAGGGTTTGTTTCGTTGATACTTGCCATGATTGTGGGCAATGCAATTCTTTATAATATTATGAATGATTTAGAAAGTAAGCATGTTGCGGCGATTGAACTTAAATTTACCAATGGTGAAACATTGATTTGTGATAATGTAAAGGTTAATAATAAAGATTTTACTTACAGTGTGGGAACTCAAAGTTTTATCGGTAATAAAGATTCCCATTATGCGCAACAGATTTTTAGTGCATCCGAGTGTGAATGAATAATCTCTCCGCTAATCTTGCAGAACTTTTCGGCAAGCTCGATCTTCTTCCTCATCTTAAAGCTTTAGAACACTTTTTTTCACGAGCGCAAAATATCGCCCTTCAGGGGGATCAAGAGCGTCATTTTCGTTTTATCGAAGCACTCGATGCATTGGAGTTTAAAGCACCGCCTAAAAGTGTACCGTTTGAAGGAAGTATCAATCATCTGAAAAAACAGGGTGTTTTACGGTTTGAAGACATTTTTGAGTTTCTCAAAATAGTACGGTATTTTCGTACTCTTCGCAATAAAGGATTCACAGGACTTATCGGTGAGTGGATGGGGACGATTCATATCCCTGAGCCGTTTAGTGAAATCGATGAGTTCTTCGATGAAAGCGGAACATTTATCGAATCAAGGGATGAAGAGCTTCATAGAATATCGATTCGGATCAAAGCCATTAAAAATGATATTAATGAGTCGATTAAACGACTATTTTTTACTCAAAAACTCTCACCTTATTTGGTTGATACCCAAATTCACTACATCAATGACGAAGAGTGTCTATTGGTTCGTGGAGGATTTAATCATGTTTTAAAAGGCTCTATTATCGGTCGAACCGGCGCAGGGTTTTTCTATGTTGCTCCCGATAGTATTTTGCGCTCCAAAGAACAGCTTCGACATATCAACCAAGAACGCGATAGCAAGCTCTACGAATACGCTAAAAAGTTTTCATCAAAACTCTCACCTTTAACGCCGTTTATTGGATTTATAGACCGTGAGTTTGAGCGATTTGACCATTATCAAGCGCGCGTACTTTTCGCCCGTGCGCACAATTATGCGATTGTAAAGCCTCAAAATAACAGTGTTATTATTTTGGATGAGTTTGCTCATCCAGCCCTCCATAAACCCAAGCCCATCAGCGTTGAGTTTCGAGGAAATTTGCTTATGATTACCGGAGTTAATGCCGGAGGAAAAACGATGCTTCTCAAATCCATCCTCAGTGCGTGTGCGATGGCAAAATATCTTATCCCCATGAAGCTCAATCCCCACAAATCACGTATCGGAAGCTTTAAACGCCTTGAAGCAGTGATTGATGACCCGCAAAGTGTGAGTAATGATATTTCAACTTTTGCAGGAAGGATGGTGCAATTTAGCCATCTTTTTGAGCATAAAAATGCTTTGGTCGGAGTGGATGAGATTGAACTTGGAACGGACAGTGATGAGGCAGCTGCACTTTTTGCTGTAGTGTTGGATGAACTTATCAAGCGAGGTCAGAAAATCATCGTTACAACGCACCATAAGCGTCTTGCCGCATTGATGGCAGACAGAGACGATGTGGAGCTTCTAGCGGCCATCTATGATGAAGAGCGACGTGTTCCGACGTACGAGTTTCTGAACGGGACAATCGGTAAAAGTTATGCGTTTGAAACGGCATTACGGTATGGAATCAATGCAAACATTATCACCAAAGCCAAAGCAGTCTACGGTGAAAATCATGAAAAGCTCAATATCTTAATTGAGCGCGGAAGTGAGATGGAACGTAATTTAAAGCGTAAAAACAAAGAGGTCGATGAGAGACTGGATAGTTTAAAAGAGCAGGAACGGTTACTCAAAGAAGGACGTGAAAATTTACGTCAGGAACTTGACAGCGAAAAAAATCGTTTACGAGCCCAATACGATTTGGCAATCAATGAAGCCAAAGAGGCCGCACGAGGTCTGGATATGGCAGCCATTCATCGCCAGTTAAACAAAGCTACCGCATTGATTCCTAAAAACCCAGCTCCTAAGATTGCACAACCTGAGCCGATTAAATACGAAGTAGGTCAAGCGGTAAAATACCGTGCGCAACGTGGGACGATAGTGAGTATCGGTACTAAAGATGCGATGATCGAAGTGGAAGGGATGCGTTTACGTGTCAAGCTCATAGATCTAAAACCAAGCGGTAATCTCCCTAAAAAAATCAAGCCTTCTCATACCGCGCAGATTGACCAAAAAAGTGGCCTTAAACTCGATCTTCATGGATTACGAGGGGAAGAAGCATGTGAAAAAGCCGATAAATTTTTGTCTGATGCGCTTTTGCAAGGGTTCGATGAGGTAATTATCTATCACGGTATCGGGACGGGCAAGCTCTCCTACGCCATCAAAGAGTTTTTAAAAGTCCATCCAAGTGTCAAAAGTTTTAGTGATGCTCCTCAGCATCTTGGCGGATTTGGTGCGAAGATCGTAAGGCTTTAAGTGCCAATGAGAGAAATCGAAGACAATTTATTAACATGGAAAATGACACTTTGTGAGTCTGTTGATATTGGTGGGCTGTATTCACGAAACAAAATTGCTCACAAATGGAAAGCTACATTTAGAAGCCTTGAACTTCGAGAAACAGTATCATGGCGAACTCAAGATTTATTGCAACAATCATTATTTCTCTTTGATGCCGGCCATCTACTTGGTGCACGTATATTATTGAGATCGGCCTTTGAAACACTTGCAATTCTTATCTATCTCAATCAGATTACGCGTAAAGTATTGTTTGATGAGTTGAATTTTCATGAATTTTCTGACAAAACATCTACTTTACTTCTTGGGTCTCGTGACGACTCAACGCCACTTAAAGCGCTAAATATAATGACAGTTATTGAGAAGTGTAATTCTAGGTATCCAGATATACAAAATTTATATGCACAGCTATCGGAAAGTGCACATCCAAATTATACGGGTGTTTGTATTGGATACTCCGATTTAGATAAAGAAAGCTTTATAACTACCTATTCGAATAAGTGGAAGAAAATGCATGAAGATCATCATCTTGATTTCATGAAGTCATGTGTAGCTATATTCCATCATGAGTATAATGAAGAGTGGATTGATGCATTTGAGAAGCTTGAAGTATGGATAACCGATAATGATGCACAACTTGAGGCAACTAAAGTTGGCATTTAACAATGTATTCATTTTAAACGTTAGGCAGTAGAGAAGGTCATAGTGAAAAAAGTCTTGATTTTAAAAAGATACATTATTCATCTAAGATTGACGAAAATTGGACATTACGACGAACAGCTGACATGAGATATTCCAGCGATGTCAAAGAACTCAGAGGGTTTTAGGCGATAGCATTTTTCCTCTATCTCGTTGGACTGCTCATCATATGGATGTGTCATAACCTCTTGCAATTCCCTAATAAGCGTATAGTCTCCGGTAGTGGCTTGTTGATAGGCGGGCACCAGGAACCACTCTCGCAGCGTGTATTTTGGGTTAACACGTTTCATTTGTTCTGAAAGATTCTCCCGCGACTCGGGCGTTGTTACATTTATGAGTGATTTCCATTTCTCCAGCCACTGCGACCAGCCCTCGAGGAGTTTTTTATCAAGAAACGTCTCATCGTAAAAGCTTTTTAGGAGTGGACTTATATCCTCGGGCAATGACGAGAGTTCACGGAAGAAAATCGTATAATCGACGTGAGTGTTGATCATAAGAATAAAGAGTTCTTGGAAGAGAGGTGCATTAAAGGTGCACAGACCCAGTTTTGCAGCCAACATCTTTTCCATTTGCTCTTGCATCACTTCAGAAAAACCATGGTCAATCTCATCTAACTGGCGTAGAACATCCGGATTTGACTCTATCAGCGGTTTGAGTGCCGTGTAAAACATATGAAAGTTACGTTCGGCTGCCTGAGGCTGATTGAGAAATGAGAAGTGGACTCCGCCACCCGTCCAAGGCTGATATTTCGGGTCAAACATATCGATAAATCCAAACGGGCCGTAATCGAGGGTAAAGCCACCTGCCGCACAGTTGTCGCTGTTGAAGTTTCCTTGGCAGTAGCCCACGCGAATCCAATTGGCTACCAGTGATGTGAGTCGATCGCGAAACTGGGTTGCCAACAAGAGCACTTTTTCCTCAAAAGGTAAATGCGTATCAATGACGTCACTGTATTCACGATCGATGAGGTGCAACACGATCTGCTCAAGCTCTTTGTGAGCTTTTGAGTGTTCTTGTTTACGCGCACGACGGCCGAAAAGCTCGATCTGCCCCACCCGAAGAAAGGACGGTGCTACCCGTGTCGTGATCGCGACGTCCTCTTCGATCATCACTTCTGGGTCTCTGGAATGCGATCCTTGGTTAAACCACGGTCGTTTTACTGTCTCAGATTTGGAGGTATATAAGGTCAATGAACGTGAGGTCGGTACTCCAAGAGAGTGCATATGCTCTTGTGCCAAAAACTCGCGAATACTGGAACGCAATACCGCTCGACCGTCGGCTCCACGGCAGTAGGGTGTTCTGCCACCCCCTTTGAGCTGCATTTCCCAGCGTTTTCCGTTGATGTTGGCCTCAAGGATGGAAACGGCACGACCGTCGCCGTAGCCGTTGCCTGTTTGGAAGGGACACTGCTGGTAGTATTCACTCCCATTGATGGAGAGAGCATATCCCGTTGCCCAACCCACCGTTCGAAGTGGCTGAGGTACATTCGATATATCACCGGAGAACATTCGCATGAAATCCTCACGTGTTACTAAGCTATCATCAAATCCAAGTTCGTTAAAAAAATTCTTACTGTGCGCTATGTAGTGCGGCTCTTTAATGGGTGTAGGATTTACGGAGACATAGTGCCCGGAGAAGACTTGTCGCGCAGAGTGGTCGACTCCGTTTGCTTTCGCCTCAGGATCTGGGGTGAGGGTGTCTAGGAGTGAATAATCTGCCAAGCGTGCTAGATCGTCCAGTGTTTTTACGGGTGCAGAAGTCTTATTCATGGCGTTCACATATCTTCCTTAAAGTGTATTCTTTGTGTGTTTAGAGGAATTATATATGTGGAAGGTCAAACAAGAGATAGCAAAAGAATTTAATCCTTTTGTTCAAGATTAGGGGATCAGGTGAATCAGACGATCCAATGTCTGATTGGAATCCCCATCCTGATTCGATAGCGTACCAGCGGAAAGACGACCAAAGAGGCACCGATGGTCATGTAGACGGGTAACAACAGGTTCTGTAGCGTATAGTGTTCGATTCCAAAAATAGCGATGAACGATCCTAGAAAAAAACAAATCCATGCCAGTGGAGCTTCCTCATTGGGAGTACTCATCACAAAGCGCAATGTCGGTAAGAGGGCACAAAAATCTGCAGCTATGGCTATGACCGTGGGTAAGACTCCTGAATTGTCTCTAAAGATGAGCCAAACCACGATGGCGCAGAGTCCTACAAGCAGTGAGAACTTTTCAATCGTGTCTGGTTTGATATACTCACCTTTAAAGAGGGTCAACACAAAGATCAGTGTGGGATTGATCCAAAAAATAACGGTGAGCATCTTGATGACCTGATCGGCGCTATCGGGGGTGATCAGCCAAAAGGCAAAACCGATCACACTCCAAATAAACCAGGAAATACGGTTGGGTTTGACGGTACCCCGAAAGATGCTGATCGTATAAGGGACAATGGAGACAGCTAGAATGAATTGGGCTAACAGACCAAAGTAGTAGGGTTCTAGCATCTTATTAGATGATCACGGATGAATTCGATAGTCATTTACTGATTCTTTTTGGCATATTATATAAGAAAAGGTGGCCGGTTACTTTTTTTTCCCAATTAATCTAGTAGCAGTATAATTCCTGTAATAGGAGAATTAATGAAAAAAGTTCTTATTCTAAGCGGTGCAGGGATCAGTGCTGAGAGCGGTAATCGAACCTTTCGTGATGCTGACGGATTGAGGGAAGAATACGATGTGATGGAGACGGATATCGAGAATTTTCTTGTTTCATAGATTCCACTATGAAATATGTAATTTTATGTTATAGTAAAAAGATATTAATAGAAAAAAGGGGTCATAATGAAACGTTTTCTCATATCAGCGGCAATTACCGCTGCTACTCTCAGTGTTCCGGCACTCGCTGCCGATGTTGGTGTTTCGGTTAGTATCGGACAACCAGGGTTTTATGGTCAACTTAACATCGGAGATTTTCCGCAACCAAGGGTGCTTTACAGCCAACCGATAATCGTTGAGCGGGGGGTATCGATGAATCGTCAGCCTGTCTATCTTCGCGTCCCGTCGGGTCACGCCAGAAATTGGAAGAAGCACTGTCGCGAATACCACGCCTGCGGTGAGCGGGTCTTATTTGTACGCGATGACTGGTACGAAAATCAATATGTTCCGCGTTATCAAGAACAACACCGTGATCGCGGGTATGACCACCGTGACAATGGCCGGGGTAATGATCATGGGAATAAAGGTCACGGCAATAAGCATGAAAGAGACTAAAAAATAAAGGGGACAGGCTACTTTTAGCCTATGCGTCTGGATAAAAACTGGAAATCACGGTATCGGGACGGGAAAACTTTCTTGTACCGTTAAAGAGTTTCTCAAAATCCATCCAAGTGCCAAAAGTTTCACTGATGCGCTTCAGCATTGGGGGGATTTGGAACAAATATTGTACATTTGTAGTAAAATAATGGTAATTTTAGAAAAAAAGGTTTTTTGTGTTTAAGACGCTTCTTCGACCTTTACTTCATGCGTTTAATTTTAAAAAAATTACTAAATTGGCAGACAGTGGTGATTCGGATGCCCAAAATAAACTGGCTAAAATGTATCATTTTGGGTCGTATGTAGAGCAAGACTATGAAAAAGCAGTGAGTTGGTATACCAAGTCGGCCAACCAAGGAAATTCTCAATCTCAAAGTATTTTAGGTGAAATGTATGAATATGGGCAAGGCGTTGAACAAAATGATATTCAGGCATTTCATTGGTATGAAAAAGCCGCCGAAAATGGAAACGTATATGCCCAAAACAGCTTAGGGTGGATGTATGAAAAAGGTAAGGGAATCGAACAAGATTATTCGCAATCACTGTTTTGGTATCGCAAGGCGGCTTATCAGGGAGAAGCGGATGCACAGTTTAATCTAGGAATGATGTACAACCTAGGGCATGGTGTTTTAAAAAATCATCGTGAGGCATTTAAATGGTTTAATGAAGCCGCTCAACAAGAGTATCCTCCTGCTCAGGCAAGTCTTGGAGCTCTTTATTTTGAGGGACTTTGGATTTCTGTCGATGAAAATATGGCATTATCTTTGTATGAAAAAGCTGCATCCAATGGTTTTGCTCCTGCCCAGACTTATTTGGGCATTTTATGTGAAGAAAAAAATCAAATTGCAGAAGCCATCATTTGGTACCGTAAAGCAGCCCAACAAGGTGAATCTTCTGCTTTAACGAATCTTGGGCTTATGTATGGGCTTGGGCAAAATGTTTTTAAAAATGAACTGATTGCATATGCTTTGCTTGAGATGGCAGTAATAAGTGGAAATGAAACGGCGTTGGACATACGTAAAACGATTGCTAAGTCTCTTGCTCCATCCAAAATGGATGAGGCAAAAGCCCTTGTGCAAGATCCTGAAAAATTATGGGCATTGATCGATAGTAGACAAAATTTAAAGCTGAAATGAAAATATGACTAACACCGACTATAAAACCGCCGTAGAACAACTCAAAAAATATTCTTACCATTACTACGTTCTCGATGATCCAATCACGACAGATGAAGAATATGACATTCTTTATCATCAAGTGGTTGCATACGAGCATGAGCATCCTGATCAGATTATCATCGATTCCCCCACACAGCGAGTCGGTGACGTTCCTCAGGATAAATTTGAGAAAGCGCCGCATTTGAGCCGAATGTGGAGTCTGGAAGATTTATTTAACGAACAAGAGTTAGAGACGTGGGTGAACCGTATTACGAAAGGGTATGGGGAAGTGCGCTTTTATTGTGAGCCGAAGTTTGATGGGGCGAGTTTGAATCTTATCTACGATAAGGGTGTATTGGTTCAAGCGATTACTCGTGGTGATGGTGTCGAGGGTGAAGATGTTACTCAAAATGCCAAAACGATACAGAGTATTCCCCTCTCTATTGACTACCAAGAGCGTATCGAAATTCGTGGGGAAGTAGTGATTTTCAAAGAAGATTTTGAGAAGATCAACGAAGAGAGGCTAAAAAATCGAGAATCTCTTTTTGCCAATCCTCGTAATGCGGCAGCGGGAAGTCTGCGTCAACTCGATACTCGTATCACTGCTGCTCGCCGTTTGGTTTTTATGCCTTATGGTATCGGTTTCAATGCATTAGAGATCAAAAATCTAAGTGAGCGGATGGAATGGGTCTATGCTCTGGGCTTTCGTAATCCCCACATGACCCATTTATGTGAAACGGCTGAACAAATTGAAGCGTTTTACCATGAGATGCGAGTGGAACGGGATAATTTTGCCATGCTTTTGGATGGAATGGTAATCAAAGTCGATGCCATTGCGGTACAAGATGAGTTGGGCTATACGGTCAAAAATCCACGCTGGGCAGCAGCGTACAAATTTCCTGCAATTGAGAAGCTCACACGTTTGCGTGAAGTGATTTTACAAGTAGGGCGAAGCGGTGTTGTTACTCCTGTGGCTATCGTCGAACCGGTTTCCATCGAAGGGGTTGTAGTCGAGCGCTCAACACTGCATAATTTTGATGAGATCGAACGCAAAGATATTCGAATCGGCGATAAAGTCATAATTTTGCGAAGCGGTGATGTTATCCCTAAGATTATCAAGGTCATTGCATCAGAGCGTGATGGAAGCGAAAAAGTCATTCCTAGACCAACACAGTGTCCTGTATGCAATAGCGAGCTATTGGATGAGGGAGCATTGATCAAGTGTCAAAATTTGGATTGTGAAGCGCGGGTCGTAAATTCCATCATCTATTTTGCCTCAAAACAGTGTCTTAACATCGACGGATTAGGGGACAAGATCGTTGAAGCACTCCACCAGTCAGGGTTAGTACGAGAGCTGATTGATCTGTTCAATCTTACGATGGAACAACTTTTGGCTTTGGAAGGTTTCAAAGAGAAAAAAAGCCGTAATCTGATCGATGCGATCGGTGCCGTAAAAGGATGTGATTGTTGGCGCTTTATCAATGCGTTAGGAATTGAGCATATCGGAGAGGTTGCTTCTAAAACCTTATGTACAGTTTTTGGCACGGCATTTGATACAGCATCTCGTGAAGAGATTTTGGCACTCGATGGATTTGGGGGAGAAATGGTTGAATCCATTCTTGAATTTGTCCGTGTTAATGGGGCTAAAATAAATGCATTACGTGAGGTACTGCAACCGACTGAGCCAATCAAAAAGATAGCAGTTGATAATCCTTTTAAAGGAAAAACGGTTGTCGTGACGGGAGCGATGAGTGTTTCGAGAGATATTGTTAAAGCAATGCTCGAAGAATTGGGGGCAAAAGTTGCCTCATCGGTTTCTAAAAAGACCGATTTTGTCATTTATGGCGAAGATGCGGGGAGTAAGTACGATAAAGCTGTGGAGCTTGGAATTCCTCTTTTAATGGAATTAGAATTCAGAGAAAAAATTTCTGCCTCGTAAGAGGCAAGCTTTAGTGCCATAGCGGCTAGCGTAGTAAAAGGGGCTTTGCTCCTTTTGCGTTTAAAATATATTTAACGTCGCTTTCCGATAGCGCTTCGTCGGCGCAGGGGGGCAGTGTACATCCAAAAAATAGCCTTTTTGATTAAATAGGCGAGGTACCCTTTTACTTTGATTCCTCCTGGGAGCAGTCCTGCACCGTATTCGCCTCCAAGAGCAATCATCAACCCTTGATTGGTAAAGCTGAAAGGCTGATAAGGCTGTCCTTTTTCTCTTAAAGCGATATTGCGCACCACATGCTCTGCGCTTCGTTCTGCAAGCTGTGCGGTAGGAGGGTAAGGCTTACCCTGTTCATCAGAGAGATTGGCAACATCACCGATGGCAAAGATCGTAGGATAGTTTTCAATCGAAAGGTCATTTAACACATTCAGATGACCTTTTGCATTGACTTTAAATTTTAGTCGCTCTGTCAATGCCGAAGCACATACTCCTCCGGTAAAAATCATAAATTCAAAATCGAGTAATTCTCCATTATCCAGGAGGATTGAATGCTCACGTACTTCGCTGATTCGGTTGTTATGCCAGACATGGACTCCGAGTTTTAAGAGACGCTCATGAGAACTCTCAATCAAAAATGGATCCATTCCGAATAATATCGTCTCATACGCATCGATGAGATAAACATCGACACCACGGCATCCGAAGTTTCCATTTTGATAAAAACGGTTGGCATACGCTGCCATCTCTGCTGCAATTTCAACACCGGAGAGTCCTGCTCCGCCAATGACAATGTTAAACGGTTTTGCATCGCATCCTTGCTTTTGTGCTTCAATACGATCTAAAAGAGCCCGTTCAAATTGTTGTTTGAAATCTAAAGCGGTAGGGATACTTTTGACTCCATGGGTATATTCACGTAATCCCGGGATGAAGGTAGGAAAGTAAGTACGGCTTCCGGTGGCGATGATGAGGTAGTCATAGGATATTTTTTGCGTTGGGGTAACAATCTCTTTGGTATCGGATTCGATTGTCAGTACTTCTTCACAAACAAAACGAACTAAACCGAAACTTTTCGTCAAGGAGGGAAGGTCGATCATAATATGAGACATATCTACTTTATTGGCGATGAAATCATACACTTCGGCTTGCATGTAATGATACGCGTTTTGATCGATCAAGGTGACATGAATATGCGTCGATTTAGAAAGATGCTCCATCGCTCGTATGCCACCATATCCTCCACCAATGATTGCGACATGAATAGGTTGCATACAAATCCTTACCCTAAAATTTTGACGCAATGGTATCCTAAACAAAGTTATGTCACGATAACGTATTACAATACGATGGATTAATATGAGACTTGATAGTTATTTAGTGGAATGCGGATTAGTGGAAAGTCGAAATAAAGCACAACAGCTGATTAAAGATCATGCCGTGAGTGTGGATGGAAAAATCATTGATAAAGTATCATTTGAAGCCGATGAAACGATGAAGGTAGAAATAGCTGATATTGCGCTGTATGTGAGTCGATCAGCCATTAAACTAAAAGGATTTCTCCCGTTTACCGAGTGGAATTTAAAAGGGCTTCATGCTCTTGATATTGGTTCAAGTACGGGTGGATTTACTCAGGTTTTACTTGAAGAAGGTGTGGAAAGTGTCACGTGTGTCGATGTAGGAAGCGATCAGTTACATCCGAGTTTACGAAGTGATTCACGCGTAACAGTTCATGAAAATACGGATATTCGTAATTTTTCGAGAGAAAAAACCTATGAAATAGTAACGTGTGATGTCGCTTTTATACCATTGGAACTTATTTTAGAGTCAATTAATCAATTGGCATCAAAATACATTGTTGTTTTGTTTAAACCACAGTTTCAAGTAGGACGTGAAGTCAAGCGTGATAAAAATGGAGTGGTGAAAGATAACAGCGCAATCGGTAAAGCAATGATCCGTTTTGAGGATACCTGTTCTTTGATAGGATGGAAATTAGTGGCTAAAGAAGTAGCACACATAGCGGGTAAAGAAGGAAATCAGGAGACGTGCTATGGATTTATCAAAGGTTGATTCGATCGCCATTGGCGGATTTGATGGGATGCATGTAGGGCATCAGTCACTTTTTGGCGAATTAGGTGCTCATGGTGCCATTGTGGTTATCGAAACAGGATATGCGAATCTCACTCCCTCACGCGAGCGTGAACACTACACGCATTATCCAATTGTCTACTATTCATTAGAGGATATTCGCCATTTAGAAGGGGAAGAATTTGTTGCTATGCTTCAAAAACGGTTTCCCCATTTAAAAAAGATTGTGGTTGGCTATGATTTTCATTTTGGAAAAAACCGCCGTTATTCTCATGCCAATTTGGGTGAATTATTTAAGGGTGAAGTCAAGGTAATCGAGCAGGTATGTATCGAAGGAGATTCCGTTCATTCGCATAAAATCCGTGCCAAAATTCAGATTGGAGATATAAGCGGAGCAAACCGTTTTTTAGGACATAATTATCAAATCAAAGGTTCGGCTATCAAAGGGCAGGGGATTGGTAAAACTAGCCTTGTCCCGACGATCAATCTGGAATGCCCCGGATTTTTACTCCCGTATGAAGGAGTTTATGCGGCATTGGTCAGACTTGATGAGGAAGAACATTTTCATCCGTGTGTTGTTTTTATCGGACACAGAGTAACCACGGATGGGCGTTATGCTATCGAAATCCATGTTTTAGGAGAAACGATCGGAGTATGTACGACAGCATCGATCAGTTTTGTAAAATTTTTACGAAAAAACCAAAAATTTGACTCATTGGAACTTCTCAAAAAAGCAATTGGAAGCGATATTCAAAAGGCAAAAAAAGAACTTTGTCATTTGAGTTTATAAGAATAAAGAACCCCTTGAATTAATTAATTCAGTTTTTTCTCATAAAATTGGACTATAATCTTTTAATGTCAATTTGGAGGTTTATAATGAAAGCACGTGAATTACTAGTAGTTGGTTTTGTATCTTTGTTAATGTCGAGTTACTGTGACGCAAAAATATTAGAGACGCCCAGTATGATTTATAAAAATCGTTGTGCTAACTGTCACGGATTAAAAGCGAACGGTGTACCAAAACTCAAAGAACAATCGGGAACTACAGCGAAAGAGGCTGCACAACAGGGTGCTTCTTCACAAGAAAGAGAAAATATTTACGGTCCTCCATTGACTACTATGAGCCGAGAAGATTTACTGATAAAATTGAAGGACTTGAGAAACAAAGATTTTGATAGTAAGTCTGCTCATTCTGTAATGCAAAAAAATCTTAAACATGTTGAAGAACGTGAAGGTAAAATCAGCGACGAAAAAATGGCTGACTACATTTACACGACTTTTGGTTCCAGTTCTAAATAATTTCTTTTAGTCCTCAGCATTTATTGCGGAGGGCGTTTACTGACTGCTTATTAAAGATATTTCATTTTTTTAATAGGCTTTGTAAAAATTTTACGCAAAAATGAGTAATTTTAGGCACCTAAATCCCTATATCTTTCCATTCATGATCATATTATGAGCCAAAATCATTCATTACATTGTTTGAGTTTATAGGAATTTAATCTCAAAAACGGTAAAATCCCACTAATTATTTACATAAAAGGAACACACCACATGGGCGAGTTGTTTACTTTCTTCGGGCTTTTAAGTCACGAGCATTCTTTCATTTATCTTACACACATGCTTCTTGCAGCTGCAATTGTTCTATTAATTGCAAAAATGGCAACGAGCAATATGCGTCTTGTTCCAACAGGATGTCAAAACGTTATGGAAGCGTATTTGGGTGGTGTATTGGCAATGGGCGCTGATGTTATGGGTAAAACCGAAGCACGTCGTTATCTTCCTCTCGTTGCAACAATCGGTCTTTTCGTCGGTGTTGCAAACGTTATCGGTGTTATTCCAGGATTTGAAGCACCGAGTGCATTTTTGGATTTCACTCTTGCATTAGCATTGGTTGTTTTCACGTACTACAACTTCGAAGGTATTCGTCGTAATGGTCTTATCACTTACTTCAAACACTTCATGGGTCCTGTATGGTGGTTGGCATGGTTGATGTTCCCAATCGAGATTGTTTCTCACATCTCTCGTATTATTTCTCTTAGCTTCCGATTATTCGGTAACGTTAAAGGGGATGATATGTTCTTGATGGTCATTTTGATGTTGGCTCCATGGGCTTTGCCAATGATTCCTTTTGCACTATTAACGTTTATGGCGTTCTTACAAGCGTTCATTTTCATGATGCTGACGTACGTTTACCTCGGTGGTGCTGTACTTCTTAGCGACGATCACTAAGCCTCACATGAAACGTAATACTCACGATCTCCTTTTGAGCTTTCTTAGCGGTTCCTCTTGGGCATTTGCTATTATCGGAGCGTGGGTTACGTTTCAATCCTTCGTTTTTTTAGGTCTTGTGACCGCTCTTCTTTTTACCTTTCTCTTTGTATTTATCGCACTTTTTGTGATTGTAATTTTAGAAAATCTTTTACTCTCTCGTGATCGATATGATGAAACACTTAAACAAACTGCGCTTCTTGAAGAGATACGAGACACCGTAAAAACACCTTCCTAAATCACTTCGTCAGAATAAATTGTAAAACTGCTATCGTATTTATTTCAGTAGTTAAACTTTGATATAATAGCCGTATGGCTACTTTTTAATTTAGCTAATTATGTTGCTCTTGAAACTATCCGATTGCACTAGATAGGATTTAGTGTATAATTTCTACAATCAAACTAAAAAGGGGAGACCATGGCATTTAAGATGACCAAAAGTGGTAAAGTTGTTAAAACATACTTTCGTGGCAAACTACCTAAAGCTGTAATTATAGCAGTAGAAAACAATCCTCAGGGTGATAAAGCGGTTCAAAAAGCGATGAATATCATCAAAAACGCCAAGGTGGTGTGGGATTTTTAAGCCTCGAAAGTTCGTAGCCACCAAACTACCAACTGCTTACCTCACAAAGACCTCTAGCGAACAAGAACGCCAGTTTATCAAGCAACTCTCTACTTCAGCCGAAAAAGGCTCTATTGTTGTTTATGCGCTTGAACTCGATAATTCTTTGGCTGGACTTATCGGTTTATCCACTTCACGGGTTGATTCCATCTCTACGATTCAGATTGATTATTTGTTTGTTTCCGGTGAACATCGAGGCAGTGCATTTGAAGAACTCGCCAATACCAAAATTTCTACCTATCTTATCGATTTGGCTATTGTATTGGCAAAAAAAATCAGCTCAGAGGTTGGAGTTCGCTGGCTTGCACTGGTTCCAGACAATGACAAGCTCGAAGAGTTTTATACCAAAGAATTCGGATTTAAACCGCATAACGACAGAGACAAACAGCGTTATCTTTTCCTCAAAATTTAAATTCTTTTATTTTCGTCATACCGTGCTCTCCTCTCAAAATTAAGGGCATAAAAGATACCATTAAAACACATATGAATTTTTTACCGTTCATGGTGAGCACTTGTGCCCTTTGGGTATGTCGAACTATGAACGGAAATACGAAGTAGATAGGGAAATGGGATGGAATTAGTCTATTTATGGGTTGAGGATTATAAAAATATTCATCAGCAGGGTTTTAATTTTAGTGGGCGGTATCGATGCGATTATGACCATGAGAAAAATGAACTAACTATTGATGAAAACAAAGAGTATGTCCATGTCTTTCCTAAAAACATCAATATAACGGCAATTGTTGGAGAAAATGGGAGTGGAAAAAGTAGTATATTTGAAGTCTTAACTTTTTTATTTTATCAAGGAGTTATAGCAAATAGAGAAGATAAAACATTTTTTCTTTTTTATAAAGACGATAGATTTTTTATTCAATGTGAAAATTATAAACATCAAGAAATTGAATTAGAAGACTTTATTGAAATAAAAAATAATACATCAATAGCTATAAACAAACAGTTTTGTGCCAGAACTATGATGCCATTAATACACTTTTCTAATTGTATAAGTGATATTACGAAAAATCATCGCTTGAAAAATTTAAACAACTACGATAAATTTTATAATGGAATTCAGCCAAAAATTCCTTCTATGCCCAGTGAAGATTCGTATGATAATTTTAATTTAAAGTTTCAAAGCATAATGAAAGAAAATGATACTTTTTTTAACTTTGTTGATGAAAATTTTATTTTTGATAGTTATCAATGTGAAATACATTTTCAAGAAATAGAAGTTAGCATTGTTCAATACGATAATAAAGAATTTAGTGAATATATAAGTTTTCAAAATAAAAAGCATTTAAATAATGAAGAATTGTTGTATAAAATGTTAATAATTCTTGCAATAGAAATGGCAACACGAAAAATTTACAATTCAAGACATTCTTCACTAAAACCAAATACTGCAAATGCTGAAATATTGAAACAATATATTAAAGAAAATATTGAAGATAAAATCATTAATATAATAGATAACTTTAATGATTCATTTTTAAGTTTAACATTAGAAATTTGTAAAAATAGTTTAGAAAAAATTGATGAGTCTTTTCCAAAAGAAATATTTGATGTAAACTTATTTTCTAGTTATTCTCAATACGAACCAAAAGAACCTATGAACACTTTCCATAAATTTTTTGAAGATTATTCAGTTCCTCAATCTAACACAATATTTCAAAGTCAGATTTTTAAGATAGAAGATAATTATTTAGAAAATATTTATAGTAATGAACTTTTAAATTTTATGATGAACAATAATATTTTAAGATGTAATTTTTTAAATTCAAAAAAAAATAATTGCCATTTTTTAGAACTTAGTTCAGGTGAAAAACTTTTTTTGAATGTATTGACAAATTTTTCATATACACTTTTTAGATTGCAAGATGACTTTAGAAGTGTACTATTATTTGATGAGATTGAATTGTCTTTTCATCCTAATTGGCAAAAAAAATTGTTAAAAAGTTTTATTCATATCCAAGATGAAATATCAAAAGGTAAAAGATTGTATTTTCATTTGATATTTACTTCTCACTCCCCATTTCTCCTTTCTGACCTCCCCAAAAAGAATGTGATGTTTTTAAAAGATGGAAAAAAAGATAATCCAGATATTCAACAAACTTTTGGAGCAAATATCCACACTCTCCTTTCTCACGGTTTTTTTATGAATGATGGTTTGATGGGTGAGTTTGCGAAAAGTAAAATCAATGAAGTCATCACTTTGCTGAACAGGAAAAGAAAACTATCTAAAAAAAATCAAAAGTTTTGTAAAGATATTATTTCTATCATCGGTGAGCCGCTTTTGCAAAATACACTACATCATCAACTTAATCAAAAGCTAGATACAAATGAAACCGAACTTCAAAAACTTGAAAGAGAACAAAAAGAGATTCAAGCAAAAATAGATAAATTAAAAAGTACACATCATGAAACAAATTGATTCATCAAGCATCAATATAGATGAATATTTCAATGCTATTGATGTAGAAAGTATTAAAACTAAGCTTTCAGATGCTAAATATCACACTATCACAAATGATTTAGAGAATATCATCAAAGCGGATTTAAACACTATCAAAAATGATTATTTAGCTTTAAGTGATAGTTATTCTCCTGATGAAATAAAAGAAATTGAAAAAGCTTTTAACTATACAGCTCATAGAAAAAAAGTAAAATTTATGGAGTACTTCAAAAAACTTAATATTAAAAGTTGCCCATTTTGCAATAACAATTATATTTACTTTTATACAGAAGATGCAAGAAAATTTAATACATTAGCGACATTGGAACACTATTATCCAAAAGGAAAATATCCTCATCTCTCTTTGTCTTTTTATAATCTTATTCCATCATGTAGCACGTGTAATAGCAAATTTAAAGGCAATGTTACACATGAGGGAGAGATACTTCACCCTTATTATGAAGATTTTGATGATAAAGCCAAATTTAGCGTCGGTGTTGATAGTTTATCCGTTCATAAAAGTATAAAATTATCTGTCAAGTTAGAATCAAATGATGATAGATGCAAAAAAAGTATCGATAGATTTCAACTCGATAAAATCTATACACAACACAGCGATATAGCCCAAGAGATATGGAATAAAGCCCAAGTTTATAATGATTCAAGGATAGATGAGTTGTATGAGAGTTTCTATAAAAATTTAGGCTATTCAAAAGAAGAGGTTAAAAATATGATTTTTTGTAATTATCTTGATCAAAAAGATATTAACAAACGAAATCATGCCAAACTGACGCAAGATATTTTAAAACAGTTTGAATTGATACGTAAATGAGTTTAAAATCCTACCTCATAACTGATCCCACTTTTTATGGCAGTAATGCTGACTCACTAGAGGGTGCGCTTGATGTTGTTTTATCCCATACTCTTCCCGATTTTGTCTTATTAAGAGATAAGCAAACATCAGATTATTCGAATCTTGCACAGACATTTGTCACTGTATGCCGTTATTATAATATTCCTAAAGTTTTATTGCATGGTGACTATACCCTTGCAAATGCATTAAAAGCGGATGGGGTGCATCTCACATCGATGCAGTTTGACGCTATCCCTTTGGCCAAAGATTTAGGGTTGTTTGTAATTATCAGTACCCATACTCATGATGAAGCACTAAAAGCACAGGAATTAGGTGCAGATGCGATCACCTACAGTCCGATTTTTATCTCTCCCAACAAGGGTGAGCCCAAGGGTTTAGAGGATTTAAAAGAAATAGTGGATAAAATAAGAGTACCTATTTTTGCGTTGGGTGGGATTACGACTCAAGAGCAAATACATGCGGTGGAAGAGTGTGGCGTATACGGCTTCGCTTCTATCCGCTATTTTATCGATTATCCCCGTCATTTTGTGCTCACGTGCCCTATAGGGTATGACACGGAATCTAATTCTTTTTAAAAAATGGATACCGTATCAAGTACGGTATGACGAATGTGTCAAGCATGGAATGTCGGAATGAAATTATAAATCAAGGAACTAATCATTATGTTTGAAACCATTATCGGTTTGGAAGTACACGTCCAGCTTAACACTCAGTCTAAACTTTTTTGCTCATGTCCAACGAGTTTTAATCACGAACAAAACACCAACACATGCCCGACATGTTTAGCACTTCCGGGAGCATTGCCGGTACTTAACAAAGAAGCAGTTCGTAAAGCAGGTATGTTTGGTACAGCAGTTGGTGCGACTATCAACAGAACATCATTTTTTGACCGTAAAAGTTATTTTTACCCTGATAGCCCAAGTGCCTACCAAATCACACAGCTTTATACTCCGATCGTTGAACATGGTAATTTGGTTATCGATTTTGAAGATGGAAGCCACAAAACAATTCGTATTAACCGTGCTCACATCGAAGCGGATGCGGGAAAAAATATCCATGAGGGGGCTATCTCTAAAGTGGATTTGAACCGTGCCGGGACACCACTTTTGGAAATCGTATCTGAGCCTGATATGCGTTCAGGGGATGAAGCGATTTTGTATCTTAAAAAGCTTCACTCAATAGTGCGTTATTTGGATATATCGGATGCCAACATGCAAGAAGGGTCTTTCCGAGTAGATGTCAATGTCTCTATTCGTCCTAAGGGAGATGAGAAGCTTTATACCCGTGTTGAGATCAAGAACATTAACAGTTTCCGATTTATCCAAAAAGCGATTGAACTTGAAGTAGCGCGTCAACGTGAAGCGTGGGAAGATGGCGTATACGAGTCAGAAATCAGACAAGAAACTCGTCTTTTCGATCAAGCGAAACAAGAAACACGTTCGATGCGTGGAAAAGAAGAAGCAGCGGATTATCGATATTTTCCTGAACCTGATTTACTCAAAGTGGTTGTGGATGATGCGATGTATGCGGATGTTATTAATATTCCTGAACTTCCCGATGCAAAAAAAGAGCGGCTGGTTAGCGAGTATGGACTTCGCGAGTATGATGCGGCTGTTATCACAGCGGATCTTGATACGGCTCACTATTTCGAATCGATGCTGACGTGTGGCATTACCGCTAAAAATGCAGTAACATGGCTTACTGTTGAGCTTCAAGGGCGACTAAAAGGCGGTATGGGTGCACATGAGTCGGCAATCACCGCACAAACGCTTGGCGGATTGGTTAAGCGTATCGAAGAAAACGTTATCAGCGGCAAAGCGGGCAAAGAGATTTTGGATTATTTGATTGAAAATGAGACGGATCAGATTGATGACGTGATTGAAAAATTGGGACTCAAACAAGTAAGCGATACAGGGGCATTAGAAGCACTTATCGATGAAGTTCTTAACGCTAATCCTGAAAAATTGGCAGAATACAAATCGGGTAAAGATAAACTTTTCGGATTTTTTGTCGGTCAAGCAATGAAAGCATCTAAAGGTTCGGCAAATCCTCAAACTCTTAATGATCTTTTAGTCGCAAAATTAGCGCAGTAAGAATTTTTATGTTAAGCAGGTGGATAGTAGGTTTTGCTTTTTTCCTTCACACCTACCACCCCTATCAGCGGACTAAAATCTTTTTTTACAATCTTTTAGAAAATCAGAACTATAAATATAAAAAGTCTTTTGATATGTTCATGATGGGACTTATTTTTTTAAGTGTCTATATTCTGATCCGTTCGGTTAAACATGAAATACCTCATGGATGGCTGCTGTTTAATAATTACGCTATTTCATTAATATTTTTGGTTGAATATCTTCTTCGTTTTTGGTTGCACAGCAACAGTTCTAAAACCATTATTGAACAATATGAAAGTGATATTTTCCTCCATCGTCCTTTCTCTTTTGCGGGAGCAATGAAAACCATTTTCTTGCAAAAAATGGAGTATGTTTTTTCACCCACTGCATTAATTGATTTACTTGCTATTATGCCATTTTTCCATGAGTTTAGATTATTACGTATTTTTATTCTTTTCCGAGTATTAAAACTTTTTCGCTATGCCAAAAGTTTGCAGCGTCTCATGTCTATTCTTGCTTCCAAAAAGTTTGAAATCTTTACACTGATTCTCTTTACACTGATTATGATTATGGTCTCGTCTGTGCTCATATACGTAATGGAAGCAAATAATCCAGAGTCACGTATCAATACTCTTTTTGATGCAGTTTATTGGTCGGTTGTGACCATTTTTACGGTTGGATATGGTGATTTTGTCCCTGTTACGCACGGGGGAAGAATTGTTGCGATGATGATTATTGTCTCAGGTATTGCGGTTATCTCATTTTCAACTTCGATTGTTGTTTCGGCGTTTACTGAGAAGCTCGATGAAATCAAAGAAGAGAAGGTGATTGACAGAGTAAATGCTCTTAAGCGGATGTATCTCGTGTGCGGGTTTTCACCCTTGGCACATGAGGTGATCCGAAAGTTGCATAAACATCATGTGCCGATCGTTGTTCTTGAAAAAGATATTAAAAAAGTGCAAGAAGCGCGAAGCAATGGATTGTTGGCATTGCACTATGATTCTGCTTCTTTGCATACCTACAGCCATTTGAAATTTGATTTTGAGCATCAGATTGAAGCGGTTATTTTATTGCACGAGAGCGATGTTTCCAATATTTATACCGCATTGACGATACGTGAGCTGACGAAGACTATTCCTTTGTACTCGGTTTTACAGCATCCTATAAATCGAAAAAAACTTTTTCTTGCTGGGATTAATCACATTGTTAATACCTATGAATTGGTGGGGATGATGAGTAAAATTATTGCTCGTCAACCGGTTGCTTTTGAAGTGATTCATGCATTGCGTTCTGAGGAAACTTCTACGGTGATTGATGAGATCATTCTTGATGCACAGATGAAAGATCGGTTTTATGCCCTATTGGAAGATCCATTGTTTCATCAGCGCTTTAGTGTTTTGGGCATTTACAGTACACAAGCCAAACAATTTCATTTTAATCCTCATCCTGATAAAAGTATTGAATCCGGGGATGTTGCGATTGTTCTAGCCAACAGAGGGCTGATTGATGAGTTTCGGTCAAAACTCCACCGAAGAGGAAAATTATGAAGCCACGCTGCGCTGCAATCTTCGGATACAATGAGTATTCCAAGCAAATTGTGAAACAAATAACCAGCACATTTGACAATGTTGGAGTATTTGTCATTGATGAAGTCGAGTTTTTAGAGGCAAAAAATGATGGTATTAATGCTGGTAGATTTGATTTAAGTGATGATTGGCAATCGATAGAGGCACAATTTGATGTCGAGGGGCTGGTTGTTTTTTGTGCTCTTGCGGATGATGCAGAAAATGTTTTTTTGACCATTTCTCTTCGTGCAACATTTGAAAAACTTTTTATTATTGCTCTTGCTCAAGACAATGAGAGCATGATGAAGATGAAAAGTGCAGGCGCAGACAAAGTGATGCCAATTTTGCAAATTGCAGCGAATGTTATCCATGATATTTTGAGTAAACCGATTATGACGCAAGTTTTGCATGACGTTTTGTATGAAGACAGTCCTTTGAACATTATGGAAGTAGAAGTGGGAGATACTTCCCCTTTTAATGGACTCTATTTGCATGATCTCCATTTTAAGCGTGATTTTGATCTTATTTTATTGGCGATAGTCGATCAGGAGATGGGGACAACGTTTAGTTTTGCATCAAAAGGGCACAATCACCATATTGATGCAGGAGATATTTTGGTTTTTATGGGTTATACAGATAAATTAAATCTGATAAAGCAATGGAATGATGGGGTGAGTATATGAAAGTAGGAGTCATTGGTGCTGGGAAATGGGGTGAAGCTCTTGCATTTGCACTCAGTGAAAAAAACGATGTTATAATCACTTCTCGTACCCCTCGTGATTGGAAAAATTTTAAATCATTATCTGAAGTATTAGCGTGTGAGTACCTCATAATCACGGTTCCTGCACAGCAAGTTGCCCAGTGGCTTGAGGAAAATTTTATCTACCATGGACAAAAAATATTGGTTGCAGCAAAAGGGATTGAAGCTTCATCCGGAAGATTTTTAAATGAGATTTATGCACAGTATATTCCGGAAGAAAATCTCAGTTTTTTATCGGGTCCTTCATTTGCGTCAGAAGTCATTCGCTCATTGCCGACGGCGTTGGTGATTAACTCGCGCTCTACACAAACTGCCCATGAGTTTGCGGCATTGTTTCCGAAATTTATTCGTACCTATATCAGTGATGACGTGATGGGTGCAGAAATTGCAGGTGCTTATAAAAATGTTATTGCGATTGCTGCTGGTATTTGTGAAGGATTGGGTTTAGGACATAATGCGGCGGCTTCTCTTATATCCAGAGGTTTAGTAGAGATGCAACGCTTTGGCAAGGTCTATGGTGCGGATGACGATACATTTTTAGGTCTTAGCGGGGCAGGGGATTTATTTTTGACAGCCAGTTCATCCATGTCACGTAACTACCGAGTTGGTTTAGGTTTAGCAAGTGGAAAAACCAAAGAGGCAGTATGTTCTGAAATCGGTGAAGTGAGTGAGGGGATCGGTACGGCATATGCACTTCATGAGATCGCGCAAACCAAAGGAATTTATCTCCCGATTGCTGCGGAAGTCTATGCTATTTTAGAGGGGAAATCTCCAAAACAGAGTTTAAAAGATTTGATAGAACGGTAATGATTTGTCATTCCCGCGAAGGCGGGGATGACGAATACAATAATTAAAAGGGAAAAAATATGCTAGTACACATCGTCATGTTTCAATTCAAAGAAGAAAATAAAGAGGCGAATTTAGTGCAGGTTAAAGCAATGCTTGACGCACTTCCTTCTAAAATAGATACACTTAAAAGTATGGAAGTCGGTATGGATATAAGCCGTAGCGAACGCTCATTTGATTTGGTTTTGACTTCACTGTTTGAAGATCAGGGAGGGCTAAATGAATATGCTGTTCATCCTGCACATTTGGAAGTTGTGAGTGTTATCAAAGAAGTAACAAGTCTTGCAAAAGTGGTTGATTATATCCAATAGTTTTTGAACTCATTTTTTTCTTATTTGGTTGGAGTAGAATATTTCTATACCAATTCGGAGGTTTCGTATGAAAACATTAATGAGTTTAGTATCGGCTTCGGCTATTTTGGCAACGTTAGCATTTGCTGAAACACCTGTACAAAATCAAGAGCAGGTTCAAAATAAAGTGCAAAATGAAATTCAAAATCGCTTTAGAACGATGAGTACAGATGAATTGTTAGAAAAACGGGGAACAATGACATCTCAACAAGAGCGTGAACAGCTTCATAATGAACTGATGACCCGTGAGCAAAAAATGACGAAAGAACAAAAAGAAAAGTTCAATAAGCGTCCTCCTGAAAATCGTATTCCAAAAGGAATGGGTCAAGGCGGAGGAGCTGGTGGCGGTAAAGGAGGGCGTTAATCGTCCTTTTTTACGTTAAAGAGGCATTATTAATTATTTTTTAAGTGCCTCTATTTCTTCTACTTTTTCCTCGATTGTCAGTAACTCTTCTACTTTTTCTTCATAAAGCGCTTTGGTTTTTTCGAGTTCATCCGCCAAAGTACGAATTCCCTTTTCTTCATAACACTTTGGATTTGCTAAACATGCGTTAAGTTCATCCATTTTAGCTTCAATTAGTTCAATTTCTTTGGGTAATGTTTCCAAAGCTCGAGTCTCATTGTAGGTGAGTTTGAATATTTTTGGCTTGTCTTGAATGGCTGTTTGAGATACTGGTTTTGCGAATTCCAGTGCCATGGCATCTATTTCTTGAAGCTCTTTCTCATCGTCGAGGTATTCACTGTAAGCTTTAAGACTCTCTTCGATCGTCCCGTCCCCTTTAAAAATAAAGAGTTTTTTAGCAATTTTATCAACAAAATAGCGGTCATGGCTTACCAATATGACAGCTCCGGGAAAATTTTGGAGTTTCTCTTCTAAAATATTGATAGTTGGGATATCGAGATCATTGGTCGGCTCATCGAGGATGAGAATGTCTACTTTTTTGGTGAAAAGGAGGGCAAGGGCTACTCGATTTTTTTCTCCACCGCTGAGCGTCCCGATTTTTTTATCCAAAAATTCTCTGGGAAAAAGAAAGTTTTTGAGATAGCCGTAGACATGATAATCTGTCCCTTGTGCGTCCACTCGATCACCGCCATGAGGACAAAATGTCTCAACGAGGTTAAGTGAATCATCGAGCATTTCGCGGTGCTGATCGAAATAGCCAATGCTTAGTTCCCCTTGCTTGATAATTCCGCTTGTGGGTTTAAGTCGTCCTAGAAGTGCTTTGAGGAGAGTTGATTTTCCGCTTCCGTTAGGTCCTACGACGGCTATGACATCTTTTTGCAAAATCCGCGTTGAAAAATCTTTGATGAGAAGTTTATCCCCTAGTGTCAGGCCTAAATGCTCCAATTCAAAGAGCATCTTTTGACGATTTACCCCTTCTCCACGGTTGAAATGTTTGGCTTCGCGTTCCAGCTCGAGACGCATTTTATGAATTTTACTGGGGTTGTTTTTGGCATCTTCGCGTAAAGCCAATACCCGTTCTTTCCGTCCTTCGTTACGTTTTAGACGTGCTTTAACTCCACGGGATAGCCATTCATTTTCAGTTTTAAGCAGTTTGAGTAGGTTGTCGTGCTGTTGTGCCATCGTGCGTAATAATTCTTGCTTTTGTGTCAAATAATTGCTGTAACCTCCTGTGAATTCACGCAGAGCGCAATCTTCAACTTCGATGGTTTTCGTGGCGATTTGGTCGATAAAATAACGGTCATGGGAGATAAAAAGGAGAGTAAACTTTTCTTTTAAAATCAGTTCTTCGAGAAACTCTACCATGTAAACGTCGAGGTGATTGGTGGGTTCATCCAGTAGGAGAATATCAGGCTTGAGAAGCAGTAATGATGCGAGAGCAACACGGCGTTGCTCCCCACCGCTGAGTAAATCAACGTTTTTATTTTCATACTCCGTGAGCATAAAGTGATGCATGATACGCACGATTTTATCGTCCAAATTCCAAGCGTTATGATGATCTAGGAAATTACTTAAACGTGCTTGTTCATCCAGTAGTGCAGTATTTTCAAATTCGGTTGCGAGAAGAGCAGAAATCTCATCAAAACGGACTTTGGACGTTCGTAGTTCTCCCAATCCTGCTTCGACTGCTTCTCGAACGGTGTGAGACGGGTCAAATTTCGGAACTTGAGAGAGCATTTTGATCTCAATTCCTTGGCGTGTCATGCGCTCGCCCTCATCAGCATCAAGTGAGCCGTGGACGATTTTCATCAGAGTTGATTTGCCGCTGCCGTTTTTGCCGACGATAACAACACGCTCACCCTCATCGATGTGAAAGTTAATACTTTCTAAAATTTTCTGCGCTTCGTAGTGTTTGCTAACACCGAGTAGATCGACTAATGCCATAAATTATTCCTAAGTTCTTTGGTGCCAATAAAATGGTTTTTGATTTTGATGCATAACGGCGATAATGGTAATATGGTCGTTTGTATGCTGATACACAAGTCCAAAGGGAAAACGATTGCATAAACAACGTCGTGTACTTTTAGTCATTGATTGCCATGCATTGGGGAAATCGATAATGCGTAATATAGTTGCATAAACTTCTTGTGCGAATTCTAATCCTAATCCTATTTGTTGTTCTTCATAATAATCAATAGCATGATTAAATTCTAATTCAGCATCAGGGAAAAAACTAAAATTCATTTGCTAAGGCGATTTTTGATTTTTTGAAAGACTTCTTTCCCATCTATTGGGGTAATTGTTCCTGAATCGAGTATTTGAACACGTTTTTCAATCTCTTGTTTCCATAACTCTTCAACAATCTCTGAGTGAGGGTTTAAACTTGACAATAATTTTTCAATCAATTTTGTTTTGATATCAATAGGCATAAAATCCACTTGTGATAAGAGCTGGTTTGTGTCTAGTGCTACCATGATATACGCCCTTTTAATGAAATACTTATTCTACGGACATTATAGCTAAAACAGGAGAATTCAAAATACGGTTTCATTAAAAAGATAAATGAAATGTTTATGCCTTGGAGAGAATATTTGCGCGAATTATAGCGGATAGGAGTTTGTGAGTGGTGATGCTACAACTTTATTGCTTTTGTCATGAAAAAAGTATAATAGTTTTTTTAACATTTAACGCCTCGTTGGATAGACCCGTTGGATTTTGGATGGTTGGATGTTAATTTTATTACCTGTATATCTGCGTTTATTAGCTGTTTGATTGCAGGGATAGTATTTAGTTGGCTATTATGCAGTTTGTCTGTTGTTTTAACCTCGACAAAACAAACAATATTTTCCTTGACTAGTGTTAAGTCTGGCCATCCATTCCGATGTTCTGGATTCATAGCAATCCATTTAGCAATAAGACAATACTCATCTTTCGTAAGTGCATCATACATTTTCTCTAAAAAATTCATATTAAGACCTGGATACCATTCATTTATAGCTGGATAGGATAAGATTTCTTCGCATGCTGATAGGTATTTGGAACGATCAGTTTCATATATCTCTTTCATGATGCTATTGAGTTGATCTTCATTCTTTTCTGCTAAGACATTAATGCCTTTAAGACAAGCATCTTCTCTCGCGTTAATGCATGTTCCATAAAAGTAACTTGTTTTTGTTAATTCATCCAAGCATAAACCCTTTAAAACCAATCCGATAGCTCCACCTTCACAATAAGCCCCTACAAAGCCAAGATTAGAGAAATATTGCCATGCCCAAATTTCAGGTTTTTTGGATTTATCCCATTCAAGTACTTGAATCGGCAAGCTAAGCTTTTCGCATTGCAACACAAGAGAGAGATTGGAAATAATATATCGCTCACCTTCTTCAGTAATATTAAATTCATTATTGAGATAGTTTCTAGAAGCTAGCCCTTTTAATTGAGTTTTGTTAGCACTAGATACACAATTTCCATTGTAGGCGTCCATTAGGATTTTTTTCATAGAGTCTGTTAGTGGGCGATTCATTTATTTTCCTTTTCAACGTCTTGCTTACCAGAAAATTTTCTCTCACTCTTCTGTATAAGAGTGTCTAATGCCTGTCTACATTCCCACTTAAAAAGTCACTGCCATTAAGTTAAGAAACCAATGGTTATTTCTGCTTTCGGAAGTGGGACTTTAGTCCCGCTATTTATCCTTTTGCGACACTGAAGTGTCACTTCCAAAAAGCTAAATATACGAGGCGTTAAATGTTAATACTGAAATTTTTATATGCCCAAATTTTCATCCCGTATGGGTTTGAGAATTCTTAATCTATAACTTCACCACTCCTCAGAAGGTGTCGAACCATTCAAAATATTTTATCAAGTGCCATAAATTATTCCGTAGGTGTGGAGATGGTAAAACAGGTATTACGTGAGAGATACCATGTCGCGATGGCATAATCTGTATATGGATATTCACTCTGTGATGGAGGTATGGAATCATGAAGCAGTTTGGAACGAATGATCCCAAAAATGATAAAGCCCAACAGCAATGAGCCAATAGCAATAAACCAATCGCTTTTCAACCATACTAAAAGGGCTAAAGCGTAATTTCCATAGCTCAAAGCCCATCCCAAACAACGTGCCATAAATCGACACCTGCGTGTCGGAAGGGTTGGGGTTGGGTCAATGTGGAAGGTAAAAGGTTCATTATTCATAGGGCGAATTATAGCGAAATAGTCATATCCTTTTTGTACTTAGGGTGACTTGTGCAGATTTTAAAGCAGTTTGAAATGAAAAAGGGTCGTTAATGGTGGGGACTAACGTATTTATGGGAGCTTTCGGATAACCAAAAGGGGCAAAAAGATGGCGTGAAGCGAGTTCTCCAAAACGAATAGGCAACTCAAGCTGTCCAAGTTCATTGGAAACTATAACGCTGTCACCTTCATTTAGATTCATCGCAAGCGCTTCGGAAGCATTCATAAGCAGATATGGATGTTCTTCATCTTTTAGGAGTTCATCGACCAAGCCTGTTCGGGTCATGGTGTGCCATTGTTTTTTGGTTCTCCCTGTAATCAGGACATAGTGTTCATCAGCAAGAGTTAAAGTGGAGGATATGATGGGGTGAAACTGTACTTTACCCGATGTTGTTGGAAATGTCTCATCGGTATAAAGGCGTTCTCCTCCCCATTGATAGGAGAGGGTGTCATACTCTTGTGTACTTTGGTCGCATAATCGTTTTGCAGTTAGGGCTTTATACTCATCGTACACGTCTTGGGTATTAGGGTACTCAAATCCGCGCAATCCTAGTTTTCTGGCAATATCACAAATAATATCAAGGTCGCTTTTCGCTCCCGATGGCGGAGATTTAAACGGACGTACGCGTTTGATGAAACGTTCTGAATTGGTCATGCTCCCCTCTTTTTCGCCCCATCCGAAAGTTGGCAATACCAAGTTTGCTAATGCAGCTGTTTCGCTGAGGGTGCAATCTTGAACGACTAAAAAAAGATCAGGAGATTCAAGTGCATGTTTCGTTTTTGCGACATCGGGCAAACTTAGGAGAGGATTGGTGCAAGCGACCCATAAAAATTTGATTTTATCGCAGAGTATGGAATCTACGGTTTCGGTAATGGTGATTCCTACCTCTGGTGAGATGGCATTTTTCGGAAGATTCCAGTGAGTTTCACAAGCGATTCGGTCATCTCGATTACGAACATCACGGTATCCGGGTAGGGCATTGGAGAGATAGCCTGTCTCTCGTCCTCCCATGGCATTGGGCTGACCTGTCAGAGATAAAGGTGAGCCTTTAGCAGCATTTAGCCTGCCTGTTGCTAAAAAGAGATTGATAAAACCTATGTTGCGCATCACTCCATCTTGTGCTTGATTGAGTCCTTGACACCACAGACCGAGTATTTTTTTATCCGATCCCAGCGCTTGAAGGAGTTGTTCGGAGGCTTCTATAGCTAAACCGCACGATTTGATGGCATCGAGATAGGGAGTTTTAAGGGCTTCGACCAGAGTGTTTTCAAATCCTTGCGAGGAACGTTGGATGAAATCGATGTCGCACTCATTTCGTCGGTAAAGTTCACCTAAGAGAGCATTGTAAAATAGGGTATCGCTTCCGCTGTGCAGACCAATCCAAAGATCACTTTTTTGCGCCGTTTCGGTACGGATAGGATCAATAGTGATGATGAGTGTATCGGGATGAGATTTTTTACGTGCCAAGATGCGTCGAAACACAATCGGATGTGCCCATGCAGGGTTCGAACCGCTGATGAGTATCACATCGGCATTATCAATGTCTTGGTAATTACCTACGGGGCCGTCGCTTCCAAAAACCATTTTGTGGGCTGTCACGGCGCTTGCCATACAGAGTCGTGAGTTGGCATCGACGTTGTTGGTTCCTAAATGTCCTTTTATCAATTTGGTAAAAAGATAGCTCTCTTCAGTCAGAAGCTGTCCTGAGAGGTAAAAATAGAGCTCTTCTTTAGAAAGAGTCGTAATATTTTGAGCAACAAGATCGATGGCTTTATCCCAAGAAATCTCTTGAAATTGGTGAGTTTTATCTTCGCGATACAAGGGTGCATGTAGACGTGCGGTATCAAGCGCTTTTGCCATTTGAATCGGTTTAAAACATAAATCTCCTAAGGTGGAGGGATTGCTTTTGTCCCCTTTGACTCGGACACCTTTATCGCTGCATTCTACATTTAAAGCACACCCAGTACCGCAAAATGGGCATCCTGTAGAGATTGGCTGTAATGTTTCCATTTTATTCACCCGTTTCGAATTTTTTCAGTTCAATAACGATTTCGGTAAATACTTTCGATCGTGTCAGAGGATTAGGCTCTACCATTTTTTCGAGTATCGTTGCGTAGCGTGCAAGTTCGGAAGATTTATGACGGTAGCTTTTTTTCTCTTCTGCGAGAGGCTCATCGGTATCGTAAGGCTTATTTTGTGTGGCTCCATAAATGATAGCGCAACCAAATTCAAAAATCTCATCTTGTTCTTTGTGTGAACCGCCATGATGCTTGAGATTAAATGACAGCAGTGCTTCGAGTTTATTTTCCAGACGCATTTGTCGGTTCCATCGCATCAAAAATCCGATAGAAGCATTGGTATAACGCACTTGCAAACGGAGAATGAATTTTTCCAAACTCTCTTTGCTGACGCGCAAGTCACGATATTGACGCATGAGTTCCGCAACGTATTCACGTGCGTGCTCTAAGACGATTCCTTTTAGTAAGAGATGTCCTTCTCCACCCTCGCCACTGAGTGTTCCGCCGATGAAAATATCGACACCCAAGACTGTTTTTCCATTATAAGGAGTTTTGCAGCCCAAAAAGCCTAAATCTCCTGCACCGTGAATACCGCATCCTTTGACACATGCGGACCAATACAAACGCATTTTTGCATCTTCCATCGGTACTTCACGCGATAAATACTCTCCCATTTTTATGGCATCGGGTTTGTTGGGAATGACACCAAATGGACAATGTTCGGTTCCTGCACACGCGATGAGGTTTGCCATATAGGGAGAGGGACGGTTTGGATATTTGACAAATAACGGTAAGGCTAGTGCCGTAGTTTCATCCATGATTCCTGTAATGATGAGGTTTTGCTCGATGGTGAGACGAATGGCACCGTTTTGAGAGGCAGCAATATCGGCAGCATCGCTCAAATCACTTCCGCTAAATACACCTGATGGGACGGCCGAGTAGAGGGCAAATGACCCGTCTTTGAGAGAAACTTTTCCGTAATGATCGCCTCCTTCGAGGCAGCTGAGAGTCTCGCCTGAGAGAGGCATTGTGTGAGAAAGTTGCTCTTCGATAGCGTTTCTAAATTCTGCCATTCCGACGGCTTCGATGAGAAAAACAAGACGATTTTTATTGCGATTGTCCCGAAAGCCGTATTTTTTAAAGAGTTGTACGACTGCTTTAAAAACGTTAACCGTTTCATGAGGCAGGACAAACATATCGGCACTTTTTGCCAATGTTCCGACACGTCCGCCTAAAAAGAGGTTAAAACCATATACGCCATCTTTTTGTGCGAGAGTTAGGGCAAAATCCTGACCGAAGATATTACAGCGATTGGATAGGGAGCCATTGATTCCAATATTGAATTTACGAGGAAGTGTTGTAATCCACGCTTCATTTTTCAAAAATATTTTTTGAATTTCTTGCATGATGTGAGAAGAGGAGATGATATTGTCCATCGCCAACCCATCGAGAGGATCGATGAGAATATTACGGAAGTTATCCACACCCGTTTGGTAGCTTGTAAGACCGACGCTTTCCAGCAGACTTAGTGCTTCAGGTATATTTTCAATGGTGATGTAGCGTAATTCGATCTGCATACGTGTTGTGATGTCGATGTAGTCTTGACCAAAACGTGTTGCTACATCGGCTAGTGTCTGTGCTTGTTCTACACTTAAAGCCCCACCGGCAATACGTACCCGAATCATAAACTTTTCAGGGGTAGCCGGACGGTCAAAGACACCGAAACTTTTGAGGACGAAATCCTTGTCTTCGTCGGTGATGGAAGCATACCCTGTTTTGGAATATCCGATCAGTCGTTCCCATGCCTCTGAGGCACTAAAAGCATCTTTGATAGTTTCGGTTTTGTGTCGTTTGGCACTGCGTGCTTCATTAGCCTGCATTAGCGATGTCATGTGCGGTCTCCTTGATTTCATGGATGTATTTTGGAAGTTTGGATTCGAGTGCGACGACATCACCAAAAATGATGATGGCAGGTTTGGGTGCTTTTTTGGCAGCTTTAGGCAAATCCAACAGGGTTGTGATAATCGTGCTTTGATGTTCTGTTGTGGCATTGGAAACGATAGCGACATTGAGCGCAGGGTTAATCCCTTTTTCCAGTGCTTCGGCTGTGATTTGCTTTGCACGGCTCAGTCCCATCAAAACGATCGTTGTATGGTGCTTCATGTTTAGCAAGGGTATCCATTCCAAGTTCACACGATCACCTGCTAGATGAGCGGATACAACCGACATTCCAGTAGCATATCCGCGTGCAGTCGGGGCGATTCCGGCTGAGAGCGGACCGCAGAGTGCTGAAGATATCCCCGGAATTACTTCGGTATGAATACCACATTCAGCGGCATAAATGGCTTCTTCCGTTCCTCGTCCGAAAATATAAGGATCACCGCACTTAAGACGACCGACATTCAAACCGCTCAGGGCATATTTGGCAATGAGGATATTAATCTCCTCTTGGGTTGAGCTGTGGTGACCTTTTTCTTTTCCAACGAAGACGACTTTAGTCTGCAACGGAATCAAATCAATAATCTCTTGGGTAAGGAGATGATCGATCAAGGCAATATCGAGTTTTTGAATGGTTTTTAGGGCTTTGAGGGTTAGTAAATCGGCATCTCCCGGTCCGCATCCAATCAAATAAAGGTGTCCGCTCATCGTATTTTCCTTATTAGGACTTTTTAATCTTCAAAATAATAGTGTAAAATGAGGGTTAGAAATGCAATAGATTGATTATTTTTTAAGCATAAAGGAATGTTATGGCACTTTTCCCCATGTTCGTTGATTTGAAAGATCAAGATTGTCTCGTAATCGGTGCGGGTGAAGTGGCGCTTCGTAAGATTGAGCAACTGGTGAAGTTCGTACCAAACCTCACGGTCATCGCACCTGCTGTCCATGAAGAGATATATCAATTAGCACATGATCATTCAATCGTCATTATCCAGCGTGAGTATGATTTGGAAGATTGTGAAAATCGATTTTTGGTTATTGGTGCGTTGGATGATCTACGTGAGCAGGAAAAAATTTATGCTGCTTGTATGACATTAAAGATTCCCGTCAACTGTGTCGATTCTCCGGCATTGTGCAGTTTTATTTTTCCTGCTTTGATTGTTGATGGAGATTTGTGTGTAGGGATTAATACGTCGGGGAAGGCACCTGCCGTGAGTTCAGCGTTGCGTCAGTATCTTACGGCTCTTATTCCTAAAAGAATTTCAAAACTCATCGCCAGAGTGGATATTATTCGTCAAAATGAACCCGTAGGAAAAAAACGCCAAGAGAAGATTATCAGAATATGTCGGAAGTTTTTTAAGTTGTCTTCTGATGTTACACACTAAAACGAACTGGTCCGTTTTAGTGGCAGGGATATATGTCCCTTGCATCCCCCTAAAGCTACTAGTATAAATACTGGAGAGTAATAAAGTTTTAGAATTGCTGGGTATGCTTGGCTAAAAAAAAGGAGCTCTTGAATGTTGAACTGGAAAGAAGTATTAAGACTAGGAAAAGAAGGAAACTTAACTCCGGATAAACGTGTAGAAAAATCACCGCAAGAATGGCAAGAACTACTCAGCGATGAAGAGTTTCGTGTAACGCGTCAAGCAGGTACAGAGCGAGCCTTTAGCTCACAAATGTGTACACAGTTTGAAGCAGGTTTATATGAATGTGTATGTTGTGGCACATTGCTTTTTGATGCAACGGAAAAATTTGATTCGGGTACGGGCTGGCCGTCGTTTACTCAACCCATACAAAGCAATGCAATTGCCTACAACGCAGATCACTCTCATGGAATGACGCGTGTTGAGACGGTGTGTAATACCTGTGATGCTCACTTGGGACATGTCTTCCCCGATGGACCAAGTCCAAGTGGATTACGCTATTGCATGAATGCAGTGGCATTGAAGAAAGTGCATTAAAATTTATACGTTGCTTGTAGCCATACTTTGCTAACGTCTTTGACATATCCTGTGACATCCCCAGCTTGGTAATAAGCGGCTTTGACTAAAACACTAAGCCCTTTTACGCCCGGGATAGCATTGGTATAAAGCATGTCCCATTCGTTTCCTAGGTCACTCTTTCCGTTCATAGCAACATCGGTTTTAAAGTCATGATAAACCACCATAGCTTTTCCAAAAGCAGGGGTTGTGTATCCAAGCGTAGCACTCGTATCACACAAACCGCCTGCTGGCGTAGCTGCTAGAAATTTATCCGCCCATCCGTTGAAAGCGTGTAATGTTCCCAATGGAGCAAAAAAAGCTGTTTTTCCATCAATGATTGTTCCTGCACTGTTGGTAGCTGCGCCGCTAAGAAACTCATATCCCACACCTGCAAGAATTCCGCTGATATTGGCCAGTGCATCAAGATTGTAGTATGAAGAATCATTCTCTTTTTTCACCGTTCCTACGGTTTTAAAGGTAGCATCGCCTTGTTGAGCGTATTCAGCACGGTAATTAATCTTAGCAATACTCAGAGGAACCTCACCCGTTAAGGCTAAACCAACGGTATCACTGCCATATGCTGTTTTTTCCGATGAAATCATATAATCATAAGCTGTGATTTTGAGCATATCACTTATTTTATACGAACCATTAAGGAGGACGGATTTGCTATCCCATGTTGGTTCGTCAAATACTGTTGCATAGCCGTATACATACGCACCCGTTAAAGTCAATCCAGTTATGGACGTATTGGTTAGAGTTACAGCATCCATGCTTTGCATCATCTGTCTCCAATCAACTGAACCGATAAAGCGCTGATTATCGAGATTGATAATCTGACGTCCTGCTTTGAGGGCAGTATTTCCTAATTTGTATTGGAAATAGGCTTGGGTAAAGCGAGTTTGTTCTGGATCAGCAACTACATCATAACCGGTATGCGCATCAGGCGATTTGTCATTGTAATTTTCGGCCCCGATCGTTTGAACTGTAGTACCATCAACTTTCATTGATAATCCATCAATTCCTAGAAGATTAGTTTCTATACCAAGCGTTGCACGAAGGGTATATGCATTTGCTTGAGCTGCTGTATTGCTTTCATCATTCACATTTTCATAACGAGCACGTACTTCACCATTAAATTTAGTATTACTAAAGAGGGTAAAGCTGTCATCTGCACTTAGTGTACTTGCAAATGTACTTGCAAGAGAGAGAACAGCCACTGCGGATAAGGTAATTTTTTTCATAGATAGTTCCTTTATATTTTTATATTTTTTAGTCTTCATGTTTGGCAAATTTGGAGTAGAGAAACTCAACAATAGCTCCACGGCATCGTAAATATTCTTCGTTATGCTGCAATTCTAAACGATTGCGCGGACGGGGAAGATTGACCTCTAATATCTCGCCGATGGTAGCCTCCGGTCCATTGGTCATCATGATGACTCGGTCGCTGAGTAAGACCGCTTCATCGACATCATGAGTGATGATGATGACGGTATTACCGGTTTGCATCTGAATACGCATCAGATGATCTTGTAAGTTGGCACGAGTCAGTGAGTCGAGTGCTCCAAACGGCTCATCCATCAACAGCACTTTTGGCTCGATGGAGAGGGCTCGGGCGATTCCGACACGCTGCTTCATCCCTCCGCTGATTTCTGCCGGATATTTGTCTTTGGCGTGATCGAGATTGACGAGATCGATATAGCGCATCACATGGTCACGTACTTCTTTGGGGTGAAGATCATCTCTTACTTTTTTGACCGCCATCTCGATGTTTTGATACACTGTAAGCCATGGCAACAGAGAATGGTTTTGAAACACCACCGCACGCTCAGGTCCGGGGGCATTGATTTCTCGGTCTTCGAGCAAGATGACACCCTTGGTGATCGTATCCAGACCTGCGATGAGGTTGAGAATCGTTGATTTACCGCATCCGGAGTGACCGATGATAGAAACAATCTCATTTTCACGGATTTCCAGTTTCACATCCCGCAACGCGACGTACTCTTTACCTTTTCCCAAAGGAAATATTTTATCGACATGATCGATGTTTAAAAAGGGTTTTGCACTCATACGCGACCTCGCTTGCGATAATCAAAATGATCGGCGATAAACCCCATGATGGTGTCGAGGATATACCCGACTACACCGATGAGGATGATACCGATGATAATATGGGAATAGTTGAGATTGTTATACTCATCCCAAATCCAAAAGCCAATACCTAATCCACCCGTAAGCATCTCAGCCGCGACGATGACCAGCCATGCGATTCCTAGTGACAAGCGCATCCCTGTAAAGATAAAGGGTACCGCAACAGGGAGAATGATCTGAAACACTCTCTCAAATGCCGTGAGCTGAAGTACGCGTGCAACGTTGATAAAATCATCACTCACGCTTCGGACGCCCAATGCCGTGTTGATGATAATCGGCCAGATAGAGGTGATAAAGATGACAAAAATCGCCGTCATATCCACGTCTTTGAACACAAATAACGCCAACGGCAGCCACGCAAGCGGTGATACCGGCTTCAGAATTTGAATGTACGGATTAAAAGCGGTTTGCGCTATTTTAGACATTCCGATCAAAAGCCCTACAGGAATACCCACAGCGATAGCAAGGGCAAATCCGCCAAACACCCGCTTGAGGGAACTAAACAACTGCAATGCAATCCCTTGATCGCCTGCACCATTGTCATACATCGGATCGGAGAGGACGATGAGTAATTCGTTCCATGTCTCTATCGGAGTCGGAAACCCAGGAATTTTAACCGCAACGGTTGACCATACAGCAATAAGGACACCAAAAAGTAGTGTCGGTAATGCGATGGTATTGATGGTTTTTAAGAGCATAAATGCCTCCTTTTATTAATGTTAAACACTAAAACGAATACATTCGTTTTAGTGGCAGGGACAAATGTCCCTACGACCCCCTAGATTCTCAAAAAACATAGTTTTTTGTAGCTTTAGGGGTTTATTCACTTGCATACTTTTTATTTTACTTTCCATTTATTCACTTTTGCCAGTGCTTCTTTGGTCACTTTTGGATGTTTGATAGGGGTGTTATAAATATAATCAATGACTTTATTGGGGTCAAACACGGAAGCGTCCATAAATTTATTGTCCGCAGCTTTTCCCTCGATTTTCCATCCCGTTGCAGGAAGTGCATAGTTAACTTCTTTAGCAGCTTTGGCAAATAAATCGGGACGGTAAACACTTTCAACCGTCTTTTTCATATCGATAGGATGATCGAGTTGTCCCCAGCGCACCATTTGAGATACTTGCCACAAACCGTGAGTATAGTAAGGGTAAAGTGCTTGTTTTTTACCAAAGGCATTGAACTGTGGCATGGGTGTATTGACCCCGTTGGTAAACATATATGTCCCCGTCATGGAGTTGTCGATAACGTCTTTAGGGGCATTGACATACGATTTACTGGAGAGAATTGCTGAGGCTTCTTTTCGGTTATCCCATGATGCATCCAGCCATACTCCAGCTTCTATGACCGCTTCAATCATTTGTTTAGTGGTTTCAGGATATTTGTCTGCGAACTCTTTTTGAACCCCTAATACTTTTTCAGGGCCATTTTCCCAAATTTGATTCCCTGTGATAACCACTTTTCCGATATTGCCCATAACGGCACGTTGTCCCCACGGTTCACCGACACAAAATCCGTCGATATTTCCGGCTGTCATATTCGCAACCATCTGAGGAGGCGGAACAACTTTAAGCGCTACCTCAGTATCAGGATCTACTCCACCCGCTGCCATCCAAAAACGCAAATGGTAGTTGTGTGTTCCTGTAGGGAATGTCATTCCAAACTCAGGAACACCCATAGTTTTAGCCGTAATGACTTTTTTTAGTGCAACGGCAGACCCTTTTTTAGTTGCGACGGGATCGGCTGCCATCATTGCATCGTACATTTTATTGGATACCGTAATAGCATCCCCATTTTGTCCCAATGCCATGAGGGCAACCATGTTTTTTTGGCTACTTCCGACTCCGAGTGTGGATGCGATCGGCATTGCCGCAAGCATATGAGATGCGTCAAGCTCGCCCACCGTCATTTTGTCACGAACATTTGCCCATGATGCTTCTTTGCTCAGTTCTACATTCAGACCGTGTTTTGCAAAAAAACCTTTTTCTTTAGCAATAACGAGTGCTGCACAATCCGTTAATGGTATAAATCCGATCTTGAGATCTTTTTTTTCAACGGCCGCCATGGCTACTGTTGCTGCTAATGACAGTAGCAAAACACTTTTTCCAAGAACATTCAAACTTTTCATAATGAAACTCCTATTTAAGACTTAAAAATCTGAAATAATTATAAACCAAATAATAAAAAGTATATGCAACTTGTTGATTAAAAAATAAACAGTTTGTTGATTGATAATAAATTTATGGAGTTTTTAGACAGGGTGCAAGGCTGGAAGATACAAAAGTTAGAGTTTAAACGAGGTTATTCCCGCTTTCACGGGAATGAGAGATTTAAAATTTGATTACCACTTCTTATTGTGACAATCGTAACAACTTACCATTTGACCTTTTGTATACGTTTTACTTTTTCCCTCGACACTCAAGGTTCGTGTTGTCCATGTTTTAGAGAGAACACTTCCACGTAAATCTGCACCATGACATGCGGTACAGCTTGTCGTACCTCTTTCAGCCACATCTTGGTGTGCACTTACTGCTGTTTGTCCGACAGCGTGCATTCCGTGCGGTCCCCCTGTGAAGTTTGTAGGTACCGTTGTGTGACACGTTGAACATTCAGCAATTGTTCCGGTGTGCCCTTGTAAGGCGATACTTTGAACATTATCGTTCGCGTGGCTGCTTGGGTACTCCGCGTGAGTCGCACCGTGGCAGGATTCGCACTGAAGATTGCCATGTCCTTTACTGAATCGGTAAAGTGATTTACCCGTCATTGGTGTATTGGCTGTGGTTGCAAATTTCGGATCAACCGTCGCACGCAATGTTCCTGGAGAAGAAAACACACTGTTGTAGCGGGTAAAATTACCCGAAGTTGTATTTTTATCATGACACTGCTGGCAGTTAGGCTGATCCAACCATCCCGCACGTCCTGATTTGCCCACATCGCTCATTGTACCGTGACAGCTTTGACAATCAATGGCGTTACTGCCATTTGCATTTTTCGCATTTCCCATCGCACCGCGAAGACATTTCGTGACAGAACCTGGATGACATTGGTAGCACGAATCGCGATTCATACTGCTGTTCATCGTAGTACCTGTCTTAGGGTCGATAACATTGGCGTGTTTAGAGTGCAATGCTTCTGTAAGAGGTTTAATTCCTGTTTTAAGCGGCGTACCCAAAGCATTCGATTGATGACACGATGCGCATAAAATTGGTTGCCCTGCATTTGCTGTCGCCAATAATGTTCCATTTTTATAAGTCGCGCTCATATTTGCATCAGTAATTGCATTTGGATGTTTATCGTCATGCAGTTTTAAAATATTTTTCTTCCACTCTTTTTCTTTAATCGTATCTGTTTCCCATCCTGCGCTTGGTTTCGCAGCAGCAACACTGTTTGAGGCATGACAACTGACACAGCTCATCTCATCTGAGACGGGAAGAACGACTTTTGTACTCGCCAAGATTGTCCCTGCGGCATCTTTTGCAACCACTTTGACCATCGGATAGTAATTTTTGGCACCATTGTCATCGTATGGTATCGTCGGAATCCCCTCTGCTTCCCACCAACTGTTAACGCTGTTGTACGACATCGTTTGGGGAGTATTGCTTTGCGTCTTTTTACCGGTTAATCCTGTTTCAATTCCTAATAAAGCAGCAGCATCCCCAAAAAGCTTCCCAATATAATCCCAAAAATTTGTTTTTGTCGAACTCTTCGTATTTATAGATCCTGTTGTATCTGCAACGGCTTCATAGGTAAGTGTTATCCCGCTACTTGTGTTCGTGATAGATTTTCCTGTAGTTGCATCTTTACTGATGAGATGAGCATGAAGATTATTGTACGGGGGAAGGATGCTAAATACCGAGTAATCTTTTCCGTCCACACAATGCATACCTAAATCATTCCAGGCTACAAGGGTGTACTTTCCATTCCCAACTGATGGAGGAATAATCGGAGGGGTTGTAGTCGTAGGCGGAGGAGTATATCCCTCTGCTCCATTAGACTCATCATCTGTATGATCTTCAAAATGAGTTTTTGCTTCCACCTCGCTTACAGTATAGGATTGTCCTATCGTAGCTTGAATAGCATCGTCATCATCGGTTTCACTCAAGTCGATGTGATTTTGATTTTTAAATGTTTCACGATGCAATACATCAATAGTGATACCGTTGGATGCATTATGATCACTGTCAAGCGTTTGAAGTACTTGGAGAATGTTGATTACTTTTGGATCATCAACAGTTGTGCCAACCAAATCCAGCGGAGTTATTACTCCATTTTTAGGTTTAGCTGTTCCTAAATAAAGATTACCGATATGAAAGCTAATAGATTCGCCTTCTTTATAAATAAAGTTACCCTTTGAATCGGTAATACCATTTTTTTGTGTATCACTCTCAAATTCCAGTCCCTCTACGGGAGAATCGATAAATGTCGCTGTAGATAGACCTGTTACTGAATTGACAGTTCCGCCGCTTCCCCCGCCGCATCCTGTAAGAACGAACGCTGCTAGCACCGATGAAACCAGTCCTATTGCCTGTCGCATAGTGACTCCTTTATTTAAACTTTATCCGTTATGGTAAACTACCATTGTGAATTTTTGATGAACGAAGGGATTTTATGCACTTATTAATTATTGATGACAATGAAGAATTACTCTATGCCCTGCAACAGCTTTTGAGAGATGCACAGTATCATGTTGATGTCGCTACAACGATGCTGGAAGGTGCTAATAATATTGATCAAAAGAAATATGATTTGATTTTATTAGACTGGATATTGCCCGATGGCACGGGTATTGAGCTATTGACACGGCTACGTCATGAAAAGATACGCACACCGGTTTTACTTTTCTCCTCTAAAAAAGAGGTGGAAGATAAAGTCGAGGCACTTGACGGTGGTGCTGATGATTATCTCGAAAAACCTTTTTCAAATATCGAACTATTGGCTCGCATTCGAGCACTATTACGTCGTGAGAGTAGCCAAAAACAAACACTCATGCAGTTAGGCAGCCTTACAATAGATTTTTCATCACGAAGTGTCTTAATCAATGATAAGCCAGCAAAGCTCTCGGCTAAAGAGTTTGAATTGTTAGAATTGCTCATCCTAAATGCAAATACAGTTTTAACCCGCTATCAAATATCAGAACATCTAAGCCGTGACTTTGACCATCTTAGTGCCAGTAATATCGTCGATGCTCACATTAAAAATCTGCGTAAAAAACTTAATGCTGATGAGTTGATCCAAACTGTGAGAGGTGTGGGCTATATGATTGCTCGCTAGTTTTTGCAGGATCGAAAATGAAATAATGCAATAGTCCCTTTGCCCTCACCCTCACTACGAAGGTATAAGTCTCCGTGGAGTAATACAGCGATACGCTTACTAATAGCGAGCCCTAATCCACTCCCCTCCTGTGTATTGTGTTCTTCTGTTCGCACTTGATAAAAATCATCAAATAAGTCTGCCAAAGATTCTTGTTTTATCCCCCGGCCACTGTCTTTTACCTGCACAATAAAAAGATTTTCATAATAGTGAAGCTGCACGTCAATAAATCCATGCTCAGTAAATTTGATGGCATTGGAAAGCAAGTTGATAATGACTTGTCCAAAAAGACGCGGATCAGTTATAAAATCTCCTTCAAACGGTTCAAATTCTGTTCGAATGCGCAACCCTTTATCTTCAGCTAATGGAGAGACAAGATCCAGTGCATTTTCGATCAGGGTAACTGGATTACAGACAGTAAGATGAGGTTCCATTTTTCCTGATTCTACTTTTGCTAAATCCAAAATATTATTAATAACTCCCAAAAGGTGATGGGCTGAATTTTCGATTTTTTCGAGAGTTTCACATACAGGGATAGGCGTACTTGGCTGTGTTATTAGATACTGAGTCAGGCTTAAAATAGAACCAAGCGGTGTCCGTAATTCGTGGGACATAGCCGATAAAAAAGAAGATTTTGCTTGTAATGCAGCCTGTGTTTTTCCCAGTAATTCCAAGCGCTTAATATTGACCATTGTCGTGAACATGAGAGCATTAAATGAATGTGCCATAATCCCTATTTCATCGAATCCTGTCGCAACAACAGTTTGAGAGTAGTCGCCTGTAGTTGAAATCTTCATCGCGGTATCAGAAAGCTCACGAAGCGGTTTAATAATGCGAAGAAGAATAATCCAAACCAAAAATGCAATGAGTGCAAGTCCAACAGCAAATAGACTTAGCAACAAGGTTTGAAAGTGATACAAAAGAGCAAGAGCCTCATTTTTTGGCATGGCATAGTGTAATGTCCACCCCTTTAATATTCCATTCAGGTCCACACTGTCATGCAAATAGGCACTTGTATCCAATATCGGATTATTTCTTTTATAGTGAATAGACGGAATAGCGGAGGGTGGAGTTAACCAACGATAAAAGCCTTGATCAGCTTTGAGCTGGTTCGCAAAGTTTTTGAAGGGATAGGCCATTACCAGATAACCTAAAAAGTCTTTTGTATAAAATGATCCGTATATAGGGGTGAAAAAATAGAGATTTTCTCCAAAAAATAGAGTATTTCCCCCTCTTTTAATGGCATTTCTCACCATCTCTTTTTCGGGTAAAGTAGTATTAAGTAGAGTTGCTTGAGATGAAGCTGTAACAGTAAAATCAGGTGCAATCGTGTACAAAGTAATGGACTCTTCCAAGTCATCCGCTTTTTGTTCCAAAATGCTTGTGATCCGTCGATCCATATCTTGTGTTACCATATCATTCATCACTTCAAGCCGTGACAAAAATAAAATCTCTTTTTGTAATTTGACAAGATGTGTAGAGAGATCATTCGCAACATCAATCGACTGAATATGGAGTAAATCTTGCTCTTTTGTAAGCATTAATTCGGATTCATATCCCCACAAATACGAAAGCAAAGCGATGATAATGACGGCAATTCCCCCAAAAAGGGTGATAAAGAGCTTGTACACTATGGGTAAAGAATTCCATCGATGTTTCATCTGTTTTTAGCCTAATCCTATAATTGTTTCATTAGTGAAATAATTATAGTCATTAAAGCATAAATAATAACCTCAAATTATTACCAATCAGTTACCCCAGCGTAATGTATTTGTAACGTAATGCTTCTAAGCTTTTCCTCTATCTTGAATTTTCAAAAGGGTATCTAATGCGTTTACGAACTTCTTCATGGGTGGCTTTATCTGCTATCGCCGGGGCATTATTATTAGTTGGTTGTAATGAAGACACTACGTCGTCTGATACATCCGTACAAACGGGAGCATTTGTCGACAGTGCCGTCAAAGGGCTGTATTATGTGAGTGGTGGACAAACTGGTGTGACTGATGGAAGTGGTACTTTTAAATATGAAACAGGAAAAACGGTCAAATTTTATCTCGGTGATGCCAACGGTGCACTCATCGGTGAGACAAATGGTTCGACTCTCTTAACTCCGCTTGATCTTAGCGATGATGGAATCGACGGGAATAGAACTACCAATATTCTTCGTGTGCTTCAATCATTGGATAAAGACGGAAATACTTCGAACGGTATCGAGATTGATACGGTTAAAGCTGCTAAAATAAAATCGTATAACTTTGCTGATGATGCAAATGTAACAGACGGATTAACCGCCACTGGTGTAACACTAAAAACAGTTGATGAAGCAAAAACGCACTTCCGAGATACATTGTCTAAGCTCGCAACAGCGGGAACAGTTCCTTCAACGGCTACTGTAGTTAGTACAGAGTTTATTGGAATGGACATACCAAAAACGACAGCTGAAATGACTAAAATCTATTCAGGTGCGTATGTCAAAATCAAATACAGTGATGGAACAAGTATCATTCGACCGATTGAATATACAACATTGATGACAACAGGTGATGTCATCGGCGGTAAAACAGTAGGTGCGATTCTAGATGTAAACGGTAATCCAATCATGGATACGAGCACGGGCGGATCCATTCCGTTTGTCTCCGATACTCCAGATGGTCAAAGCGTCATGCAAATCGGAAGTACCATTCAAATGGTTTCTCAGTTTGAGTATGTTTCTCTTGATGCCAGCGGGGCAAGCCGCTATGGTGCACTTCCTGCTATGATGAATCTTAGCCAATTAACACAAGCTACTGACGGTAAGTTGAGTGTTGCGTCTTTGTCCAATATTGATACCAAAGATGTAGGCGGTTTGTGGATTACGTGTGCCGCAAGTAAAACTCCGTGGACGAGCCATTTGGGAAGCGAAGAGTATGAACCGGATGCACGAAAGGTTGAGCTTGGAACTGCTACAGGAACTGATGCTTTGACAGGGCCAAATACTTATTTCGGCGATACAACAACAGCCAATGTCTATAACTATGGATTTATTCATGAAACGACGGTAGATTCAGCGGGTAAAACAAAAGTGGTTAAACACTACAGTATGGGTCGCTCTTCAAAAGAGCTAGCAGAAGTGATGCCGGATAAGAAAACGGTTTATATGGGAGATGACGGCGGATACACTATGCTTTTTGCCTATGTAGCCGATACAGCGGGTGATCTCAGTGCAGGAACCTTGTACGCTGCGAAATGGACACAAACCAGTACGGCAACAGACCGCGCAGTAAAAGCAAATTTGACATGGGTAAAATTAGGGCATGCTACGGATGCTGAAATCAAAACAATGATTACTGCGAAAACCAAGTTTAGCGATATTTTCGAAACAGCGGCTACTGCAACAACCGGATTTACTAAAATCAAAACCTACAAAGGGACTGAATATCTCAAGCTCAAACCGAATATGGAAAAAGCCGCTGCATTCTTAGAATCACGCCGATATGGTGCTCTTTTGGGTGCAACGAGTGAATTTAACAAAATGGAAGGGGTAACCGTAAACGCAAAAGACAAAAAAGTCTATGTTGCCATTTCCTACACCGATGGAGGAATGTTGACAAGTTTAACCGATCCGGTTGATGATATTAAAGTTCCAGTTGAAAAAGCGGGTGCTGTATTTGAACTCTCTCTTGCCAGCGGACAAAACGACACAGCCGGTAATCTCATTAATAGTAGCTATATCGCGAGTACGATGAACGCTGTTACGGCTTTGACTGGTCTAACCGTGGCAAAAGATTCGTTTGGAAATACAGCGGATCAATCGAAAATCGCTAATCCTGATAACTTGAAATACTCAGAAAAAATGCGTACTCTCTTCATCGGCGAAGACAGTGGTATGCATTTAAATAACTATGTATGGGCGTACAACGTCGATACAAAAAAACTCTCTCGTATCCTCTCTAATACAGCCGGTGCAGAAGCAACAGGTCTGCAAGCAATAGAGAATATGGGCGGTTTCGGATACGTGATGTCTAGTATTCAACATCCTGGTGATATGGGAAGCTTTACGCCTCCGTCAGATGTTATCAATGCTATCGATAAGAAAAAAGCAGGAATAGGGTATATGAAACTTCCAGCAATTCGCTAATAGTAATTGTCTCCTCTTCAGGGGGGAGCTCTTTTTTCATCAGAGATTACCTACAGATTTTTGATAAAAGCAGAGGAAATATAGATGAATAAGAAATATTTTATAGCTGTCGGATTGCTCGGTACTCTTTTGCTAGGCATTATTATGGGGTGCAATAGTGGTGCAACCACACAACCTGAACCTAGTAATCAAGGAGTGGCCAAGCAAGATATCAAAATTACCGAAGCTGAAAAAATCGCTTTGGGGAAAATGATATTTTTTGATACCAATCTCTCTGAACCCTCGGGACAATCATGTGCGTCATGCCATACACCTGAAGCTGGATTTGCTAATCCAAATCATACAAATCCAACATCTGAAGGGGCTGTTACAGGGCTATTTGCTGATCGAAATGCTCCTACTATTGCCTATTCGCAGTATTCGCCCGAATTTTATTTTGACGGTATTGAATATATTGGAGGACAATTTTTAGACGGACGTGCTGCAACACTTGAGATTCAAGCGGGCGGACCACCACTCAATCCGCTCGAAATGCACAATGCTTCCAAAGAGAGTTGTATCAGCAAAATGGCAAAAGCTTCATATGCCGAAGAATTCAAACGGATATACGGTCAAAACATTTTTGCCGATGCCAACAAAACTTATGCAGCTATCGGTGATGCAGTCGTAACCTATGAGAGAACATCTCAGCTATCGGCATTTAGCTCAAAATTTGATGCATTTCAAAAAGGCAAAGCCACCCTCACCACACAAGAAAAATTAGGTTTGGATCTTTTTATTGATAAAGCAAAATGTTTCATTTGTCATCCTATTGCAAATGAAGACTTGACAACGGTTCCAGCTCTATTTACCGAATTTGATTATGACAATATTGGTGTTCCGAAAAATCCAAATAATAAATTTTATACCCTTTCAACTGTGTACAATCCTGACGGTGTGGATTTCGTTGATACAGGGCTTGCCCGTAATCCTCGCGTCATTGCTGATGGTCGTGTAGCCCAGACAAGAGGAATGTTTAAAACACCAACACTTCGTAATGTTGATAAAACAGGACCCTATATGCACAATGGTGTCTTTACGACCCTGAAACAAGTGGTCGCTTTTTATAATACGCGTGATTCAGATCCGACAAAATGGGGGACTCCTGAAGTAGCAGAAAACGTCAATAAAGATTTTATCGGTGATTTACATCTAACCGAAGCCGAAGAAGATGCGCTAGTAGCATTTTTAAAGACGCTGAGTGATGGATATACGAAACCGTAGGTATGGTACAATTGTATAAAATTGTAATTGGAGACCAGTATGTTGAAAAATGCTATATTTTTACTTTTATTTTCCTGCACACTTGCTGCCAATGTCTCACAATATGAAGGTTATTTTCAAAAAGCGGGAAGTTACTATAACATTCCCCCATTGCTTCTAAAAAAGATTGCTACTATCGAAAGTGCGGGCAATCCAAACGCGATTCGGATCAATGATAACGGGACAAAAGACTATGGTTTGATGCAGATTAATTCAATCCATTTTAAAAGGTTGTCTGCATGGGGGATTAATGAGCGCAATATTCTCAACCCTCAAATCAATATCTTCGCGGGTAGCTGGCTTTTATCTGAGCATATCAAAGAGCGGGGATTTAATTTCCAAGCGATTGGAAATTACCACTCTAAAACGCAGGTTTATAAAGAACGCTGGCTTCGTCGGTTGACGGTGGCATTGAAAAAATCAGCCTAAATTTCCAAAAATCTCATTTTTCACCTTATTTCCTTGTTCCCAATGTCCTCTTTGGGCAGTCTGACAGATCCTTGTATACTCCCAATTTGGAGGTTATAGCGAGTGAAAATTTATATAAAAACAATAACAGTTAAAAATAATTCATAATTTAACACTATTTTAACTTTATTGTGAAATAATGGCATTAAAATATCCAAAAGGATTTCTCATGAAAAAAATACTTACGGTGTTGCTGATCAGTTTTTCAGTTGCTTTCTTACTTTCAGGCTGTCGTGTTACTACGATTGAACAGGCAATTATGGCGGCAGAGTCGAACGGGAGCATTCCGAGGCTCAACCATGATAACACGATCACGGGACCCGATAAAGATAATAACGGTATCCGTGATGACATCGATGCGTATATCGCTACGCTTCCGTATACGGAGGTGCAAAAGAAAGCGATACAGCAAAACGCACGGGCACTTAACACAACGCTGACAGTTGATAAAACGGATAAAACTGCACTTACTGATGTAAGCACCAAACTTGTTCGTGCTGTAGTATGTATTCATGATAAATTTCAAGATGGAACTACGACAGCATCAAAGTTAATTTCGGAAAATGAAAAAATGACCATAAATACTAAAAATAGATTTATTGAATATGAAAAATATAATTCTGCCCGCAGTGGAAGTGTTACTCGATTGCCTGATGGAGATACTTGTGAGTAAGAAGTTTTTTATAAGAATTGTCTTTGGATTATTGTTAACTTTATCTGCGAATGCCGCAACGTGTAGTAAAAGCTATACGCTTGGTTTTTTTAATGGTGTGTGGAATACGGAATATGAATCATTTGATGGAACTCAAGCCGTAAGAGGTTTAATTGGGAACACCTACAACAACGAACCCGTAAAATACGAATCATTTTACAACCACACCGGAAGCAGTGTCGGTGCAACATCGCTACAAGACCTCGCCGAGACATTTATCCAGCGTGCCAATGAGATTGATAAATCAGGACAGATGGGAAAACGGTTTGAGTATTTTTGGGAGTTTTTGGGCTCATCCGAACCGACGTTTCTCGATAAACTTGCAGGGTTTCTCCCCAATGCTGCCAGTTTATTTGATTCGGTTTATACTGCAATCACCACTAAACTCACGTCTATTATCTCATTTTTTCTGAGTAATCCTCCGACAGAAGCCGATTATACCTCGCATAATGCTAGACTCGATGCTCTTGCTACGGATGGAGAAAAACTGATGTTGGTTGGTCATTCACAGGGGAATTTGTTTATGAATCATGCGTATGATCATATTTTGCCGGTTGTAACCAAAGACCGTGTCGCAGCGGCTCATATCGCTCCTGCTTCTCCGACACTGCGTGGAAATTGGGTATTGGCGGATATTGATTTGGTAATCAATGCTCTGCGGATACAAGGGGTTACATCCGTCCCGAACATCAATCTTACGATCCCAGCTTCTAAAGTAGATGTATCAGGACATACCCTTAGTGGCACTTATCTCGATCCGACGCGGGATGGGAGAGGGAGGGTTAAGACGATGATTGAGACGGGGATGGGAAAGTTAAAAAACAGTTGTGGTCACCTTGAATATCGTATTATTATTACTGATCATGATACAATAGGTGGTGAAGTCTATCATAATATTGGTTCTTATTTAACCATTCCCTCTCGCGATGAAGTTATTACAGCTTTAGGTTATCAAGATTGGACACCTGTTGACTGGGATGCTTCATATGTTCTTCAGTATCATTATGATGCTGTTACGTCAAAATCTGGCTATTATCTTATAACTAATTATGATGCATTGGTTTCTGCAAGTTATTTAAAAGAAAATTTACCACATGGACCATTAGATGGAAATTGGTATTTCACAGAAATCTCAAAATTATATTATTATCGTGTAATTAGATATGTATATTAATTGCGTCCAAGTAAAATAAAGATTCTGAACAATTATAAATCAGCCTAAATTTAACGAAAAAATCGGAAGCAGCATCGCGGTAACCATCACCCCGATAATACCTCCGATAATCAGCATAAGTGATGGTTCTAAAATCGAGAGGAAGAGGGTGATTTTATCTTTGTTTGTATCGATGTAAAAGGCTGAAAGGTGCTGAAGCATTGAGGAAAGTTCACTTGTTTCTTCTCCGATTGCGACCGCTTCGATAAATGAATCATCGATTTTATATCCTGTCTCTTGTTTCAGAGCTTTTGAGAGAGAAGATCCCTCGACTACTTTTACCGAAGCTTTCTCAAAAAGTTCTTTTATGACTTCCGATGAGAGGGTGATGCAGGAGAGTTTGATGGTGTTAACGACGGGTATTCCTGAGCGAATCAACAGAGAAGAGATGGTGCAAAAACGGGCTAAATCACTGGTCTCGACCATTTTCCCGACAATGGGAAGTTTCAAAATAAGGGCGTGAACACTTTTTTTGAATTCATAGTTGGTTGCCATTTTATAGGAAAATAAACCTACTAGACTCAATACGACGATCGCTATGACAAACCAATACTGCGCAAAAAAATGCGCCATTGCTACAACGATCTGTGTTAAAAGCGGGAGTGCTTGACCGGTGGACTCGAAAATAGCGGTGATTTTTGGAACAACGACGGTGAGCATAAAGGAGATCATCAAAATCGATACGACTATGATAAAAGAGGGGTACACCAATGCTTGCCCCAGTTGTTTTTTGATTTTTTCCTGAAGAATTAAATAGACGGAAAGCTCATTTAAAACCTCGGCAAGAATACCTCTGTCTTCCGATATTTTGAGCGTTCCGGTATAAAAAACAGGTAGGGAATAGTGCTCTTGAGATTCGAGGGCTTGGGCGAAACTTTTCCCTTCATTTATAAGGGTAATAATGGTTTCAAAAAAACGTTCAACTCGGAGAGTCTTATGGTTTTGGTGTTTGAGCAATGTGAGTGCGCGGATCAGCGGAATACCTGCATTGAGATAGACAGCGAGATCACGACTTAACGTGGCTAATAGCGAGGTAGGAAGATTTTTTTGTTTAAAGAGTGCCAAAACACCAAAAAAAGATTGTTGGCGCGTTGAGATATCCGAATAGAGAATTCCCTGGGCTTTGAGTTTCATTTTTGCTTCGTCCATCGTAGACGCTTCAATCGTTGATTTTAAAGCATTTCCGGTGCTGTCCATCCCTTTGTAATGAAATTCCATTATGCCTCTTTGACTCCCACACGGATGATCTCATCGAGACCGGTCGTGCGATCGAGTAATAATGCGATGAGTTGATTGGAGAGAAATTGCATTCCTCTGGATTTCATTATTTCTCGAATTTCAAAATCATTTTCACTGGTTTTTAGCAATGGACGCAAAGAGTCATCGACCATGAAAAATTCACCGATAGCGACGCGCCCATAGTACCCCGTGTAATGACATTTTACGCATCCTTTTGGTTGGGCTATGATCTGTCCATGTGAAACTCCAATCTCATCTGCATCTTTATCGGATAAGGTGGCATTTTCTTTGCATTCAGGACACAGGCATCGAACGAGCCGTTGAGCCAAGACGCCTAAAAGAGTGGACGTAATTAAAAACTTATCGATTCCCATATCGGCTAAGCGCGTAAGGGCAGCCGTTGCATTGTTGGTGTGCAGCGTTGAGAGGACGAGGTGACCTGTCATCGCCGCTTGGATGGCGATATGTGCAGTCTCTGTATCCCGAATCTCACCGATCATGATAATATCAGGGTCTTGACGTAAAATGGAGCGCAGTCCTCCCGCAAAGGTTAGTCCGGCTTTGGTATTGACGGCGATTTGACTTACATGAGGAGCATCGTATTCCACTGGGTCTTCGATTGAAATGATGTTCTTTTCAGGGGAGGCTAACTGTTGTAAAAATGAGTGTAAGGTGGTTGATTTACCGCTTCCCGTAGGTCCCGTGACCAAGATAATGCCGTGTGAAAATTTGAGAAGTTCTTCAAACTCTGAGGTGGTTTTTTCATCAAATCCCAACTCCCGTAAAGAGGGGATGGATGTTGCCTGCATCAAAAGTCGTAAAACTACCCGTTCACCGTGATACGTGGGGAGGACAGAAACACGAACGTCGAGGCTTTTTCCTGCTACTTTGACTTGTGTTCGTCCATCTTGAGGAAGGCGTTTTTCGGAAATATCCAAAGCAGAGATGACTTTAATACGACTGATGATGAGATCAATGATGTTTTTGTCCAGATCGATATGTTTGATGAGTGCACCATCGATTCGAAAGCGTACTTCTCCCTTTTTTTCATGCGTTTCGATGTGAATATCACTGGCTTTACGCTTGATTGCTTGGTAAAAAATGGTGTTGACAAATTTTATGATCGGAGCGGATTCTTCACTGGTCAGCAAATCTGCTGAATTTTTGATGAAATCGACCAAAGATAACTCTTCATCAATGAACTCATTGTTACTGGGAGCGGATTTAGAAATATTAAGATCCGTTTTAAGTTCCAAAAATTTCAAATAAAGATTTTCATATCCGGCATGGGGAAGATGCGCGATTGGATAAGTAAGAGCGAGTTTATTGTAAAGCTGAAGTGCTGCTAAACGCTGCGATTCAGGGATAATGGCATAAAGTTTTCCTTCATACGTACAAAACAAAAGTGAGTGACGAATGCACAAGGCAACATCAATATTTTCAGGATAAGAGAACAAGATTTGTGTTTCATCCAAAAAAGGGAACGTTATCATGGTTTGGCATCTTTTTTGGTTTCGATATTTTTCGTGATATTGGTGATGTAGCGATCTTGAATCGCATCAAGTTCGGTTAATTGGGCCCGCAACGTATTTAAATCACCACTTTTTTCGATGATATAGGGAGTGAGGATAATAACCAGATTGATTTTATCACGACTGCTTTTTTTATTTTTAAAGAGATTACCTAAAATAGGTATGTCTCCTAAAAATGGGACTTTAGTATTCGTTTCATCGATTTTTTCTCGAATAAGTCCTCCTATAATGACACTTTCTCCATTATTAACGATTGCAGACGTTAAAACTTCGCGTTTGGTGGTACTGGGACGATCGGCGATTGAGTTTGGTTCAATGTCTTCCAGTTTTGCCGTCACTCCTAAAAGAACTTTATTGTCATTGGAGAGGCGTGGCTTGATTTTTAGAGTGAGTCCGATGTCTTGACGAGTGTAGTTTTGTGTTATCCCTGTTCCAATACCTTGGGTTACTCCTGAGCTAATCGATTCTGTCTTACCCACATAGATAGAGGATTCTTGGTTGTCTATACATAAAATCGAGGGTTCCGATAAAATATTTGCCGCTCCATTAGAGTTTAATAGTGCAATATTTGCTCCCAATGCAATCCCGCTTGTTATCGTTGGGATAGTGAGATGACTCAGTAATGTTGAATCCAGTGATACGGCAGAGGGTAATCCCAAAGATGTATTAAAAGTAAAAAGACCATTTGATGTTGCTGAACCACCTGATAGTCCATACTTTATACCGACTTCTTGCGATTTATTGTCACTGATTTCAATAATTTTTGCTCTTACATAGACTTGCTGGCGATCTTGATCTAAGCTCAGTATCGTTGATTCCAAACTTTTAAAAAGCTCATCACTCGTAATGACGATCAGTGAATTGGTACTGTCATCACTGGCGATACTGGGCGGTTGTTGACCGGGCATCAATGTCATTTTTCCTAAAATCGTATTGAGTGTTGTCACGAGAGATTTGGCATCGGCATTTTTAAGAGGGATGACATGAGTCGTGTTTGCGAGGGTTTCATCTTTCATGTCCAATATCTTCATCGCTTTTTGGATGGTGGCGATGTTGTCTGGAAAGTCGGTGACGATGACGGAATTGGACTCTTTAGATGCGGTTATTTTTCCATTTTTACTCGTAAAATGTTTAATCTTTGTTCCCATGTTTTCGGCAGAAGAGAAATGAAACGTAAAAATACGTGTTTGCATTTGAGCAATGTCACTTTTTTCCATAAATGGAAGATTCATTTGCGTAGCATCAACGGTTTTAACCACACTCAAATACCCTCCACCCGTATCGACCAGTGTATATCCCCGCGCATCGAGGGTGCTTTGCAGTATTCCAAAAAGATCTTTTTTGTTGATGGGTTTGTTACCGGCATAACTGATCGTTCCGGGAATCTCTTCACCGATGAAAATATTTTTATGGGTTGTAGCCGCAACCAGCTTAATCAAATCGGTCATTCCCATTCCGTCGATTGCGAGGGAAACTTTTTCGTTAGCAGCTGCACCTAAAAGAGTTACGAGTGTCATAGAGGCGAGAAAAATTTTAGCGGGTGATTTCATAGACGAGTTCCTTTTGGAGGTTATTACGTTTAACGGTGATACGAAGACTTCGAAGGCTTGGAACTTGAGCGTAAACTGCGAGTGCGTCCGCATAAGATTCAAGTTTTTTATTATTAACTGAGAGGATAATATCTCCATTTATAATGCCAAGTTGTGCAAATATGGACTCAGGTGCAATGCTATTAACACGAAATCCAGAAATCTTTTCTCCACTGGCAACGGCTGAAATATCAATGGCTTTTCCAATATTTTGTAAATCGCTCATCTGAATTTGAATCGTTTGGTATGCGATAGTACGCCATTCATTTTCTTGCGTCCCTGCTTGTGCGGAATCAGCTACCGACTCGGTTACCACTTCTTGACGAGCGAGCGGATCATCATGTCCTAAGCTAAGAAGATAAATTTTCCCATATCCGCGAAAGGTTGCTGTCGTATCACTCAGTGCCGTGAGACGAAACACCCCTTTATAGATTCCGCCTAAAGGGACAATGAGCGTCGTTTTCGTATCGCTGATACTGATAAATGAGTCCGAAACGGAGCGATAAATCGCTTTGATTCTGTGTGGATCAGGGACAAGTTTAGTTGCAGTAATACTTTTGGTGTGTATCGCGCCATCGAAATGTTCGGCAATACCGAACTTTGGACCAAAATGAAAAATTTCGAAAAAAGGATCAAATCGAGAGCTGAATCCCTCCGTCGGAGCATCTGATAAAAATGCCCCTCCCAATGTTGATAAACTCCAGAGGATTACGATCGGTGCAGCCAGTACATTAAAACGTTGAAGTAGAGATTCGTTAAAAATTGCTTTCATAAACTAATCCTTCCTTCTCTTGATGTAATTTATTCACAAGCAGCGGATAACGTCGAAGCTGTGATGTTGGCTCAAAAATAACGCGAACCTTTTGATCAAGAAGATCAAAATTACCGTCACAATGACCAAAATCACCTTCTCCATCCATGCTTACACTTAAAGGATGAAGTAAAGAATAGGTGAAAACAATGGATTCGATTTTCCCGGGAAAAAAGTTTCGATACAGAGGTGAAAATGAAATATTTGAGAGGCTCAGTTGGTTGATCAAAAGCCACGGTGAAATCCGAATAGATTCTATCGAAGCAAATTCTTGATTATCCAGCAAAACGTTTCCATTGTCGATATCTAACAAGAGAAAGCGATTGGTAAATTCTTCATTATTGATGAATAAATGATGCTGGGAGAGTATCGATTCAAACGTGAAATAAAGTTTTTCTTTCGGAATCATTACAATGATTATGAGAAGAATATAAAGAGCGTATAAAGAACGTTTCATGATTCAATCTCCACGAGAATTACCCCTTTTGATGCATTGTTACGTCGGAGAGTTAATTTCTTTATCACGAGCATGGAGTTTAGTATTTTGTTTGAAAGACGATTAAATTCAAGCGATGAAAGATTGTCGTATTCAAAATAGACATTTCCGCCCCGTTTTTCTTGTTTGATTAGGTTGGGATGATTTTTTAAATACTCAAGCTCGTTGAGAGATTCTTGAGCGGACCATCGTGTTTTTAAGAGATCGATTGTTTTGGCCTGCTGCATCAGAGTTGCATGTTCTTGTCGTAACTCTTCTACGGCTGAATGTTCCCATAACGCTCCCAATGCAGCAACGACAACAAGTGCCAAGGTTGTTAACAAGGAGAGGGTAAGTACTCTTGGTTTCATTTTAATCGAACCTCTAGTTGTGTGTTATGGCTGTTGATCTGTGCATGAGTAAACTGTTTTGTAATGGCGTTTTTGAGCTTTTCAGCAGCATTTGAATCGCGTGTATCGATGGTAAGATTGATGGCATTTCCATCGTAGTTTAGCTCTTGTATTCCCTCTCCTTGAAAGGAAATTATTTCTACAGCGGCTACTGATGATATCGCAGCTGATGCGTTATTTTCGACCAAGAGACGATTTGCTTCCCCCGGTTTTGATCCAGGTATGAGGACTATTCCCTCCACGGACGAGCTGGGAGCAGTTGAGATGACAGGCATTGAAGGAGGAGGAATGATTTTTGCCTCTACGGGAAGGTCGGCAACTTCTTTGCACACTTTTCGAACATGAAGCTGCTTGGTCTCTTTACTCTTTAATGTACCGAGAATAGCTTCCCGTTCAATCGATGTTTCGGGCAGCTTTGAGGCTTTGCGTATTTCTGTCATTTTTTCATTGAGTTTGGCAGATTCTTGATAGCTAAACAGTGTCTGTGTAACAAGATTTCCCAAGAGCAGGAGTAAAATAAAGAGTGTCGTTTTGAGGGTTTTTTGGGTGAGGGCTGAGGGGATAAATGTTTCTATAGCCACCGTTTTTAAAAAAGGTCTTGGAAGTGCCAACGCTTCATCTAGCTCTATGGAAGAGGGGACATTGATATACGAGGCATCCATCTCTATGAGTATTCCCTCACTCGTGGTTAAATATTTTCCGTTAGGGAGATGGATAGGCCGAGGCTCTTTTGCAAATACCCATTGGGCAAACGCAACTTTTTTAATCAATGAAAAGTGGGGAAGCGAAAGCAATTTTTGAGATATTTCATTGGGATTGTAAGCGATTAAAAGATAGTTGTTTTCTTCTATTTTTTGTGCTTCATAGCGATACTGATCGCTTAGATCAAACAATGCTGGTGCGTATTTTACTGCTTCTTTGACTGTCTTTGCATTCAAGTTTACGGCTAACGCCCAATAGTCGTTGGGAGAAAGGACTAAAACGGTTTCTTTAGAAATCGGTTCAAGGCTCAGGGTATCGGCATAGACCAAAGGGGCAGAATCACAAAAAAAACGACGTAAAACTGGGTATTTAGTGCAAAGGGATTCAATGAACTCTGTCGTATTAAAGAAATTCAACACGTTGTACTTTCTTATCTAAAAGATTATATTGAAATTTCATATGCTCTTCATGGCTGTTCTCAGAGAGGTGAATATCGCATACAAGATTGTAAGAAACACCTGCTTTATAAATGAAAAAGTAGTTGTCAAAAACAGCACCAAGTGCAGGTTCTGCTGTGATGGCTTCTTCTTTTGTAACGTATGCTTTGGTGCGAAAGAGAGTAAGTGAACGGATTTTTTCAGAGGAAGTATTGGGCAAAATGAGAGAGAGAGTTTCGGCATTAATTGCATTAAAATCCATTTTTTCCCCTTCATATCCGATATATAGATTCCAGGGTATTGATAAAACCGCCGTATCTTTTGTAATCTCAATATAACGTGATAAGATGAGATTAAAATGAGATTCGTTTACAATCAAACCATTTTTAAAGTCGCTTTGCGCTTCTCTAATTTCTGTGTCTATTCCACGCGCTGCTGTATCTGTATCAATTGTATCAAAAATGAGCTTAAGAAGCATGTCCGAATCCGCAATAGGATGCAGGGCAAACACCCGCATGAACAGTGCCAGATTCGCATCATTAACTTTTCCCTCAGGACTCATCAGCGTATTAATATTGAATCGGTTATAAGGCGATGAGAGTTGTGCTTTGAGACCAAAGTCCTCTTTTTTATTGTCCAGTTGCAATGGCAGACGCATGGCTAAATCCAATTCCTCAGCTCCGGTAATGGGACTAAGCAGTGAGGGAAGCTGCTGTTCTAAATCATTGATGGCACGTAAAGACGCACTTTGAAAAAATGCATTATTTCCCAATCGTGACAATCGGTCACTTTGTGTAAGTACAAAAGTAACGATCCCCATCATAAGCGTTATCAATACCAAGGTCATCATTAAAACAATTCCGCGTTTTTTCATATCAGTTAAGTTGTCTTTTGTTTAATATTTAAAGAAGAAGTATATCGTTCATATATGAACTTTTAATGAATAAATGATTTATAGAAGAGATTAATAGAGTTGAAATCCTTGAATTGCTTTAAATTAGTCATATGGAAGTAACTATGTTGTTCATTAAGTTATCATTTTTTCATGTTAGAATACAATCATAATTACAAGTTAACAGGAGTTATAGAATGAAAATTTCCAGTAAAAGAAAAGCGTTTACCTTAATAGAAATTATGGTCGTAATCATCATCTTAGGACTTTTAGCTGCGTTTGTTATCCCGAATATCACTGGAAAAAGCGGCGAAGCGAAACAAAAACTGGTTTGTATTCAGATGAAAAGTTTGAATGAGAGTCTTAAAATGTTCAAAATTGATAATGGATCTTATCCTACGAGTGAAGAGGGCTTAAATGCACTTATCACCAACCCTAATGCCAGTGAATACACATCCTATGCTCCAAGTGCGTACATTGAAGGAAAAAATCTTCCTAAAGATCCGTGGAATAAGCCGTATTTGTATCTCAATCTTGATGGTTCTGTCGAGCTCATCTCTCTAGGTGCTGATGGCAAAGAGGGTGGAGAAGGTGAAGATAAGGATCAAAAACTCTCCGAGTGCCGCTAAGTGAAAACATTTCGTGGAGGGATGACTCTTTTTGAATTATTGATCGTTATGATAATTGTTGGTATTGTCTATTCGATCGGTATTTTTACATTAAAAAAAGAGAAAGTAACCACCACTACGATGAGTATATCAACTCTAAAAACTACTCTCTTAGCACTGGGACAATCGCGTGAAATCCGAATGTTTTGTGACGTTCCAGCTCAAGAGTGCCGTGTATTTTCAATGGATAATAAATTGCTTACTACCTTGCACCTTCAATCCAATGAGACAATACAGCGTTATGGCTTTGATCGTTTTGGAGAACTGCAACGGTTGGGGAATGTTGTCGCACGTACGGAAGAAGGATTAGAGCAAGGGTGTTTTGAGATGTCACTTCGTCCTGATGGATCGGTCACTCCGGTGATATTAAAAAGCAATAATAAATTTTATGCTTATACCCCTATTGGTGAAGATAAGCCCTATATAGCGGATAGTGAAGAAGCGTTACGAAATTTTCTCTTTAATGAATCTAACTATCCTTTGAGAGGAGATGACGTATATGGCGCACACTAGAGGTTTTTCACTTATCGAAACACTGGTTGCGATTACCATTGCTTCCATCGCGACGATGGCGTTGATGAAGGTGATCTCCAACTCTTCGAACATTTCTGCAAATGCCGTTGGACGTTTTGATTCGTCGATTATGATGGGTTTAGTCGCGGGAGAAGCGACTGAGACGCTCGATGGCAGAGTTATGAGCGTGGATGAGATTTTACGTACACGTTACACCATCGATCATCCTGTAATTCGTGAATCGCTGAAATCAACCTCGTATGAGATTGTCTTGTTACCTAAAGAGATTCTCAACCCTCTTATGACGACCAACGTAAATGGGGTAGATCCAACAAAGGCTTCGATAGCTGTTCAAAAAGTGATTCTCAAAAATCCCCAAGAGCAAAAATCTTTTTTCCATATTACATCAGGTTCACTATGAGACGAAATGCTTTTACCCTGATCGAGTTGGTGGTTTCAATAGCTTTGTTTGGACTGATCACGATTTTTTTATTTGGAGCGATTGATGGGTTACGAAAGCAACAAATATTTTTTCAACAAAAAGAAGTTGTGATTGAACGAAAAAATCAAATTGTCTCATTGTTGCGAACCGACTTAGACCGCGCACAGTCAGTCACTGTGGTCGCGAGTATGAGCAAGGATTTTGATACGGTCTCGATTACCGGTTCAAACCGCTCATTGTATGGGATCGATCGTCCCTATGTTGTATGGCTGGTACTAAAAGCAGATAATACGTTGATACGGTTAGAATCCTCTTCGCTCATCACCATACCTATCGCACCTGAAACACTTTATTCGATACACAGTGATCGTATCGCGAAGCAGTGTGAACTGTTTCGTATGTATGATTCTCCCAAGCATCGACTGCTCTATCTAAAATTTGAAAATCAATCGCCCTTGATCGTCGAAGCAACCAAATAACGAGAAAAAGTCTTAAAAATGTGTTGTTATTTTTGGCGAAGGTTCACCAAAATAATATCCTTGCAGATGCGTTAAAGGCAAATGTTTGACATAATTGGACACATCCTCGTTGCAGACAAATTCAGCAATGGTTTGAATATTGAGTTGGCTTGCAAAATCAATAATTGTTTTGGTAATGATCTGGGAAGTGATATTGGTATCAATATTGCGGATAATGGAGCCGTCAATTTTTATATAATCGATATCAAGCTTGGTAATATAAACAAAATTAGAATATCCCGCGCCAAAATCATCAATAGCAATTTTAACACCGTATTTTTTCACCTCAGTGATAAATTCATTGACCCTGTCGTAATTCTCAATCCCTTCAGATTCTAAAATTTCAAAAATTATTTGATGAGCATAGGGAGAATGTTTGATTTTATCAATGATATAGGCGTTCATCGCGCTATCATTGATGTCTACAATGGAGAGGTTGATCGAACATTGAATCAAAGGGTGATTCGAAAGTTCCTCCATAACTTTATCAATCATAATCCTTGTCAGTTGATGATAAAGGCGAACTTTTTTAGAGATTTCTAAAAACTCTATCGGAGGGATGACAGTCCCATCTTTTTCGATGATCCGAATCAAAGCTTCATACTTCTCTGTCTTCAGTGTTTTGGCATTAACGATGGGTTGATAAAAAGGGACAACTCTGTCTTCATCAATGGCATTACGCAGGCGTTTAATCCAGGATAAATTGTTTTCATAGTCTTCTTTGATATGGAAAGAATCATTGTAATAAAGATAATTCTTTCGTGTTTTTTTTGCAAGTTTCAGTGCCATGTCCGCGTAAGCCATAACCTCTTTTTTATCGTCTATTTGAACATCATCGGACTTGCATCCGGCAATCCCGATGGTGACATTCAAGCTGATTTCTTGATCAACTGCTGTGAATATTTTTTTATTAAGATGAAGAGAGAGTTTCGTGATGCATTCGGATACTTCTGCTTGGTTGCAGGCACTTTTAATGAGAATAACATATTCGTCAACAGGAAGTTTGTATACCGTTGATTCTTTCATCCCTTTCGCATATTCGACTAACTCGGTAGCAAAAGCGATTAAAAGTTGATCGGCAATCTTGTGTCCGTAAAAAGTATTAACCTCTTTAAAGCTGTCAATATTGAGTAAAACAATGTTAAAAGCCGAATCCATATCATCGATATCGCTCAACAGTTTTCTTCGGTTAGGGAGGTTAGTAAGTGCATCGTGTTTGGAGTCCATAAGCTCTTTATTGAGCTGGTGCAATGCTGTCATATCACGTATGCTGACGAGAACGCTGTGAATGTTTCCTTCTTGATCGTACAGTGCCTGAACATTTTTCGAGATGTGGACGATTGTGCTGTCTTTTCGTATAAAAATTGTTTCTTGATCATTACAATGACCTCTGGCTTGTACGTTTGCCATGCAATTACCCAAGATACTCAAATCGCCTAAATGATCAGTGATGGACGTTCCATACAGTTCTTCTTCCGGGTAGCCTAAGATTCTGCAAAATGCAGGATTGACATATTGAATCATCATATTCATATCAATCGTAAACATACCATCAGGAGAGTGCTCGAGAATTTCTTGTAAATGAACACTTTTCAGGGTTTGTTGAGGCATAAAAAATTCCTATACAATAGCTATTGTTATTATCATAGGTGGAATTTGTTTAAATAAAAGTAAAAAGTCTCATTGTTATCACATTTTAGTTTTCAAGTGTGAATTTAAAGACGTTTTATTTTACTGTTTGCAAAATCAGCGACCAATTCTTCGAGTCGCATGGCGGAATACATCGCATCGATTTCATTCCGCCAAATTTCCCACTGAGCATGAAGCGCACACGGCTTTTCAGCTTCACATTCACCAATACCCAACAAGCATGTATCAAATAATACCGTACCATCCACAGCATGGATGATCGAGATGAGGGTTATTTCTGATGCGTTTCGAGAGAGTTTTACCCCTCCGGAAGCTCCTCGATGTGAGGTTAAAATGTCTGCATGAACGAGTTTTTGGAGTGATTTTGCTAAAAAATGGTAGGGAAGATTAAGCGCCTCACTGATGATTTGAATACGGTGATACTCATCTAGCGGTTTAGTAGCAAGCCAAACAGCCGCTCGAATGGTATCTTGGCAGGCAGAGGAGAGCATTATTCTTTTTCCGTTTTACGAATGATGTACACAAATACGGCAAATACGAGTAATAAAAAGGCGAGCGCAGCAACCAACGTGGAAGCATAGGGTAAATCTTTGTAGTTATGAAGTGAAATTTTAAAGACCACCAAAAGTGCTTCGATGAGTAAAGCAATTATAATGGAAACCGAAAAATTTAGCAGTGTTTTAGGGTTAAAAACATCACTGACATGTTGAGTTCTTGGGAGGACTTCTTGTTCTACGATGGTTTTACCCAAATCATATACGGCAAGACCGAGAGTGAGAGCAATGATAGGTTTAAAAACTGCATCGATGGAAAGCGGAGCAACACCCACCAAATACCCTATAAATGTATAAAACCCATACAGTACGACAAAGACACCAAAAAAGAGAAGTCCTCCACCGATAAGAGCGTAGGATGTGCGATTAAGGAATTTGAATACGTCATTTTTTTCGATGAGGTCAAATCGTTCCAAAAGTTTTCGAAGCCTAAAATCCAAGAAGAGATATCCCTCTCCCACAGCATAGACCACTGTGATGCATAAAGCACCGGTAGCTGTTGAGATGTAAGGATCGCTGATGTAGTGTCCTTTTTGAATCTCAACTTCATTGATAAGATAGGAGCGATCCACCCCGATATGGTGATGTTCTTCACGATTAAGATAGATATTTGGGGAGTTTTGGACAAATCCCTCATCCGACATATAAAGAAGTTCCAAGCTTGGGAAGGTTTTGTAAAGCCGCTCGATTAAGTGAACATTGAGTGTTTTTAAACTGACATTTCCAAGGGTTGAGAGAATAAATTTTTGGATAAGCGGAGCATTCGCTGCATAGCTTCGTACTAGATCTTGCATAGAGTCTCCTTGGGTAAAATTGTTGGGAAAATTATAGTCTAAATAATAGCTATAAGATGATTATAAAATCATCAATTTTACAGAAGTCTCTTATAAGCTCGAGGCGTTAAAATACGCCAATGCAAAAAATTATTATAAATCAAAAGTTTTATGGCTCGCTCGAGATTGACAACACAGAAGACGCACGATGTGTTTTTTCCAAAGTAAAAAGTGCTTTCGGAACTCAAAAAAAGATGGAAATTGGTTTAATTTTCCCCAGTTATAAGCTCAAAGCCCTTGAAAGTTATCAAAAAGGGGGAGCACGGCAGGAGCTAGAAGACATCGAGCTTTACATCGAGCTGGGTAAAATCTTGCGATTTGATACACAAGATGCACAAAAGCTCAAAAATAGTATCGAACTGACCAACGATATTGCTCATAATCATTACAATATTTCTAAGCGCCTTACTCTTATAAATAAGCCTCATCCAACTAAAAATAGTGGTCATTATCTGTTCTGGGACATCGAAAATTTTTCCAATATTGGCTCGATGTTCAACGATGTTATCGAAAAATACAATATTCCTGATCAACATATTTATGTTGCGGCTAATCCTGATTCGTTGTATTTGTTTAGGAAAGAGTGGGAAGCTGAACTGTATGACTATAAAAAAACGCTCAATTCGTTCAACTTTACCAAATGCGATCACGGAAAAAATGTGGCGGATGATGTTTTGTTAGCAAACTTTCAAGCGTTAATTTTGCAAAATACTAATGTCTATTTGATGACGTTTGATCGTGAGCTTAAAGAGCGGTTTACGTCGCTAATTCATTCAAGCAATAATCTTTATATTCTCGAAAAATAAATTCCTAACAGGAGCAGTATGACCTTGCTAATTGATATTCTTGCCAAAAAAACAAATATTTCTAAAAACAATATTGAGTCAATTTTAAAACTTCTCGAAGAGGGGTCAACTATCCCTTTTATCGCTCGTTATCGCAAAGAGATGACGGGAGGTGCCAGTGATGAACAGCTGCGTGATTTTGAAACCATTTATGCGTATTCCAAAAAACTCTTGGAGCGTAAAGAAGAAATCCGTAGACTGATACAAGAGCGTGGCGTGTTAAGTGCTGAGCTGTCCACTCTCATCAATGCAGCACAAACGTTTCAAGTGCTCGAAGATATTTATCGTCCGTTTAAGGAAAAGAAAAATACTCGTGCCGCATCAGCGATAGCCGCAGGACTTCAGCCCTTGGCAAATATTCTTCAAAGTGGCAGATTGGAGTTGGCAGAATTCAAAAAGAAAGCACAGGAGTTTGTAAAAGGGTCGATAAAAACTGTTGATGAAGCGATGCAGGGGGCAAAAGATATCGTAGCGGAAGCGTACAGTGATGATCCGCGTGAACGGGAGCACTGGAGGAAACAACTTCTTGACTATTCTTCTTTCGAGATAAAAGGGACAAAAACACTCAAAGAAGAGGGATTGTTTGTAAAATTGGCGGGTAAAGCTGAGCGTATTTCTTCTATTCCTTCACATCGTTATTTAGCGTTAATGAGAGGAGTATCCGAAAAAGAGCTAAGTGTTAAAATCTCGCATGATATGGAACGCGTGGAGAGTTCCATCAAACAGTTCAGACTCCCTAGAAATGCAAATGGAAGTAAAGAAATACTGCGCGAAGCGTATCTCGATGGCTTTAAACGGTTGTTATTCCCTTCGTTGGAACGGGAGATTCACAGTACGATAAAAGAACGTTCGGATATTCAAGCCATCACAACATTCGGTAAAAATCTTACACAGCTTTTGAATACTCCTCCTGTTACTAAGCGTGTGATTTTAGGAGCAGATCCAGCGTATCGTACGGGATGCAAACTAGCTGTTGTGGATGAACACGGAACCTATTTAGCCCATGCAGTAATCTATCCCACCCCTCCAGTGAGTGATTATGCGGCTTCGGCAAAAGTGATCAAAGAGCTGGCTAAAAAGTACAATATCACGGGTGTCGCCATCGGAAATGGTACGGGCTCACGCGAAACGCAGGAATTTTTTGCCCGAGTCAATCACGAAGAGGGACTTAACCTCTCGTATACGGTGGTATCGGAAGCGGGAGCGTCGGTTTATTCGGCATCCAAAATCGCGCAAGAGGAATATCCGAATCTCGATGTGACGATACGGGGAGCCATCTCGATAGCTCAGCGGTTACGTGACCCGATGGCTGCATTGGTCAAAATCGATCCGAAATCGTTGGGTATTGGGCAATATCAGCACGACGTCGATCAAAAGCTCTTGGAAAAACAACTGGGCAGCGTAACAGAAGATTTGGTCAACCGTATTGGTGTGGATGTCAACAGCGCCTCGGTATCGCTACTATCGTATGTCGCGGGAGTAGGGGTGAAAGTAGCCCATGCTATCGTAGAATATCGCGAAAAAAGCGGTTCTTTCAAGAGCAAGCAAGAACTTTTAAAAGTAAAAGGTCTGGGAGCAAAAGCGTATGAACAGTGTGCCGGATTTTTTCGGATACGAGAGGGTAAAAGTATCCTGGACAACACGGGTGTCCATCCTGAAAGTTATGACGTGGCGCAAAAGCTTTTAAAGCAATATAATATTTGGTCGATCACAAAAGAGCAAATTGGTACTATGGCACAGGAATTTGGAATGGGAGAAATAACACTCAGCGACATAATAGCTGAACTCAAAAAACCCGGATTTGACCCCCGTGAAACACTTCCTCCAATTATTTTTCGCTCCGATTTGACCGATATCAAAGAGTTGCGTGAGGGTTCTATCGTCTCAGGAGTCGTTCGAAATATTGCTGATTTCGGAGCATTTGTCGACATTGGGCTAAAAAATGACGGTTTGATTCATATCTCTCAGATGTCCGAAAAACGGATTGCTCATCCGTTGGAAGTGTTGAGTGTCAATCAGCAATTACGTCATATCCGTGTAGTTGAAGTAGATCAGCAAAAAGGAAAAGTGTCACTTAGTTTACGTGATGTATAAAAATATCGTATCTTAATTTTTATACCTCTAATTAGTAAGAATACATTACTGCAGCATTAAAAATATCGAAGTGTGATTCAGAACGAGGCTCATACCAGCCATCTGAATGTACAGTTGAATGTTCAATATCCCATGTTTGATAGGTGTAGGCAAATTTTATAGCCCATGTCGGGGTAATCGTATGTACCCATGGAACTGAAATGCTATATCCATCTGTACGTCCTAAATCAAAAGTGCCATACTGATTAGATTCCATCTTCGGTGAAAAAGCTCTGTGATATTCAGCTGAAATTCCAATATTGTCATTAGGAAAAATATTCCCACTGATTCCACTAGAAATAGAGCCATAGGTCCATGAATACTGCTCATTATGACCATCAGCTAATATTCTTTCCCATAATCGATATCCCATCCCAAGACGCACAGACCAAAGTGCTTGATCCAATTTTCTAGTTTCACTATAGCCAATACTACTGTCGGTAATGGTATTTTTAGTCGTTAGATTATTAGCAGGTCCGGTAACATTACCTAAACTATCAAGATAAAATCCATCATATCTGGTATTTCCCTGATATCGAGAAAAATCAATGTCAAGAAAGCTATCTTCTCCATCACAAATTCGGGTAGTGTAGTTTAGGTTAAAGCCTGCTAATGCGTCTGCTTTTTCAGAATCGGCAAATGATCCATCTTGATTAAATTCTGTGTAATCCATCGACATGGTATTCACACTGACACTGAGTTGGCTGTCATCCGCGAAGGCTGTAAGTGCTATTGATAAAATCAAAATTAGTAAATGGTACTTTTTCATCATTAAAATTCCCTTTTTTTTTGGTTTCATGGTATGAGAAGATTGCTTTTTGCATCATAGTGATCACACGTGTAATTTTCAAATCCACTGACCATTCGTATGATGTTTTTGATGGATGTTGGATTACTTAATCTGCGAGCTTGGTGGTGATTGACACAATCTTCACATCGCATAATAATACATTTAACAGCGTCACTGACAACCAATATGGCTTGTTTGGAATCATGTTCAAGTATGTATTCGGCACATTTCTGCCCCGCTTCAGTCGTATGATCGAGAATTATCAAATCATAGGTTTTTATTTGAAAAATATTTCGGACCTCTTCAGAGGTTAGCGCCACATCAATCGTACAGCTTACCGCATCTTCAATAAGCATTTTTCGAGTTTGAACTTGCAGTCCAGAATGATCTATCATTAGTATTTTCATAGTTTTATTATAATTTATAGGGAGTTAAAACTAAATAATAACGGAGCTATTTTGAAATATAAAGTACAAATGTTAGAACTTCAAGGGTGAACATAACCAAAAAAGCAATTTTATAAAAGGTAACAGGGGAACGTTCGATCAGTGAACTCCCTTTAGAAAAATAGGGTTTTACTTTTTCAGGTGATTTGAGCTCATAAAAAAATTCTGAGTAGTGCGAGTAACGCTCATTGGAATCGAGTGCAATGGAGTGCATAATGATGGAATCGAGCCATCCAGGAATATTTTTGTTGAGCTTGATAGGTCGTTTGGGAGTTTTAAATGTAGGTGTTTGGAACGGCTCAATCTCACCATAAGGCATCACGCCCGTAAGTGCCCAGTACAGTGTTACTCCGATGGAAAATAGTTCACTCGATTCGTTGATAATTCCTCCTATAAAACGCTCTGGTGCTAAATAGCTTGGAGTTCCTGCACGGGAGTTGAGAGAGAAAATTTCGACTATGGATCCAAAATCAACCATTTTAAAAGTCACGCCCGCCTCATCCACTTTTTTAGTGACGATAATATTTTCAGGCTTGATGTCACCATGAACGAGTCCTAAGTGGAGTAGATGAGCTTCGGCTTTGTGTAAAAATTTCCCCAATTCAATCGCAGTATCAATGGAAAGAGTGCGATTTTTGAGATAGTCTCGTAGATTTATCCCTTCAATCAGTTCCATAAGGTAATAACGCATGGTACGTTCTTTTGGAACCCATGCGTGGCCAAATGCTTTGTGGGTAACCTGTTTAGCATACCATGCTTCTCGGACAAACTCATCGAGCGCTTGAGGATCATCACCGTTCATTGGAAATTTCATCACAAAAAGTTCATCGCTTTTAGAGACTTTCCAAATACGGCGGTGCTCCATCATGGGAGAGAGGAGGGTATAACCGTCGATGACTTGACCCTCAAATAGAGTTTCAGGAATAGGTAAGGGTGCATTTTTGATCGCGTGGAGCGGATCGAGTGCGTCAATTCGAAAAATTTGCAAACTCATATCATCACGATCTTTTGGGAGAGCGTTTTGAGATATGTGGGTGACGATGCTTTTGGCTCCTAACCCTTTTTGTATCAGTTCTAAAAAAGAGACATTATCGATGAGATTATAAACTCCATCACTGCAAAGAATAAGTGTATCCCCAACGGCTATGTGTGTAGAGAGAATCGGGACATCAATATTTTCGCAAAGCCCGCATGCTTGCGTAAGTACGTGAGACATATACTCATCGTCCATGGTATGGTCGGTACTAAGCTGTTGCAGTTTCCCCTCGGATGACAAAAGATAAATACGAGAATCACCGAGATTAAGGGAATAAAGTGTTTCACCTTCGATGACGGTAAGGCAAAGGGTGGTGAGAAGTTCGATTTTCTCGTATTGTGACATCGATTCTTTGAATAAAAGATTGTTAATATGACGGGTGAACACTTCCATTGTTTTAGGAATATCCCACGCTTTTGGACGCGTTTTAAACTGGTCGATAAAAAATTTTACGCATTGGCGCGCCGCGCTTCCGCCACGCTTCGCACTTCCGACTCCATCGCATAAGACGCTGACAAATAAGGTATTGTCGATGATGCTAAAAGCACACGCATCATCCCCCATACAATCAGGTTTAGGTAGGATGAATTGTGAAGAATGAAGGTGTAACATTTATATTTTTGCCCCTGAAACTGCGCCCCACGTTGTTCTCCAACGCGTTTTAACCAGACTGATACCGCTCATAGCGATAAGAACCATCACACCGAAGATCAAAAATCCGGCTGTATATCCCTCGAATGTTCCTTGAGACCATCCGAATGTTTTGATAAGAGCCGTACCGCCCAAACCGCCTGCTGCACCGATAAGTCCTGTCATGACCCCGATGTCTTTTCCAAAACGCTGCGGAACGAGTTGAAAGACTGAACCGTTTGCCATTCCCAAATTTGCCATGATAAGAAACATCACGACAATCGCTGCCCAAAACGGAAGTTTGATAAAGGCACTGATAAGTGAGAGAACGACAATCATACCAAAAAAGATATAAAGTGATTTGATTCCCCCCATTTTATCGGCAACTGCACCGCCAACCGGACGAAGCATCGCTCCTGCAAAAATACAAAGTGCTCCGAAATATCCAGCAATAACTTTGACGTTCTCTTCGTTCATCACATCGATACCAAAGGCAGACATATCTGCTTGGTAGGTGTTCATCAAATAGACTTTCATGTAGTTGGCAAATCCTATGAATCCTCCGAAAGAGACGGCATAAAAGAGGTTAAACCACCATGTATCTTTATCTCGCATGAGTTTCATGTAATCCGCTAATTTTTTAGGATTAGGTTTGTAGATACTTACAGGTGCGTCTTTCGCCATAAGCATATAGGCTACCAAGACAATACTTGATAAAATCCCGCCGACCAAGAAGACCGATGCCCATCCCCAAAGCTCTGCAATTTTAGGGGCAAACAAAAAGTCAATAACAACCCCGATATTTCCAGCCCCTGCAATCCCAAGAACCGTTCCCTGAAGACGCGGTGGATACCATTGACCTGCTTGCGGGAGTGCTACGGCGAACGATGCACCTGCAAAACCAAGACCCAATGCAACAAGAAGAAGCTGATTATAGGTAATAGAATCCGCACTGATATAGGCTAAAAACAGTGTGGCAATCACGATGAGCTGAGAAACAAGCGCGGTTTTTTTCGCTCCGAATTTATCGACAAATACGCCTAATACAATACGCAGCAATGCACCCGCAAGTACCGGAACCGCGAGCAGTGTCGCTTGTTGATCATCACTCATGGTAAATCCGCGACTTGAGAGGCTTTCACCAATTTCGGTTGCCAATGGTCCCAGCATCGTCCACATCATAAAACTAAAATCAAAATACAAGAACGCAGCAAACAGTGTTGGCCAGTGCCCCTCTTTTTTTAAATCTCCAAATTTCATGTATCCTCCTAATTAGGATTTTTTTATCTTAAAATTGTACACCATGACGTAATGCTTTCTATTCAGTTGATTGTTTATTTTTTAATCAGTTAGTTTTATTTACTTTATTTAGGTTGCAAGAAAAGAGTTTTAATTTAAAAATGTGCTACTATAGTATCTTTATAGATAAATGGCTTTGTGAGGAAAATGGAATGATGATTAGACGAGTAGGTGGACTGATAACTCTTGCCATTGCATTGCATGCTCAACCGTATACGTTAGGCAATGGACTGCATATTGATCCGATGTTTAATATCGGCGGTTATTTTTCCAGCGAATTTCAGTCAAAAAATAGCGAAGAATCACTTACATTTGATGATGTAGCAGTCATGGCATACGGGGATATTAATCCGATGTTCTCGTATTTAGCAGAGTTTGAAGCAGTTGGTTTTTATCATAAAAATCTTTCAACAGGAGAAGAGAACGGAAATCAAAAGTTTCATGCAGAACGATTTTATGCGGACCTTTGGCTTGCAGATGCATACAATTTTCGACTGGGTAAGATGCTGACCCCGATTGGCTATTGGAATATGGAGCCTATTAATGTTTTGCGTGATACAACTTCCAGTCCTCTTTACAGTATGCTTCTTTTTCCTAAATTTTTGACGGGTGTTGATCTAAATGGCTATATCCCGAATGTTGATAACGTTCACTACCACCTTTTTGCGCAAAATAATCATGATCTTGATGAAGAGTATATAAATATTCCCAATACTCATTTTTATGGCTTTTCAGCTGAGAAAGAACTAACAAATGAATCCAGTTTCGGAGGAAGTGTCGGGGAATATATTACGCTAACTAATCAGCGTACCCGTTTCATTCAAGCCAATACAAAATATGACAATGAACAATGGCAAATGATGGGTGAAATGATCTTTGCCCAAAATAATTTTGCTGATAACGATCATTCGTCAACTCTTTCAGGATATGCCCAAGGGATGTATCGCTATACCCAAGAACATGCTTTTATCGGTCGATATGAATACTACAATGATCATCATACCAATTATGTCGATAATATCGCGGTTGCAGGATACAGCTATCGACCTTGGTATCCAGTATCACTTAAAGGTGAATATCAGTGGCATTCGTTGAGGGATGAGAATACTTTTTTATTCTCATTGTCGGTATTGTTCTGATGAAAATAATCATTTTATTTTTTGGATTATTGATAATCGTTTCAGGGGCAAATTACAGTGTTATAGTCTCTAAAAAGCTCTCGTATTTGACGGTAAGCTCTCATGAAATTCGTGATGTTTTTTTACAAAAAAGACATACGATCGGGGATCAAAAGCTTATTCCGATTAATCTAGTTGGGCAAGATGATGCTCGAAGTACTTTTGAATCGGTTGTCTTAGGGATGGATAGAAATCGCCTTAATTCGTACTGGATCAAGCAGCACTTTGCCGGGGTTAATCCTCCTGTGACACAGCCCTCGTATGAGTCTATTAAGTCCTTTGTCCAAAATGTGGATGGTGCTATTGGCTACATTCCCTCAAAAATGGTGGATAACAGTGTGAAGGCAGTTTATGAGTTTTAAGCTAAAAACAATTCTTTTGTTTTTAGGAATTAGTTTAATTCCATATGCTTTGACGATGTTGTTGATGGGTAATTCGTTTCGAAGTGAACAGTACAATGCTGTAACACAGGAGATGAATACTCAGTTAAGTATGAGTGTAGAACATATTAACCAACAGCTTGAAACAGTGCAAAAAGATATGGCTTTTATCGCTAAATCAGATGTGATGAATGATATGTACACGCAAGATTTAGATCACCGTATCAGCAACGCACTTTTGGCCAAAAAAAATGATCTGAAAATGAAGGGTGATTTTTACGTTATTGATCAAAAGGACAGAATTTTAGCATCAAGCGATTTCTCGTCTATTGGGTCTAATATTAAGCAAAAACCTTTTTTTAGTATACCAATAATCTCTAATTTTACCCAGCAATCTATCGGCACTATTGTTGTTGTTTATCCTCTTGAAAATTTAAAACCTTTTTTTTTCAATACAGCTGAAAGGCACTTTTATGTTCGACATCATGATGGTAAAATTGATTTACGTCCGAGTATTTTTGAAAAACCGCTCGTAGTGTCCCAACCATTAAACATAAAACCTGATTTGACTATTGTTCTGGAAGAAGAGAAAGCCTTTGCATATCGGTTGCTATACAAATATGAGCAATGGTTTCTCTTACTTTTGATCGCTGGTGCATTATTCATCGCTACTGCGGCGTATTATGTAGCAACGGCACTTATTCGGCCCGTCATTACTCTCGCGGATGTTGCAAAAAAAGTAACAAAAACTCAAGATTATACGCAACAGGTAAAACTTGATCGTGATGATGAGATAGGACAACTCTCTGATGCGTTTAATACGATGATTGGTGGAATGGATACGGCTCTTGAAGAGATTACGGCTCTTAATAAAGAGATTGAAGATACACAGCGCGAAGTTGTTTTCACTATGGGTGCAATCGGAGAGAGTCGTTCCAAAGAGACTGGTAATCATGTAAGAAGAGTTGCTGAGTATTCCAAACTCCTTGCACTTTATTCAGGTCTTAATGAAAATGAAGCTGAAATGCTCAGACAAGCTTCACCAATGCATGATATAGGGAAAGTGGCTATTCCTGATGCCGTTTTAAACAAGCCAGGACGTTTCGATGAAGAAGAACGTCGTATTATGGATACGCATGCAGCTCTTGGATACGAGATGCTCAAGCATTCTCAGCGTGAGTTACTTTTGATGGCAGCAACCGTTGCGTATGAACACCATGAAAAGTGGGATGGCAGCGGTTATCCGAGGGGACTCGGTGGAGAAGCCATTCATATTTATGGTCGGATTACGGCATTGGCAGATGTTTTTGATGCATTGGGAAGTGATCGCGTTTATAAAAGTGCGTGGGAAGATGAACGAATTTTTAACCTTTTTCGTGAAGAGAGAGGGAAACATTTTGACCCGTCTCTTATCGATATTTTCTTTGACCATTTAGATGAATTTTTAACAATTCGTGAACATTTGCGTGATAAAATATAACACAGTTCAAAAAAAGGGGATTTGCATGTTTGCTGAATTCAAAAAATTTTTAATCGGTGGCAATGTCATTGATATGGCAGTAGGATTTATTTTTGGTGCTGCGTTTGCAACCGTTGTTAAATCATTGGTCGCTAATATCATTATGCCACCGGTTGGTTTACTCATGGGCGGAACCGATTTTTCGTCGTTATTTATCGCTTTGGACGGTAAAGAGTATGTTTCTTTAGCCGCTTTAGATGCCGCTGGGGCTCCCGCTATCAAGCTTGGATTGTTTGTAAATGACGTTATTTCATTTACGATTTTAGGGTTTGTGATGTTTATGATGGTTAAAGCCTATAATAAACTCAAAGCGCAAGAGCCTGAAGCTGCAGCAACCGCACCTACGACTAAAGTATGTCCTGAATGTGCAATGGAAATTCCATTGGCAGCACATGTTTGTCCTCATTGCCGAAGTGTGCAATAAGTTTCATTAACGACTCATTCTAAATACTTCAAACGCTTCGGCGGGAAGAGGTTTAGAATAAAAATATCCTTGTATTTCATCGCACCCTTCTTCTTGAAGATATTCGAGCTGCTCGATCGTTTCAACTCCCTCTGCAATTGTTTGCAAGCCTAAGCGTTTTGCCATACTGATGATCGCACTGACGATAGCTTTATCCTCTTTATCAATGTTGATGTCCCGAATAAATGATTGATCAATCTTGAGTTTGTAGATTTTGAATTTCTTGAGGTAGCTTAAGCTTGAGTACCCTGTCCCAAAATCATCTATGGACATGTGTACCCCAAGATCGTGTAAATCATTCATTACATTGATGGCTTTTTGCGGATCATGCATTGCTATGCTTTCAGTCAGTTCAAGTTCCAGACATTGAGGGGGTAATCCGATTTCTTCAAGTATCATGGAAACCGTGTTTAACAGCGATAGATGTCGAAATTGTACTGCTGATAGATTGACTGCAATAATAATTGGTTTACTTCCTTGGTCCATCCAAAGTTTTGCTTGAGATATAGCGGTTCGCAGTACCCATTCCCCTACAGGCAAGATGAGACCATTCTCTTCTAAAATAGGGATAAATTCCGCAGGAGATATGCTTCCATACTCTGGGTGATTCCAGCGTAAAAGTGCTTCTGCCCCAATGATTTCGCCATCCTTAGCAGAAATTTGAGGTTGATAGTGGAGCTGAAATTGATTTTTTTCCAGTGCATGACGCAAGGCATTGCTCAATTGAAGATTTCGAGCTGAATGTTCTTGCATCTCATTCGTAAAGAAACTGTAGCCGTTACGCCCCTCTTGTTTGGCACGATACATCGCGGTATCAGCATTTTTATAGAGAGTTTCGAAATCCGTTCCGTCATCAGGATATAAAGCAATTCCAATAGAAGCGCTGATACTAAGTTCATGATGATCGATTTGGAAAGGAGCGTTAAAGACATCTAAAAGTTTTTGAGCCACTTTTCTGGCTCCATTGATCTGTATGTTGGGGAGAAGAATGATGAATTCATCGCCTCCTAGCCGTGCTACGGTGTCTTCTTCACGCAATAATGATTGCATGCGTTGAGAAGACTGAATCAGCAGAGTATCGCCGACGCTGTGTCCTAAGGTATCATTAATTTCCTTGAATCGGTCAAGGTCAAGGAACATGACTGTAATCTCTTTATTGTTGCGTTTTGCCAAACTTAATAAATTTTTAATTTGGAGGTTGAGCTGTGTGCGATTTGGCAATCCTGTCAGAGAATCAAAATTTGCCAGATAACGGATTTGTTCTTCATTATGTTTGCGTTGGGTCGTATCTCTTGTAATGCCTAGCAGCATAGTAATATTTCCATTGGCATCACGCAAGGGTGTTGCATGTGTCTCAAGCCAGCGATGTGTCCCTTTGATTCCCTGAATTTCAAACTCTAATATACCACTTTCCCCATTCATCACACGTTTATGCAACGCGACAAAAGGAGCTCGCCATTCAGGAAGCAAGTAGTGAGTCAAATTGTATTTTTGAGCTTCTTCAAGCGTATCTACTTCTAACATTTTTAATCCGGCAGGATTCATCTCTACAAGCTTACCGTTGGCATCTACCAATTTGACACATTCGGGTTCCGTCTCAATAATAGTAGATAGATGTTTTTGACTCTGGAACAAAGCATCTTCCATCTCTTTTCGGTGAGCGTCACGAGCAAAGCTATCCAAGGCGTAGTTGATGTCCATTACCATCTCTTCTAATAACCTTTGAGATGTTTCATCAAAAGCATTCGTTTCTTCAGCATAGAGGGTAAAAACTCCTACAGGTAAACCGTTTCGTTCAATGGGAAGAGCAGCAGAAGAACCCCATCCGTATGTTTTTCCTTTTGTATGCCAAGGTACTGTTATTGGGTCATTTTGAAAATCTTGGCACCAAATTGGGTGCTTCTCATTAAATGCACGTCCGCTAGGACCTTGTCCTAAAGGATTATTAGAGTCTAGGGATATGGGAAGTTCAGAAAGATAATCGGTTCCTTCTCCATAATAAGCAACAGGGACGATTTGTTGTTTTTCTTGATCTATAAATCCAATCGTTGCCATCTTCATTCCGCCGAAATTGACTGCGTCACGACAAATGATGGGAAAGAGTTCTTCTTCATTTTTTGATCTTACAATGGCTTGATTGCATTGGCTAAGAGCTGCATACAGTTGTGTTAGGCGGGCGTTACTAGCAGTGGTTTGCTCTAGTTTGATTTGTGTTTCTCTGAGCCAACCCAGTATGCTGCTTTCCATTCCTTCATTTAAAACGATAGGATTGGTGAAATCTCCTTGACCGATTGCGGCAATATGATGATGTACGTTATCAATGGTATCTCCCAGTATCCTGTTGATTGTTTTATAAAGTCGCCAAAGCATAAAGAAAAAATAGATTCCAATTAAAATAAAGAGTATTCGAAAATAAAAGGCAATCATTTCAGCCTGATAAACAGCATCATTCGTCCGTTTTTTCATCATTACATAAAATTGATCAAGAGGAAGCATAATAGAAGCTTTTGCCTGGTGGTAAGTTTCATCATGTAAAAGTTCAATTGCTTTTTCTTTTTGAAGAGCCTTCTGCGATTGGGAGCCTTGGGATTGAATCAGCTTCATTGCGGCAAATTCGGTTTGGGTTAGAGCATCGGAATTATTTTTAGCTTCTGTAAGTTTGGAAAATTCATCGTGGGTGAAGCCGGCCTTAGCCATCAACTCCATTAGTGAAATCGATTGATTGGTTGATGGACGTGGACGTTTATCATCCAGACTAACTAAATCCCAATAAATATTTTGATAATCGAGTGGACGAGATTTTTTACCATTACGAATATCGAGAATTTCTTGATAATATTCTTTATATCTCGCATTACCTGTAGCTGCGTAGGTTCTAATCATTCGGGTTAAGTCATCAGATGAATGGCGCAGTTCATCCGCGAGTAAAAAAGAGGTCAGACGTGTTTCATTTATACGGTCAATTTGTTTTTCAAAATAAACATAGATATTAAATGAAATTAAAAATAGTATTAGTGCAGAAATTGTTTGCCAGAGAGTCCGTATGAAAGGAGATGAAGATTTTTTTGAAGGCATTATTATTCCTAAAACACGACAATATATCGGATACTATCATACTTTAAAAAAAATGTAACTGACATTTTTAGTTTTAGAATTTAGGCTGTGGCATTTAGAATATTTCCGCCAAGCCCAGTGATTTTCTCATCGATTTTAGCTAATGCTTTATCAAGTGTCACATAAGAAATATCAGGTAGTTTTCCACCCCATATTTTTTCGGCTTCATTAAACCCGCGAACGATTCCTTCTCGACCAGCTTTGAGTTTATCAATATTATCGCCACCGCCGCTGAGAACAAAATCCGCAAGACGACTGGACGTTTGTGTGACTCCGAAGAATCCATCTTCGCTTACCAATGCTTTGGCTTCATCTGGATTCATATCCGCTATGGGTTTACCAGTATAGCCTATGGCTTTAAAATCAATGGATTTTAAAATGTCTTTAACTTTATTGATATCAAAAGGTGCACTTTGTGCTTCTAAATTACCGGAGGAGTAACTTTCAACGCTTTGGCTGTATTCAACAAGATAAGCTTGAGAGAGAGTTTTTCCTGAAATTTCACCGCTTTTAATTTTCTCTTTAAAATCGGCAGATTCTTTTTCATTTTGTCCGAGCGTATTTGCCACGTATGGATTAACTGCTGCTGTTGCTGCATTGATTTGCATAAGGACTCCTTTTAGTATCGTATAACTCTATATCGTCCAAATCACTATTTTTTATTAACGCCAAAGGAATAAAATCCCTTTAGCTACGCTTGCAGCACAAGGCACTAAAGCTTGCCTCTTGCGAGGCAGAATTACTCATGTCGCAGGGCATCGATTGGGTTAAGACGAGCTGCTTTGCGTGCCGGAAAATATCCAAAAACGATTCCGACTATTGTAGAAAATAAAAAAGCGATAACCACAATCGAAGTATTGAAAACAAAAGGGAGATCAAAAAAGAGGTTGATTCCCACACCCACACTGACTCCCAGTATCATACCGATAATTCCTCCCAGCGAAGAGAGGACAACAGCTTCAACCAAAAATTGAAGCAGTACTTCACGCTCCAGCGCACCGATAGCGAGCCGTATACCGATTTCTCGTGTTCGTTCGGTGACGGAGACGAGCATGATGTTCATAATTCCGATTCCTCCGACAAGCAGACTGATGGCTGCGACGGCTCCCAGTAGCAGAGTGAGCATTTTAGTTGTGGAAGAGAGAGTTTGGACGACTTCACGTAAATCTCTCACATTGAAGTCATCTTCATCTCCCGTACGTATATGACGACGTTCGCGCATGAGGGATGTAGCACTGTTTTTGATCGTTTCTACCCCAGAAGCATTTTTTGCGGAAAGCATGATGGTTGAAACATCCTGATTACCGCTGATACGGCGTTGGAACATTCGAATGGGGACGACAATGAGATCATCTTGATCTGATCCGAACATGGATGCGCCTTTAGAATGGAGCAGTCCAACTACCTGACATGAAAAGTTTCCCAACCGTATAGAGGCATCCAACGGATTTTGGTCACCGAAAAGTTCTTTATGGATTGTCTCTCCGATGATGCAGACGGCTTTCCCCCCTTGCAGTTCGGCAGCAGTAAAATTTCGTCCCGATTCAAACGTCCAATCTTTGACGGTAAAATAATCGTTATTGCTTCCATCGATTGACGTGGAGTAGTTCTGATTTCCATAGACCGCTTGCATCCCTTTTGAGGAGACGGGCGCGACACCTTTGAGCCCTCCGATTTCGCGTGAAATGGCAGTAATGTCATCTTGGGTAAAACGTTTGGCTGTAGTGTCTCCCCCTGGGCCGTGACGGTCTTGTCCGGGACGGATGATGATCATGTTACTGCCGAGCTTGGAAATACTGTTGGTAACGTATGCTGTTGTGGCATCACCCAGCATCACCATGGCAATGACGGAAGCTACTCCGATGACTATTCCCAATGTTGTCAGGACAGAACGCATCACACTGCGACGGATTTCACGAAGAGCCAAAATAAAGGCATTCCAAATCATAGTGTGCCCTTAGATTCAGCAGTATCGATGACACCGTCACGAAAATGGATTGTTCTCGTTGCATAGGCTGCCATATCACTTTCGTGAGTAACCATGATAACGGTGATTCCCTGATCACGGTTGAAAGAGCGAAGAAGTTCCATCACCTCAATACTTTTAGCGGTATCGAGATTTCCGGTTGGCTCATCGGCGAGTAATACCAATGGATTGGTGACAATAGCCCGAGCAATAGCAACACGTTGTTGCTGTCCTCCGGAGAGTTCTCCAGGGGTATGATGCGCGACGTTTTCAAGTCCGACACTGTGAAGCGCTTTCATTGCCATTTCTCGGCGCTTATGCGCGGGAACACCCCGATAGAGAAGGGGAAGCTCGACGTTTTCGACGGCGGATGTTTTACCCAGCAGATTGAATCCCTGGAAGATAAAACCGATGTAATTACGCCGCAGCAAAGCCCTCTGGTCACGGCTGAGTCCTCCGACATCGATCCCTTCAAAGAGATATTGTCCTTCTGTGGGAGTATCGAGACATCCGATGATGTTCATTGCCGTCGATTTTCCCGATCCGCTGGGACCCATAATGGCGACGAATTCCCCTTGATGTATGGTCAAATCAACGCCGCGAAGTGCGTAAGCAGTGGCATCACCGGAACCGTAATATTTTTTAGTTCCTTTGAGCTCGATGACAGGCAGATACGGCTGAATCATTGTTGTTCTTCAACTCCGGTGATGATTAAATCTCCGATTTTTAAAGATGAGCCTTGCACGATGCTCTTAATGCCATCAGATTGTCCGATAGTTACTTTTATTTTGGTCGGAGTTTCATTTTTTAATACCCAGACATACTTTCCTTTATCATCTTGATCTGTAGCATGCTTTTTCTTGTCAGCCTTATCAGACAGTGGAGGAGTAAAGCGCAATGCGGCATTGGGGATAACAGGAACATTTTTAAACGTACCGGTAATAATAGAGGCATTAGCCGTCATCCCAGGACGTAAAAGGAGATCCGTGTTATGAACTTCTACAACTGCTTCATACGTGACGACCCCATTCACGATAGCGGAATTCATCCGAAGCTGGGTGATTTTACCGTCGAACTGTCGTGCTGGATAAGCATCGACGGTAAACTGAACTTTTTGCTTCTCTTTGACTTCTCCGACATCGGCTTCATCGACGCTGACAATGACCCGCATTTTTGTTAAGTCTTCTGCTATTTTGAAAAGTATGGGAGTCTGCATCGATGCTACAACGGTTTGTCCCGGTTCGATTTTTCGCTCCAGTACGATTCCATTGACCGGAGAGACTACAACCGCTTTACGCAGGTCGTCTTCATTGGCATTAAGCCCTGCTGTAGCTTGATCACTTTGAGCAACAGCAACTGCCAGTTGTGCTTTGGCTTTTTCAACGGCAGTTGAGGTGTTGTCCATCTCTTGTTTGGAAGGGTAATTTCCCCCCGTTGCTGTATACATCGAGTGAACTCTTCCCCATTCGTTTTGGGCATTTTTTAATGTTGCTTTGGCTTCAGAAATAGAAGCTTTACTGCCAGCAAGGGAAGCTTTGGAACTCACCACTTTAGAATGCAATTTGGTCGTATCTAGACGTGCCATGACTTGTCCCACAGCTACTTGATCATTATAATCGACGAGTACATCGCTGATAGTTCCGGAAACTTCGATCCCCACATCCACTGTATTTGTAGGCTCTATATTCCCGGTTGCAGAGACAGAGGTGGTGAGTGTTTTGACCTCTAATGGAGTGGTTATATAGGTTGTTTTTTTATCATCTGCATTTTTTATCCATCCCCAAACACCTGCACCCGCTATTAATAAGAAAAGTCCTAAAAACCAAAGATATTTTTTGATAGGTCGTTTGGTAGATGTTCCCAACCCGAGTGTTTTTTCGATAGTCTGAGATGAAGAGGTCATAATAGTTCCTTAGAAGGTTTGAGGGAAAAATGAAGTTTGGCAAGTTCTATTTGGATATTGATTTCGTTGATTTTAATCTCTAACTCTTCAATTTGTTTGGAGTTTTTGAGTGTTTGAAGATCGTAGCCTGTTTTGGTCCCAGCATGGACTCCTGCTTGGGTGACTTGGATAAGATCATCATAAAGGGCGAGATTATGCGTCGTGATGGTAATGTATTCACGGTAACTCTCGATTTTTTCGATGGTCTGAGTATAGGTAGATTCAAGTTCACGACGTTTATCTGCTGTAACGGCTACTTCTTGGAGATAAGACGCTTTTGCTTCTTGGATAGTGGATGATGCATTATAAACTAGAGGGAGGTTGAGCGATACTCCCGCGCCGTAATAGTCACCACTGTAACTTCCGGCAAGCTCTTTTTGATTATAGCTTTGGTACCCGATATTTCCATTGACCGCTAGGGATGGCAGATAGTTAGTGCGGGTGACATCGTAAAGTTTTCGAAGGGTATTGCTTTGGGCATGTGCGTATTTCAGATCAAATTGATTTTGTAAAAAATCTTCTTTTTGGATCAATTCAAAACGGGGAAGGGGGAAGGTCTCGGGGCTTATATCACTGATTTTTGTGACATCAAAGTGCTGCTGGGCAATACTGTATTTAGTGGCTGCATAGGTTTTGAGTTCACTGCTTTTGAGCATGAGTGCATTATTGAGCTCAGTTATGTCTGCTTTTCCTGCATCGTATAAATGACGTTTGATAAAGATGGCAATTTCTTGATTATCAAGTCGAAGCTGGCTTTGGTCACGTTGAAGGAGACTTTTCTGGACATTTAGCAATGCGGTAAATAGCTGCTCATTGAGTGACGCTATTTGCATTTGCAAGGTTATAGAATTGCTTTGCATCTTGGCATCGGCGTAGTCAATCTGATAGGTGATTCCGCCAGAGCGAAAAATGTCTTGCGAAACCGATGCACCAGCACGTTTCATATCGCTGTGAGTATCTCCTAATGCACTTTTATCATATTCGTAGGTGGCGTTCAGATTAATGGGTGCAATCCAGTTGGTTCGCAGTTTCTCGTGTTCTGACTCATACATCTCTTGCTGTTTTTGTAAGATCGTCTGTTTTTCATTGGAGAGAAGAGCGGTATTATCCGCTGCACTCACAGCAATGGAACAAAAAGTTAGGATAAGAATGGGTAAAGAATAATGTTTCATCCCTCTATTGTAATACAAATTTGGTAACTTAAAAGTAACAAAATATTAATGTGCGGGGAGTAATGTGTCTCTTTCGGGTCGTATTCTAAATCGTTTTGTCGAAATACATCCAATCTGATACTCGACCATCGATAAAAAGGGTTCTAAAAAAGGTTCAAACTCTGCATCCTCTATGGTTTCTAATCCGTGTGCGTTGAGCAACTCTAAAATAGTAAGGGTTGATTCGATGGTGGAGAGACAAAAATCTTTGGGCTGTTCTTTGATTTGAAATTGGGAGCACTTGGTGTGGGTAAAACTGAGTTTTGGCAAGCGCTGAAGATTTTTGCTCAAACGAAGCATTTTCATCGAGCAAGGCCATGTAGAATCGAGGATAAAAATCACTAACTGTTTGTTTTGCAGATCAATTTTTTGGGCATTGAGATGGAGACTGTCACTTCCGGGGTAGAGGAGATAACAGAGATTGTTATGATTGTCTATAAGAGCATTGACCGCGGTATGATCGCTAAAATCAACATCGATAAAAATTTCTGAATTGGGCAGTGAAAGATGGGTCATTCGACCCGTCCCATTTTTGGTCTTTTTAAACTCTTTTGGATGCATTAATATGATAAATTTTGTTGCTGTTTGAATCGGTTTGACGGAGGAGCATAAGCACTGCTTTTGAGGTCGATAGCAGTGATAACATGTTTCTCTGTTTGCTGTTTCGCTATCCATAAACGTATTCTCTCAATTTTTTTCGACAGTATACAGGTAAAAAACGTCAAATTTTAGGATTAAGCCACTAATACTTCACTAATGATTAAAGATTAAAATTTTACTCAGAGAAGGGAATGCGGGATGATTATCCGTTAGATGATTGTTTCCATTCCAGTCTTTAAACTATAACAAAGAGGTTCACATGAAAAAAGTAGCATTAGTATTCGTAATGGTTGCCGCAATGGCATCAAGTGCATTTGCACATCACATGGCAGTTTATGAAGATGCAGGTATTAACATTCCTGAGTTTTCTCCACATTTAGATATGGAATTTTAATTTTACTCTAACATCATTTTGCATACATTATGTGTGTGCAAAACACAACTCTTTCTAATTCAAGCCCTGTATCTTCTAAAAATAAAATACTAAATTTTTTTCCTATAATGTTAAATCACTATAATTGCAAAACAAAATAAAAAATTATCATTTTAGATAGTGTTTAAAACAAAAGGAGCTAGTATGAATCGTATTCCCCTTCTTCTTACTTTTACTTTGTCGCTTGCCTGCGCACAAGAGATTGTTCAGATCGAAAAAATTGAGGTTCAAGAGAATGCTTCAACCATTGAAGAGCGAAAAGAGAGTTCGATAGCCAAGCGTATCATTACAGGTTCTGAGCTAACGCAATACGGTGATATGAATGCTCTTGAAGTATTGAAGCGAACCCCAGGTGTAACACTTTCCGATGGAAAAGGGAAAAAAGGTGCTCCGGGAAAAGGCTACACAGTTGTGTTGATTGATGGCGAGCAAACTTCCGGTTCTAAACGGGGCAATCCATTAGAGCAAATCTCTCCCGATATGATTGAGCGTATCGAAGTCATGACGAACGGTTCAGTAGAATATACGGCGGAATCGATGGGCGGTATTGTCAATATTGTCCTCAAAAAACCAAAATCCGAAGGGCTAAGCCGAGTCAAAATTACAGCAGGGGCATATCGAGATCAGCCGATGGGGTCTTTGTTCGCACAGCAAGAGGGAAAATCGGGGGACCTTTCGTATTTGATCAATACGACCATCTCCGATAACTCTCAAGCGGATGAAGTCCTAACGCACACACATATGCCAAGTTCGTACAGTGATGAGACGAGTGACTACGATGCCCGTTATCGTTCACTTTCATTGAATACAAAACTGATTTATTCTACGTCACCCAAAAATAAATACACTTTCGACGGTGCAGTCAATGTCAATGATTACGACAAAACAACGTTGGATACACGCACGACCAACGGTTCTATAATTCCTGATCGAATTATTAACGGTGATGACAGCGGTGAGGGTGTCATGGTATGGGCAAAATTATCGGGAAATCATAATATTTCCAGTACCGAGTTGGTCGAATGGAAGCTTAAATACCATCAAAATAATCAAACAGGTAACCGCCGCACTGAGTCCACCACGCTGTTTGTACAAGATGACGACAATGATTACCGTGTTTTAGGGACAGAAGGGAGCTATTCGGTTGCTCTGGATAACCATTTTATTAAAACAGGAGTTGAGCTCAAGCACTCGGCACAGCACGATGAAGTGATTAGCACAGATATCACGCAGTCGTATGTCAATACCTCTATGAGTGAGAACAAAGGTTCTGTTTATCTCCAAGATGAAATAACATTGGGTGATAACATGGTTATGACACCGGGATTACGTTACGAAACAGTGCATCGTGATTACGGCACAACTTCAAGCATTGGGTATTTCGCTCCATCACTTCATCTTCTGTACAAGCTTACCCCCAATGATAACGTGCGAGCAAGTATCGCCAAAACCGTTAAGCTTCCTCGTTTAAATGAACTCTCATTAACTGTTGACAGTTCATTGTATCAAAATGACATCACCCATCCCGATATTATTGGAAATCCAGATTTAAAAGAAGAAGAGGCGCTAAGTTATGAGCTTCGAGGCGAGCACTTTTTTGAGGATAAAGGAGTTGTGAGTATCGGCGGATTTTATCGCAGTCTCACAGATAAGATCGAAAAAATGACAAGATGTGAAGATCAAGATGGAAATGCAGTTGCCTGTGATGTTGGTCGTTATGTTGAGCGTCCTTACAACAGCGGTAACGGCGGGCTTTGGGGTGTTGAATTGGAACTCAAAAAATCTCTTAGCCGATATGTAGAAGGATTAGGAATGTTCGCAAACGCAACCTTTCAAAACTCTTCTCTTACCAACAGCACGAACAATATGACGTATTCGATTAAAGGGACCAATGATTATGTTTATAATATTGGTTTGGATCACTCGATTCCCTCTTATCGTCTGACCTATGGAGGAGCGTATCGTTACGTGAGCGGATACGATGATTCTAAAGATATGTATGGTTTTTCAGAATCTCAAAAAGGATACGGGACGCTTGATGTGTATGCAATTAAACGACTCAATGACACGTTCAAACTTTCCCTGAATCTTAAAAATATTACCTCGGCATCCATTGAAACACACTCGTATGACGACAACACGGGAACAACACAAATCGATAAAGAAAAATCCGCTCCAGTAATCCTTCTTTCCATTGAAGGGAAGTGGTAAAGTGACGTTAAAACAATCAAATAAATAAACTTAAAACGTCAAATTAAGAAAAGTTCATTAACCGTTTATAGGATAAGATGGCTAATATACACTAAATTATCCAAGGAGATACGTCATGAAAGACAATGAACCAACGTTGAATTCGATCGAGGATTACAATACGCTAAAAGGGTCAAAAAAACGAGTTGTTTGGACGGTTATATTGGTTGGCTTACTCATTGGCGCCTTTTTTGTCGGTGCAAAGATTTATTATGGTGAAGCAAATGATAGCCTGCATGTTCAAGACCCTATTGTTCAAGTACCAGTTAAATAATGATAAAATTCGACACTTCTAATATAAGGTTTTAAATGATTTCATCCATTATCGTGCTCTATAGTTTGTACATCCTCATCCGTCTTTATATCAGCGTTATGCAGATTGGTTATATCAATCAGATGAAGCGTAAAGGTGCTTTACTAATGGGAGAGCAAGCATATTTGGATGCCGGTAACTATGCCGTTGCCAAAGAAAAACTTTCAATGATTGAAGCGTTTATGGAGTATGGACTCTTTTTGGCTTGGATGATGGGGATGATTTATTGGCTGGACATACAGCTAATGGCACAAAGTACAGTTGTGCAGTCGATTGCTGCAGTATTGGGAATGCTGCTGATTAATTCGTTGGTCATGCTCCCTTTTGGATGGATTGCCAAATTCAAAATCGATGCACAATATGGATTCAATCGCTCTTCTACGGCGCAATTCGTAAAAGATACGCTTATTAGCACACTACTAACGATTGTTGTCGGAAGCGTTATTGTATGGATTATTTCAATGATTATAACCTCCAGTACGTTATGGTGGCTGTGGAGTTTTTCATTTATTTTTGCGGTTGTAGTCGCCTTGAATATGTTTTTTCCGACCATTCGAGCTCTTTTCTTTGATAAAGTAACTCCGCTTGAAAATAGCGAACTAAGAGAAAAAATTGAAGAGTTGATGGCAAAAACAGGTTTTGTAAGCAGCGGTGTATTTGTGAGTGATGCAAGTAAGCGTGACGCACGTCTTAATGCCTACTTTGGCGGTTTGGGTAAAACAAAACGGGTTGTATTGTTTGATACGTTGATCGAAAAGCTTTCGCCCTCAGAATTAGTGGCTGTTCTTGGTCATGAGTTAGGACATTTTGCACACGGCGATTTGTATAAAAATATCGCGATGGTGGGGGCAATGCTGTTTGGGATGTTTGCCTTGTTCGGCAATCTTCCTGAGTCTCTTTATTTGGAGCTTGGCGTTGCTAAATCTCCGCATGTTATCATGATGTTATTTGTTCTCTTGCTGCCAATGGTTAGTTTTGTAATTATGCCGTTAATGGGAATGATGAGCCGTCACAATGAATATGAAGCAGACCGTACCGGAGCAGAACTAGGCGGAGCAGAACATTTGGTCAATGCACTCAAAAAACTGGTAACGGAGAATAAAAGCTTTCCATTATCCCATCCGATTTATCGATTTTTTCATACGACTCATCCTCCTGTTATTGATCGTCTACGAGCATTGGGTGCTGATATTCGCGTTGAGAGTTCGGAAGGTTTTTCTGATCCATGTCCAGTCCTCTAAAAGAGCTTCATGCGGATATTACAACCGTATTAGAAGGAGTTGTTGAGTTTCCAAGACGTGAAGCAGAGCTTCTACTAATGGCGTTTTTGGACTGCAATCAGCTCTATTTTATCACCCATCAAGATGACATAGTCGATGCTGGAAATCCAAGATTGGCAGAGTGGATCGAAAAGCGTTCTCGTAACGTTCCTCTTGAATATTTAACAAATCGTGTCAGCTTCTATAGCCGTGAATTTTACATCGATGAAGGCGCATTAATCCCTCGACCTGAAACTGAACATCTGATCGATGAGGTTCTCTCCCATGTGAATAAAGAGGAAGAGATGACGATTGTTGAAGTGGGAGTAGGCAGCGGAATCATCTCAATACTTCTAGCCCTTCATTTTCCCAAAGCCCATTGTATTGCCGTTGATATCTCACCTCGAGCTCTAAGCGTTGCGCGCTGTAATATTCAAGCCTTTGGATTGGAAGATCGGATTGAACTGCGTGAGGGCGATTTACTTGCCTGTGTGAGCGAAAAAATCGATCTGCTTGTGTCCAATCCGCCTTACATTGCTGATGATGCCTCTTTGGAATCCAACCTGTCGTATGAACCGCAAAACGCTCTTTTTGGCGGCAGCGTGGGCGATGAAATTATTCAGAGACTTTTGGATGAAGTGTATGCACGATCCATTCCTCTATTCGTCTGTGAAATGGGCTACGATCAGCGCCTAAAAGTGCAGGAATATCTCAAATCTTTTGCGGTACAATCGTTGGAGTTTTATAAAGATTTAGCCTCGTTCGATCGAGGATTTATTTTAAAAACTTAAGAATTTAAAGAGCGCCAAATGCGCGAGGGCACTCTGCCGAAGAGAACCTAGTGTTAACGTAGCTTAGGGGATTTTATTCCCTGAGCGTATAAAAGGAACAAAATGAGTAATAAAAAAACTTTTATCGATATTTTTTATCTTTTCACCCTTGCTATAACAGCAGGAGCCGTCTTCGTTTTAGGTGCATTGGTTGCGGCGGTTGTCTTTCACTCTGAGCTTTATTTGAGCATACCTATCCTCTCCCGTTATGAAGAAGGAAAAATTATGGGGGAAATATTCCGCCGTTTTAGTTATTGGGCGTATTTTATGACAGCTGTTATCGCGGTTTATGAAGTCTCACGATACAAAGTAATGCAGATTGATAAAATTTCAATTTTAAGTGCGTTAGGTGCGATCAGTACTCTTTTACTTTTTGCTGCTGTGTATGTTCCTAAAATCTTAGAGTATCAATCACGCGGTGAAAGTGCTATAGATGCATCGTTTGAGTCGCTGCATAAAGCGAGTGAAATTGATTTTAAAATCTTGCTTTTAATGTTGATTGTACTTTTTGCCCGTCGAACTTATTTAATGATGGCTAAGCGATGATACGTTTTGAAAATGTCACTAAAAGCTTCGGAAAACGAGAAATTCTTCGAGGTGTCAATCTTGAAATTGAAGCGGGTAAAACAACGGTTATTTTTGGCGTTTCCGGTGGTGGAAAATCGACGATTATCAAACACATGGTGGGGCTACTCAGACCTGATAGCGGAACGATAAGCTATAAAGGGATAAATATTGATAAGGCTGATGAGACAGCATTGCGTGAAATTCGTAAAAAAATCGGATTTCTCTTTCAAAGCGGAGCGTTATTCGACAGTATGAATATTGGCGACAACGTTGCATTTCCGATGCTTGAGCATCAAAAGTTAACTCCAAAAGAACTCAATTATAAGATTGATGAAAAACTTACTATGGTAGGACTTGACCCTTTAATCGTTAAATCCCTCTACCCAGAAGAGCTCAGTGGCGGAATGCGTAAACGTGTAGGTTTAGCTCGTACTCTTGCATTAGAACCTGAAGTGATTTTGTACGATGAACCAACCTCAGGACTGGATCCTGTTACCAGTGATTTTATCACTCAGATGATTTGTAGACTGCGTGATGAGATGGGAATGACATCCGTATTGATTAGCCACGACATTGCTGAGAGTTTCAAAGCAGGGGATAACTACGCGATGCTTTTTGATGGAGTGATCGTGGATGCAGGCAATAAAGATTATTTTAAAAATTCACAAAATGCAGTCGTTCAACAATTTATAAATGCACGATCAGATGGTCCAATCGCATTTCATTAAAAACTAAATTGCTTCGGGCTTACCTGTAAAGTAACCTTGTGAATAGTCAATACCAATATTTTTTGCGATATTGTATACTGCCTCAGTACAGACAAATTCTGCGATTGTTGTCTTGCCTGCTTTTTTGGCAAACTCGACAATGGTCTCAACAATCATTCGTGCTTGAGGATTGGTGTCTATGTGTTGAATGAGACTTCCATCTATTTTAATAATGTCAATATCCAGGGCAAGAAGATAATTAAAATTAGAGTAACCGCTACCAAAATCATCGATTGCAATATTACATCCGTACTCTTTTACCATTTGAATAAAATTGATAACATCAGAGTGATCATGCAATGCTTCACTTTCTAAAATTTCAAATACAACTCGCTTTGCAATGTCGGGATTTTGTTCTAATATTGTTTGTATCATCACAACGGTTTCATGACTGGTGATATCATCAATAGAAAGATTGAGTGAAAATTTATAGGGCTGTGTGCGCATCACTTCAAAACTTTTTTGAACCATAATTCGTGTCAATGTTGGATAATACTTAGACTCTTTAATGACATCTAAATATTCAAAAATAGATTTTACTTCACCATCTTCCATAATAAGTCTGGCAAGTGCTTCATATTTTTCAATTTCTCCGGTAAGAAAAGAAACAATGGGCTGAAAATGAGGAATAAGGCGATCATTAGCAACTGCATTGTGTAATTCATGTGTCTTGAGCATATTTTCTTGAACGAATTTCTGTAAATTGAGTCCGTCATGGTAAAGTATCAACTCCTTAGAATAATCTTTTTTTATTGATTTTAGCGCCATATCTGACGTCTCCAGTAATGGAGATTGCGTTGATATAGCCAGTGTGATCGAAAGGGAAGTTTCTATCCCTTCGATGATGATAGGTTCTTGTTTAAATTCAAGTAAAAGCTTATTAGCGAGAGCCTCAAGATCAAAGTCTTTTTCATGTTTGATTAGAATTCCAAACTCATCGCCACCAAGACGATAAAATTTAGGATTATTCCAAGATGCACAAAGCTTATATAAGCGTTGAGTTACAATGGCAAGAATTTTATCTCCTGACGCAATTCCATAAAAGTCATTGTAGTTTTTAAATTTATTGATATTGATTAAAAAAAGTGCTGAAGGTGGTGCATTACGAATGTCACCTTCATATGCTTTTCGGCTTCCAAGTCCTGTAAGCCGATCGGTGAGAATCTCATTTTCACTACGAATAAGAAAATAGATGATTAGCCCTAAGCTAGAGATATACAAGGCTATGAGGAAATAAGAAAAGAATTGAACGATAGAGAGTTCGATACGGTCCTCATTAAAAAAGTTTTGGCGTAACTCTAGGAGAGCTTTTTCTGTCTCTAAGTTTTCAAGCTTTTCAATTGAGTCCTTGTACTGAGGGAAAAAATTACGAAAAACTTTTATATTGCTGATCACTGCAGTTAAAATTTCTTGTTTATGGGAGTCTTTAAACTGATGAGTGGAAAGAACATCGATTCTTTGGTCAAGTTGGTCAATCAATTGAGAATCAAGTGAATTTTTGGCCAATAGAACGATACTGCTGATTGCAGTTAGTCTTGTTAAAAAAAGGCGTTCGTCTGGATGGCTATTGTTAAAAGTGACAATGGCATTATTTTGTAAAATAGGAAGTGCCATAGTTGCATTTTTGATGGCAGAATTGGCAGTTTGAAAATCATAAATACTTTCTATTTTATATTGCAAGGCTTGATGATATGCTTTTATTGCTTGAAGTGTTTTTGGGTGATTATTTTTAAGATGTTGATTATTTTCAAGTATTGCAATGATTTTTTCTACGGTAGCAATTTTTTGGATTATACCGTCTTGGTTGAGATAGAGAAAAAAACCGCTGCGCAATACTTCATAATCAAGTGATTTTTCGCCTGTTTCAATGGTGTTGATTTCGTACGTTACCTGTTGACGTTTATGAAAATAATTTTCAGAAAATTTATTAAAATATAGAAGGGATACAAGAGCAATAATACCGACAATTAAGGCAAGCATTATTTTGAGAGAGAGCCTCATTTGATAATCATTTTGCTTGGAATTTGGCCGGTTAGTGTGTTTAAAAAAGAGGTAACATCTTGAATTTCTTTTGCAGACAGCTTTGTACCAAGATTGTGCATGGCCATAATTTTAAGAGCCCCTTGAAGTGTTTCGGCACTTCCATCATGAAAATAGGGAGCAGTTAAAGCAATGTTTCGTAATGATGGGACTTTAAAAACATTTTTATCATTTTCACGCTTTGTGAGGGTATATCGGTCATCGGTTGTTAAGGTCCGTGTAATTGGGATAATAACTCCAAACTTTTGAAACGAATTACCTCCCATATTGACTCCGTTATGACAACTCGCGCACCCAAGTGTCTTAAATAAAGTGTATCCACGTAATTCTTCAGTACTTAAAATGACTTCTCCACGTAAAAAACGATCAAATTTACTATTTGGAGTAATTAGTGTCTTTTCATATTCAGAAATTACACCTGCTATATCGGCAATAGTGATGGATGATCGTCCTGTAATCTTATAAAAGGAATCACGATAGGCGGCATTGCTATTTATTCTTTTTTCAAGTTGCGCTGTTGTCATATCCATTTCGGCTGGATTATGAATAGGTCCTACAACTTGATCTGTAAGATTTTTAGCACGACCATTCCAAAATTGCTTAAAATTGAATACAGCATTAAAAACACTTGGCGATTGCATGTTACCTTTTTTTCCGTTGACACCGATTGACATAGGACGAGGATCAGCACCACCGTGGTTGAAATCATGGCAAGAGGCACAAGCAATTGTTTGATCACGAGAGAGAATCGTATCAAAAAACAAATTTTTACCTAAAGAAGCTTTTTCATAGTTATAGGGAATTTTTTGAGGAATAGGAGTAATTGGCTCAACGGCATTAAGAAGCAATGGAGCAAGAAATAATAAAAATCGCATTTCTTTTAAGTCCTGATTACGAAAGTATTTTCATTGTATCGCTACACAGCTTAACGCACTCTTGAATACAAATAATCATCTTCCACCAAACTTCTTTGTCCACCACTCTTGAGGGGTGAGGGTTTTATTCTGTAAAAATTCTTCATCAAAATTGTATTCGTAAGTTGAACAATATTCGAGCAATATGGCATATGCTTCATTGATTTGTATGCTCATAGCGTGGGCTGTTTTTTCATCATCAGGATGCTTGTCAGGATGCCATTGTTTCATCATTGTTTTATAGCGGGTTTTGATTTCAGAGAGAGTAGCTTTGTCACTCAGACCAAGGAGCGTTTTGGCCTTTATGAGTGTGTCAAAGGAGAGCATATTTAGTAGTATTTAGTCTTTTTGTTGACGCATAAACGTTGGAACGTCTAGGAAGTCTTCACTGTAATCGCCATTAGAAACCATCGCAGCTCGGACAACTACACGAGGTTTGACTGCAATGTCTTTATTCTCAAATTCGCTGTTATTGATGCCTTGAGAAGCTCTTTTTTCAAAACCTGTAGCAACAAGAGTGATGCGAATAAAATCAATAGGAAGATCTTTATTAGTGGTTGTTCCAAAAATAACTTCGGCACTGTCATCAACACTTTTTTGCACTATTTCCATGGCTGAACTAATTTCCATAAATGGATATTCAGGATGCATATTGAAGTGAACCAAAACACCTAATGCGCCGTTGATTGACATGTTGTCAAGCAATGGAGATTCAATAGCGTTTTTAATCGCTTCATTCGCTGCATTATCACCTGTATATTCACCGACACCCATGAGTGCCAATCCACGATGGCTCATTACGGTTTGTAAGTCTGCGAAGTCAAGATTGATATCATCTTCACCGCTTGCTAAAATCACACCAGATGTACCGCTAACGGCGCGAGCAAGAACACTGTCAACGATTTTGAAGCTCTCTTTGATCCCCATTTTTGGATCAATGATTGAAAGAAGTTTATCATTAGGGATAACAACAATCGAATCGGATTCATTTTTGAGTTCTTCAAGACCCTCTTCGGCAAGTTTAAGACGTTTACGTCCTTCAAAAGAAAAAGGCTTAGTGACAACAGCAATCGTCAATGCTCCACACTCTTTAGCTATTTTAGCGATGATAGGAGCTGCACCAGTACCTGTTCCACCACCTAAACCTGCAGCAACGAAAACAATGTCTGCACCATCAAGAGCACGACGAAGATCTTCATAACTTTCAAGAGCCGATTCTTTACCAACTTCAGGTTTCATCCCTGCGCCCAAACCTTTGGTTAGTTTAGCACCCAATTGAATTTTGATAGCAGCTGAGCCTTGCTCCAATACTTGGGCATCGGTGTTTGCAATAATGAGTTCAATCCCAGGAATTTGCTCTTTGAGCATAAAGCCGATCATGTTACCGCCGCCGCCGCCAACGCCGACTGCTACGATACGTGCCCCTGTTAATGATGATGATTCGTTAATTGAAAATGGTTCCATATTTGCTCCTTAGGTGTGATTAAAATAGTTGTGTTGCCCAATTCCAAAACTTGGCGATTGGATTTGGTTCTTCGGTTTGACGAGTTGAATTGTTTGAGATATTGACCATTTTAGATGCTTCTGCTTTTGGTTTCGTATCTACTCTTGGTGCACTTTTAGGTGGAGTTGATGAAGCAGGTTTAGACTGCGTCGATGATGAATACGAAGGTGGGATCGAATACTCAATCTCAACTTCTTCTTCAGCATGAGGTGCATCATGATGTAATACTTCTTCACCCGAATGACGCATACGTTTATTGACATCGATCTCATATCGTGTGTATCCATCAGCTGCGTATTTGATAAGTCCTACCGCTCCTGAATAAGAAGGATCACGAAGGGTATCAAACAAACCGCCCATATCTGAAGGTTTTGCAAGGCGGACAGGCATATTGTCTAAAATAGCAACCGCAAGCTCGCGAAGCCCTTCAATTTTGGTGAATCCGCCGGTAAGGACAACACCTGCACCCAAATGTTCTTTCAATCCGCTTTTTTCTAAGGATTGCGCAATAATCATCAACGTTTCTTCTACACGAGCATAAATAACATTGTGGACCACTTCAAGTGAAACTTCATGCGTTGCATTTTCATCACCGATTACAGGTAGTTCGATCAAATCATTGCTCGGCGCATAAAGAGAACCGTAATTCATTTTTACATTGTCAGCAGTTTGCAATGGTGTGTGCAATGCCATAGAGAGGTCATTGGTAATATGGTTAGAACCGACACCTAAAAAGTCGTTATAACGGATGGCATGACCAGAATGGATCACTATGTTACTTGTATTTCCACCCATATCTACAACAGCAGCACCCAACTCTTTTTCATCGTGATTAAGTACAGCGATAGCGGAAGCGTAACCGCTTAAAACTACACTTTCTACATCCACACCGGCAGCTTTGACTGCTTTGCGTAAATTATTCAGATTGCTTTTAACGGTTGTAATAATATGCGTTTCAACTTCCAAACGGGATGCATTCATTCCAAGAGGATCTTCGATGAAATCTTGATCGTCTACTTTGAAGTTATAAGGAAGTGCGTGAAGTACTTCAAATTCATTGGGTATGTTTGCATTGTAAAGAGAGGTGTGCATAACACGATTAATCTCTTTGAGGGTAATCTCTTTATCAGGGATATTAACAATACCGCTTGAGTTTAAACTTTTAGTGTAGGCACCCGAGATAGTTACGATTGCACTTTTTAAATCAGTTCCTGCTACACGCTTGGCATCATTGAGAGCATTCTTAATTGATTTAGACGCTAGCTCAATATTAGTGATACTTCCTTTTCGAAGTCCCTGCGCTTTGGCTATACCTGCTCCAATAATTTGAGCACTGTTGTCATCACCAATCTCTGCGATAATGGCACAGATTTTTGTCGATCCGATATCGATGGCTAAAACCGTTCGTTTCAAAATCAAATCCCCTCTGCATAGATTTCTATTGGATACTTACTCTCAAGCATTTTTAACAGCTTTTGATTGAGTAAATTTCCTTTTAGCTTCATAACGGTGTTATCATCAGCTATTGTTGTATCTTGAAGCAACTTTTGTTCCAAAACGTTATAAAGAATCACATTTCCAGTTTCTAAAGTTAAAAACCCTTGTTTTTGTTTGGATGCAAATAATTTGTTAACAAATTCAGTCGATTCTTGATCCGATAAACCGGCTAATTTAGAACTTTCTTTACGTGTTATGAAATCACTTACTGTTCCATGAAATGTTTTAAAACTGTTTTGCGCTAACTCTTGAAGTTTGGCTTTTTTCATCTCATAAGTGTAACCGATGTTAGCTTCAGCTTTTGCTTCTTCATAGGTTTTCGGCATAGTCGGATTGAGTTTTTCGAACTTAATGATAACGTATTCGTTATTCACTTTCCGTGGTTTCAAAAATGCTTTTTGAGTGTTGAGTGCCATAATTTCTTTTAACAGTTCAGGTGAGAAAGTTTTACTATCAGAAGATAGATTTATCTTTTCAACTGTTACGGATGAGTTAAGTGAACCTTTTTTAAAATCAATGTAACGACGAAGAGCTTCTTTTTGAGTTGCTTCATCATTTAAGGCTGCAATAACTTGCGCTCGTGCTTGAGCTAATTCAAGCATTTTGCCGTCATTAGAAGTAAAAGAGTGCATATTTGATTGATAATAGCTATTTATGTCTGCTTCAGTTGGATTTGTACTTAGAAGCGGTTGACGAACTAAAGAGAGGTCGTACGTCGCCACTTTTTTATAATTGTTTTTATTCTTTTCCCAGTAACCTTTTAAAGCTGTTTCATCCGAAGTGATTGTGAGCATATCTGGAGTGAGAACCTTATAATCGATTCTATCCGCAACTCCCATTGCATATGCGATAGACGTTCCTTCAAGCGGGCTAACTCTTGGAGAGAAAAGATAAAGTGTTTTTTGAATGAGTAATTCTCGACGCATCGAAGTCTCATAATCTTTTATTGTAAGATGATTTTGTTTAAGCGTATCCGTATATTGTTGTTTATCAAATTGACCATTTTTTGTAAATGCTTTTTGTGTTTTGATCAAATCAAAAAGCTCTACATCACTTATTTGTAATTGATAGCTTGCTGCCAAATTTAAAATCAGAGATTGATCAATAAGATTTTTAAGGGCTTGACGCTGTAATCCGAATTCTTTAGCTTTCTTTTCATCTAACTTACCTTGAAACATTTGGTTGTATTGGTTGAAAAGATTACTATAATTTTTTTGCAGCTCTTCTTGGGTTATGGTAATCTTTCCAACTTTAGCAACCGCTCCGGCTTTGTCGCCATAATCGTATTGCCCCCATCCTACAAATCCTGCTCCAATAAAAGCGATGGTTGAGATCCAAATCGTTATGACGAGGTATTTTCGGTGACGTTGCATCCAAGTAATCATTATGTTGTGAACCTTTAATATGGTTTTATGGTGTAAAATTAGGATATTTTAGTGCGTTTACCATTAAACTTCTATGAAAATAGAGGCGGAATAACAGATGTTATAACATTTATAGGTAAAAATTGATTAATTATAAGGATTTATATGACTAATGCTGAGATTTCACAACGGGACCAGAACGTTTTATGGCATCCGTGTACACAAATGAAAGATCACGAAACATTTCCGATTATTCCTATTGCACGTGGACAAGGTGTTTATCTTGAAGATTTTGAGGGAAAGAAATATATAGATGCGATTAGCAGCTGGTGGGTAAATTTATTCGGTCATGCAAACAGTACCATCAATAACAAAGTAAAAGAACAATTGGATACTTTAGAGCATGTAATTCTTGCCGGATTTACCCATGAGGGAATAGTTCGTCTCTCAGAGCGTTTGGTTACTCTTGCCCCTGATGGTTTAAGTCGTTGTTTTTATGCGGATAACGGTTCAAGTGCAATTGAGGTTGCCTTAAAGATGTCCTATCATGCACACAAAAACAATGGTGCTAACAAAGCGTTATTCGTCTCTCTCTCCAACAGCTATCATGGTGAAACACTGGGTGCTCTTTCCATAGGAGATGTAGCCCTGTACAAAGAGACGTATGAACCGTTATTGATTCGTTCAGTGCAGACTCCGGTTCCTCATAATCAGTCGATTGAAGCAGCACAGGAAGCGCTGAATGAATATGAAGTGCTGTTAAAAGAAAAATCCGATGAAATAGCAGCGCTCATCGTTGAGCCGCTTGTGCAAGGTGCGGGTGGGATGGTGATGTATCACCCGTATTTTTTAACACAGGCTAAAGCGTTAAGTGAGCGCTATGGTGTTCATTTTATTGCGGATGAGATAATGGTAGGTTTTGGGAGAACGGGAAGTATGTTCGCATGTGAACAAGCAGGCATTACTCCTGATTTTTTAATTCTTTCCAAAGGACTAACCGGTGGTTATCTGCCACTGTCAGTGGTAATGACGACAGAGAATATTTATAATACTTTTTATTGTGATTATGATCCTTATCGCTCTTTTTTGCACTCACACAGTTATACGGGTAATGCCCTTGCGTGTGCAGCAGCCAATGCTACATTGGATATTTTTGAAAATAATAATGTTATTGAAACCAATAAAACTTTATCCGCTCTTATTACGAAAGAACTTTTACGGTTTGAAAAACGTATTGATGTGAAGGAAACACGCCAATGCGGTATGATTGGAGTCATTGAGCTGGATGGTTTTGATCCAATTGAGCGTATCGGTGTTAAAATTCATCGTCATTGTTTAGGACTTGGGGTATTGATACGTCCATTAGGGAGTGTTGTTTATGTGATGCCTCCTTATATTATTACTGAAGATGAACTAATAACTGTTTTTGATGCGATTGAGTCGGCTTTAAACGAGCAGAGTGTATAATGCCACTAACATAATCTAAGGTTTTAAGTGCAAAATATCCCTCATATTCCTGTTTTGTATCGTGAAGTAGTAGAAGCATTTTCACCGTGTAAGACAGGTATTATTATTGATTGTACACTTGGATACGGTGGACATACGTCATTATTGCTTGATGCCCAGCCAAATCGTAGACTAATCGGTATTGATCAAGATCCTACCGCGATTGAATTTTCAACGAAGCGCTTGACTTCTTATGGTGATCGAGTCGAGATACGTCAAGGGCGTTTTTCGCTGGTTACAGAAGCTATTTTAAACAATAAAAACGATCAAGTTTGTGGTATTTTGGCCGATATAGGTGTTTCTTCCTTACAACTTGATGTAAGAGAACGTGGTTTTTCTTATCAGAGTGATTGTTTGGATATGCGTATGGATCCTAATGCACCACTGAGCGCATCGATTGTGGTAAACGAGTATTCCCAGAGTGAGCTTGAAAAAATTTTACGCGAGTATGGGGAAGTAACAAATGCCAAGGTTGTTGCAGAAACATTGGTAAAAAGACGCCCTTTTGAATCCGCAAAAGAACTTTCAGATGCCATTTTTCATTTGATGCCAAAGGGAAAAAAAATACATCCAAGTACGTTGGTTATGCAAGCCATTCGTATCGAAGTCAATGATGAACTGGGAGAGCTGGTCCGTTTATTAGACGCAATCGAAAACTCTTCATTGAAGCATCTTCGTGTAGGGATCATTACGTTTCATTCATTGGAAGATCGAATTGTAAAGCAACGGTTTATACTGTGGGCAAAAAATTGTATCTGTCCTGATGATGCGATGCGATGTACGTGCGGGAATAATCATTCAATAGGTAAAGTAATCACCAAAAAACCGCTTACTGCGCAAGAAGATGAACTTCGTGCTAATTCGCGGAGTCGAAGTGCAAAATTACGAATTTTTGAGATAAACAGATAGGTCATTATGAACGAAAAACATGACATTTTAGAAGAAACGCAATCGATTATCACTCCTGATGAGACGATGGGTGGAGAATTTTTACGAAATGTTTTTATTGTAATATTTTTAATTTTAATGATTATATTTCCAAAAATATTTATCCAAACACAGATATATTTTAAAAGTCGCGAAATATCAACGCTTAATCGTGAGCATGATGCACTTAAAGAGGAAAATAGAATCATTCGGGCAAAAGTAGAACGCATGGTCTATAAAAACAAAATTTTGGATACGTTTTTTTAGGATCGCATCCCTCAAAGATTAACTACCTCATAATGGGAAGGCTTTTCTGCAAGTTTTTCCTATTACAATCCTCTTTAATTTCATTGTGCTATAATCGCTTTTTTAGTCTTGGAGTCTAATGACAAGGATTTTTCTTTTCATTTTTATATTACTTTTATCGTTGAACGCTGCTCCTTGGCGAGAGATGAAAAGTTTTACGCTCAAAAAAGATGAAACTGTTAAGCTGTTAATAAAAACAACGACAGCTAAGAAGGAGAGAATTCTTTTGTGGCGATGGACGCTTTATACGGATAAAGCATTAGTCGTTCATGAAAGTTTTGATCAATTTGTCGGGCAGCATATTCTTTATCTTGGACTTAATGATAGTTTTCGAAAACCTCTCTTACCGGCGCTTAAAAGTGAGAGAGATGTTCCATACGCTTTAGTCGTATTTAAAAAATTTGATGATAAAAATCAAACCGCACAGTTTGATTTTTTGCTTATTGATAAAGAAAAGAGAGTTTTAGTGGATTATTTAGAGAAGGAAGTAAAGTAGTAATGATGGAACGTGTTGAAGAGCTCATTCGCCAATTGATCAGAGAAATTGATTTTCCTCAAGCATACGAGCTTTTTTCCAAACTCTCAGGTGGTAAACGACTTCGTGCGAGACTGATTTTGACTATTGCTCCTTCTCATCCTGATGCACCCTTACTTGGTGCTATTGTCGAACTTATCCATGCAGCAAGTTTACTCCATGACGATGTGATTGATGACGCACTATTACGCCGCGGAGTTGCGTCGGTCAATGCTACTCACGGTTCCAAAGTGGCTATTATGCTAGGCGATATTTTATACTCAAAAGCATTTAGTGCGCTAACAGCGTTTGACCCTCGTATTGCCCATTCGGTTGCCCAGTCGGTTACGAAACTCTCGGTTGGAGAGATGATGGATGTTGAGATGTCGCACACTTTTAATACCAATCGTGATGATTACCTTAAGATGCTCTATCTTAAAACGGCAACGTTGATTGAATCATGTGCCTATTGTGCCGCTTTACTTGAAAACAAAGAAGCCGATGCTTATGCGCTATATGGGAAAAATTTAGGGACTGCCTTTCAAATTGTCGATGATATTTTAGATATCACGAGCGACGATGCTACCCTTGGCAAACCTTCACTGAATGATTTTGTCGAAGGTAAAACAACCTTGCCTTATATTGATTTATACGATGCACTAGGTAGCAGCGAAAAAGAGATGTTAGTGGGATGTCATGGACGCGTTTTGGATGCGCAGGAGAAAGAGTGGGTTTTTGGCGTTATGGACAAATACGGTATTATTGAAAAGTCATATGCGTATGCACAGTTGCTTTGTGATGAAGCTATCGCTGCTGTTCCCCATGAGGATGCTTTGCGCTCCATCATTACCAGCGTTATTCAAAGAAATCATTAATGCATTACCTCGTTATTAGTTTTTCACATAAAAATTCAACTCTTGCCCAGCGAGAAAAATTGGCTTTTGTTGATGATGCGTCAAAAAAAGAGATACTTTCACATATAAATGAGCACCCTAATATTAGTGAATCATTGATCCTCTCAACGTGCAATCGGATGGAAATTGTATGCAGTTGTTCAGGCGTTGAAGAAGCTGAAGACCATGTGCTGACACTGCTGTCCATTCATTCACGAAGTGGACGTGATGAGCTAAAAGGCAGAGCAGACATTTTTAATGATTATGGAGCCATTCATCACCTTTTTAGTGTCGCGAGTTCATTGGATTCGATGGTGGTTGGAGAGACCCAAATTGCGGGACAGCTTAAAGATGCGTTTAAACTCTCCAATGAAAATGGCTATTGCGGAGTTAAGCTTTCACGGGCGCTCCAAGCGGCTCAAAAATGTGCGGCTGAAATTCGTAATGTCACTGATATCTCAACGGGTTCTGTCTCGATTGCAAGTGTTGCTGTTTCCAAAGCACATGAGTGTGTCGGTACCTTTGCAGGGATAAAGGTTCTTGTTATCGGTTCGGGTGAAATGTCAGTGATTACCTGCAAACATTTGAATGCTCAAGGGGCAGAGGTTACTATTATGAACAGGACCTTTAGCAAAGCTGAAGCGATAGCACGTGAATGCAATGCGAAAGTCCGCTCGTATGAAGAGATACGCTATGCAATTAATGAATATCCTATTTTGTTTACATCGACTGGCTCTTTATCACCAATTATTACCGATGAGATGATAGACACATGTTCATTTGAACGATATTGGTTTGATATGGCAGTTCCAAGAGATATTGAGCATGAGACATCAGGAATGGGGATACATCTTTATTGCATCGATGATCTCAAAGATATCGTGAGTGCGAATATTGCAATGCGAGAGGATGAAGCACGTGCCTCTTTTGTCCTTGTCAGCCGTCACTGTACGAAATTTTTTGAACTTCTTAAAACCATCTCGATTGAGCCTTTGATCAAAAATTTATACACTCGCGCGTATCAGTCAGCACGAGAAGAGTCAGAACGAGTTATCGAGAACGGATTTATTCCAAAAGAATACGAATATGCCATTCAAAAAGCAACGCAGCAGGCATTAAAACGATTTTTACATCCTTTCGCACAGCGGATGCGTGATGGATCTGACTCGATGCGAGTGGATGCTTTGATCGAATCAATGAGTTTTTTGATGGATCAGGATGAGGGCGAAGAGATGCGCCAAATCAGTTGTAAATATTACCCAAAAGGAAAATAATGCGTTTTTCACGAGCCTACATACCTACGACCAAAGAGTCTCCCAAAGATGCTCAATTACCGAGTCATATTTATCTTTCCCGTGCGGGATTTGTAACACAAGTTGCAAGCGGTCTTTATAATTTTTTACCATTAGGAAAACGTGTTTTACGTAAAATTGAGAACATTATAAATGAAGAGATGTCCGCGTGCGGTGCATTGGAAGTTGATTTGAGTTTTGTTACTCCGGCAGAGCTATGGCAAGAGAGCGGACGTATTGAGAAGTTTGGCAAAGAGCTTCTTCGCTTCCGTGACCGCAAAGACAATCTTTTTGTTCTTGGACCTACCCATGAAGAGATGATGGTAAGTATTGTTCGTAATCGTGTGACCAGTTACAAACAGCTTCCGCTTAATGTTTATCAAGTAAAAACCAAATTCCGGGATGAAGCACGTCCCCGTTTTGGGCTCATGCGTGCACGTGAGTTTGTGATGAAAGACGGGTACAGTTTCCATGCTTCTACGGAAGATTTAGATCGCGAATTTGATGCGATGGAAGCAGCATACAAACGGATTTTAGAGCGTTTAGGCTTGACGTTTCGTATTGTTGAAGCGGATAGCGGAGCGATTGGCGGTACGGGTTCCAAAGAACTGATGGTATTAGCACAAAGCGGTGAAGATACTTTAGCTGTGTGTGATACGTGTGAATACGGTGCTAATGTTGAAGCAGCACGCCGTGCGCCACGTACAATCATCCCCGAGGCGCCTAAAGCCGATTTTATGAAATTTAAAACACCCAATGTGAAATCAATTGATGATTTGAGTACATTTTTTCATGTAGATCCGTACTATACTCTTAAAGCCGTCGTAATGCGCGCAGTTTATACTGAAGGAAGTGAACCTGTATGCTTCTTTATTCGCGGATGCGATGAGCTCCAAGAAGTTAAAGCACGTAACAGTGTTGGGGCTATTGATTTAGTGGACATCAGTGAAGCAGAACTTAATGAAATAGGTTTAGTTCCAGGATTTATGGGACCGCTTGATCAGGATAAAATCCGTTTTGTGATGGATAATGATACGCGTAATGCAGCAGCAATGATATGTGGTGCCAATGAGGTAGACTATCACTTCGTCGGAGTTGACCTGAGTGTGATGGGTGAGGTTGCATTTGCAGATCTCGTTGCGGTACAAGAAGGGGATGGTTGTCCTCATTGTGGCGGTAAATTTCTTCACACCAAAGGGATTGAAGTAGGGCATATCTTTAAACTTGGCACCGTTTACTCTGCACCTTTAAAAGCAGAGTTTCTAGATGAAAATGGACGTTCACAACCGTTTATCATGGGAACCTACGGGATGGGTGTTAGCCGTCTTGTTGCTGCTGTTATCGAACAGCATCATGATGAAAAAGGGTGTATCTGGACGCATGCAACAACTCCTTATATGGTCAACGTAATGGTTTCTAATATCAAAGAAGAGGCGCATCTTGCTTACGCTGAATCACTGTATATAAGTCTGGGACAAAATGGTATTGAGACGATTTTAGATGATCGTAAAGAACGTTTTGGATTTAAGATGTCGGATGCAGAGCTCATCGGATTTCCTTTTACGGTTATTGTCGGTAAAGAGATGGAAAACAATCAGGTACAAATCATGGTTCGAAAAACGGGTGAGATGATTACCGTCAGTACGGATGATGTTATGAAAAAATTACAAGAGCTTATTGGATGATCTATTTTTTACTCTATCTTTTTTTCGAGGTTTTACTAACCGTAGAGGTTGCTTCTGAAATTGGTGGATTTATGATGTTTGCAGAAATTGTTGGAAGTGCTTTTATCGGAATCCTGATTCTTTTTAATTTTCGCTCAACTTTGATTACAAATATAATGGAACTAAGAGAGCGAAGACTGGACGCAAACGGTTTTTATCAGCGTAATTTACTCTCTTTATTGGGAGCTATCTTTTTAATTTTACCTGGGATCTTAACGGATGTTATCGGAATTTTGATACAATTTTCACTAGTAATTGGGTTAATCATTAACCAATTTAAGCCAAAATATCCAGAAGAAAAAAACAAAACTCACTCAAAGGACGACAATGTTATTGATGCCGAAATTATCAGCGACTCTCCTTCTCTGCGCTAGCCTTTTTGGTGCTACGGATGCCGAAGTCATTACGTTTCTCAAAAAAGGGATTGGAAGCAATCCCAATATTAGCAATCTGGATGTAGACATTAGCGGAAAACAAAATGTTTCAGGGATGAGTGGATGGCAAGCGTATTTTGTTACCATTGAAGCGGACGTAAAACAAGGTGCCGAAAATCGTCATATCAATCAGAATGGAACCTATTTTGTCAATGGGGATACATTAGCACCAGAACTGGTCAACCTTAAAACGGGTGAGCGTTACAATGATACGATTTCTCCTGGTTTTAACAGTGCATATTACACCAAAGCTAATCATGTCAGCGGTGAGGCAAATGCTGCTCATAAAGTAGCTATTTTTTCGGATCCATTGTGCCCATTTTGTCGTCGTTTTGTACCTGAAGCTCTCTCTTATATGGCAAAATATCCTAAATCTTTTGCCGTTTATTATTACCATTTCCCCCTTTCACAGCTCCATCCATCTGCAGTAGCTTTGACAAAAGCGGCAATTTTTGCTGAGCAAAGTGGTATCGACAATGTAACATTAAAAATGTACCAAGTCGATATTGATCCCAACGAAAAAGATGAACAAAAAATCGTGGATGCTTTCAATAAAACGTTTAAAACAAAAGTGAGTCTCAATGATTTACGACGCCCTTCAGTTATCAAGCAGTTTGAATTTGATCAAAAAGCCGTTCGCGCAATGACAGTGAATGGAACGCCAACGGTGTTTTTTGATGGTGTTAAAGATACGAAAAAAACGAAATACAAAGACGTAAAGGTTAAGTAATAGATGAAAAAACTCACCATCGCAACACGTGGAAGCAAACTCGCTCTTTGGCAATCCAATTATATTAAATCGGTAATTGAAACGGCTCGTCCTGATATTGAAGTTGAACTCAAGATCATTATTACCTCGGGAGACAAAATTCTTGATGTCCCATTGGCAAAAATTGGCGGGAAGGGATTGTTTCTAAAAGAGATTGAAGAGGCCCTTTTAGCGGGAGATGCACAAATGGCTGTCCATTCGCTCAAAGATGTTCCTACGGTAATGCCAGAAGGGCTCCTTCTATCCGCAATTACGACGCGTGAAGACGTACGTGATGCGATGTTGAGTCAAAAATATCCAAATATCGTTTCATTACCGCAAGGTGCAGTGGTAGGGACATCCTCTCTTCGCCGTCGTATGCAGTTGGTAAAACAGCGTCCTGATTTGATTATCAAAGATTTGCGCGGAAACGTGGATACTCGTATTCGTAAACTCAAAGAAGGAGAATTTGATGCGATTATTCTAGCTGCAGCTGGGATTAATCGTCTCGGATTCGCAAGTTTAGTCGAGTATTTTTATCCCATTTCACTTGATGAAATGATTCCTGCAATGGGGCAGGGTGCATTAGGAATTGAGACCATTAATGAGCCGTGGGTTTTGGAAATTGCGGCAATGCTCGAAGATACCAGCAGCCGTATCGAGACCACGATTGAGCGTGAATTTGTGGATACTCTTAACGGAGGATGTCAAGTTCCCATCGGTATCTGTGCTCGTGTCCTCAATGATGGATGTGTCAGTATTTGCTCAACTCTTGGTATGCCAGATGGCAGCGACATTATGGGCGAAGAGATCACGGTTTTACTCGATGAAATCAACGGTATTGGTGAAGCGATGGCTCGTCGTCTTATTGATAAGGGTGCGATGGAATTGTTGTCACGTGCTGAAATCATGGCAGATGGGCATAAAGTATGACGTTAGCCAAAACACTCGACCTGCTCAAATCCCATAATGAAGTTCGTGTGATTGACACACCTTTGGATATATATCTTGAGATTCCTCATTTAGCCTATGCTGAAGTTAAAAAAGAAGATGGCGGGCAAGCACTGTTATTTACCCATCCGATTGATTCAAAGAATAAGAAAGAATTTTCCACTCCTGTAGTGATGAACCTTTTTGGTTCGTATAAACGTACGGAACTTCTTTTTGGGCGAGATGTGGAAGGTGTGGCTCAAGAGATTGAAAAACTTCTGCACATGAAACCACCTCAGGGTTTTAAAGAAAAAATAGGGATGCTGGGTGATCTTTTTGCAATGAAAGACATCTTTCCTAAAAAGCTTAAAACGCGTGGAGCGTGTCAAGAAATAATCCTACAAGGTGACGATGTCAATTTGTATGATTTACCTATTTTAACGACATGGGAAGAGGACGGTGGCCCTTTTATCACGATGGGTCAAGTCTATACTCAAAGTTTAGATGGGGAAGTTGTCAATCTTGGGATGTATCGACTTCAAGTATACGACAAAAATCATTTGGGCATGCACTGGCAGATTCATAAAGACTCTTCACATTTTTTCGATCAGTATCAACGTGCCGGTAAAAAAATGCCAGTTTCTATCGGTATTGGCGGAGATCCGCTCTACACATGGTGCGCGACCGCTCCACTGCCGTATGGTGTGAATGAACTTTTACTGTATGGTTTGATTAAAAAAGAATCTCCTAAGCTGGTTGAATCGATAACCACCCCTCTGTATGTTCCTGATGATTTAGATTTTGTGATTGAGGGATGGGTTGATCCTGAGAAGCTTGTTCTTGAGGGACCTTTTGGAGATCATACGGGGTATTACACTTTAGCTGAGCACTATCCTGCTTTAGAAGTCAGTGCGATTACCAGCCGTAAAAATCCACTTTATCTTGCTACGGTTGTCGGTAAACCGCCATTGGAAGACAAATACATGGGATGGGCAACCGAGCGAATATTTTTACCTCTTTTAAAAACCAATGCAGCGGATTTGATTGATTACCATATGCCTGAAAATGGAGTTTTTCATAATCTTATCTTGGCAAAAATGAAACCACTGTATAAAGGGCATAGCAAACAGTTTATGCATCTTTTTTGGGGTTCAGGACAGATGAGCTTTGTAAAACATGCTTTATTTTTCGGTGAAGATGCTCCAAAATTGACCAACTATGAAGCATTATTGACGTATGCGCTGAATCGTTTCATTCCTAAGTGTTTGTTTATTTCCGAGGGAATTACGGATGCTTTGGATCATTCCAGCCCTGAAACTCTTGTAGGGGGAAAATTAGGAATTGACTTTACCTCCTTGCACTCGCTTAAAAAACCGGATGTCATCGACAGTGCTCTTTTGATAGAGCGTATTCGTCCTCTTCTTCCTGAAGTGTGCGAAGTGACACAATACATGCGTCATACTGCAAATCCCATCACGGTTGTGAGTGTCAAGAAAAATCGTTCATTGGCGACTACTGCAAAGACATTGGCTTCTTTGGAATCTTTTTTGCGGATTGTGGTCGTTGTAGACGATGAAAATAATGATATACATAACCCCTACATGCTGCTTTGGAGAGTTGCAAACAATATTGATGCTGGACGTGATATTTGCGTATCCGGTTCCATTGTTTCGGTTGATGGAACGAGCAAATCACTGATTGATGGATTTGAACGAGAGTGGCCAGGTGATGTTCTCTGCACTCAGGGTGTTGTTGATAAACTCAAGTCACTTTCACTCTGGGATTTGGACACCAAACGGGAACAAAAATATCAATTATAGAAGTATACTGAGCCTATATTAAGCAATATATTAGAATTACTAATGTATCATAATTGAGATTTTAATGAAAAAGGGAAATTATATTTATGATAAAACTAATTGGACTTATTACTTTATTGTTGATGTCAACATTCATATCATTGAATGGCGCAACCTATAAAGGTCAAAAAATTTATATGGATACATGCAAAGACTGTCATGGAAGCGGTCAAACACTTGCGGCATCAAAAAATACACGTACGTGGGAAAAACTTATGGATAAAAAAGGCGAACAACTTGCTTCTATTCATTTGAATTCCAAAAAAGCGCAAGCTTCATGGGAATATTTTACAGATAAAAAGTTTACGAAAGATTCGAAACATCTTGAAGATTTTTTCACTGAATATGCCAAAGATAGCGGTAACGTACCTGCTTGTAACTAATTTACCGCATTGCGGTAATACTTTCTAAACCAAACTTCGCTAAAATACCCCACTTTTTATATTATTTGGAGTCACTATGGAAAAAATGTGGTCCGGACGTTTTGCACAGGATGCTTCGTCATTGTTGGAACAATTTAATGCATCGATAATGTTTGATCGAAAATTGTATCGTGAGGATATTGAAGGTTCAGTAGCTCATGCCCAAATGCTGGCACATCAAGGTATTTTAACTCAAGAAGAGTTGGTGTCGATAGAATCAGGGATGGCTCAGGTTTTGAGTGAAATTGAAGCAGGTTCTTTTGAATGGAAAATCGGTGATGAAGATTTGCACATGGCGATTGAAAAACGTCTCACGGTCATTATCGGTGAAGCAGGTAAAAAACTTCATACTGCTCGTAGTCGGAACGATCAAGTTGCCCTTGACTTCCGCCGTTATGTATTGCGTAAAAACAATGAAATTGCAGAAAAAATACAATTATTGATGAGTATTATTGTTGATATTTCTCGTGAGCATACGACGACACTGCTTCCGGGAATGACCCATTTACAACATGCACAACCCATTAATTTTGCCTTTCATCTGTTGGCCTATGTGACCATGTTCAAACGTGATGTCGAACGTTTTGAGAGTTCATATGAGCGTAATAACATCTCACCAATCGGATGTGCAGCACTTGCCGGAACTCCTCATAATATTAACCGTGAAATGACCGCTAAAACACTTGGATTTGACTCGGTCAGTGTGAATTGTCTCGATACAGTAAGTGACCGTGATTTTGCTCTTGAAATTCTTTTTAATATTTCAACACTGATGATGCATATCTCGCGTATTTCGGAAGAAATTATTCTCTGGTCGAGTTATGAATTTCGTTTTGTCGAACTTTCGGATGAATACTCAACAGGGTCATCTATCATGCCACAAAAGAAAAATCCGGATGTTCCTGAGCTTTTAAGAGGAAAAACTGGACGTGTGTATGGAAATCTTATGGGACTTCTGACAGTGATGAAAGGGCTTCCACTTGCGTATAATAAAGATACTCAAGAAGATAAAGAAGGGGTTTTTGATAGCATTGAAACGATCGAAATGTCTCTTGAGATTTTAGGTGAAGCACTTAAAACTATGACAATAAAGCCTGAAAATATGGCACGTGCCTGCAAGCTTGGTCATTTGAGTGCTACGGATTTGGCGGATTATTTGGTTGAGCATTGCGGTGTACCGTTTCGTGAAGCTCACTTTATTACAGGACGTGCAGTGGCGCGTGCTGAAGTGTTAAATATTGATCTCAGTGAAATTGATTTTAATGAGTTGCATGCGATTGATGATCGAATCAAAGAGGATGTAATTCGCTATTTGAGCATTGAACATTCTATGAATGCACGAACTTCACAAGGTGGGACAGCAGAAGTTCGTACGTTAGAACAAATCATCTATTTCGATAATTATTTAAAGGATGCCAAACTATGAAAATAACCGTTTCCCATCAAGAAGCAATGCGCTTTGAGGCGAAAACCGAAAAAAGCAGTTTTATCATTGATTGTCCCCAAATCTCTCCAATCGAATATTTTTTAAGCGGAATTATCGCGTGCAGTGCAACTGATGTCGTGATGTTGCCAAAACAGCAAGGATTTGAAGTCACGAATCTTCAAGTAGACGGTGAAGTGGTCCGAAATGAATCTGCACCGAAAAAGTTCAATAGCCTGCACCTCGAATATCGCTTTGATTCCAATGCAGATGATACGTTAGCAGCGCGTTGGGTTATGGCGAGCTTAGAAACGTACTGTTCGACAATTAATACGATACGTGACAGTACAGCTATTACCTATACGATTATCCATAATGGCAATAAGATTCGTGAAAATGAGACGATGATCAGCGGTGGAGGAAGCGCCGTAGATTTTGGCTCACTCCAAGGGTGTAATGCGTAGTCATGTGATAATAAATTTCTCCCGTATCCGAAAGATACGGGTAGCTTTAGGGGATTGCAAAGGACTTTAGTCCTTGCCACTAAAACGGACTAGTTCGTTTTAGTGTATAAAATATTCTTTAAAAGAAATCCTTAGCATCCGCATCACTGAGGTGATTCCAATGAAGTTTTGCTCCACCTACAATATGAAAATGGAGATGTTTTACCTCTTGACCACCATTGTCACCGATGTTACTGATGATACGATAACCGCTTTGGTCAATTCCCAAATCTTTGGCAACATCTTGCATAAATACTCCCATTTTTCCCATTAATTCCGCTGGAATATCATTGAAACTATCATAATGTTTTTTTGGAATAACCAATACATGGACCGGAGCTTTTGGATTAATATCATGAAATGCAAAAAAGTTTTCATCTTCTTTGACACTGTTGGATGGAATTTCACGGTTGATTATTTTACAAAACAGACACATTTTAAACCTCTTTTTTTGTCATATTGTAGCACACAGCTTTCACCTTGAAGCTTATTGTAAAAGAGATTTCACTACAATTACCCAACTATAACGTATGATAAGGATGATAACTTTGCAAGAGTGGATTAATGCTATAAAATCAGCCGATACAATTGATAAAATTGAAGAAATTCGTATTGCAGTTTTTGGAAAAAAAGGGATAATGAACGCTGAGTTCGCCCGTATGAAAGATATCCCTGATGCCGAAAAAGGGACTTTTGCTAAAGAGTTAAATATTCATAAAGAGACGCTAAATGCCTTATTGACAGATCGAAAACTCTTTTTGGCTATGGAGCATTTAAGTGCAACTATGAAAGCTGAAGCAGTCGATGTCAGTCTGGCTTCACCACTTAGTGAGCGTGGATCGCTTCACCCTGTGATGGAGACAATGGATCGAATCGTTGAGTATTTTACAGCAATGAATTTTGCTGTGCATACAGGCCCCATGGTTGAAGATGATTTTCATAATTTCGAAGCATTAAATCTTCCAAAATACCATCCTGCCCGCGATATGCAAGATACGTTTTATTTTAAAGATGCAAAACTTTTACGTACCCATACGTCACCGGTGCAAATACGTACCATGCTTAGTACAAAACCGCCGATTCGAATGATTGCACCAGGTTCTGTATTTCGTCGCGATTATGACATTACACACACTCCGATGTTTCATCAAGTAGAAGGGTTGGTTGTAGAAGAAGAGGGAAAAGTCTCTTTTGCTAATCTTAAATTCATTCTTGAAGATTTTTTAAAAACAATGTTTGGAGACGTTGATGTCCGTTTCCGTCCAAGTTTTTTCCCATTCACAGAACCGTCGGCTGAAGTGGATATCAGTTGTATTTTCTGTGCAGGCGAGGGATGCCGTGTTTGTTCAAAAACAGGCTGGCTTGAAGTTCTTGGATGCGGTATTGTCGATCCGAATGTTTTTAAAGCGGTTGGCTATGAAAATGTCAGCGGGTATGCGTTTGGTCTAGGCGTTGAGCGCTTTGCCATGTTGATTCACCGTATTGGGGATTTACGATCACTGTTTGAAGGTGATGTTAGATTATTGGAGCAATTTAGATGATCGTTACAAAAAATTGGTTAAACGAGTGGATTGATCTAAGTTCTATTTCAACGGAGCAATTGCTTAAAACATTTAATGCTATTGGCTTAGAAGTAGATCGTCATGAAGTGATTTGTGCTCCTTCTGGAGTGGTTGTTGGATTTGTAGAATCGTGTGAAAAGCATCCTGATGCCGATAAGCTCAATGTATGCCAAGTCAATGTAGGAAGTGCTATCCGTCAGATTGTCTGCGGTGCTTCCAATGTACGTGCTGGTATTTATGTTGCAGTGGCAACAGTTGGAGCCGAGCTTCCTGGCGGATTGATAATTAAAGAGGCAGTCTTACGCGGAATAGATTCTCATGGGATGATCTGTTCGTCCAAAGAGATTGGTTTACCAAGTATGGGTGAGGGGATTATGATCCTCGATGCAAGTATCGGCGAGCTTATTAATGGCAAAAATTTGAATGAATATGCGGCTTTTAATGATGATATTATCGAGATAGAACTCACAGCCAATCGCGGAGATTGTTTAAGTGTTTATGGTATTGCACGTGATTTATGTGCTGCATTTAACAAAGAATTACGTGAAATCAGTAAAAGTGTTGAGCCTGAGGGACGATTAGGAATAGGTCGTATTTTACAGTTGCAGCATGCTGATACCTACGATGTTGAGCTTTTGTACGGTGCAGTTGATATTAAAGGTTTAAGTGTTCCTTTTTTAGTGGCATTGCGAATGGCTATCTTAGAACAAAGTTATACCAATACAATGGATACCATTCTGAAATATGCCACGCATAGCACAGGCGTTATTTTACGGGCGTATCCTTTTGATACGTTAGAAGATAATGGGAATGGAAAATCGGTAATTACACTCACAACAGACAGTAATGGTTACGCTGTATTGAATGGAAAAATGCCTCTCTCTGTTGTCGGGGTTTCTCAAAATGATGAAGCACGATTTACTTTGAGTGAAGGACTGGCAATTATTGAAGCTAGTTACATCCCCCCTGAAATTATTGCTAAAAAAATGGGTGAAATAAAAATTGCAAGCTGCACTCATTATTATCATACGTCCAGAGGGTCTGAGCCAACTTTAACCAAGGGTGTTCAATACGCCATGGGTCTTTTTGAAAAATACACGACATCGACGATTTATGGTGGTCATTTAGAGCTTCAGTCACCGAGAGAAACACGCGTTGTTACGATGAATGAAGAAGAATTTGAATCATTTATTGGTATGAAAATCGATAAAACGACGTTGACTCAAATCCTTAAAAATCTTGGTATGCTTATTAGCAAGCCAAAAACGTCTGCATTTGCTATTTCAATTCCCAACTTTCGTCATGATATTGTGAATAAACAAGATATTGTAGAAGAAATTGTTCGTATTGTTGGAATTGATAATATCCCCTCTAAGCCACTCGTATTCGCGGAGAGAAATCAAATAACATCCGATTTAGAGACCTATAAAAAAATACGAATGTATCGTCATAGAAGTGCCCAGAGCGGATTTTTTGAGAGTGTTCATTTTGTCTTTAATGAACGAAATGTTTGTGAACGCTTTGGATTTGTGTGTACGGATGAGGATAAAGAGTTACTTAATCCGATTACAGCAACCTTTGATACCTTACGTCCGACATTGATGGTGGGGCTTTTAAATTCTGCTAGTGCCAATGTCAAAGTAAATCAAAAAAAGATTGCATTATTTGAGAGCGGGATGATCTTTGATGCACAGCGCAATGAAAGCAAGCGAATTGGTTTTATCATCAGTGGAGCGCGTGAGGGAGAAAAAATCATCAATGCAGGAAAATCACCGACGGTTGATTTGAATTGGTTCGCGCAAAAAATCTCCGATATTGTTGGTTCATTTGAATTGAGTGCCCATATTCCTGTTCACACGTTGGCACATCCTTATATCTGTGCAAAAGTGATGCTAAAGGGAGCTGAAGCAGGAGAGCTGTTCCGTCTTCACCCCAGTATCGAAGAAGAATTTGATTTAGCACCTACGTTTATGTGCGAGCTTGATATGGATGTTTTGCCGTATGGCTTGGTTGAGGCACAGCCTTTTTCGAAATATCAATCTTCGTTTCGAGATTTAAGTCTCTTAATTCCTAAAACACTCTCTTATGAGATGATTAAAAATGTCATTGCTAAGCACGCAAGTGCCGATGTAAAACGCTTTTATCCGGTAGATCGTTATGAATCAGACTCTTTAGGCGAGAATGTTAGTCTTAGTATACGTTTCATGTTGCAATCGATGGATAAAACCCTTGATGAAGAGGAAATCACAACAGCCATGGAGTGGATTTTGACAGGCTTGCGTGAAGAACTGGGAGTAAATTTGCGATGATGCGCGCTACCGTCTACCCTGCAGTTCTTTTTGAATTTAAAAGTGATGCAATAGCACCGGATAAATCCATTTCCCATCGATGCGCAATGTTCTCAGTGTTAGCCGAAGGTGAGAGCATAATCGAGAATTTTTTGCGTGCAGAAGATACCCTTAATACGCTTAAAATTGTAGGTCATCTTGGAGCTGAAATTATTGACAATGGCTCAGTCATTATAATCCGCTCCCATGGGATACAAGAGAGCTCAGAAATTCTTGATTGTGGTAATTCCGGAACGGGAATGCGTCTTTTTTGCGGACTTCTATCCTCTGCCCAGGGTCATTTTATCCTTACAGGTGACGAATATCTCAAGCGTCGTCCGATGAAACGGGTGACCCAACCCCTTCGTGCTATTGGAGCGCGTTTGGATGGACGAAATAACGGAGATTTAGCCCCTCTTGCAATCCGTGGCGCTTCTTTGAGGGCTTTTGACTATATTTCCCCCATTGCCTCAGCCCAAGTGAAAAGTGCCATGATGTTGGCAGCATTGCGTGCGGATGATGTTTGTATTTTTCGTGAACCGGAGCTTAGCCGTGATCATACAGAGCGAATGCTTCGCGGTATGGGTGCTCATATCGAAATTAATGGTTTGGAAACAAAAATATGGCCGTTAGAGAAACCTCTTTCACCTTTGAATATTCGTGTGCCCGCCGATCCTTCCAGTGCATTTTTCTTTGCGGTTGCAGCTGCAATTACTCCTGATTCAACGGTAATAATCGAAGGAGTCACCCTTAACCCAACCCGTATTGAAGCATTTAAAGTACTCGAACGTATGGGTGCAAATATTACGTATACCTTGACAAGTGAAAAATACGAACCCATTGGAAATATTACGGTCAAATACGCTCCCCTAAAAGCCGTGACTGTTGAAGAAAATATTTCTTGGCTTATTGATGAACTGCCCGTACTTTCGATTGCTATGGCGTGTGCATCAGGGAAAAGCATTATCAAAAATGCGGAAGAACTGCGGGTAAAAGAGTCAGATCGCATTAAAACGGTTGTGGACAATCTCAATCTTTGCGGAATTGTAACCGAAGAGTATCCTGATGGATATGCAGTGCAGGGCGGAACGTTGCAAAAAGCTGTCGTTAACAGCTATGGTGATCACCGTATTGCAATGAGTTTTTTGATTGCAGGGTTACGTTGCGGTATGGAAGTTGAGGATATTGAGTGTATTAACACTTCATTTCCTAACTTTTTTGAGCTTTTGAGTCAATGCAGCAAGGTAGAGAGATGATTATAGAGCTAGCAGAAGATTATGGTTTTTGCTTTGGGGTTAAACGCGCGATAAAAATTGCGCAAGAGAATAGAAATTCAGCCACCTATGGTCCATTGATTCATAATCCAAGCGAAATCGATCGACTAAAGAGAGATTTTAATGTTGCCCTGAGTGATGATTTGAAGAGCTTTAAAGCAGGAGATACGGCAATTATCCGTACGCACGGTATCACCAAGCAAGAGCTGGCTTTATTGAAAAAACGTAATGTTAATGTTGTTGATGCAACATGTCCCTATGTGACAAAGCCGCAACAAATATGCGAAGAAATGTCAGCACAAGGATATGATATTGTTATTTTTGGAGATGAAGCGCACCCTGAAATAAAAGGGGTTAAAAGCTATTCTACGACGCAAGTTCATGTAATAAATTCTCCTGAAGAATTGGATGGGTTATTGTTATATGACAAAGTAGCATTGGTGGCACAAACTACAAGGCGTCCAGAAGATTATCAAAAAATTGTATGTAAATTGATGCTCACTCACAAAGAAATTCGTGTTTTTAATACGATTTGCAATGCAACCTTTGATAACCAGGATGCAGCGGAAAAACTTGCAAAAAAAGCAGATGTGATGATTGTGATAGGTGGAAAGAGCTCATCGAATACCAAGGAACTTTACAAAATTTCTTTAGCTCAATGCCGTGACAGCTATCATATTGAAAGTGCTGATGAACTGCAAGAACAGTGGTTTGTAGAAAAAAATATTTGTGGTATCAGTGCAGGTGCCTCAACGCCTGATTGGATTATTCAAGCCGTTATCGAGCGTATCAAACTTTTATCGTAACCTTAAAATCATCCTTTTTTATCAAAAAAAAAGCATTTCTACGCTATAATAAGCCAATTTTTAGTTACAAGGGAATAGGCATGGCGTTCGATAACGAAGCGTATGAAGAAGAAAATTTTGCTGAAATGCTGGAGGCATCGTTCAAAGAGCAAGAATCCACTCGCATTACAGAAGGTGAAGTTGTAGAGATCCAAGAGAGTGACAACCGCGCACTGGTCGGCGTTGGTGAGAAACTAGAGGGGATCTTGCCACTCGATGAGATTCGTGATGCTGAGGGAAAACTCCTCTTCAACGTTGGTGATAAAATCACCGTTATGGTCATAGGACATTACAATGAGCGTCCTAAAATTTCATATAAAAAAGTGCTTGAACAAGAGAAAACACTAGCATTTATCAATCTTCACAAAGAAGATTTTGAATCGGTTGTGATTGAAGCACTGGTTACAAAGAAAAACAAGGGTGGCTATTTGCTTGAAGCAGATGATGTCCATTTCTTCCTTCCTCGCTCACTTGCAGCGTTCAAAGATACCGATCAAGTTGTTGGTAAAACGATTAAAGCTCAAGTGGTCAAAGTTGATCCTGCTGAAGCATCGATTGTTGTATCACGCCGCAAGCTTTTCAATGATGAACGCAAACGTAAAAAAGAAGTGATTGATGCATTGATGGAAGAGGGTAAAATTATCCAAGGTACTGTCAAAAAAATCACAAGCTATGGAATGTTTGTTGATGTTGGCGGGATTGATGGTTTGGTTCATTACAATGAAATCAGCTACAAAGGTCCAGTTAATCCATCAAAACTTTACAAAGAGGGTGATGTTGTAACTGTTAAAGCGATTGCATACGATAAAGACAAGCGTCATTTATCTCTTTCAATCAAAGCAGTTCAATCGGATCCATGGAGAGAAGTTGAAGAAGCATTGGAAGAGGGCGATACCATTACGGTAACTGTCAGCAACATCGAGCCATACGGTATTTTTGTTGATCTTGGAAATGACATCGAAGGTTTCTTGCACGTTTCAGAAATCACTTGGGATAAAAATATTAAACATCCTAAAGATTATTTGACACTTGGTCAAGAAATTGACGTTGAAGTTATCGAGATTAACTCTAATACGCATAAATTACGTGTATCGTACAAGCGTCTTCAGCCTAAGCCGTTTGAAGAGTTTATGCGTACATCACGTGAAGGTGACCTTGTCAAAGGAACTGTTACATCATTGACGGATTTTGGTGCTTTCATAAAAGTCGGCGGTGTAGAAGGACTTTTACACAATCAAGATCTTTCATGGGATAAAAATGCTAAATGTAAAGAGACTCTTAAAGTCGGTGATGAAATCGAAGTAAAAATCGCAAAAATCAACACTGAAGATGAAAAAATCTCTTTGAATCGTAAAGCACTTGAAGAGAGCCCAATCGATAAATTTGCTGCTAATCATAAAATGAACGAAGTGTTGAGTGCAACGGTTCGTGATGTTAAAGATTTCGGTGTATTTGTTTCATTAGAGGGTGGAGTTGATGCTCTTATTCGTAATGAAGACCTTTTGCCATTGACTCCAGAAGAGCTTGTTATTGGACAAGTGATTGAGGCTGTTATTATGGTTATCGATGCTAAACGTGATCGTATCCGTCTTTCGGTACGTAAATTAGAGCGTATTAAAGATCAAGAGATGCTCAACGAGATTAATGATGATGAATCAAACAGTCTTGGTGATTTGATTAAAGATCAATTGAAATAAAGATATGCGAAAAGCAGCGTATTGGCTATTTCCGATAATAGCCATTTGTGTTGCTATATTCATTACTATATTTATGATTCAGATCAATCCAACTTCTTCTGCAGTTGTTGAAGAGTCAAATTCTCACGAAAGTATTTCGTCTGATGAAAGTAATGAGAGTTCGTCCAATTGGATGAATGGATTGCATCTAACAAAAGAGAAAGAGTATTCCTATCCGATTAACGAAGTGGTTATCGAAATGGATCCTCAATCAAGCGTACTAAAATCTCATAAGTATCATTTAGTGGTACTTTTGAAGGATTCGTATGAATTTTTTTGTTTGAAACAAGAACTTAAAAATACGAATCTTTCCTATCTTTTAAACCAAGAGGGAAGCGCAATGAGTGTTGAAATTGACTCAGATGATTACAATGCACTCGCAAATCTCCTCTTAAAACTTAAAACCTATCAAATTTCGGCGACACTTTCGCCGGTCAAAGAGGATTAACCCAATGGAAAAATTTAAAATTGTCGTTTGTGACCATATTCATGAAGAGGGTTTAAATCTACTTCGTAATGACGATAAAATTGAGATGATTTTTGCTGCTGACATGGACAAAACAGCATTACTTGACGTTATTGCAACAGCGGATGTTGCTATTACTCGCAGTTCAACGGATGTCGATGAAAAATTCATCCAAGCCGCTCGAGGCAAGCTCAAAGCAGTCGTTCGTGCAGGTGTTGGTGTTGATAATGTAGACATTCCAGGATGCTCTAAAGAAGGTATTATCGTAATGAACGTACCAACTGCAAACACGATTGCAGCGGTAGAACTCACAATGACTCATATGCTCTCATGCATGCGTATGTTCCCGTATTCTCATGATCATCTCAAAAACCAACGTGTTTGGAAGCGTGAAAAATGGTACGGGTATGAGTTAAAAGGTAAAAAGCTGGGTGTCATCGGTTTTGGTAACATCGGTAGCCGTGTGGGTATCCGTTCTAAAGCATTTGAGATGGATGTTATCACATATGATCCTTATATCCATCCATCTAAAGCAACGGATGCAGGTGCTAAATATACTACGAATTTTGAAGATATTTTAGCGTGTGACATTATCACGATTCATACGCCAAAAAACAAAGAAACCGTTGGCATGATCGGTGCAGATGAAATCGCAAAAATGAAAGACGGAGTAGTTCTTATCAACTGTGCACGCGGTGGATTGTACAATGAAGATGCTCTCTATGATGGACTAAAATCAGGCAAAATACGTTTTGCCGGTATTGATGTATTTGACAAAGAACCTGCAACCGATAATAAACTTCTAGATTTGGACAATATCTGTGTTTCTCCGCACTTGGGTGCGAATACATTTGAATCTCAATTGGGTATTGCACTTGAAGCAGCACAACAAGCGATCGAAGCGGCAAAAGGAATTGCGTATCCTCATGCACTTAATCTTCCGATCGATGAGTCTAAAATACCTTCTTTTGTTAAACCATTCCTTGAAATGGGACAAAAAATCGGCTTTTTAGCCTCTCAGATTAATCGTGCTCCGATCGTTTCAATCAAAGTTAGTGGACGTGGTGACATTGCACAATACGTCACGTCACTTGCTACTTTTGTAACAGTAGGTGCGTTGGCTGAGACATCAGGTGAAACAATCAATTATGTAAATGCTGATTTTGTTGCTGCGGAACGTAATATTAAAATCGATACGGAAGAACTTCCTGAAAGTCCTGTGTATAAAAATTTGGTAACCGTTCGTTTGACAACAGATAAAGATGTTATCGAAATCAGTGCAACGATGTTTAACGATGACGTACAGCGTATTGTTGACATCAACGGTTTTGGTGTGGATGTTGAACCAAAAGGAAATATGATCCTGTTCAAAAATACGGATGTTCCGGGTGTCATCGGGCAAGTGGGAACTTTACTTGCTGCGCATGAAGTGAACATTGCTGATTTCCGTTTGGGTCGTAACAAAAGCAAAGAAGCATTGGCGGTCATTATCGTTGATTCTGCTGTTAGTGAAAAAACTCTCAAAGAACTCTCTGCTCTTAACGCTTGCATTAGCGTCTCTTACGCACGAATTTAATCTCTCCATTTTACCCGAGGGCACAAAAGTGCCCCCTGGGGACAATCCATCTTCTTTTTACTTTTTTTTACTTCATTTTATAAATCTACAGGAGCGTAAATGTTATTGATGTCTACCAAACAAGAGTGGTTTGGCAATATACGAGGTGATATTCTCGCTGGTATGGTTGTCGCCCTTGCTCTTATTCCCGAAGCGATTGCATTTTCTATCATTGCGGGAGTCGATCCAAAAGTTGGGTTGTACGCATCATTTTGTATCGCAGTCGTCATTGCATTCGTTGGAGGACGTGCAGGAATGATCTCAGCAGCTACCGGCGCTATGGCATTGCTTATGGTAACGCTGGTAAAAGATCATGGGTTGCAGTATCTTCTTGCTGCAACGCTGCTGACAGGTGTACTGCAAATATTAGCTGGTTATTTAAAGCTCGGATCGTTAATGAGCTTTGTCTCTCGTACGGTTGTAATTGGATTTGTAAATGCGTTGGCAATATTGATTTTTATGGCTCAGTTGCCGGAGCTTACGAATGTGACATGGCATGTGTACGCTTTGACTGCAGCGGGACTGGCTATCATCTATTTGTTTCCATACATTCCTAAGATCGGAAAGATTATCCCCTCGCCCTTGGTAACGATCGTAGTTTTGACTGCGGTAAGCGTGGCAATGGGAATTGATGTTCGCACTGTTGGTGATATGGGTGCATTACCGGACACATTACCAATTTTTTTATGGCCGGAAGTACCGTTTAATCTTGAGACACTTAAAATTATTTTTCCATATTCGGCAGCATTAGCGGCTGTCGGACTGCTGGAATCACTAATGACTGCAACAATTATCGACGATATGACGGATACCGACAGCGATAAAAATCGTGAGTGTAAGGGGCAAGGGATTGCAAATATCGCATCAGGATGTATCGGAGGAATGGCGGGGTGTGCGATGATAGGGCAATCGGTGATCAACGTTAAATCAGGTGGTCGCGGTCGTCTCTCAACCCTTATTGCTGGGGTATTGCTTCTCATAATGGTCGTATTTATGTCTGATTTGATTAAAATAATTCCGATGGCAGCCTTGGTCGCAGTCATGATTATGGTCTCGATTGGTACTTTTAACTGGGCGTCAATCAAGGGACTAAAAACACTTCCGCTTTCGACTAATATCGTTATGCTCTCCACCGTCATCGTTGTGGTATGGACACATAACCTGGCCCTTGCTGTCTTTACGGGAGTATTGCTTGCATCGTTATTTTTTGCCAATAAAATTAGCCATTTTATGTATTGGAAAAAATCGTATGAGGAGACAAGCAGCACACGAGTGTATAAATTTATCGGTCAAGTCTTTTTTAATTCTGCTGAGCGTTTTGCGAATGCATTTGATTATAAGGAAGAGGTAAAAAACGTTATTATCGATGTAACACGAGCTCATTTTTGGGATATATCTGCCGTATATGCTCTTGATAAAGCCGTTATAAAGCTTCGAAAAATGGGAAAAGAAGTTGAAATAGTTGGACAAAATGAAGCAACACGAACGATTATCGACCGTTTTGGAGTTCATGATAAGCCCTCAGAAATTGAAAAAGTGATGGGTGGGCATTAATTAGTATCTATACGCTTCTTTTAGTCCCTCTTTGCTATAATTTGCCACTTTTTAATACGGAGCAGGGATGAATACAGAAGAGATAGGGGCACTTTTACAGGATAAAAGCAAGCTCCTCTCGGAAACGTATTTTGAGCTTCAGGCTGCGTGTGAAGCCAAGTATGGTCCCGATACCCTCGTCATCATCGAAATAGGTTCTTTTTTTGAAGTCTATGAGGTCAATAATGAGTTTATGAAAATCGGTAAGGCGAAAGAGGTCGCTGAATTTCTGAACATTCAGCTCACTCGAAAAAATAAAACCATACTCGAAAACTCACTCCAAAACCCCCTTCTTGCTGGAGTTCCAAGTGTTTCTATCGAACGGTATCTTAGCCGTTTAGTTCAGTCGAAAAAATACACGATTGTTCTCGTACGTCAGCAAGGTGAACCTCCTCATGTTCGTCGTTACATCTCCAATATCATCTCTCCCGGTACAAATTTCGACTACATAGCTGAACCTAGTGAAAACTACATCGCCTCGTTACTCATCGATCAAAATAATGGGGTTTATTCGGTCGGATACTCTGCCATTGATGTGGGTACGGGTAAAACGCTGATCAACGAGATTCACGGGTCACGCGAGGATAAAACGTATGCACTGGATGAAGTATTTACTCTCCTGCAAAGTTATCAAACCTCGGAAGTAGTGGTGACGTTTTGTGACTCCCAAATCGATGAAGAAGAAGTCAATCGTTATTTAGAGCTCAAAAGCCATCACCGCAGCATTAAAAATGAAAAACGGCTTCGCATTGATTACCAAAATGAACTGTTTGGGCGTATCTATCAAATCCGTTCCCTTTTAAGCCCGATTGAGTACCTCGATATGGAACGGTATGCGTATACGTCGGAATCGTTGGCGGTGTTGATTCATACCATCATCGACCATGATCCTGCTATCATTGAAAAGATGAATCGACCGACATTTTTGGGGACTGCGCGTTATATGTATTTGGGAAACAACGCGTGCGAGCAGCTTGGTATTATTTCACGTGATCATGATGAGATGACGGTGCTGAAACTCATCGATAAAACTTCTACAGCGATGGGAAAACGGCTTTTGCGTGAGCGACTGCTTAATCCTATCTGTGATGCTAAGCTTTTGGAAGATCGGTATGATTTAATCGAAAAGATGACGGATCATATTGCCCCTTTGGAAAGCAAGCTCAAAGAGGTCTATGATTTAGAGCGAATCCTTCGTCGTCTTAAACTGGGCAAACTCCATCCCTTTGAACTTGCGTATTTTTATGCGTCACTTACGGCTGCTGAAAAATTATTTGAGGATGCAAAGAGTCTCGGGATTAGTTATGATAAAGCGAGTGCTCAAGAGTGTGCACTGTGTGCATCGGAGTTACGACGAATTTTTGTCATTGAATCGTGTGCCAAATTCCGGCGCGATCAGGTGGATGTTAATCTTTTTAACGAGGGTATTGACCCCGCCATCGATGCACTTGAACAACTTCAAAATACCAATGAGCTTAAGTTGCAAAGTATTATCGATCACATCGATACGTTTTTCGACAACGGCAGCGGATATGCCTCTATCGGATGGCTGGAGAGTGAGGGATATCATCTGGTGATGACTCGTAACCGTTATGTGAGTATTGAAGAGAATCTCCATAACAGCTTTTTTACGTTAGAGGGTCAACACCATTTTTTCCGTGATTTTCAGATACGAAAACTCAAAACGACTGTCAAACTTTCCTCTGCGTTGCTCGATGAACTCTCCATCGAAAATGCGGGGGCAAAATCACGAATGCTCGCTCAAGTACGTGAACGGTATCAAGAATATTTAGAGGGCATTGAAAAGAAATTTTCACACGCCATTGAGCATCTCATCTCGTTTTTGGCGTTGGTCGATGTATCACTTAGCGGTGCCAAGTGTGCCACACAGTTTCGATACGTTCGTCCTCAAATCGTCTATGATGTTCCAAAGGCGTTTGTCGAAACGGTAGGATTGCGTCATCCTCTCATAGAATCGCGAGAAGAGAACGGGATCTTTATCCCCAATGATCTTTTTTTAGGGTCTATCGAACAAAGAAGTTTCGAGGAGCATACGACGATTGAGGCATCAAAGGGAGAAGATGTTAAAGGGGTACTCCTCTATGGTATCAACTCCAGCGGGAAGTCCTCGTTGATGAAAAGTATCGGTTTGGCAGTGGTGATGGCACAAGCTGGCTTTTTTGTTCCGTGTGCGATGATGCGTTTTTCTCCCATCGATAAGTTACTGACTCGTATCGTCTCCAAAGACAATCTCTATAAAGGGCTATCAACTTTTGCGGTAGAGATGCTCGAACTGCGAAATATTTTCAATCGAGCGACGGAAAATACCCTGATTTTAGGAGATGAAATTAGTCACGGCACGGAAACAGAATCAGCATTGGCTATTGTTGCCAGTGCAATTTTAAGGCTCAAAGAGTTGGGAAGTTTGTTCATTTTTGCAACGCATCTCCATCAGCTTTCATCCCTTAGTGAAATCGAAAAAGCAAAAGGGATCGTATTACTTCATTTGGGTGTCTATTATGATGAAGAGAGTGATAAACTCGTTTATGACCGTAAACTAAAAAGTGGAAGCGGCAGCACCCTCTATGGATTAGAATTTGCAAAATCACTTCACATGGATGAAACGTTTATCCAAAAAGCGTACGAAATCCGTGGACGTATTACAGATAATGGGCACGATGCATCGTTGCTCAAACGAAACAAAAAGAGCCGCTACAACAGCAAACTGTATCTGACAAAATGTGCACTGTGCGATGAAGCGGTCGATGAAGTGCATCATATCATCCCACAAGCCAGTGCAGATGAGGGTGGTTCAATCGGACATTTCGGGATGAATCATCGTTATAACTTGATCCCTTTGTGCGCCAATCATCACCGCCTCGTTCATGAAGGGAAAATCGCCATTCACGGATTTGTGATGAGCGAAGAGGGATTACGACTTAGTTATTCACAAACCTAAAGGGATACCTCCAATGACTGAATCACAAATATACGATACATTAAAAAATTATGGCTTTTTAATTACCCCTTATTGCTCTTTTGGACTGACTGAAACTCCTTCGATCGATTTTTTCCCCGTTGCACTCAAAATAGAGTCTGAAAAAGTAGTCCATAAAAGCAATTTTGGTGCGGTCAAACTCAATATTAACTCGATGGAAGCATTAGAACGCGCCAAAGATGAGATTATTGCTAATATACGAGCCAAAGAGGTACTTCTCGACGCAACTGACCGATTTATCGCAACACAGATGGTAAGCGGTATTGAACTGTATGTGGGGCTTGTGGACGATGATATATTTGGTAAAACCATTGTATTTGGGATGGGTGGTGTATTTTTAGAACTGTATAAAGATGTTTGTTATATTGATATTTATGCGGACGATGCAGAGATACAACGTGCTATTGGACTGACTAAAATATCCAAAGTCTTTGAAGGTTTCCGGAGTTTTGATTTTAGTATTGATACCGCTGTTGCATTTATTCGGCGTGTCCAAAACTTTGCCAAGGCTAATCCTGACATTATAGAACTCGATTTTAATCCGGTAATACTGAGCCAAGAAGGGTTGAAAATTGCCGATGCCCGTATCAAAAAAGGGGAACCGAAACCTGAAAAACTAGGAGCGCTACGAGAAAATAGACCTCCGTTTTTTACTAACCAAAGGGTCGTGCTCATCGGTGCCTCTTCGGATCCGACCAAAGTCGGTTACTCTATCGCCAAAAATTCTCTGCGTTATGGCGGTGAGCTGTTTTTTGTGAATGCTAAGGGGGGTGAACTTTTCGGTAAAAAACTTTATACCAGTATTGCGCACATAGAGGGAGATATCGATACGGCGGTTATTATGATCCCCTCAAACACCGTTATAGAGTCTATTAAAGAGTTAATTCCCAGAAATCTTAAAAATCTTATTATCATCTCCGCAGGATTTAAAGAAACGGGGGATAATGAGTCTGAACAGCTCATTGCAACGTTGAGCAATGAGCACAATTTTAATGTAATCGGTCCCAACTGTTTGGGGTATCTCAATGGTGCTGAAAACCTTAATCTAACGTTTGGGATTGATGGATTAAAAAATGGAAACTTGGCACTTCTATCCCAATCAGGTGCTGTACTGTCCGCCCTTATGGATAAAGCGTATGATGCGGGAGTCGGTTTTTCGCATCTCGTCTCGAGCGGTAATATGGTGGATTTAGACTTTGCGGAGATGATCGATATGCTCAACAGAGAAGAAACGTGCAACACTATCTCGATCTATGCCGAAGGGATACAAAACGGCAAAGAGTTTTTGCGAGCGATTCGGGAAAGTCAAAAGAAAATCTATATCTTTAAAACAGGGAAATCTGCTCAAAGTAAGAAAGCGGCTTTTTCGCATACGGGCAATCTCAGCGGAAATTATGCGATGTTTAAAGGGCTTATCGAATCGGTGGGGGCAAAGATAGAGGAGAATATCGAGGCACTTTTGTTTAATCCTTCCAATGAAGTCAATAATATTCTCATCGTAACCAATGCCGGCGGTCCGGCTACGATCTTGACCGATTATATCATCGATCAGGGTAAAACGCTTTATACTCTCAGTGACGCTGAACTAGATGCACTGAATGAGGTACTTCCCTCCAACTGGTCCAAGAATAATCCCGTGGACATTATCGGGGATGCTATGGCAAACCGATATGAGAAGACTTTAGAAGTTGTGAGTAAATTTGAGGGTGTTGATTTGATCTATCTGCTCGTAACTCCTCAGTGCATGACTGACACACTTGCTATCGTACAGTTGTGTGAGCGTGAGTGGGGTAAAAAGATATACCCGATACTTTTGGGTGGTCATGAGATGGAAGAGGCAAAAAATTATCTCCGAAGCCGACAAAAGCTTTTTTTCAAAACCCTTCAATCGGCAACGTCGTTTTTGTAATACTGTCTACTTTTAATAATGAATACGTATCCCGTCATTCTCGTGAAGACGGGAATCTAGCTGGATACACCCAAGGGCACTTCGCCCGCCTACGCGGGTATGACGAGAGCATCTTCAGTTAACAGAATTTGAAATAAGTTTCTTTTTACGACGAGCAGCTTAGCTTTAAATTCTGATTTTGAGCTGGTGTTATGCCTGCACAGCGCTCGAATTTTTCGTGTTCATCGTACGGATTTTGCGCCAATAGGAGTAAGTCATTGACGAGGGGAAAATCGTTTTTTTCGGCTAAGTCGATGGCTTCTTGGAGAATGTAGTTTTTGAGAATGTACTTGGGATTAGATTTTTAAGCGGAGTCGGATCAAGGTCGAGATAGGGAGCAGTTAGGGTTAGGTTTGATAATTTCATGCTAAGAGTTTTACCTCAAAAAGATAAAATTTCTAGGTTTGAATGAAAGAAGTTTATTTTTATTAGGATTCAAAGATAATTTTTTTATCTTCACCTTCGCGGCGAAGTCGAATATGTAAAATATTTCCTTGCGGAGATGATGCATACTTTTGGGATGTTTTTGGATCTATAAACAGGATACGAGTATGTCCATTGTACGTTCCATGATGGGTGATCGTTGCATGCACGTCTGCATCATAGAGCATAGATAAATCGTTTTCGATGGAGTGAGCATGTTCTTCGAGTTCTTTGATCGTTGTTTTTTCATCTGAGAGCTGAGAAAGGGAATGTTTATATTGTTGGACGCGTACTACATCGGCTTTTATTGGAGAAGCATTTTGGGCAAGAGCTGCTTTGATTTTTGCTTGGGTTTGTTTGATGCGGTTTAATTGCTCTTTTAGGGCAAGTTCTTTACCCAAAAGATGTTTCCCTTTTTCCTGAATTTGTGTATAAACTTCTTTTAGTTGCAGTTCCAGGATATTGATTTGTTCTAAATAAGAGGGAATAGCTCTTGGATTGATAATGAGGTTGTTTCCATCTCCAATAATACTTTGGATGGTGATCGATTTTAGCGCGGTAATATTGGCATTGGAATAGAGAATATCAATGACAACATGATCGGCTATAATCTCTCCACCCATCATTTTACTAACATGAACCGTTTGCGCTTCTACTCTTCCTGCTTCCAAAATTTCTATAGTGGCATTTTTGGCTTTTAAATCACCTCGATGGAGATGAATAGTTGCATTTTCTTGAACTTCGATGAACGATTTTTTATGAGTTTGCGCACCGATAGTGAGTTCACATGCTTGAATCTTTGTATTACTTCCGATGGTTCCTTGAACATCAAGTGTTTGAACATCAATGGTAATTCCTGAACCGACTGCATCTTTGGTTAGATCCTCACGGTTTATTTTTAGATGAATATCTTTATCGCTTCCCGTTTCAATCGAGCCTGTGTCTTTGAAACTTGCATGTTTTAATCGAAGTTCATGTGCGATGGAAAAAATACCATTGATGCGTTGAACGTAGCCTGATTGTTTGGCATAGAAACGTATAGAGAGAGCATCTTCTTCGGCTCGAATCGTTTCGTGGTCAATCGTTATTGCATTGGCATAGCGAATTAAAGGTTCTCCTGCGTGGAGGTACTCTCCCGTACAACTGCGACCATTTCGACCATTGACGGCAAAAATATATTCAAAGATCAAATCATCGGGAAGGACACCTTCGATAAGCTTCTTGTCGTGAGTCTCTTTTTTATAGTGGAGCACTACACTGTCGTTAACAGGCTGTATTGGTGGGAAGAACTTGGTGACACCTATCCGATAGGGTTCATGAAGTGCTCCCTCTTTTTGAATCTTGAGAAGCAATTGCTTGATTTGGACATCAAGGTCACTATCCGTGATGCCAATAAGTAAGCCTGCTTGAAGTTTTTTGGAGCGAATTTCTTCTTTGATATAGTCTTGAATCCCTTTTTTCAGTGGAAGGACAGAAGATGGGTTGATAATAATAACAGCTTTAGTTTTATTTTTATCTGATGCTAAACTCAGATGAAGGTCAAAGTAGGGATGAGCTTGCAAGGGGTGCATAATAAGCTGATACTCTTGACGCACTTCAAAAGGAGAAGCTCGTATTTCAACCTCAGTAGTAACATCCTCAAGGCGTGAAGCTTCTAGAATACGCCATTCTTCATCCACAGTTCCACGATAATAAGTTTGATAAGAGAGGAGATCAAAAGCAACTTTTTCAACCGGAATTCCCCCCTCTTGCGCTGCTTGTGTTAATGCTGTACTGACACTTGACGTGGTTGTTTTGAAAGCTTGCACGTATTATGGCTCGATAATAGAAACGGCTTTGCGTTCATGAAAATTAAAATGCTTTTCAAGATTCGAATTATCCAGTAAGATGGGAACAACGATCAAAGAAGCGACTACGGCTGCTATGGTACCGAAAATAAGGGAAACACCTAACCCGCCAAATACTGCATCACTGGCTAAAAGCGTAGACGCCAGAATTATCGCTGCAGCTGTTAGGAAAATAGGTTTTGCTCTCGTGGCGGCTGCATAAGAAATTGCTTCTTTTTTTGGCATCCCTTTATCGACCATCAATGATTTGGTGAAGTCAATGAGCAAAAGTGAATTGCGTGAACTGATACCGATGAGGGCGATAAATCCAATGAGTGAGGTTGCGGTGAGGAAAAAAGTATCCGCCGTAAACAGGTCCATAATGAAGTGACCGAAAAGAACCCCTACGATGGAGAGAAAGCTTCCAAGCAAGATGATTCCACTGAGAACAAAGCTCTTATAATAAATAACCATCAGTAAAAAGATAAGGACGAGTGCTGCGATAAATGCCCCTCCTAAATCGACAAACGTATCGAGGGTGACTTCCATCTCACCATCCCAGATCAGCTCATAGCGTTCTTTGGATTTTTTGTCGATAAGTTCGAGATTAAACAGGCCAATTTTATGAATTTCATAGTTATCGGTAAAGGTATCTAAAATAACATTGCGTGCATCCATAAGAGGATAAACTTGGGAAACCATATCGGTTTCTGCCAGCACATTCGTCATTTGATGGAGATTTTTTGTCACAATCATCGGATTGGATTTTACCGATACGATTTCAACGACTTCGGTGAGGGGAATCATCATTCCCATGCTGTTCATCAATTTTAGGCTCGAAAGTTTAAGAGAGATTGCATTGAGATCTTTGGAACTGAATTTTTTACTTGCAGGGTCAAGAACCAAGAAAATAGGAATTTGCTCAGAGACTTCCGATGAATTTTTAACGGCAATGGACATACCTTCAAATGCTAGATACAAAATATCATTGACATGTTTGATGTCTAATCCAGAGCGGGCAATCTTATCACTGTTGACGCGTACTTCGAACTTTTCAAAAATCTCATCTTGCATGATATCAATATCGACAAGCCCTTTAGTCTGTTGAAAGACACCTTTGATACGTTCGCTCAGCTGTCGGATACCTAATGCATTGCTGCCGTATACTTCTGCTACGATAGCAGCCATCGTTGGAGGACCTGCCGGCGGTTCAATAAATTTGATATTGGTTTGAGGGATGATGTTTTCACATTGTTTTTGTATTTCTGGACGAAGACGCTGCACCATCATATAAGAAGGCTCAGAACGGTCGTGTTTCTTAGTAAGATTGAGAACGACTTCAGCGACATTTTCTGAATTTTTGAAATGAGAGCCTTTGATAAGTCCTGCAAAATCAAGTGGTGAACCTGAACCTAAAAAGACTTCCATATCGAGTGCTTCAGGCTCTTTTTGAAGAATTGTAGTGACACATTGGCTAACGCGCTGTGTTTGCTCGATCGAGCTTCCGCTTGGGAGATCAATGTAGACCGAATACGTGTCATTATTTTTTCCAGGAAGCATTTTTGCCATGACAAGTTCCGTCGGTATCATCGCGATCGAGAGGATAAATGCAGCGAGGGTCAGCCAAAGAAATAGCTTTTTTTTAGACGAAGAATTGAGAACAGCCAATAGATAATTTTCAAATTTTTGATACATTAGTGAGCCTCTGTAGGATGTTGAGGTTTTTTGAGCAATCGTATTGCCAAATAAGGGGTAAAGATGTAAGCAACAAAGAGCGATGCGACGAGTGCAACAGGGACATTTGCAGGGATTGGTTTCATAAACTGACCCATCATCTGTCCAACAAAAGCCATAGGAACCATGGTCAAGATAATGGCGAGTGTGGCAATATTGGTAGGTGCTCCAATCTCGTCGGTGGCTTCGATCATCAACTGATCTGCATCCCTTTCATGTGCATTCGGAGCGTGAAAATGGCGATGAATATTTTCAATAACGATAATCGCAGCATCGACCAACAATCCAAGACTCAGCAAGAATGCAAAGAGGGTGATACGGTTAATCGTCTGACCTGTAAGATAAGCAATGAAGAGAGTAATCGCCAAAATAGCAGGAACCGTAAAGGTAACGATAAGCGATTCTCTCCATCCCAAAACAAAGGCAAGCAAGATGGCGATGATCACGATGGAGAGCAAGAGGTGAAAAACCAGCTCATTTACCGCTTCATTCGCACGCTCACCGTCATTACGAGTAATAACGTAGTGAATTCCTTGAGCTTCCATAAGTGATTTGTATTTGGTCAGTTCAGTTTTCACGGCATCGGCGATGATAACGGAATTCGTCCCTTGCAGTTTTGAAACGGTTAGGGTCACTTGATCTTTGAGAGGAGAAAAATTGCCGTCACTTCCTTTGACACTTACGAGTGCGGATTTGAAGTTTTGAATGTCTTGTCCTGAGGTTACTGTGGCTACATCACGCAAATAGATGGCAGAACCGCCGTATTGTGCGACGATAATATTACCGACATCGTCAACACTTTCAATGGCATTTTTAACTCCGATCATTACGATCTCATTTGCCTCTGTTTTCCCTTTTATTTCAGGAACATTGTAAGAGAGTGCTTGAACGGACTGGACAATCTGGCCCAGTGAGAGATTGTAACCTGAGAGGCGATTAATATCGACTTGGACGTTAAATTGGTGTTTTTTCGCGCCCTTGATATCGGTAACAGCAACGTTAGGAAGTCCGTTAATGTGATGTTGCATGAATTTGACACGATCATAAAGAATAGTAGGATCGATAGCCGAATTATTAGAGTAAAAAGCGACCGATACGATAGGAATATCGACGTCAATGTCGAGAGGTTTAATAATCGGCTGCATGGCACCTTTGGGGAGAATGCCCATGTTTTGCATAATTTTGTCATATATTTTGAGGTTTGAGTCCTCTTTTGCTTCACCTATAAAAAAAGCGGCATTGATGACGGCAACATTATCCATCGCCATTCCGTGGATACTTTCAATCCCTTTGACTTCTTTTAGTTTTCGCTCTAACGGTTTGACAATGACATTTTCAATCTCATTTGCGGTAGCGCCAGGCATGGCAATGATAACGGTTGAGCCACTGACAACCATTTGAGGATTTTCTTCACGCGGCATGAGCATCAGGGCAATGTAGCCAATAATGATGAGGAATATTCCCAAAATAGGGGTGAGCGGATTACGTAAAAAACCATGTGCAAGTTTTCCAGCATAATCTTTAGGGTGATAAGGTGCGCTATGAGAGGACATCAAAACTCCTAATATAATTCAACAGTAGCGTACATTCCAGGGTAGACGGTTTGTTTTGCGCTAAAGGAGACTTTGATTTTAAAGGTATGGGTCATAGGATTAGAGCTTGGGACAACGGAGCTGATGGTTCCGATTCCGATAAACCCTGTTGAGGGGATGGATACTTTCACTTTTTTACCGATCGGAGCCATTCTTAAACTGCTTTCAGCCACTTCAACTTCGATTTTAAGAGTTGTTAAGTCTGATAGTACGATTGCGGGCATGCCTGGCATTGCCATTTCGCCTACTTTGATATTTTTAGAAATAACCACACCATTGTTTGGAGCTACAATTTGTAGATATTGGTATTGGTTGGTGATCTCTTTTTGACGAGCTTTGGCTTGAGAGACTTGGCGCTCGGAAATTTTAATGGTATTTCTAAGATTTTTTTCGGCCAGTTCAAGATTTTCAACTTCATAACGGCTTACCATGTCTTGTTTGTACAAACGTCGATGACGTTCAAGATTTACTTTGAGATTTTCATATTGATTTTGATACATTTGCTGGGAGAGCTCCGCTTGAGCAATCCCCATCTCAACTTGGGTTTTAGCGGAATCGATCTCTCTTGAGTCGATTGAATAGAGTAAATCACCCTTACGAACACGTGAACCTTCGGAGACGTTTACGGAAGTGACAAACCCCATGTTTCGACTGGTAATCATTTTTTGGTTGTCGGAGATAATAACACCGGAAAGAATAAGCCCTGCTGCATTTAAAGCAGCACCTAGGGTGAGAAGAGAAAAGATAAGTTTCATTGATTGGCTCCATAGCTTAGTTTTTCGAGAGCAAAAATACGCTCGTTTCGTTGATTTTTAACCATTTGTAGATTGATAATTTTTTCGATTTGCTGAGATTGTTTGATGATAAGATCACTCATTGAGGTGAGATGCTCACGATAGCGTCCTTCATAATTTTTGTAGATCTGGGTTGAGAGATCGAGTTCTTTTTCCAAACTGCTAACTTGATAATCCAAACTTTCGATTTCGGTTTGAATTTTGTCATACTGAAGGGCAATCCCTTTTTTAGCGAGTTCTACTTCGGTTGACGTTTTAAGATGGTCAATCCGTGCTTTTTCCAGAGTGTGTGCATCAATTCCGCCGTTGTACAAGTTCCAGGTCAGTCGTGCACCGATCGTGTAGGCAGCATGATCGCTAAATTTTCCTAAGAACGTATTGTCCGCACTGGACGCTTCGGCAAATACACCGACGGTTGGAAGATACGGAGCTGTTGCCACATCAATCATGGAGGAACGAATTTCCAATCCATGAGAAGCTTTTTTTAGGTCACTGTTATGTGCCATAACATCCGCTTCCGTAATTGCAGCAGAAGCACGATCATCGGAAGGTGTCACTATGTCACTAACTTTTTGATTTAGGAGAAAGCTTAAATAGTGGTAGAGAAGTTTTTTATTGGCTTGCATCTCCAAAATCATTCGATCGACATTGGCTTTTTTGGCTTCAACTTCGAGTAAATCAACTTTTTTGGCATACCCTTCTTGAAACATTTGCTGGGTAGTAGCTTGCAAGGTTGCAATGTTTTTTTGAATCACTTGCAATTTGTCAATAGAGTGATCGAGAAGGGCCATATCGTAATAGCTTTTTCGAATTTCATAGATTTTTTCTGCTGTTACCTTGGTGGTGTCAAGCTGTTTGATCTTTTCCATTTGTTGCGATATTTTTTCATAACTGCTAAGTTTTCCACCCGTATAGAGAGGAATAGCGTAGGTGAGCTTGCTTTGAAAAAAGTTTTGATAGCCTGGATAATTGAGATTGTTAGGAGGGGTTACGTAATCTGGACCAGTAACACTAGCAGCACTAGCCATAAATTCTTGAGCACCAAAATCCCCAAACGTCGCTTCCCGTGAACTGAGTTTAAATCCGAATACATTTCCGGCATCGTTGGAGCGGACAACGTTTTGCGTAAAATCGAGCGCACCGTAACTGTAGCCTTGAGAAAGGGAAACATCATTTTGGGCAATTTTAGCGTCCAAAGAGGCTGCTTTTATCTCTAAATTTTGTTCTTTGAGGAGTGCAATCGCTTCATTGAGAGATAACGGAGCTGCACTGAGATTGAGAACACTTAAAAGTAGCGCAAGTGTTAATCGTTGAGTGGGAGATGCCATTGGGAGTAACCATCCTTGTGATTTATTTGTGATACTTATAGTATAGATAATACAATTATACTATTTACAAGTTTAAAAGAGTCAAAATGGTCATAATCTATCCAAGATGATACCATAAAAATATCAGGGTTTGAAATTCAAAGCCAATTAGGGTAAAATTCGGGCAATTATATACAGGGGAAGACATGGCAACCATCGGAATGAGCGATATTAAAAAAGGGGTACGCCTCGAAATCACGGGTGTACCGTACAGAGTAATCGATTTTCAACACGTCAAACCTGGTAAAGGTGCAGCATTTGTTCGTTGTAAAGTTAAAAGTTTTTTGAACGGAAAAGTAGTTGAAAAAACGATTCATGCGGGCGATAAATTCGAGGTTCCAAATATCGAGCATAAAACCATGCAATATCTGTATGATGACGGCGAAATGCTTCAGTTCATGGACAACGAGAGCTTTGAACAATTGGGTCTTAGCTATGAGCAATGTGAAGATGCAAGTAAATGGATCAAAGACGGCACAAACGTTCAAATCATCTTGCACAACGGCAAAGCAATCAGCGTTGATGCTCCTGAAATCATGGAACTTAAAATCGTTGAAACACCACCAAACTTCAAAGGTGACACATCAAGCGGTTCTAAAAAACCTGCAACGCTTGAAACAGGTGCAGTTGTACAAATTCCTTATCACTTACTTGAGGGTGATATCATTCGTGTTAACACCGTTGAGGGTGAATACATGGAAAAAGTAAAGTAACTTTCTCTTCTTAATATTCTCTTGTACCATTCCCGTGAAAACGGGAATCCAGCTTTTTTTCTGATAAAGTCTTCATATTCTTTTATAGTTTTTCAATAACAATAGACTCTTTTAATATTCTGAGTATAATTTTAGAAAAAGTAATAAAGGAATCATGATGCCAAAAGTTCTAATCCCTATTGCAACAGGTTTTGAAGAGATTGAAGCGGTGAATATTATCGATGTCCTTCGTCGTGCCGGTATTGAAGTGATTATGGGTGCATTGGATGAGCATATGCTTGTCAAAGGTGCTAATGGTATTACGATACAGTGTGATCGTGTTATCGAAGGTATCAGTGCGGATGAACTTGACATGATCGTTCTTCCCGGCGGCATGGGCGGTACGAAAGCATTGGCACATAATCACGCTGTTCAGACATTGCTAAAAGAGATGGATGCTAAAGGCAAAAATATCGGTGCGATATGTGCTGCACCGTATGCTCTTTACACAGCAGGCGTTCTCAAAGAGGGATATACCTGTTATCCAAGTGTCGAAGATGAGATCAAAGTCGCCGGCTATCAAGGCGATAAAAGCGCTGTAGTTCAAACGGGCAACATTATGACGTCTCGCGGTCCTGCTACGGCGATTTGCTTTGGTTTGGCTATTGTTAAAAAACTCTCTGGTGCTGAAGTAAGCGAAAGACTGCGTGGCGGTTTGCTGGCAGAATATTGTGAAAAAATATAGTTTCATTCTTGTGAGTGTGTTGAGTTTTACCGCCAGCGCCCAAGTGCATCTTTCTTCATCTGAAAACTTGACACAAGAAAATGCTATTCAATATTGTCGTGATCTGGGTACAAGTTGGAGGGCGCTGTCTATACGCGAGTTGTATAAACTTCCTGAAAATACCCCTTTTATGGCTGGATTTAGCTATTGGTCCGCAACAAAAGTACCTTCCGGTGACGTTGAAGTAGGTACGGGCAGTGAAGGTGATGGCGGGATTGTTGCTATGATTGGCTACAGTTTTTTTCCAAAAGAGCGTAATATTACCTTATCCCCTCCGACGAAAAAAATTGCTGCTGCGTGTACCAACATTCCTGATAGTAAACAAATGCGTGACTATGCTTTAACGCCTCAAGGGACGGAAGATAACGGCTCAGAATTACTATGGCATTCACTTGATGCGACGGATAAGCAACGTAAATATACGTATGAATCAGCCAAAGAGATGTGTGAGAATTTAAGCCTGAACGGACGGATGTGGCGACTTCCTACGGCAGATGAACTGTACGGTATCGTTGATACAGCCTTTATTCGTCCGAGTGTGGATATGAAATTTTTTGGTCCTATGATGCACCGTTACTACTGGACGAGCGACACGCTCAATGAGCACGAAGCGTATGCGGTCGGATTTAAGCTTGGTTCCGTTGCTAGCGTCGTTAAAACGGAATCTTCGTATGCACGATGTGTGAGTGAATAAACATTTAATGACTATAATTTAGGAGAACCTTTTGAATCACGATACAGCTATCAATGCAAATGCATTAAATTACCATGAATTTCCCAGTCCGGGTAAAATCGCCACTCAAATCACCAAACCTTTTGCTTCTCAAAACGACCTGAGTCTGGCGTACACTCCAGGGGTTGCAGCTCCTTGTCTGGAGATAGAAAAAAATCCTGATGATGCTTATCGTTATACGTCTAAAGGTAATCTTGTTGGGGTTATTTCCAATGGTACGGCGGTTTTAGGTCTTGGAAATATCGGAGCATTGGCTTCGAAACCTGTTATGGAAGGTAAAGCCGTTTTATTTAAAAAATTTAGTGATTTGGATGCGTATGACATCGAAGTGGATGAAACCGACATTGAGCGATTTTGCGATGCGGTAGCGGCGATCTCACCGACATTTGGGGGGATAAATCTCGAAGATATCAAAGCGCCTGAGTGTTTTGAGATCGAGCGACGGCTTGTGGAGAGGCTGAATATTCCTGTAATGCACGACGATCAGCATGGTACGGCAGTGATTTCGAGTGCGGCTATTATCAATGGATGTTTATTGACATCACGCGAGCTTGATAAGATACGTGTGGTGGTAGTCGGTGCGGGTGCAGCTGCGATTAGTTGCGCACGTCTGTATCGATTTATGGGGGTTAAAACTATCTTTATGAGCGATTCAAAAGGTCTTATTCATGACGGACGCAGTGATTTGAACGAACAAAAAAGAGAATTTTTGGCACCTGAGGGGATGACACTTGAGGATGCATTTGTAGGGGCAGATGTTGTAGTCGGACTCTCTAAGCCGGGGAGTTTTACTGTAGAACATATTATGACAATGGCACCTGAACCTATCATTTTCACCCTAGCCAATCCTACTCCTGAAATTTTCCCCGAAGATACGAAAGCAGCTCGACCCGATGCGATTATCGCCACGGGTAGAAGTGATTTCCCCAACCAAGTGAACAATGTCCTCGGTTTTCCTTTTATTTTTCGTGGAGCGATGGATGTACGGGCACGTATTATTAATACCGAGATGAAAATGGCAGCGTCTCACGCATTAGCACAACTGGCTCGTGCTGAGATTCCAGAATATCTTAACGAAATATATGGAATGAAGCTGACGTTTGGAAAAGAGTACATCATTCCCAAACCTTTCGATAAACGCCTGATCGTCGAAGTCTCTGCCAGTGTCGCACAGGCTGCTGTAGAAAGTGGTGTGGCACAAATCGCATCGTTTGATTTAGAAGAGTATAAGCGTGAGTTAGCTACACGTTTGAGCTAAAAACTCGCTATAATGCGGCTATCAAAACGGAAAATTCCGTAAGCCGCTCAATATCTGCACTATTTAATAACCTTGCATTGTTTGTCTGCTTGAACCACCCAAAGGAAACTTACTAATGTTATTTTCAGACTTAAAACTATCGGCCCCGATTTTAAAAGCGGTTGCTGAAGAGGGTTACACAACCCCAACTCCCGTACAAGCGCAAGCCATTCCGTTTATCTTAGAAGGACGTGATATGCTCGCAGGTGCCCAAACGGGTACGGGAAAAACTGCTGGATTTACTCTTCCAATGTTGGAAATTCTTTCTCGCAAAGTACACAACCCAAAAGCACCACGTCATGTGCGTGTTCTTATTTTGACTCCAACTCGTGAGCTTGCAGCTCAAGTAGGTGAGAGTGTTAAAACCTACGGAAGACACCTTAAATTTAAAAGTGCAATCATTTTTGGTGGCGTTGGGCTACAGCCACAAGTTGCTGCTTTGCGTCAAGGTGTTGACATTGTCATCGCTACTCCAGGACGATTACTGGATCATATGTCTCAAGGGACGATTGACTTACGTAATGTAGAGATGCTGATTCTCGATGAAGCGGATCGTATGCTGGATATGGGATTTGTTAAAGACATCCGCCGTGTTATTTCGGTGTTGCCTCAAAAACGCCAAAACCTTCTTTTCTCTGCAACCTATTCGGATGAGATCAAGACATTGTGTGAGTCGATTTTACGTAATCCTGCTATCGTCGAAGTAGCTCGTCGTAATACGTCAAGTGAACTGGTAACACAACGCGTTATCTTGGTAGATTGTGCTAAGAAAAGTGCTTTATTCGGTCATTTGGTCAAAGAAAATAACTGGGAACAAGTCCTCGTATTTACCCGTACCAAACACCAAGCCAACAAACTCTCTGATTACCTTCAAAAAATCGGTGTCAGTTCAGCGGCGATTCATGGTAATAAAAGTCAAGCGGCACGTACCAAAGCGTTGAGTGACTTCAAAGCGGGTGTGGTTAAAATCCTTGTAGCAACGGACATCGCGGCACGTGGTTTGGACATCGATCAGCTTCCTCATGTTGTTAATCTCGAATTGCCAAACATTGCAGAAGATTACGTTCACCGTATCGGACGTACCGGACGTGCAGGTAATGAGGGTGAAGCAATCTCTCTTGTATGTGTGGATGAATATGATTATCTGAAGGGAATTGAGCGTCTGATTAATCGTAAATTGGATCGTGATATTATCGCTGGGTTTGAGCCTGATCCTTCCATCATGGCAATGCCTATCGTTCAAGGACGTGGCGGCGGAGGCGGTCGTGGAAACAGCGGCGGCGGACACTCCCCAAGCGGTAAGCCTCAAGGACAAAAGCGTGATAGCGCTAGACGCAGTGAGCCCAATCGCGGTGAAGGCAGAAGTAATAGCCAACGACGTGAAGACAGCCGAGGACGCGGTAGATAATCTTTTATGAAAATACTCGTCGATGCTGATGCGTTTCCCAATGCACTCAAAGAGGTACTGCTTCGCGCGGTACTAAAACGTCAAATTCCCACCCTTTTTATCGCCAATAAAAACATCTCCATACCTAATGTCTCGTATGTCTCGATGCACGTTGTTCCACAAGGGCCTGATGAAGCCGATCACCGTATTGCAGAGCTTTGTGAGCCGCAGGACTTGGTGATTACGGCTGATATTCCACTGGCAGATCGTATCGTCACGATCGGAGCGATAGCGCTCGATCCGCGCGGGACAATTTACGATGAGAACAACATCAAGCACCTTCTTGCAATGCGAAATCTGATGGAAGAGTTACGAAATTCTGGTGAAATTACAGGCGGTCCAGCCGCAATCGGCGCTAAAACAGTTCGCGAGTTTGCGGATGGACTTAATAAATTTTTGTCACGAAAAAAAAGCCATTAGAGTTCTTTTATAATTTTGAAATGTTATATTAAGAAGTTTTTATTCCGTTCGCCCTGAGCCTGTCGAAGGGTAATTTTTATGGTTCGACAAGCTCACCACGAACGGAGATTTGTTGCGTAATATCAGATGATATAATGGAGAAAAAATGATTGAAAATATATTAGCCAATTTAGAACGTACCAACTGCGCCATGGATGGCACATTTATTCAAGCAGTAAGTGAAGTGCTGAATTCGTTAGAACCAATTCTTCAAAGTGATACGAAATACCAGACGTATGCTATTTTAGAGCGTCTTATTGTTCCTGATCGCGAAATTCGCTTTAAAGTCCAATGGTTGGATGACAATAATAATGTGCACATCAACAATGGCTATCGTGTGCAGTTTAATAATGCCCTTGGACCCTACAAAGGGGGTCTTCGTTTTCACAGCAGTGTGAATTCGGGAGTCTTAAAATTTCTGGCATTTGAGCAGATTTTTAAAAATTCTTTGACCGGATTACCCATAGGCGGTGCCAAAGGGGGATCGGATTTCGACCCAAAAGGGAAGAGTGATTTTGAAATTATGAAGTTTTGCCATGCTTTTATGCGAGAGCTTCATCAATACATCGGTGCTCGGCTGGATGTTCCTGCGGGAGATATTGGGGTAGGTACTCGTGAAATCGGATTCTTGTTTGGAGAGTACAAAAAGATTACACGTAATTATGATGGGGTTCTAAGCGGAAAGCCGTATGCGTTTGGAGGGTCGTTGATGCGTCCGGAAGCGACAGGATACGGTGTTGTCTATTTCACGGTGGAGATGTTAAAAGAAGAGTTTGGCGATTCACTGTGGGGTAAAGTATGTTGTGTGAGCGGTGCTGGAAATGTGGCATTGCATACGATTGAAAAGCTTCAATATTTTGGTGCGAAAGTGGTCACGTGCAGTGATAGCGAAGGATCTATTTATGATCCAAACGGCATTGATCTTCTTTTACTGAAAAGTCTTAAAGGCAATGGAAAACGATTATCACTGGAAAATTATATACTGCAACGGTTTGATTGCGTTTACACTAAAAAAGAAGATTATCCGCATGAAGCGCATGCTGTATGGAGTACTCCGTGTTATGCGGCATTTCCATGTGCAACTCAAAATGAATTAACTTTTAACGATGCGGTTACGTTGTTAAACAATGGTATCCGCACCATAGTGGAAGGGGCAAATATGCCAACAGTACCTGAGGCTATTGAAGTATTTCAGAAAAACGGAGTTTTATTTGTACCGGGCAAAGCTGCTAATGCAGGAGGAGTTGCGGTGAGTGAGTTTGAGATGTCTCAAAATGCTTCGATGGAGAAATGGGATTTTGACAAAGTAGACCGTAAACTCAACGAGATCATGTGTCAGATTTATAAACGGGTCTCTTTAACGGCAAAAGAGTACGGACGTGAACGAAATTTTGTGGATGGGGCGAATATTGCCGCGTTTAAACGACTTTCTGAAGCGATGATCCTTGAGGGCGTCTAATGATTAACATACAATTAACATATATTTACCGAAGTGCGACTACAATTGCATCAATCTTATCAAGACAGGTCTTTTAATGAATAAAATTTACTCTCTATTGAGCTCCATGAAAACTATGGCCGCTTTAATGTTGCTCTTTGCAATCACCATCGGTTATGCTACCTTTGTTGAAAATGATTACGGAACGATGAGCGCAAAAGCAGATATTTACAATGCACGATGGTTTGAGATTGTGCTGGGATTATTAGCCCTCAATCTTACGTTGAATATCCTTAAATTTAAAATGGCACGTAATGGGAAATGGCTTGTATTTACCTTTCACGTCGCATTTTTGATTATTCTTATCGGTGCTGCCGTGACTCGTTATATGGGTTATGAGGGGACAATGCACATTCGCGAAGGTGAATCTGCTAATGCAATAGTAAGTGCTGAACCCTATATCAGCTTTACCGTCAAAAAAGGGGAGAAAGAATACAACTTCCAAGAACAATTGTATCTTTCTAAACGCTCAGAAAATCATTTTGAGAAAAAGCTAGATATTGGCGGAGAAATGATCGATGTAAAGCTTGAGAGCTATATGGGAAATGCTCACTACGAAGCGGTTGCCGATCCTAAAGGTTCTCCGATTTTAAACATGATGATTACTGCGGGTGCTGGCGGAGAGCAAGTGAGTTTGAAGCAGGGTGATTTTTATGAGGCGAATGATGTCGTGATTGATTTTGCTTCGAATAAAACATTTCAAAAACCGGTTATTGCTTTGAGCGTAGAGGGAGACAAGGTAGTTATGAACACTCCTGTTAACCTTAACGCATTAAACATGGATACCCAGCAGCCACATGCGATAACAGTCGGAAAAAATGTTCTAACGAATCGGACTCTTTTTCAAACCACTCAAAGCGGTTTTGTTTTACGTGCATTCTTACCAAAAGCTTCGATGGCACTTGTTTCCACACCTTCAAAAGGGCCAATGGTACAAGGGCAAGATGCTCTTACACTCAAAGTAAGTCGTGGGGGTAAAAGTGAAAATGTAGTGGCTTTAGGTAGCCCTGGAGTTGTGGGTGAAAATTCAACTGCAATATTGGGTGATGTTAGCGTCAATGTTGATTATGGTTCGATTGAGCGAAAATTGCCATTTGCTCTTGCCCTTAATGATTTCCAGCTCGAGCGTTATCCGGGCTCAATGTCACCCGCTTCGTATGCGAGTGAAGTAACGCTTATTGATGAGCGTGCAGGGGTTAAAATGCCGTTTCGTATTTACATGAACCATATTCTTGACTATGAAAACTTTCGTTTTTTCCAATCCTCATTTGATCAAGATGAAATGGGAACTGTTCTCTCTGTTAATAAAGACCCAGGGACATTGATTACCTATATCGGATATTTGTTATTGGCAATAGGAATGTTTGGTGTGTTGATTGTTAAAAATGGTCGTTTCAATGGATTGAGTGAAAAACTCAAAAAATTGGATGCTCAAAAAATCGCGGCATCGTTTGCCTTGATGGCGATTATGTTTATGGGGACAAATTCTCATGCGGTGGAGGCTGAAAACCCTGTTATCCAAACGGCAAAAAGTTTTGATGCTGCTCATGCCGATAAATTCGGTCATTTGGTAGTGCAAGATTCCAGCGGACGAATGAAACCACTGGATACCCTTTCGAATGAAATTTTATCAAAACTCAGTCGTAGTAATAATGTTATGGGGCTTTCTCCTAATCAAGTCATTTTAGGGATGATGCTTCGTCCGGATGCATGGCGCGAGATTGCGATGATAAAAGTGGGAGACAAGGATGTTAACAAACTCATCGGTCTTCCAGCTGAGGCTAAAACAGCGGCTTTTTCACAGTTTTTTGAATTCCCAGATGATATAACAGGCTATAAGTTAGCACAGTTAGTGGATGAAGCGACGCGAAAAGCTCCGGGAAAACGGGATAAATTTGATAAAACATTATTGCAAATAGATGAACGGGTGAACGTTGCTTATATGGTCTATACGGGTTCATTGATTCAGATGTGGCCAAAAGCGAATGATAAAGCGAACAAATGGAATGCCACCATCGAAGCGTTACAGACTCTTGATCCTAAAGATGCTCAAATGGTACGGATGATGGCAGTAGGATATTTCAGTGCTGTTGATGCTGCCCTGAAAAGCGGAGATTGGACTGCAGCTGATAAAGCATTGACTCTGATTGACAAATACCAGCATTTTGCAGGTGCAAGTGTTTATCCTAGCGAGAGCAAACTTGCTGTTGAGGTTTTTTACAATAAAACAAATATCTTTGAGCAACTGTGGCCTTTGTATTTTCTGGTAGGCTTTATCTTGTTGATCTTATCGTTTGTCAAAATCTTGAAACCTGATTTCAAGTTAGAGTTTTTTAGCAAAGCAACGTTGGGACTCTTGATCCTCTTCTTTTTTGCTCATACCGCAGGTCTTGCAATGCGTTGGTACATCTCAGGTCATGCACCATGGTCAAATGGCTACGAATCGATGATTTATATCGGTTGGGCAACGGTATTGGCCGGATTTATCTTTTCAGGCAAATCGCCGATTACGTTAGCCGCTACTGGAATTTTAACCGGTCTTATTTTGTTTGTTGCGCATTTAAACTGGATGGATCCTCAGGTGACCAATCTAGTACCGGTGCTTCAATCGTACTGGTTGAGTATTCACGTTTCTATGATTACAGCGAGCTATGGCTTTTTGGGGCTTGGGGCTTTACTTGGGATGATTACTCTCATCTTATTTATCCTCAAAAATCCAAACAATGAAGCGCGTCTGAATTTAGCGATCAAAGAGCTCAACGCGATCAATGAGATGAGTCTTATTATCGGCTTGGTTCTTCTTACGGTTGGAAACTTCCTTGGAGGAGTTTGGGCGAATGAGAGCTGGGGACGCTACTGGGGCTGGGACCCAAAAGAGACGTGGGCATTGGTCACTATCTTGGTCTATGCAGTAGTTATCCATCTTCGTATGATTAAGGGTGCGTATAACGACTTTTCATTCAGTGTTATTTCATTATTGGCATTTACGTCGGTATTGATGACCTATTTCGGAGTAAACTACTATCTTGCAGGAATGCATTCGTATGCAAAAGGTGATCCGGTTCCGGTTCCTGATTTCGTTCCGTGGGCGTATGCGACAGTAGCTATTGTTATTGCGATGGCGTATCCGAAGCGTTCTACGAAGTAACTTTTCTTGTCATTCCCGCGAAGGTGGGAATGACGAACTCTTATTTAAACCACCCTTTTACTTTTTCAAATGTCGATTCAAAAAGACTTTCATGAGGCTTGGATTCGATTCCAAAACTTGCTTGCAGTTTTTGCAATAGTTCTTCTTGTTCAGTCGTGAGACGATTTGGGTAGGTGAGGGTAATTTGGGCGATCATATCCCCCTTGCCATGTCCATGGACGTCAGCAATTCCTTCACCTTTAAAGCGGTAGTGTTGTTTGTCTTTGGTTCCTGTTTCGAGTTCCAAGGTTACTTCGCCATTGAGTGATGGGATCGTGACGTCTTCGCCAAGAACTGCTTGGGTGAAAAAGATGGGAACTTCGAGGTAGACATCATTTCCATTACGGATAAAGTGACTGTCTTCTTCGACCTCGAATGTGACATACAAATCTCCTCGTACACCGCTTTTACCCATATTTCCACGTCCTGAAACGCGCAAACGGTTACCGTTATCGATACCTGCCGGAACTTTTACGGTGACTTTTTCTTTTGCTTCGGTGTAGCTTTTCCCTTTACAGTCGGTACATTTCTCACTCGCCATTGTCCCCTCACCATGACACGCAGGACAGGTCTGTGAGAACGTCATGAACCCTTGACGGACATACACTTGCCCTTTGCCGCCGCATTGGCTGCAGCTGGTGACTTTCGCGTCTTTAGCTCCGGTTCCTTTACAGGTTTTACATGAAGTTTTAGCGTTGAATGTTACTTCTTTCTCGCATCCAAAAACGGCTTCTTTGAAGCTGATACGCATTTCCACACCCATGTCGAGAGGAAACTTATCACTTGGAGCACGAGATTGACGACTGCGGCCACCGCCTGCAAAGCCGTTAAACATCTCTTCGAAAACACTTCCAAGGTCATCAAATCCGCCACGGCTGCGTCCGCCACCGCCTTGTAAACCTTCTTTACCATAACGATCATAGACGGAGCGCTGTTGATCGTCGCTGAGTACTTGATACGCTTCATTGCAGAGTTTGAACTTATGTTCTGCGGTAGCATCATTAGGGTTACGGTCAGGATGGTAAAGTTTTGCCATTTTACGGTAGGCTTTTTTGATTTCGTCTCCGTTAGCACTTTTGGTAACTTCTAAAATTTCATAATAACTCAAATTTTCCACGCATAATCTCCAAAATTTTTTGCGAATTATACCACAGCTTACTTGAGTCACAAAGACTAAAGATATTTTGCTACAATAGCAGTATGAAACGTTCCCTAGAAAAATTTAATCGCCTTGTCGATGCTCTCCAACAACTTCCGACTATTGGACAAAAATCGGCAACACGTCTTGCCTATCATTTGGTGATGCATGATACTTTTGGTGCGCTAAAACTCGCGCATGCTATTGAAAATGCCGTTACCAGTTTAAAAAAATGCCGCTCTTGCGGTGGATTAAGTGAAGATGAACTGTGTGCTATATGTAGTGACGAGCATCGTAATCACGAAGTGCTGTGCATTGTAGAAAATGCCAAAGAGATTTTGATGTTTGAAGAAAATGCTTTGTTTGATGGGCGTTATTTTGTACTGGATTCTCTTGAAGAACTTGATATAGCTCACCTTCGTGCCATCATCAACAGCGGAATAAAAGAGGTGATTTTTGCTCTTACTCCCTCAATTGCTAATCAAGGAGTGATGCTTTATATCGAAGATAAGCTAATGGAATGCGATGTACGATTCAGCCGTATTGCGCAGGGGGTTCCCACTGGAGTTAGTTTGGAGAATGTGGACATTCTCTCGCTTTCAAAGGCACTCGAAGATAGGGTCAGTATTTAAGCTTTTTTCCAAGGCAGCGTGAAGCGTTTTTCTTCTTTACCGTGAATAACATAATAGAGCTCGTAATAATGATTGACGATGGTTTTGAAACGAGCCAAGCTTGGTTTTGTAGTGGCAAAAAGAAGATGATCACCATCGTTTAAAAGAGTTGAATTATCCGGTAATAGAATAAAATCTCCTTTATCGCGCATGAGTCCCAGTATGACGATTTCAAGATCTTGACCGTCTTTGTATGGATTGCTAAGCAGTTGGCCTAGCGTAACGGGAGTATGTGCGAGAAACTGGCTGAGTGCATACATCGTATTTTTATTAATTGTCATTTCCAGCAGTGCAGGGCGTTTGTTGACTTTATCTGTGATGGTAAGCAACGTGTTCATCAGCTTTTCTTTGTTAAAAACTGAAATACCTTCGATGAAATTAAAGGTCATAGGGCGATCGATGTAGTTGTATCCGTCGAGTGCTGCGATTTGATCAAGGACAAAAATTTTATCAACACGAAGATGGGAAAATAAACTTCGTTCTTCCAGTTCATTTTCTCGAACGATGGCAAAAATAGTCGGGTTAAGAGACCTAGCCGTTGCAATAATAGAGAGATTGATCGCATCATCATTGGTTCCGGCAATAATGCAGGATGCTTCTAAAATTCCTGCTTCAAGGAAAAAATCTTGGTCGGAAGAGACTTTTTCATGAATTTCTTTGTTGATGTCCAAATACGTGTAGTTGATCCCATTTTTATCTAAAGTATTTTGAATTGTCTTTCCGAATCGTCCGCGAGAACATACAATGTATTTTCCCATAGGGAGAACATCGCTTTTACTAACGTGTAAGTTCCCCCCTTGTACCCAGCTTAAAAGATTAAAAAGATAGGGTGATTTAAGGGCGAAATCAATGCGTTGGGCAATGATAGAAAAAATATCAATAACATGGTTTACACCGATATTACTGAGATTTTCACCTCCATGTCTGACCCCAGAACGGGCGATTATCTCTAAGTTTTCGTTTAGGATTCTGGCCCGTACTGAGATTTTTAGATTGAGCTGATCATCATCGAAAAGGGTCACGATAAATTTACATTTTGGAGATTGAACACCGGACGATTTGAGAACATCGGTCATCGACGCATCTGCAACAATAGCAGGGATAGAAGGCATGTAAAGTTCACTTTGGAGCGATTCAATTTTTTCTACATTTTTATCGATGACAACAATACGGTAGAGATTATCGTTCGTCAATCGATCTATGAGAAGTTTTCCCGCATCGGTATAGCCGCAGATGATGATAAAGTCTTGACTCAGATGGCGTACTTTACGTCGAAATGAATTCATTTTTAGAGCATATAAAAACATTTTGTCTTGAAGCAGGGCGATGATGGAACCTAAAGCATAAAGCCATGCGGGAACCGTTGCATAAATAGTCATAAATACGACAATGCGTTGAGGATAACTAAAAGGATAGGGGATCTCACCAAAGCCAATGGTGGTTGCGGTATAAGCAACGATGTACATGGCATCAAAAAAAGTCAAATGGGCAGGATGTCCCTGCGCATCGATTCCAGGTACTATGGTTAAGAGGATAACCGGTATAGCATGAGCGATGTTCAAAACAATGAGGGGAGCCCTCATTTTTCGTAAAAAAAGCCAGATAGAGGATTCATTATTCATAAGCGTATTAGCGTTTCAATAATAAGGTTTCACCAACGAATAATGAGACAGAGATAATATTAGCAACCAATGCTCCTGTTGCGAGAGAGACAACAACGGTAAAAAGTTCAGGAGTCATGACGCTGGTCATATTTACAATACCCCAAACTGATGCGGCGGCAATGAGTTGTAAGTCAGCAACAAAACTTGTCGCGAGCAATACGGATCCCGTTTGTGTTTTATCTCCAAGTTTCATAATGGTGGCAATGAGATTGACGACAATAGTGGCGACAAGTTCATAAACGCTGTGATACGCGATAACATCAATATCTCCCACAACAAACCCAAAGTTAAGGGTTAATGCAAGGATAATAAAAAAACCTGAGATTACTTTTTCTGAATTCATTGAATATCTCCTAAATTAAATAAAGAAGGAAATTGTATATTAAATTTCCTTTTGAGTTGTAGAAGTTACAGAAGTTTTAGGAGTTTTAGGAGTTAGGTTTAGTAACGATTTTTTCTGCGGTTTGATTCAAACGAACCAAACCAGCACCGGTGTAAACATTACGAGGGTTCCAAAGTATCCAGCCGCAACTTCCGAAGTCGTCACTTGCTTTGATTTGATCGCGAATCTCTTTGTCTCCGTATACACGACGGTCGAAGGCATAGTCTTTAAACGCTTGCAGCCATGGACGGTAGCACAATGGAGAATTGGCTGATTTTAAAAGTGCTTTGTCCAGAGAATGCTTTACAATCTCATAGTTGGCTTTGACAGGATTTGGAAATCCTGGAATTCCTGCATTAAATCCGCTTGGGTAGAGCATTGGTGAGAGATAATCGACATATGGGGCGAGAGCGTCGACGCGCTGACCGATTTCGATGTCAGCATCATGCCAGCTTACATAACCGAAAATATCTGCAGAAACGAACACATTATAAGGGGTTAATTGTGTTCGTGCATTTTCTAAAAATCCTGAAATTGCTTTGACACGATTAGCTTGGGTATTTTCTACGGCAAATTTTATCCCTTTGCGATCAGGAAAGCGGACATAATCAAATTGAACTTCATCAAAGCCAGCTGCTGCAGCTTCTTTGGCAATGGAGATGATGTAGTTTTGAGGTTCTTTGTGCGAAGCGTCTATCCAATATAATCCTTCTTTATCTTTGAACAGCGTTCCATCGGTTTTTTTAACTCCATATTGCGGGTAAGCTGTAATAAAGGGGGTGTCTTTAAAGGAAACAATACGAGCAATGACATAAACTTTCTCTTTGTGAAGATCTGCTACAAATTTTTTCATGTCTTTAAATAAAATAATATCTTGAGCACCGATTTTATTGGCAATTGGGTTAGCCGTTTTATAGGCGATTTGTCCACGATCCATTTTGATATCAATAACGAGAGCGTTGATTTCGGTTGTATGGATCAAATGTTTTGCATTTCCCATGATTTTCCCGCTTGTAGCTCCAAAACTGGAGAGATAAAGAGCTTTTGGGATGAATCGGTTTAGATACATTTTCCCGCCGGTTGTGTAGAACTTTCGCTCATACCCTACTGCACGGACGCCGATAGTTGTAGCTGTGGGAACGGTGAATGAACCGTTGCTGTCACTTCGGTACTCTTTCGTACCTGAAATAATAATGGCATTTTCAATCGGTTTTGAAGTGCCCTTGTCATAGATGGTTCCTGTGACCATAGCACTCCAACCTAATGTAATAGTGAGTGCTAAAAATACGAATGCTTTCAATGGGTTTCCTCGGGAATAATCTTATCGCGCAATAGTAGCAAAAAAAAGCCTATAAATAAGGTATGAAGCCTTAATAGGTTAAAATATGTTAACTAAAATACCACATAAAGGTAATGAAACCATGTCATTTACGACTTTAGGGCTTAGTGCCCATCTACTTGATACCCTCGAAGCCAAAGGCTATACTCAGCCTACTCCAATTCAGACGCAGGTTATTCCTCTCGTTTTACGAGGACGCGATATTCTCGGAGCTGCACAAACAGGGACAGGGAAAACCGCTGCATTCGCCCTTCCGATTATTCAAAAATTAGTCAAAGACGTTGAAGCCACACAATCGAGTGCCCGTGCCCTCGTGATTGTCCCGACGCGTGAACTCGCATCTCAGGTTGCATTGGCGATAGAGTCGTATGCTGAGGGGCTTAATATCACCTGTATAGCCCTTTTTGGTGGAGCGAATATGGCACGTCAGGCGAAAGAGCTAGGGGAGGGTGTTGATATCATTGTTGCTACCCCTGGACGATTGATTGAGCTCAACAAACAAGGTCATATTCCATTGTCTCGAATCCAATATTTGGTTTTTGACGAAGCCGATACGATTTTTGATATGGGCTTTATCCGAGAAATCGAACAGATCATTGATCTCCTCCCCGTTAATCGTCAAAATATGCTTTTTTCAGCGACGATGACCCCTTCGGTCAAACAGTTGAGCGAAAAAATCCTCAAAAAACCGCTTCTCGTCGAGATCGATAATCTTAAAGCCGCCGATATGACCCTTCGCCAAGTCGTTCATCCGGTTGAAAAAGAGCGTAAAAAAGAGTTATTGTCATTTCTAATCGGCTCCAATAACTATTCACAAGTTCTAATTTTCACCCGAACCAAAGTCGAAGCCGACGAAGTGAGTAGCGAATTGACACTAAGCGGTCTGAAAAATGTCGTTATCCACGGCAACAAAAAACACGGTGCTAGAGATCGGGCATTAAGTGAGTTTCGAGAGGGGACTGCGCGTATCCTCGTCGCAACCGACATTGCTGCACGGGGATTAGATATCGAGGGACTTCCCGTCGTTATTAACTATGACATCCCACATGTCAGTACTGACTATCTCCACCGCATTGGACGAACAGGTCGTGCAGGCAATGAGGGGTTGGCAATCACGCTTCTCTCTTCAGGAGAACATCACTCATGGTCGAAAATCATTGCGATGTTGGGAAAAAATGTTGAAACCATTCTCGTAGAAGGTTTTGAGCCACCAGCGGATCAAGGATTATTAAAAACACGTGGAAAAAGTATGAGCAAGGATGGCGAGAAAAAAGCTAAAACAGACGGTGCATTTGGGAATAAGCGTAAAAAAGCACCGGTTCAACCAAAGTTCATCGGTAAACGCGGACCGCGTGTAGCGCGAGAAGAACCTGTAGACAAGGGTAATAGTCCAGCCAGAGGCAGTGCTTTTGGGAACAAAAAACCCTCTCCGAGTAAATCAGGCGGACGAGGGAGATAAGACTTTATCACGCAAACACATTGCGTGGATAAAATATCTTCAGACTAACCAGTAATCCACAAATTATCCATAGATATGTCCAGCTAAAAGAAACACCTAAAGCTAGTATAAATAAAGCATACACTCCCGAAACAATACAAAACCATCCAGTGACTAATATCATAAAGAGAACTATGATTCGAATAATCGTTCCAACGGTGTTCATCGATTTTCCTTTAGAGATTTTATAATCGCTTGAATCTGTCGTCGGTGTATAAAGGTATGCATGTACATAAAAGCATTCCAGTCAAAGTTGTTAAACGATCTGAACCATGGATGGGGTTTTGTCATGTTGGATTGTTTTTTGGGCATTTGTGCAAAAAATTTCTCATATTCACCGTAGAAAGTTTTAAAATCATTGAGTGTGCCGGAACGATTGGTAAAGGGTTTGACTCCTTCAATAGTGACAGCTTCCTCGTAAGATTTTTCATCTGAGAGGGATGCAATAATATCACTTACTTTACGTCCGGTAATGCAGAGATGCTCGATGACCATATTGAGGGAAAACTGGCGAGAGTGATCTTCAATTGCAAATGTTTTATCAATAATAACTTGACGCAGACGTTCCTCTTCACTTAATGTCTCTAAAAGTTCTATTATACGTCGTGTCTCACGTGTAAATAGCCAAAATGAGATGTGCCACGTAAAAAATATTCGTACTGCCGGTATGAGTAAGATCCGAATCACTAGAAACTCTCCTCTAGGCAATCCTCCTCCTGGTTTTCCCTCTACCATTCCATCTCCTTAATCAATCTAATGAGTACATAATAATACTAGTATTCTAAAAAGTAACTTATTATTAGTGTAATTACTCTAATAATATATTTGATGTTCGTATTATGACTCTAAATATGGTAAGATTTTGTATGAAAAAACTCAAAAAAATAACAACAAAAGAGCGAATCAAAACAGCAGCAATCCAACTGTTTAACGATCAGGATTCTCTTTCGGTCACGACTAACCATATTGCTAAAGCAGCGGGAATCTCAGCCGGGAATCTCTATTACCATTACCGCAACAAAGAGGAGATCATTCGAGAAATCTATGATGAGATGTCACAGAAGTTTGAATCGTTTCAAAGTTTTGAAGCGATTTTGACCTCTGAAAACCCTCTGAAAACACTTGATGAGTCGTTTGAACGTAATGGTGAGATGTTTTGGGAATACCGATTTTTGATGAGAGATGCACCTGTGCTCATGGCACTTGATAACGAACTCAAACGTGTATTTGTCGTTAATCAGGAGAAGCGAATCACACAGATTGCAGGGGTAATCAAGTTTTTTATTAGTGAAGAGATTTTAGAAAATATACCAAAAGAAGAAATTTTACTTCGTGCAAAAGTTTATTGGTTTGTAACCGCATATTGGCAAGTATTTGCTTCGATGAATGAAGAGGTGACCCGAGAATCGATTCGGGAGACTAAAGAAGCGATGTTTAAAATCCATCTTAAGCCTTTTCTTTCAGAAAAAGGTCTTGAGATGATGGATAGAGTATAGTTTATCAGAAAACTTTTTTCATGATGTGTGAATTAATGCTCACATCCACATCCATGCTCATGATTTAATATCTCATGAATCTCTTCTTTTGATGCTTCATGTATATCTAGAACGGTTCCCTCAAATACGAGATCCATTCCTGCTAGGGGATGATTTCCATCGAGTGTAGCTTTGTCTCCGTCTATTTCGGAAACCATATAAATCGTTATGTCTTCAGAGTCATCATCCATGTAGCCGTCGATTTCCATCCCTACGGTTAATCCCTCAGGGAGTTCGCTTAAATCTTCGGTTAAAACCAATTCTGGATCATATTGACCAAATGCTTGTTCGCAGCTTAGGGTTATTTTAAAGGTATCACCGATACTTTTTCCCTCTAATACGTCTTCTACCGTTTTAAAAATATGACCATAGTTACCGTGTAGATAGATAATAGGCTCTTCTTCTTCGTGAAGGAGTTTTCCCTCTGTATCATTGATGTGATAATCGACAGTGACAAGGCAATCTTTTGTGATGTTCATGTGGTTCCTTAGGATAGTGGTATAAGAATGGGATTAAATGCTTTAGAAGAAATTATAGCGCGTCCGCCTATACATAGGGCTGAAGCCTCTGTAGAGCTTACGACGGTACGGACGACTGAAGAACCCACGAGTAGGGTGATGATGAAGGCAGGGAAATCCTCTTCGATTTTGAGGACTTCACCGATTAGTTGGAGTTTACCGCTGAGGGTTTGCGGGGAGAAAAATTCCATCGGTGGGCAAATGCGTTTAATGCGTCCCAATTCGATTACCGCGAGACGATCAGAGAGTTTAACCGTTTCTGCGATGTCGTGGCTTACGAGTAGCGTTGTAACGCCTAAACGACTGTGAATGAGGGATAGTTCGTCTTGGAGCTTCTGACGCATGGAAGGGTCGAGAGCAGAGAGAGGTTCATCCAGTAGGAGAATTTTTGGATGACGAACCAGTGCACGTGCGAGGGCAACGCGCTGTTTTTGCCCTCCTGAGAGGGTTGAGGGAAGACGATTTGAAAGAGCGGTGAGTTCGACAAGCTCAATCAGTTCATCGACATTGTGGCGCTGATCGGTTGTTTCTGCGGCAAAGAGGAGATTCTCCCGAACGGTCATGGTGGGGAAGAGAGCGTAGTCTTGGAATACAAACCCGATACTTCGATTTTGAGGAGGTAGATTGATTTTTTGACTGCTGTCAAACCACACGTCGCCATCTACTACTATCACACCGCTATCAGGTTTCTCCAGACCTGCGATCATCCTCATAAGTGTTGTCTTTCCTACTCCTGATGGACCGAAGAGGGTGAGGAATTCACTATCATTGATCGAGAGTTCAAAATGGGCGTTGATTGCTCCTTCGGCAGTGTTGAGACGTTTAGTAACATTCACTAAAATCATTTGATCTCTCCAAGTGATTTTTTGTTCAGGGTATAAACGAGAAGAAGGATGGAAAATGTCACAACAAAAAGAGTGAGGGCATATTGGTGTGCCATAGCGTAGTTGAGTGATTCGACTTCGTCATAAATCGCAATGGAGGCGACACGGGTTTCTCCGGGAATATTTCCTCCAATCATCAAAATAACACCGAACTCTCCAACCGTGTGAGCAAACGCGAGAATGATTCCTGAAATAAGGCCGTGACGGATGGTGGGGAGGATAACTTTGACCATTGTTTCGATTTTAGATTTACCGAGAGTATAAGACGCTTCGATGATTGAAAGAGGAACTTGGGAAAGTGCCGACTGGATCGGGTGCACCATGAACGGTAAACTAAAGAGCACTGAGCCTACCACTAACCCCTCAAAACTAAATGCCAAGCGGATACCATGTTCTGTGAGAAAACTTCCGATTGCCGATGCAGGACTGAATGCCAGGAGGAGATAAAATCCCAATACCGATGGAGGAAGGACGAGGGGCATAGAGACAATGGTTTCGATGATGCTTTTAAACCGTATTTTACTAAAGACCAAAAAAGAGGCGAGAGGAATCGCAATAATGAGCAATATCAGTGTCGTAACGGCGGCAAGCTTAAAAGTCAGCGCCATCGTGGTTAAGAATTCAGATTCCATTTGGGCCTCGCAGCAGTGAAATTTCGGAGGGTTGTACCATCCAGAATAGGTTATCGCCTTCACGTATATCGAGGGTATCGAATGTTAGGCTAGGAACCAGCGCAATAACGGTTGAATCGCCATAGGTGAGGGTGATTTGGGATAGGACAATTCCACGCTCTATTTTTTGAACGGAGGCGCGTTGAATATTGGCGGTGGTTTGTGTATAGGTTTGCGAGAGGATTACTTCAGTCTCTTTGAATGCCAAGGTGACATTTGTCCTTACTAAATTCTCTGGATCGGAGGCTTCAGCGAGGAGAAGGTGAAACGAATCGTCTCCCACTTCTACGGTCAGGATACTAAGGTGCTCTGAGGAAGTTACAGATTTGATGGTAGCGGGTAAAATATTCATAAAGGCTCTATTTTTACTTTTATATCGGCAGGCTGTGCGCTGTAAGGCGATGAGGTTACGATCATATCGACTCCCGTGCTTGCATATTCGGCGATATTTTTGACGCTGATCCCTCCTGTTGCGATGAGAATAATGTGGGGATATTCGGCTCGAAGAGTACGTACCGCATCGGAGAGTTTGGTTAGAGGCATTTTTTCGAGTTGGAGAATATCGGCTCCCATAGTGGCGAACTTCAACCCCTCTTCCAGTGTCTCAGCTTCCATCACAATCTTTTTCTCTGGATTTGCTTTTTTGACTTTATTTAGTGCTTCTGAAAATGCCTCATCGGTTGGAAAGAAGATTCGGTGATATTCAAATACGAGGATCGATTCGGAGAGTCCCAGACGATGAGCGACACCTCCTCCTGATTCGACTGCTTTGATCGCAATTTTTTTCGTAAAAGGAGTGGTTTTGCGGGTGGTAGCGACGACGATGTCGGGGTTGATAGTACGTGCTAAAAGTACCGCTTCACGGGTGTAGGTGGCAATTCCACCTGCATAGTCGAGGAGATTTTGGACGCTTTTCCAAATTCGGTGACATTGTCCTGCTTCACCGTGTGCTTCTAAAAAGATGCTTTTGGGTGGAACAAGGGTTCCTGATTTGATAAAACCGTCGATTTCTAATCCATAGAGTCCGCACAGTCTAACTGCTTCTTCGGTACACGAAGCCACAAGCGGACGATCGCGGGTAGAAAAAGTGATACGGGCACGTTGTGTATCGATTCCGAGGCTTTTCGTGGTCAAATCGCCGTAAGGGACATCTTCGGCAAGGATGAGTTCAAGTTCATGGTCACTAAGTAAAATCATTTGGATGTCTCCCATCCGATAAATGCCCAGTTAACAGCGCGGGGAGGGCGATTTTGCTTTACAATCACTTCACGGTAATACTCTCGTGCATTAAGTTGCTGCTCTTCATTAAGATCGTGTACACTCCAAATCAAAGAGTCTATGAATTCCTCTTCATTGCCGCTTCGAACACTTCCACGTCCTGTTTCGATGTAGTCAACGCGGGGGAGGAACCCTTGAGTATATAGGATGACAGGGATATACCAATAGTCAGGTTTAGTTTTGACCTTTTTTCCAATGTAGTCGAGGATATTCATATCGACGAAACTTCCTCCCACTTTGTAGGTTAGGTAACACGCTTTGCTCGCATGCGACGACATTTTAGAGAGGGCGGTTTCCACATCGGAAACTTCCATCGAACGAGATGCCACGACGATGTCAGCTTGCGGTAAAGCACTCCAATCATCTTCCCAGCTGAGATGATACGTCTTAATATTCGTGATCCCTTCGCGTGCAGCGTAGGCTTTTAATTCTTCGAGCATTTGGGCTGAAAAGTCGATGGCAATCACTTCTTTGACTTTTTTTGCAAGCGGGATCGCCAATGTTCCAGGTCCGCATCCGATGTCTAAAACGACTTCATCTCCGGTGATGTTCATACGGGAAATAAAATCGTTTACGTAAGGGCTGTTTATTGTCGATTGTGCCATATCAGCTGATTTCTCATCCCAATCACTGCTGGTTTTACCTTTAAAATCGGTGGTGGCTTTGTGCTCACGGTACATTGCGGCAAAGTCGATAGGTTCTAAAAACATTGAGGCTCCTGAATAATTCTTTAATTATACTGCAATCTTCATACTAAGATTAAAAACGATAGTTTGCTTCCAGACGCATTTCACGGTTTGATGAGTCGAATGCATTTGTAGTGGTACCACCAATCACATTTGTTTTATCGATATCATTATTTTGATCCATAAATCGAGCAAAGAGTTCTAATCCTTTTAAACTTCCCGAACATTTATAAAGAACATCAAAATTCCATTGTGTTGTATCATCATTTTGATACGCACGATTGGTCATACTTTGATATGGAGTCTTACTCGGATCACGATCATAAATCGAGTAGCTGAGCATAGTACTAAGCCCTGAAACGAATTGTCCAAGATCATTATTGAGTTGTGCTTTATAGGAATCTGTATTCGCATTCCAGTCAGTTTGGGTCATACTGCGAGTATACCCTTGGGTCAAGAATCCACGCCAAGGCGCGATCATATCCGCACCGTCATCCGTATGAGAAGTTGAAAGAAGAAATTGCGTCGAGCCATAATTTACTACTGCACGTACAGCCCATAGATAAGAATCTATACTGTTGTCATGATCGCCGTTACCCGTTGTACTGCTTGTCGTTAGGGGATTGATGATTGCACCAGCTCCCTTATCGTTTTGCTTGATAAATCGACCGCCAAGACTCACGATTGCATCACCCGCTTCGAGGGCATAATTGGCTTCAAGCAATCCTTGATCGACCAGATCTGGCCAATGCATTACCCATCCTTGGAGTTCTAGGCCATCAATAGATTTATTAGTAACTCCTGCAATCGTTACATCTGGTGCATCGCCTTCGGTTCTTGCCGAGCCAATAGGAGCAGCTATAATGGGGTATAGAGTTGTGTAGTGCGATTTAATATCATCAGGTGTATCACCAGTATCCGCCATATTTCCAAAATGAGTCATTCCGCGTTCTTTAATTTTATCCGCATAATCCACTTGAATGTGGGTGTTACTAATATCGTTAGAGATGAGCTCTGCTCCTTCTACTGCGATTGGAATCATTTTTGTATCATTGGGGGTAATCCATGGATTGGTCATTAAAAAACGACCTGCTTTAATTTTACTTTTTTCAATATCATATTGGAGATACGCTTGAGCGAGTACTGCGTACCCTTCACCATAAGGGACTAAATATCGAGCATCTGTTCCTGATTTTGGTGTAGCACCGCTACCTTCACGTAAAAAAAGATCAGCACTAGTCGTGGCATTAAGTTTACCTGCAGTACTTGTCATATTGCGACCGTCATCTTCTTCCGTCCAACCACCAGGATTTTGAGTAGTATAAAGACCTGCCCCTACGCTGAGCCCATATAAAGGAGCTGTTTTATAGAGTAAGCTTCCACCGACTGCAAAACCAGTTGCAGTCGCATCTTTATTTGTGCCATCATGCATGTCCCAATCGGTCACGAAATATTGGCTACGGAATCGTCCGTCAAATTTACCCTCTTTAAACGCTGAAGCAAAATCATCCGCAGCAGTTGCAAATAGTGCCGATCCTAAAATGAGTGCCGTAGCAAAACTATGTTTTGTCATAATCCATCCTTATTTATATTTTGATATAACGATAGTTAAATAAAGTCCCTATAGTTAGAGATTCTAAGAAACAAAAGCCAGCCTCTAAGGAGACAGAACTATTATTTTTTTGGCAAGCCATACCCGTTTGCTTTTAAGATTTCGAGTGCTTTAGCCGATGACATAAAACGCAAGAACTTTTTTGAAGCGATCTGATTTTCAGGAGTACCGTTTTTGAGTCCTACCATTGCCTGATCGATGGTGTTGTACGCTTTATCATCGATTTCGACCCATTTACCGACATTTTTCATTTCAGGAGAGAGGACAATAGATTTCGCCATAAATCCGAGATCGACTGCTTTGGTCGTTACATACGCACCCACTTGGGAAATCGATTCGGCGGTGATGATTTTTCCCGTCACGTCATCGGCGACTTTATAGTATTTCATTGCGTTCATCGCTTCGATACCATAGGGAGCAGTTTTAGGATTGGCTAGGGCGATTTTCTTAACCGATGGGTCAGCTACGATTGCGACACCTTTAGAAAGATCCACTCCTGTATCACTCCATAAAATTAATGAACCGTAAGCATAAATATATGCAGGAGTTGTGGTAAATCCACCATTGGCAAGTTTCGAAGGATACTCAACATCGGCAGACAAAAACGCGTCATACGGCGCACCGCTCATGATTTGCTGAGTTAGTTTTCCAGAGGCACCCGTAATGATTTTTACATCGATTCCTGATTCTTTGGTAAATGCCTTTGCGATATCAGTAACCGCATATTTCATATTAGCCGCAGCGGCAACAGTGATTGTTTGGGCAGCCAGTGCCGAAGCAAAGGCGAGAGAGGTGAGAGTAAGTTTAAACAGTTTCAATGAAACTCCTTTATTTCTTTTATGATATAACGATAAACACATCATTGCAAAAACGGTTCCAGGTAAATGTGACATTTTCGTTGTGTTTTGTAAGATATAACGAAATTATAGAGAAAAAGGCTTAAAAAATTTCTTATTCGTCATTCCCGCGAAGGCGAGATTCTAGCTGGATACCCGTTTTCACGGGTATGACGGGATTCTTTTACAGTCCGATAATAATATGCAATGGAGAAATGATGGCGTAAGCAGTCATCCCGATTTGCAAATTTTGCAGGGCATCTTGTTTTTCGAGAGCAATTAAAAGCGTTCCTCCCGTAAGACGAAGAGCGATCTCGATATTATCTCCTGATGTTTCAAGCGTTTCAACTGTACCGGTGAGGACGTTGTCATCGGTGTCAGAAGAGGGCAGTGAGGAGATGATTGTAATGTCACTAGATTTGATAATTGCATAAGTGTCGCAGCCCACCGATAGTCCCATATTCACTACTGATTTTGCGGTGATAGTAGAACGCAGTACATCCGAATCACTGAGGGCAAGAGTCAGGGTGGAATGCAGACCATTCGTGTCGATGCTTTGCAACGTTGATGGTAGTTGATTACGTGCACTGGTAGTTAGAAATGTACGGCTGAGGATGCGGGCAAGTCGTTCAGGATCATTTCCTGCTTCGGAAAAACGATCGATAAACTGACGATGCAATTCACCCAAGCGGTGAAAGGTGGCAATCAGTTCATGAGCGTATGGGGTGAGTTTTGTTCCTCCGCCTCCACGTCCTCCGGTAGAGCGCTCTATGAGTGGCTGGTCGGCTAGGGCATTCATCCCGTTGATTCGCTCCCACGCTGCTTTATAGCTCATTTTCATCTCTTTGGCAGCAGCGTTAATCGAGCCTACTTGATCGATTCGCTCCAACAGTTCTATCCGCCCTGCACCTAAAAAACTTTGACCCTCTTTTGTGAGCCAAAAACGTCCGTCAATCTTCATTGTTGTTTAGTTTTCTTCGATGCTGTCAGTGTTATCAGAACTTTCTTTTTCTTCAAAATTGAGTAATTTTTTAGTTGTATTAACAGGACAGAAAAAAATAATTTCAAAGAAAGGATTCATAAGTGTCGTTTCTGAATCCGGCATATCAAACGCTTTAATTTCGAACCCTTTTCCATCTGCTTCAGTATTCATAATCACCGTAAAGCTCAATGTTCCCAGTGCCCGAAGCATATTGGTGACATCTTTGTAGGTTCTATGCTCTTTTGGAGCCATAAGATTTTGATTCTCTTCACTTCGATTCTTCATTTGGATACTGAGAAGTGTAAGATTGTCGCGGTGGATGCTTTTATTCCATTTAATAATACCTTTTGGAAATCGCAGGAGAGATGTTTTTGAAAGAAGCGGATTAGGAGTTGTTTTTTTGATGGTTTCTATAAGTTTTAAAAAAGAGTTTTTTCCGCCGACCGCTGCAGCATACGCTAATAGTTGATCGTGAAGAAGTATTTTTTCATCATTGTTGATTTGATTGAAACGGCACATTGTGAGCCTTTTGATTAAGATTCGTTATTATAACGCGTTAATACAAAAAGCTTCGTTGCATGATAGGTCGAATCTGCTGGAGGGAAACAGTACTCTTTAAAAAGAGAGCATTCGCAATGACCCCTTGTTCCAACAACATATCGGAACCATCTTTATAGGGGAGTTTCACTTTTTTAACTTCGGCCAAAAATGGAGTTTCTTTACCGTAAATCACGTCGATAGCTCCTTTAGACGTTGCGAGTAATGCGGTGAGAAGTTCTAAGGGAATGGGTAAATGGTTGTCAGTAAGTCCCGCAGACGTTGTGTTTATGATGAGATCAAAGGAACAGGGTTTGAATGTCTCCCAATCATAGGCTTCAAATCCTCTTTCTCTAAAATACTCCAGCCGACCTGAGGAGCGATTAAGGATAGTAGGGGTGATGGCGTGGTGTTGCAAAGCTATGGCAAGGGCTTTTGCCGTCCCTCCCGCTCCGATAATCAATGCGCTTGAGAGTTGTCCAAAGGATTGGATAGCTGCAATAAAACCATCAGCATCCGTGTTGTAGCCGATTAAGCGACCATTTTCTAGAATAAGCGTATTGACCGTACCGATCTCTCCAGCAATGCCGCGAACTTCATCACATTGGGCGTATGCCGTTTCTTTGTGGGGTACAGTGACATTCGCTCCAGTGAGTGCTTTGTTAAAAAAAACATCACGCAATTTTTCACCATCACTCAGCTGGGTGCGAGTATAGCAAGCATCTATCTCTAATGCTTTAAAAACCGTGTTGTGCATAAGCGGTGAGCGGGAGTGAGCTACCGGGTCACCGAAGATGGTAAAGATTTTCATTACGAAGGATCAATCAAATCTTCAAGGGTACTTGTGAGAGCTCCGAGCTTGTTGGTTACTTCGAGATATTCGAGTTCATGGACAGAGTCCGCAACGATACCTGCTCCTGCTTGGAGGATGATCTGGTCATCTTTGATAAGGGCGGTACGAATCGTAATAGCGCTGTCCATATTGCCATCAAAACCAAAATAGCCGATAGTCCCACTGTAAAAACCTCTTTTAACCCCTTCGAGCTGTGCAATGAGCTCCATGGAACGAATTTTAGGAGCACCTGTCATGGTTCCTGCTGTAAAGGTAGCAGCTAAGAGATCAAACATATCTTTATCGTCACGAAGTGTCGCATGAACATCGGATACTATGTGCATTACGTGAGAATAACGCTCCACGTGCATCATCTCTTCAACTCGTACCGTCCCTGTCGCGGCAACGCGTCCGACATCATTTCGCCCCAAATCGATGAGCATCAAATGTTCTGCCAGCTCTTTAGGATCCGATAGCAGTTCTTCTTCGAGTTGAGTATCACGTTGCTTGCTTCCGCCGCGTTTACGTGTCCCTGCAATAGGACGCAACAATATGTCTCCATCACTCAAACGCACCATAACCTCAGGAGAACTTCCAACAATGCTAAAATCACCGTACTCCATCAAATACATATAGGGAGAAGGGTTTTTAATCCGTAAAACACGGTAAAAGCTGTAGGGATCAACGGTAGCATTACGGATATAACGATTGGTCATTAAAATTTGGAAAACATCACCGCTTCGAATCATCTCTTTTGAGGCATCAATCATCTCGAAAAAGTGTGATTTTGTGTGAATAAAATCCCCGCCAAGATCATTTTTTATAGGTACGAGCGGTGTATAGTGATAGAGTGATTTTAGGGTACGCTCAAGCGTTAAAAATTGATCTTGATACTCTGATAAGGCACTGATAAGGGTAATAGTAGAGTATTTATGAGAGACAACCGCTACCAATTTTGGTAAAATTAAATCCATATCAGGAATATGGGTCTGATCTTCAAGAGTAGACATGGATTCTTTGAGAGTAGGTTCAAAAACTTGAACCATATCGTAGCCGATATAACCGATAAATCCATCAATGTAGCCAATGTCAAGTTCTTTGGCTTTTGAGCGATAAAATCCATAGTCAATGGCACTGTAATAACGTTTTAAAAATTCAAAAGGAGATTCAGTAGAGGTTATGATTTCGTTTTTGGAGTTAGTGTAGTGAGTTTGCCCATCAGCATAGCGCAGACGTTCCCGTGCACCCAGTGCGATAATCGTATAGTTGCCATTACTATTGCCTGCACTTTCGAGGAGAAAAGAAATCTCTCCTGAAAAAAGCCCCTTTAACTTTTCATAGACCGCGATAGGGGCAAATTGGTCCAGAGAAAAACGGTGAGAGTGAATCACATTATCCCTTTATCTTGAACGCTTTGGCTTCGATATTTTGACGAATATTGCCCATCGCATCTTGTACCGCTTTTTCACCTTGGAATGGTCCCACTAAAATTTTGGTCGTTTCACCTGTTTTTTGAGTAGTATATTTCATTCCACTGGCATTCAAACGATCTATTAAAACTTTATTTGGCTCTTTAGCAAATGAACCGACTTGCACAAAATAGATAGTACCTGTATTTGTAACTGCAGGTGCAGTTTTTACTTCAGCTTTTGGCTCAGATGATTTAGGTGCCGGAGTGATTGCTTCAGAAGCTTTTACCACTGGAGTCGTTTTTGGGACTATTTTTGGTTGAACTACTTTTTTAGGTTCTTGTTTTATGGATGCTGCTTGTAACGTTTTAGCTTCAACTTTTTGAACTTTTACAATAGTTGGCTGTGTAACTGTTTTCGAAACAACAGGTTTCGGTTCAGGAGTAGTTTTTTGAGGCGTCGGTACGGATACAGTTTTCGCAATTGGGGCAGACTGAACCGTTGTTTTTACCGGTGCAATTACAGCAGGCGCAGCTTGAACAACAGCAGGTTGATTGGATGGTACGTTTTGCAGTGACTCTTCTTTGATTTTTTGTGCTACTTCATCCAATGTCTGAGTTTTTGCACTTTCATTACCTTCTTGAATTACTTCAACAGGTTCAAATAATGGATCATTGATGATTTCTGTTGGTGCACTGGGCTCTGGTGGCAGAATTGCTTGAGGAGCTTTTTGAACTACATCATTTTTGAGTGAGTTCATAATGACCAATACAATGATAAGAATAAGCGTCAAAGTAGCAATGGCTAACAACAGCTTTTTACTTCCTGAGCTTGATCCGCCTTTATTTAGAATAATGTCATTAAGTTCGTTTTTTTCTTCCATTTTAGACTCCTCTTATGTGGTAGATATTTTAAAGTATCGAAAATTTCTGCCTCATGAGAGGCAAGTGTTTTCTGTCGCCCTAGGGGCTAAACTTTCCGCTTCGCTACATGTAGCCTAAGTGGCTAACGGAGCTATCGGGATTTTATTCCGATAGCGTCTATAAATGCTTTGACCACGAGGCGCCACGCTCTTTCGAGTAGACTTCGTAGGGTAAATTAAGAATGTTGTACTCAGGTGGCAAATCATCCGCAGGGAACATTCGCCACTGTTTTGGCTGTTTGGCAGCAAGTTTCAATGAAAGCATCTTACCCAATTGAATCGCTTCTTGCAACGTTGTATGTCCTTTATGGATGTACACATGCAAATGTCCCGGTGTTTTGGTCTCAAAAGCGGTAAAATTAATAAATCCCTCTTCTCGAAGCAATAATTGTGCCTTATGATAGAAACGCTGAGTATCGGTACCATTGTAATCGATAACAATATTTTCTACTTTACCAAACTGATTAATGAGAGAATGTGCAAGAGTGATTTGTTTTTTAAGATGCTGATCGATAAGCGTTTGGGTTAATGCTTTAGGTATTTTTTCGTATTTATTGTAAAAAGTACGCCCTTTAAACTCAAGTTTATCGACCATAGCATCGTGTTTAAGCCAATAATGATCAGTGAGCATTTTGATAAGTTTCATATCCATTGATGTCATAATTCAAACTCCTTGTATCGCATCTCTATTTTGCTCCATCAGGAGCAAGGGTTTTTAATATGTGGATTGTGTATAGATAATAAATCCGCGGGCAAGTGCTTTTAACTCTTCTTTTATAGCTGCTTGGGCAGTTGTATTTTCAATATCATCCAAAACATCGGCAATTTTATTCGCGATGATTTCAAATTCTTTTTCTTTCATTCCGCGTGATGTAAGGGCAGGGCTTCCGATACGGATACCTGACGTGACAAACGGTGAACGGGTTTCTCCTGGTACAGTATTTTTATTGACAGTAATTCCTGCACGTCCAAGAGCTGCATCGGCTTCTTTACCGCTAAATGATTTGTTTAAGAAAGAGACTAAAACGAGATGATTATCTGTTCCACCGCTTACAATGTCATATCCGCGCTTTATTAATACGTCGGCTAGAACTGCTGCATTAACTTTGACTTGTTTGGCATAGACTTTCCACTCAGGTGAGAGATTGTATTTAAACCCGACTGCTTTCGCTGCGATAACATGAACCAATGGTCCACCTTGCAGAGCAGGAAAAATTGCTGAATTTATTTTTTTAGCAATCTCTTCATCATTGGTCATAATCATACCGCCGCGAGGACCTGCAAGAGTTTTATGAGTAGTCGTGGTCACAATATGCGCATGAGGGAATGGGCTTGGGTGTTCACCTGCACATACGAGACCTGCAATGTGCGCGATATCGGCAAATAAAATTGCGCCAACCGCATCAGCGATTTCACGAAACTTAGCAAAATCGATTTCACGTGCATAAGCAGAAGCACCACAAACAATAATTTTTGGTTGAACAATTTTAGCAATGTCTAAGACACGCTCATAATTAATGCGTCCATCAAGTTCTACACCATATGAGAAACTGTGATAGTTTTTGCCTGAAAAACTAACCTTTGATCCATGGGTCAAGTGCCCGCCGTGACTGAGATCCATTCCCAGTAATTTATCTCCTGCTTGCAATAATGCAGCATACACCGCACCATTGGCAGATGAACCTGAGTGGGGCTGTACGTTTGCATAGTTACATCCAAAAAGTTCACATGCACGGTCAATTGCCAGTTGCTCAACACCATCTGCGTATTCGCATCCGCCGTAATAACGTTTTGCAGGATAACCTTCTGCATATTTGTTCGTAAATACACTTCCCATAGCTTCCATAACTGCTGGAAGGGTAAAGTTCTCAGAGGCAATCATCTCTAAATGGTCAGTTTGACGTTCAAGCTCTTGCTCACATAGGGTGAAAATTTCGTTGTCGTATTCTTTAAGAAAGCTCATTGGGTTCTCCGTTGTTAAGATTGTTATTTTGGGGTTTCATAGCTGGGAAGAGTAACACATCCCGGATTGAGTGTTGATTGGTCAGCATCATGACAAGGCGATCAATTCCGATTCCCTGACCTGCTGTTGGTGCCATTCCATAGGATAGGGCAGTGACGAAATCTTCATCCATCTCGTGGGCTTCATCATCACCACACTCTTTAGCTGCCATTTGGCCGTTAAAGCGTTCTAGCTGATCGATCGGATCATTAAGCTCACTAAAGGCATTGGCAATTTCACGACCTGCGATAAAGAGTTCAAAACGGTCGGTCAGTTCTGGACGCTCATCATTACGACGGGCAAGAGGTGAAATCTCAACCGGATAATGGGTAATAAAGGTCGGATTAATAAGTTTTGCTTCAACAAATTCATCAAACAATTCGCCCTGAAGCTGTCCTAGATTGAGTGTTGCTTTTGCTTCAAGTTTATTGGAACGTAAAAATTCTAAAATAGCTTCTTTATCATTAACGATATTTTCAGGAACGCCACCGATAACGCTCAAACTTTTGATAAGTTCGATCTCAGTAAATTGGTCAAAATCAATCTCAAAATCACCATAAGGAAGACGTTTTGGAAGATTCAAGTGATCGAATAAATATTCAAAATACTCTTTGGTGATTTCAATGAGATCTTTATAGGTTTTGTATGCCCAATAAAATTCAATAGAAGTGAATTCAGGATTGTGTGTTGCATCCATTCCTTCATTACGAAAGTTACGATTAATTTCAAATACTGCTTCAAATCCGCCGACGATGAGACGCTTGAGATAAAGTTCCGGAGCAATTCGTAAAAAACGGTCAACACCTAATGCGTTATGATGCGTAACGAACGGTTTTGCATTCGCTCCGCCGGCGATTGGGTGCATCATTGGTGTTTCAACTTCTAAGAACCCTTTGTCTTCAAAGAAACGACGCGTTAAGCTGATAACACGTGAACGAATATGAAAGGTTTTACGTACTTCAGAATTCATAATAAGATCAAGATAACGTTGGCGATAACGCATCTCTTTATCCGTAATTCCATGGAATTTTTCAGGAAGAGGAGAGATGGCTTTCGTCAATATTTTTAAGTTATCGACATGAAGTGATAGTTCACCTTGCTGGGTAACAAACGGATAACCGCTTACCTCGATAATATCACCGACTTCAATGAGCTTTTTAAAAATATCATTGTAGAAATTCTCAGGAAGATTATCCCGCGCAACGTAAATTTGGAGTATTCCGCTTTCATCTTCAATTTTAACAAAGCTGGCTTTCCCCATCAAGCGATAGAGTTTAATACGTCCAGCAACGGTATAGTGACGATGCTCATCACGTTTTTCTTCTTTTTGGAAAAGATCAGAATTGACGTTGTTGAATTTCTCAATGGTCGTATTGCGTGCAGAGTTGTTTGCGTAAGGATCTATTCCTGCCTCTCGCAATTGGTTGGCTTTTTCAATTCGTTGAACTACATATTGATTATCGAATGTCACAATAAATTCCCTTTATTTTTTCGTTTGGCATGTTTTACAAATGCCATAAATTTGCATCGAGTGTTCTTGCATTATAAAACCAAGTTCTTCCGCAATTTTTTTCTGTCTAGACTCAATTTCTTCATCGACGAATTCACTAATACTGCCACACTTTGTACAGATTATATGATCGTGATGATCCTTTGCACCCAGTTCATATTTTTTACCTTGAGCTCCAAAAGAGAGGGATGTTACCATCTCGGAATCTTCCAAAAGTGAGAGCGTACGGTAAACGGTTGCAATTCCTGTGTTTAAATCAGGGTGTTTTTCTTGGATAAGATGATGCAGCCCTTCAGGTGTGAGATGCTCGTCAGAGTTGTATAACATCTCTAAAATTACTTCACGCTGTATGGTGAATTTTAAACTGTTGTCTTTGAGAAGTTGTTTGAAATCATTCAAGAATTTCGCATATTCAACCGTACGTTCTGTAAAATTAGTTAAAGAACCCATAGAATTATTTCTCCTTTTTATCAGATGAAGAATGGGAAATATTTTTATCACTTTCATTGGAATCAAGTAAACTTGTGACATCCTTTGTCTCAATATGCAAAATAAAATTACCGGTTGCAAACATAGGTTCAAAAAAGATACTTGTTTTCATTTTTTCTCCAAAATTTTCACGGATAGCAGTGACACTAAATAAAGCATAAATAATGACTGAAAGGATAAAAAAGAATTTACTTGCTCCCACTACAAAACCTAATACTCGGTCTAAACTCCCTAATCCGCTAAGAGAACTAAGACGTTTGAAACCAGCACCCAATGCCACCATAAGAAGCCAAAAAATACCAACACTAAAAACAAAACCTATAAGATTAACAGCAGTGGTTGTTTCGAAATCAAAGAATAGGTCGTTTAAAAATTTCCCAATGGCCCCACCGATATGTGAAGCAACAAAGAGTCCTCCTACGATCCCGATAAGTCCAAAAAGTTCTTTTGAAAAACCATTTAAAAGACCTTTCAGTCCCAATAATAATACGATTGATCCAACTGCCACATCAAAATAATTTAAGTCCATTATAATTCCATCTCCATTTGATCTTTTCCATTGTTTTTAGCACGGTAAAGTGCAATATCAGCACGATGAAGCAACTCATCGATTGTGTCTTTTTCTCTCGTTTGAGTCAGTCCTATACTTAATGTTACGGTGATTTGTTCATTATGAAAAACAGGTTTATTTTGACGGCAAAGATTTAAAAAGCGATTAGCCACTAATTGTGCACCCTCTAAATCGGTTCGGTTGAGAATGACGACAAACTCTTCTCCTCCAAATCGGTACACTTTATCACCGTCTCTAAGCGCTTTTTTAAGTAATTTAGCAATAAAAATAAGAACTTTATCCCCTGCAATATGTCCATGCTTATCATTAATAACTTTAAAATTATCAATATCGATCATCAAAATAAAGAGCTCTTCTATTTGACGATTCTTTGCCAGAAGTTCAGTAAGATTGTTTTGAAGCGAGTATCGATTAAATGTTTTTGTAAGAGGATCGAGAGTTGTTGTAATTTCCAGTGTTTTAACTTGCGCATGCAAGTCTTGAATGATTTTATTAGCACGTTGAACTTCTTGGCTCATGTGAGATTGAATATCTACAAATTTTTCACTTATATCATTGAAATCAATATAATTTGAATTTTCATGGTCTTTTAAAATACTTGCATGATTGTCACTTATTTGCTCAAACGTTTGGTTTGATTGAGTGTAGGAATCAATACTAAACAATGCAATATCTTTATACTCATTCACAGTGTCAGAGGAATATTCATGGACATCAAGCTCACCATTTAAATAGAGGTCAAGAACTTCTTTGGTAGCAAGAGAAATGATTTCTGCTAATTCGTCAGGGGCAATTTTATCTTGTCGAGCACTCGCAGACTCTAAATGAAAGGAGAGCTCTTTGCAAAAAAGAGATAAAAAAAAGTTAACTTGGGTTGATTTCATTGACTCTCTCTGTATAAATAATCTCTCTTTGAAATGACGCAATTATACTTTTTAAAACCTAAATGTAGCTTTCAGTTATCATAATCAGTCGCTTTTTAGGATAAAACGATAAAATTGCTTACTTTAAAAATAACAAATAAGCCTTTTGGCAATCTAGTAAGATTGGAGATATATTAAATGAATACATGGAGCCGAGCAAGCTGGAGAGATAAACCAATCACGCAGCAGCCTACCTATCCAGATCAGGTACGGCTAAAAGAGATCGAAGAGCAACTTAAAAATTATCCACCTCTTGTTTTTGCGGGAGAAGCTCGAAATTTGAAGAAAAATCTTGCAGATGTATGTGAGGGAAAAGCCTTTTTACTTCAAGGTGGTGATTGTGCTGAAAGTTTTTCAGAGTTTCATGCGCACAACATTCGAGATACTTTTAAAGTAATGATGCAAATGGCGGTTGTTATGACTTTTGCAGGCGGCGTTCCTGTTGTTAAAATAGGTCGTTTAGGCGGGCAGTTTGCTAAGCCTAGATCTGCTGATATGGAAACAATCGACGGGGTTACTTTGCCAAGTTATCGCGGTGATATTATCAATGGGGTTGAATTTAACGAAGCGGCTCGTATCCCTGATGCAAATCGTATGGTTCAGGCATACAACCAGTCCGCAGCCACATTGAACCTTCTTCGTGCATTTGCATCCGGAGGATTGGCAGATTTGAATCAAGTTCATGCATGGAATCTCGGTTTTGTAGGGCAAAATGAATTGACCAAAAAATACGATGAAATTTCGCGTCAAATTGATAATTCATTGCGTTTTATGGCGGCATGTGGAATTACATCGGATGTCTCCAGAACCCTTCGTGAAACCGATTTTTATACTTCTCATGAAGCATTATTACTTAATTATGAAGAGGCATTCACGCGCCAGGATTCTCTTACGGGAGAATGGTATGATGTTTCTTCTCATATGCTTTGGATAGGTGATCGAACACGTCAACTTGACGGTGCACACGTCGAATTTATGCGCGGTATCCAAAATCCGATCGGCGTTAAAGCTGGTCCTTCGATGGATCCTGAAGATTTGATTCGTTTGTGTGATGTTTTAAATCCTACCAATGAAGCCGGACGGCTCAATGTGATCGTTCGAATGGGTGCTGACAAGGTTGCGGATGGAATGCCTGCTTTGATTCGTGCAATTGAAAGAGAAGGAAAAAAAGTATTGTGGAGTTGTGATCCAATGCACGGAAATACCATTACCAGCAATGGATATAAAACCCGTCCTGTAGATGCAGTGCTCAAAGAAATGAAACAGTTCTTCCAAGTACACAAATCTGAAGGAACCTATGCCGGTGGAGTTCATTTGGAAATGACCGGTAAAAATGTTACCGAGTGTTTGGGAGGATCATTTGAGATTACCTCTGAAAATCTTAAAAGCCGCTACCATACACATTGCGATCCGAGATTGAATGCTGACCAATCGTTAGAACTAGCTTTCTTGATCGCAGATACGCTTAGAGAAGCACATCCTTAAACGTAAAACTTTACTTACAATTCGGGCAAATGCCCGAAATCATAATTGAGACATCATCTGCACGATAATCACTGTTTTTTATTGTATCTTCCAATAGACGTGTTGCATCAAAGGGAATATCTTTGAGTTCACCGCATGTTTTACATACTATATGCGCATGTGGTATTTTTTCTATTTCATATTTTGCTTTTTGCCCAGGTATTTTAACTTCTCGGATTAGATTAACACTCATCATGGAATGTATATTTTTATACAAAGTAGCAAGTGAAATGGAAGAAAATTTTTCTCGAATCTCTTTAAAGAGGTCATCGATACTAATGTGTCCGGAATATTCCATCAATTCAATAATGGAAATTCTCTGAGGTGTTGCTTTAAGCTGGTGATGTTGCAATAAGAATTTATTTTTCATAATAGGGAATTATAAGAAAAAAATCCAAGAAGTTACCTAAAGGCGAGGGGAAGCATTGTATAAATTAATATTTATTTAATGCTTGCCTTATTTGTTACAGCGCGTCGATAACTCTTTGGAGTTCATCAGGTTTATTGGAATATTGCATCGCAATATCTTTGCTGATCATTTTTTTACGTAAGAATTCCACAATTTCTTGGGTTTGAGTGGTCATTCCCGTACCTTGTTGATTGAGTTGCATTTGGGAATAAAGCTGATGTACCTTGTCTTCACGTATCAAGTTGGCAATGGCTGGATTGGTAATCATAACTTCTTGTGCAGCAACACGTCCCCCTCCTATTTTTGGAAGAAGTGCTTGGGAGATAACGGCAATAAGAGAAGTTGAGAGTTGAGCACGTACTTGAGGCTGTTCATCACCGCCAAAGACGTCGATGATACGGTTGATCGTGCTGGGAGCTGAGTTGGTATGCAAAGTTCCAAAAACCAAGTGACCAGTTTCAGCTGCAGTTAGAGCAGCAGCAATCGTTTCACGGTCACGCATCTCTCCGATCAAAATAACATCGGGGTCTTGGCGAAGGGCATATTTGAGTGCAGCAGAAAAACTTTTGGTATCACTTCCGATATTACGTTGTGAAAAAAGACATTTTTTATTGGTATGAACAAATTCGACGGGATCTTCTACGGTAATGATATGACGTGCTTCATTGAGGTTGACTTCGTTGAGCATTGCCGCGAGGGTTGTTGATTTACCGCTACCTGTCGGACCGGTAACCAGTATCAGACCTTTTTCGCGTTTAATCAATTCTTTAAAGATTTTTTTGGCATTCAAATCATCGAGTGAAGGGATAATGGTTGGAATAATACGAAATGCACAGGCTACGTCATCCATGGTTTTGTAGTAGTTGGCACGAAAACGACCTACATCGGGAATAACAATGGAAAAGTCCAATTCATTATTCTCTTCAAACACCTTTTTTTGTTTTTCAGTTAAAAGTGAATAGGCCATCTCTTCAATTTGTTTTCCGTCCATAACAGGTAAATTAAGGGCAACAAGCCGTCCGTCAATACGAATTTGAGGTTCTGAGCGGCTAACGAGGTGCAAATCAGATGATTTGTAAGCGACAACGCTTTTTAAAAGTTTGTGAATATCCAATGGTTGGCTCATGATAAAAAAATTCCTTCGTATTGAGTTGGATTAAAACCGACGATTAGGTTTTCGCTGTATTCTATCACGGGGCGTTTAATAAGACGATTTTCTTTGGCCATCCACTCAATTTTATCACTATCGTTGAGAGAGAGCGACTTCAAATCTAAAGTTCGGTAGGTGGTCCCTTTGGTATTTAAAAGAAGGGTTAAAGAAGCTTTTTGTGACCATTGGGTGATTTTGTCATTATTGACAGGCGAGGTTTTAAAATCAACAAAAGTATAGTCTAGTGCGTGTTCGTTAAGAAATTGAAATGCTTTTTTGACAGAATCACAGTTCTTAATGCCGTATATTGTAATCATTTAGATTACTCAATAATTTTTGGAACGATAAAAAAGTGTTCTTGTGCATGAGGTGAGCGCGCTAAAATATCATCATTAATCTCTCGATTAACACATCCAACGTCTTCACGTAGTAGTGTTGCCGACATATCCATTGAAAAAGTGGGATTGATTCCATCCGTATTTAACTCAGAAAGATTATCAACAAAAGAGACTATTTCAGACATTTGCTCAATCATTTGGCCTCGATTTTCATCCGGTATTTGGAGATAGGAAAGTTTTTCTAAGCGTTGTAAAAGTTTTTCATCGATTTTCATGGTTAATAACCTACAGATAATTTTATTCCCTTATTGTAGCGAAAAAATAGGCTTTACGGAATTTTAACAACACTTGAGTTATTATTGTAGCAAAATAGTCAAATATCTATAGGAGTCCTTTTGAACCTAAAAGAAAATATGCAAGCCCTCAAAGAAGAGCTAAGTTCGGAAGAAAAATTTTTCGAAAGTGCCGTTAAAACGGAGCGTTTTGTCAAGAAATATAAAAAACCGATGATTGCATCTGTTATTGTATTACTTTTGGGACTGGGTGGAAGTGTCACTTATCAAATAATCAATGATGCTAAAGTAGAGCGTGCGAATACTGCGCTTAATACATTGTTGATGAATCCTATGGATCAAAATGCATTAAAAGAGCTTTCCTCGCAGGGTGGATCACTGTATGAATTGTACAGTTTGTCTAAAGCATTGCGTGATAATGATTTAAAAACGCTTCAAACACTTAAAGGTGCCAAAAATTTTGAAGTAGCTGATATCGCATCCTATGAGAGTGCTGTTTTATCAAAAGATGAGAAGGCTTTGGATGCGTACAGTAAAAAACAAGGCTCGATGTATCAAGAGTTAGCTGTCATTGAATTAGCGGTATTATCAATCCAAAAAGGTGACAGCAAAGCTGCACATACTTCTTTAGCATTGATAAAAGAAGATTCTGCAGTTTATCCACTAGCACAAATGCTAAGCCATTACGGAGTGAAATAATGAAATATTTATGGGCGAGTTTGAGTGTTGTTAGTGTACTGATATTGAGTGGTTGCTCACAAAAAGAAGTCTATAAACCGGAAAATATTAAAGGTGATTGGCGCAGTGCTGGTCGTTTAAGTGCTCCTATCTCACAAGTGACACAATCAGGCGCTGTGCTGTCAAATGGAAATATTCTTACCAAAGCAGGAGAAAAAAAGCAAAAAATACCTGCTGCCTTTCGTTTACTTAATATCAGTGACGGATGGATTATTACTCAAAATAATACAAATGATTTAGAATTGATTCCTGACGATGGTGTAAGTGAGCATGTCCTTGTTGATTTAAAACGAACGGTTGCTTCTGCTAGTGTACAAGGTGATGTGCTTGCTATTTTATTTGGAAATAATGAGATGGCATTGTATTCGTTACAAACAAAGAAAATGACCTTTAAAGAAAGTTCTAATGCACCTATCGCGGTTGATGCTCGAATAGCTAATCCGTATTTTTTGAAAGATTTGGTTGTATTTTTGAGTTTAGATGGGAAAATTGTTATTGTCAATGCAACAGATAAAAAGCTATTGCGTTCGATCATTGTTGGTTCGGAAGAGTATTTTAACAATATTACCTATTTGAATGTGATTGAAAATAACATGGTCGCATCCACAGGTAATACGGTATTGTCTCTTTCACAAAAAGAGAACCGTGAGAAATACGAAGTGCGTGACATTGCTTACACGGAGGATGGTGTTTGGTTGACGACTAAGCAAGGGGAAGTTGTCGCTCTAAGTCCTGCACTACAGTATAAAGCGAAGAAAAAATTTCCATTTGCACATTTTGTTGGGATCAGTGTCCAAAATGATAGAGTTTATGTTCTAGAACAGGGCGGGTATATGATTGCTTTGAGTAAAAATTTGCTTTCTTACGATGTTTATGATATTGATATGGATCATGATGCAGTTTTTGTCGGAGATGGTAAAATTTATTTTGACGATCGGTACATTGAAATTAAATAATGTCATCAGGTGTTGAGGCTTTTTTAGAATACATCACAATAATAAAAGCTCTTAGCCCTAAAACCATTGAAGCCTATCGTCATGATTTAACTGAGATTGAGACGTTAGCTTCAGGTGCACTTGTCGGATTAGACAGTGCTTCTATTTTTAAAGCTCTTTCAAATATCAAAAATAAACGAACACTCAACCGAAAATTATCCGCCATCAATTCTTTTTTAGATTTTTGCCATCATCAACACTTTGATTCTAAGACTTCTAAATTTTCACTCTCAAAACTCCCGAAAACACTCCCTAAATATTTACCTTTTGAATCCATAATGAGTGGGATTGAGAGTATTGATCGCAGTGATTGGCTAGGGCAGCGTGATTATGCATTAATTCTTTTTTTATACGCGACTGGGACTAGGGTTAGTGAATGTTTAGAGGTGCAAGAAGATGATATTGAAGGAGAATGGCTTCGAGTCCGACATGGTAAAGGGGAAAAAGAGCGCTACATCCCCATCGCGAAATCAGCATTGGCTGCCGTGCGTACGTATCAAAGAAGTTGTCCAGCCATAAAACAGCGTACATTATGGCTCAACTATCGCTATGAACCGTTAAGTCGTATTTCTGCCTTTAAAATCACGCAAAAATATTTGGGAGTCTCACCTCATGCCCTTCGTCATTCGTATGCAACTGGGCTTATTTTGGGTGGTGCTGATTTACGTGTTGTTCAAGAGTTATTAGGACACGCTTCCTTACTCACGACACAAATTTATACCCATGTGCAGAAGCATAATTTGCAAGCAACGGTTTTAGAATGCCATCCGATGGCGAAAGTAATGGAGAGAAATTGATGATTTTGTGTGATATAGGTAATACGACGACCGATATTTTTGAAAACGGTGTGTACCGAAAAATTCCACTTACAGAATTTAAGCCTGAATTACTGAGTGGTGAGGCATGGTATTGTTGTGTTAATCACAATATGTCTGACATGCTTGAAGTTTTACCAAATTGGCAGAATATCGTGTCTGTGATTGATTGGAATAAATACTATCCGACGATGGGAATAGATCGTGTCATGGTGTGTGAAGCGATTGATGATGGTGTGATTATGGATGCGGGGAGTGCGATTACAGTTGATGTGATGCGTGATGGCGTATATCAGGGTGGATTTATTTCGCTTGGCCTTCGAGCAGCGCAAGAAGCATACGCTAGATTGTCGCCGGCACTTGCAACGTCATTTAACTTTGAGGTTGATTTGACTATAATGGCGAAAAATACCCCTGATGCACTTACGGTCGGTTTTTTGGCTCCACTTGTCCATAAAATCGAAAGTCTTGGAAAACCTATCTATATGACCGGAGGCGATGCGCAGATTTTGGCACGCTATTTTTCCGATGCAATCGTCGATGAGAGATTGGTTTTCAAGGGTATGCAAAAGTTGATTAATAAAGGTTTACAATGTTAAGTGTTGCACTGCCAAAAGGACGAATTGCAGAGGATACGCTCGAAATTTTCGAGACTATTTTCGGAAGCAGTTTTAAATTTGATGATCGAAAACTGATTTTAGAAACAGAACATTTTAAATTTTTGCTCGTACGTAATCAAGACGTTGCGACGTATGTGTATCACCAAGCTGCCGATATAGGAGTTGTAGGTCTTGATACTCTTGAAGAGCAGGGATTGGATGTTATTCGTCTGCTTGATTTACAAAAAGGGAAATGCCGAGTTGCTATTGGTATGCGTGCAGGTGAGAAACCTGATTTTACGAAAAGTGAAATCAAAGTTGCAACGAAGATGGTCAATATCACAAAGCGTTATTTTGCTGAGCGAGCAGTGGCAGCTGATATTATTAAATTATACGGTTCGATCGAACTTGCACCTCTTGTTGGGCTTGCTGATATGATTGTCGATGTGGTTGAAACCGGCAGTACGATGAAACAAAATGGTCTTGAAGTTGTTGAAACGATTATGGAATCAACGACACATCTCATTGCAAATAAAAATAGTTTTTTTGAAAAAAAGAGTGAAATATTAGATATTTATGAAAGAATAAATAATCTCCTTTATCCTAAAGTCTAAAGTATTCACAATCGATTAACGATTGACCCTTATAATTTTAAATATACATCAAATAATAGGAATAAAGAATGATTATGAAGAAAAAAAATACTTTGATTTTAGTATTGATATTGGGAACGACGGTTTTATCAGGTGAGGGTTTTACAACGACAGAATACATTAAAATAAGTAGCTCAAATCCTATTTACGCAACCATTAGTGAAGAAATTCCAACACAGCAGTGCAGAGATATTCAAGAAGCAGTTTCAAGTGGCGGTACAGGAAATGGTGATGTTGTCGGTGCCGTTGCAGGTGGTGCGCTCGGTGGTGTTTTAGGTCATCAAATAGGTGGCGGAAAAGGCAAGACAGCAGCTACCATTGGTGGTGCTGTCTTAGGTGTACTGGCGGGTCAAAACGTAGGAAGTAAATACAATACACCTCAAACTACTTCGTATCAAACGGTTCGTAGATGCGAAACGGTTTATGCAACTAAATCACATCAGGTTATTGATGGATATTTAAATATTGCTAAATTCAAAGGCAAAGAAATTCGTATTCAAAGTGATGAGCCACTTAAGCAAATTCCCGTTACCGTTACATACAGTTATTAATTCTAATTAACGCCCCCATGCTCGGGGGCTTCTTCTTTTCTTATCCCACTTTTAGCCATTTTTTGTTATAATAATTATATATATTGAAATTTTTCAGGAGACTTCATGGCACTTAAAGTAGCAATCAACGGAACGGGTCGAATCGGAATTATCGTTGCAAAAATCATTGCTGAGCGAGATGATATAGAATTGGTAGCGCTTAATACTACTTCAAAGCCCGAAATGCTTGAATATTTATTGAAATTTGACAGTGTTCATCGTGGGATTGACGCAAAGATCATTGATGATAATACGATTTCTATCGGCGGAAAGAATGTACGTATATTTCGTGAACGTGATGCTGATAAGGTTGACTTCGGAAGCGTTGGTGCAGAAGTTGTAATCGAATGTACGGGCGTATTTTTAGATCAAGAAAGTTGTCAAAAACATCTTAAAAATGGTGTACGTAAAGTTGTTATATCTGCTCCGGCAAAAGATGATACTCCAATGTATGTAATTGGAGTAAATTCGAGTGAGTATAAAGGTGAAGCAATTATTTCTAATGCAAGCTGCACCACCAATTGCTTAGGACCGATTTGTAAAGTACTTGATGATGCGTTTGGGATTAAAAATGCTCTGATGACAACGATCCATTCCTATACGAATGACCAAAATATATTGGACGTTAAGCACGCAAAAGATCCTCGTCGCGCTCGCGCAGCTGCTTTGAATATGATTCCAACTTCAACAGGTGCTGCAAAAGCAATCGGTAAAGTTATGCCTCATTTGCAAGGGAAGCTTAATGGCTATGCGATGCGTGTTCCAACTCCTGATGTTTCTGTGGTCGATTTGACTGCTAACCTTTCAAGAAATGTTACCAAAGAAGAGATATATGAGGCATTTAATGCTGCGAGTAAGGGTGCATTCAAAGGGTTGATTGAAGTAGACAATGATATGCGTGTTTCTTGTGATTTTATCGGTTCTACCTACAGTGCGACGTACGTTCCTGACATGACAAGTGTTGTTGATGGCAATACGGTTAAAGTTTTAGCCTGGTATGACAATGAGTGGGGTTACAGCAGTCGTCTCGTAGATATGACGGTTTTAGTTGGAAATCGCTAATATATTATCATCTTACAAGAGTGGAAATATTAATTTTCTACTCTTGCAAAGGTCTATGAAATATTTAAGAACGTGTCATCTCTAATTCAGATTCTTGAATAAGCTCGTCCATAACAGTAAAGAGTTGATGACTTGCTTTTTCCATGGCAGTAAAGTTCTCAATGATTGCTTTTTTATTGCTTACAGTATGATCACCATCTTCAATAAATTTGAAATTTTCATGAGCGCAATTATGTACGATTGCATGAGGTTCCGCTATAGCTTTGAAGCTTGAAAAATGAGAAAACCGTTCTCTACCCATCCCACTGGTATACCATTTACCAAGACGGCAAGCATGTTGATCTCCAGGATTCCAGTCACCTTTTTTCCCATTTATAATCCCTATATATGTGTTAGATTTATACATAATATGATCAATTTTTGCTAAAGTAATAAAAGTAGTGTTTTCAATGATAGTGGCTTGTTGAGAGGTAGAGAGAGCATCCTTATTAAAAGCATGAAGTGTATGTCGGAATGCTTCTATCGATTGACTCGATTGAGAAGCAATATCATTCATGGAATCAGAATTTGAATATATTTCAGTGGTATCTTGCTGAAGTGTTTGTACTGCAATCGCAATCTCTCCAGTTGCTTTTTGGGTACGTTCAGCGAGTTTACGAACTTCATCAGCGACAACGGCAAACCCGCGACCGTGCTCACCTGCTCTTGCTGCTTCAATAGCGGCATTAAGTGCCAATAAGTTTGTTTGTTCGGCAATATCTTTGATCAAATTGACAACAGAGCTGATCTCACTTGTTTTTTCATTTAGCGATTGAATAGAGTCCGCAGAAACTTGTACAAGTTCTATAAGGCGATTAAGTTTATTAATAATTGTTTCGAGTTCGTTGACTGTCTCTGAAGAACTTTGTGAGGTTACTTTAGACATTTTCGTGATATTGCCAAGGCGTAAAATTGTTTTTTGTAAATCTCCTTGAATCACTTCAAGTCCACCAGCCACCCCAGTACCTAGTTGCCCAAGTTCACCGCTAAGTACTGATTTTTGAATGTGTACGTAGGTTGAATACATAGAGTTAATTGCTTTATTAACGTAGATACTTGCCTCTTTAAATTCACCATGTAAGCCTTGAGTGAAAATATTACGATAATATTTATCTTGACTGGCGGAATCAATACTTGCTCTAATCTCTCGAATGAATACTTCTGTTTGATCGAGCATATTATTAGTATTCCAGCATAAATCATTGAGTTCACCATGGTCTTTAATGTATGTTATACGGTTTTCAAGACACCCTTTTTCTGCTCCTTTGATAACGGCAGCCACTTCACTAATTGTCTCTTGTGTTTTACGAATATTGATAAAAACAAACCATGCAAGGGCAAAGTTGGCTATATTAAGTAGCCGTACCCAGCTCCATCCATCCATTAATGTTTCAATGATTAATGCTATGACAAAAAGAATAATCGAAGCTAAGTTTGCGTATTGAACCTTAGAGAGAGAGGATAAATTCATCATACGAGACACCTTTGTCTTTTAATAATTTGTTGAGCATCTCTTCAGCTGCAGCTACACCAGCACTTTTTTCTTTTTGAAGTAGTGCAGTATAAAGTGGCTTGATGGTTTCTAATGCTTTTGATGAAGGTTTGCGTCTGACAGAGTGAAAATTAGTAATTTTATAATTACTGTCAAACGTGGGAGTCACATGGGCAAAAACCCAATAATAATCTCCGACTTTAGTTTTATTTTTAACATACGCAAAAATTTCTTTACCGGCGCCTACTTGGCTCCAAAGTAGCTTGAATACGACAGCTGGCATATCAGGATGTCTTAGAATATTGTGAGGTTGATTGATAATCTCAAGTTCAGTGTATCCGGATATTTGGATAAAAAGAGCATTTCCATAAGTTATTTTTCCATTTAAATCCGTTTTGGAGACAATAAATTCTTCATCACCGAACGTTAATTCACTATTTGCCATAATAATATTTTCCTATATTTAAATATATCTATTAGTCTAACAGCCATATCCTGAATACCTTCCCTTTTATGGGACGTTTTTGAATTTTTTGATGAACTGAAGCAGCGAGAGAACGTTCAATCGCCACATAGCTTAAATGATCTTGTTGATCAATCTTACCTATTTGCTCTTTTGTAAGGCCGCCTTCGTGTATCAAAGCACCGACGATATCTCCAGCCCGAAGTTTATCTTTTTTACCTGCATCGATACAGATGGTTTGCATAAGAGTCATAGGACTGTTATTACTTCGACCATAAGGAATATCTTGCAGCTCAATATTTCGGTCAAGTGCTTTAAATGATTCTATTTGATGAGAACTAACCAATGTGATAGCCGTTCCATCCATTCCTGCACGTCCCGTACGTCCAATACGATGAATATAACGATCAAGTTGCTGTGGAACATCATAGTTAACAATGGCATCAAGTTCGGCAATATCTATTCCTCGACCTGCTACATCAGTAGCTACTAAAAATGGAGCACTTCCATTTCGAAATTGGATGATAGCTTCATTTCGATCAAATTGTTCCATATCACCATGAAGTGTCAATGCATGGATACCTGCATAATTAAGTGTTTCGCACAATTCAGATGCGACAACTTTTGTGTTACAAAAAATAATAGCATTGGTAATAGTTTGGCTTTGTATCAATGTATTTAATGCAGCTGTTTTATCATTTACTATATAGGCAATTTCTTTAATGGCTGGAGCTTTTTCGCTGATTTGTGTTTTGATAAAGACAGGATTATTAGTTAGTTTTGATGAAAGCTCTTTGATGGAGTCTGGATAGGTTGCAGAAAACAATAGAGTTTGCTTAGGTGATGGTAAGTAAGCAAAAATAGCTTCAATATCTTCGATAAATCCCATATCTACCATTTGATCCGCTTCATCCAAAACGCTCATGGAACATGATTTGAGATCAAGGTTGTCCAGGCTTAAAAGTTTGAGAACACGTCCTGGAGTTCCAACGATAATATGTGCTCCATGGGTCAATGAATGTCGTTGGGCTTTCATAGGGACACCACCACACAATGTGAGAAGTTTAATATTACCGATCTCAGAGGCACATGATCGAATAACTTTTGCTACTTGTTCAGCAAGCTCACGAGTAGGGCAAAGAACCAATGCTTGGGCCGCAAAATATCGTGGATTAACATTTTGTAAAATTCCCAATGCAAAAGCTAATGTTTTACCGCTTCCCGTAGAAGCTTGGGCTACAACGTCAGAGCCTTTTAAAATCACTGGGAGTGATTGGGCTTGAATAGGAGTCATAATGTTAAAGTTTAAACGTTTAAGTGCCGTTTGCAATGGTGCGTGAAGAGATAATGTTTCAAAAGAGGACATAGTTGTTGCTTTGGTATGTAGATGTGTAATTATAGCACATCTACGTCATTCCCGCGAAGGCGGGCGAAGTGCCCCTTACGGGTAAAGTCAGCAAAAGTTATACGGCTTTAATAGTTACGCCATATTTATCTTGCGCAATATCACGAGCTTCGAGTTTGTAGTTAGAAATCTCATTAAAGTTGAGATATTTGTAAACAACACTCTCTTTTCCAGCTAATTTTTCCGGAACGATACTCATGTATTCTGCTACTGTTGGGATGCGTCCGAGTTTAGCACATACAGAAGCTAGCTCAGCAGAACCAAGATAAACTTGCGTTCCTTTACCTAAACGGTTGTCAAAGTTACGAGTAGAAGTTGAAAATACGGTTGAACCTTCACGTGAGCTTGCTTGGTTACCCATGCACAGTGAACATCCTGGAACTTCCGTTTGTGCTTCTATCGCGTTATAGACGTCATAGTAGCCCTCATTGATAAGTTGTTGCTCATCCATACGTGTTGGTGGAACAATCCAGAATTTTTCAACGGCGATTTTACCTTCACCGCGCATTACTTCACCTGCTGCACGGTAGTGACCGATATTCGTCATACAGCTTCCCAAGAATACTTCATTAATTTCAGTTCCTGCAACATCGCTCAATAATTTAACGTTATCAGGATCATTAGGACACGCCAAAATAGGCTCTTTGATGTCGTTCAAATCAATTTCAATAATCGCTGCATATTCGGCATCTGCATCTGCAGACATCAATGAAGGAGCAGCTAACCACTCTTTCATTTTGTCAGCACGGCGTTGCAATGTACGTGCATCTTCATATCCATCTGCAATCATCGCTTCGATAAGAGCAACGTTTGATTTTAGGTATTCGATGACCGGTTCTTTGTTAAGGTGAACCGAACACGCAGCTGCTGAACGTTCAGCCGATGCATCGCTAAGCTCAAATGCTTGTTCAACTTTCATGTTTGGAAGACCTTCAATCTCTAAAACACGTCCGTTAAAGATGTTTTTCTTACCTTTTTTCTCAACAGTCAAAAGACCCTGTTTGATTGCATAATAAGGGATCGCATTAACAAGGTCACGAAGTGTGATACCCGGTTGCATTTCGCCTTTGAAACGTACTAAAACAGACTCTGGCATCTCAAGAGGCATTGCCCCTGTAACACCTGCGAATGCAACAAGACCAGAACCCGCTGGGAAACTAATACCGATTGGGAAACGTGTATGACTGTCTCCGCCTGTTCCTACAGTGTCTGGTAAAACCATACGGTTAAGCCATGAGTGGATTACTCCATCAGCAGGACGAAGTGCAACACCGCTGCGTGTAGAGATAAAGGCAGGAAGTGTTGCATGCAAAATCACGTCAGATGGTTTTGGATACGCTGCCGTATGACAAAAAGACTGAAGAACGAAATCCGCTGAGAAACCAAGTGCAGAGAGCTCTTTGATCTCATCACGTGTCATTGGTCCGGTTGTATCTTGGCTTCCTACAGTAGAAGTGTGTGGCTCGCAGTACATACCTGGGCGTACACCGTCCATGCCACATGCCTTACCGACCATTTTTTGTGCAAGGGTGTAGCCTTTACCTGTATCAGCTGGCTGAATAGGTAAAGCGAAGAAGGTAGCAGGTTCTAGTCCAAGAGCCGTACGTGCTTTAGCCGTTAATCCACGACCAATGATGAGAGGGATACGTCCGCCTGCGCGTACTTCGTCTTCGATGGTATTTGGGCGAAGGCTGAAAGTTGCAATTACAGAGCCATTTTTGGTGATGCTTCCCGCTTTAGTATCAATGTCAAGAACATCGCCTGTTTCCATTTGCTCAACATTTGCTTCGATAGGAAGTGCGCCTGAATCTTCACAGGTTGCAAAGAAAATTGGTGCGATGATACTGCCGATAACAACACCGCCAGTACGTTTATTAGGAATTCCAGGAATATCGTCACCCATGTGCCATTGGACAGAGTTTGCAGCAGATTTACGGCTTGAACCCGTCCCTACAACATCACCGACATAAGCGATTTGCATCCCAAGTTTTTTGAGTTCAGTAATTTTCGCGAGACCTTCTGGCATTTTTGCTGCAAGCATGGTCGTTGCGTGAAGAGGGATATCTGAACGGGTAAATGCTGCGCTTGCAGGAGAGAGGTCATCGGTATTGGTTTCACCTGGGAATTTGAAAACAACCACACTGAATTTTTCATCAAGAGGTTTTTTGCTTGTAAACCATTCGGCGTTAGCCCAGCTTACTAATACTTCTTTTGCATAGCTGTTTGTTTTTGCAAGCTCTACGATATCGTTGAATGCATCATAAACAAGTAAAGTATGTTTAAGCTCATTGGCAGCGTCTTGAGCCAATGCGTCGATGCTGAGAGCATCGATAAGTGGTTTAACATTGTAACCACCTACCATTTTACCAAGAATTTTAATAGCCGCTTTTTTATGATCGTCGCTATTGATATCACTGTTGTCAGCTAAAAATGCTTTTACTTCACCTTGAACGATTTGGTGTAAAAATGCTGCTTTGACGTGAGCGCCATCATCGACACCTGGGTTGACACGTGATGCTAACATCTCTGTGAGGTCAGAATTTTTAGATTTTTCTGCTTTGATAAGCTCTACTAAATCAGTTACTTGTTCTTTTGTAAGGGGGAGAGGAGGGATTCCTTGCGCTGTGCGCTGTGCTACGTGTGCTGTGTATTCGTCCATAAATGCCATGGGAACTCCTGCTAAATTTTAATTATAGAAAGTATAGCAGAAGAGACGAAGTATTTTTTCAAAGTGTTACTAAAGTAAACACTTATTTAAATAGTAGTGTGTAATAACGAAACACTATGGTATGACTTATTCATTCATAAGTTCGCGATTTCCTTTTGCATTAGGTGCAGAGAGGATACCGTTTTGCTCAAGTTGTTCGATAAGACTTGCAGAGCGGTTATAGCCAATTTGAAGACGTCGTTGTAAATAGCTGATAGAGGTTTTTTGTTCAGACAAAACAATATGTTTAGCCTCTTCATACAACTCATCCAATGGTTTTCCTTCTCCTCGCTCACTTCCGCCATCACGTATAATCTCTTCTTTATCCCGTAAAAAACGTCGATCGTATTCAGGCTCGCGTTGGGCTTTGAGAAAATCGACTACTTTTTCAATTTCAGCTTCAGTACTCCAAGGTGCATGGAGTCTTACTAATCCGCTCATTCCAGGAGGTGTGAAGAGCATGTCTCCTCGACCCAAAAGAGATTCTGCACCCATCCCGTCAAGGATGATTTTACTATCAATTTTTTGTCCAACTTTATAACTGATCCGTGAGGGAAGATTGGCTTTGATAAGTCCTGTTACAACATCTACGCTTGGTCGTTGGGTGGCTACAATGAGATGGATTCCGCTTGCTCTTGCCATTTGTGCAAGTCTGGCGATGGAATACTCAACATCTTTACCGCTGGTCATCATCAAGTCAGCAAGTTCGTCAATAATAACAACGATGTAAGGAAGCGGTGTGCCTCCCTCTGCTTTCATCTTTTCGTTAAAGTTTTCGATATTTTTGGTTCGTGTCTCACTCATCATTTGATAACGTCGTTCCATTTCATAGACCATATTATTCAAAGCGGCAATGGCTTCTTTTGGTTTCGTAATAACAGGTGTTAGGAGATGCGGAATATCATTATAAATTGAAAATTCAAGCATTTTTGGGTCAATCATCAGAAGTCTGAGCTGATCGGGTGAGTTTTTGTACAATAAGCTTAAAATCATAGCATTGATCCCGACGCTCTTGCCGCTTCCCGTTGTTCCTGCGATGAGGAGGTGAGGAAGTTTTTTAAGATCGGTTATAAAAGGTTTGCCCACGATGTCTTTACCTAAAACAAGTGTGAGTGGAGATGAGGCTTCTTGGAAGAGCTTACTTTCAAAAATATCACGTAAATAAATTGTATCTACGGTTTTATTCGGTATTTCAATCCCTACAACATCTTTACCGGGAATAGGGGCTTGAATACGGATAGTTTGTGCTTTCAATGCCATAGCAAGGTCATCTTGCAAGCCTAAGATTTTAGAGACTTTAATGTTTGCTGCGGGTTTAAATTCAAAGGTTGATACGACAGGACCTGCATAGGTACGAACTACATCCCCATCAATATTAAAATGAGCAAGTTTTTCGATCAAATCACGAATTTTATCATCCAATTCACTCTCATCAACAACCGTTTGTTTCTTGGGAGGATATTGTAAAAAGCTAGTAGGCGGAAGCTTGAAATTTTTAGGTTTTTCACTAATACCACGGTCGATTTGTTCTAAGAGGATTTTATTTTCTTCCAATTCTTCTACGACGACAGCGTGTTGTTTACTCTCTTTGACTTTTTTTGCCATACTGAGAATAGTAGATTCTTTTGGCTGTTCGGATATTACAGGAAGTGGAGTATTGTCTCGTATAGGTTCTTGTTGTACGGGGGATAAATCGTCACTTTTTTCGGTAATATTCATGGGTGTTGGGGTATGGACCGGTACTATTGTTTCAGGCTCAAATTGAGGTTCATTATACTCATAAGAAGGGATAAAAGTATTTTTTTCAGAGGTATTTGAAGCGGTAGCTGTGCTTGTAGTATTAAACGTTGAATCCAGAGGTGATTTTTTGAGTGTATTAAGTGGTTTTTCCATATAATTTTTAAAAGGACGTGCCAAATCACCGAGTGATTGTTCTAATATAATTATCATTGAGACAGCTACAATCATGAGCCACATGATCCAAAGACCAAAGCTTCCAACGTAAAGGCTTAAAAAGTCAACAATCACACCACCAAAGGATCCTCTAAAAGATCCGCTAACGACTAACGCTTGGAAAATTATGAGTATAAAAAACAAAAGTAAAAATATGCTTCCCATCTCAAGATGACGTTTCGTGTCAGACTTGGATTTATAAAAATACATTAGTGGTATCATAAACAACAAGAGATACATGTAAGCGACGTAACCAAACAATGCAATATTATTGGCTGAAAAACCTGCACCCCATGCACCGATGATGGAAGAATCGCCAATGATAGTAGCAAGTCCTAGATAAAAAAGTATGCCAAAGCTTCCGATGAAAAGTGTATCGCGTAAAATGGTAAATCCTTGATATTGTAAAGTGGCTGGATTATAGCAAAAAAAGAGAAGCTGAATTCTTTTTATGTCATTTTGCTATAAATAATTGACGAGAGAGAGCTTTGAAACCTTGGATATACTGGATAACATAGCTTGGTAGCTGAGGCTTAATTGTTGCATTTGTAAGGTCGCTTCGGCTATATCGGTATCAATAATACTGGATTGGAGCATTTTTGTATTGACAATGAGCAAATCACTACGATCTGATGAAGCTTGCAATACTTGAGAATAAGAACCCGATTCAGTTTGCAGACGACTAACGTGATCACTCAAATCATCCATCATTTGTATTGCATTTTGAATACCAATGTTTCTTGGATCATTACTATCTGACCCATCTGATCGTATTTTACCTTCTTCAACAGATTTAATCATTTCTTCGATTTGAGCAAAGAAATCTGTTTTTGGATCGCGGATTGTTAGAGCACTATTGGCATTAAAGGTTAAGGCACTTCCTGCTGTACCACTGTAATTTGACGATGAGGCGTCATATAATGACATTGTAGCTTGTGTTACTGGTGCATTTTTTTCTTCGAACACTATCTTACCAGAGTAATCAAGGCTAACAGAGCCGAGTAGATTTGCATTTTGTATCGCTGTATTGTATGCATTAAGAGGGGGAACAGGAATGGTCGTCAAGGGATCTGTTCCTGTAATAGATAGATTAATTACATCCATTAGTTGTTGGTAGGTCATATTCGCAGGGGAGGTATTATTTCCGAAGCCATCTTGGAGAACAACTCCATTGACTTCAACAGGATTGGTAGTAAAATCAATATTTACATTATAGGCGGTAGTACCATCAATTTGTGTCCCTGCAAGACTTAATTTTGTTGTTGCATTAAAAGAACCTATATCAAAGAGTTTACTTGATGGTGTAGCATATGCATTGGTACTTTTATCAATCTGTGAAACGTTGGAAAGCAGTTTGGCTCCAACATTTTCAAACTTGGTACGATCATATTCAATTCCTTCAATCGTATTTGTGATAGTGGAAGGGGCTAATCCGCTTTTTGTAAATTCTTTGACGTAAAGCGAGTTAACAATAGGGGAAGCAATAACATCTTCAAAATTAGTGGTCCCTGCTTGAAGTAAGTCAATATTAGCAGGCACATCTGCCGCATCGGTTCCGGTAGAGTTAAAATCAATAGCTCCAATCATATGAAAGTCAAGCTTGCTTGAACCGGTTTGTTTGTCTTGAATCTCAATTTGACCATGAGCATTGATACTGACATTAACTTGATTAGTGCCGTATAGTGAAGCTATATTTTGAAGCAAATCATCAACCGTATCCGTAGTATTAAGGGAAATTTGTTGTTTAAATGTTGTACCGTCTGTTTTTGTCCCTTGAATATAAAAATGTGAAAGTCGTGTGGCATCATTAGTTGTGTCAGTATCTGTGTCTCCCATCAGATCGCGTATGGTACTTGAAGTACTAATGTATGTTGGTTTCCCTGTATCGCGTGTCAAACTTGAATCTTTCATAATGTCAGGAAATTGTTCCGATAGACTAAGTTGCGGTACATTGGTTGTGATAGTACGATTGATTTTACTTTCATCACCTAAAAATAACTGCGTTCCAGAAATATTGTATTTTTGTTTGACGCCTGAACCTAAAAATGCAGTTAAATCTTTATTATTACCTTGATATGTTCCATCTGCTCCTATGGGCATTTGTGATGTTGCCGTACCAGAAAAAAGATATTCTCCTCCGATAGAAGTATTGGCAAGAGTCAATAAGTTATTTTTTAAACCGCGTAACTCTTTTGCAATGGCTTGGGTGCTTACATCTGAATTAGAACTGTTGGCAGCATTGATTAATTTGACTTTCATTGACTCAATAGTTTTAACGATTGAACCAATTGTGGTATCAGTTTGAGTACTAACTTTATAAGCATTTTGAGCACTATCCTTGATTTGTGAAAGTGTAGTGATTTCGTTGTCAAGGCGAAGTGTATCGATAAAAACACCCGGATCTTCATGAGCATACTGAATTTTTTGTGTTGACGAAATTTGTTTGTTGACATCAAAAAGTTGTTGATTAATTTTATTATTTTCGCCGTAAATATTATTGTAATACGATGTAGATGTAACTCTCATCTAAAATCCTTGTGCTCGAATTAAACTTTATTAAGCAATAAAAGTTCCATACCATCAAAATCGGCAAAGGAAGAAAAATAATTAGTTTTATAGCACTTTACGATTCTTTAAGCAAAGGCAACCTATAATTCCATCTCTTCAAACACATGCCAGTGTGGTGAAATGGTAGACACGCCGGATTCAAAATCCGGTATAGCAATATGTGGCGGTTCGAGTCCGCCCACTGGTACCACGAGATTACCCTATTTTCAGGGCTTTCCCTTTAACTTTTTTTTCATTTGTGCCCGTTTTGAGCCCAAACAAATCAAATTTTTCTTCGATTTTTATTTCTTCTGACTTAATAAATTTTGCATATCGTGTCAAAAGCATTTGTGTCGAGTTGTGACCCATGAGCCGAGATATATCGGTTATTCTCATCGTTCCACTGTTTAGCATTTGAACGGCAAACGTATGCCGTGTGTTCTTTTGCTGTCTATATGGAATCCCTAATCGTTTGAGCATAGGTATCCAACGTGAATCCCGTAAAGAGGTTGCATCGTTAAATGCTGACCCCGTCATCTTTGAAACAAATAAATAACTGTTTGATAATCCCGTATGTCGGTATTGATCTTGCAGATATGTCCAAAGAGTATCAAATATTGGTATTTGACGAACTGATCCAATAGTCTTAGGGGTCGTTTCTGATCCTTGCGATATGGATCGTCGAACATGAATTTTTCGTTTATTCATGTCAATATCTGACCATTTGAGTGCCAGTATTTCACCAATTCGCATTCCAGTATAAAACGCAACTGCTAAATAATTCCGATACCAATCCTCAGACCCTTTAAGCATTAATCCGACTTCTTCGACTGTGAAGGGTTCAATGTCAGGTTTTACCCGTGCAGGTAATCGGATTGCATCGACGGGATTACGGTTGATAATCTCATCTTCGAGTGCATATCGAAAGATCATGCGAATGATCGTAAGTTTTTCAGAGACTGTTTTAGGAACAACTTTTTCAAGCTGTTTATTAACCCATATCCGAACATCGGTAACTTTGATTAAATCAATCTGCTGACTACCAAAGAAGGGGATAATCTCATTTTTTAGAATACGCGAATATTTCCCAAAAGTATGTGCTTTAAGACGGTTTTGCTGTTCGCTCAAATAAATATCCGCATAGTGCTCAAACTTTGGAATTACTTTTTCTTTCTCTTTTTCACCATACTTGAGTTCAAATAAGAGCTCAGGTATGATTTTGTTTTCAATGAACTTGCGGTTTTCTCTTGTATCAGGTAATCCCGTACTTTTTCGGACTCGGTCGAACCCGTGATAGTATGTTAGATAAAGAGTCCCCGCTCTGCTGTAAAGTTTCATGAGATATATCCTTTCCTCTCATCCACTTTTCCAACTCAATAGCGTCAAATCGTATTATACCTGTTGACCCGTTAGGCTTGAAATAGTGAACATTAAAACGGAATGTTCCGTCATGGATTTTCTTTTTAAGATATGAGCACGATACATCGAGAAATTCGGCTGCTGCTTCATATTTTAGAAAACGTGTCATGTTATGCCGCCAATCCTCTATAATTATTATGCTTTTCCAAATTGCGTTGTATTGTTTGCACGGTGTATAAAGTGATATTTTCTGAACGCATAAAGAGTAATTCTCCATCGTCCCAAATCTCCATGATCTTGTCATCTTCAAGACGTGCCAATACTTGGAGGCTGTTACCTTTACGAACTTGGGTTAATCCGTACAGACTGAAACGGTGACTTAATAATCGGTAGAGATACATAGGAGCCATTGATCGACTAGAACAGAAACGATTTACACGATGTTTGACATACCATGCGTTTATGTATTGATCTTGTTCACTGATTTGCTCTTTTGACATTGGAAGCGTTTTATTAATGTACTTCATGATGTAGCTAGAAGCACTTTTGATATTCTTCTCGAACTTGTTACCGACTTGGAGAAATAAGCGTTTAAATGCTGTTTCAACACGGTTTATTTGCTCTTTTGGAATGAACAAGAGAATATGAGTGTGAGGTGTACCGTCTTTGTGCGGTTCATTAACACGGTAATACATTCTCTGAGCCTTTGTGAGCTCTTTGAGCGAGCGATCTTGCCGGAGCTTGGCAAATTGCTTTGTGAGGATTTTAACCGCCTCTTTTGGCGTTGTACCGTTGTATTTTGGATTGGGTACGAGTTTTCCTTTAAATGTTTTCATTTCATGAAACTCACTTGGAAGTGTCATGGTTAAAAATACGGGAGTTAGATTGGCATTTGTAGCTTCACGCTCTAGCGTGTTGATACGGTTTTGAATTTCTCCGTAGTATCTATGCGGATTATGATTGGATGAGACAATACAATCTTTGAGGCTGAATGATTGACCCGTTTGATCGTTGGTTACATAACTAAATTCTAAGAAGTGTCTTTGACGTTGAAGTTTCATACGAACAGTCTCTAAATCCTTCTCATTCAGACCGTATGTTTTGGCAATGTCCACAACTTTTTTATAAGTAGTCAAGGGAAGAGAGCCGAACTCTTCGGAAGAACCCCCAAAGGGGCAAAGCCCCATGATGGGTTTAACCGAGATATCGGCAACATTATTTACAGACTTTTTTAGGGATAATTGAGTATCATCCATTTTGTTTCCTTTTGTATGATTGGGAACGCCGTAGGGAGTTTGATCTTGCCGGACTGACTCTCTATGCGCTCAAATAAACCTCTAATATGACCCCGTTACGTTCTTCGCTTTGCTCAGACTTTCGCAACGTGGCTTTTATTTTACGTAGAAACTTACCTGACTTTTTGAAACAACATCACATTTGACTTGCACTTTTTGACCGACTTGTTTTTCAAACTCTTTTATCCGTGTTTCAGGTATCGAAATATCTTGCATATCATTTTTGACAGAACCATTCTGTAATTCACTCTCAACGAGCAACTGCAACTTATGTTTACCATGGGACACTTCGCCCGTCTCTTTGTCTTTGAAATCGTTGCTTTTGTAAATTGACAACAATTGACCTTCGATAATTATTTTCATGTTTGGCTCCTTAATTTAGTTAATAAAAACATTATTGATTTCTTGACACAAATCATAATGTTTCTGAAATTGTTGTTGATCTTCGTATGATGTCAATTGTGCAAAAGTAGCTTCATCATCAAAATCAACATACTCTTTGGCTCTCATCAATAAGCTTTTCAATTTTCGGATAGTTACTCCGCAATCATCGTCAATAAATGAATTAAGTGCCGCAACAATCAAAGCATTCATCGAAATTGATTCTTTTTCAGAAATCTCTTGTAACTGATCTTTGAGAGATGCAGGTAATTTTAGGCTGAACGCCACCTTTTCTTCGTCTTGCCGTTTGACGGATTTAATAATGCTGTTTTTGTCCATTTGGGACTCCTTTTTATTTGATGCCATTAATGACATTCGATATAATATCATAATAGATATTAATGTCAATATCTATATATACTATTTGTTTAAAATTATCTTTTGCGCTAATATTCATAAATAAATTTAAAAGGATTTTTATGCGCGTTAGAGAAATAGCTTATTATATTGATCAAATAGACTTTAAAGAGTGCATATTAACACTTAGGAATGGAGATATTGGTAATATCAATAACTATAAAAAAGCTGTTGCTATTTTAGAAAATATTCCAATTTTTAAAAATGATATTAAAGCAATTTTAGAAGATGACTTATACTCGACTGCGCAAGATAATCTAGTTTACAGTAATATGGCTAGTGGTCAAACAATATATAGAAAATCTATGACTCTTCTAGATAAAGCATCTTTACTCTTACAATTATCTAATGAGTTGTATCCTCCACTTTCAGAGAATACGATTAGTATCAAATTACCAAATATAAAAGATATGAAATTATTATATCAAGCTATCAAATCTTTTGAACAATCTTTCTCTTTTTTGGTAACAGATGAAGCAATTAATTCTACAATTGTTATTGAGAACTGGGAACATGGTTCATTTTGGTTAAATTTGTATGCAGGTTCTTTTCTTGCAGTAAGTGTAATCTCTTCTGCAGCATGGTCTGCAGCAGTAGTCGCCAATAAGTATCAAGAAGTCAAAATTCACGAACAATACGCAAAAACCCTTGAGCTAAAAAATGAAGAAATGTTAGCTTTTACTCAAGCTCAAAAAAAACTAATTGATGTTCTAGTTAATAATGAAACAAGGGCAATAATTGATAAGCATATGAATGCATCAGAAGATCAAGAAAGATTTGAAAGAGTTAAAAGGTCTATAGAAATGTTAGCCGAACTTATTCGTCAAGGTGCTGAAGTAAATCCAGCTCTTAGTGCGCCCGAAGATGTAAAAAATCTTTTTCCTGATTACTCAAAATTAGAACAAATTACCTCTAAAATCCCACAGATTGAACATAAAAAGAATGAGGAATAATGCACTTGATACACAAAAAAATTAAAGATTGTAAGAATAAGCAAAATGTCTGATAATAAGGAAAAGAATGTAGCTAAAAAATTTGAGGCGATTGAGAGTATAAAATGGATTGCGGTAATATTGTTTACTATTACACTGCTGGTATATTTTTCAACATTTCCAGGAACAATTCCAGAAGATAGAGGAAATTGGGGAGTATTTGGTGATTTTATGGGAGGAACTTTAAATCCCATATTGGCATTTCTTAGCCTATTGGCAATTATTTTTACAATAAAAATTCAAACGGAAGAACTTGAATTAACTCGTCATGAATTAGAAGAAACAAGAAAAGAAATGGCTAAATCAAGTGACGCTCAAAAAGAGCAAAGTGAAGCTTTAAAAGCTCAAAACTTATCTGTTATACAGCAGACATTTGAAAATACTTTTTTTAAATTATTAGAACATCATAATGCATTAATTAATGATTTATATGAATATATGGAGCCAGATGAAGGGTTTTCTATTTATGGGAAAAATATGCTAATTTTGATTTTAAGATCAGACAATATTATTATGGAATTTAAAAAACAAAACATTAATATTGTTAAGACGTATTTTATGACACTTTATCAAATTTTGAAATTTATAAAAATAAAAGAAGAGCAGCTTGGAGAAGAAAAATTTTTCAATCCAAAATTGTATACAAATATGGTGCGTGCTACATTAGATGAAACAATATTATGTTTATTGGCTGTTAATGTGAATCAACAGGATTTTATCAAGTTTAAAGAATTATTAGTACACTATAATTTTTTTGAGCATATTGATTTGGATTTTTTGGATTTAAAATATCGTGCTCGTGGTTTGATACCAGTAATGATAAGTATATTGAAAAATTTTGATAAAAAAATTTATGGATCAAATAAAATAGTTGAATCAATCTACATATAAAAATGTGCCCAAATTGTGTCAGAGTAGGGCACTTTTTGACAGCTATTGAGTTTGAAAATCCCTAAAATAGCCTATTTCAGGCGACTAAAACACCATTCGAGTCCGCCCACTGGTACCACGATACAATCCAAGACAGTCCAAATCAATCCAAGAAAATCTTCTAAAACGCCTTATTTAGGCACATTAACTCATTTCCTTGTCCATAATGTTCCAGACTAATCCACCTGCATCCGTACTTTTAATGTACTTTCTGTAAACATAGGAAGTTCGAATATCAATTGGATAAAAACGTCTCAATATATGCTTCAATCTTTTCTGCCGCTTGGGTTGCTTTTTCGTGATAAATGACTTTGAAATAAGGATCCAATTTCTTATCCGGATCAAGATTATTCAAAAGAGAATATTCGAACCATTGTGCATACCCTGCGACATTGATGACATTTCCACTGGTTCCGATGACGACAAACAGATCGCACTCATCGATCGATTGTTGAAGCTTCTGATACATCGGTGCCTCTTCGCCAAACATGACGACGTTGTGGCGAATGTCGCTGCTTTGGCATACCGGGCAGATCACATCGATTTGGCTCTTGTATCCGATTTCAAATACATTTTTGCATTCTTCACAACGTAACTCTGTCAGTGTGCCGTGCAGATGGACGACATCAGGACACCCAGCACGCTCAAACAGATCATCGACGTTTTGTGTGAGAACATCGATCTGTGCGTGATATTTGCGTTTGAGCCGTGAAACCATATCGTGCGCAAGGTTAGGCAGTTTACTTTCTAAATCATGCCGTCTTGCATCATAGAAATCAGCCACCAGCTTCGGGTTACGCTCAAATCCTTCAACTGAACAGACTTCCATAACATCGTACTCTTCCCATAAGCCGTCACTGTCTCTAAAGGTACGAACACCGCTTTCGGCACTGATGCCGGCACCGCTTAGTATCATCACCTTGACTACAGAGGAGGGGATTTTGATGTTTTCGAGCGCTGTTTTGGTTATTTGCTTCAAGCTTTCATATTGTTTTTCAAGAAGTGCATTCTCTACAAGTTCTGCAAAATCTTCGTTGCCATTTAAGATCACTTCATTGGCCTGTTTTAATCGCTCAACCTCCGATACAAAGGAAAATCGGTCTATTTTATTCTCACGATATTGCGTAATTAGCTCATCCAAGTCCTGATAGAGAAATTTGAGAGTATTTTTGTTGAGCATACGGGTCAATCCTGTCTGGAACTGCAATAATCTCGTATAATCTTGGCATGATCAAATACAAGCTTGTCATAGGGAATATCATCAAGAGGATACAAGAATGCCTCTTTCGCATCATCGGCACCTTCCGGAACTCCAAAAGATTTACAAACGTATACAATCGAAACACAGTGAAATCTCGAATCCCGTGCAGGATCTGAATAGACTCCGAGTAACGATTTAATCGTAGCATCAAGAGAGATTTCTTCTTTCATTTCACGTACAACAGCTGTTTCTACCGTTTCACCGATATCGACGAATCCGCCTGGCAATGCTAGCCCTTTAGGATTGTTCAATCTCTCAATGAGCACAATCCCTTCAAATACACCAACATCATTGTAAATTTCAACTATACCGTCCACGGCTAAGAAGGGAGTTTGAATCATTGATGGCCTTTAGAAAGTGTGTTTTGACATTATAAACCAATCGACATTACCTTCTGGGTAAAATATCAAATAAAATTAATTCATATACTAATGGAGCACTATTGATCATACTGGACTTTGAAACCAACTCCGCAAATGTCCATGATGTAATCGAAGTTGCGGCGTTTCGGATTAAAAGAGAGGAGGGGGTTTATGTTATCGCCGATACCTTCCATCGCTACTATTTCTCTGAATATGAAGTTAATCCTTACGCTCTTGCTGTGCACAAACTCTCTCCTCAACGAATAGAACGATTACGAGCGAATGTTGATTACGCAGAGTATTTTGCGGAGGATCAGGAGTTTGTAGAGTTTTGTCAGGGGGCTAAAACACTCATCGCACATAATATAGCGTTTGAATTGCGTCATATCGGTGAGCTGACTAGCTTCGAAAAACACTTCTGCACGATGAAATCCAATAAAAAGATTGTCGGAGCTCTCAATGTCAGAGGAAGTCTCAAGAATCCGAAACTACTGGAAACTTGTCGGCATTACTGCATCGGATTTGATGAAGAACAGTATCATAGCGCGGTTTATGATGTTACGAAAACACTGGAAGTTTTGAATAAAATGAACAGCACAGAAATAATGAAATTCACCTTTAAATCAGTGTAACTCTGATGCTTCTATAACGACCATATAGCCGTCATTGTCATGTTCTTTGACAATCTCCTGTACGACACGTATTTTATTATTTTCGACGATAATCATAAGAACTTTTTGTTTTTCGTGCGGTTCGCCACTAACTTCCTCTAAAATAACTCCATCTCTTCCTAGAACTTCGACAATATGATGACTTAAAAGCTTTATATTTTTGGAAAAGATATGAACCACTTTTTTGGAAGGTCTTCCCGATATTATGGCATTTAAACCTTGTCCTGTCGCATAGACGACGATCAAACTAAAAAGAGCACTTTCAATACGTCCAAAAGCGATACCGGCAGCAATAACAATAATGAAATCCAATGCAATAATGACATTGTTTTGTTTCCAATGCATTCTATCTGCTATGAATCTGGCAACGATAGATGGCCCTCCAGCTGAGGCGTTTCCGGCAATGATAAATCCAAGACCGATTCCTATTGCTATGCCACCGAATATACTGGATAAAATCGGATCATTTGTCCATGCGGTGACTTGAAAATATTCACGCAGTATATCAACCATAGATGAAGAGACCACGATAGAAAAAATGGTACGAACTGCAAACTCTCTACTGATGTATTTCATACTCATCAGTACTAGAGGGATATTAATAAAAAACATCAACATTCCTGCTGGAATTCCGGTGAAATAGTTTATAATTATCGATATACCAGGAGTTCCACCAGCTACAATATGGTTAGGAATTAAAAATAATACGACAGCAAGTGCCAGTGAAGAGGCACCGATAAAGATAAAGATATATTTTTTTAACACGTCGTTAATCGGAATATCCGCTAGTTTATTTATCATTGTAAAACCTATGTGATTGGATATAAAATGTGAAGCAATAAGACCCCTCAAGGAGTCTATTGATTAAAATGGATAATGTCTGTTCCCAGCCGGTTCGACAGTAACCCATTTGAGTTCCGTCATCTCTTCAATCGCAAAGTGACCGCCTTCACGACCCATACCGCTTTCTTTTACTCCACCAAATGGAATATGTGCTTCATCTTGAATGGTTGGCCCATTGATATGTACCATACCTGAGTGAATCTCCTCTGAAAGTTTCAAAGCTGCACTTAAATTATCCGTAATAACTGATGAACTTAGTCCGTATGTACTATTATTTGCTAACTCGATAATATGATCAATATCACGTGCTTTGATAATAGCAGCAGCGGGACCAAAGGCTTCTTCGTGGAAGATCAGCATCTCTGTTGTAACATTGGAAACAACGGTTGGTTTGTAAAAACACCCTTCATGTTCACGTCCAGAGAGAAGCTTGGCCCCCTTAGCGACAGCATCATCGATCAAGCCATCAATAAAATGGCATTGAGCCTCTTCGATAAGCGGTCCGATAATCGTAGTTGGATCTTCTGGATCACCTACTTTTAGAGTTTTAACTTTAGCCGCAAATTTTTCGCAGAATTCATCATAAATATTTTCTTCTACAATAATTCTTGATCCCGCCATACAAATTTGACCTTGGTGCAAGAAGATACTAAACGCAGCGGTATTGACAGCATAATCAATATCAGCGTCACCCAAAACGATAGTCGGACTTTTTCCTCCAAGTTCAACTGTACATCGTTTCAAGTTCATAGCAGCAGATGCAGCTACGAGCTTACCGACACGTGTTGATCCCGTCAACGTAATCATAGCGATACGAGGATCTGTTTGGAAAGTTTCTCCCAAGACTGAACTTGAACATGGAATGATATTTAAAACACCATCAGGAAGTCCTGCTGCTTTAAAAATTTCACCAAAAACTAAACCGCATATGGGTGTATGGCTTGAGGGTTTTAAGATAAATGCGTTACCAGCCGCAATAGCCATAGCAAATTTCTTCGTACTTAAAATCATGGGAGCATTGAAAGGAGAGATCCCAGAGATAACTCCCAGTGGACGACGTGTACTGTAAGAAAGAACTCCTGGATCGTTAGAAGTAAAGGTTTGACCGAATACGCGCCGTGCTTCACCCGCAGCTACACGTAAGATATCGGCAACCAAACCAATTTCAAACATAGCTTTTGCATAAACAGAGCCGCTTTCTTGCATCAATATTGTTTTGATTTCATCGGTGCGACTTTCAAAAATATCGGCAGCTTTTAGCAGTACGGCTTCTTTTTCTCTCGGAGTAGTTTTTGCCCAAAGCTTTGATGCTGCGTATGCGGCACTGATCGCTTCTTCGATATCGTCTAAACTCGCCATATGAACTTTGGCAAATACTTTTCCGGTTGATGGATTGATATCATCAATAATTTTTCCATTTGATGAAGGTTTATTTTTTCCATTAATAAACAATTCGTATTCTTTCATAATCGACACTCCTGACTTAATTTATTTCTCCATCATAAATAAATTAACTCGCAAAAAACTCGCAAAAGTAAAATTTCAATCATGCATTATGATGATAATGGTTTAAAACCCGTTGGTACTCTTCATATACTTGGCATGGGGTTAAAGAGCCATTGTACATTTTGAGAATTTGACGAATAAAGTCAATGGGGTATTCAAGTGTTAACCCAATATTGCGTTCATATATTTTTGCGAGAGTTTCATACATTGCATCGTGAATCTCTGGATTTTCTTGTTTGAGACGTTGAAGGTTTTCTTCTGCTTTAATCAGAGAAGCGTCATCAAATTCACCGCGTTTATTCTTTTCTTTCCGTATTTTTACATAATCTTTGAGATTTTTTTTGTTTAGGATGGTATCTGTAAATATTTCTATGAGTAACATACTCTCTCCTGGTACTATTTTAGAGGATAAAAGTTGAGTAGAGACGATAAATATCGTCTCTATATTTATATGAAAGATTTAGAACGCTAAATTTACGGCAACGCGTAAATCAGTATGGTCAGTAGATTGTTTGCCTACTGCATCTTTGTTATCGACGGACAAGAGTGTTACCCCGCCATCAAACCCTTTCATACCAAATAGCTTTTGATAATCAAGAGAAGCCTCAAGTGCTGCAGTGTCATCATACGCATTTGATTTATAATATAGTAATCCCGGTGATGATGAATATTTTTCATCTCTATTGAAGTTAAGGTATTTCACTTCACCCTTCAAACCGCTGATCCCCGTATAACCAAAATCGTATTCTGCACCGATGGAGTATGCCTTCGTTCCGCCCGTATAACACGACGTATCTGTATATCCGAAATGGGGCGACTGATAACGGGTACGAACCCAAGAAGGATTCCCGCCAACAGGAGAAACAAATCCTCCACGCGCAGCATTCCCCTCAACAGCTCTAGTATCAGCATAAGCTATTGTCAGAGTGCCGCCATTGTAAGATCCTCCAACTTTTGTTTCATAATGGTAGGCATCGATATTAGAAATTCCTAATCCTATGAGAGGACCGGCAGGCTCAGGATTAGCCAATGTATCTTTGGTTCCGCCGATTGCTTTTTGAGTTGCCCACTGTACACCGGCAAATAACTCAGAACCAGCAAGCTTTAACCGATAATCAGCCTGTAGGTGAGGCATATCCATAATATCCCATACGCGGGTGTACCATGCTTGAAGAGCAAGCCCTTCAATACCAGTATAAATGCCTCCGGCTACCGTAGCTCCGATCGTGTCTTTTTCTGTATTCAGTTTCCCATCACCGTCTGCTAGACCTTGGAATGCAGATGCTCTGGAGATGCTCACAAAATCAGAAGCTTTGATACCCGGCGTTGAGCCTGCGAAGCTATTGCTTTGAACCATATCCGGACCGCTCATTTTAGATGCATGGGCCAGTACCAATGTGGTATTTGGAATATTCACATTGACAATCTGAGCCGCTTCAAACGTATTGGGCACTAAGTAAATATCATGTGATGATGCGAATGGAGCATCTATCTGCATTCGACCTACTTGAACAAATGTTTTACCGAAAGCAGCTTTGAGATACGCCTCGCCTAAAACAGCATAGCTGTCTGCACTTGTTCCGTAAACACTATTGATATTACTTCCGCCTACTTGTTTATTTTCAAAATAAACTGAATCAACCTTATTGGCATTACTTGAATTCAAACCCATGCCACTTGCCGAAAACATAGAAACTTTTGCTGCAATACCATACAACGGAGCTGTTTCATACGAAAGTCTAAGTCCTGCTCCGATTGCATAACGGTCTTCAAAAGCACCGCCATCTTTGAAATTAACATTTGTGTAAAGTGCTCTCGCACCTCCGGTAAATTTACCCTCACTGATTGCCGTCGAAAGTGTATCAGCGGCAAAAGATGTAGAACTAATGAGGAGCGCAGCTCCTACGAAACTCAAACGGGCTTTCATTAATAAATCCCTGATTTACCAGGAGCCAAGATCCCTTTAGGGTCAAGTGCTCGTTTGATTTTTTGGAATACGCTGCGAATTTCAGGACCATACGTTTCCGCAACAAGATCCATAAATCCGCTGCTCGTACGATAAACACCATATCCTTGTGCTGCAAATTCAAGTACAAGTTCTTTGTAACAATCATGCGCACGCTGCATCTCTTCCAGATCATTACGGTTATAAAGCAGATCAATGATGTGGTGCATATCGCGCCATCCGACGATAAATTCGGCAACATAGTCAAATCCATATTTGTTCAAAATCTTTTTCGCCAATGCTGATTGATTCAGGGTATGTTTTCCTTCCGCAGGAGATACAGGAGCAAACCACATACTTCCTCCGCCGCCTCTCCAGTTGTAGAGACCAAATTCTTGAAGGGTCATGTAGCCTCTCATCAAGTCTGCGCGATATTTAAATACCGGGTCATTACCCATCTCTTTAGCAGTCAAGAATTTATGCTTTGTAAAGTTCGCATTGACAACTGCCTGGATAATGTTCCAGTTTAGTGCATTTCCTTCTTCCGTTCCATACAAGGCAGCATAAACATTCCATGTACCCATTCCGGTATCTTTTTTGATATTTTCGATTTCAGCCTCTGTGATGGATCGATTTCCATCAACATAGTCTGAACGTTTAACTACGCCTGCCGCTTCGTAGAGGGTACTTGCAATCGTAAATGCATTCGGAATGATATTCGCGATACGCAACGGACGAAGTACTTCAACGATTTTTTCAACTTCTTCAACTGTATCCAATGTGATACAAAAAGGTTTAAATGCGGGCGGTTCCGGCATAAGCCACATACCCATTTGTACACAAATACCGTAGTTGCTTTGAGTGAAGATACCATCCAATGACGGTCCGTATCCCCATTTGAATACGGCTGAACTGGTAGAACCTTTGACTCCACCCATACCAGTTTTGAAGGATGAACCATCGGCAAGAACGATTTCCATACCGCATTGCATCATGAAGTGCTCACCGTATGGAGTATAACCTACACCACGGTCCATAGTGTTACCGACAGGACTTGCAATCGCACTTGGGGCTGGGCAAGAGAGCCATAATTTAAGACCGCGTTCATGGATGTAGTCGAACAATTGCTGATAGGTAACACCCGGTTCAAGTACAGCGTAGCAAAGTTTGTCATTCACTTCGATGATTTTATTCATTTTGTGAAGGTCAAGAATTACTGTCCCTTTCTGAGCTGGTGCTGCCGTACCGTACCCCATATTTTTACCGGTCGAAAATGTCCAAATTGGTATGACGTATTTGTTACATACTTTTACGATAGCAACAACTTCTTCTTTTGTAGATGCTTGTAGTGCCAGTGATGGCATATGATCTTCGATTGGTACTGCCATCATAATCTTTTTATACGGAGTAATCTCCTCATCACCGATAAGGACGTTTTCCTCACCCAAAATTTTTATGAACTCTTTAATTGCCTTATTCATAGTTTCCAATGAAACATTTTTAGGCATTGCAGTCAGTTTTTTAGCCATTAGATATTCCTTTTATGCTTTTAATACGAAAGATACAAACGCATTTTTCGATGTGTGATCGGATACAAAATCAACTTGCTTTGATGTAGCTACAGTATTGTGTGCTCCGGTTGTGTGATACGATGAAAGAGCGATACCGTATTGGTCAGTATTAAGTGAAGAAAATTGATCAAACGCTTTTTTGAGTGACATACTCGCGAACGAATTTTCCGTGTGGGAAATTCCTACATTGGATGGAGTATGTGCCGTTTCAGAAACAAATTTCGCCCCGTTTGATAGTGCCGCATGGTTTAAAAGTGCATAATCGCTGTTTTCTAATAGACCACAGATCAATGCACCCTTATTTTTTTCCAGCACATCTGACAGCGTATGCAGGTTTTTCAATCGGTCGGAACCTAGGATAATGACGTCATCCATTTTATTATTTTTTGCCAATGCGTGAATGTATCCAGTTTCACCGGCTGATTCGGATACGATAGCTATCTTTTTTTGATTAGCACTATCACCAAATCCGGCAGCAGACAAGGGTGAATATAAAGCAGCGGTTGCTACTGCCACCGCAGAACTTTTGAGAAAATTTCTTCTAATCACAATATGCCTCCTATTTTTCAGTAAAAGTGATTGTGCCATTGGCTAATTTGGTTGCCAAATCTTTCAATACAACATCATCTATTTCTGATTTTCTAAAAGCAGGCATTTGATTACTGCCATGCCGAACCGTTTGAAAAATTCCCTCAGCGCGTGCTTTAATACTTGCATCATCATCCATTTTTATGAAAATAGACTGGGGAGCAGTTTTGAGTGTATGACAGTGAAAACAAACGCTTTTATAAGCATGTTCACCATTCTCGAATTTAAAATTCTTACCTAATTCCACCGCATAAATGGAAGACGTAACTAAGAGTAGACCTAAAGCCAACTTTTTCATGTAACCTCCTTGATTAACTTTGAACACAGTAAATATAAAGCAAAAAACTCGCATAAAACTCGCATATGGATATTTCATCCATGAATTAAATATAAACATTACTAAAATAGCTATTCATTGCTCATATAAGGTAAAATAATGTAATTTAAGTGTACAAATTGATTAAAGATCTAAGGAATTTAATTGATAGATAAAATTCAGCGTTCATTTTTAAAAATGTCAACTGTAAATCGAGCAAAGATTCAAGCAGTAGTATTTGCCATTGTCGGAGTGATTGGCGTTGCTGTTGTAGACAGAGCTTCTATCAATATGATTCATTCTGGAAACAATAACTTCGGACTGCCATTTCTCGTTGGTGTCGTATTTTTTGTACTGTCAGCCATTTTTATATATTTTTTACTTAGACGTACTGCCCGAATTGCTGAAGAGGCATTAATCAAGCTTGCAGAATATCAGCGTCAAGAAAAAGAGAATCTTCAGTTATTTAACTTTGCCCTCGATAACAGTGCAGATGCGATTTATTGGTTTACATTTGATACACGTTTTTTTTACGTAAATGATGCTGCATGTCTCATGCTTGGATACAGTAAAGATGAATTGTTAAATATGAAGTTAAGCGATATTGATCCCGACTACACTAAAAATACTCAAGATTTTTTAGCACAAATCAAAGAAAAACAATACATCTGCTTTGAAAGCCAGCAAACTCGAAAGGACGGGAGTGTTTTTCCAGCTTCGGTTACTGCAAGTTATTTTTGCGATGGATCAAAAGAATTTATTTGCTCATTTGGTCGAGATATTACCGAACAAAAAGAAAGACGAAGGATGATTATTGAACAAAATGAAGCTCTAAAGAATTCTCTGCAAGACAAAGAAGTGCTAATCAAAGAAATCCATCACCGTGTCAAAAATAATTTGGAAGTAATCTCTTCACTGTTGCAAATGCAAAACCGACGAGAAACCAATGAGCAAGTAAAAGATGCTCTTTCAAAAAGCCAAAGCCGTATCTATGCAATAGCTCTTGTACATGAAATGCTTTACAAAAATAGTGATTTAGCGACGATAGATATGAAGATTCATCTTGATAGATTATCATCTTCCATGGTGGACTTATATGCTCAAACTAAAAAAATATCTGTAATCTTGGATACTGAAAATATATTTTTGACGATGGATTCTGCTATTCTAGTGGCTTTAATCGTTCATGAACTTTTTTTAAATTCTATTAAACATGCATTTGTCGATTCGGATAGCGGGATAATTACCATATTTATTAAAAATGGAGTTGATGGAGCGATTGTGTTTGGTGTAAATGACAATGGAATCGGAATTAACCATGAAAAAATCCAAACATCAACTTCACTTGGCTGTCAACTTATCAACACCATTACAGAATTCCAGTTAAATGGTGAAATAGTGACGGACTCCCAAAATGGGTTTAAATGCTCCATCACTTTTATCCCCAAAGAGAAAGGGAACTTATGAAACTAAAAATTTTAATTGTCGAAGATGAAAGTATTATTGCTCTAAATATCAAAGAAATATTAATCGACTTTGGGTACGAAGTCGTAGGGATCGCCAATAACAGTGCTAAAGCACTGTATCTTGCAAGTACAAAAATTCCAGATCTTGTTCTTATGGACATCACCCTGCAAGACAGAGAGGATGGGATTGAAGTTGCCGAAAAAATATCTGCAATGCTCTCTGTCCCTATTGTTTTTTTAACGGCTAATGATAAAAGTAAGACCATCGACCGAGCTATCAATATAAAACCTTATGGCTATATTCTTAAGCCATTTAAAGAAATTGAATTAAAAACTGCTGTGGAAATTGCATTAAAAACATTTACCGAAAACAAGAAATTAGCATCAACAATCATCGAAATCAAGAGTGAAAACATATCTCTTCAAAGTAAACTAGACATAGACAAACAATCGAAGATGCGTTTGATTAATTTGCACAATGGCTATATCTATGATAATGAGAATTTTACTTTAATGCTTAATGGCAAAGAATGCGATTTGAATGATAAAGAAAAAAAACTCCTTAAACTACTCATAAAATACTTGGGAAAAGTTGTTAGCGTAGAACAAATTGAAGATTTCGTTTGGGATGGGGAGTTAGTCGGAGAAGGTGCTTTTCGATCATTGATGTTTAGAATACGACAAAAACTGCCAAAAGATTTTATTCAATGCTATTCAAAAATAGGGTATAAAATTTCACCACAAAGCTATGACAGCATTGGATCTTGATAATTTTGATGTAATACTAAAATGAGTTGAATGATCTCAGTTGTATGAATCAAAATTTTTAATTAGCATTCTCTCTTCTTCCAACGTAAGGTAACGCCACTGACCGATTTCGATGTTGAGTTTAAAACTGCCAATGCTGATTCGAGTCAACTCTAAGACCTTTAATGGTGTCCCAAATTTTGGGTCTTTCAGCGCCCCAAAAAGCCGGCGGATATGCCGATTCTTTCCCTCGTCAATGATAACTTTGAGTTTTGTTTTTGCGCCACCAATGCTTATCTTTTCGACTTCAAGAGCCCTCAGCAGACCGTGCGGGCTTTGGACTCCCCTCAAAGACTGCGCAATATGTTCATCTGTTACGTGGCCTCTGACCCAGATCTCATATACCTTAACACAATTCCCAGGTTTGGTCAACGCGTCGCCGATTTTACCGTTGGTTGTGAATAATAGAAGCCCTTTAGATTCTAGATCAAGACGTCCGATTGGCATCCATTCGTCATGAAAAACCCAATCAGGCAAAAGATCATAAACTGTTTTTCGTCCAAGTTCGTCAGATCGTGTGACCACGTAACCCTTGGGCTTATTGAGTACTAACAGTTTTTTCGAATAGGACGTTGTTTTATTCATCAAGCGTGTTCCTTGGGTGTTTGTGATGAGCCATTAAAGTAAGATTGGTTCTAATAAACTACAATTGTTGGATGATCTTGTTTTAAAACCGCGAATTCAAGTCATAAGAGCAACGACTAGGCTTTTTAGCTGACTTAGAAAATCTTACCATAGATCTCTTCATTTAGTAGTAATACCTCTTTTTAGTCAACTTTAAAACATCGCATTGAAAGTGTTCCATGTTGAAATCCTTCATAAACTGTATGAATAATTTCTCCTTCTCTTTGTGATCCCAATATGGGTAGAATCGGCAGATAATGTTCCAGTGTTGGATGAGCATGGGCAAAATGTGGAAGATCAAAACTGATTAGTTTTTCATGATCATGTATGAGGGCATTCGAAAAAGCATCGTCGAATTCTTTGGCCCATTTTTCTACAGGCGCATCCCGATCACTTTGGGTATCCCCAAGGTTATGCGTAACATTGCCGCTTCCTATTATCATGATTCCTTGATCACGCAAAGTAGAAAGAGTTTTTCCAAGATCATAATGCCACAAAGCAGGTTTGCTCATATCGATCGAGAGTTGAAAAACTGGAACGTCATGTTTTGGGAAAAGATGAACCAGTACAGACCAAGCCCCATGATCAAAGCCATGACGTCGATCAATACGAGCATGAGTGAGTTGGGCTAATAATAGACTTGTTGCTATTTCACCTTTTGCATCGTATTTAATGGCATATAAATCATCAGGAAAACCAAAAAAATCATGGATAGTTTCTGGTTTGTCAACTACCGAAACTACCGAACCGTTTGTCGCCCAGTGGGCAGAGAGGATTAAAATTGCTTTGGGTTTGGCGAGGGTAGTTCCCAGCTGTTTCAAGCTTTGGGTATATGGATTGTCATCGATAATATTCATCGGTGATCCATGGCTGATAAACAAAGCGCTTTGACGCATGATTGTATTCCTTTGTTCTGTTGCATTGGCAGCAAAAGCCGCCAAAAGTGCTAAAAAATAACGTCGATTCATAATTACTTCGCTAAGATGCCTTCGAGTTGGATATCCAGTTTAACTGTTTCTCCAATAGCAACGCCGCCAGCTTCTAAAACGGTATTCCAAGTAATGCCATAATCTTTACGATTTATTTTTCCGCTCAGTCCTAGACCTACGCGTTGATTTCCCCATGGATCTTTAATCATTCCGTTGTTTTCAAGATCTAAAACAACGTTTTTGGTAACACCGTGCATTGTTAGTTTTCCATAAGCATTATCCCCTTTGACTTTTTCTAATGCAAATGTGATTTGTGGATACTTCTGTGCATCAAATAACTCTGGGGATTTTAAATGACCATCACGTTTTTCATTAGCGGTATTGATTGAAGCAGTTTGAATATTTCCACTTAGTGATTTAAGTGTTTTTGTTTTTTCATCGTATTCAAATGAACCGTTAAAATTATCAAATTTTCCTGAAATATCAGAAATCATCATATGTTTCACTTTAAAGCCAACCGTTGAATGACTCGTATCAATATTATATTGTCCTGCGAAAAGGGATGCAGATCCTAGTAGGGCGAGTGCTACCGTAGCAGAGATTATTTTCATTGTATTTCCTTTTTTATGTAATAAATAGTGTTAGTGCATAGGCACATCAAATAACAAAACCTTAGACTCTGTAAGAGCTAAAAGAGTGTATTCCTCCTTATCGGTGATTTGAAGTTCATCTCTCGCGTCAAGAATATGACCATTAATCTCTATTTTTCCTTCGATAATAAATATCAATCGACCGTGATCTTTTTTTACATCAGGACTCGATATTTTTTTACTCTCATTGATTTCCGCTAAGTAGATAGCGGCATCTTGTTTAATGGTGATGGAATCTTCACGTCCGTCGCCACTGACCAGCGTGACCCATTGATTGGTCTTATCGTGATGATTAAAGTCACGCTGATCATACCGAGGAACTCCACCTTCTTGGTTTGGATAAATCCAGATTTGAAAGAGTTCAGTGTCTGAGTCATCCGTAGCATATTCAGAATGAAATACTCCCGATCCTGCACTCATATATTGAATCTCACCTGCTTTTATCGCGCCATGGTTACCTTCGGAATCACGGTGTTCTAAAGAACCTTTGGTAACGATAGAGACAATCTCCATATTTTTATGCGGATGCATATCAAATCCCATTCCAGCGTCAATGCGATCATCATTAATGACGCGTAAAACTCCAAAGTTCATACGATTAGGATTGTGATAGTGTGCAAATGAAAAACTAAAACGGCTGTGTAACCAACCATGTTCCGCAACACCGCGTTCAGTCGAACGATGAATTTTTAATGACATATTTTTCTCCTTGGTATTAGAATATAGATCTAAAGGCAAGACAGAGCATATTTGTATAAATGTTCTGCGATTCATGATTAAGCCTTTAATTACTAGTTAGTACTATATAAGTAAATTTTTTTTATTGTGCTTTTTCTAATTTGCGTAGCAAACGTGAAAGAATTTGAATCTCTTCTTCATTCAGTGCTGCATCATACATACCTGTCAAATTTACTACGTGTTCATGGAATATTGATTTCATAGCTGTTGACCCTTCTTCGGTTATCTCAAGAATTTTGATACGGCGATCTTCATCAGAAGGAATGGATTTAATCAATCCTTTTGATTCAAGATTTTTAACGACTACCGTGATATTACCGGGGGTACTAAGGGTTAATTTGGTTATTTGACCAACGCTTAATTTTCCCAGATGGTATAAGGATTCTAAAATACCAAACTGGGGCAATGTAAGATCCCGATCTCCTAACCACGCTGTTTCTTTTGAACGGATTTTTGTAAGAGATCTAGAAAGCTCAATATGTGCACGTAAGACAATATCTTCATGTCTGCCATAACTTTTTGCACGTTTCATAGATTCTCCTTACCTAAAATCGATAACAACATAATAGTACTAACTAGTAATAATGTCAAGGCCAGCAGAGTAAAACTATTTTAATGTACCCAAAAAGCTACTTGATATTTACCAGTAACATATTAATTCATTTTTTCTCGTATTTCTTCTTCTAAAACTTTCATTAATTCTTTGTGGGTATAGCGGCTAAAAAGATATGTTTTGGCATTAAAAAGTGTTTCGAACATGATTTTCCAAAGGGTTGAAAAATTCTCATCCGTGCGTCTTTTACACAATTGTTTTTGTAATTGACACTCTAAATCGGCCATTACTTTTGCTTGGTGTACATAAGTTTTGAGCAGGGTGTATTCAAGGCCTACTTCGATGTAGTCTTCAATCAAACGGATTATAGATGCTTCTTTGTCGGTAAAGTTATCGTTGTTTGTCGGAACCAGAATATTATCTACTAAAAGTTGCTCGACCAATGCAGGGTCAACATCAAAATAATCTATAAACTCTTGTTTGGTGTAATATATTGCGGTGGTCGGGATGCCGCTCAACGTCTCCATGAGAGGTGCAAGCATTGAAAAAGAACTTGCCATCGATTGGTTTTTGTTCTGCAAAATTCCTTTGATTTGCTCAATTGAACTTCCCATCTCTTGCTGCATGTATTTGATGTATTTGATCAGTTCGACATGCTCTTCATTGTAGCGGTGGACATTGGATTTTAGCTTTTTAGCTTCTGGAAGCAGCCCCTCTTTGATGTAGTATAAAATGGTTGATTTCGGAACATGGGTCAGCTCTACAAGCTCTGATATTTTATAGTCCATGATTTTCCTTGATTAATACGAATGTAAGAATTATACCCTATAATTCAAAACGTATAGTGTAGCTTAACGCTTTACATTTACTTGCTTTAATTTTATCTGCAACTATCGAGGTTTTTATATGGTACAACCATTACTCAAATATCCGGATCCTCGAATTCGTCTTATATCAGCTAACGTCCGTTTTTTTAATGATGAATTACTTCAATGGATCAATGATATGGTCGATACGATGAAGGCGAATGATTTGGAAGCACTAAGTGCGATTATGATAGGTATTCAGTATAACGTCATTGTTATTAAAAACGAAGATGAGTATTTTCCCTATATCAACGCGCGTTTGATCAAATGTATTGGAACTTCGAATCAAACCGAACGGAGTATTTATTATGAGGGGATCAGTGTTGATGTTGACCGATTTGATAATGCAACGGTCATTTATGAAGACGTAAAAGGAGAAGCACATCATCAGGATCTTTCCGGTGATGCGGCACGTGTTTTTCAGCAGCAGCTTGATTACAGCTTCGGAAGTACCTTTGTTGATCGGGTAGATAAAGAAATGAAACAGCGAATCAATGACCATCTGGAATTCGGTCTTATCGCAAGCAGCTCAACTTGTCCTCTGGTATTTGTTCGTGATTATTTCAAACGGGGAGCAAAATATGTGATGGCACTTATTTTTTTAAGCTTTATCGTACCATTTTTTGCTTCTGAAGAAGTACGCCAGTTGATCTATCAGATTGACATTTATCTTTTATTGGCCGTGCCGGTATTGATGATCGCTTATTTTTTCTATGCCCTGTATGAGTCCAGACTCTATAAACAGTGTACGAGTTGCCAGATAGGCAATATTATCGGTACGACAGCGATTATGGCCTCACAATTGCTGATTGTCGGTCTCGGCGTATTTTTCTGGGTTGCGCCGTAACTATAAAATGCTCAAAGAACAGAGTTAATAGGTTAGGGTATTGTTTTTTATACTTTTTCTAAAAAAGTTGTCAACGTTTGTTGGTGCTTGAGAAATGTTTCGTATTCTGCTTTTCCAAGAAAGTCCGACATTTTTTGTTCAGTCATGGCAATGATATTCAAAGATAACTCTATAAGCATCTCCCCTTTATCTGTCAAGATAACGATTTTTTCTTTGCGGTTCAGAGGGCGAATTTCAAGCTTAATATAACCCAGTTTCACCAGTATGGTAATGCTTTTATGCATGGCCTGGCGGCTAATCCCAAGAACACCTGCAAGAGAGCTAACACTCATAGGTTTTGCTTCAGCGAGATGGGCAAATATTCCAAGTAATGTTGGGGTAAGATCAGTAAAGCCTTCTTTTAAAAGATTTGTTAGGATGATTTGATTAAAAAAAGTGCTTGATTTTAGGGCATTAAAACAAAATGACATTGTAAACCTAGTTGACAATATGGTATCTATCAAGTACACTTCTATTGAAGTATCTTAAATAAGTAAAAAGAGTTTAACATGAATTTTCTTGTACAAGTTGATTTTCCGTATTATGGTCCTTTTGAAGAGGAAATGAGCAGTGCGATGCAAGGCTTAGCCGAAGACATCGCCAATGAATCTGGTTTAGTCTGGAAGATCTGGACCGAGTCTAAAGAGCAAAATATTGCAGGTGGGATTTATCTTTTTGACAATGAAGCAGATGCTAAACGTTATGTCTTGAAACACGAAGCACGGTTAACATCTTTTGGTATTAAAAATATCCGTTCTATCATTTTTAAAACAAACGATTCCTTGAGTCAAATCGATAGGGCACCCTTAAATCGATAAACTATAAAGTTCCAAGAGTGCAAAATGTATCGGTAAAAAGAATGATTTTACTCAGGAATTTAGCATTAGATATCTGATAAACTGACGTATAACTATAAAAACATTCTCAAATAAAAGTGATAAGCAATGCAGATTGAAGAACAGATTTGGAATAAAAATAATTGGACGGTAAAGAATGGTTCTCAGCTGGATCCATCAAAAGTACAACTTATTTTTTTGTTTGGTGACATTGATGAAATAGCCAATGTTTTTCATATTGAACATTTTCAATTAAGATATCCTAATGCCAAAATAGTCGGCTCTTCTACAGCTGGAACGATTGAATCAGGATTTCTCAGTGAACACTCGTTAGTTGCAACTATTATCGCTTTTGACCATGCGTGGGTAGAAATAGCGTGTATTGATGACCTTGATAATGCAACGCTAGAAGATCGCTCAAAAGAACTCTTTGACCAATTATCGAAAGATCATTTAAAACACGTTTTTATTTTAATGGAAGGATTGGCATTAAATGGATCCTTGTTGGTTAAAGGGATCAATGATTTAGCGATGAAAATTCCTATGACCGGTGCATTAGCAGGTGATGGATATATTTTTAATCATACTCTCGTTATTGCTAATGGCACTGCAAAACAAAATCGAGCTGTAGCAATAGGGTTTTACGGTGATTCTCTTTCTATCAAAGTTGGATGTGGTGTAGGCTGGCAAGAGTTTGGTGCCCAGCGTGTTGTGACCCGATCAGATGGAAATGTAATCTATGAAATTGACCATAAGCCTGCACTGAAATTTTACGAAGATTATTTAGGTGAGCATATCAAAGATCTCCCATCAAGTGCTCTTCCCTTTCCGCTCAATATTCATGCCTATGATGGAGATAAAGAGGTAGTTAGAGTAATGATGGGTATTAATGAAGATCAGTCTATCTATTTTGCGGGTGACATTCCTCAAGGATCAACGGTGAGACTCATGAAAACCTCTGTACTTGATTTAATAGAAGGGGCGGAAGTTGTAGGTAAAAACATATCACTTCATTCCGATAAGCCCTCATTGGCGATTGCTGTAAGTTGTGGCGGCAGAAGAAACGTTTTAAAAGAATTTGTCAGTGAAGAGATTCAAGCTATGCAGGAGCAGCTTGGAGGAAATACCCATGTTTTCGGACTTTATTCGTATGGGGAATTGGCCCCATTTTCGGACAACTTATTTGATTGTAAACTTCATAATCAAACGATGACAGTAACGGCAATTTATGAAGATGTCTTTTGATGAAATTTTTCTTTTTTCACTTCAATCGACTGTTTTTAAATCATAAATAGACCTATTTCTTTTCACCCAATGCGGTTCCCAAATATCCCAACGATCCTACCGCTCCAGCAAGGCTTTGTTGCCAATCTGCCGGCATAAAGACAACTTTTGCATTGCCTGATTTACTGAGGTTTTGGACACTGTCGATATAACGTTGGGCTAACAGATAATGAGGTGCTGTTTCTCCTCCTGCTAATCCTTGACTAACAATTATCATTGCTTTTCTATCGCCATCGGCAAGTTCTGCTTTGGCTTGTGCATCGAGTTTGGAGGCTTCGAGTCTTCCTTGTGCTTCTAGAACAGCTGCTTCTTTTTGTCCTTCTGCTTTGGCAATGGCTGCTTTTTTCTCACCATCAGCGATCATGATGGTAGCTTCTCTTTGACGATCCGCTGCGGCTTGACGCTCCATGGCTTCTTGGAGGTTTTGGCTTGGACGGATGTCTTGAACTTCCAAGTTACCCAAAGTCAGTCCCCAACCGCTGAGAGAATCTCGAATTTTCATCGCTACATCGGCTTTGATCTGATCTCGCTGTGAAAGAGATTCATTCAGTGTCATCCCACCGATTACGGCACGCAAGGTTGTCGTTGTCATATTTCCTACAGCACTCTCGAAATCGCTGATCGAATACGATGCTTTGCTAGGGTCAGTAACACGGTAAAAGACGACTGCGCTGATGATGACAACGGCATTGTCTTTGGTGATGACCTCTTGCTCTCTGGTTTGTTGAATCAGTTCTTTGGTGATGATTTTATACGCGACAATGTCCACAAACGGAATCAGTAAATGAAGCCCTGGAAGAAGGGTTGTATTGTATTTGCCCAATCTCTCTACGACCCACTCTTCACCCTGTGGTACGATACGTACCATGCGAGTAAGCGCATATATAACTCCACCGACTAAAATTAACGAAAAAAGTATTCCTGCATCCATGATATTTATCCTTGTATGTGTTTTTCGACAATGAGTGTATTGCCGCGTACTTCTACGATTTGTATTTCTTCACCGGCTTTTATCTCTGAACCTACTGCAAGTGCTTTCCAGTGACGGTTACTAACGACACTTTCATACAGCTCAACATCTCCCTCTTCGTGGACCGATAAAGGCGTTAGTGCTTTTCCTAAAATACCCACAAACTCGTTATGTGTTCCGACACCAGCAGTACTGCCATCAGCGATGTGTTTATTTTTAAAAACAATCGCACCGATAATCATAAAAACAGCAGCAACCATCAACTGCCAAAAAAGTGCCTCAGGAGCGAAAAATGCTACCGTACCGGCAATTAAAAACCCCATTCCGGCAAACAGTGCAAAAAAAGTTGGGAGTATCATTTCAATTACCACTGCGATCACCGCAAAAATAAGCCAGATAAAATACGACATTTCCATCCTTTGTTCAGACATTATGAAAGTAGAGTACATTGATTCACCTTATTTCATTCTGATTAATACAAACTCATTAGATGAAGAAGTGTTATTTCTGTTTGTCTGATAACGTTCCCTGTATTTTTTCTTGGTAAGTACTCAATCCAGCCTCTAACCATAAAATTGCCGTTTGGTTAAACAGTTCGCTAGCTAGAATAGAGGCTTTGGCTTTTACGGCAGCTAAATCTGCAATAGATCGGCTCAGTTCGTCAGCACTGGCAAGTTGATTATCAAAACGCCCTCGTATGAGCTTGGCGTATTCGGCGGAAGCTTTGACCTGCATTTGAGCACTTTCTATTTTGCTCTGCGTGGCTTTAATATCAAGATAGGTATTGCTGATTTCAGTAGCAATGCGATGTTTATAATCTTCTAAAGTGATTACGGATGCGAGTTTTACTGCCTTGGCTGATTCGGTTGTGTGAACGTCACTGAATCCGCTGAAAAGATTCCAGGAAGCGACGATTCCTGCATAACTTTTATTGCCGTTGGTGTAGCCATCGCCGTCAAATTCGAACGAGTCCCCCTGTCCTTTGAGACTTCCGACAAGAGCTAAATTTGGGTAGTAACGACTTCGAGCAAGGGTAATGTCACTTTGCGCGATGTCCATGGACTTCGCTAATGCGAGCAGATCTTCACGCTGTGTCAATGCAATGGCGATCATGTCGTTTTCTTCTATTTCCGGGAGCGTATTTACTGGGATGTGTGCCGATTTTATTTTTTCACCAGAGAGATAGGTGAGCTGATTTAAAGCTTGTAATTTACGGTTTTTACTCTCTGTTATCTGTGCATCGATTTCAAATTTTTTGGCTTCAATAGCATACAGCTCAGCAGGTGCTAACATGCCATTGTCGTAGAGGCCTTTGGCTTTGGTGTACGATTCTGTGATCGCATTTTTTGCCTCTTCTTGCGCAGCAATAATCTCATCTGCAGCAGCAACGGCACTGTAGAGTTTGGTAGCATTCAGAAAAAGATTTCGCTTGAGATCTGCGACTTCCAATAAGACTTTTTCATGGGAGTATTTTGCTTTCTCAATAGAGGAACTAATCGCAAAACCGCTAAAGAGAGGATATGTAAGAGTCAGAGAACCTTCAGTGTGCTTTTTAGTACCCATCGGCAGTTTTGTTGAAGCAAATGTGGCGGTAGGAATTTCATGGAATTTAATAGCACTTATACTGATATCTAATGCAGGCAAGTTTCTTCCCTCGGCAGCACGGTAGCTTTCCCATGCAGCAATTTCAAGCTGCTGTGCGCTTTTAAGTGTAAGCGAATGCTCTAAATTTGACATAACTTCCGGATAGCTTTGAGCCAATAAAAATGTCGGTAGAATAAAGGTAAACAAGCGTTTCACATGATCTCCTTAAAAATAATTCATTCTTAGTTAAGGAAGAAGAATATAGTATAGTTCTAATAATAGCAAAAATATAGAATTGGAGAGATGTATTTTATGATACAAATTGCTAAAAAATATTGGTTAGGTGTTTTTGTGTTAGCATTGTTTTGCGGTGCTTCGGTAATGATTTATCTAAAATTACATACACAAGCATTACCGGAAAATCTAGTACAGGGGAGTGGACGGATTGATGGTGATTTGATTAATGTAAACGTAAAATATCCCGGTCGTATCTCTATAATGGATATATCTGAGGGTGATTGGGTTCAAAAAGGCTCTATCATTGCCATCATCGATAGTTCAGAACAAAAAGCCCAAAAATCTCAAATAGATGCACAGATAGAAGCACAGATCCAACAGCTCGCGGCAAGAGAAATCGAGCTTTCAATAGCGCAAAAAAGTATCCCTGAATCCCTGGTAAAAGCCAAAGCAAATACTTTTATAAAAAAAGCCCAGATGAATGAACTCGATAAAATAATCAATACACAAAAAAATGTAGTCGCTCAGGATCAGAGGGACGTTGAGCGTTTGAATAATCTTTTTTCCAATCGTCTGATCGAAAAGCATCAGATTGAAATGATCATGCTGAAACTCCAAAGCGATAAAGATCAACTCTCCTCATTAATAGATAAACGTGAACAGCTCAGCAGGGCGATTGATATCACTCAAAGTGATCAGGTTGAAGCATCTGCAGCTCAGCAAAAAATTGCTGCTTTACGTGAGGGAATCAAAGCTACTGAGTCGGGGATAAAATCATCGAAGGCATCAAAAACACAGATGAATGCGGTTCTTAGTGAAATGGAACTTCGTTCTCCTGTGGATGGCTTTGTTATGGAAAAGATTGCGAATAATGGAGAAGTAGTCGGCTCAGGAATGGCGGTTGCGACATTGATTGATCCTAAAAGCCTTTATTTAAAAATCTTTGTTGACACACTCCAAAACGGGAAAATTAAAATCGGTGACTCAGCTGTAATCTTTTTAGATTCCGATCCTGATCGGGCTATTGCGGCCAAAGTGGTTCGGATAGAGCAAAAAGCAGAATTCACACCCAAAGAAGTGAGTGTAGCGAGTGATCGTATTCAACGGGTTTTTGCAGTACATCTTCAGCCATTGAAAGTGGATCCTCTTTTGAAACTTGGAATTCCGGCAGTTGGTGTTATTTCATTGGATAACAAAGGGCTGCCCACGAGCTTACATGCAGTACCTGAGTAACGGATAAAGAGTATGGGAATGCTGAAAATTGATCAAGTAAGTGTCACTCATAATAAACGCAGGGCGATCAAAGACGCTTCTTTTAGTGCCAATGAAGGTGAAATAATCGGCTTTATCGGTGCTGATGGTGCCGGTAAGAGCTCATTGATGCATGCCATTGCGGGAGTCATCCGATTTGAGGGGAAAATATCTTTTCAAAATACTATTTATCACTCCCCATCTGAAGCTCAAATCCTAAAATCTAAAATAGGGCTCATGCCTCAGGGGATCGGATTGGTGCTGTATGATTTGCTCACCGTCGGAGAACATCTCGATTTTTTTGCCAATATAAGAGATATCAGACAGGATGATCGTTTTAATGAATATAAAAATCGCCTGCTTCGTATGGCAGGTTTGGACAAATTTATCGACCGTAGAGCCGGTAATCTAAGCGGCGGTATGATGCAAAAACTTTCCCTGATTTGTACGCTTCTTCATCGTCCGAAACTTTTGATATTGGATGAACCGACGACGGGAGTTGATCCGTTGAGCCGGATTGAGTTGTGGAAAATTCTCGATCAAATACGGTGCGAAGAGGGTACTATTGCTTTAGTTAGTACAGCGTATATGCAAGAAGCTGCGCAAATGGATCGAGTGCTGCTGTTTGATGAGGGTGAAATCATTGCTCAAGGGTGTGCAAAAGAGCTGATCAAATCGGTACAGGATATGACGTATGTACGAAAACCTTTTACGACTCCTCATTCGATGAGTACACTCGATACGACGTATTCACTGGAACCTCTCGAGGCTGAACACGCTGAACCTACATTGGAAGCTCTATTTTTTGTCAATGCACTTCAAAAAAATCGCATTCTCCCCTCCGTCGAAATTACCCCTCGTGATGGAGATACCTCGTTTTCTTCTGTTGTGATGGAAGCACAGGGGCTAACCAAGACGTTTGGCGATTTTGTTGCTAATGACCGCGTTGATATTAGGTTGTGCCGAGGTGAGATTTTGGGATTACTCGGTTCCAACGGAGCCGGAAAAACGACTTTTATTAAAATGCTGCTGGGACTTTTACCGATTGATGACGGGGAATTGAATCTATTAGGAAAACGCATTGAGACTGCCAAGGATCGACAGGAGCTTAAAAGTTCCATCGGATATGTGAGTCAGCATTTTGCCCTTTATAACGATATGACGGTACGAGAAAATCTCCACTATTTTGCTTCCATGCATCAAATACCGATGGATATTGCGATCAAAAGAATAGCCCGTTATTCAGAAGAACTCGGATTTGATGGGTACATGGATGCGATCCCTACCGAACTTCCGTTGGGGATTAATCAACGATTTTCACTTGCGGCCGCGCTGCTGCATGAACCGGTCATATTATTTTTGGATGAACCGACATCCGGAGTCGATGCGATAGCGCGTGCTCAGTTTTGGCAGTTGTTGGTAGCCCTGAAAGAGAAATGGAAAATTGCTATTTTGATTACAACGCATTACATGAGTGAAGCCGAATTTTGTGATCGGATCGTCCTAATGCGTGATGGTTGCAAGGTTGCTGATGATACGATTCCTAACCTCTATACCGCGCATCCCAATGCCAAAACGTTTGAAGAGATTTTTTTAGAGTATTACCGATGAGAATAGGGATACTCAAAGCTTATATTCGTAAAGAACTGAGTGAACTTCTACGTTCTCGGCTGATCATCATGGTATATCTTTTACCGACGATGCTTATGCTCCTGTTTGGGTACGGAATTCGGATGGAGGTGACTCATGCGAGGATTGCAATTATCGATAATGATCAAAGCCGTCTCTCAAATTTGCTGGTAGGTAAGTTTGAACACTCCAAGTATTTCGATGTGACAACAACCGTTATGGATGAAGACGAAGCGCTGAGAAAGATTAAACAAGCTCAGAGTGATGCGATCATTATTATCCCGGCCTCCTTTGAAAAGAGGCTTCTGAAAGGGCAAACTACCCAAATCGGTGTATATGTCGATGCGGCTTTTCCAAGCCGGGGTTCAACGATGGAAAGTTATGTGCAGGGGGTGATCCTCAATGCGGCATCGGCTTTGATCCCCTCTGCGCCGAAAGGTTCAATCGTAATCAATCAGCGAACACTGTTCAACCAAGCTATGAGGGATGAAGATGCGATTGTTCCGGGTCTTATTGGATTGGTTTTACTCGTTGCTCCGGCGATCATCGCGGCATTGCTTATCGTAAAAGAAAAAGAGAGAGGGACAATCTTTAATTTTTATGCATCTCCACTCTCAAAGGCAGAGTTTATCGCGGCCAAGCTGATTCCGGTTTTTTTACTTCATTCAATCAATATTTTCATACTTTTGTTGTGGGCACTGTATCTTTTTGAGGTTCCGTTTCGGGGAAGTTTTTGGATCTATTGGCTGGCTTCGGAACTTTATATCCTCGTTAGTATTTCGATCGGAATTTTGATTTCTGTTATAACCAGGACACAGATTGTAGCCGTTGTTTTAACCGTTATGGTGACGATTATCCCGGGATTTATGTATTCAGGTATTATCATGCCGATATCCTCGATGGTGGGGATGTCACGGTATGAAGCACATGTTTTTCCGGTTATGTATTACAACCATATCCTCTATGATGTCTTTTTGGTAGGGGAAGGTCTCACGTCACAGAAAACTCAACTGTATTTGGTAATCTTAGCCGTATATGTAGTGATTTTGTTGAGTCTTGGGACTCTTTGGCTGCGAAAGGAGATCCGATGAATCGTATTTTTTGGTCGATTGTCGGAAAAGAATTGATCGGTTTTATACGATCATGGCAACTTGTACTGGTCGTGTTGTATATGTTCAGTGTCGAGGTGTACATTGCGGGAAGCGGTATTGAGATTAATCCCAGAAATGTAGCTGTAGGATATGTGGACGGCACAGCAGGGGGGTTAAGCCAAAAAATCCTGACTCATCTGCACGGACCCGAATTTCTAGCTCCTCGCCGTTTTAACAGTCAAAGAGAACTAAGCCGGGCAATTTTCGATAAGGAGATTATCGTTGGACTTGTATTTGATGCTGATTTTGAAAAAAAATGGCGCCAAAACAAAAGTGCACAACTCGATATATTGATGGATGCGACTGCGGCATCACAAGCCTATACCACACTGAATTACCTTCAGCATATTGTTTTAGATATCTCAAAAGTGAACATACCTGTCGATATCGTTACCCATAAGCTTTTCAATCAAAACGCGGACAACCATACCTTTATGGCACTAACCGAGTTGCTTTCCATTATCACAATGCTTTCGATCATACTGACAGCAGTGGTATTTGTGCGTGAAAAAGAGCAGGGGACTTGGGATCTTATGCTTCTTATGCCCGTTAATCCAAAGGTTATTATTTTGGCCAAATCGTTTTCACAGATTATTGTTGTTATGACCGGTATTGTCATCTCCTTGGGGTTTGTTGTTTTGGGGATTTTTAATGTGCCTGTAAACGGATCGCTCAGTGCTTTTTTACTGTTAAGTTTTTTCTTTGTCTTTGCAGGTTCCGGGATCGGCTTATTTATTGCAGCGGTGGCTCGTGATGTGATGCAGGTCGCACAGCTCTCTATTGTTGTTATGATGCCGTTGATTTTTTTGAGTGGTGCGTGGACACCTATTTATGCCATGCACCCGGCACTGCAATATTTATCCTATATATCGCCACTGCGTTATTATATTGAGGGAAGTGAAAGTATTTTTTACCGCGGGACGGAGTGGATTGATTTATGGCCTTATTTTATGGGGGTTATATCGGTCGGAGGAGTAATGTATTGGATCGGTTTTCGAAAAATCGGACGATTGTTTTAGAAAACTAAGGTTGTAGGCGATCCGAACCAGGATGAAAGCGCTTCTGAAATTAGGCAAACTGGTAAAGTTAGTTTTATCTATATGACTAATGAATGCTTGTTTACTTTTTTATTGTTACAATATCATTATGATAAACAATTTAAATTATAAGCTTGACTTACTGGAAACAAATCTTGAACTAAAAAGTAGTTTGGAACTGCAAATGTCTTTGCTCGATGCAAAAGAACACCTGCTTGATGTATGGGGAGATCTCTCACCAGAAGAAGAGGAGAGGCTAATGAATAGGATCGCAAAAATCGAAAAATACTTACAAAAATGAGTTAACGCCCTTTTCAACCTCTTGTAGTCCCATAAATTTCGGCGTAAAACTAATTTGATTCCACATGCACTAATTTAATATATTACATAGCTGTTACATGATTCTCAAAAAATATCATTATTTTCTCATTATTTATCGTTAACATAATAAGAAAAAAATAGGCGGTCATATCCGATAGTCCAGAGGATGCACGATGTTCGCAACTCAAAATTTAGCCGTTTTGTACATAGAAAAAGATCCCGATATTCGTCGAAGAGGTGCATCTTTGATGCATGAGAATGGATTGAAAGTATTTGAATCGTCGGATACGACAAACGGGTGCGAGTTATTTCGTATGCATGAGATCGACATCGTGATGATTGATTTGGAACTTCCCGAAAAAAGCGGATTGGATTTTATACGTTGTCTTCGTGGAAAAGATGTACTGACTCCCGTCATTATTACAACAGACCATTCAGACAAAGAGACGTTGTTTGAAGCCATTAATCTCGATATCACCCGATATCTGATAAAACCATGTAAAGAAAGTCAACTTCTCGAAGCACTTCAAATGGCAATTAAAAAAGCAGTGAACTGTCACCCGATAACCTATACTAAACTGCATCATGGCTTTAGCTACGATCCAATCAATAAAGGTATCAATAATCCTGAGGGAATATCAAGTCAATTGACCAAAAAAGAGTACCTTTTTATCGAATTGCTTTTAAAAAATAAGAATCACATCGTCCCCTATGATGTGATAGAAATGCTCGTATGGGAAGGCGGGATAATGACAATGGATGCCCTGCGTACATTGCTTCGAGGTATTCGTAAAAAAGCCTATACCGATATTGTTTCCAACCACAATGGCATCGGGTATAAAATCGATGTTTAGTCTAATGATGTTATAAAACTCATTTATTTAAAATTATCATTTTTTTTGAATGCATTCCCTATTTTACAGATTGTTACACAATCAATTAATAGAGATCCTCACGTTTAACTGGTTATTATTTAAGCATATACTGCATATTTTATACTCGATTATTGCCTATACTACCTTCACAAATAACATATACATTTGATGTTTGAGGAGTAAAAATGCAGTACGATCATCTAATCGGTTATATGCCCGATGTTCAAAATTTTGAAAAGAATATGAGTGCCCTTTCCGATAAATGGAAGCTTTTGACCTTGCTTGGGTCTATGTCTAATATCGGAATGGATACTAGTGAAACGAGAAAGGCATTTGAAAGTCTCCTTGATGAGCCTCTTATGCGTCTCACGAAAGAAACATTCAATAAAAGCATCGATGAGCTCGAGTCCAAAGCCCAATCTGTTATCGATATTTTAATCCGTAATCTCTTCGAACGCACGGCGGATATCGGTTTTTTGGCGACCGATGATGATGTTCGAAATTATCTAATTTTTCTTAATACAGCAGATATGTCCAGTGCTGACGAGGTGAGATACATTAAGCTGGCAAAAAAAGAGGCGCTCTTAAAACACTTTCAGGAATATGTGAGCAAATACAGCGTTTATGAAAACATAATCTTACTTGATACCAGAGGTAAAGTGCTGCTACAGCTTGATGAAGAAAATCCTGTTAGCATCTCAAAGGATACACTTATCCAAGAGTCATTAAGAACGCATCATGGGTATGTAGAAACATTCCGAAAAAGTGATTTAACCCATCAAAAAACTTCCCTTATTTACTCTTATCGAGTTGATCATCCCGAGACGGAAGAGCCCATAGGGGTATTATGTTTGATGTTTAAATTTGAAGACGAACTCAAAAGTATTTTTCAAAAACTTACCCGAGAAAATCCTTATATTGCATTGGAACTTCTTAGCCCTCAGGAGCATGTCATTGCAACTTCCTCTCCTCATCATGTACCTGTTGGTGCATATTTGCAAGCACGTGAATGTGAAACACAACAGACCTATTATGCAGGATTTGAATATTTGTACAATGGGGTTAAAACGAATGGTTATCAAGGTTACTTTGGTCCTGGATGGATCGGTCATGCAATGGTACCGCTTCATTTGGCATTTCGTTCCTCTTTACGACCCTCATTTTCAAAGAATGAACTCTTTGATACCGTAGCCAACGCGACGGTTTACTTTCCACGCGAACTCACAGATATTTTAGACAAAGCAAAAAAGATACAATCTGAGCTTGATATCACAGTATGGAATGGGAATGTCCAGATTGCGAATGCTTCCAAGAATGAGAGTCCTTTTACCAAAGCATTGCTTAATGAAATTTCCAAAACAGGGGAGGAAACCAAACTCGTTTTTGACGATACTGTAGCCAATCTTAATACTGCCATGCTCGTTCGATATCTCGAAGATTTGAAATTTCAATCTTCATTGGCAATCGACATTATGGACCGAAATCTTTTCGAACGTGCCAACGACTCACGATGGTGGGCGCTTACCACAACGTTTCGAGAAATTCTCTCTCAGACCAATATCAGTGAAAATGATCGCGAAAAAATGAATGCTATTTTAGTTACGATAAATGATCTGTATACGGTATACACCTCCATGTTCGTCTACGATCGCGATGGGTTCGTTATCGCCGGATCGAATATGAATGAAAGTAATACCATCGGCAAACGGGTCGGTTATAGCTGGGCGTCTGAAACACTTCGCCTTACGTCTACGCAAGAGTACGTTGTTTCGCCATTTGAACCTAGCCTTTTTTATGATAACCGTTCTACCTATATCTATAACGCATGCATCCAAGATTTTTCTGGTCATGCAATCGGAGGAATCGGAATTGTTTTTGATGCTCAACCGCAATTTGAAGCAATGCTTCATGATGTTCTTCCAAAAGATGAACACCATGAGATTAAATACGGGATGTTCGCTTTATTTATTGATCGTACTGGGCGGGTTATTTCATCAACGACGGAAGAGATTTCTATAGGATCGACGGTTGTTCTTCCCGAATCGATTTTACACCTCTCGAACGGGCAAAGTGATGCGCAGATGATTGAATATAATGGTATCTACTACAGCGTAGGAGCAACCTGTTCCAGCGGCTACCGTGAATACAAACAAAGTGATGGATATCAAAACGATATCATCGCGATTTTGTATCGACCAATCGGAGAATGTCATGCTCTTGTCCATGAAACACCCGCCAGACGAACCTATGTTTATCCAAAAGCGGTTGCTGCGGAAGAAACCTGTGAAATTTCGACTTTCTTTATCGGCGGTTCTGTCTTGGCGATTGAATCCAAGGATGTGGTCTGTTCCTTGGCACATCAAGAATTAACTTCAATTCTCCATGCCAGCGAATACAATTTTGGTGTGATCGGGTATGACAAACGGATGGTCAGTGTCATATCATTGGGTAAACTGCTGGGAATGGAGAAAAAATACAACAAAGAGACGGATACGATTATTATCGTAAATGCACAGATTGATGCGCAGAGTGTTTATCTGGGCTTGGCTGTGGATGGGATATACAGCAGTCCTGAAATTCCACTCCGTTCAATCAGCCATTATAGTAATGTTTTGAAAAATGAAAATTCATTAACCAAAGCGGTCATCATTCCTGATCGTGCCGAAGATTTTGGAAATGAGATGATTTCTATTCTCGATATCCCAAAAATCTATACACAGCTTATCCAGCCTTATCCTCGTGCATTGCACAAGATAATGGCTTGATTAAGCTGCAGCAGATTTTAGTTCTGTGTCTGAGCTGAATGGATCATCAAACGACCCATTCATGATCTTGAGACCATTTTTGAGCCCATTCAAGTAGTTTTTCTGATGGCATTGGTCGTGCGATTCCATATCCTTGAGCTAAATCACATCCCAATAAAAGTAGTTTTTTCCCATGCTCATGGGTTTCAACCCCTTCTGCTATGACTTCTCGATTGAAAGCTTTCGCTAATCCTATGATACCGACTAAGATGGCTAAATCATCAACGTTCTTGAGCATATCACGGACAAAACTTTGATCGATTTTTAAGGTCTTAACGGGAAGTTGTTTTAGATATGTTAGAGAGGAATAGCCTGTACCAAAATCATCTAAAGCGAAATGTATCCCAAATGTTTTGCACTCTTCTATAATTTCAGAAGCTCGATTGACATCTTCCAACGCGCTGGTTTCCAGTACTTCGATTTCCAGTAAAGAGGAATCAAAGTTTTTGTGTTTAGCCAGAATAAATCGTAACCGATTAACAAAATCCCCTTGCAATAACTGACGAGCTCCGACATTAACACTGACAGGTATAGTAATTCCCTGATCTTGCCATCGTAGGATTTGTGAAATGGCCTCATTGATTACCCACTCGCCTATTTCTACGGCTAATGGATGATTTTCAATGATTGGAAGAAATTCAAGAGGAGGGATAAGTCCTTCTTGGGGATGTTGCCAACGTATAAGCGCTTCAGCACCGATAAGGTCGCCTGTATGCATATTGATTTTTGGTTGATAGTACAGAACAAATTCGTTGTTGCTCAGTGCTTGTTGTATTCTCTCTAAATTTTCGTGTCTTATGCGTATGGTACGATCATGTGCCGGATCAAAAATATGGTAACGATTTTTACCTGATTGTTTCGCTTCATACATTGCTTGATCTCCTTGACGAATCAGCTGATCCGCTTCCACATCATCAAGCTGAGGATAAAATGTTACCCCTATGCTGGCTGAAACTTGAACTATAACGTCATCTAAATGAATAGCATAACTTGCAGCATCAAGAAGTCTTTGTATAACGGGTAACGCAATAGCGGTATCATTCATATCCGTCAGAATCGCAACAAACTCATCACCGCCTAGTCTGGAAAGAGTATCACCTTCGCGTAATGCCTGTTTCATCCGTAGAGAAAGAGCTACAAGAAGCTGATCTCCCACTGCATGACCATAGCGATCATTCACTTCTTTGAATCCATCTAAATCAAGATAAAGCACTGCTATATGATCATGTCGCCGTTGAGATTGGGCCATTGCTTGTCGTAATCGGTCTGAATTTAAAACACGATTGGGTAAACCGGTAAGTGAATCATAATGGGCAATATATTCAAGCTGGTGTTCGTGCTCCTTCGTCTGGGTAATATCATAAAGCCATCCTAAAACGCACAATTCGCCCTCAAATTCAATAGGAATGTAAGAAGCTAATACCCATATCGTTTGATTATTGATAAAAAGCTCTATAAGCTGATCGTGTATAACTTCATTATTATGCATCCGCATTTCTATCTCATCATACTCATTCTTATGCGCATAATAATTTTTAGGACTTTGATTCATCACATTAGATTGTTCGGTATAAACAAGTTTCGCATAAGCATTATTTGCAAAAACAAGTTTGCTATCATTTAGTGTTAAAATTCTAACTGCAATGGGGCTTAATTCGAGCAATTGCGTAAGCATATACTCTCGATCCTGTACAGTTTTCGCCAATTTATCTATACTATTTGAAATCAGTTCCAGCTCATCACCAGTTTTTATTAGGATATCAGAATTATAATTTTGGTTTTTAATCGTCCGGATTTGCTCCATCAGCATCTGTAATGGATTCGCGATTTGTCGATTAAACAAGTGTCTCAGAAGTGCGATAGAAATTAATGTCAATAGCCCCATCATAAAGAGAAAGGTAGTTCTATTTTTTTCAAGGCTCTCAGCCTGGAATGTTTTATCAAGATCGCTTACGATGTACAGAGGACCATTTTTTGTAGGGATAAAAACACATCCTGTGTAAGATTTAGTCTCATCAAGTATCTTCATTGCCTGATTTTTATCATTAAGTGGTGTACTCACTGTTTTAAATCGGGAGTCTGAACTGGCGTGAACCCATATATTTAAATCATCAGAGAGTGATTTAAAATAACTTTCCCCCATTGTTTTCGACATTTCAACATGCACAATGAGTTGATTCGTTTGCTTGTCTAAAAGACTCATATGGGTAGTAACGATTAGTTCATTATTTTCCTTATGATACGTCACTACTCCTTTTGAATAGAGATTTGGATCAGAATAATATGAGGTATGATGATAGGGTATTAATCGGAGAAATTTAGTCGGTATTGGATGATATTCTTCCTCTTGTTCCAAACGGCTGTATATCGTGACTGTATTATTTTCATAAGAGATGAAATTCAGACGATATCCATTGGCAGTTTTATAAACATAGGCAATTAGTTCCTGGTGGGCATTATAAATACTAATGGAATCATTAAGCGATAGCTTTACTTGATATAGAAGCTGTGTTGCAATACTCTTTTTTTCTTCATCAAGCAAGATTGCGTTGTAGTTATTTTTATCTTGATACGAATTTATCAGCTGAAGGGAAGCGATCATTATTTCATCGTCTTGGATGAATGCAATCCCTTTTTTTAAATTAGCTTCCAGCGTGTTTAGACTCGTAGATATTCTATAAAAAGCAAAATGGATTTGTTGTTGGGCTGCGGCAGCGTAATTTGAACGAAGAAAATACTCAAAATAGCTGCCAAAGATTCCAACCACCAATAATATTGTGACGACAAGAATCAGCAGTAACTTGTTTTTAAGATTTTGTTTTGAATACCAGTTTGTCCACATTAAAAAATTGGTTTCACTTTCTCTACATTTTCTTTTGTGATCAACTTTACCGGAATTAGAATATGTTTGGGCACTTTTTCACCTTTGAAAATTTTAGCGGCAATTTCAGCTGATTTAGACCCTCCCAACGGAAATAAGACTGATCCGCTTTGTGTACCATTTCGGATAGCATTTCGCGCTTCGGAAGTATAATCACATCCTACCGTAATCAAAGATGCAGGATTTATACGATGATGTTCGAGAGCCAAGCGGGCTCCACTAAGCATACTGTCACTTTCAGAAAAAATCGCATCAATTTTTTCACCGGAAGCAATCAGTTTTTCCATCTCGAAAATAGCATCTTTACGTAAATAGTTACCGGTGCGTTTAATCACATGAATACCTTTGTATTTCTCCATGGTGTCTAAAAAGCCTTTTGACCGAAGCTTGGTGACATCAGCCGTCTTTATCCCTTCAAATAAAAGCACTTTGCCTTTTCCATTGAGCTGATCTGCGATGTACTGTGCACCTAGTGAGCCGATTTTGATGTTATCGGAATTAATAAACGTAGTGTAGTCATCTCCTTGTATTCCACGATCAAGAATAATGACAGGAATTCCGCTCTTATACGCTTTAGAAATAACAGGAATGACGGCTTTTTCATCGTTGGTTCCGATGATCAGAAGATCGGTTTTTATGTCTATAAAATTGTTAATTTGGCTGATAAGAAGTGCTGTTTTTCCTTTGGCATCAGAGGAGATAAAATGGATATTCGGATATTTTTTGAATGCATCACGTACTTCATATACTTGTGCTTTACGAAAATCATTTGCCATTGTATCTTGTGCAAATGCAACCGTTTTTCCATTATTTTCAGCTGCGGCAAGAATCGATGAGTAAACTATTATTCCCGTTAGAATCATTTGTCTAATCGTCATCACAATGAACCTTTTTCATACAATCTGTTTACCACGAATAACTTCAATAGATAATGAAATTCTATCGAACTTGCAGTAAGCAATGTATTAAAGAATAAAATTTTAAATGTATTTTTGAGAGTATTGTAAAATTTATTTAAACTAGAAGTTCTTCAAAATTCAAAATTATATTAATCAAATGTGATATTTCTGTTACATTCTAATACTATACTTATACTGTGCGATGTAGTATTTAAAATATAATTTTTCAGGATTTTAATGAAAATAAAGAGCAAACTATTTCTTGTTATGACGATAATCTTTGCTATTTTTATGGCTTTTCTTTGGTTTTATACTCAGTCGTTGAGCGAAAAGATCAATGAAAAGTGGGGTGAGAGATTTATTCATAAACAAATTATGTTTGATAAATACCGAACCTTGTTGCCTATCTTACACGAAATTGCACTTGTAAAGCAGCTTTCCAAAGAACCCACTATAATCGCTATGGCAAACCATGAAAATGATCCAAAAATTCGAGCTAATGGACTTAGAACATTAGAGCGCTATCGAATTAAATTTCAAGATAGAAGTTATTTCACGGCGTTTACGCGCTCAGGTAACTACTATTTTAACGATAGCAGCAATCAGTTTTTTGGACAAGAACTTCGATATGTTCTTTCTCCTTATCAATCAAAAGATAAATGGTTTTATGAGACCATAAAACTTGGAGATACTGTTCAAATCAACGTGAACAAAGACAATATTTTAGGCGTTAATAAAGTTTGGATTGATTACGTAGTACGAGATAATGGCAAAATTATAGGAGTGATCGGGACAGGGTTTGATTTCGATCAATTTTTAAAACAGTCTGTCGGTATAGAGCAAGAAGGAGTGCGAAATTTCTTTATTAAAAAAGACTTATCAATACAGTTAGCTAAAGATAGACAAATGATCGACTATGCAAGTATGACAAAAAAAGATGGCACTCATAAAACAATTGATATGGTATTTAAAGATCCACATGACATGCAGTATATTAAAGAGGCAATAGCCAGTCTCGAAGATGATAAAAATCTCAATAGTGTAAAAACCTTATGGGTAGATATCGAGGGGACTAAACATCTGCTTGGTATTGCGTATCAACCTGATGTAGGCTGGTTCAGCCTGACTCTCTTTGATTCTGAAGAATTGAGCCTTGTTAATAATAAAAACATTTTCATCTTCTTAAGCCTCTTTTTTATGGGTACGCTTATGCTTTTAGGATTCATGCTCAAATTATTGGTCGTATCGCCGATAGAAAAACTAAAAAAATTAATGATCCGTGTTGAAAAGGGAGAGATTGAAAATGATTTGCCTATCATAGGTTCGGGAGAAATAGCGGAACTTTCAGAGCGGTTTAACGGTATGGTGAAAGAAATCCAAGAACACAATCTAACGCTGGAAGAAAAAATACAAGAGCGTGCAGCAGAGCTGATCTATGCTAATGGTAAACTAAACGCTATCCTTGAGGCAATTCCGGATCTAATGTTTGAACTTGGATTGGATGGAACATATTACGACTATCATTCTCCTCGTACCGATTTGCTTGCCGCTCCGGCTGAAGTGTTTATCGGGAAAAAAGTAGCGGATATTCTTCCTCTTGATGCGGCTAATATTTGTTTACAGGGATTGCGTGAAGCTAATGAAACTGGCCATGTTGAGGGTTTGGTTATCGAATTTGACTTAGACGTCGGGAAGCGATGGTTTGAACTTTCTATTGCTAGAAAAATCTCCAACGTAGGCGATAAACAACCCAGATTTATAGTACTTTCACGTGATATCACTCTGCGTAAAAAAGCAGAAGAAGAAATTCGTGCACTTGCATTCTATGATAGTTTGACAAGCCTGCCAAATCGCCGTTTGCTTTCAGATCGTCTATTTCAGGCGCAAATTGTAAGCAAACGCAGCGGATGCTATGGCGCGGTACTGTTTATGGACTTGGATAATTTCAAACCTCTCAATGATACTTACGGTCATACAATAGGAGATTTGTTATTAATACAAGTAGCACAAAGGATTCGATCCTGTTTACGAGAAAGTGATACTGTAGCTCGTTTTGGAGGGGATGAGTTTATTGTATTGCTCAGTGAACTCAGTGAGGATAAAAATGCATCCATAGATCAAGCGATGGTTATTGCAGAAAAAATTCGTCACTCATTAGCTCATCCATATTTCTTAAAAATCCCATCAAATACGATAGAAGAAAAGATTGTTGAGCATCATTGCAGTGCAAGCATTGGCTGTACATTATTCTTCAATCATGACGCGACGCAAGATGAAATTTTTAACCAAGCCGACAGTGCCATGTATACGGCAAAAGAAAATGGACGCGACAGGGTTCACTTTTACTCATTGTTTTGATTGCTTAATCGATTTCAACTCGATTTTTTCCTAATTTTTTAGCACGGTAAAGGGCGCTGTCTGCACGTGCGATTGCTGTGTCAAAAGGTTCAGAATTTTTCATAAGAGTAACTCCAAAACTTGCAGTAATCATTTGTAAGTTTCCAAATGAATTGGTCGTGATTTTATGTCGAATATTTTGGGCTGTAGTGAGTAACTGACGCTTGGTTTGAATGTGAAGAATAACCAAGATCTCTTCTCCTCCCCAGCGTATGACATAATCTCCTTTGCGAATGGAGTTTTGGATGGTTTGAGACGTTTTTTTCAGAACATCGTCACCCATTGCATGTCCGTAAGTATCGTTAATGAGTTTAAAATCATCCAAATCAATCATCATAATTCCACTTTCGAATGATGAGTGCGTTTTAAAAGTGCCATCATTTAGAATGTACTCATAAAAATATTGGCGATTAAAGATACCTGTGAGAGGGTCATGATACGCTTTATTGGAGAGAGAAGTTTCTTTGAGCCGCGAAGCTGTTATGTCTTGGAGCGTAATAGTGTGGTGTTGGTTTTGTAATAATTTGACATTGACTTGAAAGTAAAACATTTCTCCTGCTGATGAGGAGAGTTTAATGATGCGTTCTTGAGGAGAAACTAACAAGATTTGCTCAATCCAAAACTTCTCATCTTGATTTTTACCTAAATGGAAACATTCGTTATCTTCCATAAATCGATCACAAATACAGGCATTTTTTTCTACAAAAATCTCCAATGACGGAGTATTGAAAAAATTCAAAAACGATTGATTAGCGTAGAGAATACTTTCCCCGTTGGAGACAAAAACAATGTTCTCTTGGACGTTGAGAATGGACTGAATATACAGAGCTTGATCTTCGAGAAGTTTTTCATGAAGTTTTAACTCACTGATATCATGCTGTACCCCTACGTAATAGCGTACATGTCCATTTTCCATTAAAGGTGAAAGTGTAAGAAGATTGTGAAATAATTTTCCCTCTTTTGTATAATTTTTTAGTGGAACATTGCAGGATTTCCCTTTTGAAATGGCTTCACGTACAATTAATGATCCTTCTTGGTCATGATTGTCTCCTCGGAGATAACGGCAGTTTTTTCCAACACTTTCTTCGAATGAGTATCCTGTTGTATCAGTAAAAGCTTTGTTTGCATAAATGAGTGGACAATCATCCAGTGTCGGATCGGCGATAGTAACGCCTGTATCGACTGTTTCGATAACCCGTTTAAAAAGTGCTGCTTCTTCGTACGAATTTTTTTGATCAGTAACATCGTTAAAAATAATCATAGCGGTTTTTTTGTCTGGAATGTTGGTGACAATGGTAGCATTGACATCCAGCCATAAAAAGCTACCTGATGATTTTTGGACACCCAAAATCATATTAACAATATTGTTGCCTGAGTCAAAGAGTTTGTTGACGGGATAATCTTGTGGCAAAAGTTTTTTGTGATGTTCATCGATAAAAAACCAAGCGGAATCTGTTGCTTTTTTTCCGATCATTTCTTCAATCGAAAATCCAAAAATTTCGGATGCTGCACGATTAGCATAAACGATTTGGGTGTCTGATTGGTGGATTACAACACCCTCATGAAGGTTGTCTAGGAGTGATTTTAACACTTTTGGATTGGTATCAAAAAAATCATTCATACTTTAGACTTCCAATCATAAAGATTATTTACTAATTAGATTATAATGAGAAATAAATTAAAATATAGCTTATTTTAATAAAATCTGATTTTAAAACTCACACATCCATTCGCGATAAAGTAAAGGGACATGAGAGCGTTGAAGGTTTGGATTTAACCGTTCAGAAATGGCAACGTGATCAAAAAAACGTTTCCAAAGGTGTTGATATTTTTCTTCATCAAAACTTCGTTGAGGCAGGTCATAATCATGAATGTTATGGAGCTCCAACGAATGTCCGTCGTAGATTAATGCCATCGAGCGCTTGAGATCGTGAATGATAAAACGTTCGTGTTTAAAGCGTTTTTTGAAATGTCCTCCCATGAGCGGCAAGACATTTCGCGGTGGGGAGATTTGTGCGTAGAGAGTCCCATCTTCGAGTGTTTCAAAACGACTAAAAGCGTTCATTTTGTGAATGGTTCTGAGGGTGCGTTTTTGATACTCTTCGATGGCGTAGACGAGTGGATGAGAAATCATCTCTAAAAGAGAAGGCTCTTTAAATCCAAGGCGAATGTAACGAAGCAGATCGTTTTCAAAAGGCTGATCGTCGCATAAAAAAGTATGATAAATTTTTTCTTTGATTTTTTCCCCAAGTTGTTTTTCTATCGCATGGAGGAGTTTTAAAGCGTCTTTAGTATTTGTGGAGATGTCGAGTATTTCATCAAATAAACCGATATCCACCTCTGATTTTGTGAGGAGATCGGGAAGTGTTTTGTCCGTATAGCTTTGTACTACAGAACTCAAAAATCCTTCAAAACTTCCATCATACCTCCATATCATCATAACTCTCCACTAATGCTCGCAAAATGGTCAAAAAGAGTTGGTTGTGCCGTTGGAAGCGGTTTTGGCAACGCTAAAAGCTTATATTCAAGTGCTTCGTAACTCATGAGAGTCTTTTCAGGCTGTTTGCCACCTACTGTGATGAAATAACGTGCCGATTTAAGTGAAATTTTCATGGCAATAAGATCATTGGTCGAAAGCTGTTTTTGACGACGAGCACGAAGAATTTTTTGAACACTTCGTGCTCCAAATCCAGGAATACGCAGTAATGTCTCTTTTTCGGCACGATTGATCTCGATGGGAAAATAGTGAAGATTGCGCAATGCCCATGCGAGTTTAGGATCAAACCGTTCGTCTAAATAGGGATGTTCTTCGTTGACGATCTCATCGACCTTAAAATCGTAAAAACGCAGCAGCCAATCGGCTTGATACAAACGGTGCTCTCGTAAAAGGGGAGGGGGAACGTTTAGGGCAGGGAGATTTTTATCATTGTTCACGGGGATATATGCTGAATAATAGACCCGTTTTAGCATTGCTTTGGAGTAGAGAGAATCACTCAGGCGCATAATCTCGAAATCGCTTTCTGGGGTTGCTCCTATAATCATCTGTGTGCTCATGCCGATAGGACGTTTACCATTTTCCAAGGCGTAATTTTTGGCTTGCAGGAGGGGGAGAAAAACTTTTTCTTTGGTTTTTTCAGGGGCTAAGAGCTGAAGACTTTTAGAACTGGGAAGTTCGATGTTGGAGCTGACCCGATCAGCAAGGAGTGAGGTAGCAATAATAAGTTCTTGAGCAGCTCCCGGAATGAGTTTGACATGAATGTAACCGTTAAAGTGATACTCGTGTCGCAGAAGCTGAAGTGTCTTGAGCAACAAACTCATAGTATGGTCTTCGTTGCTGATGATACCGGAGCTTAAAAAAAGTCCTTCGATGTAGTTGCGTTTATAAAAATTTATGGTGAGTTCTGCCACTTCACGGGGCGTAAAAGCCGCGCGCGGTCGATCATTGCTGATGCGATTGATGCAGTAGGAGCAATCATAAATGCAGTAGTTGGTGAGTAAGATTTTAAGCAAGGAGATACAGCGTCCGTCGGCGGAATACGCATGGCATACGCCGCTTGTCCCCGTTGCACCCAACCCTCCATAGTTCTCTTCGCGTGTTGAGCCTGAAGAGGAACAGGAAACATCGTATTTTGCAGATTCTGTAAGAATGGTTAGTTTTTCATCGATAGTCATACTGGCACTTTACAAGAAAAGAAACACAAGATGAAAAAAAATGTCATTTTGAAATACTATAGCTTTCGAATCGGTTCAGCTGAGGGTTTTCCGAAATAATATCCTTGTGCCAAATTAGCCCCTTCACGGGTACAAAAAGCGGCTTCTTCCGCTCGCTCGATACCTTCGGCTAAAACGAGAATATTACTTTCTTTAGCGATTTGAACGATTGCTCGAAAAATAGATTGATTGACGATATTCGTATCAATATGATCAATAATTTCACGATCTATTTTTACAATGTCAGGAAGCAGTTTCGCAATCATGTTCAGTGAAGAATAGCCGCTTCCGACATCATCGAGCGCGACCATAAACCCTTGTGATTTGTAATAATCCAAAATCTTTTTTAGGTGATCTAAATCTGCAACATGATCGCTTTCTATGACTTCAAAAATGATATTTTTAGGATTAAAATCGAGTTGTTTTGCCCATTTTACCGTCGACTGTAGGCAGTGCTCAGGATCATAAATAGCGGTTGGGATAAAATTGATAAAGACTTTTGAAGCAATATTTTTGACAGCAGCAGTTTTGAGTGAGGTTTCGCGACATGCACGATCGAGATAAAAGAGCATATCTCCCTCTCGTCCCCATCGAAACAACGTATCGGGATATATGAGTTTACCCTCATCGCTGACACCGCGAGCCAAGGATTCGTAGCCATAAATCGTACTGGAAGCTAAATCAACAATGGGTTGAAAATGGGTAGTCAGAGCTCCTTTTGTAATAAGGCTTGAAAGTTCCACGGCTCCCATTAAATCTCGGTATTCTTGCAGAGTACGCATTGTTTTTAACTTCGATGGGGTGAGATTTTCGCCGAACTGGAGAAAAAGTAAACGTATTCCGCTCCGCTGTATTTTTGAAAAACTTTCAAAGACACATAGATCTTCTAAAAAAATTGAAAAATTGTTAATACTTACCCAAAGAGTTTCTGAATCTTCCACTTTGTAATTGATATTTTGAGCGGTTAAATATAAAGCAAACTTATCGGCAAGTTCGGTTACAGAACAACTCACAATTAGCTCACCTGCTGATTGAGGAATTACTGGAAGGGTTTGACATTTTACACAGCTCATTTTTAACCTTTTTTTATCAAATTATAGATAGCTTTACAGGTTATTGGTAGTTGTTGTGTGTCAACTCAAAGAAAGTATTATCATATATTCAATCTTAGTGGTTTTAGTGTAAAATTCATGACCAAAAGGAATCGAATGAAACGTTTAATATACAGCAGCTGTTCTTCTGAAAATATTGATTTCAAAATCGTTGGCGAGATTCTTACCCATGCGGTGAAGAAAAATAAAGAAAAAAGTATTACGGGAATGATGGTGTACGACGGGAAGTACTTTCTTCAGTGCATCGAAGGAGATGAAGCCCTCATCGATGACTTGTGGAAAAAACTAACAGAAGATACCCGGCACCATTCTCTTTACATTAACGGTACAGAGTTTGATGACAAACGGTTGTTTCCAGACTGGAATATGGGATACATGAACAATAGACAAGAAATTCAGAAAATAATCAACAGTATTACAGGAAACAAAATATTTTCCCCCGAAACACTTAATTATACACATGCAAAATTACTCCTTTTGCAACTCTCTTTTATTCTTTAGAAATCATCAAAGCTAAGGTTCCCTACTGTTCTTTGGGTCTGTCATCTTTTTTATATTGCTTGACCTTGGATGGAGAATGATGTTTGAGATGCTGATCGGGTATTTTCAGATGATCGAGTTTTGTAATAGGCAAAGAGCGTTGTATATTAGGTGCTCCTGCCCTATATCAACAAACATTATCGAGCTACAAACTGTTTGCTTTACAGTGTAAAATACATAAAATACAAATCTTGGAGTTTACTATGCCTCATATCGTTTTAGAAAATATTAATTCGACCCAAAAAGCGTATGAATCGATTACCCCGTTTTCAGAAAGAATCGAAGGTGGTATTTTAAAAGTGAGTGACAAATATATCAATAGCTCTGCGCAAAGCGCTCTTATTGAATCAATCGCGGTTGAAGCTGGAAAAAATCAAACATTTTTTATTCAGCTTTCAGAGAAAAAAACATCCATCACTGTACGGTTATTACCGCTAACCGATCCGGAAAAGACACCAGGTGTTAAAACCGTCATGGCTCGCATTGCTAAACAAATCAAAGATTCCGACTCTTCTATTTTTTATGGAAAAACCAATCTTGATGAATATCTTCTCCATTAGAGGTGTCTTTAGATGATGCGGATAGAGGATAAAATAGGTCATCGTGCAAAGAACCTCTAAAAGTCGTCAAAACTCAAACTTCCCTTAGAATAGTTCGTAACAGTTCCCTCGAAGAAGTTGGTTTTCTGGTCATTGAACTTCGAGAAATCATCAACCCTGATGGGATTGGCAACGCGGTGTTCTTTATTTTAGTTATGGCTGCTGTGTCGTCCAATAGAGTTTACTGGCGTCGTATCCAAGATCTGGCAAACGGTTAAGAATCGATTTTTTATCTGCATCACTGAGAACTTTTGTTCTGCTGAGTATCCAAAGATATTTACGGCTAGGATCGCCTACAACACTGTATTGATAGTTGTCTCCCAGCATCAACACCCAATAATCTCCATAAAAAGGACGAAAAAAGCTCACTTCGAGCTTGCTGTTATTGCTGTCTTTGAGTGCGTAGGCTCGACCGTTTGCTTCACCGCTTTGGACGCCGTTTGTATCAAAACATCGGTTGGTAACGGCTATATAGTCCTCTTTACCAACGTATTGGGCAGTTGCTCCTGCGCATCCTGTTTCAAAACGGTTTTCATAACGGGCAATTTCGATCCATTTTCCGCTGTAGCGTTCTAGATCAACGCGTTCGACGGTGGCAAGAGGAGCGGATGGAGTTTTAGAGCATCCACTTAAAAAGATCAATATCGTTAGGGCTAAATAAACTATTTTCATAAGGTCTCCATTTAGAGAAGTTTTTCGATGTCTGAAGCTATCGATTCAGGGGATGTCGAGGGAGCATAACGCTTGATGACTTTTCCCTTTTGATCGACAAGAAATTTTGTAAAATTCCATTTAATCGCTTCACTTCCTAAAATCCCTTTCGCATTTTGTTTTAGATGGGTGTACAGTGGATGAGCATTGTTTCCGTTTACATCGATTTTTGCAAACATTGGAAAGGTTACGCCATAGCTTATACGGCAAAAGTTTTCGATCCCTTTTTCATCCAGCGGTTCTTGTCCAGCAAACTGATTGCATGGGATTCCTTTTCTTGAATTTATAAAAAGTATAATAAGGATTAGAGTTTTTCTAACCCCTCCAACTGCGGCGTAAATCCGCATCCGCTTGCGGTGTTGACAATTAGCAAGACTTTACCCTTGTACGGTGCCAAAATGGTTTTTTCATGATGAATGGTGACGACTTCAAAATCGTAAAGTGACTGGGTTGGTGTTGCCATAAGTGTACTCCATGTAGTGATTAATAGGATAAAACGTTTCAATTTCATAGATGAGCCTTTTTTATTTAACTATTTAGTATTGCCCTAAAACCTACTGTAAGACCTTGAGGATAAAAGTAGGTAAATAATAGTGGTTTAGACCTTTGATTAAAACTTTATCCATGCTTTGCTGGATAATACGTTTATACTTAGTAGAACTATACTTTTTTCATTCAGTTTTTTGTACCATATTTTTGTTTTTTGATAATCTTGGCATAGGTTGGTGTTTAGTCAACAAAAAACAATAATTCCATATTCTTTGAGCAGCTCTATGTGCGAATAAGAGGTATATTGGCTTCCTCGAACGGTATGCTAGATCAGTCCATGAACGTGAGTTCGCTTTTTTAACGCCATAAACAGAGCATCATTGACAAGAGTAGCTGTCATATGGGCATACATTGAGCAACCGATAATACGTCGGGAATATAGATCGATAACAGTTGCTAAATATTCGCCAATGCACAGCTGATTAGGCTGTGATGCATAAAAATCTTATTTCAATCGATTGGGTGAGATGGCATAGTGGAGCTTTTTATGATAAACTCCCGTGCTCTCGAAACCGACGCTATCAATGTTTTTTAAGTGAAGAAATTGAATAATATCGTAGAAACCATTTTCATCATTACTAAAAATGTCGAATGTTGGATTGTTATTTTTATAAAATGCAAACATCAAGTGTAAGTTTAGAAACGTCTATACCACATACGTTAGTCGTTGGAATACATTTATTTTCTATATGAGTTCAAGGGCTCTGAATTACTAGGTTATTAAAGAGGTACTACTTTAAGTTTGAGATCAAAAGTCTCTAAAAGGGGTACGTATTCTTCATAAATAGTTTAAGTTATTAAAAAAATAAATCTAGCTAATAAAAGCAAGATTTAAGTAATCAGTAAAATGTATCAATCGCATTTATAGAAAAAGGGGTAACATTGGCAACAGCTAAAGTTCAAGAGGATGATAAAAATTTATTGCAGATGGTCAATAACCAGCAAGACAGTTTAATAACGCATAACAAAGTAAACACGGCTTTTAGTGGTGAGGTAGTAAAGCTTGAACACGGAAGTGCGACAGTAGAACTTGAAACTATAGAAGTTATGAGAGCTGATGAGTTAGGATTGGTACATGGCGGGTTTATCTTCAGTGCAGCTGATTTTGCAGCAATGGCAGCAGTAAATGAGCCCAATGTTGTTTTGGCATCATCAAGCTGTTTATTCTTATCCCCTGTACGAGTAGGAGATAAGGTTACTTTTGAAGCAATAGAACATCAAAAAGAGGGGCGTAAACGTACCGTGAGTGTCAAAGGATATGTTCATGAGATAAAAGTCTTTGAGGGTGACTTTAAAACGGTCATTACGGAGCGTCACATTCTTCGCCTTGATTTACTTAAAAATATAGAAGAGTAAGAGATTGATGTTTTACATTAAAACGGATGCATTCGTTTTAATGTCAGGTACAAATGTCTCTACAACCCCCTAAAGCTACCATCATCTTTTGGATGCTGAAAAGTAATATATTGTTTGTACTTGGTGAAATTAAAGCATACGCAACCAGTAATCTGCATTGCGTTGTTCGTTAAAGAGCGTTGTACTTCCTCCATGCCCTGGATAAAGGGTTTTGTCGTCTTTCAATAACTTCATTTTTTCCAAACTTTTTTTCATATCAGACGGGCTTGAATAGGGAAAGTCGTATCGACCAATGGAATTATGAAACAAAAAATCGCCGCTAAACATTACATCCCCAATCTCAATCATAGAACATCCCGGACAATGCCCCGGAAAGTGATGAAACTTTACCTCAATCCCCTCTAAATCAAACGTTACATCACCATCCACTTCAACATCAGGGTACGAAGCAGGTAAATCAGGCATAAAAGTGCTGTTGGTGAGAAGAGGAATATCACCTTTAGGTGTATAGAGGGGAACGTTTAATTTTTCTTTGAGCTCTTGGTTGCTCCATACGTGGTCAAAATGTCCGTGGGTATTGAGAATTGCGATGGGATTGGTGACATTTGCCATCACCCACTTAGTTGCTCCGACACCTGGATCGATGATAATATCTTTGCCCTCTATGTTGACGATATAGCAATTTGTCTGATACTCGCCCATTGGTTGTTTTAGGATTTGCATTTTATTACTTCTTTTTTTAATCAAATTCTAGCATAATTACGAATATGGAACTTTACTCAACACTGGAAACAATTTTAACGGCTCCTTCTTCAGCTGAAAAAATACAAATTTTTAAAAGCTTTTATGCCGTGTATCTTCACGGAGATGTAACACGAGATAGTACGTCACCAATAATAGTATTTACTCATCCTTCTTATCATGGTTTTTGTACGGTAATCGACCCAAAAGAGATTGTTAAACGGCAAAAATTAGGGGGTACTCGAGGTCAAATACAACTTTTGCATTCGATTGCGCATATAGAATACAGTGCCATTGATTTGGCGCTGGATGCGGTGTATCGATTCCGTGATGTTGGGGATGAATTTAATGATGATTGGCTAAAAGTTGCGGATGATGAGGTGCGTCATTTTCTGATGATTGAAGGATTGTTGCAGGAATTAGGAAGTTTTTATGGGGAATATCCTGTCCATAACGGATTGTTCGAAGCATCCGTCAATACAGTGAATTTATTGGAACGTATGGCAGTAATCCCACGCTATTTAGAAGCAAATGGTTTGGATGCAACACCACTTATTGTGAGCAAACTGGAACCTCTGAAAACGAATCCGATGGTTGGAAAAATTATTCAAGCATTGCAGGTAATATTGGATGAGGAAATTGACCATGTTCACAGAGGTGACCGATGGTTTAAAGTGGCGTGTGAGCGTGAGAAGATTCATCCGGATGTTTATTTTGATATAATTGAGCATCATTATCCAAGCAGTTTTCCTCGTAAAGTTGGGGTCAATTGTGAGGCGAGAGTATCTGCAGGATTTAGTGTAGATGAACTGAAACGCATTTCGTTAGTTTTATGTTAACAACTTAACGCAAAAAATTAGTTATAATGCAAATAGTTAAAATTTCAATAAGGTGTTTGTGTGAACAAGTATGAATTAATCAGCCGTCATTTAGTCGGTTTTTTACAATCAGAAGTTTACAAAACTGGCTTTAAAAAAGTAGTAATTGGGCTTAGTGGCGGGCTTGATTCGGCTGTTGTGGCAGTATTAGCGCATAAAGCATTCGAAAATGATTTGCTGTGCGTAAAAATGCCCTCGCACTATTCATCGCAAAGCTCTCTGAATGATGCCGATGCCTTGTGTGCAACGTTTGGACTGCGGTGTGAGACGCAGAGCATTGAACCCATGTTACGTGCGTATCAAAGTGCTGATATGTCACCTCTTCGAGTTGGGAATCTCTCAGCTAGGTTACGAATGGTGACACTGTTTGATATTTCTGCCCGCGAGAATGCTTTAGTATTGGGTACAAGCAATAAGAGTGAATTGATGCTTGGCTACGGGACACTTTATGGTGATTTGGCGAGTGCGTTGAATCCCATCGGTGATTTGTACAAAACCGAAGTGTTTGAGCTCGCACACTATTTAGGTGTAAACGACGCGATACTTTCTAAACCTCCTTCTGCAGATTTATGGGAAGGGCAAAGCGATGAGAATGAGATTGGCTATCCATACTCTGATCTTGATCGTGTGTTAAAGCTGTACGTTGAATCACGTTTGACGCGCGATGAATTATTAGAGAGTGGCGAAAAAAGTGAATTAGTAGAGTTAATTATTCGTAAAATTTATCAAAATCAGTTCAAACGGAAGATGCCGATTATCGCAAAATTGACATCCCGTACCCTTAATCATGATTTTAATTATCCAAGAGATATAACCCAATGAGGAGCATACAATGAGTATTCCATTTTTTAGAGTAGAAGTAGGCGGAGACGAACGTGAAAAGATAGATGAAGTATTTGATGGGGAAGCCCCAAATATTATTGAAGATTTAGAGTCTGCTTTTGAATCGTATATTGGTGCAACATATGCCCTTTCAACGTCTCACGGTACGTCCGCACTTCATTTAGCAATGTTGGCGATTGATTTGAAACGCGGTGACAAAGTATTGTGTTCAATTAATGCGTATCCTTCTGTTCCTGAAGTAGTACGTCATTTTGATGCGGAGCCGACGTTTATTGATATTTATCCGGATCTTTTTACGATTGACTTGGATAAGCTTGAAGCTTATTTACATGAGCATAAATCCAAAAAACTTAAAGCAGTTATCGTATCACACATTGCAGGGCAAAGTATTGATTTAGATCGCTTGTATGGTATTGCAAAGACGTATGATGTGAAGATTATCGAAGATGCTGCTGATGCATTGGGCGCTACGTATAAAGGTAAAAAAATCGGTTCTACGGGTGCAGATATTACCTGCTTTGATTTTAGCCCTCATTTACGTCGTAATGTCTGCAATGGCGGAATGATGGTAAGTGATGATGAAGATATTATTGAGCGAGCTAAATCGTTACGTCATCATGCCCTTGAGCTAGACGATGATTCATTAGGTTATGTGTATGACGTGACGGATATCGGAAGTCAGTATACGATCAGTCCTCTTGATGCAGCGGTTATTTTAGTACAGCTTGAAAAGCAAGACGAGATTATTGAACGCCAACAAGAGATTGCGGCAATTTTTAATGAAAGATTGGCAGATGCTCCTCATATTACATTGCCGGTTGTAGAACAAGATCACAGCTTTTCGCTTTACATTGTAAAAATCGATAAGAATCGTGACTCGTTTGCACGTGAGCTTAAAGAACGCGGAATTGAAACAGGATTACATTATATTCCTCTTCATTTACTCAGTTATTATAAAGCAAAATATTCATTACGTATTAACGACTTTCCGGTTGCGTTACGTAATTACAGTCAAGTTCTCTCTATCCCTAACTACGCAGCGTTGAGCGATGCTGAAGTTGAAGAGATTTGTGATGCCATATTAGATGTGGCCGCAACACGCGTTTGAAGCGTTTAGCTGTTTTATGGGGTGAGCAGTATCTCTATCACCCCACTTTATTTCAAAAAATACTTTCCCTTTTACTTTTGCCGTTTAGTTGGCTTTATTGTCTCCTTGCTTTTATTCGCTACTCACGAAGTACTCCTATAAATTTGGGAATTCGTGTGGTTAGTATTGGCAATCTAACGGTGGGTGGAAGCGGAAAAACTCCTTTAACCATCGAGCTTGCTAAGCATTTTTCCAAACCAGCTATTATTTTACGTGGATATGGTAGAAAGAGCAAAGGGATGATTGTGGTCAAAGATCGCGATATTTTATGCGATTTTCAAAAAAGCGGCGATGAGGCGATGGTGTATGCGCAAAGTCTTTCTCATGCGGTCGTCATTGTGTGTGAAAGTCGTGAACATGGTATTTCTGAAGCTTTGGCTATGGGATGCGAGATGGTATTTTTGGATGATGGCTACGGGAAGCATGGCATTGAAAAACTTGATATTCTCATAGAAGTAAAAACTCCTAATACTTTTTGTCTTCCTAGCGGACCTTATCGTGAAAAACTATGGAGCAGTAAATCGGTGATCATGGTACGAGAAGAAAAAACCTTTAAACGTCATGTTGACATTAAGGATCCAACTTCTAAAATGGTTTTGGTAACGGCTATCGCACGACCAGAGCGACTGGATGTGTACTTGCCGGAGGTAGTAGAAAAAGTCTATTTTGAGGATCATCATTTTTTTACTCAATGGGAACTGGAAGCGATCGTTAAACGTACCGGAGCGACAAGTCTCTTGGTAACTTCAAAAGACTTTGTTAAAATGTCATCTTTTAATCTCAATCTCTCTATTTTAGAACTCACATTAGAACTTGATGAGAGTTTGATTACTACTGTAAAGGATTATGTACATGCTACGTAAAATTGAAACCGTTAAAACCCTCATGGATGCTATGCCATTTATCAAAGAGTTTCGTGATGAAATTGTTGTTATAAAATACGGCGGTTCAGCACAAAGTTCCGATGAACTTAAAGCCAAATTTGCTCAGGATATTGTGCTGTTACATTTAGTCGGGGTAAAAGTGGTCATCGTTCATGGCGGAGGCAGTCGTATCTCTCAACTTTTGAGTGATTTGAAAATCCCGACGGAATTTATCGATGGCGAGCGTGTAAGTACTCCTGAAGTCATGCGAATCGTCGAGATGGTTCTTAGTGGTGAGATTAACAAAGAGATTACCTCATTACTCAATTCACACGGTGCAAAAGCAATCGGAATCAGTGGTAAAGATGCCCACTTCTTGATGGCAAAACCTAAAGATGCAGTGAAGTTTGGTCTTACGGGACGAGTAGAGAGTGTCAAAGCCGATGTCATCCACAATCTGTTACGTGAAGGGTTTATCCCAGTAATTGCCCCAATAGGAGCGGACGAAGCTATTGGACATCCTGGATACAATATCAATGCCGACCTTGCTGCATCTGCGATTGCAAGTGCTATCGGTGCGTGTAAAGTTATTTTTATGACCGATACCTCAGGTGTTTTGAACAATGACAAAGAACTCTTTTCAACTCTCACCGAAGCAGAAGTAGAAGCACTAAAAGCTGATGGAACAATTCACGGCGGTATGGTTCCAAAAGTGGATTCATGTCTCGAAGCAGTCGATGGCGGAGTAGAAAAAGCCCATATCATTGATGGACGTATTGAACACGCGATTTTACTCGAACTCTTCACGTCTGAGGGTGTGGGAACGCAAATCACGCTCTAAGCCAACCATGAGAGAGGCTTAGTTATAATTCGAAAACTTTTTACATTGGGGCATTAAACGATGAAATTTATTGAAACACGCGGAAATGATGGAGTCCATCCCGGCGAAGTCACTTTTTCAGAGGCAATTTTAAGTCCCATTGCATCCTTTGGCGGTTTGTATGTTCCTAAAGAGCTTCCCGTTCTCGGAGAAGAATTTTTAACTAAGCATTTAAACTCATCGTACAAAGTATTGGCAAAAGATCTTCTTACTGTTCTTGGTATTGATATTGAACCGTCGGTTATTGATGAAGCCTTATCGTTGTATGATAAATTTGATGATCCTTCTAATCCCGTTCCTGTCGTAAAAGTACGTAATGATTTGTATGTGAGTGAACTTTATCATGGGCCAACCCGTGCATTCAAAGATATGGCATTGCAACCCTTTGGTGTAGTGCTATCTTCCATCGCGCAAAAACGTGGAGATGAGTATCTTATTCTTGCTGCTACAAGCGGTGATACGGGTCCGGCTGCTCTTGATACGTTTAAAAATCGTGCGAATGTTCGTGTGGTATGTCTCTATCCTGATGGGGGAACTTCGGACGTTCAGCGTCTTCAAATGGTTACGGAAGATGCAGCGAATCTCAAAGTGATCGGAATTCACGGAGATTTTGACGATGCTCAAAGTGCTTTGAAAAAACTTTTGGGATCGACAACGTTTAAAGCAACGCTAAAAACTAAAAATATATCTCTTTCAGCTGCCAATTCAGTTAACTTTGGACGTATTATTTTCCAAATTATTTACCATATTCACAGTTATCTTGAACTGGTACGTCAAAATGCTATCTTGATGGGTGAAAAAATTTACCTCGATGTTCCAAGTGGAAATTTTGGTAATGCATTGGGTGGTTATTATGCTACAAAAATGGGATTACCCGTTGAAAAAATCATTATTGCATCCAACGAAAACAATGTTCTTACTCGACTTATCAATACAGGGCATTATGATCTGCGTAATGATAAAGTGATTCCGACAACATCTCCTGCAATGGATATTTTGATTTCCAGCAATGTTGAACGAATTTTATTTGACCTTTTTGGAGCAGTTCGAACCAAAGAATTAATGCAGAAATTGGAAAATGATCGTTTTTACGCCCTTAGTGATGATGAAACAATGAAGCTTCAAGGTATGTTTTCGGCGGATTATTGTAATGGTTCGGAGGGAAAAGGGTACATTAAAGAGGCTTATGACAGTGGTTACTTGATGGATCCGCATACGGCTACGTGCTTTAAAGCATACGACTGCTGTGCAACCAAGCCGCTTAAAACTATCGTTTATTCAACGGCTGAGTGGACTAAATTTTCTCCGACGATTGCGAATGCGCTTACTGGTGAGAAAGATGCCAATGACATAGATGCTCTTCTATCTATCTCAGTAACAGCAAAGTTGCCTATTCCGGAAATGATCAAAGGCCTTTTCACTAAGCCAATTACCCAAGATACCGTTATTGACAAAGAAGATATTGAAGTAGAAATTCTAAAATTTCTTTCATAACAAGACTTTAGACGTCGGCTTCATCGCCAAGTTCCGATCGGGTTAGACGTAGTCGCTCTGCTAATACCGTAGCGAGGCTTTGCATAAAATGCAAAGAGGCTTTTTTGTGATGTTCTGAAAATAAATCAAATGCTTCGCGTGAAATTCTATACAAATCGGTATCAGTATTTGCAATGCTGTCTGTATAATGGGGACTGCATTCTAAGAATGAAAATTCTCCAAAAAAATTCCCCTGTCCCAACGTACTGAGATGAACACTTTTTCGATCAGGAAATGGCAGCATGAGACGAACTGATCCACGACGAATCAGGAAAATTTCACCATTAGAGCTACCTTCAGAGTAAATAATGTCTCCTTTATGGTACGAACGGGATTCAAGAAGACCTTGAAGTTCTTCGAGTGTATCAAGATGTCTTCCTTTGAAAAGATCAAAATCAGCCAATTCTAATAACTTTTCTTCTGCTTTGTCCATAAGATTCTCATGGATAGTGGTATCTTCAACCCATTCAACAGCATCGTCCAAGTCATCAAAAATCTTTATGGGGCTAAGATGTTTTAAAAGTCCTACATTGTTAAAATAGCTTTCTAAATCATCCCCGGTCGGAAGTTTGTGAGGCAATCGTGATAAAAGCAAATAACCGTCATTATCATGCAGTATGTCTTTGATTTGCAAGAGAATATGAGCTGCCGTTAAATCAACGGTTTGTACTCGTTTCATATCTAAAATAATGTATTTTTTGTGCTTTAAATCGTCTTGAAGCATAGAATAGAGTTGATTAGCTGTTCCAAAAAAGAGACTTCCATGCAACTCATAGATAGAAAAATCTTCTCCATGTTCTAGCAAAAAAGCCTCTTGCTCACGGTTTCGGATAATTTTACTTTTTATTTCAGTACCATCGTGTTTGCGATAGACTACTGAAGCACCCATTTGCTGTGTTATGTACAAAATAATAGCCAAGACCACACCAACACCAGATGCCGCAATAAGACTGACGGTGAGAGCTGTGAGAGATACGATAACTATGATCAAAAAATCAAAAACTGTTTTACGAGATTTAAAGAGTTTGATACTGTGCGTATCAATCATACGTACACCAATCACAATTAAAATCCCTGCCAGTGCGGCAATCGGTATCCAGGCAATAAGGCTTCCAAGCAGTACAAACGAGATAATTGCCATAACTCCTTCAATGACTCCTGAAAGTGAAGATCGTGCACCACTTGAGAGGTTAACCATGGTTGCACCCATCGTACCTGATCCGCTCATTCCTCCAATTAATGATGAGGTAATATTCCCAGTGCCTTGAGCTATAAGCTCTTTGTTTGAGTTATGAAATGAGTGGGTCATTGAATCGATAATGATACAAGTTTTGAGTGTATCAATCGAGAGGAGGGCAGCGAGTGTCAATGCTGGTAAAATGAGTAAATATAGGTCATCAAGAGTAAAATTGGCAAGTACCTGAAAACGTCCAACAAACATTTGTAAGAAATTGATTCCGCCACTTTCTCCCAGCTCTCCAATGACTAAAGGGTTATTTGGTATAAAGAGAGAGGGATCAGCGATTCCAAGTAAACCATAGGCTAAGCCACCTGCTATAAGCGCCAAAATGACTGCTGGGATAACTCGAAATATTTTGTCTGCATATAACATCGTGATGATGGTTATGAGTCCAACTGTAATGCTTTGCCATTGCCATGTTGTTGGATTCTTCAGTGCTTCGAAAATATGTGAACCTTGCGGAAGCCCTAAAAACTTAGGCGCCTGAGAAGCAATAATATAGAGTCCTACGCCACTTAGATAACCGCTTACAACGGGAAAAGGCATGTATTTAATTAATTTACCAAGTCCAATGAGGCCAAAAAGGATTTGAAAAATACCTGCTAAAAGCGCTACGACCATCAACATAGCGAAAACAGCATCGGGTCCGAAATCTTTAGAAATATAAGTGAGTGCAAAAGCGGATAAAACGGCTGCAGCTGGGGCACTTGGAGCTGATATTAGACGGCTTGTTCCCCCTAAAAGCGCTGCAACTATCCCGATGGCTGCAACTCCAAGAATACCGGCTACTGCACCATATGCCCCATAATGTCCACCAATGGTAGCATAAATGGTAACACCAAAGGCAATGGCTGAGGGGAGGGCAACCAGCATAGCTGCCGTTCCACCCCAAAAATCAGCGAGAATATTTTGAGATTTTAGGATGGCTGATTGAGGCACGATTATCCTCTCTCATTAAACTCATCATTTTTCTTCAAGGACATACTGGATTCCATCAATTTGAGCTCTTGATCCCCATCGAGTAAAATCTTTTCCGATGTTTTTAGACGAGAAGATTTGATTTTACTCGGATATTCACTACGAGAGAGGATATGTCTAAAACAGTTTATGCGTGCTTTTTTCTTGTTATCCGAACGTATAATGACCCATGGGGCATGGGAAGTGTGTGAGGCTAAAAGCATGGAATATTTTGCGATGGTATATTTGTCCCACAGATCTTGAGATTTGGCATCGACGGGAGAGAGTTTAAACTGTTTTAGAGGATCAGTTTTGCGTTGTTTAAACCGTTTGGCTTGTTCATTTTTGGAGACGGAAAAATAAAATTTAAAAAGAATAATCCCTGAGTTTACGAGCATTCTCTCATACTCACCCACTTCATGCAAAAATTCTTTGTGTTCTTCTTCTGTACAAAATCCCATAACGGGTTCAACCCCTGCGCGGTTATACCAACTTCGGTCGAAAAAGACCATTTCTCCTGCACTCGGGAGATGTTGTACGTAGCGTTGAAAATACCATTGGGTTTTTTCAACATCAGAGGGCTTATCCAGCGCAACGACACGAGCACCACGAGGGTTAAGATGTTCGGTAATGCGTTTAATCGTACCACCTTTACCGGCAGCATCACGCCCTTCGAAGATCATAAGGACTTTAAGTCCTTTATTTTTGATATGATTTTGAAGTTTTAAAAGTTCAATCTGTAATTTTTTGAGTTCATCTTCGTATTCTATGATACTGGCTTTTACCCAAATTGGAAGTCGTTCTTCTTTAGAGCTATGTTTTTCTTGTTCTTTTTTCTGTTTTTTGATATCTAATTTTCGATCGCCATGAACAACATCTGCTATATCAGATACATCCGCGATTTCATCTCTTACCATAGAGCCTTTTGAATGCATATTGACCACCTATTTTTTTTATTGTAACGTTGAATGGATTAATTCATCCAACGTTTGAGCTTCAAATGTAGTGGCAAAGCAGCTGTTTTCTCCACAAATCAAAAACCCTTCTAGCCTTTCATCGTTTTTTAGTAATACAAAAGGATATTTAAAAGATTCTAAGGATTTTAGTAGTTCTTTAGTTGCTTTCACAATACGATCACCTTTTAGATATCGAATGGTTTGTTCCGTAAGTTTGGGATAATAGATGGGAGTCTTCATCAGCTTAATGGATGAGTATTCGAGACTTTTAAAGGCAAAATGGCGATACTTACTATCAATGAGGCTTCCAAGAGAAAGCAAATTATCCATCATAATGGCCATTGCACTAGGATAGGAACCATCATCGAGCTCACAAAGTGTTGGAAATGCTCCGCGACTAAAATACCATGCACCATTTTGGTAAAAAAGTTCCAATGCTTTGTTGGTGAGTTGTTGGGCACGTATGAGATAGACTTCATCAAATGTGTTTTGATAGGCTTGGATTAATGCATCGGTCAGATAGGAATAATCTTCTAAAAAAGCTTCGATTTTTGGTTGTTTGTGGATGAGGGTCGTGTGATAAAGAACTCCATCAATAAACATGGTTGAGAGTAGGGCCTCTAGCGATCTAATCGCATTGTCTTGATACGCTGGAATCTGCTTTCCCAGTATCAAGAGAGATTTGATCATCATGGCGTTCCATGCAACATTGATTTTACGGTCGATAAAAGGATACGTTCGAGTAGAACGCAGTTTTTGACACTCTTTGACAAAATCCTCAAACCATTGGGGTCGCTCTAATGATGAGAGGGTAACGATGCAGTGCCCTTCGAAATTTCCATCAGGGGTGATTTGAAGTATTTCCATGGCTTCATCGAGATTGGAAATACCTATATTTCGAAGTGCTTGAGTGATTTCATCATAAGTGTAGACAAAATATTTTCCTTCCTCACCCTCGGTATCCGCATCGCTCGCACTGTAAAAGAGATGATCTTCCATCATAAGTTTCATCATAAAATCGGCAGTCTCTGTGGCGCATCTCAAATAGAATGGATTATGAAATAAAACGGAAGCTAAAGCATAGAGCTCACATAGAAGGGCATTGTCATAGGTCATTTTCTCAAAATGAGGAATCAGCCACGACTCTTCGGTACTGTATCGGCAAAATCCACCATCGATGAGATCATACATCCCTCCTCTTGCCATCGAATCAAGTGTATGGGTAATAATTTTGAGTCGTTGAGGATCCGGCTCAAGACGCTCTTGGCTCATCAAAGTTTTAAGTGTAGAGGTGTGAGGAAACTTCGGAGCTTTTGAAAAACCGCCGTTGATGGGATCGAAATTATGCTCGGCTTGTTTTCCAAACTGTATCATGATTTTTTCATCCAGTTGGGTTGCTTGTGTCGGTATCTCTTTGGGTTTCATAAAGCCGGTGATCTCATCGGCATTTTGAAAGAGCTTTTCGTCATTTAGGGCTATTTTTTCGGAAATGATAGTCGTAAGCTCACTAAATCCCATCATTTTATCGCGATTATGAGGGGGAATGTAAGTTGCGGCATAAAACGGTTTGTTTTCTGGTGTACAAAAGATCGAGAGTGGCCACCCTCCGCTTCGGCGATTGAGCAGGACGTGCAATTCTTGAAAATGTTTGTCGATGTCAGGGCGCTCTTCACGATCCACTTTGATACAAATAAAATGTTGATTTACAAATTCGGCTATCTCTTCATTCTCAAAAACATCATGTTCCATTACATGACACCAGTGACAACTGCTGTATCCAATAGAGATAAAAATAGCTTTTTTTTCACGCTTTGCACGCTCAAACGCTTCATCGCACCACCCATACCAATCGATAGGGTTATCTTTATGTTGCTGGAGATAGGGGGAATCTTCGAGGGCGAGGCGATTGGACATTGTGTAACTCCGAAATAAAATAGACTACTTTACCATAACTCGATTCCAAACTGACGCACAATGAGTGAAAAGATGATAAAACAAATTACGGTAATGGCTATGGAAGCAAGAAGTGAAGGCCAAAAACCGATACGTTGCAGTAGCAGTGGAAAGGCCAAAAACATTGGTAATGTCGGTATAACATACCAAAATGTATACCACGCATGATTAGCAATTTTTTCTGTAGGCTGATTTTCAACATAGAGCCAAATCAAAGCCAAAAAAGTTACGAGTGGCAATGCTGCGATGAGTCCCCCGAGTTTATCGCTGCGTTTTGCCATTTCAGAGACGAGGACAACAATTCCAGCGGTTACTAAATATTTAATGATAAGCCAGGTCATTTTTTCTCCAATATTAAAACATATAATCAGCAATGATGCGAGTGTTAAACTCGTCATATGCACGAGTTTGATACAGATTTGTGCTATCAGGATTGTAGTCGATGTACGCGAAACGGCATCGCAATCGTATCTCTTTTGTCGGTTGATAGGTGGTATCAACATTGTATTCATCCGAATCAGGGCGAGGGTTATCGGTGAGAGAATTTGGAGCACTTTGTTTTGAGTCGCTTTGGTCAATGCGTAAATATTTCAGTGATGCTTCGAGTGTTTTATCAAAACGGTGCGTTAAAACAGTACCATAGGCTACTGCACCCGCATTTTCCGTTTCACCGTCGATTTGAAGATCGGTATAGGTGATAAATCCTCCCCATCCCATCTTGGTGTAACGTCCTCCTGTCCCTGCAAGTGATTGGTCGCCGATTTGGGTGAACAGCCCCATAAGACTCCAATGATTATAATGAAGTCCTAATTTTGTCCCGATGAGATAGGTAGATGATAGTTTGATTCGTTTATCTCCTACTCCATTTTCTTTTAGATACTGCAGAGAACCCGAAATATTGAAAGGAGAGCTTTCTGATAAAAATTTCGGTGTTTCACTTTGAATGTACAGAGCATTCATTACATCGGGGACGTAGTAGTCATATACTTCATTCGTAATTCTTCCTTTTTTCATTACGCCACCAAGCATCACTATATCACGATGAAATCCGTAATTTTCGGTTGGTGAGATAAAACGGTCGGAGTCTTTGTATTTCCATTTGGTGATGTAAGCACCCTTGAGAGTCACATCAGCTATTGAACGGTTTTCGAGGGTGAGCGCTTCGAAACTGTTTGGAAGCATTCGGTTGTAATAGTCATTTGTTAGAGGTGTATTGAGGCGTTGTCGCCCATATTTCACTATAGTATCATCATAGGTATACGACAGGGCAGCTTCACCGAGAACATTGATAGAACTACCATCGCTTTTGAGGTTACTGGTTTGCCCAGATTCAGGCATTTGCGTGAGTGAGGTAATACCGTTACTGGAGAAGAAAGAAGCATTGGCTTGAACTCCATAAAAAGGTGCGGTTTGATAGCTTAGTATGCCGCCAACGGTGAGAGAAGTACGATCTATTTTTAGGTCACGATCTCCGTCGTACCAAAAAGCACGAATGTTTCCACTTGCTTTCCCGTTTTTAAATGCATCGTCAAGCATTTCTCCTTGTAGCAATAGTGGAACGATAAACGTGATAATTGATAGTAAATATTTTATTACCATAGTTATTTAACGGCTACCGTATCGTTGAAAAAAAGCTCTCGATTATTGTCAAAATTGGTGATCAACGTCTGAAAACATGCAGATAGCTCTCGAATTGTTTCAATATTAGGCTCAATGTAAACTTTATTTCCTTTTTTTTCTACAGAGATTATTTTTGCCTCTTTGAGCTCTTTAATATGAGCAGAAATTGTCGGGAGGGAAAAATTAAAATGTTCGGCTACCGTACTGACACAGGTAGCGATGGGATTTACTTCAACTCCGGCTTGTTTTTTATCGAGAGAACATGTATATCCGCCCGTAAAGACATTTTTGAAAATCAGGAAACGTGTTTCATTACTCAGGGCTTTAAAAATTTTTAATTTTTGTTCCATATCTAACATAAACTACCTTTTTATGGATCTTTTTTAATGCTTTAATTATAGCATAAGATAGTTATTAGGAAATTAGCTAATTTACATTATTTTTACATTTTGTGATTATAATAACAATCGTAAAATTATTATCACAAAGGAATACTATGAAAAAATGGTTACTTATCCTCGCACTCTCAGCGGTTTTATATGGAGAAGAAGGGGTAAAGCAAGTTGTTTTCGATCTCAAAACAGGAAATTTGGAAACGTTTGAGAAAAAGGTGTTGCAGGGAATTGCATTTCATAAGAACCATTATGAAGGAAAGCTCGAAAAACTTGAGGTTGCCGTGGTGATTCATGGGGATGCGTATAAGTTTTTTGTAAAAGATTTAAAAAATTCACCGTATAAAAACGATCAAAAGTTGGCGCTGGCTCACGATCAACTGAGCAAGAGGATTGCCACTATGGCGGATACCTACGAAGTGGAATTTTTAATGTGTGAAGCAACGATGAAAACGTTGAAGATTGATAAAAGCAATGTGTATGACTATGTGAAGTTAACACCCAACTCAACTATCGGGCTGATTGATAAACAAAGCGAACATTTTACGTATATTCCAATCGATTAATTGCGATTATAAGGGTGTGAATCCTTGACAGTTTAATTTTATTGTTATATTATACACATTAATTAGTTATTTAGCTAATAACATAAATACTTGGAGTTGTGAATGAAAAATATGAAAGTAGCTTTTATGCTTGTAGGTTTATTGGTGGGATCGTCCCTTATGGCAGGACATGCTGAATCTGAAAAATTAATCGAGAGTGCGAAGCAAGAGGTGGGTGAAATGACCCCAAAAGAGTTAAAGAAGATGATTGATGAGCAAAAAAAGGTGATCGTTTTGGATGTACGTGAGGAAAATCAGCGTGCTGAAGGTGAGATTTATGCACCAAGTACGCTTGCAATCACACGTGGAAATTTGGAATTTGATGTTCTAAATAAAGTTAAAGACAAAAATGCAGTTATTGTGACCTATTGTCGTGGAGGAAGCCGAGGTGCATTGGCAGCGCAAACACTTAAAAGTTTGGGCTATGTTAATGCAACGTCTCTCAAAGGCGGACTCAAAGGCTGGGCTCAAGAAGGGTATGGTGTAGAGACCGGTCTAGGTGTTACTCTTTTGACCAAAGAGCAATAAATACAATAAAGGAATATAATATGATTACTTTAATTTTAAATCACGACCCTTACGATGGGAGTGATATTACTTATAATGCACTGCGTTTAGCGAAAAGTTTGCATAAAAGCAGTGAAGTGGTCAATATTTTTTTGATGAACGATGCGGTTGCTTTGGCTCGAAGTATTTGTATAAAGCCTGAAATATATGATTTTGACTTACACGATATGGTGAAAAATCTCTACGAACATGGCGTGAGTGTTCGTGCCTGTGGAACGTGTAATGCCCGTTGTGGAATGTATAAAAATACCCCTTATTTTAGTGAAGAGATTAATTCCTCTATGGAACAGCTTACACAATGGGTAATAGAAAGTAAGCACGTGCTAACGTTTTAAAAGTTATGCTAAAATAGTGAATATTTGCAATAAAAAGGTTTAAATATGCGTTTTTTGTTTTTAATATTTTTTTCTATGGCTCTTTTTGGAGTGAGTTTTCTCCAACCTGAAGAGGCATTTAAGCCAAAAATAATAGCAGTAGATGGTGATACGATAGCCGTTGAAATTGAGTTGGGAAATCAGATTTATCTCTACAAAGATAAACTCAAAATTGAAGATGCTGATGCTCAAGATGGCATTAATTTTACTATCATTGAAACGGCAACAAAAACAGTTGATCATGAGGGAGAGGCAGTTTATGAAACCAATCCTATTACAAATATCGACTTAAGTAAAAGTAAAGAGCTCAGCGGAGAGCAAAAAGTTCGTGTTAAGCTCTCCTATCAAGGGTGTTCGTCGGCAGGTTTATGTTATGAGCCTCAAGAGGCTGTTTTAGATATCATGGTTGATGCGGACAAATTAAATGCATCTGATCCTGCACACCTTAGTGCATTGGCTCTAAGCAAGTCTTCAAAAGAAGTTGTAACCCCTAAAAATGCATCCGAAACCGATCAAATCGCGAGTGTCATCAAAGGCGGAAGTTTGTGGTTTATCATTATCAGTTTCTTTGGTTTTGGTCTTCTGCTCTCTTTGACGCCGTGTGTATTTCCTATGATTCCTATTATCTCATCTGTGATTCTTGCGCAGGGTAAGGGAATGGGCGCTAAAAAAGCATTTTTACTCTCATTAGTCTATGTTTTGTCGATGGCCGTAGCGTATACAATTGCAGGAGTTTTGGCGGGGTTATTTGGGGCTAATTTACAAGCAGCCTTTCAAACGCCGTGGATTATTACAGTTTTTGCTCTTGTTTTTGTTCTTTTATCGTTATCAATGTTTGATGTATATGAACTTCAAATTCCGAATTTTATTCAGTCACGTATTTCTAAACTCGGCGGTCAGAGAAGCGGAGTCGTTGGTATTGCTATTATGGGATTTTTGTCTGCACTTATTGTTGGACCATGTGTGGCTGCACCGCTTGCTGGGGCGCTGATTTATATCGGTCAAACAGGGGACGCATTACTGGGTGGGATAGCCTTATTCGCCCTTAGTATCGGGATGGGTGTTCCCTTGCTCATTGTCGGTACAACTTCGGGTAAATTTATGCCTAAACCCGGAATGTGGATGGATGTTATCAAAGCGATTTTCGGGGTAATGCTTCTTGGTATTGCTATTTGGATGATGGGTCGTGTTTTGGATGAAAATACGACGTTACTATTGTGGGGTGGATTAGCGATTTTTGTAGCGATCAATACGGGTGCCCTTGAGCCTTTAGGTGAGCATCCTTCATGGAGTTCACGTTCGAATGTAAAAGCCCTTGGTTTTCTGATACTTCTGTATGGCATGTCATTGCTTATAGGAGGAATGGCGGGTGCTAAAAATCTTTTGCATCCTCTAGATCCTTTTTTGACTGTAAAACAAGAAATTTCGGCCCCAGTGAATGCCCATAAAACGTTTGAAAAAATTACTTCTATTGAAGAACTTGATGCTATTTTGGCAGAAAATAAAGGCAAACGTGTGATGGTCGATTTCTATGCAGACTGGTGTACTGCATGCAAAGAGTTTGAAGAAAAAACTTTTAGTGATGAATCCGTAAAGAAAAGTATGGATGCATATGTATTGGTACAGGTCGATGTAACTGCCAATGACGATGCTTCCAAAGCCATTACTAAAAAGTACGGAATTTTTGGACCACCGGCTATTTTATTTTTTGATGAAAAAGGTCAAAAAATAGAGGATGCAACCATTGTTGGTTTTAAAGAGCCAAAAGAATTTCTAACCCATTTAGGAGGAATATAATGAATAAAACAATAGTAGCCTTGGCTCTCATGGTATCGTACGCGTCTGCGCAGATTAATTGGGCACCATCGTATGACGTAGCATTAATAAAAGCTGTAAAAGAGAAGAAAAATGTGATGGTAATGCTTTCCAAAGAGGGATGCCCAGCATGCGAATATATGGAAAATAATGTTTTTGAGGAACAAGTGATTGAGGAGACTATTAATAAAAATTTTGTTCCAGTCCATCTTGACATTCACAAAGACAAAATTCCCTCAGACTTAGGGTACATTGGAACTCCGACATTTCATTTCATTAATGCCAAAGGTGAGAAATTGAAACGTTATGATGGAGGAGCAAATATTCCAACATTTATGGGGATTTTAAATAGCGTTAAAAAATAGGGAAAATTTTACTTCTTCCCCTCAACAAGTTTCTCTAAAATATAAAGCTGCAATTCTTTATTTGGTATCTCTTTATCAAGTGCTTCAGAATAGATATTTGCTACTTCGCTAGCATGTATTTCATAGTTAAAATGGGGAAAATGATTTTCCCATCCGCGTTTAAGAATTTTATGCGCTACAGCGTCGATAAGAAACTCTTTAAAAATAGCGTACATTGCAAAAAACATTCCCGTAAACAATACCGCCATTATGATGAGTAAGTGACAGTTGATTTTGACCAGCTCGGCGTGAAAGACTGCGGCAGGAGGAAGCATTATCATGTGCCATAAAATGATGAAAACAATATAACTTTTTCCGACACTAAAACGAAATCCGGGAATATTGCCTTCGAGTTTTAGACCATCTTGATACATTTTATTGGTTCTCAGTAAATCACGAAAAAGCATTGGTGAATCAGAAAGGGTAAAAACGTAGGGGATGATTTTCTCATCAACGATACGATTTGAGTAGGTTTTAGCCCATGAAAAAAGTCTAAGCATTGGTTTCCTTGATTATTTTACTTACGCGCGCCGCACTACCATGTTGTAACAGAGCTCGAAGTGCACCCGCGTCATTGAAAAATTTTTCTCTATCCATTTGAATATAGCTATTATACAGGTTTTCTACCGTTACATCGTTTTGAATAAATTCAGGATGGAGAGGTTTCCCATATTGGTGCATAAATAAAAGATTTCCAAGCCCTGCAAATTCTAATTTTATCAAAGCACATCCGATGATATAATCAAGTTTTTTGGCAATATAGACTAAAGCAAAGGGTGTTTTAATAAGGCATGCTTCGAGTGTCGCTGTTCCGCTACAGATGAATGCAAAATCCGATTGAGCAAGGGTAGTATGTGCATCATGAGTAATGGTAAAATTAGCCGTGTCACCATACAGTTCTTCTATTTTTTCCAGTGTAAAGTGAGAGGGAATAACCAGCATGGCTGTACACTCTATTCGAGCACGCACCTCTTTGAAAATCCCCATTAGTTTTTTGATTTCACCGGGACGGCTTCCAGGCATAAATGTGATAATGCCCGTAGGCTCAAGTGAACTTTTTTGCACCGTTATTTCATCGAGTAACGGATGACCGACATATTCGATAGGGGCAAGAGGCGAATAGTATGAGGGCTCGAACGGAAGGATAGAGCATAATTTGGTGATGGTTTTTTCTAATACAGGGATGCGCTTTTTCTTCCAAGCCCATGCTTGGGGGAGAATATAGTAGATAATTTCTTTGGTAGGATAGCGCTTACGAATCGCTTTGGCTAATGGTAAATTAAATCCTGAAGAGTCTATCAGCAACACTTTATCGGCATTCTGTGCAAGTTCTACCATTTCATCTTTCAGACGAAAGAAGAAGGGAAGCTTGGTAAGGGCATCTACAAATCCCATAATAGCGGTTGAGCGTAAATCGACAATGCTGTCTCCCAATGAAGCATCGAAAATTCCACTAAGTTCGACATCATTTTCAAGCTCTTTTATGAGATATCGCAGGTGAACATTGGCTGAGTGCTCGAGCGCAGATACAAGTAATTTCATGATCCTCCATCTCCTTTAATATTGAAATCTCTTTTGGCTGGAATCGATCCTTCTTTAAATTCAGAAAAGAATGTGGTCAGCGCGTCTATTTGTGTATCACTAAGCGCAATTGCAAAAGGGATCATCATTTGGGACAATTGGGTTGTACCTTGCTTGGCTCGGTATCCTTTGAGTTTAGCCATCAAAAAGGGTTTGCGTCGAAAAGCAAGTGCGGGGTATTGACCTGAGCCTGATGCAGAGATACCATGGCATCCATTGCATCCCTTTTCAAAATAAAGTTTTTTTCCCTGATCGTAGGCTGAGGGTGCTGCAAAGAGCGCGATTGTACTTACAAAAAGTAAAATAAATAAGCGCACATTTCCCCTTTTTAAACCTTCATAGATTACAATATCGTTATTATAACTGACCTTACATGCTTTTACAAAAATGGGGGTGTATAGATATCTCTAAAATTCTCAAAAACAACGTTTTTGAAGCTTTATGGGATTGCAAAGGTGAAAAGCGTGCGAAAAAGCCAATTGATTGGCTTTTATAGCTTTGGAACCAAAGGCTATATACGACAGTATAGCCGAAGGAGTCCTTGCCACTAAAACGGATGTGTTCGTTTTAGTGTTATGATCAGATAACAACACAGGAGCAACCATGGTTATTACAAATGCACTCATTTGTGATGCAGATTCAGAACGTTTAGGTGATGTTAGAATACACGATGGTATGATTGTTGAGATTGGTAACTCATTAAGCGATGATGAGATGATTGAGGGAGCAGGATGTTATCTTCTTCCTGGGTTAGTCGATACAAATGTTTCTCTTAAAGATGGACATCTTAATGGTAAAAATCTTGTTTCTCTTGCACGTTATGCACTTGCAGGTGGAGTCAGTACGGTTATTCTCAACAGTGATCTAAACCCACGTATTGATAACGAAATTACCTTGGAATTTGTCCATCAGCATCGACGTACAAAAGAGGGGGCAACTATCGAGTGCAGTATCAGTGCTCTCAACGATGCAGGTGCTCTTAGCAATATTGCTATTTTGCTAAAAAATGGAGCACTTTCGGTATCTACATCAACACTATGTGATTATAATCTTATTAGCCGCATTGCCCAATATCTCCAAATGACCCATAAACCTCTGTTTTATAAAGCTGTCGATAAAAGCCTTTTTGAAAGCGGTGTGATGGCAGATGGCTCTGTAGCTGCCAGCTTGGGACTGAGTGGTATTTCTCCACTTTCTGAGATCGTTCATGTGGCATCAATGATCGAAGTGGCACGTCATTTTGAAATAAAAATCATTTTTAAAAGCATTACTGAACCTAGAAGTGTTGAATTGATTGCACAAGCGAGAATATCTGGAATTGATGTGGAGTGTGAAGTAGGTTTGCACCATTTATTGAAAAATGACTCAGCGTGCAAGGGATATGACTCGGATGCAAAAATCAATCCTCCTTTGGTGAGTGAAGAAAAACGAGCATTCTTAATTCGTTCCCTACAAGAAGGAAATATTCACTCTCTAAGCGCTTTACATCAGCCAAATTCTGATATTCATAAAGACATTACGTTTAATGATGCCAGTTTCGGAACTACCTCGATCGGAGAGTATTTACCGCTGTGCTATACTCACCTCATTAAAAATAAAATTATTACGATGAGTCGTCTCATAGAATTAGCATCTAAAAATCCTGCACAGAGTATTGGGATGAGTAAAGGGACAATTAAAGTGGGATTGACTGCGGATTTAATTCTGTTTAATCCCAATGAGGTGACACGGGTGATCCACCATCACTCATTGTATAAAAACGAGAGCCTAGAAGGTAAAGTAATGATGGCCATTCAAGGTGATGAGGTAACACGGTTTTAAAGTGACTTAGCATTCCTAAACTCAGAAATCTCAGCTTCGACCATCTCATCGATCATAATAGTGTAAAGCTTGGTGAGAAGATTGGGTGAAACCCCAAATTCCATTGCCCGCATTCGAACTCGGTCCATGACTGCTTCCATTCTCTCTTCCCCTTTGATCTCATCTATGGAGTGTTTAAACTTGGCCGCTTGTTTGACATACGCATTGCGTGCGGCAATAAACTCAACAATTTGATCATCTACAGCATCAATACAGTTTCGAAGTTCTTCCAAGCTTTTGCAATCTACTGTTTTCATAAGTAACATCCTTATAAATTATTATTCTTATATGATAGCATTATAACAATAAAAATACTCAAAAAAGCCATCATATTAGGAATTATTACAAAAATATCACATTGATTTATATAATAAACTCTTATTATCACTTTTTAGACTCATTTTATATAATCTTATAATACTTTAAGGATTCTGAGAATAATATGTTTGCACTTTAAAGAGTAATAGGAGAATCAGACCCATGAACATTTCAAGACGTGACTTATTTAAATTCGCAGGTATCAGTGCAGCAGCAGCTGCAGTATCAGGATGTAGTACTAAGGCATTTGATCCACTACCGGCAAAAGCAGCAGCACCTGCAAGCATTATGCTTGGTAAACATCAAGTTGTTATTATTGGTGGAGGATTTGGCGGTTTAACGGTTGCTAAAGAACTGAAAAAGATTGATCCAAAGTTTGATGTAGCAATTATTGAAAAAAATGACAGCTTTATGTCATGCCCATTTTCGAACTGTAATCTTGGCGGAATTGAGGGTGTAAATCTTGGAACGTTAACGCATGACTATTCTCAAGCAGTTGAAGCAAACGGATATGGAATGTTGACAGCTGTTGTTACAGGAATTGATCGTGCTGCAAAAGTGGTTCATACATCAAAAGGTTCTGTAGGATACGATATCTTGGTCATGGCTCCGGGTATTGATTATAACTATAAAGGGCAATTCCCAACATGGGATGCGGCTAAAATCGCAAAAGCAAAACGTTTAGCTCCGGCTGCTTTGGTTCCAGGTGGTGAGCACATTGCATTGGATCGTATGGTTAAAAATATGGAAGACGGTGACGTTGTTGTTATCACTGTTCCTGCAGGTAAATACCGTTGTCCCCCTGCACCGTTTGAGCGTGCAAGTATGATTGCAAACTACATGAAAAAAGAGGGAATCAAAGGTAAAGTCATTATCTTGAATGAAACAGCAGAAGTTGCAAAAGGTGCAGCGTTTAAAGAGTCGTGGAAAGAACTCAATGCCGGTGTTGTTGAGCACATGGACAACTGTAAAATTTCTGATGTTGATTTTGCTGCAAAAGAGATTACGTACGTTCAGACTGTTTTTGCAAGTAAAGAAGATACTGAAGGTACAAAAACAACAAAAACTCTTAAATACGGTATTTTCAATTTCATCCCACACAATATGTCTAATCCAGTCATCGAAATGTCAGGTGTTGCGACAACTCCAGACGGTTTCAAAAAAGTTAAAATGGCTACAAGTGCTGAAAAACCAGTTTCATTTGCAACAGCAACCGATGCAAGCGTTTATGCAGTAGGAGATGTTGTAGGTCATGCAATCCCACCAAGTGGCCAATCAGCAATCTGGTCAGGTAAAGAGTGCGCAAAAGAGATCGCTCACGTTCTTCACGGTAAATCGTACAGTGTCGCTACTGCGCTTCCATACAAAAGTGCAAACGTGTGCTACTCAATGGTAAATGGGAATCCAGAAGAAGCAATCATGGTTAATCATGAATTTATGGTTGCAGGTCCAGTTATCGGAAGCAAAGGAAGTGTTCCAAAAGGGGATACAGTGAATGATAAATTCCGTTCAACCGGTCTTGGAAAAGCAACTCACGATTGGTACAAAGGTGCTATGAGAGATTTGTTTAGTTAAGTTAACAATCAATACGCATTCCGTCGTACCCTGTAGGGTATGACGAGAAATTTTACAAAAAAAACTGCTAAACTACATACCACAAAATCATTCACACGGAAATTATCATGGATAGAAGAAACTTTTTAAAAGTAGTTGCTGCAAGTGCAACAGTTGTGGCGATAAGTCCATCACTTATTCGGGGCAATTTGCATGCATCAGACGGAACACTGTATAGAGCGTATGAAAAAACACAGCTCATAGGAGCGGATGGAAAACCTATTTTAGCGTCAAAGCTGGAAAAAGAGGTCAATTATATTTTTAATTATCCGTATGCTTCAACTCCTTGTTTGTTAGTTAATCTGCCTAAGCCAACTTTGACTGATGTTGAATTGACATCGGAATCAGGCGAAAAATACATTTGGAAAAGCGGTGTTGGAAAAGATCGTACGGTAGTTGCGTATGTAGCTATTTGTACGCATCAAATGACACACCCAACACCAAGTGACAGTTTTATCATGTACGTTCCCGAAAAAACAAAAACGATGGCGTACGATAAGAGCGGTATTATTGTTTGTTCTTCTCACATGTCTGCATTTGATGTTCATGCAGGAGCAAAAGTACTAGGCGGAGCAGCGACTCAGCCTCTCGCAGCAGTTGTTTTAGAACATGCGGCGGATGATACCCTTTGGGCTGTCGGGATTTTAGGTTCGGATAAATTCCAAGACTATTTCAAATCGTTTAAGCCGGAGCTAAAACAGTTTTACAATGGTCCTGCAGAAGCAAAAAAACTGGTTTCCATTTCGGCAAAAACCGTGAAGCTGACTGAATTTTCCAAAGAACTAATCCAATACTAAAAGAGGACATGATGAAAAAATTATTAACCACCTTGGCACTTTTGGCGACAATGGCTGTTTCTGTAGAAGCTGAACAAAAAGATCATCGATCAATGCTGATGAAAGATATGCGAACTATGCTTGAATCAATGGAGCAAATTCAGCGTGGAGGGCTTTACAGCTCGAGTGATGAGATGAAAGCCGGGGTCAAAAAACTTCAAGGAACACTTAAATCATTAGAAGGTGATGACGTTAAATGGATTTTGCCAAAAGATCAAAAATACGCTTATCAATTTGCTCAAAAAACAGCAAGTATGCTAAGACTCTATTCTAATGATATAGTTGTATCGATTGATGCAGGAAGAATGGATGATGCATTAGAAGATTACAATCAGTTGTTAAAGCAATGCACATCGTGTCATATTCGTATTCGTAACTGGTAATTATTTTCCCCAATTAGGGGAAGTAACTATTTGCAGTCGCTTTTAGTTGGAATTTCAAATCCTATCTCTACATCTTGCCATGTTTTTCCGGCATGAAGAGCAAAGCATGCTTTATTGATGGATTGCAGTGATGCAAGCATTGTAAAATCACCCAAATCAATCGCTCCTTTTGCCACAATTTTCCCCTCTTGTATCGTATAATTTAGTGGAATTGTTTTGGTGACATTGTTCATTGTTATTTCTGTAATGGCTTTAGAATCTTTTGCTGAAATAATTTTAGCCGTGATGCTGTCAATGTTTTGAACTTTGAAAAAAGAGTTTACCAATGTCGCATCACGCGCAGGATTAGCCGAATTAATACTTCCTGTCTCAATCTTAACGTTGCTACCTATGAGAAGTGCTTCGATACTGCTTGCGTTTTTAGGCTGCGTTATTACACGATCAAAACTTCCGCCAACGCCAATTTTTTCATACGTTTTAAACGCTTTCCACGTTACTTTTGCTGAGTCACTTTGATAAGTACAATCTGCAAATGCACTTAATGCTAATAATACGGTTGCAGAGACAATTTTTTTCATTTAATTTCCTTGAAGTTTAATGTATCCGTTTATTGTAGCGGAGTTTTATAAACTAACGTGATGACCGTGCTGCTTGCTGTTTAGATACAATATTCTGTTTTCAGTATTCTTATTAATTTATGAAATTGATAGTTGTAGTAAAAATGAAGAATATTTTCAAATATTATTTTAGTAAATTGAAATAATTTATTTTATTTTATATTCGTATTTATAATTGCTAATATTTTTGTTACTCTCTAGCAGTTCCATATAGTACGGGATAAAACTATCATGACGCTTTTTATCACAATTTTGTCTCAGAGTATCACAAATTTGTCTATATATTATAAAATACAATACTAATAAAGAAACATTTAAGAAGTAATTGTTATGATTGTCCTATGATTCGAAATAAGAAATTCTTATTAACGAACGGTTTTTACAAGGAGAAAGAATGAAATTAGGAAAATTGAGTCTAGTTGCTGTAATGGCTCTTGGAACAAGTGCTTATGCTCTTGAAGATATTAAAGTAGACGGTGAAGCAAAACTTTGGTACCAAACATCAGAATTTTCTGGTCCAGCTGCGGGATCAGGTGTTGGTTCAGCTTCTGAGCAAAGTTTTTTTGATCACGATACTAACTCTGTTGCTGAAGCAAAATTGAGTATTGGTGCATCTGCAAAATTACTTCAAAACGTTAGCGGTGCAGTAAAATTGACAGCACTCTCAACACTTGGTCTAGAAAATAATTTGGTTGGAGCAATTCCAGCAGCAAAATTTAACAATGATGGGACATCAGCTGCAAATCAGCTAGACGACCAATCGTGGGTTGAAGTCGCTAATTTGAAATACGCTCAAAAAGAGTTTGATGTAGCAGCGGGTCGTATGGCATTGCAAACACCTCTTTGTTTTTCAGAATCATGGAACGTTGTTGATAATACTTTTGAAGCAGTAGTAGCACACGGTTATTTCTTGCCTGATACTATTTTGGCAGCGGCATGGGTCGGAAAACATAATGGTGTTGGCTTGTTAAAACCTACTACTGGTCGCGGTACAACTGTAGCAAATGGTGGTACATTTAGTAATTTTGGAACGGAAGGTGCGTATGCAGCTGCTGTAATCAATAAATCTGTTCCTAATACGACACTTCAAGCGTGGTATTATAATGTTCCTCAAATTGCGGATGCTTATTGGTTGCAAGCAGATACTAAAGTAATGGGTATGGTTGACGTTGGTGTTCAATACGCAGGTATGATGCCAAAACTTTCACAAACTACTGTTATTGCTGCTGGTTACCCTAACTCTGGTCCCACTGCAAATGCTCAAGATCTTGATGTTGTTAAACAAAATTCAAATGTATTCGCTATTAAAGCATCAGCTGATGTTGCGGGCGTAAATGTGTATGCTGCATATTCAACTGTAAGCACGGGTACTCTTGGTTTTGCCAACGTCGCAACTGGTGATAAATCAATGGTTTATACATCTCTTGGCAGCATCTACATGGATGGTGAAATCGCAGCAAATCCAGATACTGATGCATGGAAAATCGGTGCTTCTACTAAAATGGTCCCTGGTGTAACATTGTCTGCAAGTTATGCACAAGCAGAAACAGGTGCTAATAGTGGTGCTCTTGCTGCAGTTGCAGGTGCTAGTAAAGTCAATACAGACTACACAGCGTGGGATGTTACTGCATCTACAAAAATCGGAATGCTTGATTTGACAGCGATCTATACTCAGTTTGATAAAGATGTTAAAGCTAATGATCTAAATGACAAAACAACAGATACTTTACGTATCATCACTTCTTTGAAATTTTAATAAACTCTTCTTTCAGGGCCTTCGGGCCCTTTCGATTCTCCTTATATAAAACTACCGCGCTAGAACTCGTCACTCTAGCGCACCCAACTTCTTTTAAATCCGATTTGCCTGTCGTTTTGGCGTTACACTTTTTTCATTCTTATTTTTATTTTCCAATGTTTTTTGTCGTAAGAAAAAAGGGATTGTTTTTTCCGGTCGTTTACTCATATCTTCAGTGAGTGCTTTTTCTACCGTTTCTCTATCATGACTTAGGATAAGATAGTCATAGATGAGTGTAATTTGACGATCCAGGGATATTTTCCATGTAGAGAGGGTTTGGGTATAAATCCATTCGCTGAAGGCGTAAAATGAGTTAAATACACTTTCCTTATCCCATAGCAACTTCACCGTATTCTCAAAACTTCCGCTGTTGTAAAAAATATCCCAAAAGCGAGCGAACCGTTTCATTTTCTGAATTTGTTCAAAACTTAGATTGTTGTTTTGAAGAATGTCATACGGCGGTGTATCACTGTAAATCATGCCATGCTCTTTATCGTGGCGTGACAGTGTTGTTCCTGAGAGGTTTTTGAGGATACCGATTTGGATTTCACTGTGGGTAAGGGAAACGAGCTTGTCAAGATTGCGCCCAAATCCTGCCAGTGTTTCTCCTGGCAGTCCGACGATGAGATCAAGGTGCATGTGTGCTTTGGTTTCATTTTCTAAAAATTGAAGATTTTCAAATATTTTTTCCAGTCGAAGCGGACGGTTGATCCCTTTTGCGATAATGGGGTCCAATGTCTGGATACCGATTTCAAGCTGCAATGAGCCCTCAGGAAAAAGGGATATTTTGGCTTTTAGAACGTCAGGAAAATGATCGGGTATCACTTCGAAATGAGCGAAATAGGGGGGCTCTTTAGAGAGGAAAAAGTCCAAAAGACGATTGGCAAACGTCATATTGAGATTAAAGGTACGGTCGATGAATTTAAAACTTCGTGCGCCTCGCTGCCAGAGTATCTCAAATTCTTCGATGAGTTCATCCAGTGGAAAGTTTCGTACCTTTTCATCCATAGATGAGAGGCAAAATTCGCACTCAAATGGACATCCGCGTGAAGCTTCGACATAGATGGTTCGGTTCGCTACGTCTTCATCACTGTATGCACGGTAGGGGAGAGTAATAGCTTTTAGATCAGGCATGATGGCTTTGATGAATATGGTTTTGTCGTCATCCTCGAGCTTCACTTGCCCTTTAGGGTAGACCCTGGGATCCAGCTGGATTCCCGCCTTCGCGGGAATGACGGGATTCAATATCTCCTTACACAATTCATAAAACGCCACTTCACCTTCACCGCTAATGATGTAATCAGCACGGCTAAAATCAACCCGATGCGGAGTGTATCCCGCTTCCGGACCTCCGAGAACGATAACGGTATCAGGAGCTACTTTTTTAATGATCTCTATAAGTTCCGCAGTTTGGGAAGCATTCCAAATATAGACGCTTATTCCGATGATTTTAGGGGTATGTCTTAGAATATCTTCGGCGATGGTTTGGATTTGCTCATTGATGGTAAATTCGACTATTTTTGTATCGTCTTGGAGCTCATGCAAGTTGGCATAGAGGTAGCGAAGTCCGAGTGCGCTATGGGCGTAGCGAGCGTTTAGGGTAGTGAGGAGAATAGTACTCATGCTTGGGGTGCACTAAAATAGTGTCCATCCGTTGTAAAGAGCTTGAGTATTTTGTTGTATTCACTAAAGGCTTGTTTGTAGACGTGCTGGTTTTGTTTGCTCGATTCATACAATTGGGTAGCACTCATTCCTGATTCCAGAGCATTTTTAAGTAGTTTGGTACGTCGCAAATAGGTAAAGGCGAGATTGGGGAAATGTTCATGAATTTTTGCTTTTATGACGGTGGCATCGTTGGGATTATCGATCATGTTGGCAAAGACGAGAATGGTTTTTTCTTTGTAATTTTTGATAAAAATCAAGCTTTTCATAATGGAGTTTAAATCATTGGTTGTGGGGACGAGGATGATGTCTGAGTTACGTAAAATCTCATCGACATGATCAGCATCAAATCCTCCAAAATCGTAGACTGTATCAGGGTAAAGGGGTATCTTCTTAGGGTAATAGCGGGCGTTTTTATATTTATTAAGGACGACGGACATATCGTTAGTTGCATAACGATAGCCTAGGTCTTTGGCGAGTGAAAAAGCAAGAGAGGTTTTACCTACTCCGCCTTTGGTAGATGCGATAGAAATAATAGCCATGATTCACCCATAAGTTTTTATGCAAATATAGCATAAATCGTATCGTTATTGCCTAATTCGTGCTATTCTTATTTTAATAAAGTACAAGAAGAAAAAGGAGAGTGTATGCACTATATTCGTCGATTTGATTCTCTTGGATTAGCTGATTTAGCTTTGGTGGGTGGTAAAAATGCCTCATTAGGTGAAATGATCGGCTCTCTCAAAGTGTTAGGGGTCAAAGTTCCTGAAGGATTTGCTGTAACGGCGTATGCTTATCGTGCATTTATCGAGCACAACCGTTTCGAGCCAAAAATTCGTCAATTGTTTTTGGATGTTGATTTGAGTAATATTGAAGCACTCAATCGATGTGGAGACGCCATAAGAACGCTGATGCTCTCAGGCGATATGCCTGAGCTGTTAAAAACTGAAATTGCAGATGCTTACCAAGCAATGGAAAAAGAATACGGTATGGCGTCGGTGGATGTGGCGGTGCGCTCTTCGGCTACGGCGGAAGATTTACCCGATGCAAGTTTCGCAGGACAGCAAGAGAGCTATCTTAATGTTCGCGGCAGTGTCATGCTCATCGAGCACGTTAAACGATGTTTTGCTTCACTCTTTACCGATCGGGCTATCAGTTATCGTCACAGTCGTGACTATGATCATTTTGCCGTTGCTCTCTCGGTTGGGGTACAAAAAATGGTACGCAGTGACCTTGCAAGCAGCGGAGTGATGTTTACGATCGATACTGAAAATGGTTCGGAAAATTTGATATTAATTAATTCAATATGGGGATTAGGAGAAAATATCGTCGGCGGGCGAGTGAACCCTGATGAGTTTTATGTGTTTAAGCCAACACTCAAAGAGGGAAAAATATCCATTCTTAAACGTCAAATCGGTTCCAAGGCGCTCACGATGATGTATGATGAACGCCACACTACGATCAATCTCGCTACTCCTAAAGCCCTTCAAAACAGTTTTTCGATTACGGATGAAGAGGTGGCAACGTTGGCACGCTATGGGCTTCTTATCGAAGAACATTACACCCAAAATGCAGGAACATACCGTCCTATGGATATTGAATGGGCAAAAGACGGACAAGACGGAGAACTCTACATCGTCCAAGCCCGTCCTGAAACGGTACAAAGTCGTAAGATGGGGGATAACAGTCTCGAGCAATACTCTCTAAAAGAAGGTATTGAGTCGAAAATACTTCTCAGCGGTAAAGCAATTGGTGAAAAAATCGGTTCTGGTCGGGTTAAGATCATCCATTCTCCTCATGAGGGGGAAAATTTTACAGTCGGAGATGTCCTCGTCGCCGACATCACTGATCCGGACTGGGAACCGATCATGAAAAAAGCCTCTGCCGTCATTACCAACCGAGGTGGACGAACGTGTCATGCGGCGATTGTGGCACGTGAAATCGGTGTCCCGGCGATTGTGGGGACGGTGAATGCGACTGAGCTGCTTCACGATGGACAGGAGGTGACGGTGAGCTGTGCCGATGGAGAGAGCGGTCGTATTTATACAGGATTACTGGAATATGAAATCAATCACATCGATCTTGGAAATGTTACCCCGACAACCACAAAGCTGTACATGAACGTCGGTAATCCTGATAGTGCATTTAAAGTGGCTAAGCTTCCTAATGACGGGGTAGGGCTGGCACGGATGGAGTTTATTATTTCTCATTACATTAATGCCCATCCGATGGCTTTGGTGGAGCTCTCACAAGGCAAAACGATTCAAGAACGTGCGTCGGTGAAAGCTGCGATGCTGGGATATGATGATTCCAAAGCATTTTTTATCGACAAGATCTCTGAGGGGGTAGGGATGATCGCCGCAGCTTTTTATCCTCGACCTGTTATTGTCCGCACCAGTGATTTTAAATCGAATGAGTACCGACATATGATTGGTGGAAAAGCATACGAAGAGGTCGAAGAGAATCCAATGATCGGTTTTCGAGGTGCGAGCCGCTACTATTCTCCTCACTACAAAGAAGCGTTTATATGGGAGTGTGAAGCATTGAAGAAAGTGCGCGATGAAATGGGACTTACAAACGTCAAAGTGATGCTTCCATTTGTCCGTACACCAAATGAAGCTCGTAAGGCGATTGAAGTGATGAACGAAGCGGGACTAGTGCAGGGTGAGAATACGCTTGAAGTGTATGCGATGTGTGAAATCCCTGCTAATGTTATATTGGCAGATGAATTTTTAGAAATATTTGACGGATACAGTATCGGCTCCAACGATCTCACTCAGCTTATCCTAGGAGTGGATCGTGACAGTGCATTAGTCTCATCGGTGTTTGATGAGCGAAATCCTGCAGTGACACGTATGCTTAGTATGGCGATTCGTGCGTGTAAAGAGCGAGGAAAATACATCGGTATTTGCGGGCAAGCTCCTTCGGATTATCCTGAAATTACTAGATTTTTAGTTCAAGAGGGAATTGATTCGATTTCACTCAATCCCGATTCTCTATTAAAAATGTGGAAGGTCGTTTCGGAGTTGGAAACTGAAATGGAGAAATAAACCTATTTGGATATACTCCATTTATAAAATAAGAAAGTGAAACAGTATGAATCTTTTATCCAAAAGCTCACCCCTCGAAGAGTCAATTAAGAAAATGGAAGCGGTTTTAAGCGATGTAGGATGCGAGGCAATATTCTCAGACGAAAAACATCCATTGGAACATTGTTATTCTGTCAATCTGGCATCCATTGAAGCTCCCCGTCATATCTATTCAAATGGTAAAGGAATTGTTTCCGATGCCTCAAAAGCAAGTGCATTAGGTGAATACATCGAGCGATTGCAAACCAATAACTTTTTTATCGATTTTTATCTCCCTGAGAGAAAATATTATCCTGAGGAGGTGGCGTTTGAGTTTGGCGGTGAATTTTTAAATGAAGAGTTACGCGCAATATACAATCCTAATAATGAGTTAACTGATGAGGATTGGGTCGATTACAACAGCGATTATGAGGATAAAGTAGTTGCCCTGCCTTTCATCAAGCACAGTACGAGAGAAACCGTTTATATCCCCCTCAACATTCTTAGTAATCTATATGTGAGTAATGGTCTGGCTACGGGAAATACTCCTCTCGAAGCACAAGTCCAAGCGTTGAGTGAGATTTTCGAGCGATATGCCAAGATTGAGATTATAAAAAATGGCTATGCTCTCCCAAAATATCCTGATGATATCCTACAATCGTATGAAAGAGTTTACCGTGATGTTGTCGCCTTACGAAAGCTTGGCTACATTGTGGAAGTCCTCGATGCATCGTTAGGCGGACAATTTCCTGTTACCGCTATTTCATTGATAAATCCTGATAATTCAACTCTGTTCGTCTCTTTTGGTGCCCATCCGATTTTACAAGTATCATTGGAACGTACTATGACGGAACTGATGCAAGGACGCGGATTGGAGAATCTCGATGCGTTTGAGTCTCCAACTTTTGATATGTCGCTTGTCTCGGACAGCTTTAATCTCGAGTCTCATTTTATTGACTCCAATGGTAAGCTTGGATTTGGATTTTTGAGTTCTAAAAAGAGTTTTGAGTATGCACCGTGGAGTTATGAAGGAGTGGGAAATGAAGCAGAATTTGAGTTGCTTCTTTCAATATTAAAAAATTTTAACAAAGAGATGTATTTGCGTGAGTACAACTATTTGGGATTCTATTCGTGTCAGATGATTGTTCCCAGTGTTTCGGAAGTGTATCCGATAGAGGATATGAGTTTTAATAACAAAAACAACGGCAAATGGATTCGAGAGATGATCTTGAATTTTGAAGAGTTTGACGGAGAAGAGATATTAGATAATATTGAATCTCTCGAAGAGACGCTGAATGTCGAAAAATATATCGGAGTCATTTTTAAGCATAATTTTACGATGCAAGAATTCAAAGCTCAAGTTCATCTTTTACTCGGCAATACAGATGAAGCCCTCTCGTTACTTGAGTTTGGAACCAATAAGATGGGTCACATCGTAGCAGAACTCATCCGAATGGGGGAGGAAGAGTGTGTGTGGGAAGAGTATGAAGAGGCATTGTTTGATATATATGGCAAAGAAACAGTCAAGAAGGGACTCGCTATTTTGGAAGGTGAAGAATTTTTAATTGATGTAACCCTCCATGGCGATTATCATAATATGTTAAAAATGTACGACCGGTTAGAAATCAAAAAAGCGTTAATCGTTTAATTAAATGCACTTAGATTTAACTCAAGGTGACATAAAAGTCCAGATAAAAAAGCTGGCAATCCCAGCAAGTGTCGGTTTTTTCTTTCATACGATGTACAACGTAACTGATACGTATTTCGCAGGATTGATATCGACGCAGGCACTTTCTGCATTGACACTCTCTTTCTCCATTTTTTTTATGATGATAGCTATTGCCGTAGGAATGAGTGAAGCAGTCACGGCTTTAGTGGGGAATGCTTTGGGGAGAGGGAATAGAGAACAGGCGTCTCATATTGCACTGAATGCATTGTTGTTTGGACTTTTTCTTTCTTTTATTTTAACCATTATTGGGGTTATCTCTACCCCTTATTTGATGATGTTATTGGGTGCTAAGGGAGCATATTTACAAGACTCCTTAGCGTATATTAATGTCATTTTGTATGCGTCTGTCTTTTTCGTTGCTAGCTTTTTTATCAATGCACTCTTAAATGCGGTAGGTGATACGGCTTCATTTAGAAATGTACTGATCGTTTCTTCTGTGCTAAATGTTCTTTTGGATTATTGGTTTGTCACAGGAGGATTAGGATTAAGCCCTCATGGGGTGAGCGGAATTGCGTTTGCAACTGTGATTACTGAGTTTGTTACGGTTGTATACCTATTTTATAAACTGCAAAAAACTTCTCTTCTTAAGAACTACAGAGAGTTCTCAGTGGATAAAATAATCTTTAAAAAATTTATAATGCAGGGCTTTCCACCAAGTGTGAACATGGTTATGATGGCAACAGGTATTTTTATTGTCACCTATTTTGCTTCTTCTTACGGTCAGGAAGTCATAGCTGCATACGGGATAGGAATGCGGATTGAGCAAATTATTCTCATGCCTATAATCGGTTTGAATGTGGCAGTTCTTGCGATTGTTTCGCAAAATAATGGAGCAAAGCAGTTTGAACGTATTAAAGAAACGTTAAAAATATCTCTTTCTTACGGAGGGATACTTTCATTGGTCGGTATGGTTTTACTGCTTGTGGGGGCTGAGACATTTATGCGCTTCTTTAGCGAGGATTTAAAAGTTATAGAAGAGGGCGCTCGCTATTTACGTGTAGAAGCATTTATACTTTTTTCATTTGTTATTATATTTGTGTATTTGGCGCTGCTTCAAGGAATTGAGCGACCCGGTTTTATTTTTTATATCTCTATTTTTAGACAAATAGCAGCACCTATCGTCGTGTTGAGCCTTTTGTCTTTTTTAGGTTTAGGGGTGATTTGGATATGGATTGGTATTGCTATGATTGTGACTTTTTCAGCTTTAGTGACATGGAGATACAGTCATCAAAAGCTGATTGAAGTTTCTATGAAAAGATAGTTTTTGTGGTTGAAGATAAAATGATGAGTGTAAAAATGGAAGACACGATAGGTTAAAAACCTATTGCTTATCTTCAGATGGTTTGAGTGATTTGACATTTATGCGACGTGGAGCACGCTTTGGCAGAGTAGATTCTGAATGTGCAGGTTTAGCGTAATCAGGTCTACGGTTGCTTGAAGATGAATCGTAAGGTTTTTTATCTCCATACGGTTTTCTGTCCCCAAAAGGTTTCTTTTCACCAAAGGCTGGCTTATCCCCATAAGGTTTTTTATCTCCATACGGCTTTTTATCACCAAAAGCTGGCTTATCCCCATAAGGTTTTTTATCTCCATACGGCTTTTTATCACCAAAGGCTGGCTTATCTCCATAAGGTTTTTTATCTCCATACGGTTTCTTTTCACCAAAAGCAGGCTTGTCACCATAAGGTTTTCGTTCACCCTCAGGTCTAGGTTTATTAAATTGCTTTTTATCATCACCAAAAAATACCGGTTTATTGGCATACTGAGATTTTGTTGATTTTTCTTCATCTTTACGTGGAGTACCATCGATGTAGTGGTTACGCTCACGCGTTTTTTGTTCAAAAATAGGTTTGCCGTTCTCATCTTTGCCTAAAAACTTAGGCTTGTCTCTATCTTTACGTGCCCATCGTTCTTTTTTGAGTGCTTCTTCCTCGTCACGTGCATCACGTCGCGCTTTTGCTTCGGCTTTTTGCTGATTGTCTACGGCAATTCCAAAACTTGGTTCAAATCCTGCAACGGCTTCTTGGATAATAGTACGACCTAAAAGTGTTTCGATACCGTAAAGATTTTTTTGATCTTCAGCACCTAATAATACCAATGCCATTTCACGTGCATGGGCAAAACGAGTCATATAGATGATCGCTTTCTCAGGCAGGTCGTAGCTGATTAGAATATCGTATTGATTTTTTTCGGATCCCTTCATGTCATCATCCGCTACTATGGTGATATTTTTTGAGTCTCCTATTTCAATAGATTGAGGATTCTTGGCGGTTACAATCAGAATTTGTTTTTCTGGATGTTGTGAGATTAAAAAATTGAGTAACTCATTTTTACGTTCGCTGTTACATGGATGGATACGGTGGTTTTTACGTTGGATTTCAGATGACATTAGTGTCCTTTAGGAGTGTGGCCTCAGTAATTCGAGGGAATGCGGCGCTTTATACGACACAATTTTAATAGCGGAATTATAGCGAGTTATTGCTTATAGGCTTTGAGACTGAATATTTATCTAATAAATGAAACGTAATGAAGTATCTTGATATTAAGCTTTTAATCAGCAGATTCTTTTATAATTACTGAAACTTGACTTTATCAACTATTTTTTAGAGGATAAGCAGTTGTATTGAAAAATGGATATAGACATTATTTACATCATAAAAGATTGAGGAGCAAAAGAGCTATGAAAAAACTTTTAACTTTACTTGTAGGGACACTGGCGTTTGCGTTGAGCAGTTTTGCTTCAGAAATGATTTCTACTTATAAAATTGCAGGTTATGTTGATGTTGAAACTGCTAAAAGCAAACTATCCACGGCAGGTTTCGAGGTAGTCGGTACGTATAAAGCGACTGATGCAGGAACTACTATTTTATATACCAATGCGGCAATGAAAGCAGCATCTGCAAAAGAGATTCGTGGATTTAATGCAGTTGGACGCATTTTGGTGGATGATGAGCGTAAACAGGTCTCGATTGCTAATCCTCTCTATTTTGGGGCAGCATTTATGCAAAAAGAGTTCAATAAGTCAGCCAGTTTAGCGGTCTTGAATTCTCTTAAAAAAGCATTCGGTACTTTAAAAGATTCTGAAGATGCGGGTGAAGTAAAAGGACTGTCGGGGTATCACTTTATGATGGGAATGCCCTATTATGAAGATATGGATGTTGTAGGTACTGGGTCAACTGCTGATTTGGTAGCAAAAGCAAAAGCGGCAAAAGGGACAACGGCAGTAGTTCAAGTAGGAGCAGATCGCTATCTCGCTTTCCTAGAACTAGATAAACGTACCAGTGGATTTGTAAAAAAAATTGGATCACAAAACAGTGAAATTTTACCTTATGCTGTTTTGATTGAGGGGGGACAAGCCAAAGCCTTTAATGCAAAATATTACATTGCCCTTAGCTACCCACTTTTAACAATGACTGAATTCATGGGAATTGCAACGATTCCAGATGCGATCACCAAGGGTCTCCAAAAAATCTTCAAGTAAATCTATTTTTATTTGTAAGCTTTGAGATTCAACATGACATCAAGTGTTGTGAATGTGTAGCCAATAGAGTGCAAAGTTTCTATAATCATTTCTAGGGATGCTACGCTGGTTGGATTTCGGTGCATGAGGATAATATCGCCGTTACGCACATTAGAAACAACGTTGTTGGCAACGGCAAAAGGATCGTTGAGTGTCCAATCGAGTGAATCAAGTGACCAGAGTATGATAGAGGAACCGGATGCATTGACGGTGTCTACAACATTTTGATTGATCGAACCGTATGGAGGGCGAAAGAGCAGAGGATAGCTTCCGGTGAGTGTTTCAATTTGCGTAGAAGTACGATTAAGTTGAGAGAGCGTCGAATTTTCGTCAAGATTGGTAAAACGAGGATGGTTAAAGCTATGGTTTAGTACACGATGTCCTTCATTAAAAGAGCGTTTAACAACAGTGGTATTCTCATCATTCATCGTTGCACCGATCATGAAGAAGCTTGCTTTGACATCATGTTTTTTCAAAATATCGAGAATATTACGTGTATTGTTTTCATCGGGTGCATCGTCGAATGTCAAGGCTACGATTTTTTTAGTGGTATTGCCATTGACGTAAACATTTTTATACGTTCCATTTTGAACAGGGGTGATGGTATCAGTACGCCATTTATCTAAAAATTGGGTCATGTTCGCATCAAGTAATTTGGATGAGCCTTGTATGTTGTAGATAGTATCGGCAAATAAAAATGACTGACAGAATACGAACAGTATCAAAATAATTTTCATCATAAAGGTGTTGCTCCTAAATGACCAGCCAAATACCCGCTGGCAAAGGACCACTGGAGATTATATCCGCCGCATGGACCATCGAGATTCATTACTTCACCGCAAAAATAAAGACCGTTGAGTATTTTACTTTCCATGGTTTCAGGACGTATCTCTTTGAGTGATACGCCGCCTCGTGTAATCATCGCCATTTTAAATCCATCATGCCCGATCACCGTGAGCGGAGTCCATGCGAGAAGCTTAATAAGACGGTCACGTGAAATCCCTTCGAGCTTGTTAAATCCCATGTCCGGATCAGCTTGAGCGAGTATGCAGAGTTCGCGGGCAATTGATTCAGGAAGGAGTGTCATGAGGTGGGTCAATACGGACTGCTCTGGATTTTTGTAAATTTCATCTTTGATGTGTGTACGAATTTGCTCTTCATTTAACCCTTTGGTCAGGTTGATGAGCAAAGGAACTTCACCGTGTTTTTCCAGCAGAGGATTCACTTCGCGAGCAAAATCAAGGACGACGGGGCCACGGATACCATTTGACGTGAAGATAAGATCCCCAATGGCCCGAAGATTTTTGGCTTTGGGTAAATCGACACGAAGTTCTGCTTTTGCGATGGTGTCTGCACGACACATAGCCACCCATGTCTCTTTCGTTTTCAGAGGCATCATAGCGGGGTAGAGATCGATAATTTTGTGTCCAACAGCGGAGGCAATAGTGAATCCATCGCCCTCGGCACCCAATTGCGGATAGCCTAGACCTCCTGTTGCGATAATGACATTTGTTGCACTGTAGGAATTTTCAGCTGTGGTTACTCCCGTTACACGTACACCGTCATGCTCTAAACTTTCTACGCGCGATGAGGTGATGAGGACCACTCCCAATCGAGCCATTTCCTCTTCGAGTGCGGTGATGATACTGACCGAACTGTGAGAGATTGGAAAAACACGATAGCCATCAGGTGCATGGCTCTCTACTCCTATGTCAGCAAAAAAAGCAATTAAAGCACGATGATCAAAAGTATTCAGGGCAGGAGTCATAAATTTTCCCTCACGACCGAAACGTGCCATGAAATCTTCATTAGAGAGGGTATTGGTCAGATTACATCGACCGCCGCCGGTTGCTTTGAGCTTGGAAGCGATTTTAGAGAGTTTTTCGAGGAGAAGAACCTTGTTCCCACGACGTGCAGCGGTAATGGCAGCGATAAGACCTGCTGCCCCGCCACCTACAACAATGAGATCAAAAGAAGTTTTAGGGGAGTTTTGCATGCGTCATTATATCATTAACACTGACTGACCCATACGCCCACATCCATAGTTGAATCCGCAGTACCGACGAATGACCCTGCTATTGGGGGGACAGCTTCGGCTAATCGTGCAACAGCAACGGCAATGTGATCACTTCCTACGATTTTTCCGATCGTGGGATCAAATCCCTTCCATCCAGCTCCCGGTAAATAGACTTCAGCCCATGCATGCGTCGACCCTATTTCTGACATGAGCGGCGCGTAGAGATATCCGCTGACAAATCGCGAAGCCAATCCTAAGCATCTCACGGCTTCCATAAACAGCAAGGCAAAATCACGACACGATCCTGTTCCATAAGAGAGCGTTTGAGTGGCACTTTGCACTCCCGGTTCTTCTCTTACCTTATAAAGCAGTGTTTGATAAATATATTCGGCAATTCGCTGCAGGAGCGTATAGGTTTGAATTGTTTCATCAGGTTTCCAAAAATTGCTGATCCATTCATGTACCGCATTGATGGTTTCTTGTTCGGGTAATTCCATATAGGGAGAAAGCAAAATTTGTTCATCTTCACGATAACTAAAAGGATAAGAAATCGCGTAATCACTCACCAAAAAGTCAAGAGGGTCTTCGTTGAATTGCTGGATTATTACTTCACTTTCAATCAAAAGTTGATTTGTCGGCAGATCAAAACTGGCAATAGCTACCGAATTCCCCTCAACATCCCGATGCCAAAGAATGTTAGATTCAGGAGTCGTCTTTAGGGTAAAAGACTCGATACGCAGTTCATAGTCTTCTCGAGGGCGTAAGAGCAGGTTGTGGGCTCCCAGCATTACGTTCGCAGAATAGTTATAGTAAGTGCGATGAATGATTTTATAACGTTGCATGGAAGACCTTGTGCATTGAGTTGTAGAATGATTAATATTTCTTGTTCGTATTGATAAGAAGATCTTTCTCGCTCAAATCTTCGATCAGACTTTTTAGATGTTTCAGACTAAAGAGACGGAGGGTTTCGCCTTTTTCCTTTTTAAATTCGCTTGAAAAACCATTTTTTGAGAAGAGGACAAAAATATCGGGATTAAGTTTCGCACGAGCACATTTCTCTTGAAGTTTGGTGAGTTCACTTTTATTGGCTTTGGCTTTTGAATATTTGCAGGAACCTGCCACAATCTTACCCGCTTTTGTTCGTCCCAAAATTTCTATTTCACCATTTTTATCCCAATAAGAACCGATTTTTTCAATCCAATCACCTTTGAAACTCTCTTTGATACGTTCCATAACGAGCTTCTCATAAATTGGATCAAAAAATGTTTGTTTGATTTCCACCCAGCGCTCTTTTGCTTCTAGGTAATCGCCCTCTTTAATCCCCTTATAATACGGTGAAATTGCAGAAAACCAAAAACGGATAAATGGACTGATAAATACCAGCCGCGCAGAGACTATTTCATTTTCGTCAGCAGGTTCATCCTGTGAAGTCTCACGAGCCAGTATCCCAAATTTAATCAAAAATGCAGCAGATTCTTCTCCCTCTTTTCGAGACAGATTGGCACGTTTGAATGCCGAATGTTCGCGTCGATCACCGCTTGCCAGTGCAGTGAGAAGAGAGTGGTAAGATTTATTGCTTTGGGTAATTTTAGTAATATCCCCATGAATATAACGGTAGTTTGCCAGCACTTTTTCTTCAATCAGTTCATCCAGCGGTTTTGACATATCGACACTCCATCCCATTCCGCCGAAAACTGCGAAGTACTCTATCGCTTGTTCAATATCCGTTGCGTTATTTTGAAAACAAAAGGAGCGAAATTGTTTGAGGAGGGTGGGGTGATTTGACATGGGAAAAAAGCCTTCAGTTATTTTTTAGCATTATAACCTAATGAGCAAGGGGAACTCTTGATAGACGAGCGAGAATGAGGAAAACTCATTTTCCTCACAGTCGTTTGTTATCCTCTGGCAGTAACTTCGAGTAAGTGGTAACCGAATTGTGTTTTGATCGGACCGTACAAAACACCGACATCTCCCGTAAATACCGCTTTATCAAACTCAGGAACCATTTGACCAGGACCAAATTTACCTAAAGAGCCACCGTCTCTGCCTGAGGGACATTTGGAGTGACTTTGAGCAACAGTCTCGAAAGATGTTCCGTTTTCTATATCTGATTTCAATGTATTACACACTTCTTCCGTCTCGACTAAAATATGTCGTGCAGTTGCCCATGCCATGATGATCCTTTTATTGTTTTTGAAATTTTACTGTATTTTAACTTTGATTATTTCGCGATGATCTTCTTGATTTTTAAAGAAGATCAGCACCTTTTGCCGTCAATACCAACGTAACTCCGTCTTCTTTCATTTCGATTATGCCGTCATTCTTTAGTTCGTCCATAGCGAGTTGAAAAGGGCGATCTTCTTTTGGTCCTAATTTTTTTAAAATACCGTTGATAACATCTTGCTTGGTCATGATATGACCTTCTAATGCACGGCTGGATTTGAACCACGTCATAAACATTGTTTTGATCTCATTTTTTTGAGTGGTTTCTAAACTCTCTTTCTTCGGCGGTGCTTTGCGTTGAAAAGTTGGAGGAGGACTTTTATAATCTCTTTTTGGTGTAGTTTTTCTATTCGTTGCAAATGGTTTAATCGGTAATCCTTATAATCGTGTAATGAGTTACTGTATTGTATTGAAAAATATTTAAACACGGCTATAATACATTATTATGCTATAAATTCTTGAGGCTTTAATTTGAAGCGAAAATACGACTAGAAAGGAATTATACAATTATGCAAGGTAAAATATTAGATTATAACCGTGATATGAAAAGCGGATTTTTAAGAGATGAAAGTGAAAATAAATACCATTTTTTTGTGGGTGATTGTACCTATCCGGAAAAACTGACAATAGGTGCTGATGTCGATTTTGAGCACGATGGAGAAAAAGCAACTAAAATAACGGTCATAGATTCAGCAAAAGAGATATCAGAAAATGATGCACAACATACCAAAAAACTATCCGTAAAAAAATCAAAGAAGCTGATGTCGGTACTCTTGAATTTGATACTTGTAGTGACGATAGTTGGATTAATCGTTATTGTCATCATGTCTGAAATGCAAAAGCAAAAATCAGAGGAAGTTCAAAAAAGATATGAAGCACAAATCAGCAGTATAAAAAAATATATTCTCGAAGGAGACTGTGCTAACGCCGCTTTGGAATATGACCAAGCGAGTAATACGCGTAGCGAAATCTATAAACACGGTGCCTATTACAGTATTGAAACTCACGCACAGCATGGGCATGCAATAGACATAGCTGAGTGTTTTGCAAACGAGAATGATTTTAAAAATGCTGTAAAAATGCTGGATATAAAAAATGCAAACAACGCAGATTATTTTAATAGAGCTTCAATTGTTTATAAAAAAGCAGGGGATGATGAAAGCGCTCAAGAAGCACATTTCAAAGCTCAGCAGATCATACCATAAAAGTAAAAGCAGCTATCTCTTCTGTTTTAATCAGTCTGTATTTTCGACGAAGACGTTGTTCCACTGTCGTTTGAGTTTTTGGGTGTAGTAGTGTAATGCATCTTCACGTGACAGCCGTTTTGGTTTGTCTTTGATATGCAAGGTTGAGACAAACTGCCCATTGATCATTCTGATGCTCAAAACTTCAGCATGCGTGCATTCACCGTAGGTTCTGCCATTTGGGGTTTCAATTGTTATAAATTGGTCTTGTTTTACGGTCATGGTTTAGGGATACTTTGACTTATTAAGATGTTTTTCTGGAGTCTACTCATTTTTTTAATACCAATTTCACGTTTGAGCGCGGTACTTTTATCCACGCATATTTCAGAATACTCTAACGTCACTGGACGGCGAGAAAGAGTGTACTTAGCCCCTTTAGGTGAGGTGTTATGCTCTATGAGCCTTTTTTCCACATCCAAGGCAATACCAGTATACAAAGTATCATCACTGCAACGAACTATGTAAACATTGTAAGATGATTTTAATGGTGCCATCGTGTTTATTTTATCCATTAATGGAATTATAGCACATAGCTTAAGCTTAAGAAAGTAATATTCTCAGCTAATTCACCCAATCCTTCTTATTTTTTTGATCATTTCGTATGCAGCATTGATTTCTTGTACTTTTGTTGTTGCCTCTTTGAGGTATTCGTCTGATGCTCCTTGCGATTTGATGATATCAGGATGGAATTCACGCACTTTTGCTCGGTATGCTTTTTTTACAGCATCTATATGCGTATCAGAAGTGATTCCTAGAAGAGCATAGGCATGATCGATCGAACTTTCTTTGATACTTTTACTATAAAGAGATCCGAATTGCTCCAACATCGAATTTAGCTCATCCGTGCTGATACGAATTTTTTCTGCAATTTGTCGTAGCATTGCTTCTTCGGTATGACTCAAAACGCCATCGATGTAAGAGAGATTGACGAGAAACTGCATCATTCGTAAACGTTTATGGGCATCGTTTGCAAGAACTTCATGGAGTGCTGATGCTACTTGATCGAGATTAATAGAAATTTGTTTTTCAAAATCAAAGATTTCTTTGAGCAGTTCTTTCGTTGAAAGAGGTTCTGGGAAGAGGTTGCTGATGTCGTTAAACATATTACTAACGAGCTCTGCTTCCAGTTCATCTACTCTCCCGTCCGCCTTGGCAACTTTAGCAACCAATGCGACAAAGAGCCCTAGTTCACTTTTGGCAAGATGCTCTTTGGTTAATTCAAATCCATGAAACTGCTTTTGAGAATAAGTATGTGTGTTGCGTGAATAACTTCTGTTTATCCAATAAAAAACGAGAATCACAAGAGCTAAAAGAAAATATTGGGTCATAAAAATCCTTTGTAAAATAAAGTGACAGTTTATACTGCTATTGGTTAATAAAAGGTATAAATCCGTTAACTGTCTGGCAACATTTTCTGGGTTACAATTATGTAAATTTGTTACAAGGAAAATTATGAAAAAAGCACTTTATTTAGTATTTATTACGGGAATTCTAAGTTCGTCACTCTCAGCATCCAATTTTGATATAGGAGTTTCAGGTTCTGATAGAGGAATAAACGCTTTTTCGCTTTCGATCGGTGATTATTATCGTGTTCCCCAGCAAGAGGTGATGATCATCGAGCGTTCAATCCCTCGTGATGAGATGTCGGTCGTTTATTTCTTGGCCCGCGAATCGCATAGAGATGCACGATACATCAGTAATCTCCGTTTACGTGGAAACAGCTGGTGGAATATTAGCCTCCGTCTGGGTCTTAACCCACGTACGCTGTATAGGATTGATAGTAGAAGACACGCAGGTCCTCCCTATGGAAAATCGTATGGTTATGCTAAAAACCACCATTTACGAGATTCTGAAATTATTGATCTTGTGAACGTTCGCTTTCTCTCGGATTATCATCATATCAGCCCCGATGAAGTCATCGATCGACGAAGAGGAGGAGAACGTTATAATCGAATAGATGAACATTACCGAGGTGCATATCGTACTCAAAATCGTCCACAATATCGAGAAGAACGCCGCGAAGAGAGAGGATCAAAAGGGGGAAGAGATGACAGAGGTCATGTAAATAACGAAGGTCACAGAAACGAGCGCTAAAGCGTTTTTGATACTTATTATTACAATTATATAGGCGGGGAAGTTTCCCTCTATATAAAATGAAGAACAAAAAAAGCAAAAAAATACTAAAATACTTCCTGCAATAGCCATTTACTTGATACTTTAACTGCCGAAATTCTGTAAACCTTTGACAACTACGCAAAAACTCCGACATATCTGAAGAAAAATAGGATTTATACTCTGAAACAATCAAATATAATTGAAAGAATAAACTAATGGCAAAAATAAAACGATACGGACTAACTTTATGGGGAGGACGTTTTTATGAAGATATGGAATCATTGTTTGAAGCTGACTCAAGACTGACACGGGGTAAAACATACTTCAATAAAGGCTGGGTTAAGTCACTGGTAATCGAAGGCTCTGAAGTCATTGCAGGGGTTAAAGGATCGTATCGAAGTACCTATAATGTACAGTTGAATTTTAAACTTTTTAGTCATGAAATTAAAAATCGATTAGAAACCAAGGTCATATCAGATCCTTTCTTGCAGTCGTCATTGTTGAACGGTACTTTACCAGAAGAGTTTATCGAGTGGTGTGATGCAGAAAAAATAACGCTCTTTTTAAAAGGCTCTGTATCAGTAGAGAGTCCTTATCAGCAATTCCAAGAGCAATGTGACAGTCGTTGTGACTGTGAAGATTTGGCAAACCCATGTAAGCACGCATTTGCTGCACTTTTGGCTTTGAATGCGGAAATCGATAGTAATCCTCTGTTGTTGTTTTCACTGCGTGGGTTAGACCTCTCACACGTCATCGATGCATTTAATGAGGATGAAGATAGTTATCCTATCGTCCTGGCTCCATGGGAAGATGTCATCTGTGATAAACCTTTAGAGATTTTGCACCATGAAAATGCTTTTAATTTGATCGATTCACTGCTGACTCCCCATCCCTCTTTTGCTCCTATCGATTACAAAGAAGTGATGAGGGAGTTTTACAAGGCCCACTCCAAAGCCTTACCGCAAATTATCTCACCTATCTTTGATGAGAACATAGAGATTATCGAACGACTTTTTAAAGATGCCGAGTGTGAATGCACTATGGATGAGTTTTGGCATAAAGGGTATGTGAGTATCAAACATCCGCTCTTTCGTCAAGAAGAAAAAACATCACTGCTTTTTGCCCCTTATGCGATCAAATATCAAAAGGGCGGTTGCACAATATCCTTACTGAGTTTTGTCACACTCTTTCTGTCGTTTCGCAGTGAGGAGGGGAAGGCGTCATACCGTTATTATCATGCCCTTAGCCGCACGCTGTATTTACTTCTTCACGCGAATGCCTTTATCCCAACCGTACTCAAAGATAGCCAAAAACCACGCTTCTTTATCGGCTGGATGCCATTACTGACTCCACCATCCGTAACAAAGCAGCTTGAGATGCTTGCCTGTCACGCAACACCGTTTGTCCGCTTTGCTAAAAAAGATTCTTTTTTTGATGGAAAAAGCGGAACTCTACTCTTTTTAGCTAAAGCCATAGGCGATTACGTCAATGAAATGAACTTTATGCACAAACGCCGCTTTCTAAATCCTCCTGCTATCAGCGAGAGTTTTTTTAGGGGGAGTGCATTTGTTCAAAAAGAGGGGGGTAAAAACAACATCGACCGAGCTGTTTCGAATTACTTCTCTATTTTCTCTCTCCCTTTGAGCCGTTATATTCTTACTTTGACTCTGGAACGAGGAGATGAGGAGGAAAACTATGCGTTGTCAATGAGTGTTCTGGATAATGAAACACTCAAAGATCAGCTCTTATGTGATGCCCTTAGTGAAGAAAATTCTGCGGGGCTTTTAAAACTTCTCTCACCCATACGCGGTTTTTTAGATGAAATTGAATTTCTAAGTACCCAAAAAAGTATTGAACTTCAGGGAAAACGGTTTGAGCAGTTTATTATGGAGAGCTCTCCGTTGCTGGCTTCTTTTGGTGTTAAGATCGTTCTCCCGCGAGAGCTGCAACACCTCATTAAACCCCGTCTTTCTAGGAGAATTCGCTCTAAAACAACACCGACAAGCTTTTTAACACTCGACAAAGTACTCGAATACGACTGGACGATTGCCATCGGTGATACGCATATCAGCCTCGAAGAGTTTCAAGAACTGGTGAATCAGCAAAGCGAACTGGTGTTGTTTCGGGATAGTTACATCAGTATATCCCCTGAAGAACTAAAAGCCCTTTTTGCACAAGCCAAAAAAACACCCAAGCTGACTCGATTTGATATGTTAAGAGAACGTTTCGAGGGGAGTGCTTTACTGGATGATGATTTGGAAGCGTTCTTTGCAAACCTTTTTCGCACATCAACGTCAACTATCTCAGAGAGTCTACAAGCAACACTGCGACCTTATCAGACACGAGGTGTGCAATGGTGTGTTTCGAACCTTCTAAGTGGCTTTGGGGTGATTTTAGCGGATGATATGGGATTAGGAAAGACGATTCAAACTATTGCCACCTTACTGCATCTCTATGAACACAATCATATCAAGGGTAAAACACTGATCGTTGTCCCTACGTCACTTTTGCCTAACTGGGAAAATGAGCTTACTAAATTTGCACCGTCATTTAGCGTATCACTTTATTACGGAGTAGGGCGAGTTTTGAGCGATACGACGATCATTGTTACAACTTATGATATTTTTAGACGTGACGAAAAACTGTTTGCCTCGCATAAAATCGAAGCCTTGGTGATCGATGAAGCACAGCGGATTAAAAATCCGACAACCCAAGCCGCCATTGCATTGAAATCGTTTAACACTAAATATCGCATAGCCCTCAGCGGTACACCGGTCGAAAACTCTCTTACCGAACTGTGGAGCATCTATGACTTTGCACTTCCGGGATACTTGGGAGAACTTAACGCCTTTGTAAACACCTATGTACGCCCCATTGAGATGGATCAAAGCCAAGAATCTGCCAATAACCTAAAACGCATCACAGCTCCTTTTATGCTTCGTCGTTTAAAAACGGATAAAAGTATCATCGATGATCTCCCCGATAAGATCGTAATCGATGAGTATGCGACACTAGTTCCTGAACAAGCGGCGCTGTATCAAAGTGTCGTCGATGGTGCCATGAAAAACCTCGAAGCACAAGAGGAAGCGCAAAGTCGTTCCGGGCTTATCTTTAAACTCATTACCGAGCTTAAACAAATCTGCAATCATCCGCGTAACTACGATAAAACATCTCCCTATGATGCAGCGTTGAGTGGAAAAAGTGAGTTGCTTCTGACGTTGCTTGAGCCGATGATTGCTAAGGGTGAGAAAGTTCTTATCTTTACGCAATACGTAGAAATGCTGAACATCTTATCCCAGATTATAGAAGAGAAATTTTTTGTGGAACCCTTAACGTTTGATGGGTCACTTTCCTCAAAACAACGTGAAGAGGTTGTTGCTTCTTTTCAAAACGATTCCGAAAAACAAGTTTTGATTTTATCGCTAAAAGCAGGCGGAGTAGGGCTTAACCTAACGTCAGCTGCCAATGTCATCCACTATGATCTGTGGTTTAATCCAGCCGTGGAAAACCAAGCAACAGACAGAGCGTTTCGTATCGGGCAAAAGAATAATGTCTTCGTCTATCGATTCATTACCAAGAACAGTTTTGAGGAGAAGATCGACAAGATGATCAAAGCAAAAACTGCTATGGGTGAGATGAGTGTCAGTGTAGGTGAAAAAGGTCTGGCTTCAATGGACAATGAGGAGATTAAAGCGTTATTTGTGAGGGGGTGAAGACTTTTTTACTAAAAAGGAACATCTTTTGCTTTCAAAATGTTCATGATACGACTATTAAAAAAATTATTTCGAATCCGTACTAAAAGATACAGAGAGTACCACATCACCAATATAGCATTTGGGTGTGTGGAGTAGGGGGAATTAAATCTATTAGATTATCCGATTCCAAACGATACTTTTTTTAAATCAACTTCTTCGTCATTCTTAATATCATATATTCCCTCAAAACTGTAAGGAAACTGTCCATTAAGTTCTCCTATTTGTGCTCCCGTGGCTGTGGTTTCAGCGTAGTAGTAATCTTGATTGTCAATCGTGAGTCGTGCACGTAAAAAGGGTAAGGTACTAGTGTCATTAACATGTACAACCACAAAGACATGATGCGGGACATACACAAATCGATAATCTATTCCTCTCTCATTCAACAGTGATGCAAACAGATTGGATTTATCATCGCAATCTCCCCAATTAGTTGCAATAACTTCTTTGGCATTGCGGCTGGTATGATCGGTTTTATAAGGGATATGGGTGACGTAATCAAACATCTTTTGTATTTCGCACCCATCTCTGCCATCGCACCCAACAGTGAGTTTATCGGCAAGCGGTGCGAGTTCCCCATTTCGAGCCAGATTGGTTTTTATGACCATGCCGTTAAGCTGAATCACTCCTCTATCATATAAACTCACTAGTTGCGGGGAATCAATGTAAGGGCGTAAATCACGTGTTTCGATGAACGTCATAGACATCCCTACATACATAAACCCGCCCACAGCACCGCCCAAACCGATAAAACTCAAAAAACCGGCTTTGCTTTTTGGGGAGGGGGTTTGATTGGAGGGTTTGGATGCGGATTTTAGTATCTCACGATAGACTAAAACCGCTATGAGTACAACAACAGCAATTTTTATCCAAAGATCCATAAAAACCATCCTAGAAAAATAGGCTAAAATAAAAATATCCACAACAGGGCAACATTTCAATCTAAAAGTCTATCAAAAATCCGTTATAAACATGATTGATATAGACGGATATTTTATAGATCATTTCAGATAACTGATTTTTTTACACTATCTTTACACTTTTTGGTGATGATATCATTACAACTATTTTTTTGATCAAGGATTTAATATGCGTTTGATACTCTTTATAGCCCTGTTTACAGTTACGATTGCTTTTGCAGATACAAAAAAGTTTATGATTGATTTGAAAACAGGTGACATGGAAGCTTTTAGCAATCAGTTGTTAGTAGGAGTTCCAGGCATCGTTGATTATTTTAGTGCTCAGGGAGATACCGTAGAAGTAGCTGTAGTAATACACGGTGAATCTTATAAGTTTTTTATAAAAAATCTTGAAAATACACAATATGGTTTGGATAAATCACTTGTTGAGCATCAGGATGTGATCCATAAACGTTTGGAGGAGATTGAGAAGAAATACAAGATCCATTTTGAAATTTGTATGGTTGGGATGCATAGAAAAGGGATATTAACAGAAGATATATACCCCTTTGTCACTCCGATCAAATCCGCTATGGTCGGATTGGTCAAATGGCAAAATGCGGGATTTTCTTATATTCCTGTTTATTAATATAAAGAGCTCAACTCGTACAAGCTAGCCTTTGCTACTTTAGTACCGATACATTACTTCTAATGAACTACTCATAGAATAGTATAGGATATAATTTTCAACATACGAGCTGAGCTAGGGGATTGAGAGATGCAGATACGAGTCTATTACGAAAATGCCGTATATGCTCTAATTTTCTAATAATACACAAAATAGGGAGTTTCTTCACGCACAAAACTCTCTAATTTACACAAAATTCTTAAATAATGTCATCTATCTGTCACACTGGTCACACCACAATTCTTTTTATTTGGATAGTCATAAATATGTTATAACGTCCGTACATGAGCCAACAATGAAAGCAAATGTTTTTATATAATGATATGCTAGACAACACCAAAGACGTAAGGTGGTATCAAAAAGTTGAATTGTGGTTATATAAGTTTGTTTATGAGAAAATCAACAAAGAAACTCATAATAGTGTAGTATGCAAACAAAGTTTTTGTTAAACTGTAAAAATAATGGAAAATTAAAATGCAAAAAAATATTTATATTCAAGAAAAAGATTTACTAAATTTGCGACAGCCTATAAAACAGTACAGAGTAAATTTAACCCTTCCTTCAGTCATTAATATGAATTTACTTAGTCTATGGTGTACGGAGACCTTTGAAATAGAGAATGATCATCTGGAAGAAAGCGAGATCGTACAAATCTCAAAAAAAGCACTGATATTGATAAAAATGATGTTGCAAAGTTCACAAGTTCCTGTTTATTATGAGGGTGAAATTATAAATATTCAAGAAATAAAGGATGAAAAAAATAAATTTATCATAGACGTAGCTGTAGGCTACATTCACTTCATACCGAGTCAGCACTACTTTGGTATTGTGAATTTTGCTTTTAAATCTATTTTTTGGATGATGGAAAATCAATTCATCCAGCAAAACAAAGAAATCTTTTATAAATCGTGTTTGGAAGAAATTATCAACCCTATTGTTGCAACCATGCCTGCCGGTAAATCAACCATGCATGTCCTAGAAATGGCTTATTCTAAAAATATTCCTTTTATACATCTTGGTGCAGGTGTGTATCAACTTGGTTGGGGTGCTAAAGCCAGAAAGATAGATAGAAGTACCATAGATGCGGACAGTGCAATGGGTGCTCAACTTGCACAAAATAAAGTTGTCACAGCCAATTTACTGGGAATGGCAGGGTTGCCGGCTCCTATTCACGGCGTGGCAGATACAAAGGAAAATGCTCTAAAAATTGCTCATGAATTAATGTATCCTGTTGTTGTGAAGCCTATAGACCTTGACAGGGGTGAGGGAGTAAGTATCAATATACAAAACGATGAACAACTTCTTGGCGCCTTTGAAGAAGCTATGAAATTATCAAGAGTAAAGCAAATCATTGTTGAGAGACAAGTTGAAGGCATCTGCTGTAGGCTATTTATAGCAGAAGGAAAATTAGTTTATGCCGTAAAAAGACTTCCAATCTCTGTAAAAGCTGATGGCGTCAAAACAATTTCTGAATTGATAGCCGATGCCAATCGTTTAGAAGATATTAAAGCACCTTGGCTGAAAACAAGCCTCTTTCCACGGGACGCTTTGACGGAAGACTCTATTACGAAGTATGGCTATAACTTCAACTCGATACCTCAAAATGAGACTTGGATACCGCTTAGAGATATAGAATCTGGAAGATGGGGCGGTAGAGATGAAGATGTAACACAGATAGTACATGCAGAAAATCTTTATATAGCACTAAAAGCAAGTAGACTTTTTGGATTGAGTGTTGTTGGTATAGATTTGATTACATCGGATATTTCAAGACCTTGGTATGAAAATGGAGCCATTATCAACGAGGTGAATTTTGCTCCATTGTTTGGTGGAGGTGAAATTTCTAGACATTATATGTCGAATTTTTTTGATACATTTATCGATAAAGATGGGAGAATTCCTCTTGAAATTTTTATAGGTGCAGATGAAAAAACAATGCAAAAAGCAATAGCAAGACAAAAAATACTGATCAAAAACGGGCTAAAATGCTATGTCACGACTCATTTGAAAACGATGGATGAGGACAGTCGCCAATTAAAATATCCATCAAACAGTATTTCAGACAGAACAACCGCTCTTTTGCTAAACTCGGATGTAGAAGCTTTAATTTTAGTTTTACAAAACGAAGAATTTTTGAATACTTTTATACCATTTGATAAAGTTTCCAACTTGTATGTAAGCTCAACGGAAGTCAAAGACTTTACTGATGAGACGGGATTGACAAAACAACAGATTGCAAAGTTAAAACAGCTTTTTATACATAATGTGGTCGTTTCATGAAATGCAAAATCTAATAATACTTAAGTAAATTTCAACTGATGCCAAATACTACAAATACAATAGCTATCAGAGGGTTTTAGCCCATGAAAAACTCTTACAAATTCACAATAGAGTTACCAAAAGTATTATATTAAAATAATTAATTAATATAATATTTTTATATAATAAAAGTATTAATTTTTATGATACTTTCATGATTGTTTTAGTGTAGTATATGATATAAATTTTATTTATATCGGAGAACATCATGAGACTGACCAATAATTATCGCAATGCATTTCGAATACTCAAAGGGGGTAAAATTTCCCTTGTAGTTTCAGTGGTTGCAGGAAGTATTACTATTCTCTGTGCTTCTCCATCAGGAGGAACTGTCACAAGCGGAAGCGCTGCTATTAGCCAAAACGGTAGTGTAACCACTATAAGGCAGGCCTCGCAAAAGACCACAATCAATTGGCAAGACTTCTCCATAGCAAAAAATGAGACGGTAAATTTCAATCAGCCAAACTCAAGCGCAGTAGCACTTAACCGCGTAGTTGGAAATGAGAAGTCGATCATAGATGGTACACTCAACGCAAACGGACAGGTTTGGATACTCAACTCAAACGGGGTGCTTTTTAACTCCACAGCAAGCATCAACACAGCAGGCATTTTAGCAACAACTAAAGCGCTGAGTGATACAGATTTTAATGCAGGAAATTATAATTTCCAAGGGGATAGCACTGCTTCTGTTATCAACATGGGAACTATCGATATTAGCAACTCAGGCTACGCAGTACTTTTGGCAAACACTGTTCAAAATGATGGGACGATCACCGCCATGCGAGGAAAAGTACATCTCACAGGCGCAAATGAAGCGACCATCAACCTAAATGGCAACTCTCTTGTAAGCTTGACGATAAACAAAGGTGTACTTGACGCTTTGGTCGAGAATAAAGGTGCCATCATCGCAGATGGAGGCCAAATCTTTCTTACAACCAATGCCGTCAATGAACTACTAAAAGGTGTAGTCAACAACACAGGCGTAGTTGAAGCAAACTCTCTGGATGATGTTACCGGGCATGTGGAAATGTTTGCTCATGGCGGAGCAACCACTGTCAGCGGTAGTATAAATGCCGTTGGCGGAAGCGTTGAAACAAGCGGACAAAGCTTACATATAAGCAACAATACAACTATCAAAGCAAAAGAGTGGCTACTTGATCCGACAGATATAACCATAGAATCAATAGGCGGAACTGATCTTGCAAGTTCAAGTATCTCAGCAGGAACCATAGATACAACCTTAAATAATGGTACTGATATAACCCTCACCGCAGACAATAATATCAATGTCAATCAAGCTATGGCTTGGAATCAAAGTCTTCTAACACTAACGGCAGGAAATGATATCAACATCAATGCTCAGATGGATTTGACATCTACTGCCGGACTTGCCCTTCAATACGGTCAAGTTTCAACAGCAAGCGGAAATCTTGCAACTTATAATCTCAATGCACCTATCAATATAGCGACAACAGGGCGTTTTTCTACAACACTTGGAAGTGACGGTACGGCTATAAACTACATCATAATAGACTCTTTAGGGAGTGCTGGAGATGAAATAACTGGAGCAGCAAACTCTTTACAAGGGTTAGCATACAGTACAAACCTTTTAGGCAACTATGCACTAGGTGCAAATATCGATGCTTCGAGTACTTCTACTTGGAATAGCAATATGGGATTGGTGCCTATTGGAAATGCTACTACAAACTTCACAGGAACATTCGACGGGCTTGGGCATACGATATCAAATCTTAAGATTTATCGTATAAGTGGCTCTTATATAGGTTTGTTTGGAAGAACAGGGACTAGTGCCGTCGTTAAAAACATTGGATTAGTGAATGAGAACATAACAGGACGTTCATATGTCGGCGGTCTTGCAGGATACAACGCTGGTTCAATTACAGATTCATACGCAACAGGAAGAGTAGCTGTATCCAGTAGGGGTACTTATGGCGGCGGTCTTGTGGGATACAATACCGGTTTGATTACAGATTCATACGCAACAGGAAGTGTAACTGGAGTTTCGGCAATATATGTCGGCGGTCTTGCAGGACGCAACGCGGGTTCAATTACAGATTCATACGCAACAGCAAGCGTTAGTAATAGTGGTAGTAGTTTTTATACAGGTGGTCTTGCAGGGTCTAACAGTGGCTCAATTACAGACTCATACGCAATAGGAAGTGTGAGTGGCTCTAGTGCTGTCGGCGGTTTAGTAGGATCGAACAGCGGTGGCTCAATTACTAACTCCTTTTGGGATATGCAGACGAGTGGGAAAAGTACCAGTGCAGGCGGCACTGGGAAAACAACTGCTGAAATGCAAACTTTAAGCACTTATGTTGGATGGACTATCACTGGAAGTGATGGAACATACCCAACTTTTTCCGCAAATGGCGGATGGCATATGGGTGCTGAAGACATAGCTCTAAATTATGCACTTTCTGATATTACATCTGGCTATATTTATAACGGTTCGTCGTATGATCTATCATCATTATGGGGTGCTTCGACTATTTTTGGAAGCGGTTACAGCTCTTGGGTATATGGTACAGATTACACATTTATCTATGGAGGCAACACGATAACTGGCTTTACCAATGCCGGCACATATAGCAACATAGCAGTAGATGTTTTGAAATCTGGTTATACTGAAGCATTAAGCAGTAATACAGCAGGTAGTTTTACAATTACTCCTAAAGCGCTTAGCATCACAGCAGCTGCAACTGCCGATAAAGTTTATGATGGATTACGCACTTCATCTACAACTGCAGGAACCCTCAGTGGATTTGTAGGCAGTGAAACACTTACAGCCAGTGTTGTAGGTACATTTGCAGATAAAAATGCAGCCAGTGGGATTATTGTTGCGGATGTTTATACTTTAGCAGATGGAACCAATGGTGGAGTCGCTATCAACTACTCTTTAGCAGATACAACCAGCACGGCCACCATTGCCAAAGCCGACCTCTCCGTCAGCGGACTCACGGCCGCGGGTAAAACCTACGACGCTACCACCCTCGCAACTCTTGGCGGAACGGCAGCAGTGATCGCACTGGGAGAAGATACGG
>JAUYRN010000008.1 GCA_030696775.1 Sulfuricurvum sp.
AACTCCCCGTTTTAGAGTCGTTGATGGTTAAAGAGGCAAAAGCGATCATCATCACGATGAGCAGTGAGCAAAACAGACGACTCATCAGTGAAGCCGTCCTCGGTTATAGCAAAGAGGCCAACATCATTATCAAAATTGACAGTGCCGAAGAGCGTAAAAGTATGAGAGACCTGCCGGAGTTGGAGTTTGTAGATGCAAGTTTCGAAGTGGCGGACTTGCTGGTCAAGCATGCACTTAAAAATTAGGATTCTACGTTGGGAAAAAACTCGTTATTATTAATTAACAATTTTTGCGGTAAAATTGGGGGATTTTTTTACCTAAGGTGTTTACAAATATGATGGATGTCGTTCAAATACAAAAAATTTTACCCCACCGTTTCCCATTTCTCCTCGTCGATAGAGTAACCGATCTTACTCCCAATGAGTCACTTATTGGCTTCAAAAACGTCACCATCGGTGAACAAATATTCGAAGGTCATTTCCCTGGTCACCCGATTTATCCGGGCGTTATGATTTTAGAGGGAATGGCGCAAGCCGGCGGAATCTTGGCATTTCAAAGCATGGATATGACCGAAGAAGAAGCCGCTCATAAAGTAGTTTATTTTATGAGTATCGATGGTGCAAAATTTCGTGCCCCTGTCCGTCCCGGAGATCGTCTCCAATACCGTATGAACGTCATCAAACACAAAGGTGCCATCTGGGTTTTAGAGGGCAAAGCGTATGTAGACGACACTCTTGTTGCTCAAGCTGAACTCAAAGCTATGATCGTGGACAAGTAACATTATGAGTAAAATATCTCCACTTGCAGTAATTGAAGAGGGTGCTCTTATCGCAGAAGATGTTGAAATCGGACCTTTTTGTTTTATCTCTGGTCAATCTACGATTGGAAAAGGGACAAAGATTGCCGCTAGTACCTGCATTTATGGAAAAACCACCATTGGCGAAAACAATACTATTTTTTCTCACGCTGTTTTGGGCTCCATTCCCCAAGACTTAAAGTACGCGGGTGAAGAGGTAGAACTTATCATTGGCGACCATAATACCATTCGTGAGTTTACCCTTTTTAATCCGGGAACTGCAGGCGGCGGGAGTAAAACGGTTGTAGGCAATCATAATCTCTTCATGGGATATGTTCACTTAGGACATGATGTACTCATCGGTGACCACTGTATATTAGCCAATGCCGCAACCCTTGCAGGACACGTAGAGATGGGTAATTACGCCGTTGTCGGCGGTATGACACCGATTCATCAGTTTGTAAAGATTGGGGAATATGCCATGATAGCCGGAGCGTCGGCTCTCTCACAAGATGTACCGCCTTATTGTCTCGTTGAAGGCAATCGCGCAGTATTGCGAGGGCTCAATCTCAACGGTCTTCGCCGCCATGTTGCGCGTGAAGATATTGATGCTCTGCGAGCAGCATATCGAGAACTTTTTGAGTCAGGGAAACCTCTCCAAGAAAATGCAGCCGCACTGCTAAATGCCACGTCAAGTGAGTATGTAAAAAATATATGTACCTTTATTATTAATACCAAACGGGGCATCCCCTTCGAAAGGAAAGAATCATGATACACCGTCATTGCAGCTTCTGTGAAGCACAAGAAAGCGATCAAAACCCACTTATTGCCGGTAACAATGTTTACATTTGCAAAAATTGTGTGTTTTCCGCCTATAAAATTATGTTTGGAGAGAACAGCAATGATTCTTCCTCTGTACGAGAACATTTAAATACTGAATTGTTGACTCCAAAAGAACTCAATACTTTTTTAGGTCAATACATTATCGGGCAAGAGCGTGCCCGTAAACTTCTATCCGTTGCGGTTTACAATCACTACAAACGAATTTTCAAGCATCATAATGTTAACGATGATACGGAAATTGCCAAATCCAATGTCCTGCTCATCGGACCTACCGGAAGCGGTAAAACACTCATGGCGCAAACCATTGCACGTGTTCTTAATGTCCCTATTGCCATTGCCGATGCAACCAGTCTTACTGAAGCTGGATACGTCGGTGAAGATGTCGAAAACATCCTTACCAAACTTCTCCAAGCCGCCGATGGTGACATCGAACGAGCCCAACAGGGAATCGTCTTTATCGATGAGATTGACAAGATTTCCCGTATGAGCGAAAACCGTTCTATCACCCGTGACGTCTCAGGCGAAGGGGTTCAACAAGCACTTCTTAAAATCATTGAAGGTGCAGTTGTCAACATCCCTCCTAAAGGGGGACGCAAGCACCCAAATCAAGATTTTATCCAAATCGACACCTCCGGAATCCTCTTTATTTGCGGTGGTGCATTTGATGGATTAGGTCAGATTTTAGAACGTAAGAAAGGGAAGAACGTTATGGGCTTTGGTCATGAAAAACGTAATTCCGCTGAGGGTGACGATAGTTTTGAAAACGTTGAACCC
>JAUYRN010000031.1 GCA_030696775.1 Sulfuricurvum sp.
ATTGATATGAAAACCAGTAGCGGAGATACTTTATCCTTAAATTTTGAAAATACGCAAGAGCTTTCATTGGATTCTCGTCAAAGCGATACTTCAAAAGAAAGCAGCTTCTCGTTTTCATCCATGCAGGCGTTTTCTTTTAAACTTGACAGTAACGGAATTAGTGAGCAAGATCAAAAAGAAATTGATACTTTTATGAAAAAAGCACAACCTTATATCGATAAGTTTATGAAAGAACTCGAAGATCAGACTCAAAACTCTCCGATCAATAAAGTAGCGTCGGATATTACTAAACTTATGGGTGATTTAAAAAATAGCGATGAAAATGTTAAAAATAATACAAAAAAAGGGATTGTAGATCTATTTGACAATGCTGTTAAAAATGTTAAAACAAACGAAAAGATGATAGATGAAGCTCAAAAATTCTTACAAAAAATTCTCGACGGGTTTAATAAAATTTTAGAACCCTTGTACGCTTAGGGTTTTAGAAAATCTCTTAATGTAGTCTGTGATGATTGTCCTTTTGGAAGCATGTCTATGGATAGGGACGTTTTTAGCTTCATGTGACAATCACGACATTCACGGATAACGGCATGTTCTGCCACTCGGGCTGCTTCGATTTTAGCGACGGGATGACATGCGAAACAGTCACTTCCGCAATCTGCCATTTTTTCAGGGTTAGCACTGTGGCATTTGATGCAGGTGGTCATCGGTTTGTGCCGTTTGTCCGAATCGATATTTTTTAAAAGTGCAGGATGACAGGTCATACAATCCCCTGTACATCCAAACACCTGTGTTCCAAAAATAAAAATAAAAGTAAGAATAATTTTTTGCATAAATGAAATAGTACCACGTTCCGATCTGCCCTGCAAGGGCAAGCTTTAGCGCCTTAGCGGCTAGCGTAGAATCGAGGGCTTCGCTCCCGATTCGTTTAAAACAAATGTTCTTATGCCACACTCACCGTTATCTCACCATCTTTTGCATCAAAAGCAACGGATGATCCCTCAGTCACTTCACCACCTAGAATCAAATCAGCCAAACGGTCTTCTACGATCTCATACAATGCGCGCTTAAGAGGTCGTGCTCCGTAAACTGGATCAAATCCGGCTTCTGCAACATACTGTTTTGCCGCATCACTCAAAGTTAGAGTAATATCACGTTCCACGACTTTTGCCGCAATATCTGCAAAGAAAAGATCGACAATGCTCAAAATCTGCGCTTCTCCCAACGGATTAAACACAACAACATCATCCAAACGATTCAAAAACTCAGGCTTAAAGTGAAGCTTTAGTTCACCTAGCACCATCTCTTCCAAACCACTCTCTCCATGATGGGCCATAATCTTATCGCTAGCGATGTTAGAGGTCAAAATGATGATAGTGTTGGTGAAATCAACGACTACCCCTTTATTGTCCGTCAAACGTCCATCATCGAGCACCTGAAGCAATACATTGAAAACATCGGGATGTGCTTTTTCAACCTCATCGAATAAAATAACGCTGTACGGTTTACGGCGTACCGCTTCGGTGAGTTGTCCGCCCTCATCAAAACCGACATATCCCGGAGGTGCACCGACCAGACGCGATACCGCGTGTTTTTCCATATATTCCGACATATCGATGCGAATCATCGATTCACTGCTGTCGAAAAGAAACTTCGCCAACGTTTTTGCCGTCTGCGTTTTCCCTACTCCCGTAGGTCCTAGGAACAAGAACGATCCAATCGGACGGCTTTTATCGGAGAGTCCTGCTTTATTTCGCTTGATAGCGCGTGCTACTGCATGGGTTGCTTTTTCTTGTCCTACAACATCACGATTAAGCTCATCTTCGATGTGGAGAATTTTTTCTTTTTCACCTTGGAGCATCTTGTTTACAGGAATTTTTGTCCAACGGCTGACAATGCCTGCAATCGACGCTTCATCTACACTGTTTTTAAGCAATGTTCCTTGAGACTGCATCACTTTCCATTTTTCTTGCAGCTCTTTTTCATCATTGAGTAATTTAGGAATCTGCCCATGAGTGATCTCAGCAACTTTACTAAAATCGCCACTTTGTTGTGCATTTTCTGCTTCACGACGTTTGGATTCGATTTCACGCTTGATTTTTGAAACGCGATCAAACTCCTCTTTTTCATGGGCGAACTGGGCTTCAAGACTTCGACGTTCTTCACTTACATCAGCAAGTTCTTTGATAATTTCTTCGAGACGTTTTGTATTTGCAACACTCTCTTCCATCTTTAATGCTTCATTTTCGACCTGCAACTGAGTCATTTTTCGTTTGACGCTTGCCAAAGCATTGGGCTCAGATTCGATTTGCATGCGTAATTCTGCTGCGGCTTCATCGATCAAATCAATCGCTTTGTCCGGTAAAAATCGGTCATTGATGTATCGATCCGACAATTTAGCTGCTGCAACCAATGCTGAATCGGTAATAGTAATACTGTGATGCGCTTCCAATCGCTCTTTGAGTCCGCGTAAAATCTGTAACGTCTGATTCACACTCGGTTCTTCGACATGAACAGGTTGAAAACGTCGTTGAAGCGCGGCATCTTTTTCAAAATATTTACGATATTCTTTAAGCGTTGTCGCTCCTATCGTATGAAGTTCTCCTCGTGCAAGAGCAGGTTTGAGTATATTGGCAGCATCCATGGATCCCTCAGCTGCCCCAGCTCCTACAATCGTGTGAATCTCATCGATAAAGAGAATAATATTGGCGCTTTTTTTAACCTCATCGATCACTGCTTTAAGACGATCTTCGAACTCACCTCGATATTTTGCTCCTGCGATAAGAGCACTCATATCCAATGCAACCACTCGTTTGTTTTGTAAACTAAGCGGGACATCTTTAGAGATGATTCGTTGTGCGAGTCCTTCCACTAAAGCAGTCTTACCCACCCCTGGTTCACCCAAAAGAATTGGATTATTCTTCGTTTTACGAATCAGAATTTGCATCATTCGGCTAATCTCTTCATCTCGACCGATAACAGGAGAGAGTTTCCCCTCCACTGCCAGTTTTGTTAAATCGATTCCGTATTTAGCGAGAGATTCAAGATTTTCATCCGCACTTTGAGACTCTATTTTTTGCCCTGCGCGCATGGCTTCAAGAGTTTTACGTAATTCAAAGACATCAACATATTTTCCTAAAATGTCTTTAAATGGAGGATGACTGAGATTCCCTACTAAAAAGGTGTCAATTGCAATAAAAGCATCACCATTGACTGCCATTTCTGCAGTAGCACGCTCTAATGCGTGTGCAAAATTACGTGATAGACGAATGCTTTCTTTCGTTACACTCGAGACACTTGGAAGCTTGCTCGCAACACTTTTTACATCCAATTCAATGGCTGTTTTATCTACATTCATTTTCATCAGCGCTTGATTAAGCGGTGAGTTACTGTTCGCAAGCAGTGCCCATAAAAAGTGTATAGGCTCGGCTTCACTGTTTCTATTGAGTAATGCTAAAGAGATGGATGAATCGATCATCTCGGTCATTTGGTGGGTTAGTTTTTCAAATATATTATTCATAATTATTTCCTTTTATTTAAATAAACGCAAAGGGAACTAAGTCCCCTTTGCCTACGCTAACGCTAAGTTCTCCTCAGCGGAGAGCTCAGTCCTTCAACAAGATAATTATAATACATTGAGTCACTTATTGTCAAGTCTTTTGAGTAAAATCATTTAGATTAAAAAAGCTGACACAATTCCTATCGCGCCTCCGAACACTCCGCCCCATACAACAAGCCATCCTAAATGCTCTTGCATAAGTCCATGCAACATCTCTTTAACCATTAGCGGAGTCAATTCGGCTAAACGTGTTTCAACGATTTCACCAATCGTATCGGTCAAATGTCCTGCGCCTTGATGCAGATGGGTATTTAGAGCATTGATAAAGGATTCGCTTTGTGATATTTCAATCGTCGAGAGTTTGATTTTTTCCAAAAACGGTTCTTTGAGTTTTCCAATAACCGCTTCTCCCCCAAACATTCCTAACATTCCACCTAAACTTGACTCCATCACACTCTTTACCAAGGCATTATATGCTGGTGTAAAATCAGTTACTTCAATAATAGGAGCTAAATCAATCGTGCGTTCTTGCGAAGCGACAAAGCTTTCAATCTTTTCAGGGGTAAAAAATTGTTCCATAATCAGTGTTTTCAATGCTTCTCGAATCGATTCAAAACGATCCAATATAATTCCAGATCCATACATAAATGGTACTTTTTCAAACAGCATATGAATCGCAAGCTGGTTGGTAACCGCTCCTGAAAGGGCAAACAACCCTGCACTGCGCAACATATCCGAGCCAATCCCGCTAAACGCATACGAGCTCCCTACTAAACCTAACGAAATTGCATTTGTCATCCAACCTTTGTCCAACATATAATCTCCTTTAGTTAATACACATATTATACAAAAAAGGTTACAGTTCGGTAAAAAAGATTTCCTATGACATTACATTCTATGCCAACACTGCTTGCGACAGGTAATTCAACTGCTATTTTAGGTGCTATTTCTGCGACTTTAGAGCGAAGTGATGAAGCTCCTTTTTGGAGACAGAAAACACTTCCTTTTGTAGAAGCTATTTTAAGTGTTCTTATTCCTTTACGGGAGCAACACCTTCTTTTTGATCCGGAAGGGAATGCTCATGAGGTGTTAACTCCTGCATTATTACTACGTTGGTGCGATTTGATGAGTCTTAAAACGCTCGCATTTACCCTTGCAAAAAGTAACGATCAAGGAAAATTAGTCCGTACAAAAATTACGAATGAAATCTATCAGCCGATTGATTTAGAAATTTTGGGGAAATATTTGAGCAGTTATACAATCAATCTCGTCGATGAAACACTCGATTTTCCGATCCGAAACTACAATCTTCATATTGGTATTTCGGATCTTATTCGTAAAATTTTAAATGGGAATATCACCAATGTTTGAAGCAAAACCTCTTAAGATCCATACGTATCTCTCAAAAAATGAAATTGAAAAACATCTCGAAAATGTTGAGTATATTATTATGGCTGCACCATCACTGTTGACTGCCCCTAAGCTACCACTCCATTTTAGTATCTTTTTAAATACTGCAGATAAAATCCCTGAAGAAATAAAAGAGAAACTGTTGGAAAAATTTTGCCAAGAATATTCGATTACAGCAACGTCTCATGTTCTTAGTAATCGCGAACGTATTGCTTTTGCGCAAACCCCGCAAGACACCCCGATGCCTCGCCATATCATAGACGATGCGGAAGCCAATACTATTCCATGGACTTTAATGCATATTATTGATTTTCTGGGAGAATCGGATGAATTTAAAGAAGCAAAAGACGGCTTGAGCGGGTGGAGTTATAGCTACAATAGCTAACTCCTACACATCGATTCGATCTCCTCAACCGTTTTGGCGATCATAAAGGAGAGGTTTTCACATCCGCTTTCGGTAATAAGAATATCATCTTCGATACGGATACCGATTCCTCGGTATTTTAGGGATACACTCTCATCGTCAGCTCGAATATAGATCCCAGGTTCGATAGTCATTACCATTCCCGCTTTAAATACCAAGCTCTGCCCCTCGTCGTCTGCATACGGGCACGGATCATGAACATCCAGCCCCATCCAGTGACCGATTCCATGAGGAGCGTATTTTTTATGGGATTTCGCTTCGATTAGTGCATTTACCTCTCCGCTTAATATCCCTAAATCAATCAACGCTTGACACAGTAACTCTTCACTGTAGCGCTGCAACCAATCACGCTTAACATCGGGTTTCATTGCCTCAATCACACGTAACTGAACGTCCAGAACTTTTTCATATACCTCACGCTGTGCCGCAGTGAATTTTCCATTGACGGGAAAAGTACGGGTGATGTCACTAGCATAGAGTTCCCATTCACAAGCAGCATCGATAAGTACCAGATCACCCTCTTTTAAGACGTCACGGTTATCAATGTAATGCAAGGTGTTCGCATTATTCCCACCGGCTACAATTGCTCCGTATGCCTCATTCATTGCACCATTGGATAAAAATATATAAGTCATACTCGCTTGTAATTCAAACTCTTTTAATCCATCTCGACATCGCTTCATCACTTCATGATGCGCCAATGCGGTTAAAGAAATCGCATGGCGTATTTTGTCTATCTCTTCAGGTGATTTGATCAATCTCATCGAACGGGTCAAATGTGTTACATCATGAAAACTGCGAATGGTTCGCTTGACACCTCGTGCTTCTCGCAACTCTTTTGCGCTTTGCTGCGCTAATTTCAAATGATTGGAGTCATCGTGAAAATCAAAATAAAGGGCAATGTGTTCACGCAAAATTTCTTTGATATGATTGGGGTATTCAAGGATACTATGAACTTCATCAACATCAAAAAGCTTCATTGCACCCTCAACACCAAGACGCGCTCCGTTCCATAATGCGAACTCATCGCTGTGGGGCTCAACGTATAAAATAACTCGATTGGATTCACGTGTTTTGACTAAAACTACAGCACTGTTCGTTTCTTCAAATCCGGTAAGGTAATAAAAATCGCTGTTTTGGCGGTAAGAGTATTCCGTATCATTGGAACGTGTTTTAAGGGGAGACGAGGAGAGGATTATAACTCCCTCTTCTATGCTAGCTAGTAATTTTTGCCGTCTGGCTTGGTAATGTGTTTCGTTCATGAATGCTATTGTGCCATAAATACAAAGATTTCTGTCTCTAAAGAGACAAGCTTTAGTGCCCTAGCGGCTAGCGTAGTAAAATGGATGTATTCATTTTACGTCTAATTTAGAAATTTCGTTCTAATAATTTATGCACTTTCAAAATGGTTACAATACGATCAGCTTGCTTACCAACACCGTCAATCATCGTTTCGCTTTCAGAAATCGTATCGGGTGCCGGTCCAATATCACGCTTGGGCATACGAATCGCCTCGGTAAGTCTATCAATCACAAATCCTGCAACATCATCACCATTTTTCATAACGATAAAGCGAGTCTCATCCGTATGTTTTTGTAACGGCAAACCAAAACGAGCCCGTAAATCAATCAACGGAATAACGGATCCGCGTAGATTAAAGACACCCAAAATGTACGATGGAATTTGCGGTACACGCGTCCAGCTAATAGGTTTAATAATCTCTTGAATACTCAAGATGGGAATCGAAAATTCTTCTTCTCCAACGATAAAGCCCACCAATTGAATCACTTCATCGACTTTCTGATCATCGCCGATGAGGGCTTGATTTTGTCTGTTAATGATTTGTTGTAATTTTTCGCTCATGATTATAGCCCCTCATTGAATTTAATATTACGTTTGACCACGTTCATCAGATACTCAGGAGAATACGGTTTAGTAATGTACTCAATCATTCCTGATTCAACACCACGCATACGATCTGCTTTCCCTGCTCGTGAGGTTACTGCGATAAGAGGCAGGTTTTTATACTTATTGTATTTTTTGATTTCCAAAGCCAGAGAGTAGCCGTCCATACGCGGCATCTCTATATCAATCAGCATCGCATCAAAATAATGATCACCTTGCTTTAAAATATTCAAAGCTTCAACTCCATCAACCGCTTCAACGAGAGTCACGCCAAGCGGTTCAAGGGATTTGCGCATAATTGTGCGATCCGTTTTCGAATCATCGACGATCATAACACAATAATCGCTTGCGCTATTTTTGACACCTAATTTTTTTGCATCTCCACTCTCGCTTCCGATGGTAGATTTGACGGATTTGGCCATCTGCATAAGTGCTGCGACATCAACGATCAACGTTACCCCTCCATCACCTCGAATGGTTGCTCCGGCTATTCCTTCAATTCCTTTTAGATACTCTCCAAGAGATTTAATAACAATCTCTTCTTGTCCTATAAGGGTATCAACGATAAGACCGATCTTACTCTCAGCAAGACCAAGTACAACGACATACGCGTGTTCACTGCTATCAAATACACGTTCTACTTCAAAAATATCTCCGATGTGTACCAGAGAAAGAACTTCATCACGAAGGCGCATAACCGAACGGTTTTCTACGGTATAAATGTCATCTTTGCTAATACGAACGGTCTCAAGTACGGATGCAAGAGGAATCGCATAATACTCTTCTTGGACTCCAACCAATAAGGCTTGAATAATCGCAAGTGTTAATGGAATTTTGAGCTTCATCGATGTTCCATGACCTACTTCGGAATCAATGTCAATCATACCGTTTAACTTTTCAATGTTGGTTTTTACTACGTCCATACCTACACCGCGACCTGAAACGCTGGTCACTTGTGCTGCGGTTGAAAAACCAGGTCGGAAAATAAGACCAAATGCTTCTTTTTCAGACATTGCATCGGCTTCTTTTTCCGTAATAATCCCTTTTTCTATTGACTTTTGCTTGAGCATATCCGCATCAAGACCTTTACCGTCATCGATAATCTGGATAACAATATGATTGCCCTCATGATACGCTTTGAGCTGTATGGTTCCTACTTCAGATTTACCGGCAGCCATACGAACATCACCAATCTCAATCCCATGATCACATGAGTTTCGAATGATGTGCACTAGCGGATCCCCGATTTCTTCAACAATTGATTTATCCAGTTCTGTATCTTCTCCTGCGATTTCCAGTTCGATCTTTTTATTGAGCTCACGCGACAAGTCACGAATCATACGAGGGAATTTATTGAACACTTTTCCAATTGGGAGCATTCTGGTTTTCATAACGGCTATCTGTAAATCAGTTGTGACCAATGAAACGATGGATACGACTTGATTTAGCTCTTCTAAAAACGCTTCACCTTCGTATCGTTCCTCGACGTCATCATTGATTTTAATCAAACGATTTTTACCCAGTACCAGTTCTCCGATGAGATTCATGAGGTGGTCAAGACGTTTGACATCAACACGAATGGTTTGCTCTACGCCGCCCCCTTTAGAATCTCCTTCTTCTTTTGGTTCGCTTCGTCTTGGTGCCGGGGCAGAAGGAGCTGCTTTAGCCACAGGCGCCACTTCCGTTTTAGGCTGTGGTGCTGGGGCCAAGACAACTGCAGGTGCACTTGGAGCAACAGGCTCTTGAGGTGTTGCATTTTGGCTTTTTTGCACACGTTTAGCTGCATCTTGAGATTGTTTTTCAAGCAATAATCGCTCGATTTCTGCTTCGACTTCTGCATCACTCATATTGGCATAATCAGGTTCAGCCACTTCAGTGGTGGCAACTGCCGTAGCAGCTCGCTTGGCAACGGCTTCCGCTTGCTTTTGCGCTAAAAGACGCTCGATTTCTGCTTCGACTTGAGCATCACTCATGTTGGCATAATCAGGTTCTTCCTCGTTGGCTGTCGATACAACAGGCTCTTGCACCATAGGTGTTTCGATTGCAACAGGAACAGCTTCAGACTCGCCGTTTGCAACAACGTCCAATCTCGCAACACATCCTGAAACATCCAGTCCAGAATCTTCACCATGGTCACGAATACGAACCAAAAGTGCTTTCATCAAATCAATGGATTCAAGAATAACATCCATAACATTCGCATCAATAACAAGATCACCATGCCGTGCCATATTCAACAGATTTTCCATATGATGCGTCAAATGCGTTAGGACATCAAAATTGAGGAAGGAACTTGCACCCTTAATGGTATGTGCTACACGGAAAATACGATTCAGTAAATCCAAATCATCCGGTCGTGTTTCCAATTCTACTAAATCTTGGTCAAGCTGTTCAATCAGTTCAAATGCTTCAATTAAAAAATCTTGTAATATCTCTTCAAATTCATCCATGTTTTACCCCTAAAATATGAGTTTGCACGACCCGTGCGACTTCATCATAAAAAATATTTGCATCAAATTTGACCAAATAGGCCTCAGCTCCTGCTTCCTTACCCCTCATCTCACTAAAATGATCACTGATTGAAGAGTTAAACACAATAGGGATCATCTTAAATCTTGGATCCTCTTTTACTTTCGCAGCAAAGTGGAATCCATCCATGCGTGGCATTTCAATGTCCGAGGCTATAAGACGTAACTTCGATGAAAGAGCATCACCATGTATCTCATAAAGATCTTCTAGGATTTTTAATCCTTGCTCTCCATCACTTCCCTCAATAACGTGAAAACCCATTTTTTCTAGGGCATCTTTAATAATATGGCGCGCAGTTGAGCTGTCATCAAGAAGTAAAACATAGCCGTCAAAATTGCTATTGTGCTCATTCATTGTCGCATGACCAGGCTGATATAATCCAAGCTGCTGCACTACACTTTCCAAATCTAAGATCAACAGTACATTATCATCTTCAATACGAGTTACACCCGTTATTTTTGATCCATCCGTACTGTTATCCAAAAAGGAGGCAGGTTCTATGTCTTTCCAGTTGATACGTCGAATACGTTTTGCTTCATGTACGACAAAGCCAATAAGAATATTGTTAAACTCCGTAATAATAACGCGAGCGCCCCGTTCCATCTCTTCAGGTGCTTCTATTCCCATCCATTTAGCGAGATTAACAACAGGAATGACGACTCCTCGAAGGTCAAAAATCCCCTCTATAAACTCTGGCGTACCAGGTAGTTCAGTTAATATCGGAAGACGAATTATTTCACGTACTTTGGCAACATTAATTCCATAAATTCCTTCATAGATTTCGTCACCTTCACGCTTAAAAATTCTAAAATCGACCAATTCCATCTCATTGCTACCAACCTTCAGAATATCTTTTTGTACCTTCATCCGGGCCCCTTGCTAAATAGTGTTTCATCTAAAATGAGTTGGTTCTGAGATGATTTTACAACATAATATCTTTCATTACAAGCAAAAGCACCCAAGTTACAATAACGATACGTTTCAAAGTCAAAAGATTTGTTTTGGTGATAATGTCCTTCGACTACCATATCACACTCCTCAATCCATTTTTTGCCACTGTGTCGATGAGCAATTGACTCAAAGTTTTCAATTTTTTTGCAATGGTTTTTTCGTTGCATATCCCGAGTAAGCCACTTGATGATAATCCCGCCAAAAATATTATTAATGATATTTAAACCATACAAAATAGGCCGATTACGAATGAGCGCCGTATAGACTTCATACCCCAAAGCAACCCGACTGTCACCGTGCAATAAAGCAATTTTTTGAGAACCATACAGCATCATAAAAGGCTGGTGATGACGCGGGACAATGGTAATATTCGGAAAAACAGAGGCAAGTCTAAAGTCATGATTCCCTTCCAAATAGAGTATGTCTATTTTTCTTGAGAGCACATTCAGAAGATCGACAAGTTTTTGATTTAAAAGAACCGTTTCACTAATCGGACCAAAAAGAAGGTCACAATTATCTCCCATCAAAATAAGCTGTGTGGTTTTAATGGTCTCATTTTCTACTGCTCGCAAAAAATCAATAAAAGGGATTCGCCACGGTGCATAATGAGAATCAGCTACTAAAATAGCCCCATCATGAAGTTGTTTAAGGGACATACGCAATCACAGGAATTCCGAGTGATTCATCCAACCCCATCATGATATTGGCATTCACCATAGCTTGTGAACTGGCTCCGCGCATGAGGTTATCGATCGCACACATAGTAACCAAAGCATTGCCGTGCCGAGTGGCGTATACATCTGCGAAATTCGTCCCTGCTGTCATTTTAGTGTGAGGCGGTGCAGTACGAACACGGACGAACGGCTGACCTTCATAAAACTTTGCCATACACTCATCTGCTTGAATATCCGATTTTAACGTAGCATAGACACACGCCAACATTCCGCGAGTCATGGGGACGAGAGAAGGTACAAAAGTCACTTTAACATCGTTACCGCACAAGAGGCTCGCGTGTTGTTCTATCTCAATGGCATGACGGTGCTTTATGATGTTGTAGCAGTTAATATTATCATTGACATTCACATAATGAACGCCGGACGTAGGTGATTTACCTGCTCCCGAAACGCCGGTTTTAGAATCGACAAAAATAGGCTGTGTCGTATCAATATGGTTTAAAAAAGGTGCGAGTGCCATCAATGTTGCAGTAACATGGCATCCTGGATTGGCAACTAAGCGCGAGCCCTCTGCGATACGTCCGTGCAACTCCGGTATAGAATAAACGGCATGCTCCAGATTAGTAATATCTTCATGCTCACAATAAAATGTTTCGTAATTTTCACGATTTAGACGATAATCAGCGGAAAGATCAACGATTTTTACACCGCGATCCAACAAACCTTTGGCGGCATTCATCGCGGTTTTGTGAGGAAGAGCTAAAAATATAAGTTCACACATCGAAGCGGCGCGATCTAAATCAACCTTTTCAACACCCAAATCACATACACCAAAAAGGGCAGGATGAAGATCACTCAAGCTTGTTTCACCCTCGGTATTGGCACAATACGTCAAAGTAAAGCGAGGGTGGTTAAGGAGCATCTTAACAAGCTCTAAACCTGTATACCCGCTTACCCCAATTATCCCAACATTAATGGCTTTCAAAGACTATCTCCTGATATTTAACCTCTAAGACTTCGAATTTTTTTATGCCGCCAGGAAGTTTTGCATGTATATCATCTCCCTCTTCGCGTCCTAGTAGTTGCTTAGCTAAGGGAGAGTTAAACGAGATAAGTCCGCGTGCAGGATTGCTCTCACATCCGCCGACTATCGTATACGTTACCTCTTCGTCGGTATCAAGGTCACACAATACCACTGTCGAGCCAAAACTCACACGTGCATGCTCAAGTACGCTGGGATCAACAATCTGAGCTATAGAGATAACTGCGCCCAACTCTGCAATACGTGTACCGATAAACGCTTGTTTTTCACGCGCTGCATGGTATTCAGAATTTTCTTTTAAATCGCCATACTCTTTGGCACGGTCTATTTCCACATTAACTTCGGGAAGATCGATATTTTTGAGGGTGTTTAGCTCATCGGATAATCGTTGAAATCCGTATTTGGTCATTGGCTCTTTGTGTTCCACTGTTCTCTCCGCGTGAAGTAATAATAGGCATTATAGCGCGGAGAAACTAAAGCTTTGTAATTCGACGCAACGCCAACGAGCACATTGCCAATCCAAAAGCTCCCGTCACGGCAACAAAGCTTCCTTTTTCTTTGATACGAGGGAGTTCACTGCTGCAAATACAGCTAAAATCACCGTTAAATTTTCGTTTACGCAACTCGTTACGTAGTTTGGAAGCAAAGGGGTCGCCTTCGGTTTTCCAGATGGAGCGTACTTCAATTTTAGTGGGGTCAAGTCGTTTTGCGGAGCCTACTGAGCAGATAAGCTTGGATGAACATTTTTGGATAAGAGCAATTTTGGCCCACATATCATCGATGGCATCAAGAATTAGATCATAGGGTTCAAAGTCATACGCGTCCACCCACTCTGGAGTGATTTTTTCTGCGATGGCAATGACTTCCGGATAATGACTTTTAAGAGCATCGACTTTTAGATCGCCTTCGTGCAGTTCTGAGTGCATCTGGCGATTTTGATTGCTCGCATCGTAGCGATCAAAATCAATGATGGTGATGTCTCGAACACCCGAGCGATAAAGACAATCAAGACAAAAACTTCCCACGCCACCGACGCCAAGGAGAAGAATTTTAGCATTTTGAAGTTTCTCGTACGTCTCTTCGCCAAAAACGAGTTTAGTTCGAGCGTTTCTCACAGCCACTCTCGTAAGGTATTCATCGATTTATACGCCGTTAAATCCAATTTTATCGGACTCACCGATACCATCCCATTTTCAATTGCTTCAAAATCACAGTGCCCCTGACGATTTTCTCTGGACTTGTACTCAAGGGGGTGCAGGCCTAGCCAATAATATTCCAGACCTCTTGGATTGCGATGTAGATGAGCATCATTAGCATAAAATCGGTATCCCGCATACGTTGGACAAAAGTTCAATTCTTTCACATCCCATGGGATATTAACGTTTAAAAATTCTCGTTCTTTGAGAGGAAATTCACCCGCAAAAATCTTTTCAACCAACGCTCGAATTGCCATTTTAGCCAATGCAAAATCCCCAACTGGTTGGGTAAAGTCCATCACTTGAGAGATTGCAATAGAGGGGATACCCTGCAATACGCCCTCCATAGCTGCGGCAGCTGTTCCTGAATAGGTAATATCTTCCCCCATGTTTGAGCCTTTGTTAATCCCGCTAATAACAAGATCAGGCTTTTTAACCTCAAACAACGAATTCAGCGCCAAATAGACACAATCGCTAGGTGTCCCGTCGTCAAGTTTGTAAAAATCATCCCCGACGCTGATAAAAGAGAGAGGACGTGTAAGAGTGAGCGAATGCCCGCATGCTGATTTTTCGGTAGAGGGGGCAACAACGGTAATGTGCCCAAAATCTTTAAGCGCATCAATCAGGGCTAGCAATCCTTCGGATTCGTATCCATCGTCGTTCGTGATGAGTATTTCTTTCACTTTCTATTTCCTTTTGGTTTTATGGGGACAAAGATAAAACAATTAAGCGTATCGCGTCGCTCGTAAGCCAGCACATACCCATGCTCTCTCAAAATCGCATCGACAATGTAAAGACCTAAGCCAAAACTGTCTTTGGTCGGCTGATCTTTAGTAAAAGGTTCGATGTAATGGGCAAGAGGTTTTTTTAAAGGCTCACCAAGATTGGTGAAAAATATCTCATCATGCTCCATAAAGATAGACATTTTCTTCTCAGGAGAATACTTGATAGCATTGTCAATAAGATTTTTAACTGCCGTTACAAATAACCGATAATCAACCACAATTTTAACTGAGGCATCAATATTGGAATCTACCGATTCATATTCCACCATTGCACTGTCAATCGCACCATCGATAATGTCGATCAAGCGATACTCTTTTTTTTCTAGATGCTGAGACCCGGAGCTAATCTCTTCAATCAAAGCAAATTCCCCAATTAAACCCTCGAGTCTTTCAAAAATACTGACAAATCGTCCCCGCTGTTTTTCATCCGAAATCATGGTCGTAACAATACGCCCCTTGGCAATCGGAGTTTTAAGCTCGTGCATAATGTTGCGTAAAAAAAGCGTTCGAGATTCAATAAGAGAACGAATTTTATTTTGAGCCGTTTCAAGCTCATTGGCGATCAATGCAATCTCATCTTCTCCGTCCGTATGAAATCGAACGCCCATATCCCCCTCACCGAAACGGGCAATTTGACGACGCAAACGTCGAAGTGGTGCGATACGAACAATAATCAACCCAAAAGAGAATAGTAAAATAAGTAAAATAGTTCCATAGGAATACAACAAATAGGAAAAATTATACGCTTGAACTTTGCGATCTTCTAAAAGGATCGAGTGATGGTCGGATTGAACCCAAAAATATATTTTTCCCTCAAATTCGAGCATCCGGACATATACTTGACTCACAATCAAATCATTATAGGGAGCTTCAAACGAGATATACTGCGATACTGCTTGTCCTTCTTCTTTGAGCACAACTGCATTTTCGGTAATATTGTGATAGCCTGCATCGTTTACAATATACAAATCATACACGGCCAGATTGGCTTCTAAAATAGGCAATGAGATTTGTTTGAGTAGAAAAGTGTTATAAATTTGGGAAATAAGCGAATATTTATTAAAGAGATTATCGGTATGCTTGGTACGATTAGTTTGATACAGTTGATAAAATGTATAGCTAACGCTCCCTACCGTAACGGCAAGAGCGAAAAGAACCGTTAGTAAAACGGCATTACGTCTAATAATCATTATTTTGCACGCCTACGGAATAGAATCCCGTTGTCTACGCTAGCCGCTAAGGCACTGAAGCTAGCCCTAAACGGGCAGAAAAATTTAATCATTTTAAGAGTTTATACCCGATACCGCGGATCGACTCGACGAGGGCTTTATCTCCTAGTTTATTACGAATACGTCCCATCATCACATCGATACTTTTATTTGAAGAATCTTCATTGATAGCGCTCACGTTGTGAATCAAATCTTCGCGTGACACCACCATCCCCTGCTTTTTAATCATGTGTGCGAGAATACCGTATTCTGCATTCGTAAAGTCCAAGGTTCTCCCCTTGTAACTGATCTGCATAGCGGATTCGTTGAGGTTAAAATCACTCTCATTCTCTGCTGCTGCTTGAGATGCCGCATCGTAACGACGTAACACTGAGTGAATACGCGCTTCGAGTTCTCGCGGGTCGTAAGGCTTGGGAAGATAATCATCCGCACCCAATTCCAACGCGTTAATCTTATCTGTCACATCCGAACGTGCCGATGAGATGATAATCGGGATATTTTGACGAGAGCGAATCGCTTCACATACCTCCAACCCATCCATTCCAGGTAACGTCAAATCCAGAATTACCGCATCAAACTTTTCAAGCTTGAGGATACTAAGTGCTTTGAACGGATCGTCTTCCGTCGTCACTTTAAAATCATACTGCTCTAAAAATTCAGTCAAAATCTCGGCGAGCTCGAGATCGTCTTCTATCATTAATATTTTATTCATACGCTAATTGTAGCCCACGAACAGTTAATAGTTTCCTAACTTAATCACTAGCGTAAGCGAAAATACGATAAAATTTGTTTTATTACACGAAAAAAGGATGATGGTGAAATCACTTATTATAATGATGGGATTTGTACTTTTGGCTTGGGGTTCCCAACCGGTAGCATTTATTAAAAATGTTCAGGGTAATGCCATTGTAAAACATGACAATATTCCACACACCATTCAAAAAGGGGAGCATCTTTTTACCGGAGACAGCATTCAAACGGCTAAAAAAACAACTATTGGAGTCTCGTTTAACGACGGAACGCGTATCGCTATTGGTCCTGAAAGTATCTTTATTATCGATGATTATATCTTTGCTCCTGCACAAAAAGATTTCCATTTTAATGTGACGCTTCCAAAAGGGACGATCGTATTTGAATCAGGGAAAATAGGGAAACTGGCACCTGAAAAAGTGACCATCAAAGTACCGCAGGGCATTATTGGAATTCGTGGCACCAAATTTATCGTGGAGGCTGAATAATTATGGAACCATTACTCATTTGGACTGCCCTACTTTTATCGTTGCCTTTTCTGACGTATGAACCTAAAACAACTGTTATTTTACTCGATAATGAATCTTCCCATAATGCAGTCGTCGTTAAAACTGATATTGGAAGCGTTATCGTTGATCAACCTTATTCGTATACAACATTAGCAGCGCAAGATAAACAGCCCTCTTCGATTGAAAAAGCTGATCCAGAGGCTGTTCGTGAGAAATACGCGCAACAACTCAATATGCTTCCGACAAAGCCTGTTTCAATGCTGTTTCATTTTGAACCAGGGACAGCTGATTTGACCGAATCTTCTAAAAATCAAGTCAATGACTTGATCCAGCTCATTTCGTCGCATGAACCTGCTGCTGTTGATATTATCGGTCATTCTGATCGTGCCGGTGATGCTGATAAAAATTACCTATTGGCATTGGAACGCGCTAAAACGGTAGAGCAATATCTTTTAGAACACAATGTGAAACTAGACCGCAGCTCCGTCACTTCGTATGGAGAAAATGATCCTATTGTCCTAACAGAAGATGGTGTATCTGAACCTCAAAATCGTCGTGTTGAAGTGATTGTACGCTAGTTTTATGAAAAAAAACATGCTATTAATTGCGGGATCGTTGATTATAACGATCCTGTTTTACCTTTTTTGGTGGCAAAATCCCTTACTCGCCTATCTCGATTACAAACTCTACGACCGGTTCACTCATGCAATGCCCTCTTCTCATTCTCCTGCATCAACCGTGGTTATAGAAATTGACGATAAAAGCTTAAAAGCGCTGGGTCAATGGCCGTGGCCTAGAATCATCACGGCTAAGTTAATTGATACCATTACCAATTCTAAACCATCAGCTATCGTAATGGATATGGTTTTTTCTGAAGAGGATCGAACCTCCCCAATCATACTTCAAAGCTTTTATAACAACGTTTTAGGAGTCAAGATCACCATTGACGGTCTGCCTAAATCTCTGCACGACAATGATGCTGTCTTATCCGATGCAATACATCGATCACCGATGGTCTTACCGGTATTTTCGAATACCGACAGACAAAGCAGTGTTTGTATACTGCCAAGTAGTGTAACCTATGACAATTTTCTTAAAAATACAAATCTGTACCCATTAAACAATTTGGTATGCAGTTTGCCCCGTTTTCAGCAACCTTCCCAAGGAATCGGACATATCCATGCAATGGCGGATGGAGATGGGATACTACGGCGTTTGCCCTTGGTCATGCAGCATGAAGATGTATGGATACCGACACTGGGTATGGCGGCTACGGCTTCTGTACGTAAAGGAATTCAGTTTGATGCAGCTTCCCCATTTGTGGGAGGAATGAAATTAACCCAAAGCGGCAAGCGATTCTTTGCTGACAGCCACAGCAATGCACTTCTCTCTTTTTATCCCTTGGATCAGTATGAAAAAATTTCTGCAGTCGATGTATTAAACGGCAGTGTTACCCGTGAGAGATTAAAAGGAAAATACGTCTTTATCGGTTCTACGGCTCTTGGTTTGGATAGTATGTACACGATGAGTGACGGTTCTGTTCGTTCGGGTGTCTATATCCATGCGACTATGGTTGAAAATATTTTGAACGGTGATTTGGGAGTGCAGCCCTCTCTCTACCAACCTCTTAATATTATTCTTTCCTTTATCATTGGCGTATTGCTATTAATGCAAATGATCCGAAAACAGTATCTAAGTGTTGTTATTTCCTATTTTTTCATCTCTTTATTGGCAGGGATTATCACCGCCCTAGCGTGGCAACAGCATCTCTATCTCTCCATTGGCTACCTCATCATCCCGTTATCTGCCTACTTATTTATTTTGGCGTTACTAATGTTTTTTATCGATTATCGCAACAAAAAGAGATTTATTGATGAACTCAATCGTTCTGCTTTACAAAAACAGCGACTACAAAGCGCCTTGAGTGCCAGTGAAAGTGAAATAGAATATCAAAAAGTGATGCTATTTCAGCAATCAAAACTCGCAGCAATGGGTGAGATGATTGACAATATTGCCCATCAATGGCGTCAACCTCTCAATTTGCTCGGTGTCATTATCCAACATGCCGAATTTGCGTATTCAAAAGGAAAAGTGGATGAAAACTACATCCAAAAAATGAATACAGACTCGATGGAACAGATTCTCTTTATGTCTCAAACCATTGACGATTTTCGAAATTTTGTCAAACCGGATCGACAAAATATTCTTTTTGATCTTAATCAATCCATTGAAGAATCGATTCGTCTTCTATCGGGAATGTTCAAAGCCAACAGAATTACGATCTCAGCAGAGTATTCAGATGCACCATTGTTAGCTATGGGCTCACCAAGTGAATTTAAGCAAGTCATCATCAATCTGCTTCACAATGCCCGCGATGCACTGTTGGAAAATAACCAAATAAACCCCAAGATCCATATTAAAATAGTTGCAGATCAAAGCAATGCTGCCATTACCCTAAAAGACAATGGCGGAGGAATCCCATGGGCTGTCATTGATAAAATTTTCGATTCTTATTTTACAACGAAAGACGAAACGAAGGGAAGCGGTATAGGTTTATATATCTCACGTGCGATTATAAAGACAAAAATGGGAGGAGAGATTACTGCTTCAAATATCGAGGATGGTGCGTTATTTACGATTACCCTTCCCTTAGATACCCGAGAGGCGATAGCCTAATCCATAAATACTGGTAAGGGTATTTTCCGGAAGTTTTTTTCGCAATCGCATCATCATTCCTCTCAGACTTTCAGAGCTTATATCGATCTCATGAAGAAAAAAGTGGTTTAGAATTTCATCAGTACTGCACACTTGCCCAAATTTTAATGTTAAGACAATCATTAAATAGATTTCATATTTAGTCAAAGCGACACTCACCTCATCACACAAGAGCAACTGCTTCTCTTTATCCCATATAACATGATCATCCAATGAAAGGATATGCGATGGCTGAATAGATTTTTTCGGTATTAAATTTATTTTTATAGATACAGTATAGAGAGTTTCTAACATCTGCTGATATTGAATCGGTTTTGTAATGAATTGAGCCACTCCGAGGTTAATCAAGGCTATCAAATAGTCGACTTCAGTGTGTGCTGAGATAATAACAATAGGCTGATCTTCACGTAAAGCATACAATTGTGCAGCAAGTTGGACGCCATCCATTCGAGGCATTTGAATATCGGAGATGACTAAATCGTAGTAAGTATTTTTGACCTCATGATGATGCCTAAATTTTTCAAGTGCATCGATTCCGTCTGTTGCAAAATCAACATGGTGAAAATATTCTTCGAGTATTTCAACGATTCGCACACGTAATAATGCATCATCTTCAACAAACAAAACAGACAAATGTTTTGTTTGCTCATACATTATTTCCAAATTCATAATCAACCTATTATCATTATATTAATCATGATTATATCATTTTCTTCTGTGATAAGCTGAGGTTCTAAATCTCTGTTAGGTCAACCAACATGTCAAATGATACGCTATATATGCGAGTAAATAGGCTACTATCGTAGTAAAAGCAAAAAGATAGAAAAAATATTTAATTCCCCCTGCTTCACGTGTGAAGACAACCGATGCCGCTAAACACGGAAGGTAAGTCATTATCACTACAATAAACGCCACAGCAGAAGCCAATGGGATATGAGAACTAATGGCATGCATTAGTGAGTTATCTGATTCGGTAGCATCACTGCCCAGTGAATACAAAACTCCCAATGTCGAGACGACTACCTCTTTTGCGGCCAATCCCGTCTGTAATGCCACTGCCATTTTCCAGTCAAAGCCAAGAGGAGCAAACACAGGCTGGATTGTATGCCCGATCACCCCTAAAAAACTTTGTTCCAATTGTGCTTCGGCGAGCTGGTTCTCTAAACTTTTCACCTCTTCTTTTGATGCTGCTGCTTCGATTTTTACCGTATACACAGCATCAAGGGAACTGTCTTTTGGATACGTACTTAAAAACCATACAATTAATGATGCAGCAGCGATAAAAGTCCCGGCTTTTTTGAGATACATCGTCGTTTTGGTCACTACAGTATGCCATATCAGCTTCACCGATGGAAGCCGATACTTTGGCATTTCCATAACAAATGGCTCATCAATCCCTTTAAACGCAGTAATCTTTAATACTTTAGCCGCAACTAATCCAATCATTGCGCCGAGAATATAGATGCCAAACAATACACTTCCCGCCATCTCGGGACCAAAAAATGCTCCGGTAAAAAGAACATAAACCGGCAAACGGGCCCCACAGCTCATAAATCCAATGACAAATAATGTCAGCAGCCGATCCCGATCATTTTTAAGAATCCGTGCCGACATATACGCCGGTATCGAGCATCCGAATCCTGTAACGAGCGGGATAAATGACTGTCCGTGCAATCCAAATTTATGAAAAAATCCATCCAGTAAAAAAGCGACTCGTGACATATACCCCGTTGCTTCAAGCAATGCAATCCCCACAAACAATATAACAATATTGGGGACAAAAAGGACCACCGCCCCAACTCCTGAGATCACTCCATCGACTACAAGAGAGCGGATTTCATCATTGCCGATCGTGGCTCCTATGGCCGCGCCGAACCAGCCGAAAAAGCCATTGATCCAATCCATCGGTATAGACCCGAGTTCAAAAGTGAGCTGAAACAATCCCCACATAAAAAAGAGAAAAATCGGTATTCCGAATATCGGATGAATCAATACGGCATCAATCTTTTCAGTCGTTGTTTTCTTCATCTGAGATTTGCTGTTGACTTTTACCGCTTCGGCAATAATTCCCCGATTAAAAGAGAAATACTCTTCTGCAAACGCCTCTTTCATATCATCCGTATCGTGATGGAGCAATACATGACGATCTGCTTCGATCAACATCGGCTGAAGCTCTGTCCATATAGGGTTATCGCGAAGTGTTCGGTAGGTCTTTTTCTCTTGTTTCAACAAATTGATAGCAATATCACGGTTACTGATAGACGCTTTAAAATGGTGCCGATTTAGGTACTCTTCAAGTTGTCCTATCTCCTCTTCCACCGCTTCACTAAAAATAAGTTTAGGCACTTTAAAATCATTTTCGTAAATCTCTAAAATTTTTTTGAGCAGTTTCCCCAAGCCCGTCTGTTCAACCGCAGAAACTTTTATCGCTTCTACCCCTAAAAGCTGAGAAAGCATCCCCTCATCGATAAAAATACCTTCCTTTTTCGCTTCATCATTCATATTCAGCGCCAGAACCATCTTTTTATTCATACCCATAAGTTCAGCGGTAAGTTGAAGATTTTTTTCAAGATTGGTCGAATCAACGACATTTAAAATGATGTCATACTCTTCATTGCATAAAAAATCGTGAGTGACCCGCTCTTCGATCGAATAGTCGCTAAAAGCATAGGTTCCTGGAAGATCCACAACCCTCATCGAATATCCCTTAAATTCAAAAACAACTTCGCTTTTTTCAACCGTTACCCCTGTAAAATTACCGACTTGCAGGCGTGCATTACTGATTGAATTAATCAGCATACTTTTACCGACATTAGGCTGCCCTACTAAGGCTACTTTAATTTTTTTATCGGACATTGCATACCTCGATCAGCTCGGCTTCTTCGCGGCGAAGCGCTAAAGAGACATTTCCCACTTTGATTTCAAACGTGCTTTTGGAAATTCCACACTCGAGCATTTTGACTTCACATCCCTTCATCAGCCCAAAAGAGATTAAACGTTGTTTTAACGGACCGGTTGCCTTAATTCTTGTCACTGTCGCCATACCACCTTTGGTACAGGCGCTTAATAGTGTCATCGTATCCTTGTTCATTCTCAAAACCTTTAAAATGTATCGTTTATTCGTGCGAGAAAACGGCTATATCCAGCATCGTTCCCTCCATCAAAATTTTTATCTCGATCCTCTATTTTAGCATAAGTCACATCTGTACTCAACTTCACACTAATAATTTTCGATTATCTGAACTCTTGTAGTGTTTGCTTGAAAAGTAAAGTCCAAATCCATAACAGTGCAATTTGAAAGCCGAGAAACGCAAAGAGTTTAAGTACGGCAAAGGATTCCAAACCTATACTAATAAACAGTGGGCTGAACTGATCGAGAAAAAAAAGAATAAAGAGGAAATAGGTCGCTTTTTTTGTAGTTTTGGGATCAATGGTTTTAATAAACGCCAAAAAATGGAGCACTGCCATAAGAGCTATAGAGATAAAAAGGGTATGGGGAAGAGTCACTTCCAACAACCCATGCAATGATTTATTTCCATAATACACACTCACATCGTGAACGCTAAATCCGACCAATCGTCCAAAAAGCACTACCCCTAAAAAGGCTTGCAGTATCACCAGAGTGCTAAATGCCAAGGCTAGAAACTGTAAAACTTTAGAATTCATTAGAATTTTTTCCGTAGAAGCCCTATGAGGGAATCTAGCCCCCCCATAATCATCAAGCTATGGAATAGGATAAATGCACTCAAAGAAAGAATAACTCCAGCACTGCCAATTAACGGAGAAAAAAGCATCCCGATAGGATAAGCGAGGAGTGAGAGCAAGGAAAGGGTTAAGAAACTAATCATCATAACACGGCTGCGTCCCATGCGTGCATAGACAGAAGCTATAAGAATAAACGTAATGATAAGCCCAAAAAGATCAGTATGAATTCCCAAAAGAAGATCATTAAAGCTCATCGGATCGATAAACTCCGCTTCATTACCCAATACGGTAGCACTCCACTCCATTGGTGTCACTCCATAATCGATTCCTTTTGCGGCCATACTAAGCACCATGGCAAGAATAAGAGAGAAGAGCATGACACTAATAATTGAGCTCATCATGCTGTTATCAGAGAGTTTTTTAGAGGCGATAAATTTCATTTTTAAGGCTTAATAATATCGAGTAGAGAAAGAGCAAGACGTGCTCCGTCAGTAATAGCACGAGCGGATAATGTTGCTCCAGTTGTGGTTGGAATGTCTTGATTTAGTTTGAGCGTGTTGGCACTGCTTTTTTGATCAAACACATTGAGCCATGTTGCCGTGGGGAGGTACTCGATAGGCTCATTAAAGGCAACGATTTCAATCGATTTAATTTTACCGTCTACTCCAACGAGATAGAGGGAAATAGCTGTTTTAGTACGAACTTTTTTATTCAAAAGCACTCCGTAGCCCACTGTCTTCAAGTCGTTTTTAGCGATATAGAGGCGATAAATTTTCGTCTCTATAGGCTGTTGTGACGCTTTGACAAGCTGTTGCATTTGCACGTCATTTAAAATAACGTTTTGTTGCTCCACCGATTTGGCCCCGAATGTCCGTTGAGTCAATGCTACGGGATCACCCAAAACCTGAGCGAACGCCAAAAGAGGTAATACTAAAAGAAATAAAACGGTTTTAATCAAAATATAAATCCTAATCCAAACGAGTAGATACCTTCATTACTATAGTTGGCTGAGTCGGCATCATTTTTGTTATGACGCACTTTGTACTCCCCTTTTAAGACCACTTGTTCATGGGGGAAGTAATTCAGACCATAGGTAAAGCTTTCTGTATTTCCAAACGCAATCCCATTGACCATTGATGTGGCTAACTTGTAGTTTTCGTATTGGAAAAAGATCGGTAATCGTGCATTTGCTTGTATAAAATATGGTAAGACATTATACTCTAAATTCACATAGCCTCCCCGTGCAGATTCGGGATGAAATGGAAAATCGAGAGTTGTATCACCGACCGTATGAAGTCCGAGATAAGAATCCGCATGGCTTAAATGTGCTTGGGCATAAAGTCCTTTGATTTTAAAACCCTCATTTTGATATTGGGCATGAAGATCAGCAAGGGTTAAGCGTCCCACTTCTTTATCATTCGTAGAGGGACCTGCTTCTCCTGTATAGAAGCTTGCACCTATAAGGAGACCGTTAATCCCAGTGTAATCGAGACGAGCGACAGCCGCAAGATTGGAGGTTTGACTGTTTGTTTCATTCCCTCCGCGACGACCATCCCGAATCCAGTTTTTACCATAAGTTCCTTCATCAGGAACTCCATCATGATTTGCAAGACCCATATCCAATGCTACAACCGCACCTACTGCATAATTGAACGTGTCCGTTTTTCCATAAACCGTTAATCCATTTTCATGCCACGTTGAGGGAATAAGGTAATTTTCGACATCAGGACGTTTTACCGTATTATAAAGTACCGGCTCATGATTTTGATTAATAAGCCCCATAGGGACAACTTGTTGACCCAAACGAACGTTAAATGCCGGGTTAATCAAAAAATCAAGATAAAGCTGCTCAATCGCTATTTCTGCACCGCCGTGCTCAAATTCAATTTCAGAATTCAAGATGATAGTATCGCTAAACTTATATCCGATATAAGGGACAAAGCGATAGACCTCCGTCTCGTCCGCACCCGAATGCTCTTGGTGTGTGTAATACATTTCACCATATCCACCAATAGAGAGCGGATTTTTAGAATAATAAACTTTTGATGCTGCTGCACCCAAGCCTGCTTCAGTTTTAGACATATCGACACTGCTAAACGAGGTCGCGTTTTGAACATTAATCAGTTCAGATGTAAGAGCATTGGTTTGTTCACCCTGCTTTTTATCATTCGCTTCTAGCGCACTGAGACGTTCACTTAGAATTTTAAGCTGTACTTTTAGGTCACTTAGCTCATCAGCCGATAATGCAGTGGTAATCGCCATAGCGGCAACAGTACTTAGGAAGAGTTTTTTCATCGGGTATCCTTTTATGATAGTGATTATTGATTGCGAAATTATAGAGCAGCAAGCTGAAAGCAATATTAATAATGCAAACAATTATCATTTAGAAAAAGATGCTGTTCAAATGGTACACTTTCGGTATGAAAGCATTATTCTTTTTTTTATCTCTAGTAATTTTTCTTTTCGGCGATGAGCGGGTTCAGATGCATATGGGAACCCTCATCAGTGTCAATATTACTGACCATGACGAGGTTTTTATACCCGCAGGAGATGAAAATCTTACGGATGAGGTATTTTCCCTTTTTAAAGATTTGGATGAGAAGCTCTCAACCTATAAAAGTGATTCGGAAATTTCACGATTGAATCGTGATCATGAAGCAAATCTATCGAATGTAACACGTACTGTTTTAGAGCGGTCGATAGAAATGAATCACAAAACGCAAGGTGCCTTTGATATAACAATCGGTTCTTTAAGCCATGGAGCATACCATTTCGGAACACAGGAAAAACTCCCAACATCAGCAGAGATCCAGCATGCTTTGACTTTTGTAGGTGGAACCCATATTTGGATGGATCACGAGAAAGTAAGTGTGACAAAGGGAACGATTATAGATTTAGGCGGTATTGGCAAAGGATACGCGGTTGATCTCTCTATCACTTTATTAGAACGCCGTGGAGTCAAAAAAGCGGTGATTGCTGCATCGGGAGATATTGGGTGCTTAGGAGAATGTGAGGTACGTATCCAAGATCCTTTTCATTCTAAAGGTATCGTTGCAACCGTAACTTCAATTTTGCCTCGATTTGCCATCAGTACCAGTGGTAATTATGAACGCTATATTCGTAATAAAGAGCATAATCATCTTCTCAATCCGAAAACAGGAAAATCTGAGCAAAATTTTGCTTCGGTAACGTTGTTTGGAAAAGGGGACAACACCGCGTTAGATGCAATCGCCACAGGTGTTTCTATTATGAGAGTAGATCAGGCAATCGCACTATTAGAACGTGAAAATATCGGATATTTTTTGATTCACAATGATGGACATATATTTCAAAGTAAGATAATAGAAGGAATTAGGATAGAAAATAACGAACAGTAAAAGTAATAACGATTATCACTATTGACTTATAGCATCTCTTATGATATATTTCTGAAAATCATTATCATAAAGGATGTTCGAATGAAAACATCAAGTTCCATAACCTTAGCACTCTCTACCACATTGGTTTTTCTCTTGAGTGGCTGCAATGAAGGTTCTACTTCCTCTGCCCACTCTTCTACTGAAGTTGATTTAGCGACTCTAGGTGAAGCACTATTTTTTGATACAAATCTCTCCGAACCTTCAGGTCAATCGTGTGCATCGTGTCATACAGCGGCAAATGGATTCGCCGATCCTGATAGCAATTTGTCTACATCGGAAGGCGTTATTGCAGGACAATTTGGAACACGAAACACTCCGACAGCTGCCTATGCGGTATTCGTTCCTGCTTTTATTTATGATGTTGTGGAAGGACTCTATACGGGAGGGCAATTCTTAGATGGTCGCGCTTCACTGCTTGAAGATCAAGCCAAAGGACCACCGCTAAATCCGATAGAAATGCACAATCCCAATAAGGCATCGTATGTTGCCAAAGTAGCGGCAGCATCCTATGCTCCTTTAGCCAAAAAAATCTTCGGGTTAAATGTATTTGATGACCCAGAAACGGCATACGATAAAATTGCACGCGCTATTGCCGCGTATGAGCGGACGAAAGTATTTTCACCCTTTAGCTCAAAATTTGATGCCTATATTAAAGGAACGGCAACGCTAAGTGCACAAGAGCTCGAAGGGTTATCTCTATTTGAAGGAAAAGCACAGTGTGTCGCATGTCATCCGACCCGTCCTACCGCTGACGGTACACCGGGATTGTTCACTGATTTTACGTATGATAATCTAGGAGTTCCAAAAAACATGGCTATTCCTGCCTATGCTGCCGATGCCAACTTTACCGATATTGGTCTTGCTGGAAATATTAAAGTTATTGCCGATGGACGAGCGGCTGAGAATCGAGGGAAATTCAAAGTGTCAACATTGCGTAACATCGCTATAACGGGACCGTATATGCACAATGGTGTATTTAAAACACTTAAAGAGGTCGTATCATTTTACAATACACGGGATACAAACCAAAGCCGTTGGGGCGCTGCGGAAATTCCTGAAACAGTCAATCACACCGAACTTGGGAATCTAGGACTCAGTGATACTGAAGAAGATGCTATTGTTGCATTTTTACAAACACTTACGGATACTTATTAAGGGGAATACACTTCTCAAGATTTTCTCATCCAATATCCCTATAATTAGCCAATATATTATTAAAAAGGATTTGGATGCGATTATTTTCCTTGTTTAGCGCTATTGTTCTCGTGCCTGCATTCTCGTATGGGATGAGTTTTAACACTCTATGCAATCATGCCTACAACGCCTCAAGTGACCTTATCCAAACAAATGGTCACCTATTGGCCAATACACACACTAAGGCTGCGGCTCTTGCGGGTGAGCCTTTATCGATTGAGGGAAGTGCAAGCAGTGTCACAGGAAAAGACCCTGTAGACAATGGGATGCGCTATGGTGCTATGCTCAATTACCAGCTCAAACAATTCGGCGTCCAAGAAGCACAAACTAATTACTATGACCAAAATATGAAGAATCTTCAGCAAGAGATTCAACTGCAACAAAAAATTATCCAAGTCATTCTGAAACGCGATTGGCTCATAGCCTTGATCGAGCAAGAGAAAATTAAGATTTTAGGTGAAAAAGTCACTTTATCCAAGGAAGCTGCCCTGATAGGTCAAAAAAAAGTGACTGCCGGACGAATGTCACAAATGGAACTTTATCGATTGCAAAGCGATGAGCGTACGGCAGTTCAAGAATTTGCTATGGGAGAGATGGAGCTTGAACATGCTCAGCACTCTCTTCAAGAGTCTGCTATGCTCCATGAAGAAATCGTTGTTGATGATTTACGTTTCGACTTTATCTCGGATGATAATGCTACAGAAGAGAGAATCAATAATGCCGCGATCCTGCAAATTCTTACCGCTCAAATCAACATTCTCGATACTCGCATTAAAAGCACCCATTATGAGGGAAAAGAATTCATATCACTGGGAGCCGGTGCAACGCATGAACCGGTACAAAACAGTATTGACTTTCGTATTAACATACCGTTGAGTATAAGTAAAAAAAATGATCAAAAAATCGCTGCATTGATGGCAGAAAAAAGTGCACTTCTTCATCGACGAGACGTAACACACCAAAAATTGCAAATGAATATCCATACTCTTTTAGAGCATTTACAAACGAGAGAAAAGCGATATAAAGATTCCTTAACAGCGCAAAAGTATCAAAAAACGCTGATGGAGATGGCTCAAAAAGGTTATGAGGCAGGAGTTGTCAGCCAATTTGAATTTTTGTCAACAAAAAACAGTTTTTATGACATGCAATTGCGTGCTGTAGAACTTAAACGCGAATACATTCAAGAGATGAGTGCAATGGAAGAAAAATTAGGGAGAATTTGGTTATGAAATCACTATTACTATTACTGGCAATAACAACAGCTGCGATGGCGCAAATCACGATAAACGAAACACAAATGAAAAAGCTTGGAATTACCACGAGCACTGTCAATATCAGCAACACTGCCCTTATAGGGCCACTGATCGCTAAAATCGATTATGACGAAGATAAATCTAAAAGCTACTTTTTAGATCAAGAGGCCTCTGTGATCTCGCTCAATGTCCGCCAAGGAGATCATGTCCAAAAAGGCTCGACGTTGTGTACGATTGCTTCTCCGTCTCTTATGGCAAACAGTTTTGAGCTCAAAGAACTGCATAATCGTTATAAAGCGATGCAGAACAACGCTAAAAAAGATGAAACGCTCTACAAAGAGGGAATAATTTCATATCGTGATTATCAAACCAGCGCACTCGAAGCATCAATACTTCGTTCTCGAATCTCTGTCCTGGAGAGTCAGTTCGCTATCGCAGGAGTTCGTGCTAACACCAATGGTACTATGAATGTGATCGCTCAAAAAAGTGGTATTGTCACGAATGCCCCACTGGCTGTTGCCGAAAAAATCACCCCTTATCAACCCTATTTTAGAATTTCAGACTCTAGCGCAATGGTTGCCATGATTAATATCTCCCCAAGGCTTATCTCCTCTGTTTCCAAAGGCGACACTGTTTTGTCCAAAGACGCTCATCCTATTGGTACAGTTATCTCAGTCTCTCCTGCCATTAGCGGCTTGACAAACTCAGCCATCGCTATAGCACGTATTCGTGGCTCACAGTTGCGTGCCGGAACGACCATCGGCGTATTAGTATCCGCTCAAAAACCAACTGCCAGTATCCTAATCCCGTCGCACGCACTAGCACAGTTTGGTGGAAAAACCATTTGTTTCATTCGTAACAGTACTGGATTTAGCGCTCAAGAACTCCTAATCGTGGCAACAACTAAAGAGGGTGTTTTGGTGCGCCAAAAAGGAATTGATACGAATACCAAAGTAGCCATTAGCGGTCTCATCATCCTCAAAGGCGCAATGAGCGGATTGGGGTTTGAATAATGTTAAGCTCAATCATTGAGTTTTCACTCAAACAGCGGATAGTTATTTTACTCATGGCGGTGGGGATACTCATAGGAGGGGTCTATTCGTTTCTTAAAATTCCTATCGATGCATTCCCTGACATCTCATCCACGCAAGTAAAAATAATTCTAAAAGCTCCCGGGATGTCTCCCGAGGAGGTAGAATCACGAGTAGTACGACCACTCGAAGCTGAGCTCATGGGGTTGGAAAATCAAACCATGCTTAAAAGCACCTCAAAATACGGTATTGCCGATATTACCATCGATTTCAAAGATGGTACGGATGTTTATCGTTCCCGCGCTCAAGTTTCTGAAAAACTCTCAAGCGCAATGAGCGCCCTTCCAAAAGGGGTCAATGGTGGCATGGCGCCCATCACGACTCCATTGGGAGAAATTTTTATGTTCACCATCGAGGGAAATATCTCTCAGCAAGCCAAGCGAGAATTACTTGATTTTACCATACGTCCTGCCTTGCGAGGAGCAAAGGGAGTTGCGGACATCAATGCCCTCGGTGGAGAAGCCCGTACCATCACCATTGTTCCCGATGTAAGTGCCATGGGACGACTTGGAATTACCATCTCTACACTCGAACAGGCTTTAAGCGAAAACCTCAAAAATGACGGTGCAGGCAGACTGGATAAAGGCGATGAAGGCTATTTGGTCAAAGTCCAAAGTGGCGTCAAGAACAAAGATGAAATCGGCAACATTACCATCCATTCGCACAATGGACCGATACGTATCAGTGATTTTTGTGCCATTAATGAAGAATCTCGCACCCGCATGGGATTTGTAACCAAAGATGGACTCGGCGAAGCAACCGAGGGTCTTGTTATGGCGTTGCGAGGAGCAAATGCCAAAGAGAGCATTATTGAGATCAAAGAGCGTCTTGCCATCCTTGCACCAACGCTTCCGGAAGGGGTCAAAATTGTCCCTTTTTATGATCGCAGTGAACTCACCCAAAAAGCGGTCGATACTGTCTCTAAAGCACTCACTGAAGCCGTTGTGCTGGTTATCATACTCTTGCTCCTCTTTTTAGGAGATGCTCGTGCGGCGATCAGTGTCGCTGTGATATTACCATTGGCCATTTCGATAGCCTTTATCCTCATGCAAGCCACGGGAATTACTGCAAATCTCATGAGCTTGGGAGGATTAGCCATTGCCGTGGGAATTCTCGTCGATTCCGCTGTTGTTGTTGTGGAAAACACCTTTGCAGCCCTGGGTGAAAAAAATCAAAAACTTCCCAAACTTCATCTCGTTTATCGAGCTAGCAAAGAGGTGAGTCTCTCGGTATTCAGCGGTCTACTCATTATTTCTGTTGTCTTTTTGCCTCTTCTTTCCCTCGAAGGGTTAGAAGGAAAACTTTTTGCACCTGTGGCCATGACGATTGTATTTGCACTCTTGGGCTCTCTTGTCCTCTCTTTGACCGTCATTCCGGTTGTCGCATCGCTATTGCTCAAATCCACTCCTCACCATGAGACAAAGTTGGATATGTTTTTTGCTCGTCTGTACAAACCGCTTCTTTCATTTGCACTCAATCGCACTAAAACACTTTTTACCGGAGCCATTATTTTCCTAATCCTTAGTTTTTCACTCTACACACTCGTAGGTAAAACGTTTATGCCCACACTCGATGAGGGTGATATTATCCTAGCCATAGAGCCCATACCTTCTATCTCTCTTGAAGCCTCTAAAGAGCTAAATCTCGCCATTCAAAAAGAGTTAATCAAAAATATTCCTGAGATTAAAACCATCGTTGCCCGTACAGGATCGGATGAAATGGGCTTGGATCCCATGATGCTCAACCAAACCGATACATTTTTAGTTCTAAAACCAAAAAATGAGTGGAAAGCCGCTTCTAAAGAAGAAATCCTCCAAAATATCACAGCAGCCCTCAAACCTTTTGCAGGAGTTGGGTTTAGTTTTACACAACCCATCGATATGCGTATCTCTGAGATGCTCACAGGCTCTCGCGGAGATTTGGCAATCAAAATTTTTGGTACCGACATCAACACGTTAAATGTTCTCAGTTCACAGGTAGGGAAAATTTTAGAGGGGATTTCCGGTTCCAGTGAAGTTATCGTTACCCTTAATACTGGGATCAACTATCTCACCGTAACGCCTGATCGTTTTGCAACCGCAAACACAGGGGTAAGCAGCGGTGAATTACAACAATTTCTCAAAGCCTCGCTCGAGGGAATTATCGTCGATACTTTACCAGAGGGGAATATTCGGACTCCTGTTATGATCCGTTTGGACAGTGACATTGCAAAAGATTTTGATAAATTCAGCGCACTTGAGATCCCTCTTATGGAAGGAGGAAGCGTCCCTATTGCAAGTATCGCAACGATTACACAAAACGAAGGACCCGTACAAGTCATTCGTGAAAATAATGAACGACTCAGTGTTGTACGATCAAACGTAGAAAATCGAGATTTAGTCGGGTTTGTTGAGGAAGCAAAACAAAAAATAAGCAATGATATTAAACTCCCAGATGGGTATCACATCACTTACGGAGGACAGTTTGAAAATCAGCAACGCTCTTCTGCGAGGCTGATGGCAGTGGTTCCAGTAAGTATCGTGGTAATTTTCTTTATCCTCTTTTTTACCTTCCGATCCGTGAGCAACACGTTGCTCATTTTACTCAATATCCCTTTTGCGATTACAGGAGGCATTATCTCTCTGTTTATCAGCGGAGAATACCTCTCTGTCCCTGCATCGGTAGGCTTTATCGCCCTTTTTGGTATTGCAGTGCTCAACGGTATCGTTATGGTGAGCTATTTCAACACTCTGCTGGCTAATGGTTATACCATCGATGAAGCAGTTGGCGAAGGAGCACGCAGACGGCTTCGTCCCGTGCTGATGACGGCGTTTATCGCGGCACTTGGACTGCTACCGTTATTATTTGCAACCGGAGTCGGAAGTGAAATCCAAAAACCGCTCGCAATCGTTGTACTTGGGGGATTGGTCACATCGACTATTCTTACTCTCCTGATTTTACCGCCTGCCTTTAAAATGATCTATAATCGAGGTAAAAAATGAACTTGAATAAAATGGATATTTACTTTGATATCGCGAATAAAGACACCTTAGTTGATTTATTATTAGAAGAAGGATATGATGATTTTTATTTTTCCCCTTGTAAACGCTACGGTGCAGGGGCCTTTTTGGTCAGCACAGAAGAACAAGTAAGTGCCAGACGGGATTTTGGATTGTTTAGCCTGTTTTTACAAAAAGCTGAAGCTATAGTTCTGGCCTGCGCTATCAAAGAAGAACTAAAAGACAAAACAATTAAGATATTTATAGACGAGGTCAAAGAGCTTTAAATGCGATTACTAATTGCCGATGATGAAAAAGAGATGCTGGAACTGTTAAAACTTTCACTCGAAAACAAAGAGTGGATTATAGATACAGCTTGCGATGTCGAAGAGGCAAAAAGCTACTTAGATGCGTACCATTATCAAGTTTTTTTGGTTGATCGAACGTTTCACGGAAAAGATCGTGTGCAAGAGCTGATTGTCTATGCAAAAACTAAAAACAATACGTTAGGCATTCTAGTCCTGAGTGCACTTGGAAGCATCGATGAAAAAGTCCAAGGGCTAGAGTATGGCGCAGATGACTATCTCGAAAAGCCGTTTGATATTAAAGAGCTCCGCGCCAGACTTGTGGCACTTTCACGCCGATTTTCACCAACGATCAAAATATTTCGAGGCATAGAAATCGATCCTCACCATAAAACGATTCGAAAAGAAAAAAGTGAAATTCTCCTTAGTGCTAACGAACATAAACTCTTTTTTTATCTTCTTGAACGCGCTTGTGTTGCTTCACGCGATGAAATCATGGATGCCCTTTACGATAATCCACAAAACATTACCCCTAATGCTATTGATGAATTAGTGGGGCGCCTGCGTCGTAAACTTGACCCTGCTATTATTAAAACCGTCAAAACACGAGGATATGTAATTGAGCTTTAATTGGAGTAAATCACTTAAATTTAAAATTTCTTTTATCTTTGCAATACTAATGGCAATCACCTTTAGCCTCAACTGGATGGTTGCCCTCCAAACGATGCGCAGTGAAAAAGTAAATGACATTCAAAAAGTTCTTAAACATTTATTGAATGAAAGTAACGATGAATACATTACACAACCGCTTACCCCCGATAGTTCCGTGACTTTTTTATACGCTATTCCTCACAATCAAATGATTCTTGATGACTCCGAAGTATCTGCTTTACGTTTTTTGGTCTCTAAGCATCCTTATATTCCGTATGATAATGAGATTGTCGCTTCCGTACAACAACCCAACAGTATCTATCTAAATGCCATTAGTAATTCGCGCAAAATTGATACGGCGCTCGATAAATATGGACAAAGGCTCTTAACACGCTATCTTATTTTTTTACTTGCTATTTTATTGATCAGTATATTTTTACTCAACTACTACATGAAATCCTTAGCTGCATTAGCCAAAAAAACTCATGATTGGCAAATAGGTGATCCCTTTGATTTCTCACTGGATAACGCTGGCAGTGAGATAAAAGAAGTATCGATCGCTTTTGAATCGCTTATTCGTAAAATAGAAGGATTTAGGAGAAAAGAAGGAGAACTGTTCAAAGAAGCAGCTCATGAGCTAAAAACACCTCTCGCACTTATGCGTTCACGCTTGGATGTGTACGAGTATACCCAAGGATATGATAAAAATAAATTTATCCTTGATTTGGGACATGATATCGAGCGTTTAACTACGGAATTGAAAAATGTTCTTTTTTTAGAAAGTTCCGATTATGAAGACCCCATAACCCTAAATATCACAACAGCACTGCGCAATATCGTACAGAAGGTAGACATTCTCGCGAAACGAAAACAACTCCTTCTTCAGCTTCCCTCCGAAAGTTTTATCGTTTCGGCACCTGAGCGATTACTCAAAAAAGTTCTCTTAGCATTGATTGAAAATGCCATGACCTATGCTCCGGAAAATAGCCAAATTCATATTGAGATTGATTCCATTGTACGAACCATTACTATAACCAACGATGCCGGTCATGAGAAATACCTTTTCAGCTCCAAAATAGGACATAAAATGTTGCAAAGACTCAGCGAAGAGCTCCATTATACATATGAAATCGCCCAACATGACTCTCAATACGCCATTACTCTTAAATTTTCGTAAGCACTTGTTATAATAACACTATTAATCTCTCAATAAATAGGAATTCAATGAACTTTTTATGGCGCTCAACCAGTCACTTCAACCTTGCCAACTTGGTAACAATGGCAAACATCACCTGCGGTCTTCTTGCTACGTATTTTATTACTCAAAATCAATTCATCGTAGCCGTAGTCCTTGCATGGATGGGGGGAGCGTTCGATATTATTGACGGTAAAATTGCCCGTAAATTCGGTCTCTCTAACGAATTTGGAATTCAGCTCGATTCATTTGCTGATTTTCTCAGCTTCGTTCTCGTCCCGACCTTCTTTATCTTCCAAGGAGTTTATACTCATCTTGAGGGGATTCCTCTTATCATTACGTCAATCGCTTCGATCTACTATGTCATCAGCGGTCTGCGCCGTCTGATTCAGTTTAACATTAACGCCGATGTCGGAGAAGTAGCTAAACATTTTACGGGAGTGCCTACACCACTTGGAGCAATTCTTTTATGGCTCGTATGGCTTGGATCAGGATTTATTGGATGGATGGGAGTACTTGCCCTGATGATTATCATCGGAGCGCTGCTTAATTCTAAGGTGAAAATTCCACACCTTTAAGATCTGTTTGCCGGCCACTTATTCCCACTTTCGCGATTGGGAACGAGAGAATACTTAACTTTCAATATCTTCTTCACCATCATCTATTACCGACGATGGAAGCATCTTCTTAGGCTTCAATCCCAGCTTACGCATCGACTCTACCCGACGGATCAAATTTCCTTTTCCGGTAGAAAGTTTATTCATGGCACCCTCATAGCTTTTTTGGGTTCGCCCGATCTGGTCACCGATTTTTTCCATATCTTCAACAAACGCTACGAGTTTCTCATACAGCGCTTCAGCGGATTCGGCAATCGCTTTAGCGTTACGTTCTTGATACTCACTTCGCCAAATATGTTCTATCGTGCGCAATGTTACGAGAAGTGTGGAAGGAGAAACGACAACGATATTTTGCTCATAGGCTGTTTTGAAAAAGGTATTATCCTGTTCCAATGCGAGTAAAAATGCCCCTTCTATCGGCATAAAGAGCAGGACGAAATCAAGCGTCCGAACACCGTTGAGCTGTTCATACCGTTTGCCGCTCAGTCCTTTGATATGTCCGTGAATAGAAACAAGGTGCTGCTTAAGAGCATGAGCACGATCTTCATCATTGTCAGCCCGGATAAAGGCATCATACGCGACCAATGAGACCTTCGAGTCAATGATAATATCTTTATTCTGTGGAAGATGAACGATAACGTCAGGTCGGAATTTTTTCCCCTCTTCATCACTGTACGTATTTTGGGTTTCGTATTCATGCCCCTCACGAAGCCCTGAATCTTCCAGTATCCGTTCCAGTACAATCTCTCCCCAGTTGCCTTGAGTCTTATTTTCACCTTTAAGAGCATTAGTGAGATTGATCGCATCTTCACTGAGGCGTTCATTGAGAGATTTTAGACGAAGTATTTCGTCTTTGATACTCTGACGCTCTTTGGCATCATGGATAAACTGTTCTTTGCTCTGAGTCGCAAAATTGGTGATCTGTTCACGAAACGGCTTGAGCAACAGATCAAGCCCTTTCGTATGCGCTTCATCAAAAGTTTTAGCTTTTTGGTCAAAAATTTGAGTCGCCAGATGTTCAAACTGCCCTTTCATCTGCAGTTTTGCTTCATCGAGTAGACGTAATTTCTCTTCAAAAGCACGTGCTGATTCCTCATGTCGCGTATGCAATACCGCAAAATCCCGCTCAAGTGCATGATAATCATTGTTCTTGGCTTCAAATTTTGATTGAGACTCCATGCGCAATTGATGTTCTTGATTGAACATCTCTTGAATCTGTAAGGCACGTGATTCCAACAAAGTGTATTCCTGACGGGATTGATTCCACATCCACGCGAGCGTTCCGGCAGTTAGGGTAGCAATTAGGGTTGTTATTTCATATATCATGGTGTGATTATAACCAACCGCCAGCTAAGGCGAAAAAAATATGGCATGGTGTAATATTTTTAGATGAAAATATCTTCCAATGCACCCTGCCCCTGTTACAGTGGTGAAAAATACAAAAAATGTTGTCAGCCTTATCATAAAGGGATATTTCCCTCCAATGCACTCAAACTTATGCGCTCCCGTTACAGCGCCTATTCTTTGAATTTAGCGGATTACATCCTAAAAACAACCCATCCTAACAATCCTGATTACACGGTTGAAACATCTTTGTGGAAACAAAGTATTTTAGAGTTTTCTCACAATACTCAGTTCTTAGGATTAAAGATTGGTGAATTTATAGATGGTGAAACGGTCGCGTATGTGACGTTTGAGGCTATCTTGGACAGCGGCTCTCTCAAAGAGAAAAGCCGATTTTTAAAAGAAGATGGAAAATGGCTCTATGAAAGCGGGAGCTTCGATTAGCACCCGACCATTTCAATGCAATCTTCCCCTTTAGGGATCAGGCACAAAAACACATATGCTTCCTCACCAACCGTCTCATAACTGTGAGGTACTCCTGCTGGAATAAAAAGGATATCCCCTGCAACTGCTTCAAACGTCTTATCCCCACACTTCACGTTTGCTTTTCCTGATAGCACATATTGCTCATGCTCAACCGTATTCGTATGATGTGGCATAAAACCGCCCGCATCAATAGTAAAACATCGCATCGCAAAATTGGGAACTTCTTGTAAAGAGAGAAGCATCTGCATACTAACACCAATACCAGCTTTTTGAGGTATGGATTCAATTGTATTTAATTTTTTATGTATCATTATGATCCTTTTTTTAGTTGTATTATCCCATATTTTCCTCAAACTTGACAACCCATCCACCATTGATTATAATGTCATCATACAAAAAGACTCTCAAGCAATCTACAACTTTCTTCTATAGCACAAAATTTTCATACCCTAAGGCTTCTTTCATAATGAGCGATATCGCAAAAACCCCTACTCCTCGAAATAACTCCAAAAACCGTACTCATACCCCAGTAGAAGGGTTCACGATTGAAGCCCTTAGAACAAAAACACTTGAAACCCTCCTAGAGATTGCAACCTCACTCAGTGTCGAAGACCCAAACGAGCTAAAGCGTCAAGACCTTATTTTTGAAATCTTAAAAACGCAAGTACAGCAAGGCGGATTTATCCTCTTCACCGGTATTTTAGAAATCATGCAAGACGGTTACGGTTTTTTACGTGCTGTCGACCAAGGTTTCAGTGATTCGATGCACGATGCGTATGTTTCCAGCACTCAAATTCGCCGTTTCGCTCTCCGTAATGGGGACATTGTTACAGGTCAAGTACGTGCACCAAAAGATCAAGAGCGCTATTATGCTCTTCTAAAAGTCGAAGCAATCAACTATCTTCCGCCTGAAGAGTCTAAAAAACGTCCATTATTTGAAAACCTTACTCCTCTTTACGCACTCGAACAACTCAAACTTGAGTACCAACCAACGCATTTGACTGGACGAATGATGGATTTATTCTGTCCGGTAGGTAAAGGACAGCGTGGTCTCGTTGTCGCCCCTCCACGCTCAGGAAAAACAGAACTTTTAAAAGAAATTGCTCATGGTATTACCACCAATCATCCCGAAGCGGAACTCATGGTATTGCTCGTCGATGAACGTCCGGAAGAAGTAACCGATATGGAACGCTCCGTCAAAGGCGAAGTTTACAGTTCCACGTTTGATGAACCCGCAAAAAACCATGTCAAAGTAGCTGAAATGGTTATCGAACGTGCAAAACGCCGCGTAGAACTTGGAAAAGATGTTGTTATTTTGCTTGACTCCATCACCCGTCTTGCCCGTGCATACAATACCGTCACTCCAAGCTCAGGTAAAGTCCTCTCAGGAGGAGTAGATGCCAACGCGCTGCACAAACCAAAACGTTTCTTTGGTGCTGCTCGTAACATCGAAAACGGCGGAAGTCTAACCATCATCGCAACTGCATTGGTCGAAACAGGAAGCAAAATGGACGAAGTCATTTTCGAAGAGTTCAAAGGAACCGGTAACTCCGAAGTCGTACTCAGCCGTAAGATTTCAGAACGTCGAATCTATCCTGCTATTGATATTCTCAAATCAGGTACACGTAAAGAAGAACTTCTTTTAGGTGCCGATGTCTTGCAAAAAGTATTTGTATTGCGTTCTATGCTGCACAAACAAGAAGACGAAGTTGAAGCATTGCGTTTCCTCTACAGCACCATGCTAAAGAGTAAAAGCAATACTGAATTTCTTGACAGTATGAACGAGTCGGGTAAATAATGCGCGTCGGTGTTTTCGATAGCGGGGTTGGAGGCTTAAGCGTCGTCAAATCCCTATTGGAGCACCATCTTTTTGAAGAAATCATCTATTTTGGTGATACCGCCCGTGTCCCTTATGGGGTCAAAGATCAAAATACCATTATCCGCTATTCTCTCGAAGCAATCGAATTTTTTAAAAACTTCGAGATCGATTTACTTATCACCGCATGCAATACTGTCAGTGCCTACGCCCTAGATGAAATGCGTCTTCATAGCGATCACGATGTTATCGGTGTTGTGGATCCCGGAGTCTTAGCACTCAAAAATGCGATCCCCGATACGAATGCCAATATTCTTATTTTAGGCACCAAAGCAACCGTAAAATCAGGCGCTTACACAAAAGGACTCAATGCTCTTGGATATCAAAATCTAAGTGCTATTGCCACAGGGCTTCTCGTCCCCATCGTCGAAGAGGGATTGTATGAAGGAGAAGTTCTCCAAAGTACGTTGAACCATTATTTTGGCAATTTGACCCAAGCACCGGATGCGATTATCCTCGGATGTACCCATTTTCCCCTTATCGCCAATGCTATAGAGTCCTACTTCGAGGGAAAAAGTACCTTGATCCACTCAGGAGAAGCAATCGTTGAGTATTTAGAAGCGCATTACGATTTTACGAAACGCTTTGAGCATACAGAACTGAAATTTTTCGCCTCTGAAAATCCAGAGGGACTTCGACGTACCGCCAAAGAATGGCTACAATTATAAAGGAAATGCAATGGCTGAACGTTCCGAAGTATTAGCATTAAAATACCGCCCAAAACGATTCGAAGAGCTTATCGGTCAAGAGAGTATTTCTCAAACTCTCAGCCTCGCTCTGGACTCCAAGCGTCTCTCTCATGCGTATCTTTTTTCAGGGCTTCGCGGATCGGGAAAAACCTCTACTGCACGGATTTTTGCTAAATCACTCATGTGCGAAAACGGTCCAACTTCCGCACCGTGTGATGTCTGTTCTCACTGTGTGATGGCGAACGAAGGTCGTCATATTGATATCATCGAAATGGATGCTGCATCCAGTCGTAAAATCGATGACATCCGTGACCTCATCGAAAACACCAAATACCGTCCGGCAGCAGGGGCATTTAAAATCTTCATTATTGACGAAGTACACATGCTCACCAAAGAAGCGCACAATGCTCTTCTTAAAACTCTCGAAGAACCGCCTGAATATGTCAAGTTTATTCTGGCAACCACCGATCCGCTCAAACTCCCGCCTACCATTCTGAGCCGAACCCAGCATTTTCGTTTTAAGCGTATCAGTCACCCGAATATTGTTCATCACCTCAGCCACATCCTCCACCTTGAAAACATTGAGTTTCAGCCAGAGTCCCTCGATATTCTGGCACGAAGCGGGTCAGGAAGCCTACGAGACACCCTTACACTTCTTGATCAGGCAATCATCTATTCCAAAGGTTTTGTTGACGTAAAAACGGTTACGGATATGCTGGGACTTCTTGATCCTGAATATATCTCGCTCCTCTTTGACGCCATTTTTGCCAAAAACCGTAATTCACTTATCGGTATGCTCAAAGAGCTCGAAGCCTATGAAGCCGAAATGGTGGTCGATGAACTGATCGCCTTTCTCAAAGAAAAGCTTTACGAAGGAGACCATCGCTTTAGCCCTCTGGTTATTGAACGATTTTTTCGAATTCTCAGTGATGCAAAAACCCTCTTCGCCATCAATGCGGATGGCGGGTTTGTCATAGGACTCATCTTATTTAAGATGATTGAAGCACTGAAAATCAAAGAGATCGATGAAATGATCGAGTCCCTCGAATCACGTACACCGCTGCATGCAGTTCCCAATACAACACCGATAGCAACAGCTCCTCAACCTGTTCAAAAAATTACGGTAACCGCGTCCGAAGTCTCCCCTTTTGATCACTTATGTGCCAAAATCCGTGATCGTGATGCTACCCTTTCACGATGCTTTGAGAACAATATCACGTTTGTTTCATTTGATGGAAACACTCTCACATGGGAAAGTTGTGCTGAGGGAAATGATAGAGAGCTACTAAAACACGGATATTCTATTATCCGCCAATTTGTTCGCGAAATTTATGGGATTGACACGGTGATAAAATCGCAAGGTTGCACCAAAGAAGCAGTCCCCGAAGTCCCAGCACAAGAGCCAGCACCCAAACCTATCAGTGAACCCGCTGAAGAACCTATCGTAGAACCTTCGTCAATGGTAGAAGATGTGGAAATTAGCGTCGGAAGCTGTGTCAGTCAATGCGATGAAGTCAGTATAAAAGAATTTGACGGCTCCGACGTCCTAAAAGAACCCATGATCGCCAAAGCCGCAGAACTCTTTGAAGCAACGAAGATTACGGTGCAATCGAAGGTATAACCTCGATTTTATCGTTTTTTCCACACCGACATTTGTGAAATCGTATGTTGAAACTTACGTGCGGTTTCGCGAATAACGAACGGGACATCTTCAGTTGCGATAAGCTCAAAATGGCTTTCTAATAGTTCTTTTAATCCCTCTAACGTCGAGACTTCTTTTCCCTTTTCATCCACATAACCGCCTATCCAAAACTTTTTTGCTGTGTATTCTTCTTTCCATGTATAAGGTGAAGTCAGTACCAAAATTCCATTATCATTAATCCGTTCATGAATGGTTGATAAAAACAATTTTGGCTGATACAATCGGTCGATGAGATTGGTGGCCATAACCAAAGCATAGCCGCTAAACGTTTCAGCCAAAGCGCACGCATCTCCTTGAGAAAACTTTACTTTGACACACGCATCTCGGAAGCTGTACATTGTCATATCAACAAGTATTTGATTTTTAAGATCACCTTCTGTATTTTGCGCATACATTATTCGACCATTTTTTTGAAGCTCTGCTGCCGCATCTATAAACGCCTGAGAATAGTCAACACCGTCAACATGATCAAACTCCAGTGCCAGCTCAAAAGATGCTCGCCCTGTTGCACATCCTAAATCCAATGCTTTGCCTTGTTGCGTATTTTTAGAATACCCAATGGCTTTTTGCGCACAAACTTTAGCAAAGTTTTCAACACCAAAATAGTCATCTCCATATTGAAAATCACAATATTGAGAGACCAATTCATCCGTTTCATAAATATTTGTTTCTTTCATCATGTCCACCTAGCTTTTTAATAATGGAAGTGTATTAAGTAGATTTTCACAATATTCCCACTGATCCAATGTCTCTTTCCACTCAGAGGGAATCGCATTAACGCCTTTGTACGCACCCAATACCATCCCGATGGCAATAGAACGAGAAGCATTATCGCCCCCGACCATAGCATTCGCTTGTAATGCTTTTTTTAAACCCTCTGCTTCATTGGCATACTTGAGAATAAAATAAACCGCTCCTGGAAGTGTACCCTCTGTCGGGCTCGCCTTACCCACTTTTATCGGCTCTGAGCGTCCAATATCCCACAATCGTGCCATACTGGTCAATGCCAGATCATCTACGAAAGGTTCCTTCGACAATGCTGACTCAGGATTGGTTGCTTCCGTAAATTTTGCAATCGCCTGCGCTACTTTACGCTCCACAAAACCGCCCATCTGTACGGCGACCGCTTCAATCGCGTCTTGAGGAGAAGAACCATTGATGACACGATGTGTAACACGAGCAAAAAATTCTCCACCACCGAGTGCTTCACTGTTTTTATGGGTAAACATACATGCTCGAGCAACATTTGCCAGCTCTTCTTCGTTTTCATAATAACCATGTGCGGCAACATGACGAATCGCCATTGCATTCGAAATTCCCCCTAAACGTTCTACTGGGACACCTTGTCGTACTTGTGCATACGTTTCTTTGGTCATGGTACAAATCCATGAACCCCATCCGTTTTCAAGACGATTCATCCAATGCCCAATCATGGTACTCACATCAAAAGCTCTTGGCGGTACCGCAGTAGAACTCAAATGTTCTAAAACAACGACATTGTAATCACCATAATCGGTAGTACCTCCCGCACTTTTCCCCGGATGGTAGTTACGCTCACCCCAACCAATGCCATGGGTTTGACCACCCATCATTTCTCCGGGTGACATAAACTTCTCAATAGGTTTATCCCCATACGCTCTAAAAATCTTCTGCGCATCATACTCGTAATGACTCCCCAGACAAAGGGCATCACCCACTAAAGCACCGAAAAATGCTCCTCTAATTGCCTCTTCTTTTGTAACATGGTCCATACTATCATCCAATTTTTTTACGAGTTTATCCGATTATAGTATTGAATTTAAATTGTTTTATTGCTTTTTTGCTTTTTTTCAGCTATACTTCAGATATTGAAAGATGATTTAGAGTTTCATCTTTAGCTAGCTCTCTATTGAAGACCTTTTGTTAACAGTACGGCCCGCTCTAAGAATACTCCACTTTATATTTTCGACCACCACGGCAACGCGGTGTATTTTTAACAAAAAGGTCTACTATGGCAGATGTAATCAACGGAACAGTAAAATGGTTCAATGGCGAAAAAGGTTTTGGATTTATCCAACAAGATAATGGAGACAAAGATTTGTTTGTTCACTTTCGTCAAATTAACCGTACTGGTTATGGTCGTGTTTCACTTGAAGAAGGTCAAAAAGTAACTTATACTGTTGGCCAAGGTGAAAAAGGTCCACAAGCAGAGAACGTTACAGCACTGTAACTTCTTCTTATTGAGTAGGTTCCCTACTCAATATCTTCTACTTCACTCTTTTAAATCGTTTCATAACAACTTATTCATTCACCTTTCCAAATATAATATCAACCAACCCTATTCAAGATCACTAAGGATCACCCAATGGAAAGCAGAGAAGCCGTTTTAGAGGCCCTTTCAAAAGGCAAAAAACTCACTAGTAGCGTTACTGGCTTACAATACATTTACATTGATGGCAAACTTCATGCGCGCCATGGAGAAAAAAATGATTGGAATCAAAGTGAACTTTGTTTCGACAATCCTCCATCATGGCTCAATCTAAGAGACTAAGGACACAGTATGAATGGAAACGAACGTAAAAATATTCAATCGGGTAAGCGAGTCACCATCGTCCTAAAGCAAGATCAATCTTCGGGAAAACTTACCGAGGGAATCGTACGGGACCTTCTTACTAACTCCTCTTCTCATCCTCATGGTATCAAAGTACGATTAATGAGCGGTGAAGTTGGTCGCGTTAAAGAAGTCTTTTAAAAGACTCGCGTGACGAACAAATAAATTTGTAGACAATAACTCCTATTATAATTCCAATACTATCTGCGACAATGTCCATAAACGAAGAAGATCGTCCCGGTATAAAATACTGTGTTGCTTCGATTTGAAAACCAACAAGTAATAAAAGAGCAATTTTTTTACGTGTTGAGAAATGAGTGTACGCAAAACTTAGTAGAATAAAGAGCACAAAAAATGCGATAAAATGGTTTTGTTTATCCCAAAGACCGTCTAACACTTCAATATGTTGTGGTGTCAATGCCAAATATTCAATAACTATGAAATTGATATACAATGCACTTTTAAAAAGATTGGTTATCGTTGATCGCATTCTGACAGATTTCCACATTCACCACTTTCCCTTTACTATTATTTTTAACATACTCCACAATCATGCCATGAAAATGGGCAAATGTCCGCTGAAGTGCCTCATCATCGCAATGTTCCCGTATTCCACGTTCACACCACTCCTGCAAATCATCATAACTTTCGAATTCGTAACCAAAAGCTTTTAATAGACGTGCAGTATAGCTGTCTACGACCATGGCATCACGCATACAGGCATAACAGAGAATCGAATCTGCCGTCTCAGGACCAATCCCTTTTTGATTTAATAACCATTCCCTGCTCACATTCAGTACAAATTCCTCAAATGATCCAAAATCTTCGAGTATAGCACCACAAAGGCGAATAATATTTTGAGATTTAGCTTTGATGAGTCCACTTGGGTGAATCAGTTCCATGAGTATTTCGGGGTCGCACTTAGAAAGTGCTTCAAGCGATAGAAGGCCATTTTGGGCAAGATTAGTGAGGGAAACAGTAACTCTTGCCCATTGAGTATTTTGGGTTAAAATCGCACCTATGACGACTTCAAATGTGCCGTGTTCTGGCCACCAAAGAGGCTGAGAGTTTTCAAGAAGATTGAGACGTTTTAGTGCAGTGTAAAGTTCGAAAGAGTCGGTTAAATGCAAGTAAGCTCCTTTTTTAAAAGGTTCGTCATCCTCGGGCTTGACCCGGGGATCCATCTCCTATTGAACAACTGGATTCCCGCCTTCGCGGGAATGACGATAATTAATCTTCAATCCAAGCATCGGTTCTGAGGCTTCTGCCATCATCAAATATTTTGAGTTTAAATGCCTCGGTGCATTTTCCCTCTTCAAGAGTCATAATAGCGATTTGGAGAATTTTTCGACATTTTTCTGGTACTTCAAAACGTCCAGCCATACCGGTAATAAATCGTTCCAAAGGGACTTTGGCATCCATTCCGATAACATTGTCTCGACATCCGCTCAAACCCATATCTGTAAGATAGGCCGTACCTTTTGAAATTTGGAAATCATCACTTCCTACATGGGTATGCGTACCGATAATACCGCTTGCTTCACCTTGAAGCAACATCATCATGGCACGCTTTTCACTCGAGGCTTCTGCATGGAAATCGAGGAAGATATGGTTAATTCCTTCTTCTTTAAGTTGCGCCACGGTATCACGAGCGCATCGAAACGCATTATCAACATACGGCATTCCATAATGCCCCATGATGTTGAGCACGGCAAGCTTTTCACCTGCTACATCAAACACTCGGCATCCGATTCCAGGTACACCTGCTGGATAATTGTGAGGACGGAGCAAGGGAAGTGATTCTAGGAGAGGAAGTATATCTTTTTTATCCCATGTATGATTTCCGCCGGTCATCACATCGATACCGCTATCAAAGAGCTCTTGTGCATTTTTTAATGTTAGACCAAAACCATGCGAGGCGTTTTCGTAATTGGCAATGGCAAAATCTATTCCGTGTTCACGTCTAAGTTTTTTAACGTGTTCTTTAATCATCACTCGTCCCGGACGACCGACGACATCCCCTATAAATGCTATCTTCAATCATTACCCTTTATATGCGTTATCGAAGTTTATCAAAACAATGCTTTTGTATAATACGATATGCTAAAGTACATCAACGGTTATAATCAAACTATCAAAACTCAAATAGAATCTTTACTGCACCAAAACAAGCTTGGTGAATACCTTCTCAATCGCTATCCCGATACCCACAGCTATACCACCGACAAGAGTCTCTATGATTATGTGATAGAACTTAAAAATACTCATTTACGCAATGCTTCTCCCATCTCAAAAGTCCTCTACGATACTAAAATCCGTGATCTGCAATCGGCACTTGGCACACACACTTTTGTCTCAAGAGTTCAAGGGGGAAAACTTAAGGCTAAAAATGAAATCCGAATTTCACATCTTTTCAAAAAAACACCCGAACCCTTTTTACGAATGATTGTAACCCACGAACTCGCCCATCTCAAAGAAAAAGAGCATAATAAAGCATTTTACAAACTCTGTATCCATATAGAACCCGAATATCATCAACTGGAGTTTGATGTGAGATTGTATTTGACACAGTGTGCTTATTCTGGAAGTCTTTATTAATCTAGCACTTGGAAATCGTTTGATTACAAAATATCATTTCCACTTTGTTTGTGCCAAAGTTTTTCATTTTAATTAAATCTGCTACACTTTCAAATTGAATTGGCAAAAAGGTACTCATTGTATTACAGTAAACTCGTGACATTCCTTCCACTTCTTTTTATTACTCTTCATGCCTCAAATATAGATGAAATCAACACGTTAATTAAAAAAAACACCCTCGTAATTTATGGTATCAACAATCAACCCAATCAATCTCCCTCTAGCTATGACAGCTTAGGCATATCCTATAATGACAACGATATCAAAATCAAAGTTGAAGGTTCGGATGACACTTTCAAATCAGCAGGAGCTTTAACGTACAATCCATTTAAAAATCAGATGTATGTTGTTTTAGGTGCCAATTATATTACTCAAAATTTAGATAGTATGTACACCAATAATATCAGCCAATATTCTGGCACACTTGGCGGTGGTTACAGGATTGAGAATGATCTCTATTTTGAAGTGGGCAATTCTTTTACTCAGCTAAAAGCTCCCTCTCTTGATGCTGTAGAGCAAGCTAAAGTCCAAACATTTAATGATACTTATTTGTCGATTGCGAAGTTTATAGAGTTACCTATAGGAACGGTTAACACAACCTTCAAAGGAGCAAAAATCTATGAAACACTTTCGAAAAAAGAAACCAATTATGTCAGCACAATCAATTACTATTCAAATAATGATATTAATTTTGGCTATTCCTATACCAATGCTTCAAACAATATTTCAAACTACTACTCCATCAATTACGGCTACTTTATAACAGAATTTATGGATAATACATCTCTTGATATCTGTAATTTAAAAGTTGGTGTCAAAGCTAATTTCAAAGATATTACCAATTTGTCCAGCTATACTGCACCAAATCGTACGAAATCACGCTTACCAAAATTGCATAAACTCAACGATGTCATTTTAACCAATAATATGAAGCCACGGCTGTAGATTATTATTCTTAGATAGACACTTATTTAGCTTCTTACTAACTCCACTAAGGTTTCATAATGCTCTGTATGCGGAAACATATCAAATAATTGCACTTTTTTAACACTGTACTGAGGTAAATACTCTAAATCACGGGCTAAGCTTGTTGCGTTACAGCTTGAATAGATAATCCGTTCTGGGGCACTTCTCTCAAGCCATTTACATAACTGCTCACCTAGACCCCTGCGCGGAGGATTTACAATAACAACATCCACATTTTTCCCTGATACAGCCGTAAAACTTGCTGTATCCATTGCCTCAAAACGAAGGTTTTCAAATCCGATTATTTTTGCCGAATCACGAGCGCAGGCAATGGCTTCACTCTCTATTTCTATTCCTACAATTTCTCGATCCGCTGCGGCACAATGCAGGGCGAATCCTCCGACACCGCAAAAAAGGTCCCAGATCACTTTCGGTTTGCTTTCGCCTACCCATTCTGAAGCGGTTTTATACAGTTTAGCTGCAACATCCGTATTGGTTTGAAAAAAACTTTTGGGTCGTATAAAAAGAGGAATGCCATTTAGCCGCTCTTCAAGACGAGTACTCTCCGTCAAAAAAATTTCTTCCTCACCCTCTAAAATTGCCATATGAATCGGTTGAATATTTGCAGTAACAACTTTTAGCTCAGGACACTGTGTAATCAATCCGCTCAAAGCATTTTGAAGCCGTGAAATCACTCCATGTGAACGTAAAACAAAGCGGAGCATCATAGAATTATTGTGTTTGCTTCGCGTCAATAAAACGTATTTTAGTTCCCCCTTTTTCAATCTCACATCATAGGCTTTGATGCCCAAACTTCGTAACCATGCTTGTGTAGTTTCCAGTACATGCTGCATCGAAGTATCATATAGCGGACATTGAATCAAGCTTACGTCATCTGATAGTCCAAGCACTACACCATCACGACTAGGGATCGCTACCATTTTGGCTTTGTTTCGAAATCCTTTTAATGGACTAGAAGAGGGTTTCAAATATTCTTTAGGAGCAAATTTAAAAAGTAACTCATGTAAAAGCACACTCTTTTGCTTTAACTGCTCCGCATAAAAAAAGTCAATCCACGAGCAAGAGCGGCAGACTTGTGCATCATAAAAAGAACAAAAACTCATCAGAGAACCTTTGGCTTAGCAGTTCGTAGATAGTGTAATACCGTAGCAATCAAATCATCATCGTCTTTGCTTTTACTCTGTAAACTCTCTTTTGAACCATTTAGATATTCGATTCCGATGTTTTGATTGTAATTACTCACTGTTTTAATTTTTTTCTCGATACACAACAGCTTCATGACCATAATCTCAAAAAACTGCTTTGTCGCAATGTCAGGCTTACCGAAACGGTCTTCGACCTCTTCGAGTATCTCATACACCTCACTGGGTACTTCGCAATGACTTAGGCGACGATAGAGTTCAAGCCGCAAACGATCCTCATGAACTACATCATCACTAATAAAGGCACTGATCGTGAGCTTAATATCCACTTTGGCACGCACAGCAGTCGTTTGATTCGTGAGAATTTTAATCGCATCTTCCAGCATCCGCAGGTAGAGGGAATAACCGATGTTTTTAATATGACCGCTTTGAGCATCACCAACAAGATTTCCACCGCCGCGGATTTCAAGATCATGATACGCCAACATCGATCCGCTCCCCAAAAATGAATTCGATTCAAGGGCTACAAGCCGTTTTTTTGCCTCTTCGGTCAAATGGTCTTTATCATCAACGATAAAGTACGCGTACCCCTCTATATGACCTCGTCCAACACGTCCGCGAAGCTGATGCAAGTCCGCCATCCCAAAACGGTCGGCTCCATCAATAATCATAGTATTGACCGTAGGCATATGGATGCCCGATTCGATAATCGACGTCGCAAGTAGTACATCATACTCCCGATTAGCAAACTTCGCCAATTCCTCTTCCGTTTTTGTTGCACTGATTTGTGAATGAAGGATCAAAATACGTAAATTTGGCAAGATCGCTTTGAGTTCTCCCGATTTAATAATCATCGAGTCAATCGAGTTATGGACATAAAAAAGTTGCCCGCCACGGCGAAGTTCACGCAATATGACTTCTTTAATAAGCTTCTCATCGTAATTTTTGACAAATGTACGCACCCCTAACCGCTCGCTTGGAGGAGTTAAAAGCTCTGACATTGTCTTGATCGAACTCATCGCTTGATTCAAACTACGCGGAATCGGTGTTGCACTCATGGAGAGGAGATGGACATTTTCATACAGCGATTTAAGCTTCTCTTTTTGTTTTACCCCAAACTTGTGCTCTTCATCGATAATAACCAATCCAACCTTCGCACAACTCACACCAAACAATGCATGCGTCCCAACGACGCAATCAAGCTCACCCATGGAGAGAGCTTTAAGCGTTGCAGTTTTTTCTTTGGCACTTACAAAACGGTCAAGCTTCGCAACACGCAGACCAAATGCACCTAAACGCTCTTGCAAGGATTTAAAATGTTGTGAACTAAGAAGCGTTGTGGGGACAACAAGAAGGGACTGATATCCACCGCGAGCTGCGGCAAAAATAGCATTCATGGCTACTTCCGTTTTTCCAAATCCAACGTCACCGCTGAGCAATCGGTCCATAATCTGCCCTGAGGATATATCATTTATAATAGAGCCAATCGCACTGGACTGATCTGCGGTATAATCAAATCCTGCAGCTGCTTGAAAGCGCTTCAACTCGCCCGCATCGACATTTAATTTTGGCGCTTTTATGAGCGCACGACTTGCTGCGATTCCCACAATTTCAGAAGCTATTTCAAAGAGTCGTGCCTTGACGGATTCTTTGAGTTTTCCAAAACTTCCTTTGCCCAATCTGTCAAGTACAGGCAATGATCCCGAGGCAATATAGCGATCAATGGTATCAAGGTTTTCAACGGGGAGAAGGAGCTTATCATCCCCCATATATTTGATAACAACGAGGTCTTTAATACCCCCGAGAATTTCAGCTTGCTCAATCCCCTCAAATATCCCGACTCCATACTCTTCATGGACAACATAGTCTCCTACTTTTAAATCATCAAGTAATATTGATGTCTTACGACGGCGACGTTTTTTCTCATGACGGTTTAGGGAAATTATTACCTCATCCGAACTGATAAGATTAAGAACAATTCCTGAGGTTTTAATCGTTAAGTCTTTAGTCTCAAAAATCCCTGCTGATTTAAGCTGTGTATCACTGGCGACAATAAGGGTGAATTTTTTGTTTTTATGAACGCTTTGCAATGTTTGAAAATTAGGCGCGATCAGCGATTTATAACGCACTGCATCAGGGATAATGTCAGCTTCTAAATGCTCACGTGGAATAAGAGGAAAATCCAATCCATACGATTCGTCTAACAGTGATTTCATTTCATGAAGACGCAGAAGTGATTTCCCTAACGTAAAATCAGCTCCCTCTTCTCCCAAAACCCAAAATCCAAGGGATGCCATATCTTTGACAAAACTGTCACTTTGAGCATTTAAAATAGCCTTATCAAACCATTTCCCCTGCTCATCATCCAGCGAGAAAAAGGCACTGGTTACCTCGATTGAGGCGAGCTCTTCTTTTTGCGTTCGTTGTGTCTCAACATCAAATGCTTTTATCTCTTCGATCTCATCATCAAACAAACTGATACGATAAGGATTTTCGGTATTGGGGATAAAAATATCGAGAATATCGCCTCGATGGGACACTTCCCCCTCCATCTCCACCATATCGACAAACGTATAACCCCAACGTAGAAGCATTTCTTTAACACTTTTAAGCTCGATACGAGAAGCAAATTCAATGGTCATACTTTGAAGTAAAGAGGCGTTAGGAAGAGGATAGAGCAAGGTTTTTAAAGGTGAGATGATAAGCGGTTTTTTCGCAGCAGTATAATAAGTACGCAATGCGGCAAACAGCGCAAACAACTCTTCATGAAAGGGGCGCAAATCATCCATATAGGAAGCTCTAAAATCAGGAAAAACAAGTGCTTCTATCTCCAAATACTTTGCCACATCCGCAAGCTCGCTCGCCTCTTTGGCATCTTCACATACGAGTATATCGCATCGTTTTTTGGGATTATTTTTTAGATACTCATAAAATCGTGGTTGTGGCATTAATTGCTTTTCATCCTCTTTAAAAACGCTTCGGCGACACTAAATGAGCCGAAGACTAAATATTTTTTATCCTCACGGATTTTCTGAAATGTACAATACCTTATCCCTAGATTGTGTAATGCACTTTCTAATAATTCTTGCTCTACGATACGAGCTTCATCCACTTTAATAATTTCGACTCTCTCAATAATGGGCGCTAAAATGGTTAAAATCTCTTGATAATCTTTATCCGCATAGGTATTATAGATAAGCGTTACTTTTTGACCGACAAACGCTTCAGAAATTACCCGCGCAGCAAGAACATTATGACCGACATCAAGAGTAATATTATCGTTGATTTTAGTCAGTCGCCCAAAGAGTGCCTTTTGGTCAAATAACATCTTTTCTACTGTATAGCCCAAAACTTCATACGCAGCCATTGCGAGTTCCAGATTATCGCGTAAATAATCACTAAGATCATTTTTTATGGCAATATGCAATGCGCATTCTTTGATTTCAGGGCTTGCCATTCCATCAATGCATTTAATATCCGTTTTTTTCTCATTCGCAATTTGACGAGCAATTATTTTAGTTTCGATATACGGTTGCTTACCCATCAACGCTACACTTTGCATACTGCGCAATTTTGTTGCGGCAATGGATTCTATCGTGTTTCCTAAAAAGGCGCTGTGATCCAAAGCAATGGGGGTGAAAATACTTAAGATTTTATCAAAAACATTGGTTGCATCGAATTCACCACCAAGTCCAGCTTCCAGAACGACATATTCACACTCTTCAAATACTACCATTGCAAGGAGCGTTGTATACTCAAAATAACTAAGAGCGTATGCGTATTCAGAACTCAAAAGACCTAAAAGTTTTTGATGAGCATTTTCAAGTACCTCATCCGATATTTCTTCCCCGTCCATCCATACCCGCTCATTAAAACGTACAATATGGGGAGAGGTGTAATGTCCTGTTTTTTTTCCTGCTCGATGGAATGCTGTCGCTAAAAATCGTCCTGTAGAACCCTTGCCATTGGTACCCACAATATGAATAAGTTTTGGAAGAGATAAAAAAGATCGAATACTCTCATATGCAGCGGGAAACCGTGCATAATCAATCACATCGTAAAAAAGAGGCTTAGAGCCAAGGAATTGGGCTAATGTCATGCAGGCTCTACGCGATTACGCCCTTTTTTCTTTGCCGTATAAAGCTGTTCATCTGCACCAACAATAGTACTTCCAAGGGATGAATACATGTCACGCTGCGCAATACCGGCGCTCACGCTCAATTTAATTCGCTTCTCTTGATACATAAAATGAGCTTCTTCAACATGTTCACGTACTTTATTGGCAAAAATTTTCGCTCCGTCAAGCGTAGTATCTCCTAATATAACAAGAAATTCTTCTCCCCCATAACGTCCTACAATGTCATTAGTACGTGCTTCATCTTTGAGGATACGAGAAAAGGCTCGCAATACCATATCGCCTGCTTCATGTCCGTATGTATCATTCACTTTTTTAAAATAATCCAAATCAAACATTACAATGCAATACGTTCGTCCATGGCGATCAAAATCAGCCTCTTTATGGACCATAAACTCATCAAGGGCCCGTTTATTATAAAGCTTCGTCAAAAAATCTTCTCGTGACGCGTGTGTCGCTTGTGCCAATTCTTCTTCAAGTTCAGTAATCTTGGCTCCCATTTGAATCACTTGCTCGTTATGAAATTTCAAATCTTTACTTAGACCTTCAACTTTTTCTTCCAGGGCACTTGCAATCGTATAAAGTCGCTTGTGTGCTGTTTTAAAATCACTCGTTTTTTCTGATCCTAAACTTTCCAGATCTTTTTTAATTTCTTTAATTTCAACACTCGACATATCACTGCGTTCAATCAAATCAATAAGCTGTACTGAAAGCTTCCCCAATAAAGTATCCAATGAATGAATCATCTCATTCACGCTTTTTTTATCCAGAGTGATACGCAAGGCTATTGCTGTTTTTATCTCATTTTCAAATGTGCTGTGAGCTATGTATTCAGGATTATCATTTACTTTACGAGCCAATGCAGCAAGTTCATCATCCATCTTTGGAGCAATTGACGGAGAAAGCCCCAGTATAAGAAATGAAGCTATTTTAGAGTAATCGTTTGAAGCAGAAGTTCCTTGCACACGCTCTAATCCTTCAACCGTTTTTTTGAGGTTGGCTCGATCCACATCTCCAAAAGAAGAGAGTTTCATCAAGAATGTATCATCATACACACTCAAAAAATTTTCCCACGCCTGTTTTAATAGTTCAAGCTGGGATCTTCCCCCTTGTGCATCTAAAATAGTAATGGTTTTTTTAGCCAAAACTGACGCATCCGGATTATGAAGAATATCAATACTCTGCGCCATAGCGCGTGAAAGAGCACTCAAAACTTCAACCAGCATAGTAGCTTCACTTGGGTTTAGACGGCTCATTTTAGAGATTAAAAAACGGATCAATTCTGCAGTTGTTCTGACTCGGTATTGCTTCACTTCTTCAATCGTTTTTTTATCCAATAAAGGAGTAAAACGATCAATACCGCTACAGTCTTCTACTTGCACACCGGCTTTTTTTGCTTCCATACAAAACGTTTGAGTATACACATCCGGTGTCCATACTTTCCCCTCAGCTTTCAGCCGTTCTACCGTATTACGTACAATTTGATTGATTGTCACTGTTACTCCTTTGGAGGTTTTGAACCCTGTGCTGCAACATGGGCAATAAATACATCGATCGCTTTTTGTGAACTTTGCCGTATCGCTTCAAAACGAGCCTGATCCGAAATAATAGCATTAGGTTCTATATCAAAATCATACACACCTGAAACTGCATAATGCCCATTTGAGGCTTTCGAAACTCTCTCAACAGTCATTGCAACAGTCGTTCGATATGTTATCACATATCCATTTGTATCGTAGCGCAACGGATAAAAACCAACCGAAGCAATACTAAATTTCAAATGCGTTTGAGAACTGCTTTTACTCACCAATGCGGTGCGAAATTTGGTAATTATCGCCGTATCAACAGCATCTTTGATAATGACAGTATTTTGAGGATCTTCCATTGAAATGGTAACCTCAGTACTGACACTCTCTCCAACAATATTTTTAGCATAATGACTTGCCGGTGAATAACCGCACCCTAGCATCAAAAAAAGAATTGCCAATGAGAGTAAAAGTTTCATACCTATCCTTTTATGACGAGATTAACGAGTTTCCCAGGTATAACAATCGATTTTACTATCTCTTTACCTTCAATCCATTTTTCGACAGAAGCTTTTGCTATCGAAATAATCTCTTCCTCGCTGACATTGACCCCTACTTCAATAGTAGCACGATTTTTTCCATTTACAGAAACACCTAAAACAAGTGCATCAACTTCAAAAACCTCGTCAAGTACTTGTTGAGGAGCAAGATTTTTTCCGCCAAAAAGGGTATGAGAAAGTTCCCAGCATAGATGCGGCACAATCGGTTCCATCACAGAAGTAAGAATCCAATATCCCTCGCTCCAGACATCACGATTTGTTTGTTCATTGAGCGCATTCATCGCTTCCATAACTCCGGCAATCATGGTATTGAATGTATAGCGTTCATTGTAAACATCTTGGGCACGTTTGAGTGCTTCATAGACTTTTTTACGTGCATGTTTTTCTTCTTTAGAGAGACTTGCATGATCTATCACTGGAAACTTATTGCTTTTATTTACGTATGAGCTACGATCCGAAAACCGCTTTAAAAAACGAAATGCGCCCTCAACCGCACTGTCATTCCACTCTAACTCTTGAGTGGGAGGAGCAGCAAACAATATAAATAATCGCGCAGTGTCCGCTCCGTATTTCTCGATAATTGCATCGGGATCGACGGTATTTCCTTTGGACTTGGACATCTTCGCCCCATCTTTAAGGACCATTCCTTGCGTCAACAGCTTTTCAAAAGGTTCATCAAACGCTATATATCCCAAATCTCTGAATACTTTGGTGAAAAATCGCGCATAAAGCAAATGTAAAATTGCGTGTTCAATCCCACCGATGTAATGGTCCACACCCATCCAGTATTTGATTTGTTCAGCTGAAAATGCTTCATTTTCCCAGTTAGCTGGTGAGGCACAAAAGCGCAAGAAATACCAGCTCGATTCGACGAATGTATCCATCGTATCGGTTTCACGAATCGCATCTTTACCACATTCAGGACATTTACAATGTTTCCATGTTGGATGTTTTTCGAGCGGATTTCCCTCTCCTGTGATCTCAATGTCATGGGGAAGAGCAATCGGAAGATTCTCTTTTTTCTCCATTACCAAACCACAATCATCACAATGGACAAACGGGATCGGAGCACCCCAGTATCGTTGACGTGAGACACCCCAGTCTTTGAGTTTGTAGTTTGTCGTTTTTTGTCCGATTTTTTCACTCTCAAAATAGTCAATTACTTTTGATTGTGCTTCTTTGGAGTTCAATCCATCAAAGGAGCTTGAGTTAAACATAATCCCTGCATCGGTATACGCTTTTGTTAAATCCAACTCACCCTCTAAAGGTTTAATCACCGCATGAATCGGTAAATCGTATTTTTTGGCAAAATCAAAATCACGATCATCGTGTGCCGGAACGGCCATCACCGCACCGCTGCCGTAATCCATCAATACAAAATTGGCTATCCACACCGGAACACTTTTACCTGTCAATGGATGAAGGACATTTAATCCTAATGCAACACCTGATTTCTCTTTTTGGCGATCGATAGAGGAGCTGTTTTTCATCTCTTTGACTTGAGAAACAACGTCATCGCTCAATAAAGTATTTTCAATCATATAAGAAACGATAGGATGCTCAGGCGCTAATGCCGTATACGAAACACCGTAAATCGTATCAGGACGTGTAGTAAAAACATCAAAATTCTCAAAAGTCGAATTTAATTTTGCCTTACTCTCTTCATCAAAAAACAAATCAAATGCTAAACCGTTCGATTTTCCGATCCAGTTTTCCTGCATCGTCAAAACTTGTTTTGGCCAGCCGCCTTCAAGTTTTTTCAAATCATCTAACAGTTCATCGCCGTACTGAGTAATTTTAAAATAATATTGATTCATATCTTTTTTAACAATCGGAGTATCACATCTCCAGCAGCATCCGTCAACGACTTGTTCGTTCGCCAATACCGTCAAATCATGGGGGCACCAGTTGAGCATCCCTTTTTTACGATAGAGTAGCCCTTTTTCATACATATCGATGATAAAGCCCTGCTCGAACTTCGTATACAGTTCATCACTGGTGGCAAGTTCTCTCTCTTTTGAAAACGAAAAGCCCAAAGAGGCAAATTCTTTTTTCATGTAATCGATATTATCGTACGTCCATGTTTTTGGATGCGAACCATTTTTAATCGCCGCATTTTCAGCGGGCATACCAAAACTGTCAAAACCGATTGGGTGAAGTACATTAAATCCCTGCTGACGATAATAACGGGCGAAGGTATCACTGAGGGTATAATTTCGCACGTGCCCCATGTGGAGTCTTCCACTAGGGAATGGAAACATGCTTAAGATGTATTTTTTGGTTTTCGAAAAATCTTCACTGGGCTCAAAACTTTTATTTTCAGCCCAAAATTTTTGCCATTTCGCTTCAATATCTTTTGGGACGTAATTCAAAAAAACTCCTAATTAAACAATGCCTTGCTCGAATTGAGCACGCATTTTTTCTTTTTCAGCTCGGTTTTTTACTTTTTCTGCCAACATCTGACGATAACCTGCAACATTAAATCCTGTCCAAACGACCAATTGTGCCGCAACGAAAATCGAACTGTATGTACCGACAATAACTCCGATCAACATCGGGAAACTAAAGCCCATCATGATATCACCACCGAAAACAAACAGTGTCAATACGACAAAGAATACAGTCAAAGAGGTAAGGGTCGTTCGAGACTGGGTACGAGAAACCGCTTCATTGACAATCATAACAAAATCAGTATTTTTAGACTCTTCAATGTGTTCACGAATACGATCATAGACAATAATAGTATCATGAATTGAATAGCCCAAAATCATCAACAATGCCGCAACACTTTCAATATTAAAATCAACTTCAAAGTACGATACAAATCCAAACGTAATCACAATATCGTGAACAATTGCAATAATTGCAGCAAGAGCGAAACGCCACTCATAACGAAACGTTACTGTGGCCATTATGGCAAGGAGTGTCAGCAAAAATGCGGTCAAACCCTTCACTCGCAATTCATCGCCTACTTTTGGTCCCACCATGTCAACACGGCGAATCTCAAAATTACCCGTTCCTGCAAGAATTTTTTTCGTGGTATCACCGATGTCATTACTTAATCCCATCGTCGATGCAGGTGTTTTAATGATTACTTCTTGAGGTGAGCCAAATTCTGTGACCGTAGCATGCGCGAATAACTCATTTTTTTTCAAGCTTTCACGTATTTTATCAATCGGTGCAGCTTCGGTGTATTTAACTTGCACCACCGTTCCGCCGGTAAAATCGATTCCAAAAGAGAATCCTTTTACCGAAATCAGGGCGATGGCAAGAAAAAAGAGCACAAAGGATGCGAGAAAAAAGATTTTTCCCTTTCCGAGAAAGTTATAAATTTTGTCTTCTTTAAAAAGTTCCATGCTTATTGTGCCTTTCTCGTCATACCAAACCACAAGGTGTAGTTTTTATTTTTTTCAATACGATCCATAAATAATAGATAAATACCATACGATCCGACGATAGCAGTAAGCATTGAAGCCAAAAGCCCCATACTAAGGGTTACCGCAAATCCTTTGATAGCACCGGTTCCATACACGTACAAAATAGTACATGCCAAAATCTGCGTTACATTCGAATCTAAAATTGCTCTCATTGCCTTAGAATACCCTTCCGAAATCGCTCGACGCGTTGGTACTCCTGCACGAAGACCCTCACGAATACGCTCATTAATAATAATATTCGCATCCACCGCAAGTCCTATGTGCAAGACAATACCTGCCATTCCTGGAAGAGTAAGAGTTGCCCCCATCAACGACATAAGTGCCAAAATGATGAAAAGGTTAATCACAACCGCAAGATTGGCAATCACACCCGCTAAACCGTAATAGAACATCATAAATAAAATGACCAATCCAAAACCGCTTACAAGAGCCAAAAGAGAAGCACGAATACTATCCGCTCCCAAACTAGGCCCAACTGAGCGCTTTTCCATCATATAAATCGGAGCAAGCAATGCTCCAGAACGAAGTGCGATTGCAAGGTCATTCGCTTCAGCCGTCGTATAATTACCGCTGATTTGACCACTTCCGCCGCCAATACGCTCATTAATCACCGGAGCAGAATAAACTTTTCCATCCAAAACAATCGCGAGACGTTTTCCAACGCTTTTAGCCGTGAAGTCCCCAAAAATCTGTGCACCCTCAGAGTTGAGAGTAAAGTTGATTGTAGGATTATTGTTTTGATCGTATCCCACTTGAGCATTGGTAAGCATTGTCCCATCTAGGATAGGAATTTCACGCACCAAATGTTTTACCTTTGGTTGCAAAGCATCCACGAGAATTTTATCTCCATAGCCCATTGCTTCCGCATCGCCAAGCTCATTTACGCGCATAGCACGATCTTCATCGACTGCCATAAGCTCGAGTTTTGCCGCACGTGAAATGAGCTCACGAGCACGCTGCTCCTCTTCTTGGGTTTTGATACCGGGAAGTTCGACCAAGATTTTATCGACGCCTTGCTTCGCCACAGTTGGTTCTGCGAGGCCGAATTGATCCAGTCGATTACGAATCGTCTCAATTGCCTGATCGACAGCTTGAACTTTTAGCTTCTCAACGGCCACTGGAGTCATTGCAATGCTATAGTTCCCCCCAGATGCTCGGACAACTGTCCCCTCTATTTTTTTAAAATAGCCATCTAGTAATACCGCATCATCGTTATCAAGTAATTCAAATGTAACCGTATCACTGCTCGCATTTAAACCATCGATCATAATATCGTTCTTCTCAGCGAATCTGCTCACACCGGAGGCAATTGATTTAAGTTGAGAAGTGACAGCTTCTTCGGTTTTAACACCGAGTAACATATGCAATCCGCCCTGCAAGTCCAGACCCAAAGTTACTTTTGCACCACGTTCACTTTGTGTTAGAGAAGGTAGCGAAAAAACAATCCCAAAAATCGTAGCAATAATCAGTAAAACGACGCGATAATTAAGCTTCATCCTCGTACTTTCGCGCAACTGCGTCTTTGACTAAACGCCCCTCTACGTCATTATTGAATTTCACTGCAAAAAAGGTCTCTTCGACTTTTTTAATTTCAACGATCAAACCGCCGTTCGTAACCACTTTATCTCCCTTGGTAAGGGCACTTAGCATCTGCGCATGTTTCTTTGCTTGCTGTTGTTGTGGACGAATGATGACGAAGTACATAATCGCAATCAAAAAGACAAAAGGGAGTAATTGAGTTACTATTTCCATGAAGATCCTTGGATGTATAAAAGTTGGTGCATTATACTCAAAAGAGATTAACATCGCTATAATTCGCCCATGAAATTACCGATTACTGTCCCCTACAACCTACTCGTCACTCCGCTGCTGATTGCACTTAGCTTTAGTGCTTTTATCTATTTTGAGCACTTTCATATTACGATTAAATTCATCAACACGTTTATGGCACTTGGAGCACTTTATGGCTTGCTGCATGCTCCACGCATTGTACTTCCCATAGCAGGATTTTGGATTGGTCTTTTTTGGTGCTATTGGATTGGCTTCAGTTTTCAATATTATGGGCTTGGATGGGCGACATGGCTAATAGCTCTTGGTTTTGGCGGTGTCTATGCTCTTTATTATGGAACACTTGGACTAACGACTAACCCATGGCTTCGAGCACTTATTCTATTTGGCTTGACCTATGTTTGGCCTATGGATTTTAACTGGATGCAGCCTGAGCTTATTTTTGTGGAAAGTTACATCGGTTTTGAAAAATGGCAATTCGCTTCTGTTTTACTTCTTTTAGCCTCTACATCATGGTTTGCTCGACAGAAAAAGCTTCTCCCTTTGCTATTGCTTCCCTTAACCGTTCAAACTGCTTATACTCCACCTCCCCTGCCACCATTAAAAATTAAACTAATATCAACTGACATTCCGCAGGATTTAAAATGGCAGGCATTTATTCTCGAAGATACCATTAATAACAATTTGGATCTTATCGATGAAGCAATAGCTCAGAAATACGATCTTGTCGTTCTCCCTGAAGCCGCGTTTACCCTCTATATGAATCACGCTCCGATGTTAATGAAAGAGCTTCAAAAGAAATCTGCCTCGATTGCTATTCTCACAGGAACTCTGCACGATGAAAAAAACCTCAATTACAATGTTTCGTATCTTTTTGATCAAGGAAAAATTACGGTAGCCAAAAAAATGATTCTTGTCCCTTTTGGGGAATACATTCCTCTGCCGTCATTTTTAAAAGTCTGGGTAAATCGTCAAATTTTTGGAGGAGGATCAGATTTTGTTACGGCAGATAAACCAACCGATTTTATGATCAAAGGGGTGAAATTTCGTAATGCCATCTGTTATGAAGCCACACGCGAGGAACTTTATACTCCCGATGCTCGCTATCTCATTGCAACAAGCAACAACGGATGGTTCAAGCCTTCTATTGAGCCTACATTGCAAAATCTTTTAATCCGGTTTTATGCACGAAAAAATAATTCAATGGTGTTTCATTCCGCCAATGGCGGAGGAAGTGGAGTAGTTTGGTAGTAGTTTATTTTATTTATGGTGAGCTTATCGAGCCATGAATCTGTCCTTAGACAAGCTAAGGACGAACAGTATCTATTAGTGTCGAACCGTTAAATTCTTACTATTGATCGCAGCAATCACTTGTTCGATATGCTTCATCTTTGTCTCTTCATCTTCCATATTATGGATAGCATCAAGATTAAAAGTACTCAATTTAGTATCCAAGTAACCTGTATCCAAGTTTCCAGCTATAAAATCTGGATCACGAACTATTTGACGGTGAAGAGAAATATTCGTAGGTACACCTTCGATGATAAATTCATCCAGCGCACGTCGTGCTTTACGCACAACGTCTTCCCATGTCAATGCAGAAACAATAAGCTTTCCGATCATAGAATCATAGTTTGATGGAATTTGATAGTTGGTATATGCCATACTGTCCAAACGTACACCTGGACCACCTGGAGCTAGATAGTTCGTAATAAGACCCGGTGACGGTACAAATCCAAGTTTTGGATTTTCAGCATTAATACGGAATTCAATAGCATATCCACGGAATTTAATCTCTTCTTGCAAGAAAATAAGTTGATCACCCTCAGCGATTTGAATCATACGTTGGATCAAATCAATCCCTGAAATTGCTTCAGTAACAGGATGCTCAACTTGAACACGGGTATTCATTTCAATGAAATAAATATTATCGTCTTGGTCAACCAAATATTCGATCGTACCGACACTTTCATATCCGAGTTTGAACATCGCTTTGGTCGAAATACGGTAGAGCTCACGACGAGTTGTTTCATTTAACAACGGTGATGGAGCAATTTCGATTACTTTTTGATGACGACGTTGAATAGAACAGTCACGATCGCCCAAGTGGACAACGTTACCGTATTTATCGGCAACAATTTGGATCTCGATATGACGAGGATTTTTGAGATATTTTTCAATAAATGTTTCACCGCGATTAAAAAATCGTAATGCTTCATTGGTCGCAGACTCATACATCTCTTTAAAATCTTCCGCTTTTTCAACGATACGCATACCGCGTCCACCTCCACCGAAAGCTGCTTTAATAATTACGGGGAAACCGATTTCAGTTGCAATTTTTTCCGCTTCTTCAATATTATCAATAGGCTCATCCGTACCAGGAAGCATCGGAACACCTACTGCACGCATAGCTACTTTTGATGCCATTTTATCGCCAAAAAGGGCAATATGATCTGCTTTTGGTCCGATAAAAACAATTCCGTTATCCGCGCATGCTTGCGCGAATTCAGCACTCTCAGAGAGAAAACCATATCCCGGATGAATCGCATCACAATCCGCTTTTTTAGCCAAAGAAATAATACGTTCATAGTCCAAATAAGCGGCGATTGGATCACCCATAATCGGATAACACTCATCTGCTTTACGAACCCAGACGCCGTTTACATCTGCTTCAGAAAAAACAACAACACTTTTTTTACCAAGTTCTTTACACGCACGTATAATACGCAATGCAATCTCACCGCGGTTTGCAATCAAAATTTTATTGATCGTTTTGTGCTCCATCGGATACCCCAAATAATGAATTTTATTGTGAAAATTATACCTAACCTAATATTAAACTATAAAACCTCAATGTAATACTGCTCATTCTATTGTTTTTTTCTTTATTTGGTTTATAATAAGAAAAAAAATGGGGAATTCATGAATATCGCCGCCAACATCACCGAACTTATCGGAAATACTCCCCTTGTGCACCTTAATGTTCCGTCTAAAACTTCAGGTGCAACGATTTTAGGCAAATGTGAATTTATGAACCCTACCAGTTCTGTTAAAGATCGTATTGGATTTAATATGATTAAAACAGCAATGGATGAAGGTAAAATTACTAAAGAGACCTTGATAATAGAGCCCACCAGCGGTAATACCGGTATTGCACTTGCTTCTATTTGTGCTGCTTTGGGACTTAAGCTCACCCTCACCATGCCGGAATCCATGAGTATCGAACGACGTAACCTCCTCTATGCTCTCGGAGCCAATCTCGTTTTGACACCCGCGTCTCAAGGGATGAAAGGGGCTATCGATGAAGCTAATCATTTAAATAACACTACACCAAACTCCATTGTTTTACAACAATTTTCCAATCCTGCCAATCCACAGATTCATCGTGAAACAACAGCACAAGAAATCTTACGTGATACCGATGGGAAAGTAGATATTTTTGTGGCAGCTGTAGGCACAGGCGGGACGATTACGGGAACAGGTGAAGCACTACGTGCTGTTTTACCCAATGTTCAGATCATAGCCGTTGAGCCAAAAGACTCATCCGTCCTCTCAGGCGGAAAAGCAGGTCCTCACAAGATTCAAGGGATAGGAGCAGGCTTTATTCCAGATATACTGAATACTGCTCTCTACAATGAAGTCGTTATGGTTAGCAATGAAGATGCTATTGCAACAGCTAAAAAACTTGCTCGCGAAGAAGGAATCCTCGTAGGTATCTCAGCAGGTGCGAATGTTTACGCCGCTATCCAAATAGCTTCTCGTCCCCAAAACAAAGGCAAAATCGTTGTTACCGTCCTTTGTGATACTGCAGAACGTTACTTAAGTACAGCACTGTTTGAAGCCTAACGTATTTTTAGAGACCATATTGTGCAATGAGGGAGTTGCTCAGCATCTCTCTTATCATCAACAGCGATTGGATCTAACGTTACAAAAATTTAATCTTCACGCACACTATAATCTTTCAGAACTTATAGCTCCGCCTGATGATACGCAGTACCGATGTCGTTTTTTATATGATGACGTAAATTATAGTATTGAATATCATCTCTATATTCCAAAAAAAATCACCTCACTGCGTTTAATTCAGGACAATACTCTAGAATATTCATCGAAATATGCCTATCGAGACGGGTTAAATAAACTCTTTGCCGCGCGTAACGGATGTGACGATGTGCTCATAATTAAAAATAATTACCTCACTGACACCACAATAGCCAACATTGCTCTTTTTATTAATAATCAATGGCTGACTCCGGAAATACCTCTGCTTGAGGGAACGACACGTTCACGACTGATTTATGAGGGGAAAATAATTCCTGCCAATATAACTATTTCAGATGCTCTTAAGGCACCAAAAATAGCCCTTATGAATGCTATGACAGGCTTCATTGAGATGGAAAATGGTATAATCCAATAAACATAAAAAAATAGGTTAAACAACATGCTATACGATATTATAAAAAGCTCTTCTTTCGCCAGACTCATGGAAAACCATGTTCGTGAAATGCTCATTTATCTATTCGAAAATGATCAAAATTTCGGGATCTTATGCAAAATCGAAGCGGTTACCTTTGATCCGATTCTCCCCAAAGAAATAGCAGATGAATTTAGAGCTATGACACTCTTTTTTCTTGCAGGATACACCTTTGAAAGTGCTCGAATTGATCATGATGTTTTAATTTTTGAAGCAGGATTTGGTCAGGAAAATATTGGCAGTTTCGTAAGCGTTCCTCTTATATCAATTGTCCAAGTAATTATTGATGATACCCCGGCTTTTGTCAATCTAGCGCTACCACATGAGAAAGTAATGCCCGTAAACAGTGAAAAAAATGAAGGTGTTCAAAATTCAATGAGTGCCTTTCTTACAAATCCTGAAAACCAGAAATTTTTAAATAAGAAACAATAAGCTATTTTAAAATTGTAGCGCGGTTCATCTGATGTCTGAACGCATACCGCTGAGAAGTAGAAAAGCTCTAAGTGCATAACTAGAGTTAGAATAGCTAGAAGGGCTTTGCCTCCTAACAGATTATAATTTTAGACCCAATAAATAGGTAACAACATTATCAATAAATGCATCGTGCTTACGCTCTTTGCTGTAAACAATGTAGAATTTACGTTTGATTTTAAAGTTTTTGATACGCGCTTCAAATAATCTTCCCTCTTCCACCTCATCTTGAATAACATGACGAGAAATTACTGATACAACAGGGCGTTCAGCGCTTTTAGGAGAACGAAGAATCGTCTCTTTAATCGCGGTAGAGCTTGCAACTACACCGATAACACTGAATCCAGAGCACTCAACTCCAATTTCTTCAAAGACTTCTGACGTAAGCTTTCGAGTATGAGAGTTTTCATCGCGACAAATCCAATCAAATTTATATAAATCCTCTTTACGAAGCTGTTTAGGAATAGGTTGATTGGAAAAAACGACCAATTCATCTTCTTCCCATTCACGATAAATAAGGCCTTCTTTCATAACAGGTGATTCAATCAGTGCAATATCAATTTTTTTATCAATCAACTGATCAATAATTTCTTCAGAAAAAGCAACACGAATATGAACTTCATTGTTAATTTTCTCTTTTAATGCAGCGAGATACGTTGGAAGAACATAATTTCCAATCGCGTATGATGCCCCAACAATAAAGGTAAATTCTTTATTGATAATTTTTAGTAAATCTTTTTCACTGCTGAGAATGGCTTTTTCAAGTCGTATAGCAATGCGATAAAGATCCTCACCTTCTTTTGTAAGTTTAATCCCATTTTTCTTTCGCTCAACAACACGTGTATCAAGATAATCTTCTATAAATTTAATCTGTTGCGTTACCGCAGGCTGTGAAATTCCGAGTTTAGCAGATGCTTTTGAAAAGCTTTTTTCTTTAACCACGGTCAAGAACGTCAATAGTTTTGCAAAGTCTTTTAACATAATAATTCCTATAAGTAAAATATATGTAGGTATTATAACCCATAATTATGAACCTGGCAAGCTGTTGTCATTTTTTTCATACTTTGGTAAAAATTGGCTATAATAAAACATCTAATGCTATGAAGGCTCGTTCGGATATGGATAAAATTTTTGATAGTCTCAATGATGCTCAACGATCGGCAGTTGAGACGATTGATGGTCCTTTACTCATCCTAGCAGGCGCAGGAAGCGGAAAAACTAAAACCATTACCTCACGTCTCGCTTACCTGCTCGATTCCGTAGGTGTCCCCTCCAGCCAAACACTCACCCTGACGTTTACCAACAAGGCTGCCAAAGAGATGCGAGAGCGTGCCATGGGGCTTATCTCTCAAAATAGTTATCCACCGCTGCTGTGTACCTTTCATAAGTTCGGCTTATTGTTTTTAAAATTTCATATTCATCTGCTGGGTCGAAGCAATACTTTTGTCGTGATTGACAGTGATGACAAGAAAAAGATTCTCAAAAAAATCAATGCAGATCTACCCACCGCACTTGTTGCCAGTGAAATTTCTCGTTATAAAAATTCATTGATCGATCCCAAAGAAGCTTATGCCCAAGCTGAACTCACTAACTACAAACATATCGCTAAAATCTACGAAGAATACCAAGCCTATTTATTGGATAATAATTTAGTTGACTTTGATGATCTTCTCTGCCTTACGTACAAACTACTCGACGAAAACGATGAACTTTGTACTCAAACCAGTGAAAAATATCGCTACATTATGATTGACGAGTACCAAGATACCAATGAACTGCAACTGCGGTTGCTGCAAAAACTCTGCTCTACTCACAATAATCTCTGCGTCGTCGGTGATGATGACCAGAGTATCTACGGATGGCGCGGAGCGCATGTTCGTAATATTTTAGAGTTTGACCAAGATTTTCCCAACACCACCATTGTCAAACTCGAGCATAACTACCGTTCTACGCAAGCTATTCTTACTGTTGCCAATTCCCTTATTGAACACAATCGATCCCGATTGGGAAAAACTCTTATTGCCACCAAACCTAGCGGTGAGGATGTCAAAGTCCTCAGCGCACATGATGAGACTGAAGAGTCTCAAAAAGTAGCAAAAGAGATTCGTCGACTCTTAGACAGTGGCGTACGCGCTAATGAAATTGCGGTACTCTACCGAATCAATGCTCTGAGCCGTTCTCTTGAAGAGGGGCTAAACCGTGCCGGAGTTGCCTACAAACTCGTAGGTGGATTACGCTTTTATGATCGTGCCGAAGTTAAAGACCTAATCAGCTATTTACGTGTTATCACCAATGTTCATGACAACTTTTCCCTCAAACGCATTATCAACAAACCCAAAAGAGGCTTGGGAAAAGCAACCATCGAAAAACTTGAACTCTCTGCAATGGCTGCCAGTAAATCAATGTTCGAATTTATTGACACCTTGTCTGATGGTGAGCTAGAAAGCCTTGCACGTAAAAAAAGCGTCAGTGAATTACGCAGTTTTATCCGTGAAATCGTCGAATTACGGGATATTGCCGAAGAAGCCATTTACCAATTTATCGATCAACTTGAAAATCGTTTCAAAATCAAGGAAACACTCAAAGGGCTACCCGATGAAGCGGATAAAATTTCCAATGTGGATGAATTTTACGGTCTCTTCCGCGATTACATCAAACAAAATCCTGAGGCTTCAGTCGCCGAATTTCTAAACGACATTACTCTCCAAAGTGATCAAGATCAAGTGGAAGGGGAGAGTATCTATATTATGAGCATTCACGCTTCAAAAGGGTTGGAATTTGAACATCTTTTTGTCATCGGAATGGAAGAGGGATTTTTGCCGCTAATCGGTGATGGAAGTGATCTTGAAGAAGAACGTCGCCTTGGATACGTTGCCTTTACCCGCGCTAAGAGCAATCTAACTTTGTCAAGTGTCAACAGCCGTTTTTACAAAGGCCGTCGAACAGAACTGCAAAAAAGCCGCTTTATCAATGAAGCTGGTCTGTGTGAGGGATCCCTCATTTTGGAAAAAAACACTGCCTATAAAAAAGGCGATTTAGTACGTCATAAAATATTCGGTGCCGGACGTGTCGAGGGTGTAAGCAAGTCAGGACGTGAGTTTAAACTTCTCATCAACTTTGGTGGCAACAAACGTGATATACTAGCCTCCTTTGTGGAGAAACTCTAATTGAATCGTCTTTTTGTAGCCTATAAGCCCGCAGGGATAAGTTCCAATCATTTTTTAGGACGAATAAAACGTCGATATGGCGTTAAAAAAGCTGGTTTTTCAGGAACCCTTGACCCGTTTGCAAAAGGAGTTTTAATTGTCGCTTTTGGTAATCACGGCCGCCTCTTTCGTTTTTTAAACAAAACACCTAAACGCTATCGTGCGACTCTGTGGCTGGGTGCATATTCCCCAACATTGGACATCGAAGGCGTAGAGGAGATTGATACTCTGGAGGCTTTTCCTATTGAAAAAGTAGAAGCTATTATTGCTTCACTTCAAGGTGAACTCAGCTATCTCCCCCCCAAATTCAGCGCAAAACGACTCAATGGAAAACGAGCGTATGAGTTTGCAAGAGCCGGTATTGAAGTTGAGCTCAAAACAATTACCTCTACCATCCATGAGATAAGAATGCTTCATTATTGCCATCCTTTTGTCACATTTGAAGCAAGTGTTTCCGAAGGAAGCTATATTCGTTCACTGGGTGAAATGATTGCAGATGCACTGGGATGTTCAGGCTCACTTAGCGCATTAGAACGCTTGAGTGAAGGACAATTTGTATTCGATAATGAAAAGGCAATCGATATCAAAACTGGACTTGGTATCCCCAAAAATAGGTATAATGGCATGAAAGAAACCGTTCTTTTAGGTCAACCGCTGGATCGTGCACTGTTTGACAATGATACTAATGGCACCTATTGGATTGATAACGATGAAACAATCTCCATCATTGAGATTGCAGACGATAAGGTTCACTATATTCTCAATAAGGTTGAGGCATGCTAATACTTTCACGAAAGCTTGATGAATCCATCCTTATTGGGGATTCAATAACGATTAAAGTAGTCGCCATCGATAAAGGAGTTGTTAAACTCGGTATTGATGCTCCAACGAACATTCGAGTACTACGAAGTGAACTCATCCGCGCAGTGGAAGATTCCAATAGAGCAGCTTCCGCTGAACATGATGAATCCCTCTTGCATCAACTTGCCCAAAAATTTAAACTATGAAACGTTACAAAGCCTTTGCCAAGGTCAATATTTTTTTAAAAATCACAGGGATGCGTGGAGATTATCACACAATCTCTTCACGATTTATGCGTGTTTCCTCTCTTTTCGATACCCTATGGTTTGAGCCAAAACCAACGCCTGAATTTGAAATTCGAGGGAATTTTGACTGCGATATATCATCTAACACCATCTACAAAGCTTACAAATACCTCCTTGCCTATACACGATCAAATTCACTTACAACTTTAATGGAAGAGAATGCCGTCTGCGTTGATAAACAAATTCCATCCTATGCAGGTTTAGGAGGAGGCAGTTCGGATGCCGCTACCTATCTTCATCTCTGCAACGATATCCTCCATCTTGGATTAAGCATCGAAGAACTTTCCGAGATCGGTTCTTCCGTGGGTGCCGATGTTCCCTTTTTCGTTTATGGCTATGAAAGTGCTAATGTCAGTGGCATCGGAGAGATCGTTCAGCCATACAGTGAGAAACTCATTGATTTTGAAATAATTACCCCGCCTATCCAAATCAGTACTCCTGCGGTTTATCGCTACTATCGTGAGTCACTCTATAACCCTATCAGTGCAGATGAAGTATCAAATCTTGAAGCTACATCCTCTCTGGATATTTTATCCTCTATGGAGTCCAAAGAAGCTAATGATCTCTACAAAGCCGCACTTGGATGCTATCCTGAACTTGTAGAAAAAGAGGGATGGTTTTTCAGCGGTAGTGGCAGTAGTTTTTTTAGAATAAAGGAAAGATAATCATGGGCGAAAACATAGCCACCAACAAAAAAGCTTTTTTTGACTACCACATCGAAGAGAAATTCGAAGCAGGTCTTGTCCTGCACGGTTCTGAAGTGAAAGCACTACGTGCAGGACGAGTCAATCTCAAAGAGGGGTTTATTAAGATCGTCCGAGGGGAAGCATTTCTTTTTAATGTTCACATTGGTATCCTCTCTACAACGCATCATTTTTATGCGCATGAAGAACGTGCGTCTCGTAAACTTCTTTTACACAAAAAACAAATTGACAAGATGTTCAAAGCAGTCGAAAAAGAAGGCTTCACGCTTGTTCCACTCAGTATTTATCTCAATGATCGAAATATTTTTAAAATGCAAATTGCTATAGCAAAAGGAAAAAAACTCTACGACAAACGAGATGACTTAAAAGAAAAAAGTCTTAAACGGGATATGGAACGAGCACTCAAAGGAGAATAGCACATGGTCACAATCAACGACGTAACCCTGCATGATCTGCACTTTAAAGATCTTCAAAATCCCATCCACCCTTCTATTTACGAAAGCTTTAGTGATTACCAAATTTTGATCCTTAGACTACCCGAATTATGGGAGGGTAAATCGAGTATCCTCTCTCTGCGATTACCGGAGTTTTGGGAAGCCAAAGGAAAGTTTCTCTCTTATAGTTTTGTCATTAGTCCAAAGGGAGTCTGCTATTATGATAAAAAAACCAATTCTTTTATTAATTACTCCGAAGGGATGAAAGATTTGTATCATTTTTTGGATACAAAGATTGATGCCCTAATGGAGGATATGGACATGGCTCAAGAGAAAATTGCTTTTCTTGAAGAGGGGTTGTATAAAAAACACAATAGTGCCCTTATGGATCGATGGCATACCCTCAAAAAAGAGCTTTCACGTTCTGAGCGAGTTATTGTAAAAGCAGTGGATACCTTAGGACAATTTATCATAAAATCCAAACTCACAGAAGAGTCGTTAGAGAATGAATTCAATGATCTTCATGAACATCTCGAGCGAACGCTTCGTTCCACAATTTCTGCTAATAACCAGCTCGATGATTTATACCGCTACTATAACCTTCGATCCAACGATCGTATGAATCGCAGTATCTACGTCCTCACGATTGTTTCAGTCATTTTTTTACCTCTTAATCTTGCGGTTGGTTTTTTCGGAATGAATACAGGTGGATTGCCATTTCAGGACATAAGTTTTGGAACCGTATATGCGCTTGAAAGTATGATTATTTTTGCGATATTGCTAATTGGTGCAGTGATTTGGAAAATAAAACAAGAATAAGATAAATGTTTTCCCGCATCCGAAAGATGCGAGTAATTTTGGGGAAGATATTCGTTGTAGTCTTAAACGTTACTTGTCTTAGGGCGACGAATTTCTTTGATACGTGCTTTTTTACCAGCAAGGTCACGAAGATAGAACAATTTCGCACGACGAACACGACCACGGCGAAGTACTTCGATTTTCTCTAAGCTATCGCTGTAGATTGGGAATACACGTTCGATACCGATAGCATTTGCTCCGATTTTACGAACAGTAATAGTACGGCCAGTGCCTTCTCCACGAATAGAGATACATACACCCTCATAACTTTGAACACGAGTTTTTTCACCCTCTGTAATGCTAACAGCAAGACGAAGTGTATCGCCTGCACGGAATAAAGGAATATCTTTCCCAGCGATTTGTGCTTGCTCGAAGCTAGCAATGTATTTATTTTTCATAAGAAGTCCTTATTTTATGCTTTAGTAGCTGTTCAGGTCTGAAATATTTTGTTTTACATTCAGACATAGCTAATTTTAGTGCTAGAATTTTACTGTGATTTCCCTTTAAATATTCTGATGGAACACCCATTTGCTCATAAATAGCTGGTTTTCCAAAAGAAGGTGCTTCTAAAAGTGGCGTTTCAAAGCTTTCATATTCAAGTGATTCACTGTTTCCAAGAACGCCGTCAATATTTCTAACAATAGCATCGCTCATAACAAGCGATGGAAGTTCACCACCGGTGAGAACATAATCACCGATACTAAACACTTCATCCGCAAAGGATTCAATCACACGTTCATCGATTCCCTCGTACCGTCCGCTAACAAAAACAATATGTTCTTTCAAAGCAAGACGTTTGGCATCGTTTTGTGTAAATTGTTTTCCTACAGGTGCTGCAAAAATGATATACGCACCCTCTTCTAACGTGTTAAGTGCATCAAAAAGAGGCTGAGGGGTCATTACCATCCCAGCACCACCACCTACAGCCGTATCATCGACTTTAGAGTGTTTGGATGCACTGTAATCTCTAGGATTTAAATACGCTACTTCAAACTTTCCTGATTCAATGGCGCGCTTCAAAATAGAATCTTGAAAATAACCTTCTATCAGATTAGAGAAAAGGGTAACGTACGTGAATCGCATTTATGATGCCTCAAGTAAGTCGATGCCACCATCCACGCTGATTTTTTTCGTTTTTAAATCAATATTTAAGACAAAACGGTCAATATAAGGAATTAAAAACGTCGTAGGAAATTCTTGTAGAACCAAAGCATTATCGGTTTTGATTAACAGATAATCCTGTGGTCCAATCCGCTCAACTTCAATAACTGTTCCAAGAAGTTTTTCACCTTCAAAGACATTGAGCCCAGGCAGATCAAACCAAAAAAACTCACCATCAGCAAGCTTACAGCGATCACGAGTTGCTTCGTGTGTTGTAAAAAGCTTTGCATTAGTGAGACCTTTTGCTATTTCCGGCGTATCGTATCCCACAATATGTGCGAGCTCACGATCCGGATTGTAACTTTGGAGAGTTATGGTTTTGCCATTATCTAAGTCAAAGGTTGCACCTTTGGCAAATTGCTCCGGAAAATCAGTATGAAGATTAAGTTTGATATCACCTTTAAGCCCTACTACGCGACCTAATGTGGCGACATGAAGAAGATCAGGATTAGGAGAATTACGAAAGCGGTTCGACATTGATACGATAACTCTTTCCATCTTTGGCTTTACAACCAGAAATGACAGTTTTGATCGCACCGATCATCTTTCCCTCTTTACCGATGAGCTTACCTACATCGGCTTGATTAGCGTACAATAAAATTTCTGTTACTTCATCGCGCTCGTAAAATTCCACTCGAACATCCTCAGGATAGGTGGCAACTAGCTTGGCAAAACCAGCGACAAAGTCAGCAATCATATTTATTTACCTGTAATTTTTTTAACGCGATCTGACATTTGAGCACCAACACTCATCCAATACGTAAGACGCTCTTCATCAACTTTAACCGTAATAGGGTCAGTCATTGGGTTATAATAACCGATCAATTCAATCCAACCACCATCACGACGTTTACGGCTGTCCGTTACTGCGATACGGTAGAAAGGTTGTTTTTTACGACCCATACGGGTTAGACGAATGACTGTTGCCATTTTAGATCCTTTTAAATTATATTTTGCGCACAGTTACTTTGAAGAGTGTTTTGCCCATAAAAGCAAAAAAAAACCACAAAATGACTAGAACGCTAAGTCAGAGATTTAAAAAAATTTCCTGCTTAACGTTCTGCTTATCGTGGGATTTTAGACCCTTGCATTTGCCCCATCATATTTTGGAGGTCTTGCATCCCTTTTTTACCTGAAAAACGCTTTGCCATTTTTGAAGCATTTTTAAACTGCTTCAGGATACGGTTAACATCTATGATATTTAGACCACACCCCATTGCCAAACGTGCTTTTCGGCTGTTGTTAAGCAATTCCGGATCTTCACGCTCTTTCATTGTCATCGACGAAACCAACGCTTTAATCCGTTTTAACTCGCCAGAATTTTCCAGATCAAAATCTTTGAGTGCAGAGGCCATTCCACCCATTCCAGGAATCATTCCCATAATGGATTTCATGCTCCCCATTTTTTTAAGACTTTCCATTTGCTCTAGGAAGTCATTAAAATTGAACTCACCTTTTTTGATTTTTTTGGTGAGCTGTTTTGCTTTTTTCTCATCAATAATTGAAGCCGTTTTTTCCGCAAGTCCTTCAATGTCCCCAAAACCCATAAGTCGGTTGACAATACGTTCAGGTAAGAAAATTTCCAAATCTTCCATCTTCTCACCCGCACCGATAAAGCGTAACGGTACTTGAATCTGAGAGGCGATACCCAGCGCAACACCGCCACGAGAATCTCCATCGTATTTGGTGAGGATGACTCCATCGATACCGATTTTTTGGTTAAACAAATCTGCAGTACGCACTGCATCTTGACCTGCTAACGAATCGGCAACGTAGAAAATTTCATGCGGATTTGCGGCACGCTTAACTTCAGCCAATTCACCCATAAGTGCATCATCTATCGCCAAACGTCCCGCCGTATCAATTAATACAACATCAACAAGAAGCTTTTGCGCATACGCAATCGCCCCTTTGACCACTTCAGACGGGCTTTTAGTGGTTTCATCGCTGTAAAGCTCAACCTCAATCCCTGCGCACACTTGACGGAGCTGTTCGACTGCCGCAAGACGCTGTAAGTCTGCTGCAACGACTAAAACCCGTTTTTTCTGACGAATTTTAAGATAGTTCGCAAGTTTACCTGTGGTAGTGGTTTTCCCTGAACCTTGCAAGCCGGTCATTAAAATAACCGTAGGCGATTGAGGTGCATAAACAAAACCCGAATTTCCTTTGACTTTCAAAAGCTCATACAATGAACTTCGTAGCGCATCCAGAAATTGATCTTTACCGATACCATTTTGTTTTACTTGAAGTTCGACCGAATCAATAAGGTCTTTCACCACTTTGTGATGGACGTCTGCTTTTAATAACGCTTTTTTAAGCTCGCCCAATGCCTTGGTGAGTGCTTTTTCATCGTCATGAAAACGAATCTTGCGTATGGCAGATGTAAATGATTCGGTGAGCGTATCAAACACTTGAACTCCTAAATAGTACGGTTACAGGGTATAAAAAGTTTCGCATTATAGCTAAAGTTGCCTTTAGCTACGCTTTTTATTTTGAACGCCGTTAGAGCAAAGCTCCAACGTCTACGCTAGCCGCTATGGCACTAAAGCTTGCCTTTTCAAGGCAGATAAAAGTCAAAAAATTTAACCTCAACTACCGAAATGTCCAAATATTTTAGGCTCTGACGCTATAAATGTCAATCCCAGAATTTCCACTTTTTTAGCGTGTAACATAACGCGCTTCGCTTGTCGACCGCCGTAACTCTCGTCACCTACTATCGGATGAAGAGCATATTTCATGTGTGCGCGGATTTGGTGCGTTCGTCCATGATGAATAATTAACTGAACTTTCGTCTTTTTCCCTGATACTTCCAGTGGGGTCACTTCGGTAATAGCGGGCTTACCATTTTTGGCCACTTTCGTATACGCCTTGTTCCCTTTTTTCTCCGTAATAAGTGGCTGATCGATAACAAATGGCTCACTTATGATTCCATCTACCCACGCAACGTACTCTTTATAGACGTTGTCTTTTTTAAACTCGCCAATGGCTTTGAGCCGGTATTCTTCGTTTTTAACCAACATCAAGACACCGCTTGTTTCACGGTCAAGTCTATGAAGAAGTTGTGAACCTTTAAACTGTCGCTCAATCTCATCAGAGTTGACAAATGCCGGCTTATCGATAACAATCAGATTGTCATCTTCATAGATTGGGTGAGCTTTTTCTACCTTTTGAACGATAAAACTGGTTTTACCACTAATTTCACCTCGAGCAATGAGCACCTTAGAGTTACCCACATAGACCAATCCACGGTCAATCAGCGATTTTGCTTCGGAATTACTAATTCCCTCTTGTGCTGCTAAGAGTTTGTATGCTTTTGGTTTTTCCATTTTATCGTCCTCAGGTTGATTTTCAATCCGTTTATTTTTCGAATTATAGCACTATCGTGCTTCAACTCTAACCCAATTAGCGTAAACACTCCATTACCCTGTCCAAGTCAATGGTTGCATTCACCTGAGATGGCGGTAAGGTTTCGGCAGTTTGTAGAGCTTCAGAAATTTCATCAAGCTCTACAAATTGAACATGTGAAACGTATTTAAAAAGTTCTCGCTGCAAAAATATCTGCTTTCCACTAATGATCTTGCATCCAAAATGGGCAGGCTCTAGAGGATTGTGTCCTCCGATGGGTGAAAATGCTCCTCCCAAAATCGCTATGTCGCTGATGGCGTAAAGATTGTTGAGTTCTCCCATAGCATCAATGAGAGTAATATCTTCACTAATAGTTTGGATTTGGCTCCAGCGTGAAAAACTATTATTTGGAGCAATTCGTGTAATTAATTCTGCTACTTTGCCAAAGCGCTCAGGGTGGCGCGGGACGATGAGAATTTTTGTGTGAGGATTTTTGACACGATACTCCATAAATCCTTGTAAAATTCCCTCCTCTTCCCCCTCATGGGTACTTCCTGCAACAATCAATAATCCATCGGGTTTTGGGTACTCTTTGGTCGCTTCTATCTTTTGTGCTAGCTTGATATTTCCGACCACTTCGACATTGTGTGCACCCAATGCGATGAAACGCGCCATGTCCTCACTGCTTTGGCATAAAATACGGTCGCATTTTTCAAACAGTCTCGCATAAAACCATCTCATCTTATAATATTTCGGAAAACTTCGATCACTGATACGAGCATTGAGGGCAATTACCCGCGCGCCTCGGAGGGTGCAAATACTAAATAAAAGATACCAAAATTCAGCTTCTAAGATGACAACCGTTTTGGGACTGCGAATCCAAAACCATAACCATGGCTCAAAAGGGAGATAGCGTACTTCTGCAATGTATTTTGATGCTGCTTCATATCCGGTATGGGTAATAACGCTAATAGCAATCTTAGCCCCTTTTAAGCTCTCTACTATCGGAGCGATTGCTTTGGCTTCTCCCAACGAACAAACGTGAAACCAAATATCATGATCTTTGAATGGGCGATTATTATAGAGGAAAAAACGGGAGGGAATCGAGGAATGGTATTTTTTTTTAAAGGATAGAAAAATAATAAAAGGGAGAGCCACCATAAAAAGAATGGTGGCTAGTAAGGTGTAAAAAAGGTCAAACACCTTCACGAAAAGATTTACGCACCCATCTCTTCAGTAACAGGCTCAAGATACAAAAGACGTCCACAGTGTGGGCACATTGTGATCTCTTCACCTTTAATGACTTCAGTATATACTTTATCACTTAATGCCATATAGCATCCCATGCACGCTTGATTGCGAACTGGTACTGCTGTCGTATTTTTCGCCCAACGACGAATTTTTTGATAGAAAGAGAGCCCTTTTTGGTTCATTGCACCTACAAGAATCTCTTTTTTAGCAAATATTACTTTGCGCTCTTCATCAATTCGTGCCAATTTGACATCAACATCCGCTTTTACCCCTGAAAGTTTCCCTTCTACTTCGGATGCTTTTGCTTCAAGTTCTTCGATTTTAGCTTTTTTGTGATCGATAAGTTTTTCCAAACGTCCAATCTCTTCATTGGCAAAATTTACTTGTTCTTTTGCAATTTCTTCTTCAAGTTGAAGTGATTTCATCTCACGTTCGGTTTTGATTTCAGCACTTTTCTTGCTGTTATCTTCTAGTTTTGCAGAAAGTTCTGCAAGGTGAAGCTCATTTTTTTGCTTCTTGACTTGCTCATCTTTGATCTCACCAGAGAGGGTTGAAATCTCGTTTACTAAAGCTGTTTTTGTGGCTAAAAGAGCGTCGTACTGAAGGTTTGCTTCGTCAATTTGTGGCTCGAACGCATCGATCTCTTTGTCAATCAACGACAAGTCGATTAGCTGCTCTAAATGTTTGTTCATAATGTGCCTTTTTGGGGGTGCTTCATCTCAATGGTAAGAGAATGGGTTTTTTGATGGTGAAATTATAACACTCAAACCTAATTTTTCCAAGTGTGTTGCCAATATCTCTCCAAAATAGCATTCACTTTCATAATGACCGATGTCCAACATTGATAAACCAAGTACTTTTGCTTCCATCGCATCGTGATATTTTATGTCTCCGGTTAAAAAACAGTCTGCTTGGATATTTCGCATTAGTGATGCACCTGAACCGGTGACTAAAGCGCAAGAACGAATATGATCATGACACTGTACGCTTCGAATATGGTCAAGCCCCATCGCTTTTTTGATTTTAGTTGCAAAAAGTTCAAACGGTTCATCCACTCCTAAATAGGCGACAAATCCTTCTTTGGCAATGATCTCATACCCTAATATTTTTGTTGCAACGTATTCGTTGAGATGAGTTTGATCGAAGTTTGTGTGCATAGCGATGTTGGAAATATTTTTACGAATCATCGGTGCGAGAAGTTTGGCGGGGTATTGGTTGAATTGTAATTGTTTAAGTCCACCGAAGATAAGCGGGTGATGTGTAATAAGCAACGCATTATCAGGAATGGATTCAAGCAATCCTTCATCCAAATCAATCGAAAGAACTACCGTCGAAATCTCCTGAGTAAAATCACCGACTAAGAGTCCTGAGTTATCCCAGTTCTCTTGAAGTGAAAAGGGTGACAGCTCATCTAAAAAGGTATAAATTTCTCGTACTGTCATTTTTCATAACTCCTTTTCTTGCGCTTTACCCTCACGTGAATGGATTGAGAGCCTGAAAGAGGATCGGAATATTTGAACTCAAACTCGCCTAACCCTTCGATCAAATCGACCAATTTTTTGTATCCAAAACTGCGCGGGTCAAATTCGGGGGATTTGTTGATCAAATTTTGTCCTATTGCCCCCATATACGACCACCCTGCTTCATTTGTTGTATCTTCGACCGCATTACGTACTAGCTCTAAAAGGGCTTTTGTGTCGTGCTTGACGGTTGAGGGAGCGATTGGTGCAGTTGTGGCAGAAGAACGGCGGAGATTTTCAGTATAGATGAATTTATCGCACGCGCCGATAAACGATTTAGGTGTTTTTTGTTCACCAAAGCCATACACCTTAATCCCTGATTCCCGAATACGGCTGGCAAGCCTCGTAAAGTCACTGTCACTGGACACAATGCAAAAACCGTCAAAATTTTTCGTATACAGTAAATCCATAGCATCAATGATCATGGCACTGTCGGTCGCGTTTTTACCGGTTGTATAAGCGAATTGCTGCATCGGATGAAGTCCGTGTTCGAGTAACACATTTTTCCAACCCTTCAGCTTGACATCTGTCCAATCCCCATAAATACGTTTGACACTCGCTACACCGTGTCCCGCGATTTCATCGAGCAAACCTGCAATAATCGATGGTTGAGAGTTGTCTGCATCGATCAATACGGCCAGTCGTGCTTGATTTTGATTCACTTAACGTCCTTTAATTGTTCCAGTGCTTCGCGTGCTTCTTTGAAGTCTTCTTGTAAAGCCAGAGCTTTTGAATACATCTGTGCTGCCTTCTCGAAGTCTCCTTTATCATTAAAAAGATTTCCATAGTTGTAGTACGTTATTGCGTATTTTTTATCTATGGCCAGTGCTTTTTCATAGTGCTCTTGTGCGTGCTCAAAATCACCTTGTTCTTTGTATATGGATGCTATGGCGATGTGGGTTAAATCATCCGTAGCATCAAGTTCCAGCGAACGAGTATAAAGAGAAATTGCTTCTTCTGCATTTCCCATTTTTCCATTAATAAAAGCGCACTTGTTAAGGATTTCGGTGTTATTTGGAAATTGGGTATTAGCACGATTAAGTTTCTCAAGCGCACGCTCCAAATCTCCTTCACTGTAAGCTTCATCTGCTTCTTCAATTAAATTCGTTGAATTATCTATCATCACAGCCTTGGTAGAAATGGGTTCTGGGGCTTCATTTTTCTCGACGGGATCTTCTAATGTTTGAACATGACGATAAATTTGATACGCAAAAAATCCTGTTGCTGCTAACATAATAATGGCAAATGTACTCATGTGACTCCTTTTTGTAATCAAAGTATACTATAATCGCAACAACATAATAATAGGTACTCATCATGCACAGTAATTTAAAAGATCCAGCTCTTTATATCAACCGTGAGCTCTCATGGCTTCAGTTTAATACTCGTGTTTTAGGGCAAGCACAAAATGAATCACTCCCATTACTCGAACGCTTGAAATTTCTTGCAATTTATGGAACCAATCTCGATGAATTTTACATGATTCGCGTTGCTGGGCTCAAAAAGCTCTTTAGTGCGGGCGTCAATGTTTCGGGGGCAGATCGATTTACTCCACTCCATCAGCTTCGTGAAATACGGACGTATCTTCATACTGAGCAGCAAGAAGTCGAAAAATGTTTGCTTGGTATCATGGAATCTCTTGAAAAAGAGGGAATTTTTTTCAAATCGTATAAAGAGGTAACCGAGCAAGAGCAGCGTTATCTCGATAAATATTTTCATGAGAATATTTATCCGGTTATTGTCCCTATCGCCATCGATGCTACCCACCCGTTTCCTCATCTCAACAATCTCGGATTTGGACAGATTGTCAAACTCAGAGACAAAGATGATTCTGCAGTCGAACGGTACGGACTGATCCGAATTCCACGTGTATTACCTCGTTTTGTGGATATTGACAACCGTATTTATATCCCTATCGGAAGTATTGTAGCAGAGCATATCGATGATCTTTTCCCTGGATATGAGCTCATCAAATTTTCGGCATTCCGTGTTACCCGTAATGCCGACATCGCTATCGAAGAAGAAGAAGCGGATGATTTTATGGAGATGCTCGAAGAGGGGTTAAAACTTCGCAAAAAAGGAGAATTGGTTCGACTGGAACTGAGCAATCACGCTGATGATGATTTGCTCAATTTCTTTAACCGTCACGCCAATGTATTCAAAGATGACATTTACCGTTTTCAAACGTATTTGAATCTAGGAGCTCTCTGGCAAGTCGTCGGCAATAAAGATTTTGCTCATCTTACCAGCCCAAGTTTTAAGCCACGCAATCTTCCTCCACTCAATTCAGACGAAAATTTGTACTCCATTTTGGATAAACAAGATTTGGTGATCTTTCACCCTTTTGAGAGCTTTGAACCCGTTGTTCGTCTCATCCAAACAGCAGCAAAAGATCCTGATGTTGTCTCCATTCGTATGACGCTTTATCGTTCAGGATCTAAATCGGTTATTGTCCAATCTCTTATTGCCGCAGCCGAGTCCGGTAAACAAGTCACGGTTATGGTGGAACTCAAAGCCCGTTTCGATGAAGAAAATAATCTCATCTGGGCAAAAGCTCTTGAAAGTGCCGGAGCCCACGTTATTTATGGTATTTCAGGGTTTAAAGTTCATGCCAAAGCTGCGCTTATCACCCGTCGTGTTGGCGGAAAACTCAAACAATACGGTCACCTTGCTACGGGTAACTATAATCCTTCCACTGCAACCGTTTACACCGATATTAGCTACATGACATCTAACGATGCTATCACCAATGATATGACTCGCTTTTTTCACTTCCTCACGGGCTTTAGTAAAAAAGGCAAACTTAACGAGCTCTACATGGCTCCGACTCAAATTAAACCGAAAATTCTCTCCCTCATTCATAATGAAACCCGCCTGGGAAGTGAAGGAATGATCATTGCCAAAATGAATGCCCTTGTTGATGACGATATTATCAAAGCACTCTATAAAGCGTCTCAGGCGGGAGTCAAAATTCAGCTTATCATTCGAGGAGTTTGTTGTTTACGTCCTGGTGTTGAGGGAATCAGTGATAACATTCGGGTTATCTCTATCATCGGAAAATACCTCGAACATGCTCGAATTTTTTACTTTAAACACTCTACACCGCAAACGTATATTTCCAGTGCCGATTGGATGCCTCGTAATCTTTTGCGTCGCATCGAACTGCTGACTCCGATTGCAGGGGAAGAAGCTTCGGGTAAACTCCTTCAAATCTTACAATTACAAATTTCAGATAATGATTTAGCGCACGAGCTCCAAAGCGATGGGACGTATACAAAAATTCCTCATGAAGCTAACAATACAATTAACTCTCAGCAAATTGTTGAAAGTGCCACCAATAAAGTATATAATTCTGCCAAAAAACAATCTCCCAATTACATGCAGCAACTCACGTCACGCTTGTTTAGAGAAAGTTAACGCAAGGAATATCAATGATCGGAAATTACCTCAACTTCACTCCAACCTTAAACGAGCGCGTTTGGATTGCTCCCTCTGCCGATGTTATCGGTCGAGTTGAAATGGGTGAGGATGTGAGCATTTGGTTTGGGTGTGTTGTACGCGGTGATGTTCATTTCATCAAAATCGGTGATCGCAGCAACATCCAAGATTTGAGCATGGTTCACGTCACCCACCACAAGCGTGATGACATGAGTGATGGTCATCCTACGATTATCGGCAACGATGTCACAGTAGGTCATCGTGTAATGCTTCATGGTTGTACTATTGAAGATGCGTGTTTAATTGGAATGAGTGCCACTATCCTAGATGGGGCTGTCATTGGCAAGGAATCCATCGTCGGTGCAGGTTCACTGGTCACTAAAAATAAAATCTTTCCTCCACGCTCTCTCATCATGGGAAGCCCTGCAAAAGTAATTCGTGAACTCACCGATGAAGAAGTTACTGAACTTTATGCCTCTGCACGCCGCTATGTGAGTTTTAAAGAAAACTACCGCGCCCCAAATGTTTGAATTTAATCTTGTTGTCGTTGCCGATATTCTCGGAATCATTGCTTTTGCTTTGAGCGGTTTTTTAATCGGTGTGCGTCATAAACTTGATTTATTGGGACTCATCATTTCCGCTTCCATCACTGCACTTGGTGGCGGGGTAGTTCGTGATGTCATTTTGGATCGTACCCCTTTTGCATTTAATGAATATTATCCTGCCATTACCGTTTTCATTACAATTTCCATCGCCTTTGTATTTCGTCATAAACTGCGTGAGGAATTTGAACGCCAATGGCTTTTTGTCATTAGTGATACCATAGGCCTAGTAGCCTTTAGTATCACGGGAGCATTGCTCGCCATTGATGCCAATTTTAACTTTTTTGGTGTAATCATTCTAAGCTTTTTAACGGCCATTGGAGGTGGGGTATTGCGTGACACCATGATCAATCAAGTCCCTTCCGTTCTCATCAGCGATTTTTATGGTTCCATTGCCCTTATCGTTGCTGTTTTACTCATCATATCAAATGCTCTTTGGGATCTCAATACCGCAAGCGTCACCATCATCGCAACTCTCGCGATTACCCTACGCCTTTTAGCCTATACCAAACAATGGCATTTGCCAAAACTGGAAATCAAATGAATAAATTTTGGAAAATAGTCCTCATTCTTTTTGTACTTGGTGGAATCGACATCGGGCGCTACGCTGTTTATCCTAATATTGCCGCTCTAAAAAATGAGCGGCCCATACCGACGGCCTTTATGGTGTATCGAGAAAACCAGTGGGCAGATGAAAATCGAGATATGCGCCTCACTCAAAAATGGGTTAGTATGGATAAAATCTCTCCCAACATTATCAAAGCAGTCCTTATCGGAGAAGATGACGGATTTTGGAAGCACGATGGATTTGACGTCAAAGGGATGGAAAACGCTATCGAGCGCAGTATCAAGAAAAAAACCTTAGCCGGCGGAAGCACCATCAGCCAACAGCTCTCAAAAAATCTTTACCTTTCACCAAGCAAGAATCCGGTTCGAAAGATCAAAGAGGCCATAATCACATGGCGTATCGAAAAGACTCTCTCTAAACGTCGGATTTTAGAAATTTATCTCAATGTCGCTGAATGGGGCGATGGAATATTCGGTATCGAAGCCGCCGCACGTCATTATTACCACAAAAGTGCCAAAAACCTCACAGCAAACGAAGCTTCACGTCTTGCTGCTGTTCTTCCTAATCCTATCAAATACAATCCGACAGGCAATCAAAAATACGTCAAGAATCGTGCTCGAATCATTCTTAAGACAATGAAACGCCGTGGTGTCATCCAATCCATCTATAAAGAGGTTATGACCCCTGCAAAAGAAGAGAAGCCAACTGAAGTGAATGCTTCAGTTGAATCATTGTTTGATGAGAGCACAAGCGAATCCCCCGTAGAAAATAGTGAGCCTACAGTCAATGAAAGTCCTGCTGAACCTTCTGTTTTTATGGAGGATGAGGGGAATGCAACACACCGGTAGTATTTCAAACCTTTGACTTACAACACTTACTATTTATTTTAAAAATAGTTGTACACTAATAAAATGAGCTGATTTATCGGCAACAAAGAATGATGTATAATTATGTTATGAAAACTAATCCTCTAAACCAGTACCTACTGTATCAATTGTACCATGCTCGTGTTCTTATACATTCATTGAAATACGATGCTAAAGAAGAAGAGTTACACGAATTTCGTGTCGCCTTGCGACGTATTCGTTCGTTGATAAAACTTTTTCTTGATGACTCAGTACCCTTTACAAAATCATTAAAAACAATGATGAATGCGACCAATACAATGCGTGAACTCGATGTCCTTTTAAATTCCATTTCATCAGCCCAGTTCCCTAAACTATTTAAGCAACTTTCGAAACATCGTCAAAAAATAGTTCAAACTCTTTTTACTCCTGTATTTGTTCATCAAACACTCTTATTGTTGGATGAAAGCAGTGATTACTTTTTTCAAAATGATTCCTATTTTATTTCTGAAATACTCATGCAAAAAACACTAACCCACTATCAGCATTGCTTGGATACCTATGAATTACTGGAAAAAAATACAAAACCTAAAACACTTCATCATTTAAGAGTTCAATTTAAAGATGCCAGATATGGTTTTGAATTTTTAGAAATAGCAGATATCCATGAAGCTAAAGAGATTATCGAGTATTGTAAGACATTACAAAATAATCTTGGAGCAATTCAAGATGCAGCTAACCAGATCAAACTGCTCAAAAAAATGCGCCGTGAATATCACACATCTGAAGTCAAAGAGCTTTTAAAACAACGAAAAGACTCCCTTGAAAAGCTACAAAAGAGTCATAAATCTTAATCTTTCTTTATTCGTCCTAACGTATACAACGCAATAAAAGAACCCAGAACGAGCAAATAAGCAGGGGCATACGCGTTACCACTTAGTTTTACTATCGACGTCATCAATGCCGGAGTAATCCCGCCCACAAGTCCTGCCGCACTTCCTAAAATCAATGCGGTAAACGATGCTCGATATCCGTGATATTCAAGCGCATGAACGACGGCTGAAAAGATCGGTGCCTGGTAGGCGCACAGTAAAATCACCATGGCCATTACCGCACCAAGAGCACCGTAATATCCACCATGAATCATTGTATACATCAAAGGATAGATGCTAACAGCGCTCACAAATGCCGCTGCTCTCATAACACGAATCGAGCCAAATTTATCCGCAACCATCGCCATAAGGGGGATAAAAATCACTCCTAAAATAATGGAAATAGTATTAATATTTCCGGCTTGTGATTTACTTAATCCTGCACTTGATTCAAGCCAAATCGGAAGATATATAAATAACGTGTAATAAAACATCCAAATCACAGAAGCAACGATTAAAAATCGCCCAAAAAGTTTTTTATGATGTTTAAAGATCTCGACCAAAGGAATCGTTTTATCTTCGTGTACTTGATAGTTATCGGTGAGAGTTCGGCGTAGATACATTCCTGCTGCTGCAATTACAATACTCAAGATAAACGGGATTCTCCATCCCCATTCGCCCATTGCATCCTCACCCAAATACCAAAGCAATCCACCACACAATGCGGAACCCAGAGCCATTCCGATTTTTGCGCCGACAGAGACAAATGAACCGTAAAGATTTTGACGGTTGGGGCTGGATTGTTCGACTAAATAGACAATAGAACTAGCATATTCCCCGCCGACGGAAAGCCCTTGTATCATCCGAAGAACGACAAGAAGTATCGGGGCCATAATCCCTATTTGAGCGTAGGTGGGTAAAAATCCGATCAAAAACGTCGGTAATGCCATCAACATCAACGATGCCATCAAGGCATAACGTCGCCCAATTTTATCACCGATATGACCAAAAATGGCAGCACCAACAGGGCGCATAATCATACCTGCTGCAAACGCTCCAAAAGAACCTAGCAAGGATAGAAATGGATCATCTGATGGGAAAAAGAGCTTCCCCATCATCACCGCTAAAAAACCAATGAGGGCAAAATCATAATATTCGATGACATTGCCGATAATTCCTGCGGCAATAATTCGCTTTTTTGAAGTCATGATTTTCCCTCTAATATCGCCTCAAAACTCTCAAAAAAACGTGTTTTTTGTAGCTTTAGGGGGTTGTAGGGACATTTGTCCCTCCCACTAAAACGGATAAATTCGTTTTAGTGCGCAACATTTATATGATCCATCCACCACCGAGAAGTGTGTCACCATCATAAAAGACACCCGCTTGACCTGAAGCCACACCCAGTACTGGTTCATGCAATTCTACGGTAGCATGATTTCCCTCAATAACAACATTACATCGCACTGCAGTAGTTCTATAGCGAAGTTTCACGTCGCATTCAAAACTGACGCGATCATCAAACATATTGACATTTTCCAGTACGACGCTATGACACTCTAACGCTTCACGGGGACCAACAACGATTTGATTGGTATCCGGTCTGATTTCAACTACAAAATGAGGGTCATGCGCACCGTGTACACTAAATCCTTTACGTTTTCCGATGGTATAGTGCATGTAACCTTTATGCTTACCGACTACTTTACCCTCAAGATTTAGAACATCACCCTCAACATCGACATTAACATACGGCTTTAACACCTCGGCATAAGTAGTTTCTACAAAACATATTTCACTGGATTCTCCTTGCGAAGCAAACGATTCCAATCCTGAAATACCTGCGGCATACGCTTTTATATCCGTTTTATGCTTTTCACCCAGTGGAAAAAGGAGGCGCGGAACCAGTGCTGGATCGATGTAAAAAAGAAAATAGCTCTGATCTTTCGTATCATCTTCTGCCATCTGAAGATATTGCCCGTTATGGCGAATATAATGACCTGTTGCTATAAAATCTGCTCCCAAAGAATCTGCAAACTCTACCATAGCACCAAATTTGATATTACGGTTGCACAATGCACACGGATTAGGAGTTTTCCCCTCTTTATAGGTTTCAATAAAAGGGGTAAAAACTTTTTCATTGAATTTTTCTTGAAGATCAAGTATATGAAGTTTTACACCTGCAAAGTCAGCAGCTTTTTGCGCGCGTTCTTGGTGAATTTCATGATAACCCGGTTTCGAATGGAGCTTCATATAGACGCCTTCCACTTCATAACCTTGCTCTTTTAACAATAATGTTGAAACGGTAGAATCTACTCCTCCGCTCATCCCGATAACTACTTTTTGTCCCATTAGATACTTCCTTCGTCCACATTGCATCGATCATTTACATAAGTAGAAAGTGACTGATAATATTTTGTATTGTCCAATCCCTCTTTTTCTAAGCCTATCATTTGAGTTTTTAGTGATTTATCAATCTCACTCATCACAAAATTCAAATCATCACTGAGGACAATTAAATCAATATCGCGTTCATCGATCATTCCCTCAGAGAGTAGTTTTGTCCGTATAAATTCCATAAGCGGTGCATAGAATTCTGTTCCCATTACAAACAGACGCACTCCCCACACTTTTCGGGTTTGAATGAGAGTTAACGCTTCGAACATCTCATCAAGTGTACCAAAACCGCCGGGAAAAATGACGTACGCCATTGAATATTTAACCAACATTACTTTACGGGAAAAAAAGTAATCGAAACTCCGCCCTTTAGTAATATACGGATTTGGCTTCTGCTCTGAAGGAAGTTCGACATTTAATCCTATCGATTCTACCGCTTCATGTTTAAATGCACCTCGATTGGCCGCTTCCATAACTCCTGGACCGCCACCTGTGATGACATTATAGCCCTTCTTTCCAAGCATATCAGAAAGCGCCATAGCTTGCTGGTAATACGGATGATTTTCATTAACGCGCGCACTTCCAAAAATGGTTACGGATGGACCTAAATCTCCTAATTCATCAAACCCTTGAACGAAATCAGCAATAATTTTAAAAACACTCCATGCTCCAGCAGACTTAATATCTTTGACATAGCGGCTGCTAGGATACTCTTTTTTTTTCGTTCGGCCATTGGACATTTATTACCCTTTTAGCTTTGTCAAACGATCACGTTTTGTCCCAATTGATGTTATTTGTACTCCAAAGTTGCCATCAACAATTACGACTTCGCCTTGCGCAATAACATGATCATCAACCAATATGTCCAATGGATCATTCGCCAATTGATTGAGCTCGATCACTGAACCTATGTCCATACTCAAAACATCTTTCAGTAGCATCTTTTTCTTGCCGATACGAACACGAACAGGAAGTTTGACATCCATAATAAGACCGATATTTTTCATCTCACCTTCATCGAGACGACGGCCTTTATTGGTTGTTTCTTGATTCGCGTATCCTGAGTCTCGTTCACCGATATCTTCATGAGCTACTGTGCCGTTTGAGCCCTCTAATGCATTCACAATCGATGAATCTACTGCGAACATCACTAAAGAATTAATACTTCCCAAAACAAAAGAAAAAACATACATCTTTGCATACGGATCAAGATTGATTTCTTCACTCTCACCAATAAAAACGGCACTTTCTGTTTTAATGGAAAACTTTGGAAGTTCTTTTTGTGAACCAAGGGTGGTGCTCATCGCGCCCGTGATATTTGAAACAATCTCTTTAAGAGCATCGAGATCATCATCATTCATCTCCTCTTTGCCCTCACCGTCACCACCCAGCATCATATCGCCAAGCGCAGTAGCCAGCATTGGCGGAACCATAATTACAGCTCGTCCGGATGCTGCTCCGCTAAAGCTCAACTGTACCGAAGCAATCGGAGGAATAACATTGCTGACAATTGAAATGGTTTCAGCATCTTTAAACGTAACCGTTGGGGCTTGACCGGTTAGTCCTTCAATTGTTGCTGTGGTTTCGGTAGAAAATAGCCCGGTAAAATTACTCATCTTTCATCCTCATCAAACTCATCGGGAGTTCGTATTATCTCTTTTGCGCCAATAATTCGTTCTTTACGTTTCGACTCGAACTCTTTAAGTGCCCGTTTGACCGCATCTTTTTCTGTATCGATTACTTCGGTAATTTGAACCGATTTTCGAAAGCGTCGTAGTCCCATTTGTGCTACAAAACGCTCTTTACCATCGACACTGACACTTACTACATCATTCGCAGGGAGATTAAGCCGTAAAATATCACCTTCTTCAATGTCGAGCAGTTCATGAAGGCTTAACTCTGCATATCCAAGATTAACGTCCACGTTTACGTGCGCACCGCCGAGAAGAACTTGCAACTCCTGATTACGGCTTTTTTTCGAGCTTGTCTCATTGAGCATCAAATCACGACTGGCAAGCTTGGGCAATATCGGTTCTAGTGCAATAACAGGATAGCATATATTCATCATTCCCGAACTGTGCCCGATAATAATCTCCATAACTACCATGACGACAATCTCATTTTGTGCGACGATTTGAACCACATTCGGACTGGATTCTTTGGACTCAATTTGAGGATAAAGCTCCGTTACAGGACCCCACGCTTCGCGCAAAGTTGCCATCATAACACGCAATATAGTTTCAAAGAGAGAAAGCTCAATATCGGAAAACTCTCGATTTGCTTCAAAAGGTTCGCCCTTGCCCCCTAAAATACGGTCTAGCATCGGAAAAGCGATAGAAGGATTAATCTCTAAAACACCATTTCCCTCTAACGGCTTCATTGAAAAGACATTAAAACTCGTCGGATTAGGTAGGGACATCAAAAATTCCCCATACGTCATCTGATCGACGGAGTGTAACTGTATTTCAACAATGGAACGCATGATAGAGGATATTTGCGATGAGATAGAACGCGCCATCTTATCATGAATGCCTCGAAATGCCCGTAACTGCTCTTTGGAAACACGATTTGGGCGCTTAAAATCATAAAGCGTTATTTGACGATTAGCAAATAGATTTTCCTCTTCACCATCCAGCGATACTTCACCTTCCTCATCCACAACATCCAACAGAGCATCTATCTCTTCTTGGGATAAAATATCAGCCATCTTTTACCCCCTTACCGTTTCTTTAATACGTCGAATGACCGATTTATGGATCTGTGAAATACGAGATTCTGTTATGTTGATGATCTCGCTAATTTCTTTCAACGTTAATTCCTCGAAATAATAGAGCTGAATAATCATCTGTTCGCGATCATCAAACCCCATCAATACATCTTTGATCACATCCACTAATTCTTCGTGCTCCATACGCTCGAGCGTTCCGCCATCACATTCATTGCCTAACTGATCATCCAACGGTAAAACCGTATAAATATCCGAAGCTATACGAGCTTCGTGAATTTTTTCTTCCTCAATACCCAATATTACTGCCAACTCTTTATTGGTCGGCTCATTATCGTGCTGAAGTAAATGACGTTCAATCGCAACATCGATTTCTTTGATAAGACGTCTGCTCGCACGGCTCACGACATCCAATGAGCGGAGATAATCTAACATTGCCCCATACACTCTCGTTTTAGCGTATCCCCAAAAAGAATCATTTTGTGCTTCATCATAACGGCGTGCAAGTTTTACGAGTTCTTCTGTACCAATAGCAGATAGGTCCATGTAATCAATGGAGCTTGGCAAACGTTCTTTGAGTCGGAACGACATCGCTTTGACGGCAGGAAGATATTGCAATGCAAGTTGGTCTTCTTGGTGCTTCAACTCTTGGCAATACACACCTGCACCACTCATTTACTCACCTTTTCATCGCTTAGTAATTCAGACTTATGGACGTAATAGGCATCTATAAACTGCTCACGACGATTAATTTCACGAACATAATTATCCAAACTTCTCTCATGCGAATGCTTGGGAAACGGATGAACTTTAACACCCAAAGTTTGAAAATAAAATCCAACACATAAATGGGCGAACAAATAAAAAAACGTGGTAATTAAAAGCACCAATCCCAAAAAGTTTTCAGCAGAAGTCGATTGTAATATCCCAAACACAATACCAAAGAGGAACCCTTGTACTGTTAAGAAAGAGACAAAATTCTGACCGCGCATTATGTGCCTTGAGGGAATATCAAAAGTGTTCCATTAGGCGCTTAAAGAAGCCGCCGAGTCCACTCTCCTGTGGACTAACGAGCACATTTCGTTCCAATTTCTTTGCAATCTTTTTCACAATCATTTCCAACTCAACGGCAGGAGTCGAAGTTGGGAACTCACGGCTGTACAATGCTCTTTTTTTAACACTGATAGAAACCTTCGGATCCGAAGTAATTTGTCCTAAAAAATTCAGTTTCAATTGCTCACCGATGTTTGCAAGGGCAACTTTTTGAATTTTGTCAAACAGGGCTGACGCTTCTTTTTCACTGCGAACTTGATTCATGATAACACTAATATCATTGCGAAGACGTGAAGTCACTTTTATGGTTGCATAGGCATCGGTAATAGCCGCAGGATCAGGAACAGTGACCACAATCACATCATCACATGCACGCAAAAAAAGTTGAATATGTTCGCCGATACCTGCTCCCGTATCAATAATCATTACATCTAAATCATCCAACACATGCGCTTCGTCCATAAACCGTTCAAACAACCCCGATGAAGCATACTTAAAAATCTCTTCACCGCTCTCACCGGGGATAAGGACGAGATTTTTTTCAATCGGAACCAAGATTTCCTCAACCGTGGCTTCTCCGCGCAGTACATGCAAAATATTTTTTTTGATCTTGACATTAAACATCACATCAAGATTGGCAAGACCTATATCCGCGTCAAAAATCCCTACTTTGAGCCCATTTTTCGCCATTACGTGCGCCATATTTGAGCTAATAGTACTCTTTCCTACTCCGCCTTTCCCGCTGGTAATTGCAATGAAACGAGTTTTTTTAGACGTAGCATGAGAGTTTTGTTTTACCAAAGCTTCGAGTTTAGTGGCTTGGTGAGTCATAGATTTTCACCCTTACGAAATCCATTTAGCAAGCAGTCAATTAAAAAATCACTGCTGGAAACTACTAAATCCTCCGGAACTTCTTGTCCGATTGAAAAGTAACTGATAGGAACTTTAGTCTCATAAACGAGAGAGAAAATATTACCAAACCCTCGTGTTTCATCAAGCTTTGTAAACATCATCGTATCAATTCCCAAGGGAGCAAAATTCTCATAGGTTGACTTCAAATCTTCATATTTAATAGAACTTGGCAAAACAAGAATGACATCCACACTGTAATCCGTCGTGTTTGAGCGCAAGCACTCATAAATTTTTTCAATTTTGCCCTTATCATAGGGTGAACTACCCATCGTATCAATCAAAATATAATCGCTGTACTGAAGGGAATTCAATGCAGTTGAAAACTCAGGAGGATCAACCACGGTCTCAATCCCCAGCTTCATCATCCGTGCGTATTGCATCAATTGCTCAACGGCTCCGATACGATAGGTGTCCAATACGACCAATCCTACTTTGTATTTTTTCTCTAAAAAATAAGAGTATCTCGCGGCCAGTTTTGCAATGGACGTTGTTTTTCCAACTCCCGTAGGACCTACAAGCATCACCACTTTTTTAGCGCCCATCTTAGGAGCACTCTCTAACCTAACGGGAATCATTTTACGCAATAAGGTTTGAAAATAACGCTTGACGGTTTCAGAATTTTCACGCATTTTGGAGGGCATATGCTCCAATGTAAGCTGCATAATTTCATCTAAATGTTCTTGATTCATACCGCTTTGCTGTGCAAGACGATAAATCTCAGCAAACTCAGGAGGGATAGGAAGACTATTTTTAGGTGATTTTTCATTCCAAAACATATTTTGAATTAATTTGACTTTATCACCAAGTTTTTCTATCTCATCTTTGATTTTTTTGAGATCTTCACTTTGCACAACAGGAGTAAGCTTGGAGGGACGATCGACTTCCGTTACTTCTGCAATTTTAGAGATTTGCTTTGCTGCTTCGGATATGTTGTACAAAACATCATTGCTTTTTTGGGCTAAAGGCCGCTGCTTGGTCAAAGGTTCTGGTTGACGTTGAGAACTGCGTGGCATTGCATTCTCTTCAACCCCTACCACGATTTCATACAGAGCAGTTTTTCCAAGTGATTTTTTTTGAATCTCACGTGTTTCGATTAGCATTGCATCTTCGCCGACTTCAAGCTGTGCTTTTTTCAATGCCTCCGCTGGAGTGGAGCCGCTAAACGTTAAGATTTTCATATTGTCTCCGTATCGTGTTTCGAGCCATGCTACGCAATGGTATCACTACGCTGGATCGCTCTTTCCAATGGGGGTGAGGAACACTAAGCTCTGGATAATTCAAACTCTTATCACCGTAAAATATCACATCTAAATCAAGTGTTCTTGGAGCATTCGTGAAACTACGAACCCGCCCAAAACGCTTTTCAATTCTCCACAGCAATCGTAAAAATACTCGAGGAGAAAGTGATGTTGAAATCTCAATCACTGTGTTATAAAAATCATCTTGCTGAGTATATCCAAACGGAGGATTTTTTAAAATCACTCCGCTTTGAACGAGTTTAAGCTGAGACAGTTTGCCCAAATAAACCCACAAATGTTCCATACGCCGTCTAACATCGCCAACATTACCACCGACTCCCAAAATAACGGAAAATCGATGTTTATTTTCTTCTCGTACCTTGGAAGGGAAATTTCGATTTACATAAATCGAATGTTTCTCATCCACTCTTCGCGTTAAAAACATATTTATTCTTGTGTTGCTTCTTGTTGAGCACGTTGCATCGCTTGAATTTCACTCAAAATCTGCATCATTCCTACCATTGCCAAATGATAACCAAATGGTCCAAAACCGATAATAGATGACGTACATACAGGAGCGGTCATACTTTTTTGACGAAACTCTTCACGACGATAGATGTTGCTGATATGAACTTCAATGGTTGGAATGTTAACAGCACTGATTGCATCACGAATCGCAATCGATGTGTGTGTGTAGGCAGCAGGATTAATAATAATCCCATCTACATCTCCATAGCACTCTTGAATTTTATCAACAATTTCGCCTTCTAAATTACTTTGATAAAAATCGATTTCGATTCCATTTTGCCCTGCAAAATCTTTCATTTGCGCATGGATTTGTTCTAAACGCATCGGACCGTACACTTGAGTGTCACGTACACCTAACATATTGAGATTTGGACCTTGAATTACCGCTATCTTCATACAAAAACCTTGAATTTTACTTTTAAGGGTAGATTATACGCGTACATAGATTATAAGGAACTTTTATTAGACTATTTCAACTCGGTTTCTACCGTTTTTCTTTGCTTTGTACAAAGCCGTGTCCGCCCGGTTCAAAAGTGTTGCATGGGTATCACCCTCCACGAATAAGCTCACTCCGAATGATAATCTAACATCTACAAATAACCTAAGCTGCTCAACCGCCATTCTTAGTTTTTCCGCTACATGAATTGCTTTGCTTGCACTCACATGGGATAATAAGAAAATAAATTCTTCTCCGCCCCATCGAGCTATTACATCTCCGGTTTGTAACGTTTGAGACAGTACTTTAGCTATTTGAACCAAGACTTCATCCCCTCTTGGATGACCATAAATATCATTGATTTGTTTAAAATGATCAATATCTGCCATAACAATAGCAAATGTATCATCTGTTTTCCAATGTTCTCGCATCAACATAATGTCAAAAATTTCATCAAATTTATAACGATTGGAAAGCTTGGTGAGCAAATCTGTAGTCGCCAAAAGTTCCAACCGTTTTTTATCGGTTATATCATGATAAATAGCCGTATAACTGTTCAAGCTTCCCGAATTATTACTCCATGGTGTAACTACTGCGTCCACCCATATTGCTTGTCCATTTTTCGAAATTATTTCAATTTCTCCACTCCAACGCTGCCCATTTTGAAGTGTATTTTTCATCTGTGCATATTCAGAAACCGGTATTTTATCCGAACAAATTAGCTGTAATTCACAATCCTCAAGCTCATTTTTCTCAAATCCAAAAAATGTATTAAAAGCTTTTGAAACTTCAATGATGTGAAAGTCTCCGTCTGTTTTTACAATCAATAAATTATCATCAATAATTTGCTTATCGTGTTGAAGTTCGCTGTTGAGATGCGCTATTTTTTCCATCTGTTTTTGCAATGTTAGCTTCAATTCATGAAGATCACTGATGTCATACACCGCAATCATTACCATACCTTGATCAATAATATAAGGAGAAATCGTTACTTGCAGCTGCATGGTACTTAAAAGTGAACTGCTGATTTTGTTTCGAGAGATGGGGATAAATCGATTAGTCAAGGAAGCATCGTAAAAAGTGGGAGAATTGAGTCTCAGGGTTGTTCTGATTTTTCGTTGGAGCGTCCGATAATCGATCTCCGGATAAAACGTTAAAAGTGATTTTCCCACCATATTGCTATAATCATGACCCGTATTAATTTCCAGCCATTGATTCCAATACATAACGTTAAACGCTTCATCAACGATCATGATCCCATGTTCAAGTGCATCAAGTAAAATATTGGGATAGTCAACCGGTTTTTTCATGCATACAATTCTTCAAGTTTTTGGTCAATAAGGTCTTTGAGACTTTGAATCATGGCATCTTTAGCCAGAATAAATATATGCCCGTTGATGTTTTGATTTTGAAACTCCATTTGCGTACTGATAATAATAATCTGGGAATATTCAGCGGTCTCTTCCAAATAAATCAAATCATTCCCTGAGATAATCTCTGTTGAAGGGAGAAAAAACTGAACTTTTATATTCAATTCTTCCGTCAATCTGCTTATCATCGTAGCACTTAAAATATTAGTTAACTCAATCACTGCATCGTAAATATCAGCATCATTGGGGGCTTCAACATCATAAAGATGATTGCCCAAATTAATTGCCACTTCATCGGTAATGACAAAAATAAATTCCCCGCCCAAAGGACCTCCAAAAAGCTGTTTTGTCACATAGTGACTGCTTTCGTTGGGGATAGTTTCATGCATGTACTGCTTCAATCCCTTTATATCGCTAATGGCAATTTTAGGAATATGCATTGTTCCAAACGCTTGCAGCAAATCAGCAATACTCGCCGTAGCATTTCCCACAGCTATGTTCATAAGCTCTCGAAGAACATCCAAATGGTCCCCGCTAAATTCAACTCTTTTCAGCACCGATTTCCTTTATTTAGAATACAAGCTGTTCTAAAACAGCTTGCATTTTTTCACTACTGATAGGCTTTGGAATCACCATCTTTGCACCCAACGCTATAACCTGAGCCTGAGCCTGACTTTGAATGTCAGCTGTCACAATGACTACTTGTGCTTTTGAATTCATTTCAATGATTTTTTCCAATGCTTCATACCCGTCCATAACCGGCATCGTCAAATCCAAAAAAACGATTGAAGGAGAATTTTCTTTAAATTGTTCAACTGCGATTAAACCATTTTCAGCCTCTATAATTTCACAATGAGGCTCAAGCCCCTTGATACTTTTAATCAGTGACAATCGCGCCAATTTTGAATCATCTGCAACTAATATCTTCACTCTTTACTCCTGCATACTATGCATTATTAGTTAAATTGTAGCCAACAATGGGTAAAAAGGTTCTGCTATACTGTTATTAAAAATTTTAAAGGCCCTCTTTTGCAGATACTTCTCGCTGATGCTATTTTTACCCCTAACAGCATTTTACGCAATCACGGAATCGTTTTTGATAAAATAATTATTGCAGTTGCCCCAAATAACGAACTTCTCGAACAATACGGAGCCAAATGTCAAGTGCTAGGTGAGGGTTCGGTGATTATGAGCGGCCTTATCAATACGCACGTTCATCTGGAGTTTAGTGCCAATCAATCAACTCTAACCTATGGTAAATTTATGCCATGGCTATCAAGTGTTATTGCCAATCGTGATGAACTGATTAACAGCTGTGATAGTGAGTGTATGGAACATGCTACACAAGTGATGCTAGACAATGGCATCACTTCGTTTGGGGCGGTGAGTTCGTATGGTTTTGATTTAGATGCTTGCGCCAAAACACCTCAAAAAGTCGTTTATTTCAATGAACTCATTGGCTCCGATCCCCTCATGGCGGACGCTTTATACGGCGATTTTCAAGAGCGTTTGTTTGCCTCACAAGCCATAAAAAGAGAAGGATTTTATCCCTCAATTGCCATCCATTCCCCCTACTCCGTTCATCGTATCCTCATCCAAAAAGCACTCAAATATGCGCAAGAAAATGCAATTCGCGTCACAGCACATTTACTTGAAAGTTCCGCAGAACGCGAGTGGCTTGACACCAATAGCGGAGATTTTCAACCATTTTTCCAAAACTTCCTCAAACAACAAAAAGCCGCCAATACTGCTGAAGAGTTTTTACAGCTTTTCCAAGAAGTACCGACTCTGTTTACACATGTTATTCACGCCAAAGAAGATGAGCTACTCGCGATAAAAGAAGGAAATCACACCATCATCCACTGCCCTATTTCGAACCGACTTCTCGGTAATGGAGCACTCAACTTGAAAGAATTGGATTCCAAAAATATTCGTTGGGTATGTGGAACCGATGGTCTAAGCTCCAACTACACTCTAAATTTATTTGAAGAGATGAAAATTGCTTTATTTATGCACCATAATCTTAATTTATTAGAACTTGCCTCCGCTCTTTGGAAAAGCGTCACCGTCGATGCAGCGGGTGCATTAGGATTAAACTGTGGTACAATCGCACCTTCTTATGATGCGGATTTACTCGTAACGCGAGTCAATTATCCGATCAACGATCAATTGCCGATCCATTTGCTGCTGCAACCGCTGCACATCGAATCGGTTTATATTGTCGGACAAAAAGTAAAAGGATAATCAATGATGGAATGGATTAAAAAAATAGGCTCATGTCTTGCAAATGGATTACGTTTTATCCAAAATCATTTCAAAGCAACACTTCTCGTACTGTTCGTACTATGGCTTATACTTCCTTCAAGCGAAGAGGGACTCACCTCTTATAATCTTCAAAAAATCTCTCTTGTTGGTCCCATCATGGATGCAACCTCGATTGTTGAACAACTCGATGAAGCACGAGAAAATAAAGAAGTTAAAGGGGTTTTATTTAGCATCGATTCTCCCGGCGGAGCCGTTGCCCCTTCAGTTGAAATTGCGTATGCGGTAAAACGTCTAAGAGAGGTTAAACCCGTCGTCGTCTATGCTGCAGGTATCATGGCAAGCGGCGGCTATTACTCTGCTATCTGGGGAAGCGAGATCGTAGCCAATCCCGGAAGTATGGTTGGCTCCATCGGTGTTATTATGGAAGGAGCTGACATCTCTGAACTCATGCAGAAAGTAGGAGTAAAAACCCAGGTGGTTCATGCAGGGACCTACAAACAAGTAGGAACCTTTGATCGACAATGGAGTAACGTTGAACGCGCTGAACTCGAAAAAGTAATCAGTGGTACCTATACTCTTTTCGTCGGAGATGTTGCCCGTGCGCGTAAGCTCGATTTAAATCGTAGTAATGACTATGCCGATGCTCATATTTTTACCGCTGCTCAAGCCAAAGAGGTGAAGCTAGTCGATTCACTCGGGGTAGAGTTTGATGCGAAAAAACGGGTTGAAGCACTCGCCAAAGTGACCGATCCAACATGGAATAAAGAAGACCCCGTGGATAGATTCTTTAAGAAATTTGCGGCTGAGGGTGCAACACTTGCCCACATGTACTTTCCACCTGTAACTCTTAAATAAGGGTTACATCTTCGTTATTTTAACCACCTCTGACGTCACTGCAGTTGTATCATTCATCGCAACATACTCATCACCGATATTTAGATCATCCAAATCAATCACTTTACCATCACGTGTTATCTGAGCAAAGCCGCGTTTATTTTTATGCTTAGGATGTTGTGATTCATACCCCTGAATCATTTGAGAAAGTATATTTTGTTTTTGGCGGATCAAACTTTCTATAGTTTGCGATAAACGTTCTCTAAGAGGAGAGAGTTCACGGAACTTAACTTCTAAAATCACTCTTATTTGTCCATTTAGTCTCTCACGCAGTTCTTGTAACTGCTCTTTTTGATGTACCAATCGCTGTTCAACCCCATGACGTTTAAATGCTTCTTGCATCATTGCCAACTGCTCACGTTTTCGCTCTAATCGCTGTGAGATCATCCCATATGCACCATAGCGCATCTCATCAATGCTTTGCATCAGTTCATTCCTGTCAGGTAATATCATCTGCATTGCAGCACTGGGGGTAGGTGCGCGAAGATCGGCTACATAATCGCTGATCACCCAATCAATCTCATGTCCAACAGCCGAAACAACTGGGGTAGTCATCGCAAAAAGAGCATCGGCGACGACCTCTTCGTTAAACGCCCATAAATCTTCAACACTTCCACCGCCGCGCCCTACTACTACTGCATCACACCCTAAGGTATCTGCAAACCTAAGCGCATCTGCAATCATCGCAGCTGAACTAACCCCTTGTACCAGCACATCAATCACTGTTAATTTTACCAATGGCCATCTGTGAGCAGCAACCCGTTGCATATCCTGTAAAGCAGCGCCTGTTGCGGATGTTACCAATGCAATTTTTTGGGGAAATTTAGGAAATGTTTTTTTGTGTATTGAGTCAAAGTACCCTTTGGCTTCAAGCTTTTTTTTGAGTTGCTCAAACGCTACGGCTAATGCCCCTGCCCCGTACGGCTCAGCACTGACACAGTTGATCTGATACTCACCACGCGGTGTGTAAAGGCTCAACGCACCATGAATTATCACGTGCGCTCCCTCGTCAAGAGAAAACTTTAATCGTACTGCATTGCCTCGAAACATGACACATTTGATAGAAGAGTTCGCATCTTTGAGGGTGAAATAGATGTGTCCACTACCGTGCTTGGTAACACGAGACAACTCTCCCTCAACGCTCACAAACTCAAAAGTTGTTTCCAATAGCGTCTTAATTTGCTCATTTAATCCACTAACACTGAGAGTTGAAGCCATACTGTTATTTTTTTCGTGCAATCATCAATGTTGAAATATCCATCGAAAAACTTTTAGTATATAAAATTTCAAATTCTGCTTCTTCGAGTTCTTGAGCCATTTTTCCAATACTCAGAAAACCTTCGATAGAATCAGGAAGGTAACGATACGCTTCGTAGTTGTTAGAAATAAGTCCTCCAATACGCGGAAGCACATTGTTCATGTACCAGTCTCGTACTTTACCAAGAGGTGAAGGATTCTCATTTTTCATAAACTCGAGGATAACGACCAACCCTCCTGTTTTCAGCACACGATTAAATTCTAAAAATGCTGCTTGTCGCTCCATTACATTACGAATTCCATATGAAATACTGATAATGTCTGCAGAGCCATTTTCTCTAGGAAGTGCCGTTGCTGGAGCTATGTAGAATGACATTTGCGGAAATTTTTCACGTCCCACACCTACCATTCCATCTGAAGGGTCAATACCGATAATTTCATCAATATGAATCTTATTTTCATCAGCAATACGTTTCCAATACCCCATCATATCTCCGGTACCACAGGCAACGTCGACAATGGAAAGTGCATTGTCATCACAATAACCAAAAGCAAGATTACACGCTTTTTTTCTCCAAATTGTATCAACACCCATACTCAACACTCGATTGGCTCGATCATACGTTGGAGCAATATCATTAAACATGGATACAATTTTTTCTTGCTTAGTCATTAATTTTCCTGTTTCTTTCTCATCCAGAGGATAATATCTTCGTTTATTTTAGCGCTCATTACCTCAAAATCCTCTGTAACACGGCTAAGGGTCTGAGTTCCATTACCAATACGTGGGGCGATATAACACAAATAGCAATCACATACGGATGATGTTGCTTCCATCATAGATGCACCACCCTCAATCATTACCAAAGAATACTCTTTGATCTTTTCCAATGAAGATTCAATAAACACGTCACGATTAGGAATAGAAAAAAGAGGAATATTGGTATCAAAATCGTTATTCCGTGAATAAATCAATACATCAGGAGCTTTGCCCTCTACCAACCTCGCATCAAGCGTCGGACGGTCTTCTCGTACAGTACGTCCGCCAATGACAATCAGATCACATACATCACGTAATCTATGCACATGTTCACGAGATGCAGACGAGCTGATAATACCGTTGTCGATCGTTCCATCAAGGCGTTGTGCCCATTTAAAAAAGACGAAAGGTTTATTTTGCCATTGTAAAAATGGTTCAAGAAGGTGAGCCCCCTCTTCTGCAAGTATCCCAAATATACACGTCACTCCGGCATCTTCTAATATACTTATACCGTTTGCCGCAATAGGATTGGAGTCTTTGCACGAAATAAAAAGCGTTTTTATCCCTAGATCACGTATAAGTAAGGCGCATGAAGGTGTTTTACCACTATGAGCACACGGTTCTAGTGTTACTGCCATTGAGATGTTTTGAAAAAGATTATTGTGATGTTCTCGTAAATATTTGTGAATGTAAGCAGAATCATCGCTCAAAGCAATCACATCATCACCGCTTAGAGCGACATACGCATCTCGAAGTGCGTATACCTCTGCATGAGGACCGCCCGCTTTTTTATGAGCCCCAATAGAGAGAATTTCTCCATGAGCACCAAGGCACACAGCACCGACAGCAGGATTAGGGAAAGTTAAGAGTTGATAATCCCACGCCGCATTGATGGCGAGGTTCATAGCAGTTTGAGAGGTTTTCATCACCACTCGAAGTAGGTTTTTGCCTTGCTTATAGAGCGAAAAGAGACTTTTTGTTCGCCCTCTTCTTTGGTTGAAATGGTAATCTCATCTCCGAGAACGCTGAGGATTTCTCCTTCAACTTTTTCTTTGTTTACCGTTGAAAGCGCTACTTTTTCCCCAACTGACTGAGCAAAATGTTCTAACGTTTTAAGACGGCGTTCAATACCAGGAGAGCTTACTTCAAGTCTGTATTCACCGCTCATCGCAGGGGTAACATCAAGAAGCGGATTGATCAAATGAGTTACTTCAGAACATTGATTCAGTGTTACTCCGCCTGGCGCTGTAACACTGACACGGTAAATCGTATTCTCATTTTCATGTAAAATTTGTGTGTCATAAAGAGAAAGACCGATGGATTCAACCATTTTTTTGATATCACGTTCAAGACTCATCTTTTTTCTCCTTGGCGATTTTTGCAAATAAAGCTTCGATATTTTTACTTCGTTCTAATGTATCATCAAAAACAAATGTAAGGCGAGGTGATCGAAACCATCCTTGATCTTTCATGCAGTGTTCTTCGATGATAGGACGTACTTTTTCAAGTAATTTTATAAATGCGGCTTGTTCTTGAGGCGTATAATGATGAGGATCAAGATAAACTTTCGCGTCGCTGCGACCTCGTGAACATTTTACATCGATTACATCGACTTCACGAACACGTGCATCAGCGAGACCTGAAATAGCTTCAGGAATCAGCTCTTTGAGCATCGATTCTGTCCGTTTTATTTTTATCTGAGCCGGAGTCACAGAGTTACTTTTTTCTCAATTTTTTTGAAGGTTTCAACAACGTCACCAACTTTAACATCAGTATAACCGTTTAGAACAACACCACAATCAAATCCTTTACCAACCTCTTTAACATCGTCTTTGAAACGTCGTAGAGAAGTCAAGTCGCCTTCGTGGATAACAACACCGTCACGGATAACACGAACCATACCGCCACGAACAAGCTTACCGTCAACAACGACACAACCAGCAATCGTTCCTGCGCCTCTTGGCATTGGGAAGGTATCACGGACTTCAGCTTGACCGGTATTTTCTTCACGGAACTGAGGAGCCATCATACCGCCTAGCAACAATTTAACATCATCGATAAGCTCATAAATAATAGAGTACGTTTTGATTTCAATACCCATTTGTTTTGCCGCTGCACTAACATTTCCGGTAGGGCGAACATTAAAGCCTAGCAAGACACAGTTCTCACTGTTATTTACTAATGAGACATCATTTTCGGTAATACCACCAACGCCGCTTGAGATCACTTCAACTTTAACTTCTTCATTACGAAGATCTGCAAGAGCCGATTTAATCGCTTCCAATGATCCATGAACGTCTGTTTTAAGAACCACTTTAAGCGCTTTAACACGACCTTCAGCAATCAACGACGTTAAGTCATCAAACGATGCTTTTGTACTCAACGAAAGCTCACGATGACGATCGTATTCAGCACGTTTTTGTGCTACTTCACGTGCTTCTTTATCCGTTTCCATAACCATCATCACTTCACCTGATGGCGGAACATCACTAAGTCCGACAACGACAGCTGTTTGACTTGGTCCGATTTCCTGAAGCTGTACTTTACGATCGTTGATCAATGCACGAACACGTCCATATGCACCGCCACAAACGATGTTGTCACCGATACGAAGAGTACCGTTTTGAACAATAACTGTTGCTACTGGTCCACGTCCTTTTTCAAGTGTACTCTCTACGACAACCGCTTTTGCCATAACATCAGGATTTGCAGTAAGCTCTAGGACTTCAGCTTGTAGCAAAATCGCTTCTAAAAGCTCATCAATACCCGTCATAGCCTTAGCTGAAACACCGACAAACTCAACATCTCCGCCCCACTCTACTGGATTGAGACCAAGCTCTGCCATTTGTGCTTTAACCATATCAGGATTAGCACCTGGTTTGTCCATTTTATTGATAGCTACAATGACAGGAACTTTTGCATCTTTAGCATGCTGAACGGATTCACGCGTTTGTGGTTTAACACCATCATCAGCAGCGACAACGATAACAATAATATCGGTCAACTGTGCACCGCGTGAACGCATTGCACTAAAGGCTTCGTGTCCTGGAGTATCCAAGAATGTCACGAGTTTACCTTTTTGCTCTACCGAATACGCACCGATATGCTGAGTAATTCCGCCTGCTTCACCATGTGCTACTTTTGCACTACGGATGGCATCCAAAAGAGATGTTTTACCGTGGTCAACGTGACCCATGATAGTAATAACTGGAGGACGTTCACACGTACCTTCACTGTTTTCATGCTCTTCGTCATACGCTGCTTCAAGACTAAATGCATCTTTAGGATCAACCGTCGTTACTTCAACACCAAATTCATTTGCAAGAATTTCAATTTCATCTTTTCCAAGGAAGTCATTTTTAGTGACCATCATTCCAAGATCAAAAAGAACTTTAATAACAGCAGAAATACTTTGTCCTACTTTTTCTGCAAATTCATAGACACGAACATCTTCAGCAATTTCAACGTGCGTAATTACTTCATCTTCTTTAGCATCTTTCGCGTATTTTTTACGGGATTCACGAGAAACTTGACGGGATTTGCCACGATTTGCCCCTTGTTTTTTACCGCTATTACGACCAAGAGGTTTTGCAACTTTTGGTTTTTGTACTTCTTCAGGAGGCATCGTTGCATTCAGGTCACTAAAGTCAAGAAGAACAACTTGCTCATCTTCATAGTCCATTGAAATGTCAGACATTCCACCATCAAAAATATCAAGGCGAGTACCTTGTTCTTTTCTTTGTGTTGGTCCGCTTGTATGAAGTTTTTTGGCTTTTTTGGCTTCCAACTCACGCTGTACTTCAGCACTTACTTTACCGTATTGAGAAATATTGACATTCTCATAACGAACAGGAGCAGCAACTACCTCAACAGGACGTGCTTTTTTGACGATTTTTAAACCTGAACGTTTTGGAATTTCAATTTCAGCCACAACTGCTGGAGCGTTAACTTCAACTGGAGCCACTTCAGGCGTGCTAACTGTTTCGCTAACAACAACAGGAGCCGCAACGACTGCTACTTCAACTGTTGATTCAGGAGTTGAAACTTTTGGAGCACTTGCTTCATGAGCTGCACCACTCATGATGTAGTTCATGATTTTTTCAGCTTCTTCCATTGATACTGTACTCGAAGCGGTTTTTACATTCAATCCCATAACGGCGGCTTTATCCACAACCTCTTTAGAATTGATACCAAGTTCTTTGGCTATTTCATGAACTCTTACTTTATCCATCATTAACAACGATCTCCTTTAAACGATTCATGAGCTGTACTGGGGTGTTGCTCTTGCAGTGGCGGGCGAGTTGCCCCGAAGTTTTTTTATGATCCATGCATGCAAAACACAGATAAAAACTTCGCCCCATCCCGAGGTACGATTCTAAATTGCCTTCACGGCATTGAAGCCGAAGTAACGTCGATTGCTCGAAGCGTTCACGACAAACAATACACATGCGTACGGGATGACTACTATTTTGCGCCATTATACCAAATTCTTTCTTTACTTATCGTTCAACGACGAGTCCGTCGTTGTCAAAGTTTAATATTTTTACTTCAAAATCAGGAAATGCATTGATAAACTTATCCGCCATCGAGTTTGCATCTTGATCGTAGACCATGTTGAAAAACGTTGAACCGCTTCCCGATAAAGTACTCATAAGAGCCCCATTTTCATACGCTATTCGTTGCACATCAAACAATTCAGGCAACATTTTCATCCGTAATCTCTGATGGAAACGATCTTGTGTAGCCAGACGCAGCATCTCCCAGTCTTCATTATAAAATGCCCCAACCGTAACGGCCGTATGTGAGAGGTTGAATACGGCATTTTCTTTGCTGTATGAGCGGGGAAGTGTTGTTCGTGATTTAGCTGTGGAAATAGGCTTGTTGGGGATGACGACAACGGCTTTGAGATAATCAGGCATGTGTTTTTGCTGTGAAAATACTTTTTGTTTCTCTACCATTGCCGAATTAAATCCACCCATAACCGCTGGGGTAATGTTGTCAGGATGAGTTTCGTATACCAATGCGTAATTGAGGATACGGCGTTTAGAGACTTTTACTCCTGCTGCTTCATGTGCACAACTAATTGCGCTAACAATAACAGCTGATGAGCTCCCAAGTCCGCGCGACATAGGAATTTGGTTGTAAAAAGTAAATTTAAAATTTTGGCGCTTTTGAGTTAAACGGCGATAATGCTCGTTAAAAATACTCACAAACAGATTATTCCCTTTGAGACGGGGGTTGTTTTCACCCTCTCCTTTGATCGAAACGGTAAAAAATCGTGATGGGACAAGCTCAACACGGTTACGCAAATCAACAGCTAATCCTAATGAGTCAAAACCGGGCCCTAAATTGGCACTGGTCGCAGGTACGCTTACAAACACTCTTGTTCCTTGTGATTTTGATGTTATACAACAAAACGAACTCGTCCGTTTTAGTGGCAGGGACACCCAGACGGTACTTCGTACATCGACATGGGTTCCAAAGCTAAAAAAGTCAAGAAATTGGCTTTTTTTACGCTTTTCACCCGTACAACCCCCTAAAGAGCATCTATTCCATAATCCGGGGCGTTATCGGTATTAAAATTTTCAACATTTATGACGGTTGGAAGCTCAAAGCCTTTTAAAACTGGCTGTTCCAATGGTGTCGTCGAAATCGTATTACTATTTTTAACGAAATAGAGCTTTCCGTACGCTTTGATGGGGTGATTTTCATTGAAAAAGAACCCATCTATTGCCAAAAGCGGAATTTTTTTGACGATACTGAGTGTTTTTAAAAAAAGATAGGTGACTTTTATCCCCATAAAACTTCCAGGTCCATTCGCATACATTAAATGACGAAATGAATACCGGCTCAATAAATCTTCAAAAATTTCACTCAACGCATCAGATCCCATCTTGTCACTTTTAATGGCTTCGACTAATCTTCCTGATTCATCGTAAATCCCAACTAAAACAGGACTTCCCAATGCGATGACCACCGCATCATGCATACGCTTTTGCCAACTCTTTTGACTCTGCGCTAACCAGTTCAACAATCTCATAATTTGCAGGATCTTTTAGAAGCTCCATCGTCAGCTTATGATTTAAATCATGACTGCCTGCAAAGGCTTCATAATTACCGATAAAATTCATTCCGATTAATGACATGTCCCCAATCGCATCGAGGATTTTATGACGGACAAACTCATCTGTGAAACGTAATCCTTCTGGATTAAGAACTTTTTTATCGTCCAGAACTACCGCATTTTCTAAACTTCCGCCCAGAGCAAGCCCTTTTGAACGTAAATACTGTACTTCATGAACAAAGCCAAACGTACGAGCTCTGGCAATCTCTTTTTTATAATTTTCTTTGGTAAATTTTAGAATATACGTTTGCTTATCAATCACGGGATGTGCAAATTTAATCGTAAAATCGTAACTTAAATCATTGGAAGGAGAAAGCTTGACATATTTGTCTCCCTCTCGGACTTCAACCTCTTTTTTAATCCGCATGATTTTTTTAGGCGCATCGAGCTCAACAATACCCGCTTCATCCAAAAGCATACAAAAGCTCATAGAAGATCCATCCATGACCGGAACTTCATCCGCATCGACAATAACACGAAGATTATCAATCCCGTATGCGTAGATGGCAGAAAGCATGTGCTCAATCGTGGAAATAGTCACTCCGTCTTTTCCAATGACGGTTGCCATTTTCGTATCCACGACACTCTCAGGTGTCAATGGAATAGAAACACCTGCATCGCTTCTGAAAAAGACAATGCCACTATTGCTCTCCATCGGTTCAAGACGCAGATGAACCGGAACACCTTTGTGCAATCCGATTCCTACCAGCTCAACTTTTTTACCGATTGTTGTTTGTCGTTTCATAACTGCTGCTTCCTCATCCTAGAGAATTATTTCCCATTATAACTGTTTTTACTGTTGATCGATAAACATTTTTGCCGTATCGATAACACTCGCAATATTATCTTGAATCCATTTGCTGTCCATCCATTCTTCGGGACGAACTTCGATTCCCTGAACTAAGATACCAAAATGAAGATGATCTCCCATCGCATAACCGCTCATACCCGTTTTTGCAATCTCTTGTGCCGTAGCAACCCTGTCATTTTCGTGAACATGTACTTCAGAACAGTGTCCATACAACGTATAAAGACCAAAACCATGGTCAATAATCGGAAGATTTCCATAAATACCATTCGGTTGAGAGAAAACCACTTTACCGCCGTTTGAGCTTGTAATAGCACCCATATGGATACTTGCCAAATCAAGTCCCATGTGATACGCTTGAGAGATATTTTCCTGACCTTTATAGCTGTAAATACGATGATCTCCGAAATCTGCCACTTTTTGACCGTTGACCAAAGGATAAAAAGGGACAGGTCTAAAATCATTAACCATAGCATTTGAAACTTTAGAAGTGATAGTATGAATAACTTTTTCATTATCAGCACGTACTTTTTCATTAATTATGCGAAACTGTTCAAGTCGATCATTCACCCCTACGGTTTGCTCATATACATTTGCAAGCTCAGCAATCTTGCCGTCCAAAAATGCATCACTAAGTTCAATCTTAGAAACTTTGTAAGCATGATCTTTTAATCGTAATGGGACACTTCCGCGAGTTTCATTACCTGCTTTGTCACGAGCGACAACCGTTGCACTAAAGCTCTCGCTTTGGACCGGCCAGGCTAGAAGTGATGCGTAATATCCTTTTTTATAAAAAGGTTGTGCAATGAATGTTTTACCGATGGTTGTTTCGATTTTCAAGCTCTCCATTTGCGTATCTTCTGCTTTAAAAATGACGATAGCAGAACCACCCTTTTGGATTTTGTATGAACTTGCAATAATAGAGAGAACTGGACGACGCTGGTCAATGACCAATGTTACCTCTTTTTTGATGGTATTGCCGGTAAACATTCCCCAAAGACTGTTATCCGTTGCTTCAATTTTCAATATAACGGATTCGGCTTCCGGATTACGTATTCCTTTAGGAGGGAGAACTTCAAAGCTTTTTTTAGTCTCTTTAGAAGGAGTTGCTTCATCTACTACCACCCACTCATCATGTGGACCTACGATAGTTGCCGAAAAAGATTTTAAACCGCTTACGTCTTCAACGTCTACTTTTATCGGGTCTTGAAAATTCCAGTAACCATCTCGACTGATCGTTAATTTGGGATCTTCTCGCTCAAAAAGTGGTGAAAATGCCATAAACCCAATGGCACCAATCGCGACCACACCCAAAATTAATCCTGCAATTCCTGAACCATTTCCTCGTCTGTTCACACTAATACCTCCGTAATATTTTATTATTTTAAACGCTTATTGGAACTCGTCCCAACAAACTACGCTAACGCTATGTTTACTTCAGCAGTAAGCTCAAGTGCAATTTTTATTGAATCCATTAAATTTTTAATTGCTGACGCACTCGTACATTCTGAAATGCGGGCACCTGCTCGCGTGCGGTGACCTCCGCCGCCATAATGCTGCAGTATATCTACAGCATTGAGAATGCCATTACTTCGCAGTGAGACTTTTACCCCGCCACGTTTTAACTCTACTACCAAAAGGGCTACTTCGACTGTTTTAAGCGATAAGGCACCATCGACAACCTCTTTGCAGTCCCGTAACAGTGCGCCTGTTGATTCCAAAAGTACTTGATTCACTTCAAATAGAGCTACACGACCATCATGAAGAATTTTCATCTCACCCAGCATCTTACTTTTTAATCTCATTGAGGCTAAAGAACGACTATTAAACAAGGCTTGTACGCATTGCCCATGATCTGCACCCAATTGTAGCAATGAATGTGCCATACTAAAAGTTGAAGATGTGCATTGAGGGTCACTGAAACAACTCGTATCATCGATCAATCCCGCATAAAGCGCATTTGCCATTTTACCATTGATTTTGATTGACTTGGTAACAAACCATTCATAAACGACTTGTGTCGTACTCAAAGCTTGGGGATCAATACAGTTATGAGTGCCATATAATTCATTACTAATATGATGATCGAAGTTGATGAGTTCCCCACTGTAATCTATCCCTAATCGACCAAAACTGCCACAGTCAAAGCTAATCGCAACATCCGCATCCAAAGGGAATTTCGACGTTATTTCACTAAACCACGGAAGAAAGGAGAGGTTTTTATCCACAGAGGGTGTGACACAAAAAAGTGTCACTTTGGTTTTGGATCGTAAGAGGTAGGAATAGAATGCGCATGCACTCCCTAATGAATCTGCATCAGGGTGCTCATGGGCAATAAGAACAATATGACGGGCAGAATCAATAAGAGCTTGCAATGGAATCCTCTTCGCAAATAATATTCGCGATTATACCTAATTCTACTCCGTGGCAGCTTTTAGCACTTCTTCAAAGTCTTTTTGAGCTTGAAGCAATACCTGTTTACCCTCAGGATCACTTACTTTTGCACTGCTCATCCAGTTATACACACCAGGGAAGCCCATAACAATTTCATTGGTATCTTTTTTCTTGTATACCATAAGTGTACAAGGGGCAAAAGCTGCTGCTTCAGGACGTGTTTTAGCAACCGTATAAATCACTTTTAATTTACAGATTGAATACGTGTCATAAAAGTCAAAAGGGCTCACTTGACCCTTATCCGTTAACATAAACTGATAATCAGTAAAGTTTGACATGACAAATCCAGCAGGTTTCAACCCGTCTTCAATCATCATCTCAACCTCTTCTTTGTCTTTTTTCCAGCTTTCGCTACTCGATGAACGGACAAATCGACTTAGTAATGCTCCCTCTTTTGGAAGAGATATTTCGCTCAATGTGTGTTTAGCTTTAGGAAGCGCTTTTTTGAATGTAGCCAATACCTCTTTTTCAATCAAGGCAAATTGAGGTGCTTTAAAACCTGCAATCTTCTCCTGTGATTTTGAGGTCAAGACAGATATATGAAGCTCATTTTCACCCTTGCGCTGATAGATACCCACACCCATCGGGACAAATATCCCTGCATCCGGATGGGATTTAACCAATGACGCCGCGTGTTTAATGTGAAATACTGTCAGCAAGTTAAATGCCGTAAAATCACTTTTCTCAAATTGCTTCATAAACGGACCGTTCATTTCAGAATTTGCCGAGATATAAAATCCATTTGCTTCAAGTGCTTTTTCGATCACTGTTGCATTTACTTTACCATCCGCATTGGGAACACTGAACATATGCAAATCACCTGCTGCGCTTACTGTGACCATGCCTAAAATCATCCATACGAAGAACACTATTTTTTTCATCTTGACTCCTTTGTTTTTTTAAGGTTTTATATAAATCCAGCCGGATTTAACACGTTCTAGCATCTCAACAATCCCTGCTGTGACAATTTCACTGCCCTCGATGAGTTCTGTAGGCTTGATCTTTTTTGTTTCCATCGTATTACCGCACGCGATAAATTTTACATCGTACTGCATCAATGCGTTTACCCGAACGGCAATTTCTTTTTCACTTTTTAACAAGGCCCGGATTCCATGATAATAGGCAACAATTTCCATTTCTACCTTCTCTGGGCCGTAAAACTTGAGGACATTATTAGCAGAACTCAACACGTGATTGATCGATTCATCATCGGCACTCGTGATACAAAAAACGATCTGACGAGGATGATCTATCGACGGTTTTGGTTCAGCGAATTGCGTCTCTGCAAAGCTGCTAATAACAAAAAGCATTAGAATTACTGCATGTCGTATCATTTAATTTCCTCCAACATGCTTTTAAAATCTTCTTGATTCCATGAACCCGGAACCGTTTTGATTATTTTTTTATCTTCTGAAATAAAATAAAATGTCGGTGTCATTGAAGCTTCAATATCCAAGGGCATCTTTTGATGGGCGATATTAATCTTTACCCCAATAAAACGTTTTTGGATAAAATCGCTCATCCGTTTATCATCAAACACATCCCGCTGCATATTTTCACAATAATGGCATCCGTCTCGAACTACTTCGAGCATTATAATCTTATGATTTTTTTTCGATAATGCTCTCGCATCATTCCAACTCTTCCACTCCATACCACTGCTAAAAAGAAGTTGGGATGTTATCAGTAAACTCATGACTATTTTGTTCATTCCCACTCCAACATACGGTAAGATGCTTCAACATTGCCTCGATGGAGGGTTTCGTACATTTTAAGCGATTTGTATTGAGGCATTGTCACTTTTGCAACCGTGTCATCGATACTGATCCCATCAGCAATCGCCGCACGAACTTGGGATCGCATATCTGTAAGATAATTATAAGTCATCTCTGCTGCTTTTTTATCGGTACGATACCCATGCCCGCCGATAATCGTCGTTGCTTTCAATTTTTTCAGCTCATCGAGCGCATCAATCCACCCGTTAATATCACCACCCACGAGAGAGGGAACACGGTCATTAAAAACTAAATCTGCCGCAAAAAGGGTTTTAGATTTGGGTAGAAATATCACCATATCTTTAACACTGTGGGCTTTTTTCTTCATGAGATGCAGTTGAAGTTCTTGATCTCCGATTTTTAGGATCTTATCCGTGTTTATCATTTCAGTAGGTCGGGTCGGAACCGTCATGGCATACGCTTCTGGAGAGATATGGGTTTGGATTCGGGAAGGAGAATCAATGCTAGCATTATGAATAAAATCATCCGAACCCAAAACCTTAACTCCCATTTGAGCGAAAAAGCCGTTACCCAGCCAATGATCATCATGGACATGGGTGTTTATAACAAGCTCTACTGGTAAAGCTTTTATTTTTTGCATCGCCTGATATGCCGAATGGGCATACGCATACGAAGAACCGCTGTCGATAACGACATAGCTCTTTTTGGTATCGATATAACACGTGTTGACCATGTTGCCGTTATTCGTCGTATTCATCACAGCAGGTTCACCGAAAAAGCACGTCACTTCAGGAGTGACGCGCTTGGGTGTGAGTGCAAAATCGTATGCACTCAATGTTGTGACCGTGAGTAGTAATGGCAACATCCAACGCATGTTTTATCCTTTAGAAGAGGTAGTTGATTTCGAAACGGTATTCGTTATACGATGCATAATCAGTTATTACAGGTACAGCTGTTGTAGTTACAGGGTCAGCCGTGATTGTTGCAAAACGTAATTTAAACTCGGTATTTGGAAGTGCTTTAAACGTTTGCCATGCATCGACATGAAAAATTGTACGATCTGAAAACGTACTTGATCCAGCTAACATTTTAGCATCATCAAAATTCATATTTTCATAATCAGCTGCTACAAGTAATCCTGGGACTAAACCTGCTTTTCCAAAATCATACACTGCTTTTACAGCCCAGTTTTTAGTATTAGCAATCCAATCTACCTGTGCCATTGAACGAGTATATCCTCCAGTAGGGAATCCACGCCATGGAGCAATGATATCTGCATCATCAGAAATCTTTGAATAGCCTGCTGAAAGTTCCAATGGACCACTTGCAGCGACTAAACGTGCCATAATAATACTACCATCTACACTTGTAGGGTTAGTGTATCCTTTAGCTGAAGCAGCAGTAACATTCCCATTTAATGCTGCACCACCAATTTTTCCAGCGCCATCATCCATTTGACGAAGATAGCGAACACCAGGAGTCAGAGTCCATGCATCATTTAGTTTGATTTGATAATTAGCTTCGGCAATAGCAGTATTAAAAAAACCATTTAATCCGATATATTCACCATCCAATTTAAGATTTGGAATTGATTTATTGGTAGCTGTCACCAATACCATTTCAGGATCAACATCTCCTCCACCTTTGGTACGAATGTTATATGCTGATAAACCTTTATGAGTGCCTGAATCATCATTGTATGCAGTTTTATCAGTACTAAGGGTAGCACTATCAGCCCCACTAGCAATTAAACTATGAAAACTTTGGTGATCACGAAGCTTTTGAGACATGATATATCCAACACGTACCGATGTGTCTTTGATATCTTTGTTTTCAACAACAGCTGCTTCAAAGGTATTTGGAATCATTTTCGTATCATTGGATGCCAACATGATACTGTCGATCATTTGACGACCTACTTTTACATCCGTTTTACCATTTTTATATTCGCCATACGCTTCAGCAAAAACACCCATCCCACCTTCAGTACCATCACGGCGGGTGTGATACATATCTTTTCCTGCCTTACCGAAGTTCGTCGTATTACCAGGAACCGTATTGTCGTCTAAAACTTGCATTGCTCCATAAAAACCTACAGTTGCAGCAAAACCATGATAGAACCCTGATTTTGCTACTAAGCTGCCACCCAAGCCCCACATATCATTATCGCGAGTTTTAGCAAGAGCATCTGTAGCGCCCTGCTCGTTATCCCAATCCCACAAAAAAGCATTCGAACGTAGGCGTCCGTACACTTCACCCTCACTAAGCATCTCAGCGAATGAATTTACATCACCCGGTGCTTTAGTATACTCAACTTGATAATTACCTTTGATATTACGATCGTCACTTTTAAGCGCATGCGCCGATGTTGCAAACAAACATGCAGCTGCTGCTGCGATACTAAGATTAACTAATTTCATTCTAACTCCTTTTTTTATTTAGAACACCAAAGGAATAAAATCCCTTTGGCTACGCTAGCCGCTATGGCACTAAAGCTTGCCCCATACGGGGCAGAATTTAGTTGTTAGCAGCTTTTTGAGCCCTTGCGTGGGCAACCACAATCGTAATCCAAGATATTAACATTGCTGTTACCACTGATATCCACATTTTTTTGTTTACGTATGTAGTTGGCAGCGATATCATAAACCGGACGAGTCAATTGATCATTCAAGTTGGTTCCTGCATTTTGCAAGTTCCCGCCCCATGATGACACTTTGTACACTTTACGATCATCCAATGGTTTTCCCTTGACCATGATATTTGTGATACGTTTCCCGCTTGGAGCACCGATCTTGATATCATACGTCACACCACCAAGACGGCTCATATCGCCACCTTGCTGATAGAGAGGATTTGCATTAAAGACATTATCAGCAATATCTTCAAGAACATTTCGAATCTGCAATCCGCCCATTTCAAACGTATAAACATTCGGATAGGTGATCGCTGTCATACCATAGACATCGTCCATAGTAATGGCTTCTCCGCCAAGAACCGTGGTTCCCCAACGATAACCTGGCGTAAACGAAATATCCGAATCCATAGCATCCATAATCGAGTCATTGATCAACTCATCAAACGGTGAATGGAAAGTATCGCGTTTGTACAAGATGTTTTTGGTCACACCGAGTATTTCACTAAATTCTTTTTCATGCGGAGCATAAAGAGAATTGACAAGCTCTACCCCTTCTGGATCAGCAGGGATAAGATTGGCAGCCACGGGAATGAGTTTGTACTCATATCCTTTGACTTTATGGTTTTTGATGTCAATATCCAAGCGTCCAACGTATTTGCCATGGCTTCCTGCGATAATGATGACCGTACCATTGATAACAGTCGGCTGCGGTGACGGATCATGCGTGTGACCGCTGAGGATGAAATCGATCCCCTTGACCTGACGCGCAACTTCTTGGTCAACACTGAAACCGTCGTGGGATAAAAGAACCACACAATCGACTTTTTCTTCTTTACGCAATTTATCCACGTACGTTTGAAGCGTATCAAGACGTAATCCAAAACTCCACCCTTGGGTAAACTCTTTTGGATTTGCAGTGGAGGTAAACGGAAACGATTGACCGATAATACCGATCTTCGCACCGCCTCGTTCCATAATCGTATACGGTTCAAAAATCAATTCCTCATAGTCTTCAGCAAATGAATCATCGCCGACAATATTTTGAGAAATAAATTTTCCTTTGAGCATTTCGATCAGCTCTTTAACGCGCTGTTTACCATACGTAAATTCCCAGTGACCGACCATAACGTCAACGCCCAAATAGTTTTGTGCCTGAACAATCGCTTCACCTTTGGTTTTTAGTGCAACGCCGGTACCTTGCCATGTATCTCCTGAATCCAGAAGTAATACATTGTCAGCACCGCGCTCTTTTTTGACGTGGTTGATGAGGGTTTTCATGTGAGCGATCCCCCCCATTTTTCCGAACTTGTGCGCCAATGCATCAAAGTTCATAAACGTGTCGAAATACGCATCAAGAGTCTTGCCCTTCATCCCGTAGTGTTTCAAAAACGACTCACCGCACAAAAACCCTGGAGTTCCTGTGAGATTTGGAGCCGAAATCAATGTCGAAGGCTCACGCCAGTAAAGAGGCTTGATGTGAGCGTGCATGTCACAGATATGCAATAATGTGACATTACCCCGAGCATTAAATCCGTAAATGTCTTGTAAGCCTACTTGGTCAAGGCGTTTAGGTGCAGCAGAAGCAAGAGTCGGTAATCCGATCCCTAATGCAGCTGCAATGTGAAAAAAGTCTCTTCGTGATACATCCATTTGATTATCCTTAGCGCTTTAATCCAGGAATCTGAATCGCGTTTCCTTTGGTTTTGTTGGTTACATAGACTTCAAGTGCAACCATCTCTTTAGAGCCCAATGGAATCTCAGCCAATAGAGCATTTTTCATACATTGCTGCATACGCTTGTCCAGTGTCACCATTGCACTTTGTGTCATACGATATGCCGGCCATGTTCCTGCAGCTGCCGTTTCTTTTGCTCCCAAATCAGGAAGAGGCTGCATACGAAGACGCTGACCGACTACATCTGCACTGTGACAGCTGTTGCATGAAAGTCCACGTCCGCCGCGACGCTCTTCGAATACGGTTTGACCCAATGCGTGCATCTCTTGCATTTGCTTGTTTGCTTTGACGTCAATGTTCGTCTTAAGATCATTTGCGAGTGATTTCACATACGCTGTCATATTAATCATCTCTTTGTCTTTAAGCTTAAAAACCTTTTTATCACGATCCGCCAATGCCATTTGTAAGGATTGAGATAACGTCACGACTTTACGCATCGTCTTTGGAAACGTAAAATCATATTTAGGTGTGGCTGTCAGCATACGAGGAAACCCGGCAATAGTTTCTGGCAGATCTTTTACACTAACCCCAAGTACCTTTGCATAAGCTTCTTGACCGATTAGAGAATTAAATACCTCTTCACCTTCTGCCAAATCCATAGCAGCCGGGTTATTTTCAACCATTTCAGCGTACATTGCCTTATCAGCATCACTCATACTTAGTTTTTCATCCGCACTTAACATGCCACAAAGAGCCACGGAAAGTAATGCAGCACAAATAGAAAGATTACGCATGACTTATCCTTTTGGAGTAATGGCTACAGTACTCTCTACGCTTTGACCTTTATTGTCTTTTGCTAGAACTTTTAACGTTCCTGCAGACGGTACTTTGAAACTGATGGTTAAAACAGGATTCACTGAAAGGGATTCCCACGTTACCATCTTGGTCACTAATTTATCATTGAATGAAAAACTAACTTCATTGATGTAATGTGCCGGAATAATTGCTCCGCTATCTTTGTCTTTACGCATTCCCGATTCCATAGGATGCATCGCCATAAAATCGATTTTGACGACATCGCCTGCTTTGTAATCTTTTGGTTTGATCTTGATCAATGTTTTCATCTCTGCCATGGGTTATCCTTTTTTTATCTTTTTTTATTAAACTTATATGACGTTGATTATGATCAACCACATCCACCAATAGTTACTTTAACGTTTTGCTTGCCGCTTAGGAATGTGCCATCGCTCATCTCAGCAATCGCCAAAACATCTTGCGTTCCGCCAAGTTTGATACGTGTTCCAAAAGAAGCTTCTCCATTAGCAGGAGTCAAATAGACGTTTGCGCATCGAACATTATTGTTCTTTGTTGCGAAGACATGGATCGCTTTAACATACTCTTTGTCTGTCATAGCACTTGTTACGGTTACTTTGATCGGAACAACTGCACCGTTTTCTGCGATTTCAGGAGCGGATAAAGATACTTTTGATGATGGAGTTACCGCTTTTCCGCCAGTAATAGCCGAGATTGCTGTTTCAATGCTCATCTCATTAGGACCTGTAACTTTTTTAGCTTCATCCGCTGCACTTACAATACTAGGAATCAGTGTTGCACATGCTGCTACTGCTCCAAAACTTTTTAAAAATGATCTACGTTCCATCTTTTCTCCTTGGGTTTATTTTTTAGACATGACATAAGATGCCAAATCACATACTTCACGCTCATTAAAGAGTCCATTTGCCAAATTGACCGTCATATGTGTTTCTGCATTATCCATACGAGGATCAGCAATTTTTTGATATACAAATTGACCATTTCGTGCTCCACTCTCTACGAATAGAGATTTATAGTTACTCAAATCCGGTCCGATATTGCCGTAGCCTTTTGCCCCTTCGATATTGTGGCACGCTACACAATTACCCATTTGTTTCTCTTTTCCATCTGGAAGTAATCGTGTTAAACCCGCAGGCGGATTCTCTTTTGCATCTTTACCATTTAGGTTATGGAAAATGTAATTCCCGCGTGCAATCGCCGCAAGGTCATCCGTAATACATCCCTCTGGCATTGCGTACAACTTAGGTGCAGGAAGTGCATCTTTTAGTAAGATTGTAGTCGCATCAGGTATTTCAATCACCTGCGACAAATCAGCAGCACCTAAAAAGGTCGCGATTCCAAGCATAATCACTTTTCGCATTGGCTCTCCTAATTTTTATTTATTTCGAAGAGTATTGTAAAGCAGGAGTGTAAAATTAACGTAAAAAAAATGAGAAAATTATGCAAAAATTAATTCTGTCTCGTAAAGGCAATGTTAATGCCTTAGCAGCTAGCGGAGCGAAAGGGATTTGGCGTGCCCCTAGAGTATTATTCCTTGTGCGTTAAATAGATTGGAGGGCTAAAAGTGTAACTAAAGGTACTACCTTCGCCGTATTGAGAATCGATGTATAAATCAATCCCTGCTTTATCAATAATTGATTTGACGATATTCAGCCCGATACCAAAGCCCCCCTTGTCTTGATTCTCACGATAATACCGTTCGAAAATCTGGCCAACCTCTTTAATACCGACACCAAAATCTTTAAATGACATAACGCAACTGTTTTCATCCACTTCGAGTGTAACCTCTATCATCCCGCCTTCATGAGAGTATTTAATCGCATTGGAAAGATTATTATCAATAATACGCTGGAGTTGTGTTGGATTAAACATAAGTCTAATCCCTTGCGTAATGCGAGCTTCGATGGTGATATTTTTGAGCGCAGCTACTTCCTGAAAATAATCGATCCTATCTTGTAAATAGCGACTAAAATCGATAGCTTCATACATAAAAGAGAGCCTCTCATTTTTAATCAAATAATCCATATCATTGTAAAGTGTTGCCAGCGTTTTAGTGGCAGCTTTAATTCGTTGCAGATATTTATTCGTAGGATTGGCACGATTATAGAGGTCTATGTTCACATTGATAATCGAAAGAGGGGTATTGATCTCGTGCATCGAATCTTTGATAAATTGATCCAGCCGTTTATTTAACCGCTGAAACGGCAAAGCAAACCGATCCAGAAAAAAGAGCGATAACACAAAAATCAATAGTGCAATCGCCAGCAAAATAATAACCACATCCTGATAGATACGAACATACGAAAGTTCTCCGCCAACCACCAGATACGACGCATCAAAATAACGTTTTTCCGGTAATGACACAACCAAATAGGCATAACCATCGGTGATGTGATATCCAGTTGTCTGAATTTCTAACGGCTTTTGTATTAACGTAAAAATCGGGATAAAATGCCCATTGTACAATCCCGACTCAAACGATCGAAAACGAGGATAATTGAACGCTTCTTTCTCTTTTTGTTGAAATTCTTCCATAGCACGGACTATGAGATGCGATTTTGCTTTAAGAGAGAACTCATATTGGATTTCATGAATGTATTTCATATAGGTGACATACAAATACGTCGGCGTCAGTAATAGCACCGCAACAAGCATCGTGTACAAAAATGCATTTTTAAGAGCATACCGTTTATCGTTCAATGATATACCCCAATCCGCGTCGATTTTGGATGATCTCGATAGGAAGTTTTTTACGCAGATTATTGATCTGTACTCGGATATTTGCCGGATCGACGTATTCTCCCCATATTTCATCTTGGAACATCTCAACCGAAACGATTTGATTGTTGTGCTTGAGCAAGACGGCAAATATCTCTTTTTCGGTTTTACTCAATGCAATATCATGTCCGTTATGAGAGAGGCTAAAATTTTCTGTATTATAGGTGAGTCCATCCCCAAAATCGAGCAGACTCTCTCCGTCATGATAATAGCTTTTTAGCGCATGCATAATGCGTAATTGAAGCTCTGTGAGGTCAAAAGGTTTACGTATATAGTCACAGCATCCCGATTTGTACCCCTCTTGCAAATCATCCACATTGACCATTGAGGTGAGAAAAATAGCAGGAGTTTTATTCCCTTCTTTGCGCAGTGTCCGCAATAAATCAAAACCATTCATCCCCGGAACATTCACATCGAGCAAATAAAGATCATATCGGGATTCATACGTCGCGTCAAAAGCCTTCTCCCCATTGGAAAAACCGTTCACTTCAAATCCCATATCTTCTAAAAATTCAGTAATGCTAATGCGCAGCATGTATTCGTCTTCGAGCAAAAGTACCTTCATCGAATCTCCCCTTTTACTTCTTTTGAAACTTTATAATCCAATAATATCCCAATCAGTTCTTCTTTGGAATACGCATTTAACCGTTCCCGTGCCTCTTCTAAAAAAAGTTCCCGATCTTCAGCTGCTACAACATCTTTAAGATACAAAAGATCCTTGTCGTATGTACTTTGGAACAATGCGTTATTCATCGATTTTTTCATCATAACATCATAAAGCTCATCACGGCTAAGATGGATTAAAAACGAAATATCTTCTCTGTCCGAATGGGAATACGCACTCACTTGTTTTTCGGTCAAAGAAAATACAAACGCACCAATCGTTTCTCCCTCACCATTTTTCATTGGTACATAAAAAAGGTATTTTCCCTGTCGAAAAAGAACACGGGCTTGCTTAAAGGCTTTAAAATCAATCCCTCCGAGTAATTTCAAATCACTTTGCGTGTACTTTGGATTCGCCAAAATGTATTCTTTACCGATTGCAGGACTCTCCTGCATAAACACAGCAGTCTCATAAAATCGTTCATCCATTAAAACATACAGATTAATTCCCAATCGGTCAAAATATTCTTGAGTTGATTCAAAAAACGATACCACTTCGACAAACCCGATCATTTTTTCTTGATGATACACCGGTACCGTTGCCTTGATTCCAAGCTTGCGCCCTACTTCGATCGCTGCTCGGGGTTTTTTATGATTTTGAAAATAAAGTAAATCGGGACGATGAAAATCCAAAGGCATTCCCGCATACGAGTTATCCCAACTGCGTGCAAAAATAAAATAATCGGAGGTAATAATCTGTGAGCGAATCAACGTCTTTGTGTACAATTGAATCGATTCCATCACCTCTGAGAGAATTTTAAATCCTTTGTCCTCATCTTCTTGCTCCAGAGCATCGCTTAAATTCGAATTTTGACTCAAGATTAAAGCATAGCGAAGTGCCGTTGAACGTTCTTTGTCAAGCTGATTGTTTAATCCCATTGAGAGTTGATCACTGAGCCTTTGCAGCGTTTGTGATGTTACCTCTTTTTCTAAATGAATAAAAACCGCGCCCAAAACACCTATAATGACTAAAAAAACAGCCGCAATAATTTTTTTATTTCCAAACAGCTGCATCACTTTTTCAATCATCCTATTCATTTGCTCTTTTTCCCCATCTTATAAACATACGCCAACACTTCCGCAACCGCTGCAAACAACAGCTCTGGAATCGGGTGATCAATCTCTACTTCCGCATATAAAGACCGGGCTAAAGGAGGATTTTGAACCACATGGACACCATTTTCACGTGCTATTTTTTTGATCTGAATGGCAATATTATCCACACCCTTGGCTACAACGACCGGAGCGTTATGTTTCGTCTCATCGTATTTTATCGCAACCGCATAGTGGGTGGGATTGGTGATGATTACATCCGCATTGGGTACCGCTGACATCATCCGCTTACGTGCTGCTTGCATTTGAATTTGGCGGATCTTAGCTTTGATATGCGGATCTCCCTCCATATTTTTCATCTCATCTTTAATCTCTTGAAGCGACATTTTAAGTTTATCAAAATAGTGTTTTCGGGTCAAAAACAAATCAACGATTGCATATAAAAAAAGTATGACCAGCATTACGGCAGCTAAAATAATCGCTTTTTCTTTAAACCATGCCATTTGATCCCAGAGACTAAATAAAGCAACGGTCGGAAGTTCTTTTATATACGACCAGAAAAAGAGAAAACCGATTCCCATTGCCGTAAATGATTTAAAGGTGATTTTTAACGCTTCAAGTACTTTTTGCATACTCAGCATATTTTTCAGTCCTGCAATCGGATTAATTTTTGAAAAATTAGGTTCTAAAGGCTTGGTCGTGAAATTAAATCCTATTTGAGATACCGTACCAGCAATTCCAGCAACCGCTATAATAGCGCTAATGGGCAAGATCATAATGAACAATTCTTTAAACGTTACAAAAGCAATATCAATTAAATTCGTCTCTTCCAGCGGATGATTCATCAATGAAAAATAATAACGAGTGACTGTGAGCAGATGCTCAGAGATAAATGGTAACAGCATCAAGAGTGCTAAAATAGCGACAAATAAAACTATGACTCCCGCAGTATCCTGACTTCTGGGGACATTCCCCTCTTCTCTGGCATCCGCTAGCTTCTTGGCGGTAGGTTCTTCTGTTTTTTCTTGATCGTCAGCCATTAAAAATTAATCCTTTATCTCTGTCATTCCCGCGAAAGCGGGAATCTAGCTGGATCTCCGCTTTCGCGGAGATGACGAAAGCTTAAGCTTTCTAGTAGACAACTTAGTCCATTTTCATCGACATATCAATCCAGTTGGCTTGATGGATTAGTGAACCAGTACTGATGGCATCGACACCCGTTTGAGCATAGCTTTCGATGGTTGAGAGGGTAATGTTTCCACTTGCTTCGAGCAAAACACTGGAATGATGTTCCCATTTATACTCCACCACTTCACGCAATGCTTCCACAGACATATTGTCACACATCACAATATCTGCTCCCACTTCCATCGCTTTTTTTGCCATCTCTATTGTCTCGGCTTCAATCTCTATCTTTGCCGTAAAAGGGATCTTGACACGTGCTTCTTCCATGAATTGCTCTAAATTTTCAATCGTTTTGAGATGCGTATCTTTGAGCATCAGCGCATCATCCAACCCCATACGGTGATTCGTAGCCCCCCCGATTCGAGTCGCATATTTCTCAAAATTACGCAAAAGAGGGCGGGTTTTTCGAGTATCAAGCAATTTCGTACCATAGGGAGTGACAAGATCAACATACTGACGCGTCAAAGTAGCAATCGAACTGGCATGTAACAACATATTGAGCAGTGTTCGTTCTATGCGAAGAAGCGTATGCGAATCACCGCTAAGCCCTAACAGCACATCTCCCGAAACAAAGCGTTCACCATCGTTCTTATGCCAAAAAATCTCAAATTTTTCCATAATTGCCAGTACACGCAAATATTCTTCACCAGCAAACACTCCATCACTTTTAGCGATGATTTTCGCACTCGCATCCACCGACGCAGAAACACGAGCATACAAATCCCCACGTCCTACATCTTCAGCTAATACGTCACGGATAAATTGTTCAATCATAACGCCATCATCCTCTCCAACGCGATTCTAGCCCAATACGCCGTATCTTCATCCACCTCGATCTCATTAATCGGTGCACCGTCCTCGATCGCTTTTAGTGTGAGATACAAATCTTCCAACGTCGTTTCGTTCATTGTCGGACATTCGGGTTTCGTACTTGAAAGAATATACGTATTTTTGGCACGTAAACGGTTTACCATGTTAAACTCTGTCCCTACCGCTACTTTTTGATCTTCCGGAAGCTCTTTGATGTATTTGATAAGCTGTGACGTTGATCCGACAAAATCAGCACGGTCACAGATAGCAGGGTCACATTCAGGGTGAACGGCGATCAGGATTCCGGGGTATTTCTTGCGGTAAAACTCGATGTCATCGACGCTAAAGAGCTGATGAACGGAGCAAAAACCGTCGTAACAAATAATATCCGCTTCTTTGGGATCTTTTCCATCCCCGATAACACACGATTTTAATCCCATCATATTGGCGATATTTTGCCCCAAACAACGATCAGGAACGAAGAGTATCTTTTTCCCCTCGGCAAGTGCTTTTTCGATAATCATTTTAGCGTTTGAACTGGTACACACCATACCGCCCATTTTCCCCACACGCGCTTTGACATCTGCATTGGAGTTGATATAGGTAATCGGCAAAATATCTTCCGCACGAATTCCGCTTTGTTCCAATTTTTCGATTGACTGATCAAAATAAAGCCCGTCAATCATCCGTGCCATCGCACAGCACGCAACTTTTGGCATCACGACCCGCTTTTGCGGGCTGAGAATTTTAAGACTTTGCCCCATAAATCCAACACCGCAAAAGACCACAAATTCTTTGTCATCTGCCATCGCCCGTTTTGCCAGTTCCAATGAGTCGCCCGTAATGTCTCCCATCTCGAACACTTCATCCCGCTGATAAAAATGCGCCACAACCGTGACACTCAAACGGCTTTTTAAATCAATAATTTTTTGTTTTAACTCTTCGGTATTCATAATAAGTATTTTCCTCGTCATTATCATTAAGTCGTTATTATATCTTTTTTAGTTCTCTGTAACGATGAGTGGATTATAATTCTCAACCGAAAATGAAAAAGGAAACACTATATGGAACTCTTATTTAATCCAAACATACAATTTTATCTTGTCGCATATCTCCTTGGAGGAATCCCTTTTGGGCTTTTGCTTGCTAAATTCTTTGCAGGGGTCAATGTCAAAGAATCAGGCTCAGGAAGTATTGGTGCGACAAACGTACTGCGCGTGGTAAAAGAAACCAATCCGCGTCTAGCCAAAAAACTGGGCGCTGCAACCCTCGCACTCGATGCTCTAAAAGGGATTGCCGTCGTGCTTGCTGCCAAATACATGGGATTCGATGAAAGTGTTCAATGGATGGTAGCCGTCCTTGCTGTTATTGGTCACTGTTTTAGCCCTTATATGTGGTTCGAAGGCGGAAAAGGGGTAGCAACAGGAATGGGCGTTATGGCGGTTATGCTTCCTATTCCTACTGCCATCGCTCTTGTTGTATGGGCTGTTTCTGCAAAAACTATTCGTATCTCATCTCTTTCTTCTATGTTAGGTTTGGCAGCATTGGTAATAGCATCGTTCGTTCTTTATCCAGCCATGTTTCATGCACCGGTTGTGTTTATCGCCTTTATTTTGTTTTACAAACATATTCCTAATTTTATCCGACTCTTTCAAGGCGAAGAAAAACAAGTCGCATGAAAATACTCATCGAAAATTTAGAGTTTGAAACGATTCTGGGTATTTTAGAATCCGAACGTCTCACTCCTCAAAAAATTTTTATTATGTGTACGATTGACTATGCGTATACACAAAATGAGTTCATTAATTATGCCGAAGTAGCGAAGCTCATCGAAAATACCATGATAAAAGAAAAATTCTTCCTCATCGAAGAGGCTCTCGAATTCATTACTCAAACCCTCAAAAATACGTTTCCTCTTATTGGTGAACTCACTCTATGTATTCGAAAACCAGATATTCTCTCCAATTGCACGGTTGGCGTAGAGCAGCGTACACTCTTTTAGTCAACAATTCATTCACGATTCTAAACTATAATACGCTTTATAAAAACATTACCATCATTTAAAAGGATATTTATGAAAAAAACAGCCTTATCACTTATCACAGCAGCCGTATTATTTGTCGGTTGTGCAGGAACAGATACAGGACTTACCAAAGCTCAAACCGGAGCTCTTATCGGTGGGTTAGCAGGAGCCGTTGCCGGTAAAGCGACGTCTAACCACAGCACCAAGCGTACCTTGATTGGGGGTGCAGTAGGTGCGCTTGCCGGTTATGGAATCGGTGCATATATGGACAAACAGCAAGCCGAACTCAACCAAGAGCTCAAAGGATCAGGAGTTGAGGTTCAACGTCAAGGAGATACCATCAATCTGAATATGCCTGGCGGAATTACGTTTGATACCGGTAAAGCGAACATCAAACCTAATTTCAATCCGGTATTGAGTGATATTGCAAATGTCATGAGCAAATATCCTGAAACAACAATCGAAGTACAAGGTCATACGGATAACATAGGCAGTAATGCAGATAACCTCCAACTTTCCCAATTACGCGCTCAAAGTGTAGCTTCAGCACTGAGTGCTCAAGGCGTGAATTCAAGTCGAATAAAATCGATTGGTTACGGTGAAAGTATGCCTGTCGCAACCAACGACACAGCAACTGGACGTGAGAGCAATCGTCGCGTCGAAATCAAAATTATCCCGAATCCGTCAAAATAATACTACTCCCCGTACAAACGGGGAAAATCCTTATCTCAAAATACACTTTTTTTGTTTAAAAGCATTTCATATTTTAAAATTTCTTTAAAAAGAGTTTAAAAATTTCTAAAACTATGCTATAATTTCGGCAAAATATCCACTTTCGAGGAACGCTAATGCGCATTTTAATTATCGAAGATGAAGTAACTCTCAATAAAACCCTAGCAGAAGGGCTCAAAGAGTTTGGTTACCAAAGCGATGTTGTAGAAACACTAAAAGACGGTGAATATTATCTTGATATCCGTAACTATGACCTAATCCTTATGGATTGGATGCTTCCAGATGGAAACAGTGTTGATATCATCCCTGATATCAAACGTAATACACCTAAAACAGTAGTCGTTGTTTTATCCGCTCGTGATGATAACGAAAGCGAAATTGAAGCATTGCGTTCAGGTGCGGATGATTATATTCGTAAACCGTTTGATTTTGATGTTCTTATCGCACGTATCGAAGCACGTTTGCGTTTTGGCGGAAGCAATATTATCGAGATTGATGACCTTATCATCAATCCTGAAGAAGAAAAAATCATCTATAAAGAAAAGGAAATTGAACTTAAAGGTAAACCATTTGAAGTGTTAACGCACCTTGCACGTCACCGTGATCAAATCGTCTCTAAAGAACAACTTCTGGATGCAATTTGGGAAGAACCTGAACTTGTTACTCCAAACGTTATTGAGGTTGCGATCAACCAAATTCGTCAAAAAATGGATAAACCACTCGGAATTACAACGATTGAAACAGTTCGTCGTCGCGGATACCGTTTTTGTTTCCCAAAAGAAATAAATTAATTTAATGTTACACATCCAAACTAGCAAAGCTATTTTGGATGGCAGGGACAAAATTGTCCCTTGCAAGCCCCTAAAGATTTTCGCAAAAATGCGAAAGATTTAACACAATATCTGCTAAAAGGAGACGGGTTATGTTTTCAAAACGAAGCATAAGACGTCGATTTTTACTTCAACTGATTGTCGCCTCGGCGTCTCTTGTCCTATTATTTTCCTCTTTTTTATATCTTTTTATCAAGCAATCTATTTACGATGAGAAACAAGCTGAACTCATAAGTACTGCCCAAAACATCTGTACCTCCAAATCTCTTATAACCGCGCAGCAAAACAATCCTGATTTACTCCTTGGACTTAATGTTGAACTTATTACTCTACAAAAAGAAGAAAATCTCCTTGAATTTTATGTGACAACGCATAAAGATAAAAGCACCTCATTAACATTGATCTATCCCTTTGACTTTGAACGCTCTTCTTACCTCAGAGTAAGCCGTGATATTACCGCTACTGAACATTTACTCCAAAAGATTCTTCGTTCCATTTTTTTGATTAATGCGTTTGGATTTATCGTCATTATTCTTTATGCCATCGCTTTTTCCAAGATGCTTATCGCTCCTGTAAGTGCTTTAACGCGACGACTTGCAAACATGAACGAACATCTTTTACGTCCCATTCAAGTAGAACATCTCCCCGAAGAGTTTGAACCACTGGGAGAAACACTCAACCGGCTTATGGGGCGAATTCAAAATTTCGTTAAATACCAAAAAGAGCTTTTCATCGGTGCAGCACATGAACTTAAAACTCCTCTCGCGGTTATAAAGCTTAAAAATCAAGTGACTTTGATTAAAAAGCGCTCAGCAGAAGAGTACATTGAAGCCTTGCGTGTCACCAATCAAAGCGTGGATGAAATGAATAAGATTGTTGCTAATATCCTCAATATCGGTCGACAAGAAGGGGCTCAACTGGAGATGCCCTCCGAAGCCGATATCATCCAAATTTTAAAAAAATGGGAAGGGGACTTTGCTCTTTTGGCACACAGTGAGAATAAGACTCTCAAAACCAAGTTTGAACCCGAATCTTTTAGTGCCTTCTTACAAGTCACTTTACTCAATCAAATCTTGCAAAATTTCTTGCAAAATGCCCTTAAATTTACCCCTGCCGGCAAAGAAATTATTTTCCAAAGTTACCTCGATCAAACCAATATTATCATTGAAGTGATTGATGAGGGATGCGGAATCGATGAAAGTGTTGATCTTTTCGCCCCTTTTAAACGCCAAGGGAATAAATCAGGGGTCGGACTCGGACTGTTTTTAGCGAAAAGTGCGGCTGAAGCCATTGGTGCCCAGATTAGTATTACCAATCGCACGGATGGGCATGACGGGACGATTGCACGACTAATTCTCCCGTCAAAACTCTATTGCTTATTGCCTTTACGTTAAAGCAAAACTCCCCTTAAGCTTGCTTTCGCTATAAATCGCGCATTATCAAAAACTTTTAACATCAAGGTCTACCAATGCCATTAATTATCGTCGATGAGTGTATTGCATGCGATGCATGCCGTGAAGAGTGTCCAATGGATGCTATTGAAGAAGGTGATCCGATTTACATCATTGATCCGGATCGTTGTACTGAGTGCGTAGGAACATACGATGAGCCTGCATGTATTGCTGTTTGTCCTGTTGATTGTATCATTCCAGATAAAGACAACGTAGAGACAATGCAAGAACTTTTATATAAACATAAACAGCTCACAGCAGCAGAAGAAGAATAGATGGCGCAATGTACCGCTGTCATCGACATTGGGTCAAACTCAATGCGTATGGCGGTATTTCAAAAAACGAGCCGTTTTGCCTTTCATATCATTCATGAAGTCAAAAGCTCTGTTCGCCTTGCCCAAAATGCCTACAGCAATGGGGGCAATCTTCAACCAAATGCAATGGATCGCGGTTGCGAAGCGATAGGAGAATTTTTACGTGTTGCTCAATCCTTCAAAGCACGTAAAATTCTTTGCGTTGCCACCTCTGCACTGCGCGATGCCCCCAACAAATCTGATTTTATCCGTCGTATACAACAAGAGCACAGTCTCTCTATAAAAGTTATTGATGGTGACAAAGAAGCGTATTTAGGTGGCATTGCCTGCGCTAACCTCCTTCCCAAAGTGAATGCTATTACGGTTGATGTGGGTGGTGGTTCGAGCGAGTTTTCACTGCTGGATAATGGAAATGTAACCCAAACACTCTCTCTTAATATCGGTACGGTTAGACTCAAAGAACTTTTCATGGATAATGGCGATATTGAAGGTGCGAGTGCGTACATTGACACAGCATTGCAAGCCCTCCCCTTTCACTCCATACCAACCCTTATCGGAATCGGTGGTACATTTCGAGCAATTAGTCATGGAATTATGAAAAGAGAGGACTACCCGCTCAAGAAACTTCATGGATTTTCTACCACTGATGCAATGTTTAAATCTTTTTGTGACGCTGTTCTTGATGCCTCACCCAAAAAGCTCAAATCCCTTAACATTAAGCCCGATCGTTTTGATACCATAAAATCAGGAGCACTGATATTTTTGCGTATTCTTAATTATTTACACTCTCAAACTTTGATATGCAGTGGTGTTGGAGTGCGGGAGGGGGTATTTTTGAGTGATTTGCTACGAAACTCTGCGCATAAGTTTCCCAGCAACTACAACCCTTCTGTTCGTTATCTGTTGGATACCCATGCTACACACAGCAATCATGGCGTTGAGTGCTCAGCCGTATTCAAAAAACTGTTTGATGCAACACATGAACATCTAAAACTTGCTCCTTCATGGAGACATGAACTTAGTATTGCGGCAAAACTTCTTCCTATTGGATTAGGTGTTCGCTATTATGCTTATCAAAAACACAGCCACTATTTGGCTCTTAGCGCTCTAGATTATGGATTGACTCATTCGCAAATCGCCCTTATCTCTCACCTACTGCTGTTTAAAAAAGGGGAAAGTTCCTCGGATCTCCTCCCAAAGAACAGTTATGGATCACTGCTTCCGGACAGTAAAACACTTGATACTCTTCATTATCTACTGTGGCTTTCTCATATTCTCTTAGCAGGGCGTATTTCTGCCCAAAGCTTTAGCGTTTCGTTTAGTGATGGGGAACTGCGCATACAGGCTCACCAGCTTTACCTAGCACGCGAACAACTCAAAAATCTTGTTGCTCCAAAAAATTTGATCATTACTCTCCTTTAAAGGCTCGCTATGGCTGGAAGCTCTCTTTTACTTCTCATTGATGATATCACGACAGTTCTTGATGATGTTGCCGCCATGAGTAAAGTGGCTGCCAAAAAAACAACCGGTGTTTTGGGCGATGACCTTGCACTAAACGCCCAGCAAGTATCTGGCGTACGGGCAGAACGTGAACTTCCAGTCGTATGGGCTGTCGCTAAAGGATCTTTTAGAAACAAACTCATCCTCGTCCCATCAGCACTCACCCTCAGCGCTTTAGCCCCATGGTCGATTACTCCTATACTTATGGCCGGTGGTGCATACCTGTGCTATGAAGGATTTGAAAAAATAGCGCATCCTTTTTTAACCTCGCATGAAGAAGTGAAAACACATGAAGAAGAAATTCTCGAAGCACTGCTAATTCCTGACATTGACTTTGTCGCATTGGAAAGTGAAAAAATAAAAGGGGCGATCCGAACCGATTTCGTCCTCTCAGCGGAAATTATCGTCATTGCACTTGGAACTGTAGCATCTCAACCGCTTGTTTCTCAAGCTACAGTCGTATCCACAATCGCTGTTGCGATGACTGTAGGTGTTTATGGATTTGTAGCCCTTATCGTCAAGCTTGATGATATGGGTCTCTATCTCGTAGAAAATGCCTCTGAGGGCAAAAGAGGTAGCCTCAATCGTCTAATCGGTAATGCTCTGTTGGCATTTGCACCACGTCTTATGAAATTACTCACGATTGTAGGAACTATTGCTATGTTCTTGGTCGGTGGCAGTATCTTGGCACATGGAATACCGGATATGCATCATTGGGTTGAAAGTATCATCAGAAGTGTTGAAACCGTGCCACTGGCAGGTAAAACACTCGGGTGGTTAACACCTATGATGATGGATGCTGTTGTCGGTGTTGTTGCGGGTGGGATTGTGATGGGAGTTGGAAACAGTATTCTTAAGATCGCGAAAGCGGTTAAAGGAAATTCCTAAAACCGTTGTCCAATCGTAAATTCAAAGTGGGCGATTCTGTCACCTTCTTCACTCTTAAGAGGATTTGAGAACACCAACTGTAATGGTCCAACAGGGCTGAACCACTCTAACGATATTCCATATCCCCCACGTTGTATTTCACTTAAACTGCTTGCACCGATCATACCGTAATCGACAAAAGCAGTTGCACGCATTTTTGCTTCAGGAACAAGCGGCATACTTAATTCAAGACTGTTTGAAAAGGTTTGTGTTCCGCCTATTAAATCTAATCTTCCATCTCCATTCGCATCAATACCACTATTAGGGGATAGTGAATAACTTTGATATCCTCGAACGGAACCGATTCCTCCCATGTAAAATCGTTCTGCAATTGGAAGACTTGTGCCTGTGTCTTGAACATAATTGAATCGTGCTTTGTAACGGAAAATCAAATCGGCATCCAAGAGCTTTTGAAGCCCTTGATAAATTCCAAACGTCGTACGGCTTTTCCAAAAACTTGCGTCTCCGCCTAGTCCAGCTTTCTCAATACTTTGAGAAAATGCCATTCCCTCACGAGGAACGTAATAATCATCGGTATTATCAAACGTACCGGATACACTCAGAGAACTTTTCGAATAACTCTCATATGCTCCAGGGTATGCAGACGTAAGATTAACATCGCTGTACTTATTATCTGAATAGCTGTATCCGGTATATCCACTCACATAACGGCTAAAGCGGTGCCCAGTGCCAAGACTAAGCCCCGTTGAGTCAGTCGTATAGGTAGTGTACTGTGTAGATGAGTTAAAAATCGAAAAATTACCGCTAAAGTCGCTGTCGCTAAGACGAGGATTAGAGATATTAAACGCATAGTTTTTTGTTCGCGTTGATTTTTCTAAATTAAGTCCTACGTTAATTCCTGAACCAAAAATATTGCGGTCACTGACTGCAACGCTGAGCATAATACCGCCAAAGCTTCCATATCCCCCACCCAGCTGAATATTCCCAGTTGGTGCTTCTTTGGTTTGGACGATCAAATCCATGGACTCATCATCAAGACGTTTCTCTTCGATCGTGGTACTCTCAAAATAACCGGTTCGTCCCAGTGCATTACGAGAATCTTTTAGATTTGTAAGACTGTACAAATCCCCCGGTGCCAAAAAGAGCTCTCGGCGAGTAACGCGGTCAAGTGTGCGGTTGTTTCCAGCGATGATAACATTATGAATACGTACTTTTTTACCCGGTATAATCCGATAAACGACTTCTACGGTTTTAGTCTCTTTATCTTTGCGTAAATCAGGTTGAACCTGCGCATACGCGTACCCCAAATCGGCAATTTTTGTTTTGATCCGCTCTGCATCGTCACGGAATGTTTTGATATTAAATGCCTTGTTTTTTTGGAGTGCTATTACGGCTAATAACTCTTTATCGTCGATAACATTGGTATCTTGAAAAATAAGAATATCAGAGACGCGAAAAATGTCCCCTTCAAAAATGTTGTATGCCATGGAAGCTTCATAGTGATTAAAATCAACCGCAACAAAAGGCTGATCTACTTTCGCATCCAAATAGCCGTTTTGCATATAATAATCACGAATACGCATGGGGTCATACTGCAACTCAGCAAGCTTCATCTTACCATCATTGCGTCCCCAGAGCCATCCCATAAAATCTAGCTCTTTATTCGCTGTGGTTTTTTCAAACTCGTCCGAATCAACGCCAGAGACTCCATAATATTTCAATTCTTTGATGATAATCTCTTCACCCTCATTGGCGATAAAGGTCACTTGCATACTGCCATTGTCAAGTTTTGTACTTTCTACTTCAACAACCGAATCGATTTTGCCTTCTTGGTTCAGAGCTTCAACAATGCGCTTACGTGTACTTTCAATGCGGCGAGTATCGTAAAGAGCCCCCTTCTCTATTTGTAAAAGAGTCTTTTTTGCTTCTTCATCGTTTTCTTTGTATCCTTTTAGCTCGATCTTGGAAATAACCGGTTTCTCTTTGAAGTGGAACGTTACCGTACCGTTTTCTTCATCCGCCCATATATCTTCAAAATAGCCTTGATCAAAAAAAGCTTTAATGGTTTTATCCACCTCGGCAGGGTTAAGAGGTTCACCAATCTTCACCGTATTAAGCTGCTTGGCAACGGCTGCTGAAATATGCACCATTCCGTCATAATTAATAGCTTCAATATTCTGAGTAGATGCACTTAATAGAACAGAGCATAGTAAAAAAGAGAGGGTGATTTTTTTCAAGTTAAAATCCATTGCGTTAAATTGGCTCTTATTTTACCACCCTAATGGTTAATATTTCCGTAAATCTGCTAGAATACGCATAAACAAAGTAAATTGAGTAAGGGTTAAGCATGGAGATTGGAATCGTCGGATTGGGACTAATGGGAGGATCTCTCGCCCTCTCACTGCGTAAACTCCCGTTCGTCACCTCCGTCGTCGGAAGCGATCACAATCTTGAGCATCAGCACACGGCACTTGAACTTGGTCTTGTTCAGGCCATTCTCACTTTTGAAGAATTAAAAAAGCGTTGTGATGTCATCTTTTTTGCGGTACCGGTCGATGGAGTTATTGCCCTTTTAAATCAATCCGTTGATTTGGCGGGAAGCGATAAAACGCTCATAGATCTAGGAAGTACCAAAGCGCTCATTGTAGCTGCAATCCCCCCTGAAATTCGCGCTAATGTCGTTGCAGCCCATCCCATGACAGGAACTGAGCAATTTGGTCCAAAAGCAGCTTTTGAGGGATTATATACCGATAAAGTTGTCGTTTTATGTGATCTCGAGCACAGCGGTCAAAAACAACGGGATATTGCCCTAAAAATCTTCCACGCAATCGGGATGCAGATTCACACGATGGGAGCGGCGCAACACGACCGTCATGCTGCCATCATCAGCCACATGCCTCACGTCATCTCCTACGCGCTCGCCAACACCGTGTTGGCTCAAGAGGAAAAAGAGAACATTTTAGCGCTTGCAGCCGGTGGATTTCGTTCCATGAGCCGTTTGGCTAAGAGTTCGCCTACGATGTGGGAAGACATTTTTCGCCAAAACCGTGCGAATGTTCTTGCTGCGGTAGAACTGTTTCAGCGTGAACTTGCCACGCTGAAAGAGGCACTAGAAGAGAAAGATTATACGACCTTGCACAAAGAGATGAAGGATGCTAATAAGTTGTATGAGATTTTTACCTAATACACAAATAACGGTGTTGCGTTTTTAATCTGAATCACTTCTTGAACTTTTTTAGTCTCTTTATTAACCATTCTTTCTGATTTTTTTACCACTTTTTGAAGTTCCTCACTGTTTTCAATGGGTAACTTTGCCAGATTGATTTTTACCCATTCTATCAATTTCGGATCATCCGTAACCACACGTTCATACCAATACCGAGCCCTCGCATAATGACCCGCTTTAAAATAAGCATTAGCACAGTTATAGCGTATTTGCGGACTGTCATGAAGGCGTTGATACTCTCCAAACAATCGTGCGCTTTGATCATACTCCCCGTGCAAATAAGCATCGTTTGCTTGTTTCAATAATCTAAAATCCATCACCCCGGCACGAATATCACTCTCACCCATAAAAATCATAAATACCAACGCCATCGAAACACTTTGGCGCTTGCTCATGGACGATAGAGCAATGGCTATAAGTATCATTGCAAGTCCTAATGGAAAATAAAAGAGTTGGAAATAGATCCAATGCTCATTTGGTTTACGCAACGTTTCAATAATATGTTTATCTGGCATCTTATTTTCAACAATAATACAGGATGCTTCACAGACAGCGTACACATTTTTTTCATCCGAAATTTCAGTGTTCATAACATGCGGAGAGAGATTTTGGATGAGCTCTTTAAGTGTTTTTCTATCCTTACTAGCAGGAGAAATTCGGTAAACTTTTGAATCAAATGCTAGCAGTTCAATAGCCCCCTCAAACTCATCCACTAGATGCATCGCATTTGTTTTCATCGCTTCAAATTCAATTATTGAATGAGTTGATATATCCAATACAATCGTTACGGATGGAGGTGCTTCTACAATTTTTTCTTGCTGTACCACCGGTTGTGCAAGTGCTATGATGATGAGCAAGGACGCGCTCAAAAACAGAGAATTACGTCCAGTTATATCCAAATTTGACTCACTTACTCGCAATTTTTGCAATGCTTCTGGAGTAAAATGGTACTCGTTATCGCGTTTTTGCGTAAACCAAAAATAAAAGAGTACTCCCACAAAGGGAATCATCCAAAAAAGAAATTCAGGATGCAAAAAACTCATAAGAACCCTCGTTGATTACGCCCGAACAAATAAACCAACATTGCGATAAATCCAAAAAACAGAGGATAAAAATAAAGATATTCTAATTGCGTTATTTGTGTGTCAATAGGAATAGTGACGTGTTCCCGATTGCTTTTTTTCATCCATTCTTTCCACTGTTGCTGGGGAACTACTGAGGTCTCTATTTGTGTCGGAATCGAATGAACAAATGTTTTTGGATGCTCTGAGAAGATAACAATCCACGGTCGTTCTTGGCTAGACAGAAACTCTTTTATCGTGTAATCAACTTGTACATTTGCTGTCTTTGGCAATTGATTCAGAATTGAAAGTAATGCTTCATGATCACGCGTCAAAGGGATTTTAACATTTTTTGGAACGTATAAAGCAATCTCGTCATGTTCTCGAAGCTCGATAAACGATGCAATTTTAGCCTTCATTTCCTCATTCGGTGAATCGGCAACAATCAGGGTACTATACCCTTCAAAGCTTGGAGTCGCTTGGACTTCTTTGACCGGTGACATCACGGCAACAATCAAAAAAACGATCATCAGCCATTTAGATATCCACATCCAAGCAGGAGATTTTACCCCTGCGTCACCAAAACGTGAAATGTGAGGAAAGTACAGCATTTGGGAACGAAGGGGGCAAAGATTTTCACACGCCAAAAAAATAAACAATAAAAAGCTCAACTTTGGAAATTCGAAATAAAACCCTTCAAACATCAATGATTCCGAGATACAGATGATAATATCCCAACGTCTCCTCATCAATTTTCTCTACGGTAGGAGCATATTTGTACGGTTCTAAACGCTTAAAAAGATTTTGATACGCACCAAAAGTTCGTTCGTTATCCTGCGCGAAAAAATATCCCTCTTTACTGATAATGTACGCACTTTGTTTAGGATTCTTCAAATCGATTTTTTGTAACGCCATGTAATGCAGCTGTCGCTGGGTGATTTTTTTAGCTTTCTTCCATTTTAAAAACCAAATCACACCACTGGCAAAAACAACCAATATTACGATTATAAGTGCGATGAACCAATAAATGGACGTATCTGGGACTTCAACAAGCGGCATAATATCGTGAAGAGGAATATCTAGTGATGCACTCATGATCGTCCTTCAAATAAACGGCGTAATACCACAGAGGCATTAGCATCCGTATAAAGCTTCACTGCACGTATCGAGTATGAGCGAAAATTCTCAAACAGTTCCACGTCATGGGCACGTACTTTCTGTGCATATTTTTGGACACTTCTGGGATTAAAATCACCTTCTAAAATTGCTCCACTCTCAGGGTCACTCAAACTTCCAAATCCCAAAGCTTCAGGTTTTTCCTCAAATCTGTCACGCACGACTACGGCGACCACTTCGTGTTTTTTTGCTAACAGTCGCAACTGCGGAATATCGAAAAAATCACCAATAATGACAATCAGAGATTTACGTCGTAGCCGTTTATACAGTGTCTCCGTCATCACGCTATAATCAGCCTTATGTCCGATGAGTTCAGCACTCATTAGCTTTTCTACACTCACGGCTACGGCAAATCGTTTTTTAGATCCTCGAACCTCATCCACTAATGCTTCACTAAAATTATAATGGGTAAATGTATCTCCATTGCCAATCGCCGAGTAGCCGATCAATGCTACCGCTTCAGCAACGCTCTCGATCTTAAATTTGTCCGTTCCAAAATGCAACGCCCCTCCTAACATCGCCACAGTAACAACGTTCAGTTCACGCTCTTCACGAAAAACTTTGACATAAGGACGTTGCAGTTTCGCCGTCACATTCCAATCAATATGGCGTGTATCATCCCCACTTATGTACTCACGAAGCTCAATAAAGTCATACCCCTCACCGCGGAACATCGAGGGGTTATTACCGATACGATCACCTACGATTTGACGGCGGGCACGGATGAGAATCTCTTTGGTCTTTTTCATCGGTTACGGTACAGGTACAGCTTTGACAATCTGCTCGATAAGTGTATCCACGTCGATATTTTCGGCTTCCGCTTCATACGATAAAACGATACGATGACGCATAATATCTTTTAGAATACTCATAATGTCGCTTGGGGTAACGAACTCCTTGCCACGTAAAAATGCCACTGCCCGTGACGCTTTGAACAAATCGATACTTACCCGAGGACTGGCTCCGAACTGGATGTATTTTTTAATCTCACTCAATCCAAATTCTTCAGGATTACGAGTCGCTTGTACCAACGTAATCATATACCGCTCCACCTCTTCATCGATATGGATGCTACGGACTTTTTCTTTGAGCTGTTCCAGCATAGACTTATCAATAACCGCTTCTATCTCTTCATGCGCAGAAGAAGCAACACGACGTGCGATCGAGAGCTCCTCTTCGGTCGTGTTGTATCCCACACGTAATTTCAACATAAAACGATCCAGCTGTGCTTCTGGCAAAGGATAAACACCCTCATTTTCGATCGGATTTTGAGTCGCCATAACGAGAAATGGAGGAGAAAGTTTAAAGCTCTCATCCCCCAATGTTACTTGGTGCTCCTGCATCACTTCCAGCAATGCAGATTGTACTTTAGCCGGAGCACGGTTGATCTCATCGGCGAGGAGAAGATTCGTAAAAATCGGTCCTTTTTTGATCTTGAATCCGTTGTTTTGCGGATCGTAGACCTCCGCACCCAAAATATCACTTGGAAGCAAGTCAGGGGTAAACTGCACACGCTTAAAGCCTAATCCCAATGTTTTTGAAAGCGCTTTTACCGTAGTGGTTTTCGCCAGTCCCGGAATCCCCTCGATGAGAATATGCCCTTCACATAAAAGTCCGATAAGCAGCCCATCAATCATTTTCTCTTGACCGACAACGACTTTGGCGATTTCGGTGCGTATATCGTTAATTATTTGTATCATTCTTATACCTCATTTATCTGTTGTGAGTTTATCGAGTTTCTTTTTAGCTTCACTTAATTGAGCTGTACCCGCTTCGAGTTCAGCGATAATCAGCTCATAACGTTTATCTCCCGAAAGCGAAAGGAGCATCATCAGTTCCTTAGAGCTTTTCGCTTCATCCCAAAACTGCTTTGCCTTTCTACGAGGTCGCAATTTCCACAGCCGTCTCGCACCCTCACCAAGTGCAACTCCGGCAAGCACCAAGGCTCCATAGAGGCTATAGCGTGCCAAAGTGCTCCAGTCACGCAAAGTAGGAGGATCTAAGAGGTTGGAAGGCTCGTATCCTTGTGCTATCTCGATGGCAACGCTATCGCTTTGAAGCTGCTTGAGTTTTTGAGTTGTCGTATCAAATACATCGATGGTGATTTTCGGAATCACATAGCTTTTATCGCTCACAAGAGCAAACTCTTGACGTATCTCCCCGACATATCCTGCAGAATCAGGAGAAATATCACGCATCGGTTCTTCGGCAAAAACACTGACTCCACTGATATTGAGTTCGTACGGTGGATACTGATCCAAATTCCCACGTCCACGTAAATAGAGACTCACATGGACCGGTTCGTGAGCAACAGCACTTTGCTTATCGATTTGCACTTCCAATGTAAGTTCACCGCTTAACGCAGCACTGTTTGGTTTGGCAATAAGCATCACTTTAGGCAATTGAACTTTTTCGTCATCGAAATCGTACTTTTTAACGTTATCCCGCCCGATCGATGCATTCTCGATCGATGCAAACGTCGTATGGCGGATAAGCGCTTCCAGCGACACTTCTATCTTTCCCTCTTTGATAGGAGTGATAAGAACATCAAACGTCTGTATCCGTTTTCCCGCTACAATCCGATCGCGCTGCGTTAAAATCGAGGCTTTATAGCTTTCATTGCCGGCTGGTTTAAAATCGATCGTATAATCGGCTGCATTCGTTGAGAAAGAACACTCATACCGAACCACACCGCTTTGGTGGACGTAGAGGCTTTGAGGAGCTTCCAACGTTTTCCATTGATAGGTTGCTCCCCATCCGCTCACACTGAGGATTAGAAGCGCTACAAGCTTACCAAGGCTTCGTTTCATGGACACTCCTCGCATTGATTAGCTCGTATTGACGGGAGGAAAGCTTTGCTTTGCCCTGAGATGCAGAGAAACGGGGATCACTTTGGGCTTTTTTCCCTTCATCACCTCCGCCACCGGATTTCATATCACTTTCCATATTGCTTCCGCCTCCTGACTTGCTCTCTTTTTTCTCACCCGTTGGGGCATTTTCGTCTTTTGAAAACTGATCTTTTTTCTCTTTACGAGTATTTAACGTCTTTTTTTCCTGCGCCTGTGCAATAAAACGGAGATTCTCATCCGCCTCTTTCGTATAACGAAGGGTCAATGACTTCAAAAAAGCATTACGAGCATTCTCAAACTCCCCAACTCGGACATGGCAATTGCCCATATTATAATAAATTTTTGATTTGAACACTGCATCATCGGAGCGGATACGGCGATACTGGGTCAATGCTTCTGAATATTTTCCCGCTTTGTAGAGTGCATTGGCACAATTATAATCGGCTTCATTAGAGTTGATTTTTTCAAATAACTGTGCGGAATGTTCAAAATTTTTACGATTGTATTCTTGGGAAGCAGTGTGAAGATACGCGAAATCCAAGACTGTGGCATTCACAGAAATTCCGATAAACGCCAAAATAATAACCAAGATTTTAGAGATTTTTTCCCCCAACATCGTCTGCGCAAGGACAAATGCCATCAACGCCAACCCTAGCGGAAAAGTAAAAAGTTCCTGATTGTCACTCACGCTGGAACTACCAGTAAAATCATCCACCCCTGCATTCTCGATCAAGGCACTCAATTCCTGTGCAGTTGAAACCACTCTCCCGTCACTCACACTGGCTATCTCGTTGATAGCATCGTTTCGTGCACTCACGACGATATGCCCCTTCTCATCTTTAAGCGTATTCCCCTCATTTGTGAGTAAAGTACTACCGCTTCGAGATGCCAGCATCACAATATTTACCCGCAGTTTATTGTCTTGTGAAAATTGGGCTTCTTTATTATAATTGACCTCATCTCCTCCATCGGTGAGAAGAATAACCAAAGGCGTATTGGCATGAGACATTTTACGTGAAAGCTCCAGCGCACGCATCACATCTGTCCCCTTGGTGATGATCTGCGTTTCATCCAATGCACCCAAAAGATGTTCGAGCAATTCGGTATCTTTTGTCAGTGGCGAGAGGACAATGGCATGCGTCGTAAATCCGATCACTCCAAAACGATCTTTAGGATGAGTTCGTACCGTCTCTATCAATATTTTTTTTGCCTCTTCCAAACGGCTGGGAGCGACATCCGTTCCCCGCATCGAATACGAAAGATCAATCGCTAGAATCACATCACGTCCAGCTTGCTCAATCTCAAGCGGTTTTTGCGGAATGACCGGACGAGAGAGTGAAAGAATTACAAGAGCTATGGAGAATAAGAGCCATTTTTGTGAAGCATCCATCCCCCAACCGTTACGTTTGGCAAAAAATAGATACAAAGGTAAAGCCAATAACGCCAAAAACCAAAAAGGATATAAAAGGCTCATTTCATAGCCTTTCTGCGTCGCCACACTAATATAAACATTATCCCTAATGCCCCCGTAAGTAACACCCAATAATAATGCTCTTTAAAGGTATGCTTCTCACTTTTAATCGAAGAACGCTCGAGTGTATCAATCTCATCGTACACTCCTTGTAGCTCTTTTTCATCCGATGCTGTGAAAAATTTTCCTCCTCCATCCATCGCTAATTGCGCCAGAAGAGCATTATCAAACTCCCCTTTTTTACCGATCCCGATGGTATAGAGCTTGATATTATTTTTTTTCACCATTGCTACCGCTTCTTTGGGAGAAATCGCACCGCTGTTATGCTCTCCGTCGGTGAGGAGAATAATGACTTTACTTTTGGCTTTTGAGTCCCGCAACGCACGTACACTCGCAGCAATACCCTCTCCTATAGCGGTATTTTGTCCCGCCATGCCATGCGTGAGATACCCTATCATCTCAGAGACGATCTCTTTTTCATACGTCACAGGCGTTGCGATAAACGCAAAATCGCCAAACAGCACCACGCCGACATTGTCTTCCAGACGCTTCATCACAAAATCACTGGCAATTTTTTGGACAATCTCAAACCGACTGGCCCGCTCGTTTTGGGCACTAAACCCCGAAGCATTCATCGATCCGCTCCCATCGAGCGAGAGGACAATATCGATTCCATTACGATTACGCGGATCCGAATAATCAACAATCACAGGTGTTGCCAGTGCTCCTACCATCAAAATCACGACAAGCGCTTTAAGCAACCATTCGATATTGCGCCATTTCTCGACGGTTCCAAAAAAATGTAGATGGGGGAAAATACGCGCTGTGGAGATTGCTTTACAGCGGTAGAGACAATACAATACAGGGGGAATCAAAAAAAATGCCCAAAAAAAATCAAACGACCAAATATTCATATCGTAGATTATACCTTTTCATGCGTAAAATCTCTTAGCGTATTATAAAATTTTATGAACAGCACGACCCGCCATTACAGCTTTGATCAGTTTTTTTAAACCATCCGTGCACTAAATGCCATCCGATCAGTCCGAGCATCAACACAGCAGCGCCCTCTTCAAATAAGCCATGATGTTCATGCAAATCCACCTGTAAATTGACCGCCAAAGTGTCGAATCCAAAATCAATCAATACTCCAAAAATGACACTTCCCACCATTATAACGGAGAGATAAATCACCAAAGCACGTATCCCCAGCATCGATTTTACCACTCCCATTGTCACAGTATTCGTAGCGGGACCTGCACTTAAAAAGATAAATGCTGCCCCAGGAGAAACCCCCGCAACGAGCAATGCCGCCGCAATCGGAAGCGATGCGGTAGCACAGACGTACATCGGTGCAGCAATGCCCACAGCTATGAGATACGCTAAAAATCGATTTTCGCTAAAAAGTTCATGCAGATTACTCGGAATTGCTGCACTGATAAATGCTCCAAGTAGCAATCCCCAAAAGAGCGGTTTACTGAAACTACCCAGCAAAGTAATTAATCCGTACTGAAAAACACCATAAACTGAAAACGGTTTTTTCACTTCAGGCGTAGGGAGCTTTATTATTTTAGAAGTATTCTGTGTAGCTACAGCACTAAAAGTAAACCCTTTTTTCAGGACTTCTTTTGGCTCAAATATATTCATCAAAAGACCTGCTGCCATCGCTAACACTATAGAACTGATAACACGATAGAGTGTAAATACCCATCCAAACATTCCGAACGTTGCCAAAATCGAATCAATTCCTGTAATCGGCGTCGAAATCAGAAACGATAAAGTTGCCCCTTTGGATGCACCGTTACGTCGTAAAGAAGCCGCAAATGGAATAACACTGCACGAACAAAGAGGCAAAGGTGTTCCAAAAAGTGCCGCTTTATACACCGAGCTATGACTGTTCGAACCTAAATGCTTTTGAATCCATTCTTCGCGAATGAGTTGATGCAATATCCCTGCTGCCAAAAGACCAAAAAGGATATAAATCCCCATATCGACACTCAGTTCCCAAAATGCGTTTCCCAATGCTTCCATGTTGCTTGAGCCTTTATTTTATTAATAATGATACTCATTTAACTATAGAAGATATTGATGTTATCGAATTAATTTATCGACAGGTCACATTCGTTTCAAAAACAGCTTCTTCTTTTTGTGCGTGAGCACATTGAGCTTTACTCATCACAACATCACTAAAACGGCTTTCCCACAACAAGGTATTTTTCAAGTTTGCGAAACGTAAATCATTACGAATAAATTTCGATCCACCAATCTCAGAACCTCTAAAATCAGTTTTAAAAAGAATCGCATCCGTAAAATCTGCTTTCCAAACCTTCGCATCTCGCATATCAGCATAACTCAAATCGCTTTTATCGAGATGCGACCCTTTGAAGTTTGATCCCTTGCCATGGAGTCCACGTAAATCAGACCCCCGGATCGACGCTTTCCAAAATACTGCCCCCTGCGCTTTTGCCCCGCTTAGATTACAGTCGTTAAAATCTCCCATCTCAAAGATACTTTCGCGTACATCCGCCCCTGAGAGATCACTTTTACTAAAATCTCCTCCACTAAAGTCCATTTTACTAAGATTTGCACCCCGTAAATCACACCCGATACACTCTTTCTCTTCCAACGCTTTTTTTAAATGCGCTGCATCGTAAGCACTCACTGAAACCCATCCCAGAATAATACTAAGAGCTAACGCTTTTTTCATTTCAATCCTCGAATACGACGAAGTTCACCCAAAAACGGTTGAGGACGTTTGCTTCCGACGAGCGTCTCTTTTTTGTTCCCTGCTTTATCGATAAAAAACATCGTCGGGATACCGAAATAATCGTACCCGTCAGGAAGGCTGCTCTTATGAATATTCTTCTCGAGAATGACAAAGTTACGAGTCAGATACGGCTCAACCGCTTTATCGTGAAACACTTTATGCTTCATGTATGCACACTCAGGACAATCATCCGTGGAATAGATCATCAACACCAGCTTATTTTCTTTGCCCATCTTTTCAACCGCTTGCTGAAACTCTTTGTCACTTTGAATCGGTGCCGCATATAAAAATGACCCAAAAATGACAAATAGTAAAAAGAACTTATTCATTATTATTCTCCATGATGATTATAAAAATATAGCTAGAGCTAATTATACCTATGTGGTTATGAAAAATTGTTTATTTAGTGATAATGTAAAAAGAGAAGATGAAGATAAAAAAAAGGGTGAGAGCCCGAGAAAGCCTCGGATTCTCAGAATTATTAAGGAAGTATAGGTTTAGTGTAATTAACACGTCCAAACCACGTATCAAGCCCTGAGAAAGGATTACCAGAACTATAACTTGTGCTCTCTTGCAACCATGCGTTAAAGAGACGTTTACCATCTGGTGTTGAGAGTGTTTGCACCTCTTTGGATTCAACATCAAGATGTTTAGACAAGACAGAACTCGTTGTAACACCCGTTGTCATTGGCGTTTCCCATGTAACCCCTTTATCCGTTGAACGGGTATAGTAGAGGTCAAGCTCCAGCCCTGTACCCATATCAAACGTTCCGAATGTCACGAACATAACATCTGGATTACTGACATCGGATTCAAGCCCGGTAAGGGTTGATCTTCCTTTTGGTGTTGCGACAAAACGCGGATCCAATGTTGAAATACTACCATTTTTGATCTGCGTGATATTTTGAGGTCCTTGCCATGCGCCTCCTGTATATCGATGAATATAAAAGTTATTTGGTACATGACCCTGTTCATTTCTAACCGCATCTGGATTGTACTCATAACCGATATAAATATCATTACCTCGTATAAATCCGCGTGGTGAGAAAGTATTTTCATATTTATTATCATACGTATTGTCATCAAGGTTAGCAGTACTCCACGTCGAGGTAACATTACCGTCCGCGTCCACCGTCGCAGTCTGTGCACTAACGTTGACAGGTGTGTAGTTTTTGAGAGTATCGTACCCAAATCCTGTATTCATACGGACAAACATATCTGATGAAGAGCCCTGTGTATCGAATCCTTGTTTGTACAAGAATCCATACGTATAGGTCCCATCACTACACGGATTGATTTGAGGGATAAACGTCAAACGGCGAGCATTTTCATAGATCATATCGGTAGGCGTACCTTCTCTTGGAGCTTTGACATTGATAATATTTCCTGAACTCACCATAGGCAAACTGGCAACAAGCGTTCTGAAATTGTCTTCAGTCGTTGGCAGTTCTACTTTTTTGAATGGGAAACTTTCAAAATAGACCGATTTACCTTCCAGCGCAATGTCCGTCGTATCATTGGAAGTTCCTTTTGCTGAGAGACCTTTTGTCTCTTCATAGCCCAGAACAACAGCATATTCACTACTGTCTGCATTGGTTTTTAACAGTCTGATAATAGGGCGTGATGCCCCTGTATCACCGTTGAGATTAACACGCTCATCATCGAGCATATCTCTATCGCCAGTCTTACAAATACCGTCTTCTGAACCAAATTCATCACATAACGCTTGACAGTAGAGTTTTGTATCACCGACTTTACACATCTCATTATCGGTAATACGAACCGGATATGAGAAATCAACCAACGGTTTAAGTTTACTTACACCATCAATGTCCGTCACAGTGCCATCCGTGAGACTAAAGTCAGCCGCTGTAATCATACTGTACCAAATATCCGAACCGTGATTGGTTGTCGCACCGCTCCATCCATCTCCCGGACCTTCACCTTTACCGGAGCGTAGTCCCTCGGTGTCTTCTTGCCATGTGATTGCGAAACCAGCTTCTGATCCTGCACCAGGAACAGACTCTGCAATCGTCACTTTAGCCGCATCCCGCTTACCCGATGTCAGCTGTTGAGGCTTCATCCACGTAATCGGATCGGTTGTATTATTCGCATCGAAAATACCACGTGCTGTCCAGATACAGCTAAACGGTACTTCAAATACCTTTTTACCGTTGGGTGCGACCATGATCGTCCCATCTTTATCAGTATAATCAATCGAGCCTTGTGCACCATTTACTTGGAAATAATCGGTTGGATAGGTGGTCGTACCATCCGTCGTACTTTGCGTCAGACCCAGTGGATTACCGCTTGGACAATATTTACTGTGCCATGCAACGAGGATATTATTACCAGACACGACCATGGTAGGTTTCACGTTATGACCGGGATAAGAAATTTCCTGAGTAGCATTGCTATCATCAACGGTCATATCCCATTGAACTTTAATCGAACTTCGCTGCTTTTCTGCAAAGTCACTAAGCTGATATTTTTTCCACGTCTGCCCGTCATCACGTGAAAGTGAAACGAAAATATCATCAACATGCGTCGGATCACCGATATCCGCACTGCCATCACCCAGTTCATACGTAGGAGTAAACGTATTGACTGCATACATTTGCTCTGCATAACTAATGAGCAATGGACGAACCTTCGTTTCATTCGTATCCAATAACGTTGCAGCTGCTCCACTCGCAGTAAGCGGAGCCATCGCCATTCCCATACGCACTAATGTGTTGTTTGCATTTGGATTAACGCGAGCATCATCATCCGTACCGTTTGCAGATACATTTCTGAGCGTTACATTGCTTTCGTTATAGTCTGCTGCATCTTTTGATACCAACAAAACGCCATTCACAACATCAATACCATCACAAACAAGATCTGTCCCTACAATCACGGGATCGGCTGTTGCGACAAAATTACTAGTAGCAGTATCATCTCCTCCGCCACATCCTATGATCAAACCACCAGCCAACAGTGCAGCAGCAACAGTACTCAGCCCTACTTTTTTATTTCTACTGAGATTATTGATTTTATCTATTGTATTTTTCATTGTCTTTCCTTTTTACGTTTTAATTAATAGAGGATGTTTAAAGAGACCAGAAAGTCTCTATACTCTGCAACACTATCCAGAGAAGGTTTTGCCCACGCATGTTCTATTGCCAATTTCATTGGAAAATAAGCATTAAATGAATAATCAACACCTACGGTATAGGCATGATCAATATCTTTCACATTGTTATGACTGTTCTGTGTTTTATAAAGGTAACGGTCATCAAACGTCAAATACCCTACTTTGAAACCAATCTCCGGAGTGAGATTAACTTCCCCTTCTGCTGAGAAGGCCGTATTACGAAGATTGATATACTCTGCAGGATTGTTTGCATTTGACCCAATACCTGTATAGGTCACTTCATTTTTCAAGACCTTGCTTAATATCAACGAAACACTTTTTTCAGCGATCATACCTTCCACCTGAAAATCGATTCCATACGTCTCACGCTCCATGCTAAGAGGTTCGGTAGAAGATACTTGCCATCCGCCAACGATTCCAAAACCACCGAGAACAAAATTGAAATCACTTACAGGAAATTCATACGCGACTCTCGCAAACGGAAGGATGTTCTCACGCATCTGCATATCAGCATTGTCTTGTATCGGTGTATATACCCCACCTGTAACGAACAAATGGTCATCACTTGTAAACATCTTGTCTTTATCGTAATAAATTTGCATACCAGTCGCTGCACCAGTTCCTATTTCAGAGGCCTGGAAAGCATTGGATAGCTTCTTAATATCAAACGTCCGAAGAGGTTTATAAAGCCCTGTGTTATAAGTTTCCATACCCGAGAATGGACCGAAACTGGCAGATGAGTACGCAACTGCACCCAAGTACCCATTTTCAATCTCTTTGGCATAAACGACTTTCCCTTGAATAGAATTATCTTCCGCGTCTTTGTAGGAAAGATCGATGAGTGCACCAACATTTTCACTGAGTTTTCCGCCTACATATAAGCTCGCAGTTCTCGGTACAGACCACTCCCCCCCTGCTGTCGGCGTAACATTATCTTTGATTAACCCGTCAGCACTTGGCTTGTCCCACGTCTCTTCATACATAGCTTTAACCATAACAGAAGCATACAAATCCATTCCACTACTGTTCGCGTCACTATTTTTTTTACCTTGAGTCATCCCTGAAGCAGCAAAACTTCGACCTACAGCATTTAGTTTTGGCATATGTTGCAGATGACACGCCGTACAATCTAATCCCGTTTGTTTACCAAACATCGGCATTGCTTGAGCTTCATTCGATAACCCTAGCAGCGTAAGGAAACCAATAGCTAAAGCACCCCATTTTTTATTTCTCATCTTCTCCACCTCACTTATTGAGATTTGTTTTCGGGTATTAGCGTAAATGAATGAACAACCTATAATTCTCTTCGCTATCCATATCAATTTATGCTAAACCTCTTCAACATTGAATAATTGTAATATGATCAAATGAGATTTTTATGGGGTAAACAGCAATTTAATTAAAACTATTTTTATAGTTAAATTAGTTAAGACTTATTGTGTAATTAGCAGCTTGAAAATTCAAAAATAGAGAGATAAGCCTTTTACGAAGGACCGCGCACCTATGCACGAAGAATAAGTTTTATAACATCATTAGACTAAACATCGATTTTATATCCGAGGCCATTGTGGTTGGAAAGAATATCGGTATAAGTTTTTTTACGAATACCGCGAACCAATGTACGAAGGGCATCCATTGTCATCACATTGCCTTCCCATACGAGCATTTCTATCACATCATAGGGGACGATGTGATTCTTATTTTTTAAAAGCAATTCGATAAAAAGGTACTCTTTTTTGGTCAATTGACTTGAAATTCCCTCAGGGTTGCTGATGGCTTTATTGATTGGATCGTAGCTAAAGCCATGATGCAGTTTGGTATACGTTATCGGATGACAGTTCACTGCTTTTTTAATTGCGGTTTGAAGTGCTTCGAGAAGATCGTCTTTTTTACATGGTTTTATCAGATATCGGGTGATATCGAGATTAATGGCTTCAAACAACGTCTCTTTGTCTGAATGGTCTGTTGTAATTACGACGGGAGTCAGTACATCTTTTGCACGAAGACAACGGATGAAATTTAATCCACTTTTTTCGGGAAGTTCCAAATCAATCATAACGATATCGATCTCATTCATACGAAATAACTCACAACCGTTTGTTGTGTCTGACGATTCAAATACCTTCAATCCATTCTCATGCATCAAAGATGCACCTCTTCGACGAATATCAGCATCTTTTTCTATGTACAAAACGGCTAAATTTTGAGTTGCGAACATTCTAAATCCTCTGGACTATCGGATATGACCGCCTATTTTTTTCTTATTATTATGTTAACGATAAATAATGAGAAAATAATGATATTGTACACGCAAAGTGTGATAATTATGTGATTGATAGCCAGGATGTGTAACGATGTGTGTAGATGCCCTAAAGTATCCCTCGACTAGAGGTCTACTTTATAGCCAATTGAATTATTATTAATAATAATGTCTTGATATGTCTTTTTACGAACAGCACGAACCAACGTACGCAGAGCATCTATACTCATGCTTGAGTTATGCCATATAATTGATTCGATGGTTTCGTATGGAATGACTTTTCTCTTGTTTTCCAATAGAAGTTCGAGTAGACGATATTCTTTTTTCGACAAATAAACGACATTGCCATCAGGATTATTAACCGATTTGTTAATCCTATCGTAGCTAAATCCATGATGCAGTGTCACAAAAGTTGCACCGTGAACATTCGATAGTTTTTTAGCAGCTGCCGAAATTGCATCTATCATCTCTCTCTCTTCAAACGGCTGGATCAAATAGCGGCTGATATCAAGGTTTATAGCCTCAATGAGCATCTCTTTATCTGGACTGGCAGTAGTAATAATGATGGGGATATCGATGCCCATTTGTCGAAGATGCCGAATAAAGTCCAACCCGTTTTCATCGGAAAGAGGAAAATCGATAACAAACAAATCGATTTTATGCGTCTGATACAGCTCATAAGCTCGATTTGTATTATTTGCCGTAAAAACACGTAATCCATTGTTTCGTATAAGTACCGCATTATTTTCTCGTTCTTGGACATTTCCGCTGACGTATAAAAGAGTTAAATTTTGGGATGTAAACATAATAACTTACCTACTTCCTTTGTATAAAATATTTGATACTGATCTCAACTATTTATTTAATGATCAATCTTAACAAGTTTGAATGAGAAATAAATGAGAAATAAATGATATTCAAAAAATACTCTATTTAGGATGAAGGGAGATCTTCATATGCAAAAAAATACACATTTATACTCATCAACAAGAACAATCTTGTCTAGAAAAGAATACATTCAAAGAGACTACAAAATCTCAATAATCTTTAACTTGATCAAGAGCAGTTTTGCCCACTCGTGTTCGACAAAAAGTTTCATAGGAAAATAGAGCTTAGATAAACCATCTGTTCCTATATAATTTCAAGCATAAACACTACATTATAATCAACAAAAATGAGATATTTAGGGGGTTTTTGAAAGTTATAAATTTTGATAAATAGACGGTATATTTTAAGTTTTTACAAGAATATTTTTTGTTAGAATAATGAATAAGCATCTTCAATTTCCCATAAATAGGGGTTTTATTTTTCAATAATGCTTTATTCAAATCTAAAAGGATTCTCAATGAATTTCATCAAAATAGTGATTCCGTTGTTTACAGCGAGTATGGTTTGGGGAGCGCCGATCAGTTCTGTATATGTACAAAACTGTAAAACGTGTCATGGTCCTGCAGGAGAAAATACAGCCGTTGGAAAATCAAAAATCATCAAAGATTTATCGGTAACTGAGATAGAAAAAGCGTTAAGTGATCTTTCTTCGGGTGAAAGAAAAGGTCTGCCAGTAGCAAAAATGATTAAAAAGAATTTTATGAACACTCACACAAAAGAGCAAGTTCATGAATTAGCCGTGTATATCAATAGCTTGTAATAAAATACTCTTACAAAAGTGCTATAAAGCGCAAATTCCAGTGTCTTTATGCCACATTTTTTAAGAGAAAAAAAGGCTTTTAAAATCTTCTCACCAATATCATTGACATCAAAGCTTATAATCGCTATAATTCCCATCCACAAATCGTGTAAGCGATAATGTGCGTTCTTGTCCCGTTAGCTCAGCTGGTAGAGCATTTCACTTTTAATGAAGGGGTCGATGGTTCGAATCCATCACGGGACACCATTTTTTTACTATTGTTCAGTGGCTCCATCATCTAATGGTTAGGATTTCAGATTTTCATTCTGGTCATAGGGGTTCAAATCCCCTTGGAGTCACCATAACGCTTTATTCCCCTTTTTACTTTTAACATCTTTTTTATCTAAATCACTCTATTATTTCACTTATTAAATATCTGTAAGGATTTCCTACGCAAACTCAAGACATTAAAATTATTTTTATGAGCTTCGTCATTCTTATTGGCGTCGGTGCTTTTATGCTGATGCTTCCTTTTGCTCATAATGGTCAACTTTCCCTCGTTGATGCACTTTTCACTGCTACTTCTGCTGTTTGTGTTACAGGACTGATTGTCAAAGACACACCTGTTGATTTTACCTCATTTGGGCATATCATCATCCTCTCTCTCATACAAATAGGGGGGATAGGCTACATGACCGCTGTGACATTTATGGCACTTATGCGCCGTAAAAAACTCACGTACCGTGATCGGCTCATCCTCAAAGAATCCCTTAATTACCCCGGAATGAGCGGAATATTTCGCTTTTTAAAAATCGTTTTTGCAAGCATCATCATTATCGAAGTAGTCGGTGCGATTATTCTCTCTTTACGCTTTTGGGCAGATATGCCATTTGGTAAAGCTCTTTGGTTTGGGTTTTTTCACTCCGTGTCCGCTTTTAATAATGCCGGTTTTTCTCTTTTTAGTGACAACATGATGGGCTTTCGGGGTGATCTAGTCATCAACATTACAATACCTCTCTTGATCATTATTGGAGGATTAGGGTATTTGGTCCTTTTGGAACTTTATAACTACCGTAAAAAATCATTAACACGTCTCTCTACGCATACAAAACTGGTTTTGTGGACATCGGGAATACTCATACTAGGCGGTATGGCAATCATCCTCTCATTAGAGTGGAACAATCCAAAATCGTTCGGTTCGATGGACGCGTGGGACAAAATACTTGCCGCATGGTTTGCTTCGGTCAATTATCGAACTGCCGGATTTAACAGTATGGACTTTTCTACTTTCAATGACTCTGACCTCTTTTTCGGAACCATTTTTATGATTGTCGGGGGAAGTCCGGGAGGAACCGCAGGGGGTATTAAAACTACCGTACTCGCTCTCTCGATCATCGGCGTATGGTTTACATTACGCGGTCAAAACAATCCTCATATTTTCCGTCGAAGTCTGATGCCGTATCAAATCAACAAAGCGTATGCCATTATTTTTATCGCTTCTTTTTATGTTCTCATCTCGACAGTCATTTTAAATGAAAGCGAGAAACTCCATTTTGTTCGAACCTTGTTTGAAACCTGCTCCGCTTTTGGTACGGTAGGACTCTCAACCGGTAATGGCGGAGTATTGAGCTATAGCGCACTCTTTAGCGATCTAGGGAAGGTAAATATCATTTTCTTGATGCTCATGGGGCGGATCGGTGTTTTTGCTTTCACCGTCGTTATTGTAGGCAAAGCAATACAAACACGTATTAAATACGCAGAAGGAAAGGTTATTATATGACATACGTCGTTATTGGATTAGGAAAGTTTGGATTTCATGTTGCCAAAGGATTAGCTCAACAAGGAGAGACCGTTATCGCAATCGATAACGATGAGGAGAAAATTCGCAATATCAGCGAATACGTCCAAGATGCCATTATGCTCGACTCATCTGATCCTCGTGCATTGCGTGAAGCAGGCATCGCAGATGCCGAAGTCGCCATCGTCAGCATCGGGGAACATCTCGAAGCCAGTATCCTTACGGTGATGGCACTCAAAGAAATCGGTATCGAAACCGTCGTTGCAAAAGCAATCACTGTCGTACACGGGCAAATTCTCTCTAAACTGGGTGCTGCCAAAGTCATCTATCCGGAGATGGAATCCGCAAAAAAACTGGTTAAAAAGATTGTTTCAAATATGCATTATGAAACAATTGACCTATCTATCACAATGAAACTTGCCAAAATGACACTTCCCGCATTTTGGATTGGGACATCCATCCTCTCTCCAACGTTTGAAAATGATTATGAAGTAAAACCCATAGCCTACAAACACCAAGGCGAATGGCACACCTCATTTGAAAAAGATGATATCCTCGAAAAGGGAGATATTCTCGTTGTTCTAGGCAACAGCAACAACGTCGAAGCTCTCAGTAAAAAAGTGTAAACATTTTCGTTTCTTTTCTTTTGCTAGAATAACAGACATAAAAATTTGTTACTGTAAAGGATCTCATCATGAAAAATCTAGCTCTACTCTCTCTGATCATTCTATTTGTTTCAGGCTGTGCAGCAACGTGGAGTGGTGTCAAAGAAGACACAACCTCCGCAACCGAATGGACTAAGAAAAAAGTGAATGACAGCGCAAGTTTTGTCAAAGAAAAGACAGAATAGTTTTTTAAAAAGAACGCTGCAGGGTCAAACCAACATAATTTCCAGTAGTAGAAGAATCTTTTATTACTGGCGATAAAATGTATTGATCCGTTACAAAAGCACCTAACGCAGAACCTGCTATATGAGAAATCGCATCTAAGGCTTGCCCTTTTGCATCTCCATGAAGTGCATATTCTACTCCTTGTTCCGCAATGACAGCAGCACTGCTAATCCAAAAACCAATCATCCCTCTGTTTTCTTTATACTCTGGATAATAGCTATCTACAACAGCAGCAATCCCACCCGCCATAACAGCTCCACCGACAAAATGGCTCATTTCACTGCTAACACTAGTATTTGCTTCTAATTGCGTTATCATTAATGTTGCAGCGATCAATAAGGTAATTTTTTTCATTCGTATCCTTTAACATAGACAAAATCTAACTTTGACAGTATACCTTCCATTGAGAGATGAAAAGTAACAATCCGTGCTACAATCTCAACTTTAAAGGATTAAATTATGCCACTTTTACTTATTCTATTGCTGAATATCAGTATTGTGTTCGCGCAAACATCACCACTCCAATGGGGCGAAAATGTTACTGGGGTTGTTACCCACTTTCATAGTAATAAAAAGGAGCTTGCATTAACCTTTGATGCATGTGGTGGAAGTGTCCGAAGCTCCCAGTATGACGCAGATCTCATTGAGTTTTTAATACAAAATCATATCCCTGCCACACTGTTTATAAATGCCCGATGGATCGACACCAATCCTGATATTTTTATGAAACTCTCTACTAATCCCTTGTTTGAAATTGCCAACCATGGAACCGCACATAAACCACTCTCAGTTGAGGGGAAAAGTATTTATAACATTCACGGCACAGAATCTGCAGATGAAGTGATGAGTGAAATCGAAGGTAATAACAACAAGATAGAGAAGCTTACAGGTAAACGCCCCACATTTTTTCGCTCAGGAACTGCCTATTATGATGAAAATGCTGTCGCTATTGCTCATACTTTAAAAATGGAAATTGGCGGATTTTCCGTGTTAGGGGATGCAGGAGCTACCTTTAGCGCACCCAAAGTAGCAGGGCAACTTATAAGCGCACACAGTGGCGATATTATTCTCCTGCACATGAATCATCCGGAGAGCGGAACACGTGAGGGAATAATCGAGGGAATTACTGTGTTGCTAAAAGAGGGATTTACCTTTGTACGTTTGAGTGATGTAAAAAAAAGTCTCGTAAGGATTCCCTAACATGTAACTTTTGTTACAGACATCCCTGCCTTGAATGCGATATAGTCTGCTACTAACATAATTAAGGATCCATCATGTGTCTTATTTTAACTTTCGCTTTTATCGTAGCAACTCTCTCCTTTTTCACCCAAGGGCTGCTACCCCATGCGATCATCAGCGGGCTTCTTGCTTCGATTTCCCTTTTCTTTTTTATCCGAAAACTGATTTTTAATGGACGATGTATTTTTGGGAAAGCAACCGATTGCAATGCACCTAAAAATTCAAATAAGCTCTAGATTTTTCAACAATCATCAAGACTGAAGGACACAATGGTACATCTTAAGAGTTGAATATTTTACACGTGTCTATTTAAACTCTTTTATCCCCTTTACAGGGGACAATGCTTACTTTTTGAACATCTCATAACGATACTGTGTCATCAATGTATCTTCACGATTTCCCCACTCTTTCATCGACGCATCGTATAAACGAACATTTTTATATCCAAGTACTCCGTTAAGGACAAAGTAGTTAAAGGATGTTTCAAGCCCTCCGGTACAATAAACAAGGACTTCTTTGTTTTTATCCAAACCATATCCCTCTTTAAAGACACTTTCCAACATTTTTTTATCTTTTAGTACATACTCTTTATCGACTGAATAGTTCCATGAATAACTCATACCGCCCTTGATGTGGCCATTGCGTTTTACTGTGGCCGTAGGAGTGACACCCAAATACATATCACTAGGTCGTGCATCGATCATCGGGAGTTTGCCGAGATGATTTTTCACATAGGTAATATCGGCAATTTTAGATACATCGATTTTTGCCTTGTATGCGCTTGGAGCAATTCGCGGTTTTTCTTGTGTCAGAGCAAGCTTGCTGTTTTTCCACCCTTTTAGTCCGCCATCTAGAAGTGCCACGTTTTTGATTCCGTGATAATTCAATGCCCAATAAATATAGCTGGCTTTGAGAAGATCTTTGGGCTCATTGATGGGGGCATAGAGGACAACATCCGTTTTTTCATCGATGCCTAATGCGCTGATCTCTTTTTCGATCTCAGAGACAGGGCGCACAGAGAGAAATGTTCCGTTATCAAAACGCCATTTACCGATTGATGTATGCGCTGCACCTTTTATATGTTCGAACTCATAGCCCTCACCATCTGACACTTCGATGATCTTAAGCTGTGAATCGTTTTGATGTTCACTTAACCACTGTGGAGTTACCAAAGGTTCGATGGCTAAAAGAGAGACGGTAGCGGTAATTAATACACCTAATATTTTCATGAGATTCCTTTAAATAATTTTCTGCATGATAGAGCGCTAGCACTTAAAGGATAATTTTTTTCTTTTTCTAAATTTATTATCCTTGTATACACTACAGACATAACCTAACCAGCATTCTTTAAACTGTATCTCAAAGGAACAGTTATTCGAATGCTTTTAGGCGGGCGGGGGAAATAGTGCGCGGTTTTTGTAATCAAATTTAAAGCATCACTGTCCAAAATATCATATCCCGAACTGCTTTGCACCGTAATATCTTCTACCTCACCATTGCTTTTAAGCCGAAATGAAATACTGGCACTGCCTTCTTGCTTTAGTCGAAGAGCCTGATTGGGATATTTGCGATATTTAATCAATACATCACGAATAGCGGAAAGATGATTATCCAAATATTCCTCTTCAGCACTTGGTTTTGGAGGAGATGGTGGTGAAGGGACAACTATCGGCTCTTGTATTTTTTCAGCAATCGGTTCACTTTTTTGTACCATCGGTGCTGTTTGAGCCCTGGCGACGACTTCATTTTTTAATGTTTGGGAGGGCTGTATCACGTCTGCCATTGGCTGAACTATGGGCGATGCTTTAGGAGTGACGTGCGTTGGTGCAGTTGGCTGCATGACCGTGGAAAAAATTTGCTTTGTGGGTGAGGGTTGATTTTTTACTTCGAGTGCACTCATAGATAGTTCCAACACGATCTCTTCTTCAACTTCTTTCGTAGGCATAGACAAGACAGCTACAACTGCTCCTATCACAACCAAATGTGCGGCAATAGAAAGCGCAAAAGAGTGTTGCGTTTTCATGAGTCCCTCTGAGTGATAATCGAAATTTTTTCAATCTTTTGCAGCTTAAGTTGATCGAGGATAAAAATAAAATCGTTAAAAAACGCCTTTTTATCCCCTCGCACGCTTACACTCGCATCACTGGAGAGTGTGCTGATTTTCGTTACGATCTCAGCTTGCGTCATGCTTACACCATTGTAAAATATTTCTCCGTTTTCATTGAGTGCAATTTCGATTTTTTCAGCAGGTTTAATCTGGGCACTCGCAGCTTTTGGCAAATCAAGCTTGATAGCACCCGAAGCCACAAACGTCGAAATAGTAAGGACAATCGCCAACAATACCAAAACAACATCGATCAACGGCACGACATTGATTCCCTCAACTTTCTTAAGCGCGCGCATCTTCCCATTCTCCCATCAATAAATCGACCTTGCGTAGACATGCACTATAGATCATTATCGACGGAATCGCCACCAACAATCCCAATGCCGTCGCTTTAAGTGCCAATGACAGACCGATTACAACTTGAGTTGGCTCCAATCCGCCACTCTGCCCGATCTCATAAAATACCACCATGATTCCGGCAACCGTTCCCAGAAGTCCTACATACGGAGCATTGGAACCGATGACGGATATCGCCGTGAGGTTTTTGGTTAGCTGTGCTTCCGCACGATTTTTAGTCTCGAATTCTTCGACCTTTACCGAACGAAAATAGAAAAAACGTTCCATTCCATACGCCATTGCTATAATGCTCATTACTCCTAATATCCCCAATGTCGCATAATCGACCACTAATTTTAATTCTTCCATTTTACACTCCAGATTATGATTTTATTTCCTATTCTCCCATATCCGAAAGATATGGGTAGCTTTAGGGGGTAGTAGGGACATTTGTCCCTGCCACTGTATGGGCTTCGCCGATACAGTGTGTCCAAACTTATGTATCGGCCCATGTACGGAGCAAATTGTGATAAATACTCGTAAGCTTTACCGTATCCTCATCGTCACCTAAGCGTTCACGAAACGCCATGATCGACATATCCATATCAAACAAAATACGTCGCTGCTCGGTTGAGCGCACCATACTTTCCAGCCATGTAAAACACGCGATACGAGCACCTCTGGTGACCGGTTCAACCCTATGTACACTCGAGGAAGGGTACAAAACCATATCGCCTGCATTTAGCTTGACGCGTTGTGAACCAAAGGTATCTTCGATCACCAACTCACCGCCATCGTATTCATCCGGATCGGAAAAAAAGAGGGTAAACGAAAGATCGCTTCGTACCCGTTTTCCACCGCCTCGCATGGTACGCACTGCATTGTCCACATGATTACCAAACGTATTGAACTCACCCGTGTAACAGTTGAACAACGGAGGAAAAATCTTTTTGGGCAATGCCGCGGTAAAAAAAAGGGCACTATTGCTCAACGCATCCAAGACAATTTTTTGCAAAGCTATAGCTGCCTCTGACTCTTCAGGAAGCTGAAGATTATTTTTGGCTTTTGCCGCCTGTGTTCCACTGGTGACATTGCCGTCCACCCACTGTGAAGAAGTCAATATCTCTCGACACTGTGCCACCTGCTCTTGCGTCAGGATATTGGGTATATGAAGTAACATGGTTGTTTCCTTTGCCTAAGTTTTGATGATAAAACATCTCAAATGCGCTATCATCAAAACTCCCGTGAAGGAAGTTTCTTTTTAAAAGAATTTGTAATCTAACGTAATCTGAGCCGTACGTCCCGTTCCCGGAATCGCAAAACCTCCATTGATATAGACCGCATCATAATAGGTCGTATCCAACAAATTTTTGATATTTAACTGCACCGCATAATTTTTTTGAGTGTACGAAATCATCCCGTCATAACGAATATAGCTTGGGGCTGTATTGGGATCAAATGTTGTAGCCGTACCATAGCTATACGCTGCACGTTCTCCTTTTCCTTCTATTCCTCCGCCTATTTTCCATGCACCCACAAGTTTATAAGTTGTCCAGAGGTTAAAGGTGTAATCCGTAGAGTTTGGCGGGCGTTCTCCTATGTACACTTTACTTTTTCCATCTGCTACTTCGTCCACTTCCGGATCCATCAGTGCAACACCGGCAAAAACATCCCAGTCTTCAGTGATACGACCCGCAACTTCGAGCTCGAGACCATCGGTATGACGTTTTTTTGAAAGAATTGGATTAGCCGATGCACTTGCAACGTCAGTATTGCGCTCCCACTCTTTGATCGTACGATAAATAGCCGTCCGCAAAGAAAGATCACCATCAAGAAGTTCAAATTTAGCACCTAACTCATACGTGATACTTTTTTCAGGATCGTATGCACCAGAAAAAGAGTACAAGTCTCCCGTCGTATTAAAAGAGTTATTCCACGCTAAATAATAGTGCTGATTTTGGGATGGTTGATACGATAGACCAGCACGGTAACTCATCTCATTGTAATGAAGTTCTCCATTTTTGGTCATATTAGCATCCAAATAATCCATACTGAGCCAATCTTTACGAAAACCTCCCATCACTTTCCAGTTAGGGGCAACTTCGACAATATCCTGTGCGTATACTGCCCAAGTGCGTCCTTTGTATCCGCCGCTGCTATTGCGCTCTTTATTCCCATAGATTGCTTTATAGGCATCCGGAAGTGTGGAACCCGATTCAGCTGTAGTCGGCATAGAAGCAGCCCAACGAGTACCGCTTGTTGCATACTGATACCAAATTCCATTACTTGCCAAGGCACGCTGTCCATTGGATGGTGTCGCCGGCAATCCGCTGGCAGGTCCACTTGCAACTGCAATATTGGGATAATACGATGACAATCCGTCATGACCCCAGCGAGTTTGTTCTTCATGCAGATATTCACTACCAATGAGCGCTTCATGTTTTAGCCCAAGCGCTTCAAATTTGGTGGTAAAATCATTTTGCCATGTATCCGTTTTTTCTTTAGCACCGTTACCTTTGGTTGCTCTGGTAATCTCATTATCAGGTCCATTCGTCGTGTTGTATCCACCCGGTGCCGTTGCCCAGTTATCGCGCAGATAATCAGCATGACGGATCACAGAGCGAAGCTGTGTATCTTTTGAAAATTTATGAATATAACTGGCAGTTGTAATGTTGACGCGGTTATCTTCATAATCGTCGGTAAATCCGTAGAACACTTCATTCCCTACATCCGCAGGTCTTTTGGTAGCACTGTCGAACGGCACACCGTAATCGGGAGTGATATGCGTTTTCATATACAAATGCGATAAACTAAACTCGTTATTGGTATTGAGTCCAAACGTAATCGTCGGAGCAATACCTGTGGTTTCGTTGTAGACATCATTACGAGTACTTCCCGCATCCATTTTCAGTGCATTGAGACGAAATGCAGTTGTATCATTTATCATTACATTCACATCCGAAGAGGCTCGTTTATAATCATTTGTCCCCACAGTGACGGATACTTTTCCAAAATCTTCAGCTTCTGCATCCTTGCTCACTTGATTGATAACACCACCTGCTTGACCACGACCAAACAGCATTGCAGCCCCTCCGCGCAGAACATCGACTTGCTCAAGATTAAACGTATCACGATTGTATTGAGAAACATCGCGGATACCGTCAAGATACAAATCCCCGAACGTATAAAAACCGCGAAGATTCATATTATCTCCGATACGTCCACCCTCTGCAGCATTAAACGTCAATCCCGAAACATTACTCAATGCCTCTTTGAGCGTAAACTCCGATTTGTCGTGAAGCAACTCTTTCGTTACTACCGTAATCGCCTGAGGTACATCATGCGCCAACTGTCCAGTCTTCGCAGTTTTGGAAACTCCCGGTTGATATCGAGGTAATTCGATCGTTATAGTTTCTTGAATATCGATTGATTTCAATGTAGCATTGGTCTCATTTGTAATCGAATCCGCCAGCAAAGAGCTCGCAGTAATACTAAGCAACATAGCTCCAACAGGAAGAACTTGTGAATTAAAAAAACGGGTATGATAGGCCATTGGCACTCCTTAAGTTTTGGAAGTGGCTGGCTAATGGCGTGAAGCGGTGGCTGGCTAATTTTATTTACACTATTAAATATCACATAATGATACGGATCATTATTTAGTTAAGATAAGTTTATTGCTTTTGGTAATGCGCAGTACATAGACTTCATCTGCATGGATGATACGAATAAAAGTGCACTCTTTGAGCAATAATTTACTTTCAATGGTACGTTCGGAACAATTCTCAACTGTGGGTAGATTTAACATGCACGACCCGATCGTATTAAACGATTCGTTTTCTCAATAGAGACAGTTGAAGTAGATTTAGTTTCCATGAAAACTCCTTATTGATAATTATTCGCAAATTATGCCGACTTAAAATTCATTTGTCAATAGTGATAAGCATTATTATTTAGATCTACCTCTGTAAAGTTCCTCATCCAAGTACTCTCACGCTATACTTCCACTACTTTTTTACAGGATATTTTATGGAAATGATTCTAATACTCGCGGTCGCACTCGCAATGGATTCTGTCGCCGTCTCAATCGCGATGGGCTCAAAACACAAAAAGCTTCTTTTACCTAAAATTTTATTCATTGCAATGGTTTTTGGATTTTTTCAAGGAATCATGCCCTTGGCAGGTTACTTCATCGGGATTAGCTTCTCCTCGTATGTACAGGCGTATGATCACTGGATCGCATTTATCCTTCTCGTAGGACTTGGAGGGAAAATGCTGTATGAAGCGTATAAAAATGAGTTTGATGAAGAAGTGTCCGATCTCTCAAACAAAACACTCGTCACCCTAGCCATTGCAACCAGTATCGATGCAATGGCGGTCGGTGTTACCTTTGCTTTTTTACAAACCGATATCTATACTGCGTCAGGTATTATTGCTGTAGTAACATTTATACTGTGCTTAGGTGCTGTGTATATTGGAAAAAAACTGGGATCAATTTTGGAAAGCAAAGCAGAGATGCTAGGGGGGATCATTCTTATCGGTTTAGGATGTAAAATTTTGCTTGAACACACGGGATGGCTTTAATCTTACCATCCATCTGTAGCATGATTATCATGTTTTGATTTTTTGTACCGTGCAGCATTGACTCGTTTTTCAAGCTGATTTTGAGCGTAAAAAAGATCTTCTTTGATCGTTTTTATCTCTTCATCACTGTGCCGAAAATTTAAAATCTTTTGCCCCAGTCCCTCAAGCTCCATGTACTCATCTTTGTAGAGTTTAACGGCTTCATTCTTCTCTAAAAAACGAAAATTCATATCTACTTTTTGATCATACTGTTCTTTTGTCGGATTGTCACTTTTTGCCAAAAACGATAATATTCCATTCACAAAACGACCAAGCAGTCGAATGTAGCGGAGTCGTTTTGCATTTTCTTCTTTTGGTGCGCCCATAGTTCCTCAGTTAACCTTCATTGGTTACAATTATATCTATTATTGACTAAAAGGTTTTTCGATGAACAAATGGCTACTCTCACTACTTTTGGCAACCACTGCCTTGATGGCGGATTATACCGCACAACCTATTGATCAGAAGCTTCTTGATTCTAAAATTAAAATTATTGATATTCGTACTCCCAGTGAATGGAAAACGACAGGACTTGTCAAAGGCTCTATTCCCATTATGTTTTTCGACGAAAACGGAAATTATAATTTAGAAGCTTTTTTGGGTGAATTGAATAAAAAAATACCGCAAGGGGAGCGTTTTGCCATCATCTGCAACAGCGGAAGCCGATCCAAAATGTTGGGAACCCATTTGGGACAAAAAATGGGCTACAAGGTCATTGACCTTCAAGGTGGGATTCAATACGCAATTTCGAAAAAAATGCCTATTGAGACCTATAAACCTAAGCCTTAAATGGTTCGTTTTCTCATTTTTTTCGTTACACCTGTAATCGCTACTATTTTAGTCATTGCCCTCATCGCCGGACTTATTGGCGGAGGTCTCTATTTACTTTTATCCTAAAAACTCCAACAATTCAATGTACTCTTTTTCGATGACACTGAGACTTTCAAGCATCTTTATTTCGCCAATCTCTGCATTTTCAGTCAAAAATTCTCGTCGCCATTGAATATTATCTTGCAACTCTTTGAGCCCAGTCGTTAAATATTCAACCATTTGCTCGATCTCTGCACCTCGAAGCAACCCTTCCGTATCTGCCTTATAAAACAATAGAGGGAAATCTCCCATCTCACCTGAGAAACGAAAATCTTCAGCAATATTGTGAATGATCGCTTTAATCCGCTCACCCTTAATGATCCGTTTAGACATCTTTTTCTCCTCGATTTTTGTGTTCTTATTCTAGTCTTTTTTGGTATAGGAGTTGCTTAGAATAAACATCTATGCCCCAAAAGGTGCACTCTAATTTATGGAATCATTTCAGCTCAAAACCAAACTTTTATATTTACTTCTCAGTGTCGCAGTAGGCCTTGTGGTTGTTGGTTTTGTTGGTTATTTCAATCTTCTTACCATGAAAAAAAATGTTGACACACTCTATTTTGGCTCACTTATTCCACTTGGCGAATTGAGCTCCATCACGTCTGCTTACCACCATGATCTTGAAGCCGGCGTCTACCGATGGAAAGCAGGAGTTGTCAACGATGAGGATTTAGCACAGAATATCACCTTAGGACTTGAACATGTCGATCAAATGTGGTCGAGCTATTTGTCTCATCATAAGCGCCCAGAAGAACTTCCCTACATTCATTATACAGAAGAACAAATCGACAGTATGAAACGTTATTTCGAGGAAATACGTTCTCTTGCGCTCAACCATACCTCCAGATCTGCTATTTCAGTGATCACTCTTGCTGATAACACTTCTTCCATTCACAATACTGTTTCTCAGCTTATTGCGTATGAAACTGCTGCTGCCACCTACGAGCGCTCCATTCTTCTTGCACATCATCAAAATTCTTTGATGCAGCTTGCCGTGATGTTAGGAGTTATTTTACTGGGGGTAATGACTTTTGCATGGCGTATTTTTATGCAGATAGAACAACAACAGCAACAACTTCTCGAATCATCCGAAGCACTTAAACATCTAAATGTAAAACTTGAGCAAGCATCCTATACCGATACCCTCACAGGCATTTTCAACCGGCGCTATTTCAATCTGGTATACGAGCGCGAATTCAAACGAGCATTACGCGCCAATAAATCAATCACGTTTATGATGATTGATATCGATTTTTTCAAACAATACAACGATACCTATGGTCATTTACAAGGAGATGTCGCATTGCAAAACGTTGCTCATATCTTAAAATCATCCCTGTTAAGACCAGGGGATTTTGTCTTCCGTTTAGGAGGGGAAGAGTTTGGGATCATCCTCACCGAAACCGATTGTCCTAACGCTCGAAAAATGGGAGAAAAATTAAGATTTAATGTAGAATCTCTCAATATGGAGCATAAAGGGAATAAAAAAACTGGTCTTCTCACCATCTCAGCAGGTGCAATTTGTATTGTGCCTACGGAATCAATGAACAACGAATCTCTTTTACACAGTGCCGACACCAACCTCTATGCGGCTAAAGAGAGAGGACGTAATATGGTTGTTTTTACCAATTCGTTATGATTTCGGAGTTTTAAACCTAAACCCTAACTTCTCCAACTGATCACGCACTTTTTGGGAAATATCTCCTTGAAACTCCATCCATCCTTCTTTATAAGCACCCCCGCAAGCGAGAGATTTTTTCAAGATAGAAAGAGTTTTTTGGCTTTCTACATCACTCAGACTAAAGGGTCCAACAAGTGTCACAGCCTTCCCTTTACGCTTCTCTTTTTGAAAGACTAATCTATGCGTTGAGGGCTCTAACAAAATGATTGAAAGAGACTTTTTTTCCTCTTCTACCTTCCATCCATCATCCCAAGATGCACCAATATCAAAGGATAATTTTTCACCCCTTGACATTGGAACCTCCTATATAAACAAAACGTTTAGTTCCGTCTTCTAGCACTCCATCAAACATCTTAAGAGGTCGTATCCACAATCCTCGTTCACCATACAGCGCTCGATAAATAACGAGCAGTTCTTCGGTTTCAGAGTGCTTCGCAACACCCATCACCTCATACTCATTCCCCTTGTAGTGGAGATATTTCCCATTTTTAAGCACGAGTTACCTTTTGTACCAATGCGCTCACACCTTCAGTTTTCAACTTACCGCTATTCGCCATCATCAGAATCGGATTCATACAATAAAGATTGTTATCGTAAACGACAACCGTAATCTCATCTCCTTCTTGAAGGAAATTGGTTTCACCGAAATGGGTATAGCGCGTCGCACCGATACTTATGATTGCTTGCTTTGGAAAGTCCGCTTCTTTTAGATACTCGCTGATAGGCTCTAATGGGCCTGTATCTTTTTGGGTATTGATTTGGTTGCTCATCCACTCAATGAGCTTATCGTAAAAATAGCTGTAGCCCGTGAGCTCAACATCTTCTCCATAACGCATCAGCATACCGTCACGTCGTAAAAACGAAGCAATCCGATAGCTATCCATCACACCACCCCGCCCAAAATAATCAATAGGGATAAGTGTCTCTGATAGTCCCTTAGAACATTCTCCCCAATTTTTTTTGTGGCTAATTTTAGGAGCTCCTTCAATGCGTAGAGAACAATCATTATAGGCACCGAAAAATTTTGGGGTAATTGTAGTAATGTTGCCGAGTATATCGTAGGTAAGATCACAAATCAATGCCACTTCCGGCTCAATTTGGACATTGCATGGATTGGTTGGAAGAATGATCGTGTCACAGCTGAGAGGATACGTCCCTAAAAAATCGCTACGGTCGGGGATATAAAAAGGGAACATCCCTTTAGGACCGTTTGGATCATCGGTGATGACATCTTTGAAATCATCACTCTCACCAGCTTGCTCTAAGTGAAGGGCAAAATTCCCCGCCACACCTAGTCCAATAAAGTTCTTATAATTCGCCACTTGCTTTTGCCTCAGCAAACTCTTCGTACGAACCTTTAAAGTCGGTATAGGTTCCATCAAGGTGTAATTCAATAATACGGTCAGCAAATGCATCGAGAAGCTCACGGTCATGGCTCACACAAATAACATTGCCTTCAAAGTCGAGCAATGCTTCACCCAATGCAATAATCGCTTCAAGGTCAAGGTGATTGGTAGGCTCATCGAGTACAATGAAATTCCCACCCTCAAGCATCATTTTAGAGAGCATCATACGATGTTTTTCTCCCCCTGAAATCTTCTCAACGCTTTTTTCTTGCTGTTCGCCGTTAAAAAGCATACGTCCTAAACAGTTACGAATTTCAGAGATTTCACGTTTTGGATCAAATCCACGAAGCCAGTCGTACAGTGTACCGTCACCTTTGATCTTATCGGTCGTATCTTGGGGGAAATAGCTATTTTCAATCGTCGCGCCCCATGTGACACTTCCGCTCGTTGGTTTAATTTCTTCCATAAGAATTTTACATAAGGTCGATTTACCTGCACCATTAGCACCGATAATCGCAATTTTTTCACCCGGGGATACCAGAATATCAATATTATGCAAAACGTTCAAATCGCCATAACTGTGAGAAATATTCGCCACACGCAACGCTTCGTCCCCCATAGGACGCTTCGCCTTAAAGACGATGCTTGGATCACGACGGCTTGATGGCTTGATGTCTTCAATGCTCATTTTATCAAGCTTCTTTTGACGAGAAGTTGCTTGTTTGGCTTTCGATGCATTCGCAGAGAAACGGCGAACAAAGGCTTCAAGTTGATCTTTTTCTTTAACTTGCTTATCGCGATCCAATTGCATTTGATTCGCCATAACAGTAGACGCTAAATACCAATCGTCATACGTTCCTGTGAATTCACGGATTTTTTGGAAATCGACATCGAGGATATTGGTCACAACGGCATTGATAAAGTGACGGTCATGGGAGACAATAACCAAGGTCCCTGCATGGCGCTGAAGTTCACGCTCCAACCATCCGATTGTCTCGATATCCAAGTTATTCGTCGGCTCATCGAGGAACAAAACGTCCGGTTTTGGATACAGCACTTGCGCTAGCAAAACTTTGAATTTTTCGGATGAAGGAAGTGTTGACATAAGTTCTTGGTGAAATTCAGCACTGATTCCCACGGTTTCCAAAATTTTTGCAATTTGGACATCGTATTCGTAAGTCGGATCTTCTTCAACAGAAATCATTTCAAGCTCTGCAAGACGATCATTGGTTTTATCGTCCTCAAAATCACCGGTAGTGTAAAGAATTTCTTTCTCTTTGATCGCATCATAAAGACGTTTATTTCCAAATAAAACGGTATCAGCGATGGTAAAATCTTCATAAGCAAACTGATTTTGTCCCAAAATACCCACTTTTAGTCCCGGCTCAATAGAGATATCACCCTCGTAGTCTTTAATCTTACCGCTAAGAATATTCAAAAATGTTGTTTTTCCTGCACCATTGGCTCCGATGAGACCGTAACGCTTATTGCGGTCAAGCTTAAGGTTAATACCCTCAAATAAAACTCGACTTCCAAAACGCATTGCTAATTTTGTGACTTGTACCATGTATTGGACTCTCTTTTAATCATTGTTTAATATCGCGATTATATCCAAGAGGAAATTAGAGGATGCTTTTATTATTGATATAAGCTATTTGAATCATCATTAAGTATTATTCTTTGTGACTTTACGCTTCACTCACCTTTTTTAACATTAGCCTAAGATTCGAGCAGATAAAATAAGTCCTAAGGATTATGCTGGTTATAGTTCGATTTTTCTCACGGAGCACAATGTGATACAGATTTATGTCGGGAATATTCCCTACGGCAAAGATGAAAACGATCTTAAAGATCTTTTCGGACAATACGGTGAAGTTAGTTCAGTCAAATTCGTAAATGATAAAGAGACAGGACGTTTTCGTGGTTTCGGTTTTGTTGAAATGGTAAACCAAGATGAAGCCAACAAGGCAATCACTGCACTTGAAAATAGCGATTTTGGCGGACGTACTCTTCGTGTAAATGAAGCGCGTCCACGTGCTCCACGCCCTCCACGTGAGCGTAGTAACAACTGGTAAAAGATATTGAAGCTCATTTTTGAGCTTCATTCTGCCTTTCTTTCATTATTCTCACCTAATATACTCAACACTATTTTTAATTTTGGACAAAAAATGACCTTTACTTTAACCGATGACAATATCGAACTTACTAAACTTTTGAAGGTTTTAGACCTTGTAGATTCAGGCGGACAAGCCAAAATGCTCATTGACGAAGGGCATGTGAAACGAAATGGAGAAGTTGAAAGACGCAAGCGTGCAAAAATACTCCGAGGTGAACAAATTCAAATTGGGGATGTCATTATCACGGTCAATTGATTATTAATGGACTTTTAACTATAATTATCAATCTTAAATACGCATGTAGACCAAAAAGGTTTAGTAATCCATGAAAAATAAAAAAATGATGGTCGTTGGCTTTATCAGCGCAATCGCAGTTAGTCTCGCTCTGTCCACTTCGCTGATTGCGAAAAGTGACGCACAGCCCCTTCCTTCAGAAGCTTCTAACGAAGCATCACGACTTCAATCACTGGCAAAATTCACCAAAGTTCTTAGCATTGTAGAGCAATACAATGTTGATGGACTTGGTGTTGATCAGCTCATTGACAAATCCCTTCAGGGACTTCTTTCCAACCTTGATGCTCATTCTAATTTTTTGGATAAGAAAAGCTTTGAGTCTCTCAAAAGTCAAACCGATGGCGAGTTCGGCGGTTTAGGGATTACAGTGGGTATGCGCGACAATGCTCTTACTGTCATTTCCCCTATCGAAGGGACTCCTGCTGATAAAGCGGGGATTAAAGCAGGAGATATTATTCTCAAAATCAATGACAAATCTACGCTTAGCATGACCATTGATGATGCAGTAGGTCTTATGAGAGGAACACCTAAAACACCGATTAATTTAACCATTATCCGTAAAGGTGCAGGCGAACCGCTCAAATTTCATATCATACGTGACATCATCACCGTTGAGTCCGTATATGCCCGTACCATTGATGATAATATTCTTTACATTCGCGTCACCAGTTTTGATAAAAAAGTAGCCACGGATGTTAAAGCTGTTCTAAAAAAACATTCCGCAAAAAGTAAAGGTATCATCCTCGACCTTCGCAATAATCCAGGTGGTTTACTCGATCAAGCCGTTGAACTCACTGATTTGTTTGTCGATGAAGGGGTGATCGTTTCACAAAAAGGACGCAACAAAAGCGATGATATCAGCTACAGTGCTACTAAAAAAGCAACTGTAACGCATCTTCCTCTTGTCGTTCTCGTAAACGAAGGATCTGCCAGTGCTTCTGAAATTGTTAGCGGTGCGATGCAAGATTTAAAACGCGGTGTGATTGTTGGAACTAAAACGTTTGGAAAAGGGTCGGTTCAAGTCGTTATGCCCATCACCGATACTGAAGCTATTAAACTCACCATCGCACGTTACTATTTACCAAGCGGACGTACCATTCAAGCCGTTGGCGTTATTCCGGATGTTGAAGTAGATGCAGGTGAAGTCAAAAAACATGAAAATAATTTTGATATTAAAGAAGCCGATTTGAAAAAACATCTTGAAGGCGAACTTGAAAAAACCAACGGCATGGTAGATGTGACTGAAACCAATGCTACCAACAAAACCATTATTACAAAAGCTCAACTCACAAAAGATATGCAACTCAAAGAGGGTGTCGGCATCCTCAAAGCTCTCATCATAGTTAAAGGAAAATAGTCATGGAAAAACGCGAACTCATTTACGAAGGAAAGGCAAAACGCCTTTTTAATACCGACGATACCAATTTGGTTATTGCAGAATTTAAAGACGATTTGACCGCTTTTAATGGCGCTAAAAAAGACAGTGAAGCGGGCAAAGGTGCGTTGAATAATAAAATTTCAACCGAACTTTTTAAAATGCTTGCTCAAAATGGCATTGAATCTCATTTTGTAGAGATGCTCGATGATACAAATATGCTGTGTAAAAAAGTCGATATCATTATGATCGAAGTCATTGTGCGCAACATTGCAACCGGAAGTTTAAGCAAAAACCTTGGTATCGCTGATGGTACGGTACTGCCATTCACGTTAGTAGAATTTGATTATAAAAATGATGCACTTGGTGATCCAAAGCTGAATGACCAACACTGCTTGATTCTTAATCTTGTCAAAAATGAATCGGAACTCGATCAACTTCGAGCCATGGCACGTCAAATCAATGATATTTTACGTCCTTATTTCCATACTCGCGGACTCAATCTTGTTGACTTCAAACTTGAGTTCGGTCGTGATGAAAATGGTAAAATTATCCTTGCGGATGAGATTAGTCCCGATAACTGTCGTTTTTGGGATTTAGAGACGGGTGAAAAAATGGACAAAGACCGTTTTCGTCAAGGGATGGGTGGACTTAAAGTTGCCTACGAAGAAGTATTAAATAGAATTTTGGGGTAATCATGAAAGCAATTGTCAATGTATTTTTAAAAAATGGAGTTCTAGACTCTCAGGGAAAAGCGGTTTTACACGCACTTAGCGGTCATGGATTCGAGAGCGTTCGTGACGTTCGTGTTGGTAAGCAAATTATTATTGAACTGGACGAAAGTGATAGTGCTGCGGCAAAAGAAAAAGTAGCCCATATGTGTGAAGAACTTTTAGCCAATACCGTTATCGAAGATTATGAGATTGAGATTATTTCATGAGTGCAAAGATAAAAGTAGGTATCGTACAATTCCCGGGAACAAACTGCGAATACGATACACAGCACGCATTTGATGCACTTGGCTGCGAAACTGTCATCCTATGGCACAAAGAGGATACTATTCCTGATGGAACCGATTTAGTGGTAGTTGCAGGCGGTTTTAGCTACGGTGATTATCTCCGCAGCGGCGCAATCGCTAAAATGTCACCTATTATGAAAGCACTTAAACTTTACGCCAATAATGGCGGAAAAGTACTGGGAATTTGTAACGGTTTTCAAGTATTAACCGAGACAGGGCTTCTGCCTGGTGCGCTTAAACGCAACGAAGGTCTTCATTTTATCTCTCGTCATCATCACCTGAAAGTAATTTCTAATGATAATACATTTTTGCGTCATTGCGAAGCAAATGAAGTGGTCAATATCCCTATCGCTCACCATGATGGAAACTATTACATTGATGCGCAAGGTCTAAAAGAGCTGTACGCCAATCATCAAGTATTATTGCAGTATACCGATGAAAAGGGAAATATTGACAATCCAAATGGCTCGATTGACAGTATTGCAGGAATTTGCAATGTTAACAAAAACGTATTTGGATTGATGCCACACCCTGAACGGGCAATGGAGTCATTACTTGGGAGCAACGATGGCCGTCGTATGCTTGAGGGCTTTTTATCCGCTTGAAAAAGTTAATCCTCATCTTATCATCACTCCTGGGTCTTCTTTGGGCTGAGCCTTCGGTTCTAACCGATACTGCTGTACCACAAGAGACACAGGCACCTCAAACTTCTGATGCTACTGATCAAAACGCTATTGATGCCTTATTTTCCAATGCTACAGAAAATACCAGTGGAGTGGTTTTAGAGCATTCCAATACTCCTTCCCATCTATATATCGGTGAAATTTTCCCTCTCATTCTCAAGTTAACACCCACAGACATTGCCTCTGGAAATATTGAATATACGTTGCAAGGTGAAGAGGGAATCCGTATTTTTAGCCAAACTCCTGTCCGAAGTGTGAAGGGCGATGCGGTTTATGACACTTTTTATTTTCTCGTTCAAGCAGACACCATACGCCTACCAGATATCACGGCGACAGCTACTTCCACTGGGGCACTTTCCAATGTTTTGATGGGACTTGCGATTAATGCTTCGACGTTGAATCCACCTTCAACGTACGCTAATGTTTTGGCCGATTCATTTAAAGTCATTGACTATAAAACAACAGCGTACAATCAAGAAAGTAATATCGTAGTCTTTACAGTCAAAGCAACACGCTGTAATATTGCTACCTTTTCACTCGTCAACGCTATCAAGCAAGGATTTGAGTCCAAGTTTCCCAATGTAGCTGAATCAACGATGACCTACTATGCTATTATTCCTAACAGTGAGCAGACTCTGGATTTTACCATCTTTAATCTCAAAAAAAATCGTTATGAATCCATCAGTATTCCCATCGTTGTCGATGATGATGCCGTATCAACACAAAGCGATCTCTCACCAACCGATGCACGCCATACCGAATTAAAAGTAGGAGCTGCAGCAATTTTTGGAGTCATTTGTATTTCGTTGTTCTATTGGAGACGCTCTAAATGGTATTTATATGCTTCAGTCCTTCCTCTTTTTTATGTCATTTTTGCACTTCTCCCCAATTCAAGTGTATGCGTTAAGAAAAGTGCCCCCGTTTATCTTTTACCGATTAAACACGGAACAATATTTGAAACAACGCCGGATGAAGAAAAGCTCGAAGTAGAAAATACCGTTGGAGAGTTTACGAAAGTCCATTTGAATAACAATAAAGTAGGCTGGGTACATGAACGTGATCTTTGCTCGAATTAGATGGCTTTATGCCGTCATAGTCATCTTTACTGGGATGACGCTTATGATTGTGACATTTTATCTTCTCCCAAAACCGTACTCAGTCAAATTTTCCTCATGGTTCATCCGATTATTGATTTTTTCTCCTGTAAAGGTAAAAGGAAAATGTGATCCTGATGCGCAAATGTTTCTCATCAACCATCAAAGTGATATTGATATTGGCATTATGGAGACAATCACATCCCATGATCTCGCATGGGTAGCCAAAAAAGAGCTTTTTGATATTCCGTTCTTTGGTCTTGTTCTTAAACTTCCCAACGATATTGCCGTAGAGCGTGAAAGTAAAACATCTCTGGTTAAGATGATTAAAGATGCAAAAGAGCGCATTGATGCCGGACGTACTATTACCATTTTTCCCGAAGGAACACGCAGTGAAAGCGGTGTGATGAAGCCTTTTAAAGCCGGTGCCAAAATGGTAGCAGATAAATATGCACTCAAAGTTCAGCCCGTTGTTCTTATCGCTACTTCATCATACTTTAGTAATAAACGCAAAGATTTCCGTCCAGGAAGAGCAACTGCTGTATTTATGGAACCATTCATAGCTGATAAAAGTAATCCGGATTGGCTTAAAAATATCCAAAAAAACATGCAAAAGGTATATGATGATGAGTTTTCAAACCATCCTCGCAATCGGTAGCGGTGCCTTTATCGGTGCAGTTCTTCGAGCCTATCTCAACGGTGTCGTAAACCACCATTTTCCCCACACTCTCCCATTTGGTACGCTCTCGGTCAATCTGATCGGAAGTTTTATTATCGGCGTCCTTTTCGCTTATTTTAGCTATAGCACTTTTTTTAGTGTGCAGGCAAAATCATTTTTGACTACTGGATTTTTAGGGGGGCTAACCACCTACTCAACGTTTGCAATGGAAACTGTTTTTTTACTCAGTGGCGGAAATCTATTGATGGCGGGGTTGAATATGGCACTTAATACTTTCGGTACCGTGGCAATGGCAGCATCGGGATATTATTTAGTTACGTTAACGAAATAACCTCATTGGCGCACCATTGTGCTAAATTCTGGTCATGCGTAATCAGCAACACCCCCATCCCTTCTAAATGATCCACAATGAGCTTCATAATATCAAGTTGATTAAGATTATCCAATGCCGACGTCGGCTCATCGAGAAGTAAAAGCTGTGGCTTCATAAGCAATGCACGTAAAATCGAACACCGCTGTAATTGTCCCCCGGAAAGTTTATGAGGAAGCGTATCCAAATGCGACTCATCCAGTCCCATCTGAGACAATAACGCTTCGTATCCTTCCATCGATGTGACATCTCCTATTTGCTCACGAATGGTATAAGTGGGATGAAATGAGCTGTAGGGATCTTGAAATACCTGCGAGAGAGTTGCTCCTTGTATTGAGCCTTTTTGAGGTTGTAAACGACCCAAAATAAGTTCAAATAATGTTGATTTCCCTACGCCACTTGGTCCTACAATCGCTTTTATTTCTCCTTTCTTTAAAGAAAGAGAAAAATCATCAAAAATCTTTTTCTCATGCGAGTATCCGAACTCAAGATTTTTGATTTCCAAAATAGTTTGGCTCAACGAATTTGACCTTTACCGTACACTTTATATTTGTATGTTGTCAGTCCCTCGACCCCCATCGGCCCTCTGGCATGAAGTTTGTTGGTACTAATCCCTACTTCTGCCCCAAATCCAAACGCTCCACCATCGGTAAAGCGTGTCGATGCATTCACATACACTGCAGCTGCATCGATTGCATCCATAAAACGCTCTGCGATTGTAATATTTTCTGTAATAATCGCTTCAGAGTGACCGGAACCAAAACGAACGATATGCCTAATAGCCCCCTCTACCCCATCAACCACGCGAATATTGAGGATATTGGCAAGATATTCGGTATCAAAATCTTCTTCAGTAGCTTCCGCCACATCAACGATCTCACGCGTCAAGTCACATCCTTTAAGCTCAGTATGAGCATGGTCAAATGCTTCTTTTAAAATCGGCAATAAAGTTGGAGCAATCCTTTCATCAACCAGCAAAGTTTCCATCGAATTGCATACACCCGGACGCTGAACTTTTGCATTCAGTGCAATGGCAATGGCATTTTCAATATTTGCTTCTGAATGTATGAAGGTATGGCATAGCCCCTTATCGTGCTTAACAACCGGAACACTGGAGTTTTGACTCACATAACGGATCAGTCCCTCGCCTCCGCGCGGGACAATCAAATCCACATAACGATCCATCTTAATAAGTTTTGCCACCCCTTCACGTGAAGAGTCGGGGAGAAGGGCTATGAGTTCTTTTGGGAGATTATTACGGGTCAAAACTGCTTGCAATACTTCTGCTATTGCAATATTGGAAAGTTCTGCTTCCTTGCCCCCTTTTAGGACACATCCGTTTGAGCTTTTAAAACACAACGCCGCTGTATCCGAAGTGACATTGGGACGAGATTCATAAATAATTCCGATAACACCGATAGGGATACTCACTTTTTCGATTTTGAGTCCTGCTTCCGTTACCCATCCCTCAAGCACACGGCCAATCGGATCTTTGAGCGCAGCAATCTCTTCAATTGCAACCGCCATCGCATCAATGCGTTTTTCATCCAGCAACAAACGCTCTTTCAATGAAGAGGCCAAATTTTCTTCTTGGGCACGGCGTATATCCACAGCATTCGCTTCCAGTATATTCATAGTATTGGCACGTAAACTTTCTGCCATTTCACGTAATATACGATTACGTTCATTACCGGCCATGGTAGCTAAAATACGGCTTGCTGATTTGGCTTTTTCTAAAAATTGTTCCATTTATCTATCCTTGTTGCTACGTATACGTATTAATTTATCTCATTGCCAATAAAAGCAGAAAGTTGAGAAAAGTTTTTACCCTCAACCAATTCATCCATCGTCGCAATTGCATTGCTTTTACGAAAGTTTTTCTGATACAGCAATACCTCACGCATCAAATCATGACAACGAGAAGCATCCTTAGCGTCTGCCGCATCTTTAAGCTCTTCTAGAATCGTTATGAAAAACATATTCTTCTTGAGGCGATAAAAAATATCACTTTGTGCCGCTTCAAGCGGAGAAGAATCAGGAACATTAGCTGATAATTCTATCTCTTTCGATAGAATTTTTTCTATATTATTTACATCTAAAATCTTTATCTCACTCTCTATAGATGATGGCGCTTGAGTGGGAATTCGACGTTTGAATATACTCAACAGTATGGCGATTAAAGTACTAATTCCTACAATGATAATCCAAAACAACACTCTCTTTTCTTCATCTTCAACTGGAGTATTTTTTACTTCTATTACCTTTACTTCAAGACGCTTTTCCGCTTTTTGCATAATTGAGCGATTAACTTCCTCAACAACAGGGGCAATTTGAGTATGTTCTAAAACAAGCGCTCCCTCTGTCGGACCAAAATATCCATTACTGTATGCATCAGGATAAAGATGGCCAAACTGCTTTATAACCTGATCGGTAATAACTTTAGTCTTTAATGGCTCAATCGCAAGAATAAATGCTTTTCCTGAAGCCCGCGCTACGATCTCATACTGATATTTTTCTTGGATAGCACGTTCCTCAGCCCCTAGCTGACTACCTAAAATTGCGAGTTTTGCTTTAGCCTCATCAAATGTGGGAAATGATGCCAAAACAATCTTATGCCCTTTTGCTTGGCTTGCATATCCATGAACAGCTGACAAAATAATCATACATCCGATAATCCATACTTTAAATCCATATTTCATCATTCCTCCACTGCTTTTTCAAAAGTATTAACCTTCTCCATTACATGTTGTATTAAAGGTTCTATTATCGCATATTTCAGCCCTTTTTTAACCAAAAACACCTCAATAGCTTCCGTATCAAAAAGTTCAATGGATCGAACCAAATCAAGCAATTCACCATAAAATCCTATACCGTCCAGCACAGCATCTTCAATCTCATACGCAATATTAAGTTTGGAGAGAACGGCTCTTTGAGACATATGAAAAAGTAAATGGATGAGCGAAAGCATTCCTGTAAAATATGCTTTCGAGATATCCTCTTTAGACGCTTGTGGATTTAACATACGCACTAAAGCAGACATCATCTCTGTACGATTCACCACCATCAGTAACAATGGAACTCTCTGTGGCGTTTGGCTTTGTGCATCTGAAAACATCATCAGCATAATCCAGTTTGAAATCGGGTCACGTCCCATCAAAGTAAGAACTTGTTTCATAGATGAAACTGGATTTTTGAGTGAAAAAGCAGCCGAATTGATAAAACGAAGAAGTTTTAGGCTAATGGCATGGTTGCTTTGAAACGCATCCACAAGTTCAGGTATTTCAATCTCACTTTGTAATAAATTCCATAAATGAAAAATTCCCTCTTGCTCGGCAGAAAATGAACTGTTTTTAATGATATTCGGTTCAGAAATAAAATAGCCTTGAAAAGCATCTAATCCCATCGACAAACACAGTTCATACATCTCATGAGTCTCGATTTTTGTACCGATCACCTGAATTCCAACCTCATGAAGAAGTGGAATGCTACGTCCAACCTGAGATAAATTGCTGCGAGAAGCATCGATTTTTAAGTAGCTCAAGAAAGGCAAAATTAACGCATACTTTTGAATAGTCTCATTAGTGTAAATACACTCATTAAGCGCAAAAAAGTAGCCCTGAGCCTTTAAAGAAAGCATTCTTTGAACAAGTGCTTCATCAATTAGCATATCTGCAAAGAGCGAATAAACAACTTTATCACACGGAAGCAAATCAATAACGTCATAATCAAGAAACTCTCGATTCACTCGAATAAATCCAATATGTTTACCTAAGACAGTCTCCATCGATACCAATAAGTTACTAATAACAGCAGCGGTAAAGCCATTGTCATCATTATGTCCTGATTCACGGTAAAGCAAATCGTAGGCAACAATTTTAGCTTTTGCATTGATAATAGGCTGACGTCCAAGGTATCTATTGCTCATAAAAATCCAAAATAATAATATTGATAGATTATAACAGAGGTTGACTGGAGTTATCTAGAAAAGGAAATATTTTTCGGTTTGGTTGGCTAACGCATCCGCTTGGTTGCGACGGTTGGCAATCACGTTGTATTTGGCATCTTTTTAACAAATTTATTGATACACAGCTGAGGAAATCCCAAACCTCACTATCGTATAGCTAGCTATAGGAATCACTTGTTAATTCTTAAATATTTAAAATTTACGCATGTGTACAGACAAGATAGAATCAATACTTTCTAATATCTTGCTTTAATCTATCAATATGGACTTTGTACTGGTCGAAAAGGCTAAAATAGCTCTGTTCGTGAGTGTCACTGAGAGCCAGTTTCATGTTTGAAGCAATTTCTCTAAGTTTGTGTGCCCCGATGTTCGCAGTTATACCGATAATATCAAGAAGCAATGCATCAGCAGCTTGAAGATTATGTGCGCGTAAAAGTTCTCCTAGCTCGTCAGAAGAATTGGCATAGTCAGTCATAAACTCGGATAAGATTTCACGGTAGAAATCCTCATCTCCGCCACACGTTTGAAGTCCTTTGTCCACATCTAAATTTTCTCTCATTATAGTTTCTGCAGGCTCACTTATAGGAGTTTCTTTGCCTGTATACGCATAGATGATTTTGTATAAAGATTCCATCCTTAGAGGCTTTTCTAGCTGTTCAGACATTCCTGCATTCTTCATTTTTTGTATGTCATCCGATGCAGTGTCTCCACTAAGTGCTACCACTAAAATATGATCGTACTTAGGATTTTCTCGAATAATGCGTGTTGCTTGAAAACCATCCACTCTTGGCATGTGGGCATCCATTAAAATCATCAAAAAATTCGTGTCATTTTCAAGTATATCTAGAGCTTCCTGCCCATCATTGGCCATGACTAGCTCTATACCGCTTCCAGCCAAAAGACCCAAAAGAACTTTTTGGTTGATGATATTATCTTCTGCAACCAATATCCTCTCACCGGCGAATTCAGAAAAATTTTGTTTTGTAATTTTTCCATGCTCTGGAACAGATCGTTTTTGAATTGTCTTGTCATTTTTTCTTCTATCCGTTAACGTTTTATCTTCTGGAGTTGGAGTTATGACTCCAAAGTCTCCTTCTTCTGTTCCATATAAAGAAATTTCTGAAAGTTGCTCTATTTTTGGTTCTTCTTTTATCTCTGGAACTGTTTCTACTTTCTCTTCGATAGATACTTCCGGACTATCATTCTTCTCTGATACATTACTATTAGTCTGTGGGGCTGAGTTTCTTTTTAAAATAAAGTAAACAACTAAAATGAATACCACTATGGCTACGGTGATTATAATCTCTTGTTGGAGTTCATTAAACATGAGGTACTCTTTTTTTTCTTTTATCATACAATATTTTGCTTATAAAAAACAATACCAGTTTTTAGAAAATAGTTTTATTATAGAGACAATAAACGTGTAGAAAAGGAAATGGATTAAGAGGAAAAAGCTGGATTTACCCACTAGGGGGTTACTGTACCCGCCTAAGCGGGAACCTCGATAGAGGTTCTTGTACCCTATAGGGTATGACGGAAAAATTACTCGATTTCTGCGTCGATGACGTCGTCATCTTTTTTAGCAGCAGGTGCAGCTTCACCCTCTTCTTTTTGTTTGTACATTTGCTCTGCCATTTTGTGACTTGCGTCGGCTAGTTTTTTCGTTGCTGTTTCGATTTGTTCTTTTGTTGCATCCGTATCTTTTAGGATAGCTTTTAGTTCAGCAAGAGCTTCTTCGATAGCAGCTTTTTCAGATGCGTCGATTTTATCACCCATCTCTTCGAGACTTTTTTCGGTTTGGCTTGCCAACGCATCAGCTTGATTACGTAAATCAACGATCTCTTTACGTTTTGCATCTTCTGCTTTATGATTTTCAGCATCTTGAACCATTTTATTGATCTCTTCATCACTCAATCCGCTTGACCCAGTGATTTTGATCTCTTGAGATTTACCAGTCCCTTTATCACTTGCAGATACCGTCAAGATACCGTTTGCATCGATATCAAACGTTACTTCGATTTGTGGTACACCACGTCGTGCAGCAGGAATACCGGTAAGTTCAAATAGACCCAATGATTTGTTATCACGGGCAAACTCACGCTCACCTTGACCTACTGAAATGCTAACCGCTGGCTGATTATCTTCTGCAGTTGAAAACACTTGTGATTTCTTAACAGGGATAGTCGTCCCTTTTTCAATGATTTTTGTCATAACACCACCAAGAGTTTCAATCCCTAGGCTAAGTGGTGTAACGTCAAGAAGAAGTACGTCTTTAACGTCTCCACGAAGAACTCCGCCTTGGATTGCTGCGCCTGCTGCTACGACTTCATCCGGATTGACTCCACGGTTAAGTGTTTTTCCGCCGAACTCATCCGATACCATTTTTTGTGCGATAGGAAGACGTGTTGATCCACCAACCATAATGATTTCGTTGATCTCGTTTTTGCTAAGACCTGCGTCTTTCATTGCAGTTTTGATGTGACTGATCGTCTCTTTGATCATGTCATCAATCATCCCCTCAAATTTTGCACGAGTAAGCTTGACTACCAAGTGTTTTGGTCCTGATGCATCTGCCGTAATAAATGGCAAGTTGATTTCAGTTTCTTCTGCACTTGAAAGCTCTTTTTTTGCATTTTCAGCTGCATCTTTAAGACGTTGAAGCGCCATTTTGTCTGCTTTCAAATCAATACCGTGATCTGATTTGAACTCGTTCGCCAAAAAGTCTACGATTTTATTGTCGAAGTCATCCCCGCCCAAGAACGCATTACCATCCGTTGAAAGAACTTCAAATGTACCTTCTGAGATTTCAAGAACCGTAACGTCGAACGTTCCGCCGCCCAAATCGTAAACAAGAACTTTTTCATCCGCTTTTGAATCCAACCCGTATGCAAGAGCAGATGCCGTTGGCTCGTTGATGATACGAAGAACATTCAATCCAGCAATGGTTCCCGCCTCTTTAGTTGCTTTACGCTGTGCATCATTAAAATACGCAGGTACTGTAATAACCGCATCGGTTACCGATTGACCGAGATACGCTTCTGCATCGGTTTTCAATTTTGAAAGAATTTTCGCTGAAATTTCTTGTGGTGTGTACACTTTACCCGCAACGTCAACCGCAGCCATACCGTTTTTATCAACGATTTTATAGGTAACTTTGTCGTGTGCCTCTTTTGCTTTTTCTTCGTTCATTAAAAGACCCATGATACGTTTTACAGAGTAAATCGTTTTATCCGGGTTTGTGATCGCTTGACGTTTAGCAGGATCGCCTACAAGAATTTCCCCTTTATCCGTAAATGCAACTACCGATGGAGTTGTATTTTTACCCTCTTTATTAGGGATAATTTTCGCTTCGCCGCCCTCATAGACAGCAACACATGAATTTGTAGTTCCTAAATCGATTCCAATTACTTTTGACATGTTATTTCCTTTTATATTTTAAACGCCGTGTGAGTAAAACCCCCACGACTACGTTAACACTGGGTTTACTTCGGCAGTAAGCCCAAATGCGACTACTTCTTTTTGTATATTAATTAATTTGCTATCACTACCATTGCATCACGCAAGGTACGCTCTTTATATCGAAAACCTTTTTGAAAAGTATTGACGATCTCACCGCTTTCGTGATCAGGACTGTCAACTTTTGAAACGGCATTGTGAACGTCCGGATTAAATGGCTCGCTCTCATCGACTGCAGTAACACCATGCTTTTCAAGAACACTAAGAAGTTGCTTCATAGTTAACTCAACACCCTCTTTGAGCTTTTCAAGCAACACATTTGCATCTGCTTCACTGCTTGTAGCGCCGATTGCCATTGAAAGCGAATCAACTACAGGGATTAAGTCTTTAGCAAATTTTTCGTTTGCATACTCAAGAGCACTGTACTTTTCACGTTCAAGACGCTTTTTGATATTATCAAAATCAGCATGCACACGCGCATATTTGTCATGCAACGATGCCAATTGAGCTTGAGCGGTTTCCAATTCATTCATTGGTTCAGCAACGCTTACTTCATCTTCATTTATGACGACTTGCTCTTCACTAACCAATTCTTCATTTATTTCTGTAGACATAATATTTTAAGCTCCTTTGTTGAAATCCAGCGTTATTATAAACTATTGAGCCAATCATTGTCAAGAGGTATATGATATTTTTTACTAAGAATAGTTTAGTCTGTTCTTGTCAAGTCTAAAATCACTCTTCTTAATGATATAATAATAGAAAAAGAACAACACATGGATATGTCTCTAAAACGCTTTATAAGTATTGTTGCTCTTTTACTTTTTGCTGCATACCTCTACTTTACCCCTCCTCCTTTAGGAATCACCCAACAAGCATGGATACTCTTTAGCATCTTTATTTCTACCATTTTGGCAATTTTATTTAACCTTCTTCCCATCATTACCGCCTCTATTATTGCCCTCTCTATCAGTGTCCTTTCAGGTGTAATAGAACCCGCTAAAGCATACGCCGGATTTTCAGAAAGCTTTATACTTCTTATCGTTGCCGCTTTTTTGGTCTCCCATGCTGTCCACAAATCAGGTCTTGGTAAACGGCTCTCACTCCATATTATCTGTCGCTTCGGTCACTCTACCTTAGGACTTGGATACAGCGTTATCGCCACCGATATATTCCTCGCTCCTGCATTTCCCAGTAACACTGCCCGCTCAGGAGTACTCTATCCTATCGTCTATGGTCTCGCCCACGATTGCGGTTCCAAAGTAGGCGACCATACACAGAGAAAAGCAGGAAGCTATCTCATGATGACGTCAATGGCAGGTCTGACGATCTCCTCTGGACTTTGGCTCACTGCCATGGCAGTCAATCCCATCGGTGTTGGGATCGCAGCTACTATGGGTATACATATCACCTTTATCTCATGGCTTCTCTTCGCATTGATTCCAACACTCGTCGCTTTTGCGCTCATTCCCTTGGTGCTCTATCGTATCTACCCTCCCGAACTTCGTGAAACTCCCGATGCTCCTCAAGCAGCGCGGGATACTCTGCTCTTGATGGGACGTATTAGCCGAAATGAGTGGATTACGGGTGCTGTCTTTTTGGGAATGCTCGTCTTTTGGTCTCTTTCAGGAATATTTCCCATTGATAAAACTGCCGTTGCCTTCGGAGGACTTGGGATACTGATGGCAACACGCGTGTTCGGAATAGAAGATTTTAAAGCGCAGGGCGAAGCACTCAGTACATTGATTTGGTTTGCCATTCTCTTTGCTTTGAGTACTCAACTGGCTCAACAAGGATTTATGAGTGCTGTAGCAAACCACTTTACCCTCTATTTGACGGGGCTTTCCTGGATGAGCGTCTATCTTTTACTCATCATCATCTATGTTCTGATCCATTACCTTTTTGTCTCTCAAAGTGCTCATTTGCTTGCTTTGTTTGGAATTTTTCTCTCTGTAGGTATTGCGGCAGGAGTTCCCGGAGAGTTAATGACAATGATGTTATTATTTGCTACGAATTTCAACGCGACCATAACTCCGCAAGGTTCATCGAGTAATGCGATTTATCTGAGTTCCGGCTACATTAGCGCGCGTGAGATTTATATTTATGGGGGAGCTGTTACCTTGCTCAACCTCATCATCTTTTTAGGAATAGGAACACCGTGGATACTGTTGATCAGCCGTTAAGTGAACCTGTCCACTCGGATAAAATTCGAGTTATTACCCTTGTGATACTCATCATCATAGCGCTTATTTTAATCATCTCTACGCTTTTGTTCACCCCATGGGGTAATCGACAAATCGCCCCTATCATCCAAAATCAGATTGAATCAGCATTAGGACAACCGGTCACTCTCACCTCTTTTAGACTAACACTCAGCCGTTTTGAACTTGGACTCAGTGATAAATCAAAAAACCGTGCTCACATCGAAGGAAGTTACCTAGCGCTTCCTCCTTATATTAATGCTCATTTTGATGCCAATCTCTCTGTAGCAGAGGGAATGAATATCGCAAAATTTCCGATAGAACTTTCAGGCTTACTCAAAGGTTCCTATTCCAATCTCGATCTTAATGGAACCGCTCATCTCTTCTCAGGAAGCATGACGTTTAACTCAAAGCTTCTTGTGATGAAGCCCAACACACTCACTCTCGCCCTGCACGATATTCGCTATCAGGAGCTTATGGATGTTCTCGAATATCCCCATGAAAGTGACACCCTTATAAATGGAAATTTACAGCTAAGCGGAATGGTACGACGTGATATTAATGCAACAGGAAAAATCATCGCCACAACACATATCTTTAAACCTTCCCCGATTATGGAAGAGGACAATGAAAGTTTTGATTTTTGGTCACTCCTTGCAGATAAAAATGGAAAAATACAGCCGTTTAAGATCAATGCCAATATCAAAGCTCAAGTCGATGAGTTAGGGATCTTAGAGCAATTTGTCTACTATCCGCTTCGAACAAGTACCTCAGGGGTTGCTACATTGGAGGGTTCGCAGTACCAGCTTACAGTAAACGCCCATGCCAAAGTAGTAAAAGGAAATATTGATACCCAATTAACCCTCCATAAATTGCGTCCCAGCAAACTGCAATTGGAGATCAAACACGCCGATATCCCCTCACTTTTCACCCTATTGTCACTCCCATCTCCCTTAACCGGAACACTGAATGCCTCAGTCAATTCGGATTTTTCCAATACAACACTCTCTTTGGCGATTCAAAAAGCTCGAACCAAACCTAGTATTCTCAAGCATGATTACGGCATTACTCAGCCGGATATTACGTTTGATTCCTCACTAAAAATGATAATTTCACCGAAAGAGCGCCATTATTCAGGAACTTTTACCTCTGATTTAAAAAATATTCCTTTTGAGGCATCCCCTTTTCACGATCAAATGCTTCAAGAACTCTTACGTCAAATCAATCAAAACAGACCAAAAGGGGAATTTTAACCCCTCTGCCTATAATCACCGAATGAAAAACATAACCACCGCCCTCACCTATCATGATTCTACCAAACACCGACCGCAACGTTATGCTGCAAGTCTAGGCTATATGGACTGGGCAACACAGGCAGACCCATATCTGCGTTATGAAGATGCTCCTCTCATTGCCCTTTCGCACGTAGATGTTACACCGCCGTATCATCTTCTTTTTGAACCGGATGCACTTCCAACCGCACCGTTATGCTATGAATCTCTTTCTCAGCTCTTGCGATATTCACTGGGACTGGCGGCGATTAAAAGCCAAGGCGGTTCTTCGTGGGCGCTTCGATGTAATGCCAGCAGCGGGAATCTTCAACCTACGGAATGTTATGTTATTGCACCTGCGATTGAGGGGATCAGTTCTCATAGCACCCTTAGCCATTATGCTCCGCGTGAGCATGCGCTGGAACTGCTTCACACCTATGATGAAAAGCTTCCCGAAGGGACGTTTCTTGTAGCGCTTAGTTCTATTATCTGGAGAGAGGCCTGGAAATATGGAGAACGATCTTGGCGATATTGTCAACTCGATGCTGGACATGCGTATCAAGCGATCAAAACAGCTGCCGCAATGCTCGGATGGGAGTGCCAGATTCAAAGTGTTCGCAGTACTGAAATAGCATCTCTTTGCGGTCTTGATCAGCTTGAACGCTTTGATCAACATGAGTACGAAAGTCCCGATATGCTTTTACGTATTTGTGTTTCTAAAGAAGCCTTGATCTTACCCTTAACGCCCAAACTTCCAACCAGAGCCAATCTCTTAAGCCCCTCTCATCATGATTGGCCTATTCTGAAAATCATTGATAAAGCTACCCAAGGACTTTATCCTCTTACTTCATCACTTCAAACGCAGCGTCACACACCCCCGCCCTCGAAAAGTGCCGGAGAGATTATTCTCAAACGCCGAAGCGCCCAAGCGATGGACGGCTCTGCAATAACTGAAACTCAGTTTCGCCAGATACTCGACTCATCCTTATTTTGCAATGAAACGAGCGATGTCCATTTTATGATGTTTGTTCACCGTGTTGAGGGTCTGTCAAAAGGTCTTTACGCCTTTATCCGAAACATAGACGATTTGGAAGCCATGAAAGAATCTATGGACACAACGTTTGTCTGGGAAGATTGTAATGATGGTCTGTATTTACTGCAGCTTGGCGATTATCGTGGCGTCGCGCAAAGAATTTCGTGCAATCAAGAGATAGCAAAAGAAGGGGCATTCAGTTTTGGGATGGTCTGTAAATTTGCAGAATCACTTGAACTTCATGGTGCGATAGGCTATAAAAACCTCTATCATCAGTGTGGGGCTATCGGACAGATGCTTTACCTCGAATCTACATCATTAGGTCTAAGTGCAACCGGTATCGGATGTTTTTTAGATGATGAGTTTCATGCTCTTTTGGGTCTCACAGATCAACGCTTTCAGTCCCTTTACCATTTTACTATCGGTCGTGCAATTGTGGATACACGGATATCTACGCAGCAACCTTATACATATTAAAGGATATCTTCTCTATAATCGCCTTCCATCCAATCTAAATGGACTTGTATATGAAAAATAATATCTTTTCCAAAGAAGTAGAAGCACTTTATCGTGCTCTTCCTGTACCTCTTATAGCAACATTCTTTAATGCTCTTATTATTGCTTTTATCTTAAAAGATCAACTCCCAACCAATCATCTAATGGTATGGATTAGCTTAAACTTTCTAATCCTTGCTTTTCGTTTAACAAGTTATCTCCGTTATCGCTCATCGATTCCTCTGACCTCCCTAAACCTTGCTTATCAAATCTATATGGCTGGGATAATTGGTTCAGGGATTATTTGGGGCTCGACTGTTTTTTATCTTCTCCCTGATTCTTCTATTCATATGATGATGCTGATAATTATCGTTGGTGGAATGGTTGCAGGTGGCGTAGGATCGAGTTCATACCGTCCCGAAAGTTATATATTTTATAACCTATTTGTTATTACCCCTTATGCGCTCCATTTTATGCTGGATAAAACCAATGACGCATCATGGATGGTCGGAACCGCTCTTGTCCTCTTCGCGATTATGATGATTATTTCAAGTAAAAAGTTCCATGCCAGTTTTACTGAAGTCGTTCTATTACAATTGCATCAAGAAGAGCTAGTCGATCACTTAAAAGAAGAGAAGCTCTACACTCAACATCTCAATGATAATCTGCTTCAAGAAATTATTGAAAAAGAGAAATACCAAACTGAACTTATCACTGCACTCGAAGAAGCCCGACAAGCCGCCATTGCCAAAGAAGCATTTTTCGCTACCATGAGCCATGAGTTACGTACACCACTTAACTCTATTATAGGATTTTCACAAATCTTGAGCCGAAAAAAAGAGCTTCCTGCCGAAATCATCACCTACCTTGAAAAAATCCTTTTTTCAGGCAGACATCTCCTTGATTTAGTCAATACAATTCTCGATTATTCTAAACTCAAATCGGGGAAAATGGAACCAAATTTCACCCAATTTTCCTTAAGAGATTTTATTTTCGAACTTAGAATGATGTGCGAGCCTATTGCGCATAAAAGAGATATTGAAATTTTTTACCCCACTTTTGAGAATGAAACCATCGTCGCTGATCGCAAAATGCTTTACCAAATACTGCTCAATATCTTGAGCAATGCAATCAAGTTTTCGCCCAAAAACGATCGAATAAAATTTACCTATGACTTCTCATCTGAACATCTCTTTACCATCTGCGATCATGGTCCTGGAATTGCTTTGAATATGCATGAAAAAATATTTGATCCTTTTACACAAATTGATAATCTAACAGGAAGAAATCCGCAAGGAACGGGATTAGGCCTTGCCATTGTCAAAGAGATGATAGACGTTCATCATGGAAAAATTTGGGTTGAGAGTGTCCTGGGAAAAGGAAGCTGTTTTTATATTTCACTTCCACCTCTTTCACCCAGCACATAAACTTATTTAGTTATTTATTTTCCGCATCCGTAAGCGTGAGACATAAAATGACTTTTTTACCCTGACTATGAAGTGCCTCAGCTGCTTCCGTGAGTGTCGAACCCGTCGTCACAATATCATCCACTAAAATAACTTCTTCTTCATTAAAAGGCAAAAATTTAAAATCTCTCGGATTGATTAACCGTTCTTCTACACTTTTTCCTGCATATTTATACGGATTTTGTGCCCTGAGTTTTCCAAAATACGGGGTAATATGGGCTGATTTAAGCGCTTTATTCAAAACAGCGGTATGCGAATAACCGCTTTTGGAATTATCATCAATGCCGATTGATGCAACACGAGCGTCATAACTCCACTCCTTTGCAAATTTTGAAAATGAATTTTTGGCCAAAAGAGTATACATATAAAATCCAACATCGGTATGTTTGGTAAGCAATAAAGGCTCGATAGCATCGTAAGGATAAAAAGAGTAAACAGGGATAGAACCTAAAACTTTGCGCTTATGGAGGATAGGTGAGAGAAGAGTTTTTTGACAGTTGGAGCAAATGTGCGAGAGACTAAACGCTTCGCACATCATACAGCGCACGTTAGTCCATTTTAAGAACAGACATAAATGCCTCTTGCGGAAGCTGGACTTTTCCGATTGCCTTCATCCGTTTTTTACCCTCTTTTTGTTTATCAAGGAGTTTGCGTTTACGGGAAATATCTCCCCCGTAACATTTGGCGGTCACATTTTTACCCATGGATTTTACCGTCTCACGCGCGATAACACGGTTGCCGATAGACGCTTGGATGGCTACTTCGAACAGTTGTCGAGGGACAATCTCTTTCATGTTTTTGACCAATGCACGCCCTCTGAAATCAGCAGAAGTACGAGGGACGATAACACTCAGAGCATCAACGACTTCTCCGGCTACACGAACATCGAGCTTGACCAAATCGCCATCACGAAACTCGATCGGATCGTAGTCAAAACTTGCGTATCCTTTGGATGTTGATTTGAGTTTATCATAAAAATCTACAACGATCTCGTTCATCGGCATTGAATAAATGAGCATGACCCGCGTTTCATTCAGATAATCCATCTTCTCTTGCATTCCGCGCTTATTGGTGACCAGTGTAATAACATTCCCCAAATAATCAACCGGAGTTATAACCGTCGCACGCACGTAAGGCTCTTCGATACGCTCGATAAACTGCGGTTCCGGTAGCTCGCTTGGATTTTGCACTTCCACCATTGTTCCATCGGTTTTATACACTTTGTACACAACCGAGGGAGCTGTAGCGATAAGATCGAGATTAAACTCTCGCTCCAATCGCTCTTTGATGACTTCCATGTGCAGCATACCCAAAAACCCGACACGGAATCCAAATCCGAGTGCCATCGATGTCTCAGGTTCATAACTCAAAGAGCTGTCATTGAGCTTGAGCTTGTCCAACGCATCACGCACCGCTTCAAACTCATCGGTATCGATCGGATACAACCCTGCGAAAACAAACGGCTTAGCAGGTGCATACTCTGTTACAGGTTGAGCGGTCGGATTTTTAGCATCGGTAATGGTATCACCAACGCGGATACTTCCTACGTCTTTAACACCCAGTACGACTATCCCGATTTCACCGCTTTTGAGAGTTTGCGTCTTTTGGCGGCGGATAGGATGGGGATACATGAGTTCAAGAACCTGATGATTTTCACCATTGTGCATCAACTTGATCATCTGATTCATCTTGATCTCACCATCAAATACACGTACAAGCGCCATAGCTCCCTGATACGCATCAAACCATGAATCGTAAATAATCGCCTTTGTTGTAGCCTCAGGATCTCCGCTAGGAGCTGGGATACGATCCACAATAGCATCGATGAGTTCACGAATACCAACACCCGTTTTTGCCGAAATCAGCAATGCATCGGTTGCATCGATTCCGATGGTCGCTTCGATCTCTTCAGCAACACGCTCAGGCTCTGCAGAGGGAAGATCGATCTTATTGATTACAGGAATAAGCGTGAGGTTATTTTCCATCGCCAAATAGACATTAGCAATTGTTTGAGCTTCAACCCCTTGTGCCGCATCGACGATGAGCAATGCACCATCAGAAGATGCGAGTGATTTAGACACTTCATAGCTAAAATCAACGTGGCCTGGAGTGTCGATTAGATTGAGGATATAGTGCTGACCGTCTTTGACATAATCCAAACGGACACTTTGAGCCTTGATTGTGATTCCACGCTCTTGCTCAATGTCCATGGTGTCCATCATCTGCTTGCCCAGTTCACGCTCGGTGACAGAACCGCATTCTTGGATGATACGGTCGGCTAAAGTACTTTTACCATGGTCGATGTGGGCGATGATTGAAAAGTTGCGAATATTATTCATTAGGTTCTATTGCTCATTTATTTTAATTACTGTAATTATAGCAGAGGGTTGCTTAGGAGGTATCAAAGTTACTTAGTGGTTGTATTCCCACTTGGAAAGATAAAACATGGGAATATATAATGCTTAATAAATAAGAACAATAAAGGAAAAAACTATGGAAATTGCCACTCCTGATATCCTCAATATTAGTCACCCGCTTTGCCGTGCCACGATTTTGCTCCAAGGGGCGCAGTTGATCAGTTGGATCCCATCAGGGGCATCGGAAGTACTTTGGTCGAGTGACATTTCCCACTACTCTTCTGACAAAGCATTTCGCGGAGGTATCCCCATCTGCTGGCCGTGGTTTGGTAAAGCGTTCTTTCCCTCACACGGTTTTGCCAGACTGATACCATGGGAACTGATCAGTCGAGACGATAGCAACAGTGGTGTTCACCTTGAATTTCGCCTAAGCGACTCACCTAAAACGAGAGAAATCTGGCCTCACCCGTTCACCCTCACACTTCAGATACATTTAGGGTCAACGTGTGAAATACAACTGAATATCGACGCGCCGGTCCCAACAACAGGCGCATTGCATACCTATCTCACTACCTCTGATATTTCCCATTCAACTGTCAGCGGTTTAGGGGATTATTATATTGATTCCCTCCAAAAAAACACTCATGTCACCACAGTAGAATCGACTCTCCAAATCCACAGCGAAGTAGACCGCATCTACACTCATCCTCAGAGTGAAAATACCCTCACTACCCCTAAAAAAACACTTCAACTCAGCCACCAAGGGCAAAGTGATGTTGTCGTTTGGAATCCATGGATCGAACGCTCAGCCGAGATTGCCGATATGGAGGCGAACGATTATCGCCATATGCTCTGCATCGAAACAGCTCGAATCAGCAAGCCCTTGTTCCCTTCCGACACTATTGGGCTTGCTATAAAAATTTAAAAAATACTCAAAAAGCACAGCCTAGTATCCTATAGGAAATGAAGGTAACAATAGATGCCGTTCTTCATTACAAATGGTCAGAAAAAATAAAAAGAGGATTGGGGAGACTCCAAAGAAGATTCTTTAGAGATTTAAAAAAGTGGTTAGCTGAAAAGACTGTTAACGCTCTCGTTGTGATAAACACGGCGGATGACTTCAGCAAAGAGCGGAGCGACGCTTAGGACTTTGATCTTGTCACTTTGACCACGTAAAACAAGAGTATTGGAAATAACAAGCTCATCAAGTTCGCCGTTGTTGATATTTTCATACGCATTGCCGCTCAGAACACCATGAGTAGCACAAGCCATAACCGACGTTGCTCCACGTTTTTTAAGTGCAGCCGCCGCTTTTACCATTGTTCCGGCAGTATCGACCATATCATCGATCATAATGATATCTTTGCCTGCTACGTCACCGATAATATTCATGACTTCCGATTCATTCGCTTTTTCACGGCGTTTATCGACAATAACCATATCAAGTCCGAGCTTTTGAGCAAAATAGCGAGCACGTGCTACACCGCCAATATCCGGAGAAGCGATAACCGGATTAGCAAGGTTTTTAGAACTGATGTACTCTTGGAAGATAATCGCACCGTAAAGATTATCTACCGGAATGTCAAAGAATCCCTGGATTTGTCCCGCATGCAAGTCAATCGTAATAACACGGTCAATCCCAGCGGTTTCAAACATATCGGCAACCAATTTTGCAGTGATAGGAACACGCGGAGCTGCTTTACGATCTTGGCGCGCGTAGCCGAAATAAGGAACGACAGCAGTAATAGAGCTCGCTGATGAACGACGAAGAGCATCCGTCATAATCAACAGTTCCATCAAATTGTCATTGGATGGAGCACCCGTGCTTTGGATAATAAAAACATCACGTCCGCGAACACTCTCAGAGATTTGAACATTAATCTCACCATCACTAAAACGTTTAATTTCCGCTTTTGAGAGAGGAACACCGAGGGTTTTGCACACTTCTACTGAAAATGCCTGACAAGCTGAACCGCTAAAAATTTTGTATCCGCGCATGGAAGTTCCTATTACTATAATAATTGCTGCGATTATAGCGCGCCATCACTTAGCGGTTGCTAATAAGAAAGAGTTTTGTCATTCGCGCGAAAGCGAGCAAAGTGCCCTCTGGGTGAATCCAGCTTCGCATTTTGTGGATGGATACCCGGGTCAAGCCCGAGGACCTAGCAGAGGTTCTTGTGCCCCATTAGGGTATGACGAGGAAAAACTTTGCTACAAAACTTTCGATTACGTACGATAATCCGCGTTTATTTTGACATATTCATGTCCCAAATCACACCCGTAGGCAATAAACTCACCCTCACCCTGACCAATATCACAATGAATCGTAAAGGCTGGTTTTTGCATTACAGCAGCCGCAAAAGGTTCGAGTTTTTCATCAAAAAGAAGTTCTCCTTTTTGGTACACACACACGTCATCAAACCAAATACTCAATGTTTCTTCATCACACATCACACCACTCGCACCCACCGTTGAAGCAATACGCCCCCAGTTAGGGTCTTGTCCGAAAAGTGCTGTTTTTACAAGTAAAGAATTAGAGAGTGCTTTGGCGGCAACTTCTGCCTCATGATCGTCTATCGCACCGGTAACTTTGTAGGTTACAAGCTTCGTTGCACCTTCACCGTCACGTACCATTTCTTTGGCTAAAAAAAGCATGATTTTTCCCAGTGCTTCTTTAAATGCATCTGCATCAAATGCACCGCTTTGTCCATTTGCCATGACAAGCACCGTATCATTCGTAGAAGTATCACCATCCACGCTTGCGGCATTAAACGTCGTACGGGTACACTCATCGAGAATACCTTGCATCGTGGCTTTATCGACGAGCGCATCCGTCGTAATAAAGCACAGCATGGTAGCCATGGCAGGATTGATCATTCCTGCCCCCTTCGCCATCGCACCGATGCGAAACGAGGTCCCGTTTTCAAGCGTCACGTCAAAGGCAATACGCTTTGAAAACGTATCGGTCGTCATAATCGCTTCGGATGCCGACACCCCATCACGATGAGTTAGATCAAAATTTAATGCACCCTCAATGATCTTTGCTTTTGGCAGACGCACACCGATTACTCCCGTCGAGCTCATCACAGGATTTTGTATTTGAGGAAATACACCTTGTAGCGCAGCAAGAACTTCATCAATATCTTTAATACCTGCCGGACCGGTCATAGCATTCGCATTTTTGGAATTAATCAAAACAAAGTTTCCCTCAAAATTTTCTTTTTGACGAAAATGGCGTATCGGTGCGGCTGTCATTTTGTTGGTAGTAAAGACCGAAGCATTCACACAAAGAGAATCTGAATAGATAAAAGCGATATCCAGTGCTCCCTCTTTTTTCAGACCAATAGCGATTCCATCGGCATAAAAACCTGTTGCAGCGCATACTCCGCCATCAATATTTTTAAGTGTAAACATCAAAAAATCTCCAAAAAATAAACTGTATTATTATAAACACTGAAGCCTAGAAGAAGGTTAAATCAAATGAAATTTAAAAAGAGAATTTATAATGAAAAATGAGAGGGTTAATCGGGAAAGACTCCCGATTATCGAAGCACTAAGTGCGGGGTTACGAATCTTTTTTAAGTGTACGAAGCTCAGAAGCAGCGATACGAAGTTTTTTTGTTGTACCATCTTCAAGTGTAACACGTACAGTGCGAAGGTTTGGTAAAAAACGACGTTTAGTTCTGTTTTTCGCGTGAGAAACGTTGTTCCCGCTCATTGGGCCTTTACCACTAATAGCACATCTTCTTGCCATCTTGGGGCTCCTTGCGTAAATTTAGGTTGCGAATTCTACCTCAATGAACCCAAAGTTTACCTTAAGCTATTACTTTTTATCCTGCTAAAGTTCCCTTTAACTAAGAAGTATTACAATTGAGAAAAACATTGGACATATGCTGCTGTGATAACATCTGAAGAAGTAACTCATTATATTCAAAACATCCCGCCTGCACCCGCTGTTGTACGCCAAGCCTTAGATTATGCTCGTGCAGGAGATTTACCCAAAGCGGCTAAATGTGCTTCTGAAGATCCGGCTCTTCGTCATTATCTCAAGATATTGGTCAACCGACCGCTCTATGGTTTCAAAAACGAAGTAAGTGATGTCAGTCAAATTTTTAGTATTCTCGGCGTTTCTGCAACGGTTCAAACTCTGTATAACTATCTATTAAGTTTGCTTACTCCCAAAAAATGGGAACTGTTTAACCTCACCGATCACCAATTCTACGATTTACAAGCATCCTTGAGTAAACGCTGGGAAAAAATCTTGCTTCACCTATCTGTTAATGATAAAGAGTTGCACAGTGCCATTGCTCTTATCCCCGCTACTATTATTGTGTGTGAATCTCTTTTTGCTTCCAGAAAAGCGGAAGTCGTCCAACTGCGCAGCGTTAAAGCGCTTGATTTTAATACCATACTAAAACGCTTAAGTGGCCGTGACCTTTTTGATCTTGCAGGTGAGATTGCACGTACATGGGAAATGAGTGATAAAACAATTAGCCTGATACAAGGGGCTTCTGGACTAAGAGAGACTCTCAACGCTGAAGAAAAAACACTCTCACAATGGATGCATCTGCTTCTTTTTTATGAACTGAGTCAAAGTGTATATGTCAGTGCTGGACTCAATGAATTTATTGACTTCCAAATCGATTTTGTTGGGGATATTTATGAGCTCTTTATGCAAGTGATGGCTTAAACATGCGCGCCGTTGTTCGTGGACGTATTGGTATTTTTCATCTTCAAGGCTTTTTGGATGGAAACAACGCTCCCTCTTTTTTAACCATTGATGACATCAGGGCCACTGAAGCTCTAAATGTAGATATGTTGCTGGTATCGCTCAAAAAAGTCATTTTTTTCAATAAAAACGGGCTGGATACCTTTGTTCAACTGTTAACCAATATACGAATTCAAAAGCACATTGTCGTTGGGTTTTGTGATTATGATCACTCAAAATTTAAAGCCATCAATGCTTTTTATGGAAATGAACTTAGCTTTTCTTTGTTTAAAAGTGAAAAAATTGCTGAGCTCTTTGTCTCCAGTAATAAAAATGAATCCAAAACAGTTTTACTTTACAATAGCGACCATTCACAACGCTCTGCTATGGCTATCGAGCTGTTTGACTATGGACACAATCCCGTTATCGCCCAAAGTTTGAATGAATTCGAAGAGAAAAAACAACATCCAGAGCTTTACTATGCCATTATCGAAGATACTTATTTGGGATATTTTGGACAAAAAGTAGCCACACGCGTCACTGGGAATGCAATTATTTATACTATTTCCAATTTTTTGGATGCGGAGATCAGCGATACGTTTAACATTGCTTATCACAACAATTCGTTGAACGTTGGATTTCGTCTGTTTATTTTCGATGCCTATAAAGTCGTTTCCATGAATATTCATGCACTGAATTTTTTTACTAAACTCGCCTCTGCAGGCGCTGAATACAATGCTACAATTTGCTTTGTAGGACTCACTTTTGAAAAAACACCTCAAGCTTTTAAGAATGATCTTGAAGATGCCGGAATGCTTTTCTTTGACAATATGGAAGATATCCTCAAAAATAAAGAACTATTGAGCGATCTTGGCGGTGGTGGTGGAGCAACGGTTAAACAGCATCGATCTCTCAACAAAGCACTGGTTAATGAACTTCCCCATTTTATTGATGCAACCGTCTCTACTATCGCTATGATGACCAATGCTGAGGCAATCAGGGAATCCGTAAAGATTCAGACGCTCACTGTTAGTGATTCTGCTGATCAGGTGGCTAGTTCTATTGGTTTTTATGGAGATCTTGATGGATTAATCATCCTCATTTTCCCTCGCAGCATTGCAAAAAAAGCATGTGAACTTCTTATTGGTGACGTGAATGTTACCGATGAAGACATCCTCGATTCCTTGGCTGAATTTGTCAATATTATCGGAGGACGTGCTAAAGTGCTCCTCTCTGAAAACAAAAAGCGTCTTGATATTACCTTGCCTCGGACGTATGCCGATGTGAAAACTCTCTTGGAAATTGCTCAAGACAAAAAAGGGGTTCAGGTTGATTTGAATTTTGAAGGGCAAAATTTCATCTTTTTCCTGACACGCTGACTTTTTCGCTAAAATGTCAAAAAAATAACGAAGGTTTTTATTATGCTCATCGCACCCAGTGTTCTTTCGGCTGATTTTGGTAATTTAGCCCGTGATGTTCGTGCCATCTGTGATGCAGGATGTGATTTCGTCCATGTCGACGTGATGGACGGTCATTTTGTTCCCAATATGACCATAGGGCCTGTCGTCGTCAGTGCCATTGCGAAAGCTGCTACCAAGCCTCTTGATATTCACCTTATGGTTCAAAACAATACTTTTTTTGTTGATCTTTTTGCTCCGCTCAAACCAGAATTTATCTCTTTTCACATCGAAGAGGAAAAAAATCCTCATCGCCTGGTCCAATACATACGATCACTTGGGATCAAGCCTGCCGTCGTGCTCAATCCCCATACTCCTGCCGAAGCGATTGAATATCTCTTGGGTGATTTGGATATGGTTCTCGTTATGAGTGTTAATCCAGGATTTGGCGGGCAAAAGTTTATTCCTACCGTCGTTGAAAAAATTAAACGTCTCAAAGTTTTACGGGATGCCATCAACCCTAATTGTCTTATCGAAATTGATGGTGGCGTAGGAAGCGGTAATATTCAGATGCTTAAAGATGCAGGTGTGGATATCTGTGTTGCAGGAAGCTATGTTTTTGGTGCCGATGATTTTAAAACTGCTATCGATAGCCTGCGTGTCTAAAAGTAATATATATACCAGCATTCATGCTGGTAGCTTTAGGGGATTGCAAAGGACATCTATGTCCTTGCCACTCAAGCGGGCTTGCTCGTTTGAGTGTTGAATGAGATAATATGAGAGTAAAAATCTGCGGTATTACAACTATGGATGATGCTATCCATGCCATTCATTGCGGTGCAGATGCATTAGGATTTGTCTTTTATCCTGAATCTCCCCGATACATTACACCACAAGATGCTAAAACTATTATCGCTAAACTCCCCCCTTTTGTCGAAAAAGTTGCTCTCTTTGTTAATGAAACACCTGAAACTATCCAATCACTGTGCTTAGAGACAGGATGTACTCTCGCTCAAATCCATTTCGACGTCAGTGATGATTTTTATACGTCATTGCATTTTCCCTCTCTCAAAGTGATTCGAGCCAAAACCCGTGAAGATGTCCTACGCTATCCAGACGAATATCGTCTCATTGATGCTTACTGTGAGAGTTACGGAGGAAGCGGGAAACGTCTTAACATTGAATGGTTTAAGGGAATTAATTGCTCTAAGATTATTTTAGCAGGCGGGCTTGATCCTGCAAATATACCTTCGATTAAAGAGTATGGTTTTTATGGTGTGGATGTGAGCAGCGGTGTTGAATTATCCCACGGAAAAAAAGATCACCAAAAAGTATTTGATTTTATCACACAGGCGAAATTATGATTCCATTGGATCCAAAAATAGTTAATCGCCTCTCTAAAAATGGGATTCCAAAAGAAGAATTTGAAGAAAAAGTAGGCGATGATCTTGCCCTTGAAATGTTAAAAGCTCAAGGCTTGAACGTAGTTTTGCATTCAAAGGCCTATAAGTTTCGTACTTCTCTGACTCCGGTTAACGATACCCTTTTTTGTATTGTAGATGTTGAGACCAACGGATCCAAAACGGCCCACCATCAGATCATAGAAATTGGTGCTGTAAGGTTTCAGAATGGAAAAATCATCGATACCTTTGAAAGCCTGGTCCATTGTGAGAGTATCTCAGATGCGATTGCTGAAATTACTGGCATCAGCGTTGAACAAACCATTCATGCACCACCGCTTTCAAAAGTAATGTCTGATTTTCGCCTCTATTTAGGTGATGCTGTTTTTGTTGGGCATGATGCAAAATTTGATTATAAATTTGTCTCTGCCATGATGGAGCGAGCAGGTCTGGGTGTATTGCTTAATCGCCAATTGTGTACGATTGATCTAGCTGAGCGAACATTTGAGTCTGAGCGGTATGGTTTGAGATATTTAAATGAAATGTATGATCTTCATTCTGAAGCCACGTATCACCGTGCGCTCTCAGATGCCATTACCACGACAAATCTACTGGCACAAGTACTTCCGATGGTTCCTAAAAATGTCCAGACGACTGAAGAGTTGATTGCGTTTTCAAAAGAGGCTGCGAGAATGAAGAGATTAAAGCCGATAAAAGAAGTTGTGAGTTAATTTACCGTTCGTCCTGAGATCTAGGCAAACGGGAGTTTCTTATTCGCTATAACGCCCGACACCGACAAGACGGTTGTATCGTTTTTCAAGACGTTCTGAGTCACTAAGTTTGCGTAAAGATGCAACGGATGAGAGGAAATAATCTTTGAGCATGTTCGCTGCGCCCACTTTATCACGATGAGCACCAATCAACGGTTCGTCAATGACATCATCAATTAAATCGAGCGATTTAAGATCTTCACTGGTAATTTTCAATGCTTTGGTTGCAGCTTCTACTTTGCTGGGGTCATTCCACAAAATTGCTGAGCACCCCTCAGGCGAAATAACACTAAATACGGAGTAGCGCATCATCGCAAGGCGATCTGCGACACCGATAGCCAATGCACCGCCACTTCCGCCTTCGCCAATAACGACCGAAACTGTAATGGTATTGAGATTGGAAAGTTCAAGTAAATTGCGAGCAATTGCTTCACTTTGATTACGCTCTTCTGCACCCAATCCCGGATATGCACCCGGAGTATCGATTAACATCAAAAGTGGGATCTTGAATTTTTCCGCCATTTTTGCCATACGCAAAGCTTTACGGTATCCTTCAGGATTTGGCATACCAAAATTACGCTTGAGCTTGTTTTTAGTCCCGCGTCCTTTTTGTTCACCAATAATCATCACACGCTCATCGCCAATCATACCCAAATAACAAATGATAGAGAGGTCATCGCGATAGTGGCGATCTCCATGGAGCTCGTATTTTTTGTCAAAAAGAAGGTTGATATAATCAAGAGCATATGGACGGTCTTGATGCCGTGCAAGCTGAAGTTCTTGATAGGGAGATAAATTTGTGTAGGTTTGCTGAACTTCTTTATCCAAATCTTGTTTGAGAATGGTTACTGCATGATGGTCATAACGGACCTCTGCAGCAATAATCTCTTCTTGAATTTGGCAAATTTTTTGTTCAAAATCGAGATAGGTAGCCAAGAGAGTGCCTTAGATTTTTCTGAAAATAACAACACCGTTCGTGCCGCCAAATCCAAATGAGTTACTCATAACTACGTTAAGCTCAGCTTTTCGTGCTACATTAGGGACAATATCCAAATCGCAATCAACATCTGGTGTTTCATAGTTAATAGTCGGAGGAATAATGCTATCGCGCATTGCCATGATACTCACAACGGCTTCTATCCCGCCTGCAGCACCTAGACAGTGACCTGTTTGACCTTTGGTTGAGCTGATTGGAGGACAATTTTCAGCCCCACCGAATGTTGCTTTTGTTGCCATTGTTTCATACCAGTCATTGTACTTGGTACTGGTTCCGTGAGCATTGATGTAATCAACCTTTGGCTGACCAGCCATTTTCATCGCTGCTTTCATCGCACGCGCTGCGCCCTCTCCGCCAGGAGCAGGAGTTGTAATGTGATTGGCATCACCGCTTTCACCAAAGCCGATAAGCTCTGCATAAATACGTGCTCCGCGCGCAATTGCACTCTCATATTCTTCAAGTACTAAGGCCGCAGCACCCTCGCCCATTACAAATCCTGTACGATCTGCATCAAAAGGACGCGACGCTTTTTTAGGCTCATCGTTTCTTGTAGAGAGCGCTTTCATTGCTGCAAATCCACCGATACCTACTCCACAAATCGCTGATTCAGCGGCAACTACGAGCATCTGATCTGCACCGCCAACCATAATGGTTTTTGCTGCTTCACTAATTCCATGCGTTCCTGCTGCACACGCTGTTACACTTGAAAGGTTAGGGCCCTTAAGCCCGTGCTCAATCGAAACAAATCCGCCAAGCATATTAACAAGCGCCGAAGGGATAAAAAATGGAGAAATACGACGTGGACCTTTGGTCTCTAATACGATAGAACTCGCTTCAATCGCTGCCAAACCGCCAATTCCTGCTGCTGCACTGATACCAAAACGGTCTTTGTCTATGTCTGCATTCAAACCTGCATCCAACATTGCTTCTTGCGCTGCTTTAAGTCCGAAATGGATAAAACGATCCGCTTTTTTTACTTCTTTTGGATGCATTACGGTTTCAGGATCAAATCCTTTTACTTCTCCAGCAATCTGTACACTGTGCTGAGATGCATCGAAAATAGTAATCATATCGATACCGCATTCTCCCTCGCAAATAGCCTTAAAAGAACTTTCTTTGTCATGGCCCAATGCGTTGATCATTCCCATGCCGGTTACTACTACTCGTTTCACATTTTCTCCTGCGTATCAATGGTCTTAAACGATGGCTCATACAAGCCAACAGTTAAAATCACTCTCATCTTTAATGCTACACAAAAACGAATTCATCCGTTTTATGGCAAGAACTAAAGTCCTTTGCAATCCCCTAAAGCTTCAAAAAACAAGTTTTTTGAGAATTTTAGAGATACATATATCAATCGCGATTACTTTTTGCCTTCGATGTAATTGATTACATCTTGAACCGTTTGGATTTTTTCCGCTTCATCATCAGGAATTTCGATATCGAATTTCTCTTCAAGAGCCATTACCAATTCAACAACATCAAGGCTATCAGCGCCAAGATCTTCTACGAATTTAGAATCCGCTTTTACTTCGTCCGGGTTTACGCTGAGTTGCTCAACCACTACTTCTTTAATGTCTTCCAAAAGTGCCATAATAGCTCCTGTTCATATGAATAAAATCGCCAAATTATAACACATTTAGCTTAAGTTGGGAAATTTCCCTCTAATTTACCTTTCTTCGGCTTTGCTTTCGTATACTGCCTTCTATTTCAAAGCTAAAAATCTAAGCAGTTGGATTATTGTGACGCTTCCTTCGGCTATGCTTAGCGCATATAGCCTTCGGTTCCAAAGCTAAAAAATCCAAGCAGTTGGATTTTTTTACGCTTCTCACATATACATTCCACCATTTACTTTAAGTGTTTCACCCGTGATGTAGCTTGCATGATCACTGAGTAAAAATGCGGTTGCTTCTGCCACTTCCACAGCGTTACCAAAACGAGCCATTGGGATTTTAGCGGTAAAGGCTGCTTTTACTTCCTCTTTTAGCTCATCGGTCATATCAGTTGCAATAAAACCAGGAGTAATACAGTTATAGCGAATACCGCTTGTTGCTGCTTCTATTGCAAAACTTTTCGTCATTGCAATCATTCCGCCCTTGGAGGCCGCATAGTTGGTTTGACCTGCATTGCCTGTTTCACCGACAATGGATGCCATATTGACGATGCTTCCAAATTTTTGTTTGCGCATCGCTTTCATCGCTTCTCGACAACCGATAAATGCAGAAGTAAGATTGGCATCGATGACGCTGGTAAATTCTTCGGCTTTCATGCGCATTGCCAATTTATCGTTCGTGATCCCTGCATTGTTAACCAAGTACGATAATTCGCCATCCGCATCGATAATTGTTTTGACCGCATCAACAAATGCTGCTTCATCGCTCACATCAAAACCGATAACTGCTGCTTTTCCGCCAGCGCGCTCAATCTCATCTTTAACTGCATCTGCTGAAGTTGCTCCGCTTCGGTAGTTAATCCATACTTTTAAACCATATCCCGCCAACACTTTTGCTACTTCGGCACCAATACCTCTGCTTGAACCAGTTACTAAAACATTTTTACCTGTGAATTTCATTTATTTATACCCTTTTTCATAAAATAATCTGCCTTGAAAGAGGCAAGCTTCAGTGCCTTAGCGGCGAGCGTAGCCAAAGGAATTTTATTCCTTTGGCGTTCAAATCAGTGGTGTGTCCATCTCTGATGGGATTTCAATTCCCATCAATTTTAAAACTGTCGGTGCAATGTTATTGAGTGCACCCGGATGGACTTCTTTGACCTCATCCGCCATAACAAAACACCATACTTTACCAACCGTATGATTGGTCAAGGTATTACCTGCATCATCACGCATCTCTTCACAGTTTCCATGATCGGATGTAAGTACCATCGCGTAACCTTGGGCTTTTGCAGCTTCGACAATCCGTCCAAGCTGCTCATCGACGGCTTCAACTGCACGGGTAGCCGCTTCAAAATTGCCCGTATGCCCCACCATATCACCATTGGCAAAGTTTACCACAATAAAGTCAATCCCCTCAGCAATCGCTTTTACCACGACATCGCCCACTTCTGAAGCACTCATCTCAGGTTTCATATCGTAAGTTTTAACTTGAGGGCTAGGAATCAAAACCCGTGTTTCATTTTCATACGGTTCTTCGATACCGCCATTAAAGAAAAAGGTAACATGTGCATATTTTTCTGTTTCCGCCGTATGAAGCTGACGTTTTCCGGCACGTGAAATCACTTCAGAAAGCGTATTTACCGGTGCATCTTTAGGAAATAAAACGGGAAATGGAAAGCTTTTATCATACTGCGTCATCGTAGCAAAATGGATAGGGACAAAACGACGTTCAAATCCCTTAAATTGTTCATCACCTAAAGCAGTTGCGAATTGTCTCATCCGATCGCTTCTAAAGTTAAGGGTTAAAACCGCATCCCCTTCACTAATTCCTTCATATCCATCGAAGGCAGTCGGGACGATAAATTCATCTTGTTCACCTTTAGCGTACGAATTTTCGATGTAATCAGTAACACTTTGTTCACTTTTTGGTGTTGCGTTTACAATGGCGTTATAGCCGCGTTCAATACGTTCCCAACGATTGTCCCGATCCATCGCATAAAAACGCCCGCCCAATGAACCGATTCGAATGTTACGACGTCCATGCGCTTTGATAGTTTGGACAAAATGGATGGCAGAAGTAGGTGAAACATCTCGTCCGTCACTAATGAGATGAAGCCATACTTCCTTGCCTGCATCGGCGGCAATCTCTGCAACGCCTATTAAATGGTCAATATGTGAATGAACTCCGCCATCACTCATAAGAGCAATGAGATGGAGTCGATTGCTTGTTTTTAATAAAGCATTAAAGACTTCGTTGCGTTCAAAACTGCCATCTTCCAGCGCGAGAGAAATTTTGACCAGATCTTGATACAGTACCCGTCCACTTCCCATACTCATGTGCCCTACTTCAGAATTTCCCATCTGTCCCTCAGGCAAACCGACACTTAAACCAAATGTGTCAATAAGAGAATGAGGAACGTGTGCAAATAACTGAGTATACGTCGGTTTATGTGCAGCATGAAAGGCATTAAAAGAGTGTTTGGGTGAGTACCCAATCCCATCGGTAATGACCAAAACGGTTTTTTTGTTCATTTTGCCTCCTGATTAATCAAACTTTTGAGTAATTATATTAAAATGTCACTTGCTTTACAATTTTGTCGACAAAGAGTCCTTATAATGTTATATTGGTTTCATCAACACATAGGTATTAATATTCTTCAATACATCACCGTTCGAGCGGGTCTTGCTTTTTTTATCGGCTTACTTTTAACCCTCTTTTTTATGCCTCGTTTTATTGCATGGGCACAACGATCCGCTAAAGTGCAACCCATTAATGAGTATGTCAGTGCTCACCAAAGTAAAGCCAAAACACCGACAATGGGAGGAATCGTCTTTATCGCTTCCACCGTTATTGCATCCTTGCTCACAGTAAATATTATGAATCCCTTTGCTATTGGTGGATTACTTACTCTCGTTTTTTATGGCTACATCGGTTTTACGGACGATTGGGGAAAAATTCGAGGCAGTAATAATCTTGCAGGTCTGAGTGCTAAATCCAAACTTGCCCTTCAGCTCGTTTTTGGACTGGCTATTGGGGCTTTTTTGATCTATTTTGCGAAACTCGAAACCGGTTTTTATGTCCCATTTGTCAAATCAAGTCTTTTTGATATGGGCTATTTTAGTATCGGATTTTGGGTGTTGGTCATCATTGCTACTTCCAATGCAGTCAATCTTACCGATGGGCTCGATGGACTGGCTACCGTCCCCTCGGTATTTGCTCTTCTCTCTCTGAGCGTCATCGTCTATGTTGTCGGTAATGCTGCCCTCTCTCACTATCTCTTGATGCCTAAAATTCCTGCAGGGGAAGTGGTCGTTATCGCAGCAGCACTGATTGGTTCACTGGTTGGATTTTTATGGTTCAACTGTCATCCTGCACAAGTCTTTATGGGAGATAGCGGTTCACTTACATTGGGTGCTTTTATTGCGTATATGGCAATCATCGGAAAAAGTGAAATTTTACTTATTCTCATCGGCTTTATTTTCGTCATTGAAACGGTATCCGTCATCTTACAAGTAGGAAGCTACAAACTCCGCAAAAAAAGGGTCTTTTTAATGGCACCGATCCATCATCATTTTGAAATGAAACAGTGGGCAGAAAACAAAATTATCGTTCGATTTTGGATTATTGCGATGCTTTCTAACATCCTTGCCCTGATCACAATGAAGATTCGTTAATGGAAAACATGAAAATTGCCTGTTTCGGGTACGGTAAAACAACCCGCGCTATTGCTAAACGTATGGGTTTTTGTACTTTTTTCGATGACAAAGTAACCAAGCCCTTTATCGATGAGGAAGGAAATCAGCTCAAACCTGTCAGCGAATTTGATACAAGAGCTTTTACCCATGAAATCCCCTCTCCCGGATTTCCTCCTTCACATCCACTTATCCAAAGTGCATCGCATCTCATCAGCGAGTACGATTTTTTTGCTCCTAAAATGCCTTTCTCCATCTGGATCAGTGGAACTAACGGAAAAACGACCACCACTCAAATGGTCGAACATCTACTAAAAGACAAAGGGGCGATGAGCGGTGGCAATATCGGAACTCCTCTGGCTGATCTATCCCCTGAAGCGCCTATTTGGATTTTAGAGACAAGTTCCTTTAGTATGCACTATAACGAAGTGGCCCGTCCGAATATTTATGCCCTGCTTCCTGTCACTCCTGACCACGTGAGCTGGCATGGAAGCATGGAAGCGTATTTTGAAGCCAAACTCAAACCGCTTTCGATGATGAAAGAGGGAGAAGCAATCATCTTGCCAAAAATGTTTGCGGATGTTCCAACAAAGGGATTTAAAATCCTCTACGAAAATGAAAAAGATTTAGCGAAGTATTTTGGATTTGATGCGTCTAAAATAAAATTTAAAGGGGCATTTTTGATGGATGCCATGATCGCAATGGGAATTGATAAAATCCTCTATGATCGTGTTGATTATGACCGCATCAATGCCTTTATCCTCGACCCTCACCGCCAAGAAGAGTTTCGTGATACCAAAAACCGTCTCTGGGTCAATGATTCCAAAGCAACGAATATTGATGCTACTCTTGCAGCATTGCGTACCTATGGCGAATTCCCGATACACTTAGTCCTCGGTGGCGATGACAAGGGGGTTGAACTAGAAGAATTGTTTATCCCTCTCAAAAAGTACGAACTCACGGTTTATGCCATCGGTGCTAACGCAACAAGACTTGAAGCACTGTGCAAACAATACAATATTCCTTGCACACTGTGTAATACTCTCGATGTCGCAGTAGAACAAATCAAACAAAAACACAATCGTCAAAGCGTTGCAATGCTCTCTCCAGCAGCTGCCAGTCTGGACCAATTTACCTCTTATGCGCAGCGAGGAAATCTCTTTAAAGAGCTTGCGCAAAAATAAAACAAGCATTAAGCTTATTTTTAAGCTTTGCTAGCTATACTTGCACTCCACAAAACGTGGCCAATTAGCTCAGTCGGTAGAGCAGTAGATTGAAAATCTGCGTGTCCTTGGTTCGATTCCGAGATTGGCCACCACTTTATAAAATCACCCCATCTTATAACATTTCAGAAAAACTCACAAGTCTTTTCGTTCAAGAAGATTACGCTATTTTACCTATCCAGTCTCCTACATAGCCATTTATCCAAACATGCTGATTTTTTACGCATATAACGCCTGTTATTGCTTTCCTGTCTTACTGCTTTTCCCCTTTAGCTGCTATACAATAGGGGCAAATGTTTAAAAAGGAAAAAATATGGAGCAAGCAGATAGATATATCTCTTTTATGAATATTGATTGTTATAAACATGCATCAGATGTAATTGACTCAGTTTTAGAAGTACTTAAAGACGATCAGTATAACAACCCGTTTTGGGATTCATTTTGTGCAAAAATTCCTCAAAAATATTACGAAAATGATTCCGACGAAAAGGTGCTGTATCTCGTCTGCTCATGTGTCTTTTATATTGAAGAACTTTTTGAAGAGAGTAATCATACGATCGGTTTAGAAATGATGAAAAATTGCGAATATCAATGCTGTTAGAAAAGAACACTGAAAGAGGAAGAGAAACGAAGAAATCAATTCTCCAGGCTACTCGTCTTTATACAAAACTATTTGATTTCGTCCTCTTTTTTTTGCCTGATACATTGCAGTATCGGCTTGTTTAATCAATTCGTTTTGCTCATGCTCTTGAGCTCCAAATACTTTAACACCGATACTTGATGTACATTGATGCTCAATAAAAGAAGTTATAACGGTCTCTTCGCTGTCCGAAAGCGGTAGAAAATAAGGTTTTGCTAACATTGCTCGAATTTTTTCTCCTACTGCCATCGCATACTCAAACGATAACGTATAGTCTTCACCTAAGTCATTGAGAATCATCACAAATTCATCTCCGCCAAATCGTGCTACCACGTCACTTTCCCGTAAACAGTTCTTAATTCTATTTGCAGCTTCAATAAGGAGTAAATCACCTATCGCGTGTCCATGTATATCATTGAGAGGTTTAAAATTGTCCAAATCCAAAAAGAGAATCGCACTGTAATGACCGTTACGTTTGCTGGATGCGATAGTTTTGATAAGATGGTCACTCAATAAGCGACGATTTGGCAGTTGAGTGAGAGGATCGTAAAATGCGAGTTGCTCAATGAGCTCTTCATGCTTTTTACGCTCTACCAGCTCCGCTTTGAGTTGCTTCTCAAGCGTCTCACGCTCAGCACGATCTTCAATCGATTGAAGCCCCATATTGATTACTTCCGTAATCGCTTCAAATAATTCCAGAACTTCGTCATTGAGGGTATACGGTTGCTTGAGCATAACGCAAAACGTTCCCTTTTTTTCCGTACGTGATTTTTTATGGAGAGGGAGAGCTGCGATGGATTGGATTCCATTATCCATCAAAAACGGTTTGGTATCAAAATATGGAAATGTAGACAAATTATCGATCAAGACGATTTTTTGATGCTTCATCACTTCTACCATCGGGCAATCGATAGTTGAAAGCGGCACGGAGTGAGGGAAAAGCGCTTGAATATCTATATGCTTATGATGACCTTGCTGGTTGATCGAAACGAACTGAGTATCATCGGTATAGGCTACAAACGCAAATTCAAAAGGACCATGTTGCGTAAAAAGATCTGCCATATGCTGTAAAAACATAATTTTTTCTTCTTCTCTGGCTATTTCTTTGTAGATCAATAGATTCATTTTAATCAGTTCTTTGAGAAAACGTTCTGCTTTGAGTTCTTTACTTAAAAGCTCTTCATCATGGATATACGCAGAGAGAGTTTTAAATTCGAGCTCAAAAATAGAAGTAGTCTCATCCGATGATTTGACCTTGGCAGCGTATAAAATAGTTTCAATCTCTTTTTTATTTTTATGGATAAGGACAATTTTCTTTTTTAGATGATCATCGGCACTCTTAAGAACAGAAAGAAAGTCATCATATACCGAGTGATTTTTGGGGTCAATATAATTGTGCAAAGGTGTATTAAGCATCTCATCCAACGTATAACCGCTTAGATTTGACCAATTTTTACTAGTATCTAGAATCGTGCCATTTTGGTCGATGGAAACCGAATACGGCTGATGGGTACAATAAAAACATACATCACGAATGGTATCAAGAAGAATTTTAAAATTAATCGGCTTTAGGATATATCGATTTACTCCGCTGTTGATAGCATTGAGAAGATAATCGGTTTCGTTATACGCGGTCGTGATGAAAATGGGCGTCTTAGAATCATTTTGACGGATTTTTTTGATCATATCAATACCGCTCATAATGGGCATTTGTATGTCAGTAATAATGAGGTCCGGAGAATAAAGAACGTAAAGCTCATATCCTTCTTTACCATTGGATGCGGTATAAAGTTGTGAAATAATCGGTTCTAGGAAAAATGCAACCTCTTCTTGCGTATTTTTATCATCCTCAACGTACAGTATCCGTAACGACGAAAGAGTGTTTAATGTATCTGGCATAAACCATTCCTTGAATCATATATATTGAGTATAGTACGCTTAATCTTAAAATCCAAGAGCATTTATTCTTTCGCCAATGTGATTGTGAACAAAGCCCCCACATCGCTGTTTCGTACTGAAAGTTTACCCTGCATGTTGTTTTCGATAATCACTTTGGACATGTAAAGACCTATTCCTGTCCCTTTTCCCTCTTCTTTTGTCGTAAAGTAGGGATCAAAAACTTTATCCATGATGTCATCTGGAATTCCTCCAGCATTATCACTAATCTCAATAATAATATCATTGTCGCTGCGATAGCCCTTGATTTGGACTAGTTTATTAATAATATGACGTTCTTCCAACGCATCTTTAGCGTTATTAATAATATTTAGCAGAACCTGAGAAAATTCATTTCCAAATCCTTCAACATTCAATCCTTCTTCTATATCGCATTCAACACTGACCTGATGTTCCGATAAAGAAGCTTGCAGCATTTGAAGCGTTTTACTAAGTTGCTCGCCAATATTGAAGGGCTCTTTAATCCGATTCGGTTTGAAAAAGTTTCTAAAATCATCGATGGTCGTAGACATATTGCTAATAAGAAGATTGCCTTTTGTGCTGACACGATCCATCAGTTTCTTATCCATATTGCCCGTTTCATACGCAAATATAACGTTTTGTAAAAGTAATGAGAGTGCATTCAGAGGTTGACGCCACTGATGAGCGATATTGCCGATCATTTCTCCCATCGCTGCGAAACGCGATTGCTGGATGAGTATCTGTTCTTGTTCTCGTCGTATCAAAATTTCATGCTGTACACGCTCATCCAACGTTCTGTTTATCTCTTCAAGTGCTCGGGTTCGTTCTTCAACTTTTTGTTCCAAAAGGGCATTACTGTTTTTGAGTTCATTTTGGCTTTTTAAAAGACTCTGCGCCATTGCATTAAAGTTGTTCGTAAGCTCACCGATTTCATCCTTGCGAGAAGAGTAAAACGTAACTTCCATATCTCCCTGTGCCATTTTTTTGGTCGCATAACTCAAGGCAATAATCGGTCCAACGATATATCGGGATAGGAAAAAAATACTGATTGTAAGGACGATAAATACAATTAAAAAAATCAGTAAAATTTCACTGTAAATTGCATCGTATGCATGGTTGAGACTTTCAAGCGAAAAGCCCAAATGAATCCACCCCCATGATATTCCATCAAAATTAAGCGGATAGGTATAATAATAGATTTTCTCTGATCCTTGAACATAGGGATTGACCATAATAGTTTGGTGTTCACTGCTTCCTTCAAGATGTTTCACATTTTGGGGAACACTTCCCATGAGCTGCCACTCATCCTTGCGCGTCATCAGCGCCTCACCATTATTTTTAGAAATGATAATAAAACGAATAGCGGGACTGTGCGCAAGAACGTTAATATTATGTTCTACCAAAAAACTCTGATCATTGGTAACCATCGCATCGGCACTGACAAGTTCGATTGATTTCGCCAATGTCTGGGCTTGAGTACGCATAACATCCAAAATCGTCCGCTCTTGCTCTTGCAATACCAAATAACCAATCACCAGCATCATCATTGCCATAATGGTGATGATCAGAGTATAGACCTGATAGAGAAGTTTTTTACGCAAAAAAGAGATCATTTGCTGCCCTGCGAAGCGATGATGTAATCAAGATGAGCTTTGGAGGTTGAAAAATCATGAAGATTTTTCCAATATGCCATTTTTGCGAACGTTTCCATGATCTGTGCTTCGATAACGTCTTTTGTTTCTACCATGTCCTCTTGATACGCACGGGTGTTGAGATCGGCATTTTCGGATGCGCTGGCTTTTGCTAGGCTAAGGGCCGTATTTTGACGTTCGCTTTGTCCGAGTTTGATAAACGCGTATTTGACCTGAAGCGCTAACCCTTCTTGTAACAGCACTTCTTTATGTTCGAAATTTCGTTTGTTTAACTTGGCTTCTTGTACCGCGTAATCGGTTCTAAATCCCTCAAACACATTCCATTGCAATCCGACTCCGATCGTCCAAGAGTTTTTATTCGTATCATTCACCACCCCTGCATCATAACTGTTCAAGAGTTTTTGAGCATTTGCTGTCAATGCGATGCTAGGGAGATACCCGCTGGACGCTTCGTCAACTTTGGCACTTTGGACGTCGATAGCGAGCTTGAGCTGATTGTGAGTCGGGTTAAAACGGTAGGCATCATTGACGAGTGCTTGGAGGTCCCCTTCGAGCTTTGGCGTAGCGAACTCGTTTTGGGAAAGCTCAATGGTACTGTTCCACGGTAATCCGATGGCATTGACGAGAGCGGATTTAGCAAGCTCGGTGTTGGAGTGCATCTCTTCACTCATGGAAGCGATCATGTTCACCGTCGTGAGGGTGCGGAGATAATCGGTTTTTTTGACTTTGAGCGAACCGCCTTGGTAGAACGTTTCGGTGAGGTCTTTGACCATCGTCATCCGTTCTAACGTATCATGGGTCTCAGTGTCCAGCTGTTGAGCGAGCATCGCACCGTAATAGTAACGCTTGACATCATAAATCACCTCAGTCTCACTTCGTCGTGCTTCTTCGGACTGGATCGATTTGTTGAGTGTCGCTTGTTTGATAATCGCATCGATTTTACCACCGGTATAAAGAGGGTACATCATGTCTAAACGAAGAACGCCTAAATCACGATCCATTTGTTTTACGTCCATGTTTAGGGGGATACTCTGGGAGGGAAGAGTCCCTCCGTTTTGAAGAAGCATTACCATGCCAGGAGCTGTATTGCCACCAGTGACAGCGTCACTCAACAATGCGCCTGAATAACTCAAAGCATTTGTAGCATTTTGCGGTAATACAAAATTTCCCTTCATCAAAAACGACGGATCTTCATCCATACGCATTGCACTCGCACTTGCCGTAAGCTGCGGATAACGGGCACTCAATGCCTGATGATACTGTGCATCGGCAATTTGGAGGGCGGTTTGAGAGATTTTGAGATTGCGGTTGTTTTCCAGTGCGATACGTATTGCATCATCTAGGCTGAGGCTTTGAGCAAACAAACCCGTTGTTATCAATGCAAGAGAGAAAAAAGTTTTTGTCATTATTATTTTCCTTGAGTTTGTTTTAGAGTATTTTTATGCAGAGTTTCATACTGTTTTTTGAGTGCATAGACGTTCTCAAGTTCTTTGGGAGATGATTCATCCATATACGTGCCTCGAAAAAGCTGTAAAAGCTGTTTTCCTCTGGGTGTGCTGTTCATCTCTTTTCCCAGAGCAAGCACTTGTTGATGCAATACCGGAGACATTCCCTTTCTCATAAAGCTTACAGCTCCGACGGTGAGTGGGATGCTTTTTAAAATCGTTAGTTTGGTTTTTAGCTGCGGATTGAGCTCAGCCGCGATCATAAAAGAACCTCTATCCACAAGTGCTAAATCTGCTTTTTTAAAAAATAGTTTTAAGATACTTTGCTGAGGGTTTTTGGTGACAATCCAATTGACACTTTCACTTAGGCCATTTTGGAGCATCAACGTTTTGACATAAAGTTCAGCCGTAGTATCCCCATTCGTCGTAATGCTTCCGCGTAATTTTTCATGAAAAGGACGAGTATCTTCCGTATTTGAAATAAGTAAAAGTGTTTGATTATCTATTTTGTTATTTTTATACCCCATAATTCCACTTTGCAGATAAGAAAACGGGATATTATCAACGATCGTCAATGCATCACAGGCAATCATATTGATTTTACCGCTTTCAAAATCGTCCGCAAGCTTAATAGGATCATCGTATGAAATCGTCTCGCCCTCTATCTTTTCACTGCGTATCAATTCTTTTACAAATACATTCATGCCCAATACATAATCTTTTTTGGACATACGTGCACTCAAAACAGGATCATACAGACCAACCGTTATTTTTTCAGCATGAGCAGAGAGGGCTAGAAAGATCAATAATCCACCTATAAAAGCTTTTTTCATCTTTTTTTCCCTTGACTTAAGGTTTGATACTGTCTATATAACGTGTAAATATTTTGCAAATCTTTAGTATAAGAATCATCCATCGTAGAGGCTCTAAAAAGCTGTAAAAGCTGTTTACCGCGATTCGTCGTATTAAGCTGCTTACCCAATGATATCACTTTTGCTCGTAAATCCGAATCAATTCCCTTGCGCATATAACCTATGGGTCCTATGGTGAATGGTGCGTGAATCATTACTAAGTCCGATGATCAAAAGAGTCTGAGAATCGACTTTGGAGTCCTTAAAACTCATAATTCCATTTTCGAGATTGGCAATGGGAATATTTTGAACGATAGTCAGGGCATCAGAAGCGATATAATCGAGTTTCTTACTGTTAAAATCTTCTCCCAGTTTTCGAGGATCATCATAATATGCAATGCTTATTTCGATACCCGCATCCTCAGTAATGGCTTTCATAAAAACTGTCGTTCCCAGTATATAATCTTTTTTTGGCACCGTACTGTTAATAATCGGCTGAAAAATGCCAACACGAAGCGTATTTCCATACATCACTACCGATGAGAGAAATAAAAAAACTATAATCCGCACAAAATTATCATGCATCAATCAATACGCAACTGCTTGAAAAGGATAGACATCTTTCCCCACTAAAATAAAAATTAAGGATAACTTCCTCTTAATTTAAAGATATCGAAAATGAGCTTAAAAAGAATTGTAAGCGCGAACATATAACCCATAGTAATTATGTTATAATTTTTATATATTACACTGAATTTAGGAGTCTGACTTGATCAACATCGCCACTATCCGAGGCAAGCTTAATGCCCTTATACTACTTAGTATCGTTATCTTCGCAACATTAGGATATTTGTCTTATTCAAACAATAAAGACGCTAAAAAAACCGCTGAGAGAATGATTCTGCTGGGTGATATTGAAAGACATACCAATGGTGCGATGATGGAACTTCGCGGGTATCAGATTCTGTATACTGATGAATTTTTAGAGCGATACAATGAAAACAATAAAAATCTCTCCGAAACGATCAAAACACTCTCTAAAATGACTCGATCCGAAGAAAATAAAAAGCGGCTTGCTTCTATTGACACGCACCATAAAGAGTGGGTCAAACTTAATGAACCTCGTATCAAAATCATCAGTGAAAATGAAAGTGAAATTCACAGCCTTGACTTTTTAACAACACCGGAGGGGAAAGAGCTGTTGCAAGTCACCAAAGATTCGGCTGCGAGTTATCAAAGTATCATTGCTGAAGAAGAAACATTGATCGCATCGATGAAGAAGAAAAATATTGATACACTCGATTCCAATGCAACAACCATGGTAGTACTTATCCTTATCAGTGCTGCAATTATGATAGGAATCTTTTCCCTCATCATCGGCAATATTTCTCGTTCAATCGGTCGCCTGGAAGCAACTATCAAAGCCATCGCACATGACCGAGATTTTACCCAGAACACCGTGATCGAAGGAGATGATGAGCTTTCTGAAATGGGTAAAAAACTGAGCGAACTTGTCAGTATGTTACGTGAATCATTTGGAGCCATTCACATGGCGTCCAATGAAAATCTTTCCGTTTCAGCTCAACTCTCAGCAACAACTCTGATCATCGGAAAAGCAGCTGAAGAAGAGGCACGCATCGTCCGCGAAACAACTCATGAATCGGATCAAATGAAAGCAGCAATGCAAGCCTCTGCAAATGAAGCAAAAAAGGTTCGTGATCAAGCCATTGGAGCGAGAGAAAATCTCCAAGAAGCTCAACGAGCCCTTCACAATACGATCGAGCAGCTCTCGATTACCGTTGAAATGGAAGGTGAAATCAACCAACGGCTCAATTCACTTTCCCAAGAAGCATCTCAAGTTAAACAAGTTCTCACCGTTATCGCTGATATTGCCGATCAAACCAATCTTCTCGCTCTCAATGCCGCTATCGAAGCAGCTCGCGCCGGTGAACATGGTCGCGGATTTGCCGTCGTTGCGGATGAAGTACGTAAACTCGCTGAACGTACCCAAAAAAGTTTGATCGAAACCAATGCAACGGTCAACGTCATCGTTCAATCTATCAATGACATCACCGAGCAAATGAACCACAATACCAGCCGTATCGAACAGCTTGTAGACGCTTCTTCTGCCGTAGACGATCATACAGCAACCGCTGTAAGCGCACTTGATGATACTGTCGATGCTATCGAAAAACTTGCAAATGATACTGCTGCAAATGCACACACTACCGATGCAATTATCGTCAAAATTTCCAAAATTCATGAACTTTCAGCTTCCAATGCACGAAGTGTCGAAGAGATAGCTACTGCTGCAGAGCATTTACACAAGATGACAGAGCGCCTTACAGATCAAGTCTCTGTTTATCGTACTTAGAAAATTCTTCTTCTTTTAGCGCTAATAGCGCTATTAGGCTTCCCATGATAAAATTCCACTATGATACAAACAATACCAATCGAAACATTTTTAGCCTCTCTTGATGATTATGATCTGATTATCGATGCCCGAAGCCCGTGTGAATATGGCGAATCTCATATTCCACGTGCGCGCAATTTTTATGCCCTCAGCGACGAAGAGCATGCTCAAGTAGGAACCATCTACAAGCAAATATCCGCTTTTGAAGCACGACTAAAGGGCGCATCTTTCGTCTGTCTCAATGCTGCACGTCATATTCAAGAGCTCTATCCTGCCTACAATCCAGGGTCAAAAATCGCGATTTATTGCGCTCGTGGTGGAATGCGTTCTTCTTCACTTGGGACCATTTTTTCAAGTATCGGGTATCCCATCGAACGGGTAATCGGCGGGTACAAATCCTACCGAACCTTTGTCACCGGTTATCTTGAAAATCTTCCACCCATTAACTTTTTGACACTGATGGGGCATACGGGATGCGGTAAAAGTGATCTTCTCCAAGAGTTGACCAATGTCATCGATTTGGAAAAAATGGCAAATCATTATGGCTCGGTATTTGGAGATGTCAATGGTGCGCAACCTACCCAAAAAGAATTTCAAAATCGTTTGGTTCACGCTGTTTTAGGATTAGACGTCACAAAAGGTGCTTTTGTCGAAGCTGAAAGCAAACGAATCGGTAAAATCATGCTCCCAAACTCCCTGTATCATCAAATGGATGCAGGATTGCGCATAGAAATCACCGCCCCCATCGAACAACGCGTAACGCGGATTATGCGAATGTATGACCATATGGATGAGAGCTTTTTCATGGGACGAATGGAGCGGATTTCTCCCTACATCAGCCGTGACGATAAAGCCTCCAGTATCACCGCATTCGAGAACGGTAATTTAGCGCGTGTTTCTGAGATATTATTGACCCAGTATTACGATAAAGTGTACAAAGTTACCATCAAACCCACTATTACTATCTGCAACGATGACCATGCTAAAACGATTGAGACCCTCAAGGAAATACAACGTGAACAACGCTTCTAAACTTACCAAATTTGTCCGTGCTTCGGGATGCGCTGCTAAACTTTCACCTGGATCGCTGGAAAATGTCACGTGCCATCTGAAATCGTTTCACAAAGATTTGCTTGTCGGATTTGAGGGGAACGAGGATGCGGGAGTTTACCGTATCACGGACGATTTAGCGATGGTACAGACAGTTGATTTTATCACCCCTGTTGTCGATGACCCGTTTATCTATGGGCAAATCGCGGCTGCCAATTCTCTAAGCGATGTCTTTGCTATGGGAGGCGATGCGAAAACCGCTCTTAATCTCGTAGGGTTTGACGGAAAAAATCATCACACTGAGATTCTCACCGAAATCTTACGTGGCGGAATGAGTAAAGTGCAAGAGTGCGGTGCGGTTATCGTGGGCGGTCATACCATCGAAACGCCTGAGATGATTTACGGCCTTTCGTGTACCGGATTCGTCCATCCTAATAAAATACTGCGCAATAATACAGTGCAGGAGGGGGATGTGATTCTCATCACCAAACCTTTAGGTCTTGGGATTTTAACCACGGCAATCAAAGCCGATTTGTTGGATGAAAACACCGTCATCAAAGTCGCCGACACCATGCGTACCCTCAACTATAAAGCGTCGTTAATCGCACGGGAATTTGGTGCTCACGCCTGTACCGATGTGACGGGATTTGGATTTTTGGGACATTTGCGCGAAATGAGTGCCGGTGCAAAAACGATCCAAGTCGATGCTCATTCTGTCCCATTTTTCCCTGAAGCAATGGGAATGGCAGCAATGGGAATTATTCCTGCCGGGAGCTATGCGAACAAAGAGTATTTAGAATCATATGTCGATTTCAAGCGTAATATTGGTGCTGATTTGGAGATGATCCTTTTTGATGCACAGACATCAGGAGGGTTGCTTATTTCCGCAACACCTCAAAATGCCCAAAAGATGGTGGAACGTTGTCTTAATGAGGGGATAAATGCCGTCATTGTTGCCGAAGTTTTTGCTAAAACGGATACGGATATTGTAATTTATTAAACCCGTCATCCTCGTGCTTGACACGGGGATCCATCCCCGCTTTACCAGAGCTGGATTCCCGCCTTCGCGGGCGAAGTGCCCTCGGGTGAATGACGAGCACATAAAAAAAGGAATCATTATGCACCGACGAGAATTCATCAAAAAAACTGCCCTTTCAGGGGCGATTTGTCTTGCTCCTTCTTTTCTTACCGCTTCGGTGGAGATAAAAAACACATTAGCACTCTATGACCTCCAATGGAAGTTTGATCTCACCGCTCATGGTGCAAAAGAGTGTGCATTATGGATTCCGCTTCCCAGTGATATTTCAGGATTCCAAAGTGTTCTACAAATCGGAGCTGGGGGAACAGCTAAAAAGAGTTTTCAAACAACGCATAACAATTATGAAAGTACAACATTTTATGCTTACTGGGATAATAGTGCCACAAATAAAACCCTTGATCTATCCATGAAAGTAGCCTTACGCGACCGTCAATGTGATTTCAAACGGACACGAGTGTGCTCTGATAGCATCCAAGAAGCCAAAGAGTTTTTAGCCCCGACAGCCCACATTCCCACCGATGGAGCCGTTGCCAAAGCAGCCAAAAAAATTGTCGGCAATGAGAAAGACCCCCTCAAAAAAGCCCGAAAAATTTACGACTGGATTATTGCCAACGGTTACCGCGATGAGAACGTTCACGGATGCGGGGTAGGAAGTCCAAATGCGATGTTGGCACAACTCGAAAAAGATGGTCGCATGGGGGGAAAATGTCTCGATATGTCCGCGCTGTGCGTCGCACTCATGCGAGCATCAGGAATTCCTGCACGTGAAGTGTTAGGGATTCGTGTTGGACCTTCACGACTCTCTCCTGCGTTTGGAGCCAAAGAAGATATTACCAAATCCCAACACTGCAAACTGGAGTTTTTCATCTCTACTCTGGGATGGGTACCTTGTGATCCTGCGGACATTACCAAATTGGTGTTAAAAGAAAATCTTGAAAAAACGTCTCCTCGTGTTCTAGAGCTTGCCGATAAATTTTTCGGATTTTGGGAGAACAACTGGATGGCCTTTAATCACGCACGCGATTTTGACCTCTATCCTGCCAATACTCAAGGTTCACTGGATTCGTTTGGATACCCGTATGCTGAAGTAGCCGGTGAATACCTCGATCCGTTTGAACCCTCAGAGTATCAATACAAAATTCTCTCCAAAAAAGTGACTTTATGATTCTCGACTGCCGCGACATGGAGTGTCCCCGTCCCGTACTGGAGACCAAAAAAGTACTGGACGCCCTTCCCGAAGATGCCACGCTCGTCCTAGAGGTAAACACTCTCAGCGGTCGTGAAAACTGCAAACGCTTTGCCCTCTCACAACAGTGCACTTTTATCGAAGACCTCCTAGAAGATGGTGCAACACGATTGACCATCACCAAAGGGCTGGGCTATACACAACGTGACGACGAGAACCCGCTTGATACCATGATGCAGCAAGAGCGTCGAAGTGCTGTTCTCGTACTTTCAGGGGCATTGGTCACGGCGTTACTCTCCGCCTCATGCTGTTTGGTTCCTACACTGTTTATGGTGTTTGGAATTTCCTTTGCAGGGGTTATCAATGTTCCGCAATTGAACAGTTATCGCTGGATTTTTACCGCTTTCGCTGTAGTGATGCTCAGTATCGGCTTTTACCAAATGGTGATTAAAAAGCAAATCGAATGCGATTGCGAGCCAAGCCTCACCTCCAAAATCCTCATAATTCTTTTTTGGGCCTTGTTCCTCTTTAGCCTTGCTGCCCTTTTCTATCCCTACTATGAAGCGTTAATATGGGGAGAATAATACTGGGACTGCTATTTTTGGTTTCTCTCGCTTACCCAAAAGAATGGAGTCTGAATATCGGCGGAATGCACTGTATTGCCTGCACGTTGGCGGTCAAAAAAGCACTGCTTAGTGTTCATGGTGTCCAAGAGGTAAAAGTAAATTTTAAAAATGAAAGTGCTTTGGTAAATACCGAGAATACAGTGAGTTTAAAAATGATGCAAGATGCTGTAGCCCAAACAGGCTACACGGCAACAATAGTGGCTAAAAACTAAGAGTTTCTTGCTGTTAAAGAATTATTTCGCGATATGAGCAGCCAAAGCAGAGATTTGATCATTCGTTAATGATGCTACTTGACCTTTCATAAGACCTTTTTGAGCTCCGCCATAACTTCCGTCTTTGTACCCTTTAAGTGCTGCAGAAATTTGATCTTTACTCATATCTCTAATGACTTTACTTTTCTCAAATGCCGCTTTCTCACCCTGCGCACCATGACACACTGCACATTTTTTATAAAGAACCGAACCGTCTTCACCTGCAAAAGCTACTGAACATAGTCCAAGCAAAGCCAATAAAACAATAGTACTTTTTTTCATTGTAAACCCCTATACTAGAATATTTATATTATAGTATATCTTTTATAATCTTTTTATACTTCACTATGCATCATCCTTTATAAGGCTTGGCACACTTTATTTCGACCTCTCTCTTTTGCCTCGTATAAAGCACTGTCCACTCTTCCTACACACTCATGTACACTTTCGTTTATAAATTCTCCTACACCGATACTAACCGTCACCTGATCTACTAAACCAAACGAAGATTTTTCTATTTTTCGTCGAAAATTTTCCGCAACCGCCATCGCATCTTCCGTAGTGGTATGAGGTAAAATGACAATAAATTCTTCTCCGCCCCAACGACCCAATATATCAGTAGCCCGAAGGTTGTCTTTCATAATAGTGGCCAAAGTTTCCAAAACATTATCCCCTGCCTGATGTCCTACCATATCATTAATGACTTTGAAATTATCGACATCAATCATCATCACCGAACAATGATAATCACGATATCGATTTACCTTTTTTTGCTCATTAATAAGAATAATGTCCGTTTTCTGACGATTATACAATCCCGTCAACTTATCAGTAATAGAAAGTTTTTGCAGTTGAGCATTATGGTGTTTCAATAAAAGATAACGCCATGTAAATGCCACAATACCCACTATAAGAATAAAAAGAAATTTCCAGAAAATCCCACGATCGAACCATGATATTTCTTCGACTGTTGATACCCAACGGTTATAGATACTTTGCATCACAGCAGGATCAATATTTTTGACCATTTTCTCAAATACACCGTATAATAATGGTTCATCATTACGGGCACCGACACACAACTCATCTTTTTCATTAAGTCGTGAAGATACCTTTAAAACTCCCGTATATTCTTTTTGGATGTACGAAGATACCACAATTAAATTATCGACATAGCCATACAACTCGCCGCTTTCTACCTTGCTCAACCCCTCAGTAATCGAATTGACTTCTACAATATTTAAATGTGGATAATGCTCTTTTAGTATACCAACAGTGGAATATCCTTTGACAATTCCTATCTTTTCTTTTGTTAATGACCCAATATCTTCGACAAAAGGCTTCTCATTTGTCGTTAGCATAACGTAAGGAATACTCAAATACGAAGAGGTAAAATTCATATATTTCAATCTCTCAGGGGCAGTTGTTGCAAGCGATAAAATGTCGCATTTTCGCTCTTTTGCATACAAAAGCGATTGATTCCATGACATCGTCGGTACTAACTCAATGGGTACACCAATTTGTTTTTCGAAAACATGCATCACATCCGCTGCCATTCCGATATGTTTTCCGTCACGTATTGCTTCGAGCGGATACCATTCGGGATCCACACACATCGTAATTTTTTTCTTTTCAAGAAGATACTTTTTCTCAGCACTTGTAAATTCAATATTTTCACGAGAATTTACAGCTATATCCTTAAACATATAGCGACCCAGCTTCTGATCACCGTTAAGCGCACCGGTTTGCATTAGCTGTTTAAACGCTCGGACTGTCAGTTCAGAATTGACTTCACCGATGGGATAAAAATCGGTCATCACCAGCTGTTTTGTTACTTTCGCCTCATATTTCAAAGCATTGCGTGATTTTTGAGCAGCGTATTTATGAACGAGAATACCAATCATTTCATCAGGGTGATCAAGTGCGTATTTCCATCCTCGATTTGTCGCATCAATAAACCGCTGTGTTCGATCGGTATGTTCAATCGCCTCCATTGGAGATGTGAAAAGGTTGACTGCACTCATCATAAATCCGTATTGTGCCGGATCAATAATTTCGTACTCAATACCCCTACGATCAAGTTCATAGAGCTGATTGGAACGAAAAGCACTCATAATATCTACTTTTCCATCAATGAAATTTTGAATGTTAAAAGTATGATCGACAAAGTGAGCATTTTTAGGCGAAATACTAAAATGGTTAAGCAAGAGGGCTAATGAGCTGTATTTGAGCTCATAAGTTGTTCCCATTATTGTTTTGCCTATCATGTCACTTGGATTTTTAATTCCTTTACGTGCAACAAAAATGAGTGGAGAGTGTTGAAAATACGTTCCCATCAAGACAATTGGTTTTACGCGTCCATTCTCAACCATAATACTGGAATTGTACACGCCATACGTCGATCTACCCGCTAAAACATCTGCACCGATATCAATACCATCATGGTATTCTCGCAAGGTTACATCCAAACCTGCATCACGGTAAAATCCTTTTTCTTTTGCTGCAATAAATCCGGCAAACTCAAACTGATATTTCCAATCAAGCTGTACCGATACTTTTTCAGCACTTTTTTCGGCTATCAAAGAGGTAATGATAAATAAAATAAAAATAAAAATTTTCATTAATACCCCTCCTCTTTAATATGTGCCGACGGAATCGAAAATAAATACCCTTGCGTATACGTCACCCCAAGCTCAGAGAGTTTAGTGAAAGTTTCTTCATCTTCTACAAATTCAGCAATGGTTTCAATCCCTTTTCTGTGCGCAAAAAAGAGGATGCTCTCAACCGTGAGGAGATGATCGGCATCACTGTTGATATTCTTGATAAGAGAACCATCAATTTTTATGTAATCAATATCAAGCTTACTCAAATAACTAAAATTGGAATATCCGGTACCAAAATCATCAATCGCAACCTTACAGCCGTATGATTTGAGGATAAGAATAAAAAGAGCTACTTCCTCGAAATTTTCAATTCCTTCTGATTCAACGATTTCAAAAACTGCGCGTTTTGCAGCTTTTGAATTTTGTAATATTTCGTATAAAAAGCCTCGTGTCTCCTGGCACTGAATATCTTGTAACGTTAGATTGATCGAGAACTCAACATCCAACGCTTCAAACGCATTAAACGTCTTAGTGATCATAATCTTGGTAAGTTCGTCATAGAGTTTAGACTTTTTGGCGTGTTCGAGAAATGCAAACGGACTCAGAACACTGCCATCCTCATCAATCAGACGAATCAGTGCTTCGTATTTGACAATCTTCTTGGTTTTGTTGTCAACAATACCTTGAAAATAGGGGACTATACGATCATTTTCAATGGCGGATTTAATTTTATTAACCATAATAATATTGTTGCGCGTTTTGGCTTCCAACGTTTTGTAATCATCAAAAAATATAACTTTCGTTCTTCGATTTTTAGCCTCTTTGAGTGCAATATGCGCTAAATTATAGACATTAGAATGTTCTGCACTGGCAACTCCTGCTGAAATATTCAAAGTAACCTCATGCCCATTTAGAGGAAATCGATACGTTTCAAGAGCTTTTATTATCTCTAATAACCATTCCCTGCACTCTTGGTCCAAAATAGTGTTGGTACAAATCACAGCAAATTCGTCACCACTAATGCGATAAACGTTATCATCCCCGACAATTTCAACCAGTCTTTTAGCAAAAATTTTCAGTAGTTGATCTCCTCTTTCGTATCCGTAATAATCGTTTATCGTAGAAAAAAAGTCAATATTAAAGACTGCTAATATCATTATTCCTTCGATTATTTCCATATCATTAAAAAGAGCTGTACGGTTTTTGATCCCCGTAAGTTCATCACGAAGCTGACTCTCAATCATTTGCTCTTTCGCCATCAATTTTTGAATGTTTTCGTCCAACTCTTCTTGGGTCACATTCACAAGATGGGTAAGTGATTTAAGCATTGAATGATGATATGTACTCTTATTTACAGGCTCTAAGGAGGTAGCAATACATTGAGATTCACTCACTGAAAGTGTTGTTGTCGTAATGTTCAGAAGTTGATTATCTGCATGAGAGTGAAAAAATTCACCATAGGTAAAAAAACCTACACACGGTGCAATCTCATTGATCAGTCCAAATTCATAATTGAGCTGTTCTTGTAAAAAAAGCTTCCGAACCGAGCACGAATAGACATATGTTGCCTCAACCGGAAACGAGGCAAGAGATGCTTGAATATCTATGGCATGATTAAGCACTTCTTCAACATTACCAATCGCAAATCGGACCTGATCACCGTTATGAAAATGCCCCGCATAAACAAACCCGCCATCCTCGCTTTGGGCAATCATTGATCGTGCAATCGCAACATTATCTTCGATTTTTATCAGTGGAAATTCAATCGCACTCGCAGGAATATGTTCAACCGTTTCAGCACCCAAATAGTGGGTATAAAGCTCTCGAATCGGACGATTATCTATCTCATAAATAACATTTTTCTCTGCCTTGGTAATCGTCATAGATTTACCTACAGGCGTCCATGAAAGAGAATAAGCATTGTTAACAACTAGGAGATCACTGTCCAATACCGCAATAACAATTCCCACGTCATAAAGGTGAGAGCCTTGCATCACATAAGTGCCGGTAAAGGTTAAATCATCCCCTGCATTTCCTCCAGCAACCATCACATCATTACACACCGAAGTAAATCCATCCAAAAATGACTCGGCATCACTTGTGAGCCCTTCACTAAAAGCAATACAGACTTTTGTACGATCGGTAAGTATCTCCTCTGCTGCACGAACACCGTTTTCAAAATCGCATTGGGGGAAATAATACGTTGAGATATCTGTCGATTCAAATAATGAGAAAGAAAGAATAATGTCAGAAGAACTCATCACCCCGTCCATAATCTCACCTGCCGTAGTGGCACCGATAAGCATGGCATCTGGAAGGTTTAAAGCGAGGTTATCGAGGATGGATTGGATAAGCTTTTTATCCAAAACTCCACTAAAAAGTTGAATTAAAATAGCTTTATGATCGTGGGACAATAGAATATCTAAAAATAATACAAGCTCATCATGATTCGTATATCGATGATTTATCAGCTTCATACCATTTTCCTCATTTACTGTTTTATTAATTATAGTGTACCTATACTTAATGCAAAAAACTTATACTATCTCACTGTATTCATCCCGTATACTGCCCCAAAAATATGCTTATAGGAAAAAAGCACACTAAACGCTGCAGCGAGCAACGAAACCGCCACCATCATGTACATTACGGCCAACTGATAAGAGACCGCCTTGAGAGGATCAGCTCCCGCGAGAAGCATCCCCGTCGTGATTCCGGGAATATGGATAATGCCGACGGTTTGGAGCATATTGAGCGTCGGGATCATTGAGGCTTTGACGGAGGCTTTAGAGGCAAATGCAAGCGCATCCTTGAGCGGTGCTCCTAATGCTACCATCCCCTCGATGGTCTCCACTGTATTTTTGACTTCTGCTTTAAATCGCTCAATACTTTGAGTGTAAACATTCAGAGCATTGCCGATAATCATCCCTCCGATGGGAATCATCTCGTGTGGAACCATGTGTATGACACCAAACGCCATCATTGAGGCAAAGACAATTCCAGACGATGCGCCCAATGTATAAAAAGCAATCCGAAAACTATGATTTCCTAGCGGTGAACGTTTTTTAGCCGTATATGCTCCGAACGTCACCATCCCAAGCAGTACAAAAAATAAAAGTGATGGGTGTGAGATTTTAAAAAGATAAACAAGAGCATACCCCAGCAATCCCAGCTGAACCATCGCTAAAATAGAGTTTGTCAGGATCTGTTTTTCGAGCCCGAAATGTTCACGACGTGAATACCATAGGGCAAAAATGATGAGAGCGTAGGAGGCTAAGAAAGAGTATTGCATGATTGCCTATTCGGTGATTTTAGAGAAAGGATAAGCAGTTTTTAATTCAAAAAAAACTTCCTATCGTTTAGAAAGATTACAATCGACGACCTCGAATAACTCTGATTAAAATTACCACGACTGCAATAACTATAAGGATATGAATAAATCCCCCTATTGTATACGACGAGACTAGTCCTAGTATCCAAAGGATAATGAGTATAAAAGCAATGGTTTCAAGCATTTTATTTCTCCTTGGTTTTAATGTATGTAAATTCATGATACATCAGTCAAGCTTTAAAAAATATTCAAAGATAAAAACCTATGTTAATTAAGGATATGAATGAGGAAGAGAGCTAAAGATTTATCAGAATACGAGTCGTAAAAGAAGAAAAATCTGCCTCAAAAGAGGCAGATTTCGGCGTTCAAATTATAGTGCGTCTGCGTGAGCAGCAAGATACTCAGCAACACCAGCAGTGCTTGCTTTCATACCAGCATCACCTTTTACCCAACCAGCAGGACAAACTTCGCCGTGCTCATCGGTAAATTGCATCGTATCGACCATACGGATCATCTCATCGATGTTACGTCCCAATGGAAGGTCGTTGATAACGGCATGACGAATGATACCTTTTGCGTCGATCAAAAACGAACCACGAAGGGCTACTGATTCACCGAAAAGTACATCGTAATCTTTTGAAATTTGTTTGCTCAAGTCTGCAACAAGAGGAAATTTAACACGGCCGATTCCACCTTTTTCGATTGGAGTTTCTCTCCATGCAAAGTGTGAAAATTGGCTGTCAACAGAAACACCGATAACGTTTACGCCACGGCTCTCGAAATCTTCAATACGGTGTGAAAACGCGATGATCTCTGATGGACATACAAACGTAAAGTCAAGAGGGTAAAAGAACAAAACCGTCCCTTTTTTCCCGAAATTTTCGGATAATTTGAATCCATCAACGATGGTGCCATCTGCTAATACGGTTGTTGCTGTAAAATCTGGAGCGGGTTTAGTTACGAGCATAGGATTTCCTTGTGTTATTTTTAAAGTAGGGAAATTGTAACACACAAAGATTAATGTAAATGAGCGTCAGGAAGTTAACCTAAAAATCTAAAGGATAATTTTTATTATTTAGCTTGTCATTCCCGCGAAGGGGGTCATTGTGCCCCCTTCGGGCTAAATCCAGCTTAGATTTGGGATAAATCCGAGGAATTTATAAAGTTTCTCGTACCGCCTTCGTCGCCTCCACCATATTTCTCAAAGCTGCTTCGGTTTCACTCCATCCACGGGTTTTCAGACCACAATCGGGATTAATCCAAAGCTGTGATGAAGGAAGCACTTCAAGCAGTAGATAAATTTGTTGCTTCATTTCCTCTACACTGGGAATACGCGGAGAGTGGATATCATAAACTCCCGGTCCCACTTCCTGGGTATAACCTGTCTCTTTGAAAATCTGTAAAAGCCGGTTACCGCTGCGAGAGGTTTCGATGGAGATGACATCAGCATCCATTGCTTCGATGGTTTTGATAATGTCGGTAAACTCACTGTAACACATATGAGTATGGATTTGGGTCTCTTTGTCTGCTACTGCGGTACTGAGCAAGAAACTCTCCAGTGCCCATTTTTCATACGTTCTTCGGTTTTCACGGCGCAACGGATATCCCTCTTTGAACGCCGCTTCATCTACTTGGATCATCGTAATACCGGCTCGTTGCAAATCATCTACCTCATCACGAATAGCCAGTGCAATTTGCATTGCAGTGACACTGCGAGGCTGATCGTCACGAACGAAACTCCAGTTTAAAATCGTTACAGGCCCTGTAAGCATCCCTTTCATCGGACGATCTGTGAGGCTTTGGGCATAGAGACTCCAATTCAGTGTCATAGGATGCGATCGGCTTACGTCACCGTAAAGTAATGGTGGTTTGACGCATCGGCTTCCGTAGCTTTGAACCCAGCCGTTTTGACTGAAGGCGAATCCATTAAGCTGTTCTCCAAAATATTCCACCATATCGTTACGCTCAAACTCGCCATGCACCAAAACATCCAAGTCAATTGACTCTTGAAATGCAACGCATGAAGCAATCATTTTTTTCATCGTCTCTTCATACGTCTCTTTGGATATAAGCCCTTTTTTAACCTCTTGACGTACTTTGCGAACTTCGGCAGTTTGGGGAAATGATCCGATTGTGGTTGTCGGCAATGGCGGAAGATCAAACGTATCCCGCGCGGACATTTGTCGCACCGTAAAAGGATGTGATCGCTTAAAGTCATTAGGATTCAAAGCACCTAAACGATTTTGAATCGCTTCATCCACTGCGGCTTTTGGATGCGACGGAAAGGGTATTATTTCATTAGAAAAAAACGCTTTGCCAAGAAGTGATAGTTCCTCTAATTTTTCCTGTGCAAATGCCAATAATTCTTTGACATTGGTGTCTAAATTTTCTTCATTCTTTAGACTATAAGGGACGTGAAGTAATGAACATGATACGCCAATCGTTAATCTCTCTTTGGGAATATACGTCTCAATGTATTCCAAGGTTTTGAGTGATTGCTGAAGATTATTTTTCCATACATTTCGCCCGTCAATAATTCCAATCGTTACGTGCTTATCACTTTTTCCTAGTGATTCAAGAGAGTCACTGTTTTTTACTCCATGAACAAAATCGAGAATCAATCCTTTGATAGGAGTATGCACGAGAACCGCCGTTGCTTCACATGAGTGTTCAAAATAAGTCGCAACACTTAAATTTTGCGAGAGAGTACCCAAACGCTCGTATGCAATTTTTACTAATGAAAGAGCTTGAGTGTCTATGCCAATGCTTAAAGTGGGTTCATGCATCACGATTTCAACGTTTTCATCCAAGGCAATTATTTCACCTAGAAGCTTATTGTATTGTCCTAATAGTGGATCAAATAAAGCAAGAGTAATATCCTTGTCACATCGGCTAAGACCCAAAAAGGTAATCGGTCCGATGAGTTGAATTGAACCTTGAAATCCATTGTCTTTTGCTTCTTTAAATTCACCAAGGATTTTTTGAGCATTTATCGCACCAAATTCAAATGTTTTATGCAGTTCAGGAACAATGGTATGGTAATTGGTGTTAAACCATTTGGTCATCTCCATCGCGGTATGCGTTTCATCGCCACGTGCCATCGTAAAATAGTGCTGTGTTTCATCCGGTATATCACGAAACCGTTCAGGTTGGGCACCCAATGCAACCATCAAATCCAATGTGTTATCATAGAAACTAAAATCATTAACGGCAACGGTTTTAATACCTGCATTGCGTTGAAGATTCCAATGTTTGAGACGAAGCTCTGACGCGACATCAGTTAGTTCATTTAGGGAAATATTCCCTTTCCAATAGTTTTCTAAGGCTGTTTTTAACTCTCTTTTTTCACCGATTCGGGGAAATCCAAGCACTGCTGTTTGGTTCATAATTTTTCCTTATTTTTATAATTGTTTTTAACTTTCATACCCTGCTACGACACGGTATGAAAGTGAACTAGTGGTGCTGATTAAATCGAAAAAGAAAAAAAGTGCGGCGGCGAAGAGTCGGTGTGAAAATAGCGAAATAAAAATCGGAGTTTGGGGAGCAGTGTAGAAAGGTGGAGAGTACGCGCCGTTCGGCGGCGAAAAAAACAGTTACAGTGGCATTGACAACGGGAAACCCTAGGGGTAAAGGGTTCAATCGCTTCTAGGAGAAAATCAAGCTCATCCGGAGGAGATTCATCGATAGCATCATCAGCATGGGAAAAACGGCGGGTATGGCAGTTGCGGGTGCGCACGCCATTGCGATGTAAAGTAACGGCATTGACAGTGGCAGTAATCGCTTGAAGCGAAAAATAACGCCCCCCAAACCCTTTTGCCATATTTTCCTCTGATGAACTTTTTATGGCGGAATTATACTTGAAAAATCGATATAATCGCATTATGCTTACTTTTAAAACCCTTTTTGAGATGATGTTACAATATAAACGCCAGTTGATATGGGGAAATCTTATCGCCATACTCGCAACCCTTATCTCTATTCCTGTTCCCTTGCTTATCCCTCTTATGGTCGATGAAGTGCTTCTCAAAAAAGGAGGGGTCGTTACTGAAGCCATCGATATGTTTACCTCATTGCATGAGCCACTGCTTTATATCGGTATTGTTTTAGCGGTGACGATTGGATTACGATTTCTCTTTTTTCTTCTCAGCGTCATATCTCAACGCTTTTTTATCGTTCTCTCCCAAGAGCTAAGTTTCGCTATCCGTGTTCAAGCACTGCAGCATCTCAAACATGTATCCATGAGTGCGTATGAGCGTCTAGGCAGTGGAAAAGTTATTACCCACCTCATAACCGACATTGATACCATCGAGCAGTTTTTGGGAAGCGCTCTTTCTAAATTTATCGTCTCAATAACGACACTCATCGGAGTAGCCGTTGTTCTTATCTGGATCAATCCTCTTTTTGGTATTTTGATCTTGATCTTTCAGCCGATGGTGATGATCGTTACCCGTAAGATTTCTGCAGCGGTTGGAAAGCTCAAAAAAGAGCAAAACCGAACCATCGGCGAACTCTCCGATACTCTCACTCAAATGTGCGATCTGTTCGGACAAATCCGTGCCAGTAATAAAGAAGAACGCTTCGTTGACAGTGCGATAAGCCAATCCAAGTCACTTAAACAAAGTGCTGCTGCCTATGGGATAAAAGCACTGTTTGGAGAAAAATATTCGTATACTCTTTTTTTGAGCGGATTTGAGATTTTTCGGGCTATGGGATTGGTCATGGTATTGTATTCGGATCTCTCGATCGGATTGATGTTCGGAATTTTTGGCTATTTGTGGTTCATGATGACTCCCGTACAAGAGCTTCTATCCCTTCAATACGCCCATGCGAATGCCAAAAATGCCCTCTTACGACTCAATGAACTGCTATCACTTCCCACAGAACCTGTATCTCAAAGTGCCAAAAAAGCATTGGGGAACTCAAAAGCGTTGTCGATTCAAACGCGTGACTTGGTGTTCGGATACGATGAAAATGAACCCGTACTCAAAGGGCTCAATCTGAAGATACAGGCAGGCTCAAAAGTCGCTATCATCGGTGCGAGCGGAAGCGGGAAGAGTACCCTTTCACAGCTGTTAGTCGGTTTTTATCCTCCGACATCAGGAACTATTCTCTACAACGACATTCCTGTCGAAGAGATCGGTTTCCCCGCTATTCGAGATGAAGTTTTTGTGGTTCTTCAACAACCGTTGATGTTCAATGAGACCTTGCGTTTTAATCTGACTATGGGCGATGAAATAAACGATGAAGAGATTTACAAGGCGCTCTCCATCGCGCAGCTTTCTCAGTTTGTCGGTGATTTGCCGTTGGGTTTAGAGACGCAAGTCGGAAAATTCGGTATCCGTCTCTCTGGGGGTCAGCGTCAGCGTCTCTCCATCGCACGGATGGTTTTAGCCAATCCCAAAGTCGTTATCTTCGATGAATCTACCTCAGCACTGGATGTCCATACGGAGAGCGCATTGTTTGAAGCACTGCAAGAATTTTTAAAAGAAAAAACGGTCATTATCATCGCCCATCGTCTCAGTACCGTGACAAGGGCTGATTATATTTATGTCCTCGAAAATGGAAAAATTCTCGAAGAGGGAAGTCGGGAAGATTTGGAGAAACAAGATGGAAGCTTTCGCCTTTTCGTCCATCATCAAGGAAACGTTACGCAACACTAAAGAGTTGAATGCTCCAAAACACTAAGAACCCTGCAAACAACCAAAGCGTAGAAGATGGTTTTTCTTCTACGACGTGTGCTTCGATCAACAATTCATCCGTTACCAAATACAAAAGCGCTGCCACACCAAAGGCTAAGATTGCACTGATGACACTCGTAGAAGCACCCGCTAAAAGATAATTTCCTAACAGCGTACACGTCAAAACCACACCCGCCAATAAAAGGGTCATGACCAAAACGCGCCAGCCTTTGATCGTATCAGAGACCAAAGCCAATCCTAAAAAGAGCAGTTCCACCGATAATCCCAAAGCTAAAACCAATCCGGTATTACCACCGGCAGCAAATCCGGCACCAATGATAAAGCCATCTACTGCCACATCAATAAACGTTGCCGCGATCAAACCGTAGTTAAAAGTATTACTGCCTGAATTACTCTCTTTACTTTCAAGACTGATACTCCATAATTTCATGAGATACATGAGTATGCCACCCACGGCAAATGATCCGATCAAAACCCATGCAGGTGCGTGTTCACGCCCCAATTCCGGTAAAACTTCGACCGCCAAAGCCGCAAGTACGACACCTGCTGCAAAGTGTTGGATTAGACTGCGAGCATTGTGTGAAGGATTCCAAAAAATAGCTAAAACGCCTCCAAATGAGGCAACGATAGCAGGGATAAGCATGGCGATTATGGGTGTCATAATGATACTCTTTCTTGCGTTAATTTTATTTTCTAAATAAAACTATACCTCAATAAGCTTCCAAAAAAGAGTAGAAGTATTTTAATCAAAAGCTTTTTTATGAATACTTTGCAAAACTTTCAGCCATATCCAACTGAGAGTCAGCATCGTAGCAGCTGCAATAAAGGAAGCAAGAGTGAGGGGTGTAAACCTCAGCATTTCACGTAAAAATGGTACAAATATCACTGCTGTAAGGATCAGACTCACCCCCCCGAACATGGTCAGTATCCACGGATTGCTTTTAGAGGTAAATCCTGAATCACGATTTGCCAAGACCAAAAGAAACAATACAGGAATCAATGCCATAAAGATACTGAGTCGTAGATCCGCTTCATTCCAACCGTATCCTCTTAACAGTGCATATCCAACCAACAGTATAAGTGCAATGCCACTCCCTTGCAGTATGGCATAACCCACATTTTTGACTGAAAAAGGGTTTGATGAAATACTGCGCGGTAGACGCCTCATCACATCATCCGCTGCATCCTCAGCTTCAAAAACGATCGCACAGGCCGGATCGATTAAAAGCTGAAGTAAAACAATATGAACCGGTTGCAATATATCAGGCCAGAGCATCAATGCCGGGACAAGCGTCAATGCTATGATCGGTACGTGAACTGCGAAAATAAAACGAGTAGCCTTGCTGATATTATCATAAATCCGTCTTCCTTGTGCAATAGCGGCGACAATACTCTCAAAACTGTCATCTAAAAGGACAAGTGCCGCGGATTCTCTAGCCACATCCGTCCCTCGCTCACCCATCGCAATACCGACATCCGCAGCTTTAAGTGCAGGAGCATCATTGACCCCGTCACCCGTCATTGCCACAATATTTCCGGCATTCTGCAGCACACGTACAAGACGCAGTTTTTGCTCAGGTCTCATACGTGCACAGACATCCGTTTGATTAAGCCTGTATAGTAAATCATCATCCTTGAGTGTAGCAATTTCATCACCCAATATTACTTCTGCATTGTCAGACAAACCGACTTGTTTTGCTATTGAGCGAGCCGTTTGGGGATGATCACCTGTAATCATAAGGACACGAATACCTGCACTGCGACATTGGGCAATCGCAGCCGCTACATCCAGCCGCGGCGGATCCATAAACCCTACGAGTCCCAAAAAGGTAAAATCAAAGTCATGCTGACTTGGAGGCCAAGGAGAATCACTCGTTGGTGCTTGCCATACACCACGGGCGACACCCAATACCCGTAGCCCGCGCTTGGCCATCTCCTCCACTTGAAGTTCTATCGTATGACGCTGTTCCTCACTCATATGACACAAATCCACAACCGCTTCAGGCGCCCCCTTGGTCGCCAATAAATACAATAACGGTTTTTCATCACAAAACAGATGCGTCATTGCCAAGATATCATCCGAAAGCTCATAGTGAAACTCAGGCGTACGATTCTCGTGTATATGTTCAGTCCCGCTTAAATAGGAGCGACCAAATAAATGGATCGCTTTTTCCATCGAATCAAAAGGATCAATGGGGGTGGCCATCATCGCAAATTCGATGAGAGAGTGAAAGTCCTCAGACAATTCACTCTCTTCTCTGGCAAAGAAAGCTAAGTTGTTGATAGAGAGTTCAGCGACTTCCATACGATTTTGAGTCAATGTCCCTGTTTTGTCAACGGCCAGTATCGTAATCGCTCCCAGCGCTTCAACGGCCGTGACATTGCGGGTAAGTACCTTGATCTTACTAATCCTCCACGCGCCAAGTGCCAAAAATATAGTGAGGACAACCGGAATTTCCTCCGGTAAAATAGCCATTGAAAGCGCTATGCCGGAGAGGACACTTTCCAATAGTGAATGATTATTCCATGACCAATTAACAAATACGAGAAGTAATGCCAAACCAAAAGCAAGCATGGTTAATGTACGGACTAAAGTACGAGATGACTTTTGTAGCCCTGAGGAAGTTTCATCCGTTAGTGCTAGCGCTTGCCCTATATGGCCCACTGCCGTTGCAATTCCTGTAGTCTGTACAATGGCAAGTCCAAAGCCCTTGGTCACTACGGTACTTGCAAACAGTGCTGAAGAATCTTTGGAACCTGTTGTTTTATCCACACTCACTGATTCGCCCGTAAGCAGCGATTCATCCACCGATAACTGCCCTTGTACAAGCTGTGCATCCGCCGCAATACGATCCCCCTCGTGAAGTATCATCACGTCACCTGGAACCACTTCTTGGCTTGAGATACGAAGCTCTTTATTGTCTCGTATTACCAATGCGCGAGGGGCAGAAAGATCGCGCAATGACTCCAATGCCCGCTGTGTTTTGTGCTCCTGTCCCAACGTAATACCGATAATTACAAAGACAAAGACCAGTAAAAATGCAGCTTCAGCCCGATCACCAAGAACCAAATAGATAAGTCCTGCTCCCAAAAGCATCAAAAACATAGGCTCACGCACGACTTTTAAAATAAGGGTTAGAAGTGTTTTTGGTTCACTGCCTGGAAGCATATTACGACCATACTGAATCAGTCGTTCCTTCGCTTCGGTAGTACTTAATCCACTAATATCCATTTGTTCGCTCATTATTATTTCTCTTTTCTAATTCCTCTATTGTATTGTGTGATTCTTTAATTTTGTTGTTAACGCCCTTAAATAAAATTGTCAAGAAACTGTCAAGAGACTCTCCTCCACATATTCACACCTTTCCTTTATCATTACAGTATCTAAAACCAAGGAGGACGGTATGAAATACCTGACTATCTTACTTATAGGTTCTATGTCTCTCATGGGAGCATCAACCGAAGTTGTTCAATACATGAATGAACTCTCAAGCGTGGCTAAAACTGAAAACAAATCGTTTGCAGGGTTTGATGCCGCCAGAGGAAAAGAAATTTTTACCTCAACCCATACAGGCAAACAAGGCAAACCGATGTCCTGTACATCATGCCATACCTCCAATCTCAGTAATTCGGGCAAGAATTCGCTTACAGGAAAAGTAATCGAACCACTCTCACCTAAAGCCAATCCTCAACGGCTCACCAGCGTAAAAGAGGTTACAAAATGGCTCAAACGTAATTTTGTGGATGTTTATGCTCGTGAGGGAACTGCCCAAGAAAAAGGTGATGTACTCACCTATATCATTAAAAATTAAAAGGATCTTTTATGAAAACATTTTTAAATATCTCTCTTGCTGCCGCTTTGTTCGTCGGTGGAGTTTATTTGTATGCCGATGATGACGAGATGGAACATGCACGTCCAGCTTACAGTAAACCGTTAAGCAAACAGGATCAAGCTTCGGCTGCTTTGTATAAAAAAGAGTGTGGGGCATGCCATATGGCCTATCAAGCCGGCTTTTTGCCAAAACGTTCATGGGATAAAACGATGAAAGGTCTTGATAACCATTTCGGTACGGATGCCACCATGGATGCCGCCGATACAAAAACGATTCAAAACTATTTGATGACGTATGCTTCTAAAAATGACCGTATTACAGATATGAAAGGTGCTGTCGCCCTTCGTATTTCTCAAACACCTCATTTTGTTAAAGAACACCGTGAAATCACCCAAAAAATGATCACACAGCCTGAAGTTAAAAGCATCGCTAACTGTACTGCCTGTCATACTAAAGCCGACGCTGGAAGTTACCGTGAACGCGAAATACATATTCCCAACTATGGACGCTGGGAATAACCACTAGGAGATTATTATGAAACGAGTTTATGTCTGGACACTTCCAACACGACTATTTCACTGGCTATTTGTAGCAATGATTTTAGGAGCATGGATCAGCACGAACGAAGATCGTTGGCTCAGTACTCATGTTGCGATCAGTAGTGCCTTGGCAGGACTTCTCCTTTTTCGTCTGATATGGGGACTAATGGGACCGAAATATTCCCGTTTCAGCGATTTTAATTTCAGTATCAGTGCATTAAAAGCGTATTTATTGGGGATTTTTAACCCCTCACGAACGTATGTCGGACACAATCCGGCAGCGAGCTACATCATGATCGCGATGCTCGCAACTGTGGCATTAGCAATTATCAGCGGATTTCTCGCCTACGGGATTCAAGAAAATCGGGGAATCCTTGCTTTTTTGCACACGGGTGCATTTAGTGAAATGGATCTTTTTAAAGAGATTCATGAATTTTTCGTCAATGTCCTATGGGTATTGATCGCAGCACATATAGGCGGGGTGATGACCGATCGATTTTTACATGCTTCGGATCGTACCTTGACCTCTATTATTGACGGTCATAAGAATATTGAGGGAGAAAGCGCTACTCTGTCTGTGTTGCAAAAAATCGTTGCCATCATCGGTATCGGAGGAAGTATCGGGATTTTGATCTATGCACTCAGCGTCCCCAACAATCCTTTAATTGCTTCCCACACATCAAAAGTAGAGTATGCAAAAGAGCTTCCTTTGTTTGTCAACGAATGCGCTTCATGCCATACTCTTTATCCGCCCACACTCTTGCCTAAACAGTCGTGGACGAAACTGATGGGGGAGCTTTCCAATCACTTTGGGGACGATGCTTCGCTCGAGCCTGCCGATAATCGTTCCATTTTAGAGTATCTCCTTGCCCATTCTGCTGAAAACTCAAAACAAGAGATGTCGGTTAAAATGATGCAAACACTCCAAAATCGCGATATCATAGCAATAACACAAACACCATTTTGGAAACGTACTCATCGGCACATTCCAATCGAAGTGTTTAAAAACAATCGTATTAAAAGCCGTGCCAACTGCAAAGCGTGTCATAGTGATGTTGAGCAGGGAACCATAGAAGACAATGCGATCAAGCCCATTACGATAAAAGGATAAATAATGAAGTCATTTATACTGTTCATTTCATTGTTATGTTTCGTATGGGCTGATTCGTCCAAAATGGAGGATGATCACCACCGTTTCCCCATGGACTTGCATGATTTACAGCTGACGAAGCAACAATATCAAGCGATTGAAGAAACCATGCGAGACTATAAAAGTTCTTCTCGCCTCTATCACAAGCAAAACGCTAAAACACAGCAAGAACTCAATGCCCTATTTCTCAATCCAACCTTTGATGAAAAAACATTTCGGGCTAAAAGCATGGAAATGCAGACAATCTCAGTAGGTATTCAAATACGGCTGCTAGAAAACCTTCATAAGATTTTGACTCCACCGCAAAAACAAAAATTCATCCGCCATATGCAGGAGTGGGAAATTGAGTAAAAAAGTCCTTCTCATCGAAGATGACATCGCGTTGCAAGAGCTGATCATCGCGTATCTTGAGCCGTTTGGATTTACCACCGTCGGGTACAGTAATCCTAAGGCAGCTCTTGATGCTTTATTGGTACGCAAAGAACCGTTTGATATCGTCGTTCTCGATCTTATGCTTCCCGAAATGGATGGATTCGATGTCGCCAAAACGATCAAGCAACAGCTCGATATTCCCATTATTATCTCTTCTGCCCGCACCGATCTGGGCAACAAAATTTACGGCTATGATCTTGGCGCCGATGATTATCTAGATAAGCCCTATGAACCGCGAGAACTCGTACTTCGTCTCGAAGCCGTGCTGCGTCGTTACGGACATAAAAATACGTTTACCGTATCGGACTTTACGATTGATGAATCCAGCAAATCCCTCACTATGGACGGATATGGAATCGATTTAACGCGAATAGAATTTGATATTTTTCTCCTCTTGGTCAAAAATCGCGGTAAAAATCTATCGCGTGATCAAATCATCCATGCGCTTGGACTGGATGAAGAGATTAAACACCGTACTATCGACATGCACATCAGCAACCTCCGTCAAAAAATCGGTGACGATGCCAAAGAACCCCTTTACATAAAGTCGGTGTGGGGTATCGGCTACAAATTCACAGGGTAATTCATGTCCATATTTACTAAAATAACGTCATTATTTCTTATCAGTTTGACCCTGATGATTGGCATTGGCTATCAAATTGACACTATAAATACCCAAAAATATGAAGCACTTGTACTTCAAAAGTATCTTCTTGATGGGCGCAAAATATTTGCATGGATGGCGATTACTTCAGGTAACGAACTGGAGGGAAAACTCAAAACATTAAACCTGACCAAAACGTCTCCCAGCACTCCCAAGCGCTATATCATGCAACAGCCGCATACCTTTGGTTTATTTGAAATCTTCGAGGAGCAAAGTGGCGATTACATCCTGCATGTCCGCTATATCGATGAGGAATTGTATCTTCGCGATACGACACTTGGAGAGGCAAAAAAAGATGGGTGGATAGTTGGTTCTCTTGTTGCTTTGGATATCGCCGTATTGGCTATTATTTTCTTCATCATTCTACGGATGCTTTCGCCCTTGCGCTCCATTGCATCCAGTATGCGTAAATTTGCTACCGGGGACTACCAAAACCGCAGTAATATCCACTCTCATGATGAGATAGGCGAAGTTGCACATACCTACAATGAGATGGCCCGTACCATTGAAAATCTAATCCTCTCTCGAGAAGAATTACTGCGTGATGTAGGGCATGAGCTTCGTACTCCAATCTCTCGAGGACTTTTTGCATTGGAACAGATTCCATCCTCAAGCGCCAAAGAAATGATCAAACGTTCTTTTGTAGAGCTCGATCAACTGACACAAGAACTCTTAGAAATCGAAAAACTTCAAGCGACCAATACCATAGATACTCAAACGTTCAGTGTAGAAACACTCGTTTTAGAAGCTCTCTCTAAACTTCACCTCATCGACGAATCAGCAATAACAATTGAAATAAAAACCAATTTTTCACTCACCGGTGATTTAAAATACCTCACCCTTGCTTTGAAAAATCTCCTTGATAATGCTCTAAAATATACCGACGAACTCCCCATTATTCTTGAAATAACGATGAACCGCATCAGTGTTTTTAATCATGGAGAACCCTTGGAAAAAGAGTTTGAATATCTATTAACACCTTTTACACGTCAAGAACATTCCCGCACAACGCAAGGATTTGGATTAGGGCTTAACATAGTCAGTAAAATCATAAACAAGCATGGATTTTCTCTTGTCTATCATTACGATAACGGATTTCATTGCTTTTCCATTATTACCAATCCTCAACATTAAATGGTAAAATAAGAGTATTCAATAGGTAGGAAGTAAATATGCAGCGCAACACTTTTGTAAAAGCCATGATATTAATCGCAATGGGATTATTTATTTGGCTTTTTTTTCCTTTTTTAAAAAGTTTTTTTGTGGCTTTATTGCTTGTAACCGCCTTTACCCCATTACACATACTGCTTGAAACCAAACTCAAAAAATATCGAAAAACAACTGCACTAGCACCTCTTCTCACTGCCAGTGCTATGACTCTTTTCTTGATCACTATTCTCTTTGTCCCCATACTGTTTTTCGTCTACTACATTGTCGCACATCCAACAGAGCTGTATGCCATTGGAAAAACTTTTTATGCACAAGGAGTACATATCCTTGCTCTCGCACCCGATTCAGTGGACTGGCTTAAAAAACCTCTTGAAATGCTTCGTGAAAAAGTGATTTTAAATCAAGAAAAAATAGTTTCTACCGCCGTTTCCGGTTTAGGAAGCGGAGTTCTTGGTCTTATGAGCGCATTAGGCGATATGGTAATGATAGTAATTTTCTTCTTTTTTCTCTCTTGGTATCGACGCGATCTTACCCTTGCCATTGTCCCTATCATCCCCATCAAACGTTCTATCCGTATGGAATTTGTGATGGACATGATTTCTACGACATCGGCAGGCTTTTATACTCTCATCGGCGTTGCGATTGCTCAAGGATTAGCATTTGGAATTTTTATCAGTTTTTTCGATGGATATGATCCACTTTTGCTTGGACTGATGATTGCCGTAACCTCTGTCATCCCTATCGTTGGAACTGCATTAATCTTCATCCCCGTTGCCCTCAATGAGTTTTTCAGCGGTAATGCGATGAATGCCCTCATTATTTTTATCTATTCATGGGCAATGCTCTCATTTTTTATCGACAACATTATACGGCTTATTATATTGCAGCAGCTCAATCGCCTGTTGAATCAAGGACGAAAAGCTATTAATGATTTTTTGATTTTTTTCGCGATTATTGCGGGACTTGCGACATTTGGATTTTGGGGATTCATTTTGGGACCTGCGATAGTCGCATTTGCCGTAACACTCTTGCGAATGTTACGACGCAGTCATGTGGGGCATTAAGCCTTTAGGGCTTGAACTTCTTCACGAAGACGATCTAACTCTTCGGTGATAGATGCGATTTCATCCGCTTTCCCCACCGTATCATCACTGTGCGTATAACGTCCGATTGTAGACTGTAAACTGCTGGTCAATTGATCGAGTTTCCCTTTTGCATTGTTAATCAACTCATTGTGATCGATGTTGAGATTATCTTCAAGCTCATGGATTTTATCGATAATATCATCTTGATGCTTAATGGCATAATACGTTGCTACTCCGCCCAGTACGGCTCCGAGTAAAAGACTAAGGGTGTTGTTTTGATTCATGATATTCTCCTTGGATTTAGTTGGATTTCTTTTTTAACATTTGAGACAATACCCCAATGGCAAGTGAACCAATCGTCACTTTGGCAATACCATTGGAAGCTTTAATTGCAAGACTTTTGGTTTCATCATGCAAAAAGGAGATTAAATCGTGCAATTCGTGCAACGAAAGTTTTGATTTATCACTGAGAGTGAGTGTCTCTTCTTTAAAATGAGCAATTAAGTCATTAATTTCCCGCAACGTCAATGCAACTTTTGTAGAGATAAAACTAATTTCACTTTGAGCAAGTCCTATAAATTCGTTTCCTCGTTTCATCGTCTTAAGGGTTTGCAATCCGATCACGACAATTACAGCCGTAATAAAAACCATACACAGAGCAATAATTCCCACAAAAATAGTTATTAATTCAACATCCACTGTATGCTCCTAAAATAATATCGTTTAACAGAGTAACCAAAGATTTCTTAAGTGGCACCGCATTGGTTACGTTATGATAAAATTATACCAATCAATTGAACAACAAAAGGATTTCAATGAAAATATTGTTTTATTCTATCCTTGCGGTTATGCTCTTCCTAAGCGGATGTGCAACAACAGAGTATGGAACGAACGTCCCTAAAACTGCTTTAGATGGTGAATGGATGTCCACAACATCGAAGGCAACCATTCGTTTTGACAAAGGAAAAATAAGCGGAAACGATGGATGCAACCAATTTATTGGGAGCTACGCAACGCAGGACAATACCCTGAGCGTATCGGACAAGATGATGTCTACCATGATGGCATGTCCGGATATGGAGAATTCAACCGCCTTCAAAAATAGTTTGACAAATGCTAAAATTTACGAAAATGACGGTAAAAAATTACTCTTACTCGGAGGAAAAGGGGAATCACTTATTGAGTTAAAAGCCCTCTCAAACACTCTCAAAGAGGGACTCTATCACATTAATCATCTCAATAATGGGAAACAAGCTGTTATCACACTTCAAACACCTATCAGTATGCAAATCCAAGCGGATGGAAAAATGTTTGGAGACACAGGCTGCAATCAGTACACCACATCGTATACCATCAAAGGGAATCAAATCACCATCGGTTTTCCGGCAACGACACGCAAACTATGCTCACCCGAATTGATGGAGCAAGAAAAACTATTGGTTAATGTTCTTCCAAAAAGTTTCAAAATTTCTCGAAATGGTGAAAAATGGGAAGTTCGTGATGTAAACGGCTCCCTCCTATTTGATATGCGCTGATTAAGAGATTTTATTCTTTGAATAATGGAATCTTTGCGCTTTAGGATGGACGAAACACAACTTTTCCCATGAGCGATTGGGTTTTGTAAGGGTCACTCGATGCGCCGATACCGAGCGAGAAAGTGCCACATAAAACTGCGATGGGGCAAAAATTTCGTTGGTCTCGATGACGTAATCAGCTAATGACATCCCCTGCGATTTATGGATAGTAATCGCAAAAGCGAGAGTAATCGGAAACTGACTCAGAGTAATGAGCTTCTCCTCATTAAGAGATTTCCCTTTTTCTATCCATCGAGATTTTACTGTCTCTACCCGATCCACTTTAACACTTTTACCATCCTCTTTTTTCACCCAAACACACTCTTCTTCGATGGAGAGAATACGCCCCCGTTCTCCATTGTAGTAGTTCCACGAGTTGCGGGTAAAAAGGACAGGAGCTCCGAGTTTAAGGAGCATCACGCTCTCCAAACGGCTTTCACTCATAAACCGCTCTACGTCACGATCTTGCATTTTTTTATCGTGAATCGTGACGTACGTAGACAGCGCTATAGAATCTCCGTTTAGATGTTCCAGTTGTGAACGGTTGTGATTTTGAGCACTGATATTTTTTCCGTACAATAATGTGATGGTACTTTTATCTTCGTTTAACGGTCGCACCAGAGCATCCAGTGCATCGACTGAATTTTCATCGATTGACGCATGACGAACACTTTCTAATAATTTTAAAAACTCTTCTTCATGAGTACGAAACGATCCTTCCAAATGAAGTGTTTCAAACGCAAACCGTTCCCAGCTCGGAGACTCAAACGCAAAATAAATCGGTTCATTTCCCCGCGTCACAGGAGGAAGCTGCAAAAAATCCCCGACCACGATGAGCTTACCTTTAAAATCAGCTTGCAGCAGACGAAGCCGTATCATATCCAGCAACGGAGCACTCACCATCGAAATTTCATCGATGATGATAACGTCCATACTCCCCACAAGTTTGATGATTTTTTTTGCCGCATCGAGCTTGCCGTTACGTTCCAGTTCATCTTGAGAATTTGCAATCCCCAAATCAAAAAAACTGTGAAGTGTCTGCCCCTCAATCAACGTCGCCGCCATTCCCGTCGAAGCTAAACACGCTACCTTCAACCCTCTTTTTTTAACGTCCTCGATGATGGCACGCGTCAGAGTCGTTTTGCCCGAACCTGCACCGCCGGTGATAAAAAGGTTGGAGGTTTCTAAAATTTTTAGGGCTGTTTCAATCATGGAAGGATGCGAGTAAAATTTACGCGGAAGCTTGTTGCAAAGAGATACCCTGCAAAAACCCTTTGACGCTTAAATCTTCATCCAGTTCTTCCCAGTGAATCCCTTCGCCATCGCCTAAGATTTCATAATTATTACGCTGTTTTGGGGATGCGTGATTGAGTTTTGGAAACCATGAAAGCGGCAAATGCAGAACACGAGCATCTTTGAGCGTTACGATAAGTTCAAATTCCGTACATTGTACTTCGGATGCCAGCGGATTAAAATTGAAAGTAGCCATTCCAACTCCTTTGTAAAAGTTCTTTATTTTCAATAACAAGTTTTTCTAATTGATTGAGTTCAAAAGCTTTAAAATTACTCGAGCTTGCGATCATGACAGGATCTAGCCAAAACTTTGCCAGCTTTTTCCCCTCTTGAATATGAATATGGGAAGGTTCTCCTGCTTCATTGCTAAAAAAGAAAAATCGATAACCACCGATCCGTAAAACCGTGGGCATCTATTCCCCTTGCTTTTTCAAATTGTATCCAATTTTGCCTCAGACATAAGAATCACCCTTCCAAACGTATTTTGGAGGGTATTGCATTTTACGATACTCTAAAATTCCCAATCCTCTATGATAGCAAGTGTCAACGTAGTTTTGCCCGAACCTGCTCCACCAGTGATAAAAAGGTTGGAGGTTTCTAAAACTTTTAGGGCTGTTTCAATCATCTATTTCTCTCAATCCTTACCTCTTTTATAACTGCTATCACCAAAATGATGGTAAAAAACAACGATGAGCCGACAGTGCCTAAATCAAGCCCTCCGTGCTCATGAGTTTTTGTCAACAAATCGCCGAACGTTGCCCCAAAAGGGCGCGTCAATACAAATGCCAACCAAAACAATAAAACTCCCGATACCTTGGTATAAAAATGCATTAATGTAATAACCATCAATACGCCAGTAATAATTAAAGCACTTGAAGCGAATCCCAATCCAAGTTCATCCGCTAAAAAATCACCTGCCGCTGTACCTAACGTATTTGCGATCAAAAATGCCAACCAATAATAAATTTCGGACGTTGCATTGGTTATCTGCTCAACATTGATACTTTTTTCTCGTATTTTCCATACCCACAGGGTTAAAAGCAAAAAGCCTACAAGCATGATTGTCCCCATGGTATATCCAAGTCCCAACGTTCGGTCGATGTAATCCGAAATCGCAGTACCCGCTATTGCTGTCGAAGTAAACGTCAACCAATACAGTACAGGTTCATATCGTTTCATACTCAGTTTAATGGAAAGAAAAAGGATAAACAATCCCATAAATAATGCGATAGTACTGCCATACCCCATATTGTAGGTCATCGAAAACATATCCGCACCGGTTTCCCCCAGCGTCGTAGAAGCAATTTTAATCACCCAGTAAAGTAAAAGTATTTGAGGGACACGGTTCATAGTAAAGTTCCTTTCATAACAACCACACGTCCAAACGGAACCTCTGCTAAGCGTGGTGTGATCCAAAGAGTATCATAAAAAGGTTCATCAAAAGGAAATTTCCCGTCTAAGTCGGTAAAATAAAGCAATAGTTTTGGTGGTGTTAACTGCATTTCGATAAACTCAAACACAGGGGTAAAATCCGTTCCTCCACCGCCTTCTAGAGAATATTCTATACTCTCACCATTCGTAAAACGCTGATGTGAACGAATCCTGTCATCACACACCAGTAACTCAATACTGTACGAGCCAAAAAGTTCACAAATCAACTCAATTTCAGCGATAAACTGCGCCAATAAAACTTCATCTACCGACCCTGAGCTGTCAATAGCGATACACAGTTCGAGATGGCGAGAGGTTGCACTGGGGAGATAGATACCGGCATAAAGGAGTTTTTTAGAAGGGGGCATCATGGCGTAATCACTGACGTAATGTCCGCCGATGCAATCACGCAGCTCACTGCGCCAATCGATAACACCTTTAAATACCATGGGTATTAAGCGCTCTAACCCTTCGGGTAAACTTCCCATCTCTTCTGCTTTTTGAAGCGCATTTTGAGCTAATTGTTCGGTTTGCGCGGATTGGAGTTTTTGATCAAGACTCTCATCATTGCGTCTGGAATCATTATCTTTATCGTTTAAATCTTCACGGGTAATGGTGTCTAACAGTTCTTCATAAATCTCTTCGGCGTATTGCCCCTGAAAGCGCGGATCGTAGGTGATTTTACTGGGAGGGGTGAAGTCATTGTCGATAAGCATATTGTTAATCGCATGCTCACACGCCGTATACCATAGCCATGGAGAGCGAGTACCGATACGCGAGGGGTGAGAGAGGACAGTGTGAAGCGCGGCATTAGAGAGCGAAAACGCCACTTGCTCGTCGCTAAGGGTGTTGAAAAAATCTTCACGATACTCGAAACGGTTGCCGTGCAAGGTGAAGCTCTCGATGTTGTCATTTACCACGATTTCTAAACCGCTCGATAACGTTCCGAAATAAGGATGCTCTACGAGGAGCTTGGATTTGACTCGGCTAAAATCTAACATAGTAAATAAGCGTACGCATTAACCCAATCACCGTATGCCGGGATATGATCCATCATAATTCCTTGACGCTGGAGGTCTTGGACGATCATCACCGCAAATTCGCTTTGCAATTTCAACGTATACCGGAGAAGATGATCGATTTTTTCCTCATCCGGATCATTCAAAATCCGTCCAACGAGGGCAGATGACAGAGCATAAAGAGCCGAAATATCGGTTGGATATTCAGAATTTTCTCCTAGTAAAATCGCATCAACATCAGGAAGCAGACTCATTACTTTACAAAATCCCAAGAAATCTACTGCATTATTTTTTCCTACTGCACCCGCAATCGCGTCTAAAAGGAGATTTTGAGGCAGCGTACTTTGTAACACATTATGAACTGCTTCCCAACTGCGAGGTGTTGCAAAACTTCGCTCATTAGTCGTGGGGTCAAAAGTAAAAAGTGCTTCGTTTTTAAATCCGATGTAGGCAACGATTCGAGCATCTACCCCACGCGTCATTGCCCACTTTCTCCAATCCTCTACACTTACTTCCATTTCCACATGAACAAAACGGTTTGCCAGCGGTGAGGGCAAACGATACACAACCCCTCGATCTCCCTCACGGTTTCCCGCCGCAACAATTGCCCATCCATCAGGAAGGCAATATTCCCCCACTTTTCGATCCAAAATCAGCTGGTACGCCGAAGCCTGTACCGCAGGAGCCGCCGAGTTCAGCTCATCGAGAAACAATATCCCCTGACCTTCACGTGGTAGAAACGACGGCGGAGCCCACAGTGCCTGATGCTGTTCTTTGTCGTAAAAAGGTATCCCTTTGAGATCGGTAGGATCCATGAGTGAAAGACGCAAATCGATACACTCAATCCCTGCATAGTGTGCGATTTGTTTGATAATCGATGATTTCCCAATTCCGGGAGGACCCCATAAAAACGTCGGAATTTTTGACTCGATCATCGAACTCATCGTTGCTATTGTTTCGCTGACGCGCATTAGTTCCATCCTAAGTTAGTGGTTTGTATGTGTTTTCCAAATGAGGGATTAGTCTTCACGCCTCTCTCATAACGCTGGTCAAGAGAGAGTTGATAAAGTATCTCTACTGGGGTTGAGGTATTCGAGGCTAACGCTTTTAATATTTCAGGATTCGCACTTTGGTACAACGTTTCAAGTTGTTGCGCAGAAAGTGATGTATTGGACGCAAGCTCAACGGTGTATCGATTAAGAGCAAAAAGAGTCTCTAAGTGCACTAAAGAGAGTACAGTATTTTGAGCCAATGCCGAAAAAACAGCCTCATCTTTCATCTCCATCAATCTCTCCTGCATCGATACCGTGAGCGTACTATTGGAAGCAAGAGCAACCGCGTTTCCTGTTAACCGCTCAAACCGCACCTCATCCAACGGATAAAATGAGGCAATCAGCTCAGGATATTTTTGCTCCAAAAAATCTGCACCTGAAAGCGACAACGTCCTATTTTGCGCCAAACTTCTCCCAATCGTCTCATCGTCTAAAGCAAGAAGTTCTTGTTCCAATGCCAACGGCTCTCGATGTGCCAGTAAATACGCTCGCTCTTTAAGCAATACTAGTAAAAGAGATTCAGATGTAGCACTGTGCAGTGCCATAGCGTCAAGAACACCTTTGAGCGAAGGTTCACTTGGATTTTTCAACTCTTTTGCAATCGGGGAAAGCTCGGAAATAGCGGTGATTAACTCGTAAGTTCCATATTTTTCGACCAAATGGGCTAAACCGCTCATCGCGTACTGAACATTATGATTACGTTCTAAATCCTGATAAAATCGTCCTATAATCGCGGCAGTAACATTGCGGTTTTCATCGTTATCAAAAAGACCTTCTCCCTGCCAATCGTAAAGTTTCAGCAGTTTAAAAAAAAGCTCATTACTAATATAGGGATTTTGGAGAAAATCGACCAAACGATCTTGATCACGTGAAAGCTTCAAGCTCATAAGAAGTCGATTGGGCTCAATGGAGCCGCAAAGCCATTTCTCAATCGCACCAATATCGACGATAGGTACTGTGTGGGATTCATAAAGCCGTGTACTTTCTTGAAGCTCCAAGGGATTCATCATCTTCCCCTCGATGATAAGGGCAACCGTGTCATCAAAACTTTTAACCGCATTCATAGCATGCAGTTTCAAAAGTGTTTCAAACTCCACACCATTGAGCGAGCGAGTTTTCCCCAACAATAAGACCGATTTTCCTGTATATTCTTCATAGTTCATTCGCGTATTATAATCCTAAAGCCTAAAAAAATAGTGCGCGTGTATAATATGCTTACTACTTTAAAGGATGATTGATGACCGACTCGCTTGCTGATGGAATTGCTGCCTATGATGCTGGAGATTATGAAAAAGCATACTTGCTGCTCTATCCGCTTGGAGCGTATCAACGCAATGACGAGGCTCAATTTTACCTTGGAATGATCTATTTTTATGGTGAAGGGGTTGAAAAGAATGTAGAAGCTGCAATGGCATGGTGGAAAAAAGCAATGCGCAGCGGACATGTTGATGCAGCGTATCGTCTGAGTGAAATTTCGACCTCAACCAAAACAACCTTTTAACTAGTTTTTCAAGCTATCCAAAAGCACCAAGCGGTATAATTCCACTATGATTTTAAACAACCGTCCGCTTGGAATATCCCTTTTGCTTCATGCTGTATTGCTTGGAGTTTTTTTCTTTGCCGTCTCGATGTATGTCCAAAAAAAACCGCCTGAACCTCTAAAAATTCATATCTCTTCATTTGCAGTACCCGTAAAACAAAGCATATCGACCCATTTACCGCCAAAACAACAAGAACCGGCCCCAGTCCCCAAAAATATCCCCATCCAGCCTACCCTCACTCCCCCAATCAAGCCGGCACCTATTGTCCCACGTCCCGTGATACCTGTAGTACAAACGATTGCAAAAGCTCCTTCTGTTGTTGCAACCCCAGCACCTGTTACACCGCCAAAAGTACTCGATGCTCCAAAAGCTCCTCCAGCACCGCCGCCTCCCGTCAATGTCGAAAAAGAATTTTTAAACGCCCATTTAGGTGAAATTCGAGGATTATTGCTTCAAAATCTGAAATATCCAAAAATGGCACAAAAGTTAAAAATGCAAGGGGAAGTCCGGATTGCGTTTACGTTGGGAGCCGATGGAAGCGTAGAGGATATTAAAATAATAGAGGGTTCAGGGTTTGATTTATTGGATGAAGATGCGCGAACACTGATTGAAAAAACCGCCTCTAAGTTTCCAAAACCTTCCAAATCGGTTCGGATCAGCGTTCCCTTGAGCTACGTACTGCGCTAAAGTTTATTCCAAAACCTTAGCAATACTGTACTTCATATCTTCGTCAAGATTTTCCATATTGGCGAGCATCCATGACAGATACCCTTTATCCGACATCACAATCTCGCTGAGAGTTTTTCCCTTATGTTTGCCGAACTTTAAAGGACGGGTAATCAATACAGGAGTTTGGGTCAGTTCGACCATCTTATCGATGGGATTTACATTACCGAAACGTTCAGTCAGTTTTTTGCGTAGTTCCGTGAGAAAAAGCTTCAGTACTAATACATCACCGATAGCATCGTGCGCTTTGACAACGATTCCCAGAGCATCCGCTTCCGCTTGCTCGAGCTTATACAACTCCAAGCGATAACGGAAAAACTGTAACCGATGCGCTTCCTCTTCATCAAAAAGGTGTTTGGCGCAACGCAGAGTATCGATCAGACGCATTTTAGAGGTAAAATTTTCTTTTGCCAACATTCCCAAATCAAACGGTGCATTATGAATAATCATCACGTTATCGGGAGTATTTAACACTTCCAATGCCTTAAATGCGGATGTTTCAACGCACGACGGCTTCCCTTCGATTTGATCAGGGGTGATACCGTGAACTTCCATCGCGCCGTATCCGATGGGGACAGGACTGGAGCATAGGTCATTATGAACCTGAACGTTTTTACCGTCCAAAACCATAAAGCCAAGCTGTATTACACGATCATTCTCTCCGGCACCTGTTGTTTCGGTGTCTAAAATGATGTATTTAGCCATTAATACTGGTCATCTTCTTTGTCAATATCAAACTCATCGTAATCGTCTTCGTCCTCTTCTTCCTCTTCATCGTATCCAAGGTCATCCTCATCTTCGTCACCGCCCTCACGCATAGCCGTAAGTTCCGTATAAAGCTGCTCAGCCTCTTCTTCGTCAATCTCACCGCTTTCGAGCTCTTTGAGCAACTCTTTGTATTCATCACGAAGCGCTTGCATGTCTTCGAGTTCTGCACGCTCTTGCACGGTTGCATCTTTAGCCGACGCGATTCCTTCAAACAGTTCGTCAATATGATCTTCAACATCGGGGATAAGTTCGGTTTGAATCAAATGTTTTAGTTGTGTAATATAAGCCATGATAGTTCCTTGTAGTATAATGTCACAATTGTAGCAAAAGAAAAGAAAAATAAATGAAATTACCCTTACTTTTATTGGTATCGCTTACACTTTATGCCGATACCTCACTCTCTTCCCTCATCGAATCCGCTCAACGCAATGAAAAAATCACAGCACTGGAACAACGTTCCCATGCAGCTGGTTTAAACTATCAAGCTACCAAAAGCTCCTATCTTCCTCGTGTTGATGGATTTGGAAAAGGTGATTATGTCGATAACAAAGGGGGATTTGATGCCGCCCAAAGTTATAACACAGGAGTGAAGGCAGAAATCGTCCTTTTTGATGGGTTCAAACGTGAAAATCGATTGGATGAGATTAAATCCCTCAAAAATTCCGCAAATTCCAACCTCGATGCAGGAAAAAAGGAGCTTTCGCTTAACGTCATAAAACGTTATTTTGAAATTCAAAACACTCTCGAAGAGATTCATACCTATTCGTTGACCCGAGATCAGCTCCAAGCGCAGCTAAAGCGTCTTGAAAAATTTCTAAGTGCCGGACTGGCAAGCGAAGATGCCCTGATGCGGATACGTTCAGAACTTGCTAATGCTGATTATGAGCTCGAAGATTTAGGCTATCAAAGCGATCGTCAAAAAGCTGATTTGGAAACCATCACCAATACCACTTTTACCGAACTTTCCCCTGCCAGCATCATCGAACCAAAATCCACACCCATTAAAGAACTCGATTTTCTGCAATCTCTGCGCTATTCGCGTGATGCTACCACCTATCAGGCACAGCAAAGTGATGTGGGATTTCTCCCGACTCTAAGTCTTGCAGATCAATACACGTTCTCACATTATGTGGATGATCCTATGGCGTCCATGAGAGTCAGTCATCAAAACAAACTAAGCCTCTCACTGACGGTCAATTTGCTCGATTTCAACATCATGTCTACCACCAAGCAAGCACTGATCGCCCAATCCAATGCACAAACCAATGACCTCACCTACGCGTCCAAAGAATCAGCAACAAACCTCGCAATGGCACAACGGTACATTGTCCGTTCTCACTCTCTTATCACCGCAGCTCAAAGCTCTTTTGATGCTTCACAAAAAACCTTTGAGGCGGTCAAACAAAAATACGAAGCACGCATTGTCGATTACGTCACCTACCTCGATGCCCTTCGCTCACTTACAAACTCCACCAATCAACTAAGCCGCGCCAAACGTTCTCTCAATTATGCCTATGCAACCTATTACTATTATGCGGGATTAGACCCGAAGGAGTTTGTACAATGAAATATCTGTTCTCTTTTTTTCTCCTTATCACTTCATTAATGGGTGAAGAGATTTATGCAACATTCGATGTTGTTGCCGCCAAAGAAGCCAATCTGGCACTCACTACTTCCGGTGTTGTCAAAACACTGCGTGTCGATGTCGGAAGTTATGTCAAAAAAGGGGATATTCTCCTCGAAATCGACAATGACAACCTTACCGCAAGCGTTGAGTTAGCCAAAGAGAGTCTTAAAAAAGCACAAATCGAAGAGCAGTTTGCAAAACAAACCTACGATCGGTACAAAAAAGTCGAAAGTGTGATTGACGCTGAACTTATGGATCAAAATACCCTTACGTATCGTAAATCCTCCGCAGCACTCGGGGAAGCCAAAGCACAGCTACGCTACCAAAGCACCCTTGTTGAAAAAACACGTCTTTGTGCCCCGTTTAACGGTGTCATTTCCGAACGTAACATCGAACTAGGCGATGGCGTAGGCGGCGGATCAATGCCTCTGTTTAAACTCATCAGCTCCCCCGATGTCAAACTCTTGGTTAGGTTCGATGAAAAATATCTCTCCCGTGTGAAAAAAGGGTCTGCCGTTCGCTATCGTATCGACGGAGAGAACCAATGGCGTAACGGACGTATTAGCAAGCTCTATCCGACAATCGATCCAAAAACTCGTAAAGCAACCGCCGAAGTGCTCGCCTCCAAAATCGCTCCCGGGCTTTTTGGTGAAGCGTATATTATTGGAAAACAACTCTAGTAGCCTCTACTTTTAATAATGAAGTATTCCCGTCATTCCCGTGAAGACGGGAATCTAGCTGGATACCCGCCTACGCGAGTATGACAAACATCAGCTATTCAAGATTAGAAATCAGCAAGGAATCAAAATGTATAAATTTGCCATCAACCGTCCTATAACGACGTTAATGCTCGTCATGAGCTTTATCGTTTTTGGTCTTATTTCATTTCGTGCTATGCCCGTTGCCCTCTTCCCGAATATCGATTTTCCCATTGTCACAATACAAACCTCGTATCCGGGTGCCGATCCTGAAACCGTAGAATCCAAAGTCACCGATAAAATCGAAGAAGCCGTTTCCGGAATCGATGGAATCGACAAGCTGATTTCTACAAGCTACGAAGGTTTAAGCGTTGTCACCGTTCAGTTTGAGCTCACCAAAGACATTGAAGAGGCCGCCAACGATGTTCGCGACAAAGTAGGAACCATCAATCTTGACAGTGATATTGAATCTCCTATTGTCCAAAAAGTAAGTGTTTCAGGCGCTGCTTCTATCAAACTGTTTGTGAGTACCAAAACAGGGGACACCGTTGCTTTGATGCGTTTAGCCGATGAAAAAATAAAACCGAAGCTACAGCGTATTGAAGGTGTTGCAAATGTTAAGATTGTAGGATATCGTGATCGTGAAATCCGTATCTTTACCGACCCATACCTCCTCAACAAATACGGCATCTCCTCTGCAGAGCTCCAACGTCTTATTGCACGTGAAAATGTCCGCTCTGGCGGTGGAAAACTTATTTCGGATAAAAATGAACTGGTTCTTAAAACCCGAAGTGATGCCACAAGCATCGATGATCTCAAAAAGCTCCTCATTGCTCCGGGATTACGACTGGAAGATGTTGCCCGTGTCGAAGACGGCCTCAAAGATGCGAAAAGCTATTCCGCGTACAATGGACATGAAGGTGTACTGCTGGAAATACAAAAAATTTCAGGTGCTAACGATTTAGAAGTGATCAAAGGGGTCAAAAAAGTGATGCCAGAATTGGTGGTGTTAGCCTCCAAAAACCACACGTTACAACTCGTCGAAGATCAATCCAATAAAATTCTCGTCAATATCGATAACGTAAAATTCGACCTCCTCTTCGGTGCATTTTTAGCGGTGCTCATCGTCTTTTTCTTTTTGCGTAATCTCACGGCAACCCTCATCTCTGCCCTTGCTATTCCAACCTCGATCATCGGAACCTTTGCCCTCATAGATGCACTGGGCTATGATCTAAACCGGCTTACTCTCATTGGTTTGACCCTTGCTATCGGGATCTTTATCGATGATGCGATTGTCATCATCGAAAACATTTCTAAAAAAATGGAGTCAGGAATGGAGCCGTTCCAAGCCTCTTTTGAAGGGGTAAAAGAGGTCGCTTTTTCAGTTTTGGCGATTTCTGCGATGTTGCTTGCGGTGTTTGTCCCCGTCGCTTTTATGGGAGGAATTGTCGGAAAATTCTTTAACTCGTTTGCCATGACCGTAGCATCGGGAGTTCTTATCTCCTATTTTGTCGCCATCATGTTTATCCCTACCCTAGGAGCACGACTTCTAAACGGTAAAGAAAATGCTTTTTGGGAAAAAACGGAACCGATGTTTCAAAAAGTAGATCAAGCGTACCGAAAACTTTTAGCCTTTTTACTCCGTTTCAAAATCACAACGCTCATCGTTGTCCTTGCGGTGCTTATTTTCTCTTTTTCTCTCGCAGGTAAAGTAGGAGGAACCTTTGTCCCGATGGAAGATATGTCTGAAATGCGCGTCATGGTCAAAGCTCCGGTAGGAATATCACTCGAAGCCATGAAAAAAGAGATGGCACCGCTGGTAAGCACCTTGCAAAAAGACAAACGAATTGAGACAGTCGTCTTAACCATCGGCTACAATCCAGCGAAAGAGGCCCACAAAGCGATGATTTACGCCAAACTGCTTCCGGTTGAACAACGCGAAGGACTTGAAGCTATTATCGCATCGTATCGCGATACATTCAAAATTTATTCTCATCTCATCATCAGTGTTGAAGATGTCCCACCTATCGATACGGGTGAGAGCAATGCCCCAATCCAGGTCGTCCTCACGGGAGCGGATCTCAAAGTTCTGGAAACCAAATCAGCCGCACTGATGAAATTGCTAAAAGACAGCAACGGGACGACCGACAATGACAGCGATTTTGAACCGGGAAAACCGGAAGTTCGTATCACCATTAATCGAGAAAGCGCTCAACGCCTTGGAATTACCGCTCAAGCGATTTCCAATGCCATTAATGCCTCCTACTCCAGCGACAGTGCCATCTCAAATTTTGAGCAGGAAGGTCGCCAATTTGATATAACACTTCGAAATGCAGATCAATACCGCAAAACTGTCGACGATCTCAAAAAGATACAAATCCCAAGCTCTACAGGAGAATTGATCTCGCTTGACGGTCTGGTTAATCTTGAAACAACTCAAGGAACGGCATCCATCAACCGTTTTGATCGCGAGCGCAAAATTTTAGTCACCTCAAACCTTGACGGTGCGCCGTTGGATTCCATCGTCACAATGATCGATTCCAAACTCCCATCTATGCTGGGTGAAGGATACCACTATCGATATACAGGAGACATTGAACGGATGCAGGAGACGATTTCGGCATTTGGATTTACGGTAGGCTTAGCAGTCATTTTAATCTATCTCATCCTTGCCGCGCTCTATGAATCGCTTATTCAGCCTCTTATCATCATGGTTGCTATGCCGCTGAGTTTTACTGGTGTTATCCTTGCTCTGTATCTCACTGGAAATCCTTTTAGTATCTTTGTCATGATCGGGATTATTTTGTTACTGGGAATGGTCGGAAAGAATGCAATTTTAGTCGTCGATTTTGCCAATACCGCAATCAAGAATGGCAAATCGGTCAACGATGCACTCTTGGAAGCAGGAGAAAAACGGCTGCGCCCTATTCTGATGACCACATTTGCCATGATCTTTGCCATGCTTCCCCTCGCCCTTGCCGGTGGCGCAGGTCATGAAAGCAATGCCCCTATGGCGATTGCTATCATCGGAGGACTTATCAGTTCGACACTACTTGCATTGTTCATCGTTCCAATACTGTATCGCATTATGTACCCACTGGATGCATGGCTACGTCGTCATTATGAGAGAGAACTCTTATGACGTATCAAAAATAACTCAAACGCTTTTTCATCAAGCGGGCGGGCGTACATATATCCTTGCCCTTGCATGCATCCTGTCTCTTTTAAAAATTTTGCCTGAGCATCTTCTTCAATACCCTCAGCGATAGTGATAAATCCAAAGACATCTGCCATAGCAATAATCGCTTTGACAATCGCACTGTCCTGCTCATTTTCAGGAAGTCCACTTACAAAAGACTGATCGATTTTAAGCTTATCGATCGGAAATGTTTTAAGATAGCTCAAACTCGAATAACCTGTACCAAAATCATCAATCGCGATCTCAATACCTAACGCTTTTAAAGCAATAAGCTTTTCCCCTAACACGCTTGGATTACTCATCAACACGCTTTCCGTGATCTCTAATTCAACGTATTGGGGCTCAAGCATACTCTCATTTATAATTCGAAAAATCGTCTCTACTGTATCCGGAAGTTTAAACTGCTTCCCCGATACATTGACGGATATTCTTCCTGGAAAAAGGCCCTCTTCCTTCCACTTCTTTACCGCAGTGCACGATTGCAGCAATACCTCTTCGCCTATGGGAATAATGAGATTACTGCTCTCTGCAAGAGGAATAAATACATCTGGTGCAACGATTCCCAATGTTGGGTGCTGCCATCGTACCAATGCTTCCGCTCCGCAAACAGCTCCCGTTAAAAGATCCACTTGAGGCTGATAATAAACAACAAACTCCTTCTCCTCTATCGCACGACGCAGCTCCCTTTCCATCAAGACTCGCTCTAGCAACCGTACACTCATCTCATGTGTAAAAAAACAATAATTATTCTTACCCATCTCTTTTGCTTGGTGCAGTGCAATATCTGCATTTTTTAACAATGTTTCGCCACTCTCAGCATCGTCTGGATAGAGAGAAATTCCGATACTGACGCTCAGTTTTAGCGCCCCGACAGGCGTATCAATCGGTGCTTTAAAAAATTCCATGATCTTTTCTAAAGTACGTTCGCATTCAGTAGTTTTTTGAATCTTTTCGAGAAGAAAAACAAACTCATCTCCCCCAATGCGACTAATCGTATCATCACGACGTATCAACCCAGCCAGCCTGGAAGCTACTTGTTTGATAAGAAAATCTCCTATACTGTACCCATACGATTCATTAATGTCTTTAAAGTTATCGATGTCAACATACAACAAAATAAGCTTTGTTTTTTCACGCTGGGCTCGCTGTAGAGAATGTTCAAGTCTTGCACTCAAAAGCAGACGATTTGGCAATTCAGTGAGCGTATCATAATGGGCTATTCGATCAAGTTCTTTCTCTGACTCTTGAATTTTTGTAATGTCTTCGCCGGATGAAAACGTTCCGGTAATTACTCCGCTAGAATCTCGCAGAAGTGCATTGTGCCATGCAATCATGCGCATTTCTCCACTGGCCGTACGTACCGCATTTTCATAATATTCTACTATCTCTTTTTTTCCCTCTATGATGTCGGTAAAAAATGTTTTGGTTTGTAGTATTTCTTCCTTCGCCACAAAGGTATTGAACCAATTTTTTCCAATAGCTTCCTCTTTTGTTACCCCCAGTATCTCACATCCCTTGGGGTTCAGAAGCACTATTGTTCCCTCTCCATCCAATGCCAGACATATTACCGATGTTACATCCAAATAAAGTCTGCTTTTTTCTTTTTCCAGCTCTATCGTATGCGTCAATGACATAGAAAGCTCTTCATTCAGGCGTACAAAATCACTAATATCATTCAAAAAAAGTTTCAAGATTGATTTACTATTTACTTCTGCTTCCATAAGCGTTAGCTCATAGATCCGTCCTTTTACCTCGATTCTTTCATGCTCAACACCTCGATTTACTCTAAACGAATCCATAATGCGATTCCAATTTTCCGATCCAAGCATTCGCGATACACTATCATCTATTTTGACTTGAAAATTCAACATTGCTTCCGCATTTAGCCATTTGATAATTTGTATTTCTCCCAAATCAACTATCTCACAAAACGCAAGCCCCAAAAGATTATACGTTGCTCGAGCATCACGAAGCTTCGCTTCAAGAGTCACTTCAAGTGAAGTGGTATAACTTAAGAGCAAGTCCTTTTCATTCAAAATATAAATGTCTTCTTCCCGATAGACTACTAAATGATGAATTTTTTTCTCTCTCATCATTTCAACAGCATTATGTATCTTCTCATCTGCCCCAGTACTGATAATGGACGTATGCATACACGTCGAAATCAACTCACTGCTTGGAAGATTTTGATATACAAATTTTAATATATCTTTTTCGGTCACAACGCCAAGTGTTTTAGTCTGGCCCATCACCAGTAATACATCACGATGCTCATCTCGCATGAGACGAATCGCTTCTTCGATCGTAGCATTATCATTGATTGCTACTGCACGGTTTCGCTCGTGAAGACACTGCGATATTTCATTAGTAGAATGAAGGTTGTTTTCATAGTAGCGAAGAATATCATTTTGCATAAGCGTACCGATATAATGATCATTTTCATCAATCAACACAATGCGGCGTATTTCATAATCAATCATCATTTCAACGGCCATATCCAGAGGACGATCATTATGAATGGCTATGATAGGATATGTAGCAAACTCTATTGCCTTGCTTTCTCGTTGTATCCCTGACGCATATAGCTCTATAATATTTTTAAGAGTCAAAATTCCTATCGCGATGGAACCGTCTAATAATACGATATGACTCTCTTGTTCTTGTTCCATTCGTTCAATCGCATCACCTAACGACGCTTCTATACTCAAATGGTCATTAGTATAGACAACAAGATTACTCAATAACATAAAATATCCTCAACTAAAGTGATGGATTATACATGATTATGGGTCTAAATTTGATTGAAAGGATAAGAATAGAGAGAAAGAAAATAAAAAGATTGAAAAATTATTGAAGAAAAGAGTTGGTGCGGACGGGGGGATTTGAACCCCCACACCTGTTGGCACTACCACCTCAAGGTAGCGTGTCTACCATTCCACCACGTCCGCAGTAAAAAAGGTGATTAGCCGAAGCTAATCTGAGGTTTATTGAGTAACTTACGCTACTAAATAAGGATTTGCGTAAAGCGCGATAAGAGCGATTACCAAGGTATAAATAACTTGTGCTTCGATCATAGCAAGAGCGATGAACATAGTTGTCATCAATTTTCCGCCAAGACCTGGGTTACGTGCAGTACCAGCGATAGTTGCAGCAGCAGTGCTACCCATACCGATAGCTCCACCAAGAGCAGCTAAACCAAGACCAACACCAGCAGCGATCATAGAATACGCTTTCAATGTTTGGTTAGCAACGTCTCCAGTTGCAGCTGCAACAGCAGGTGCAACATCAACAGTTGCTTCAACAGCTGCTACTACTTCATCAGCACCGAATGCTGCAGCAACAAGAGCGATCATAAGAAAAAGAACTTTTTTCATAGGTTATCTCCGTAATTAATATCAAAGTCTGTTCGGATAGTGTCCCTACTTATCACTTTGTGGACGGCATTATAAAGCTCTAGAGCTAAAAGGTTACTGAATAGAATGTTTTTTACTTTTAGAGTTATAAAAATTCTCAAAAAACATCGTTTTTTGTAGCTTTAGGGGGATGCAAGGGACATTTGTCCCTGCCAGCAAAACGGATACATTCGTTTTGGTGCATAACATTAAAAATTATTTAGCTCGCCCTAGTCCTATCTTATTTCCTTTGAATTCGACGATTTCTACCATCAATTCATCCCCCTCTTTAAACACGTCGCTGACGCGTTCAACACGCTCATCCGAAATTTTAGAGATGTGCATAAGACCGTCGATACCGCCAGGAAGCTCGATGAATGCTCCAAAGTCAACAATTTTTTTCACTTTTCCGTTAACGATATCGCCTACTTTGTATTCAACTTTAGGGGTTGACTCTATTCCGCTTACGATACCCTCGATGTGATCACGTGCGCCTTTGATCCCATCACGATTTTTACCTGTAAGCTTAACCGATCCTTTTTTCTTATCGATATCGATAGCAACGTCAAACTTTTCGATAATCTCACGAATAGTTTTGCCCGCTTGACCGATAATATCACCTATAAAGCTTGGGTCAATATGGAACAACTCAGTACTTGGTAATGTCCCTTCGTTCAGTTCAATACTTTTTTCTGCATTGATCATAATATCAATGATATGAGCTCGCGCCTCTTTAGCTTGATAAAGGGCTTCACGTAAAATATCCAATGCTATTCCACCCAGTTTAATGTCCATTTGCATTGCTGTAATACCAAACTTAGAGCCCGTTACTTTAAAATCCAAATCACCGTCATGGTCTTCCAGTCCCATAATATCGCTCAAAATAGCGTGACGATCTCCCTCTTGAACCATACCCATTGCAACGCCGGCAATAGGCTCACACACTTCGATATCTCCTGCACGAAGTGCCATGTAGCCACCACATACTGTTGCCATTGAGGATGAACCATTGGACTCTAAAATCTCTGATACAAGACGGATCGTTTGACCATTACGTACAGTAGAACCTTCAAGCGCACGTTTTGCAAGATTTCCGTGACCCAATTCACGACGGCGAGGCGCTCCTATCGGAGATGGTTCTCCGACACTAAACCCTGGGAAGTTGTAATGAACCATAAAGGCATCATTTTGAGTCCCACTGTCAGTAAGTCCCTCGTACATTTGAGCATCTTTAGCACCGCCAAGAGTCAATATCACCAATGCTTGCGTTTGTCCGCGAGTGAACAGTGCCGAAGCATGAGCACTTGGTAAAATATTAGTCTCAATCGTAATAGGGCGAACTTCAGTAAGAGCACGTCCGTCAGCACGTACTTTTTCATCCAAGATCTGAGCACGTACCATCGAGCGTTTCACCTGCTCAATCGCTTTTTTCAACTCATGCTCATTCCACTCCGGCTTTTCAACCATAATGGTTTTACGGATAGTACGAAGAGCTTTTGAACGCTCTGTTTTTGCCATTGCAGCGATACCGCGTTTCAAATCATCCGTATGAGTCGAACGTACATATTCAGACATCGTTGCATCGATTTCACTCACAACGTATTTTAATTCAAACGCAAATTTAGCGAGTGGTTTAAAGGCGTGCTCGTAAGCGGTATTAGCTGTTTTGAGCTCGGCCTGTGCTAACGCCAATACTTCGATCAACTCATCTTCTGCCATCGCGTTGCTTTGACGCTTTAATAATGTTTGATTCGTAAGAACAGGATCAATAAAAGGCTCTACGCCGCCCATATCAAGGATCATAACCTCATCACTTCCGTTGGCTTGCATCTCGATCATCAGCATATCATCACGACTGCCTGCAAGGTAAAGGTCTAAGGTGCTTTGCTTTAACTGCGATAAAGTCGGATTGACAATGATTTCTCCATCTATTTTACCAATACGCACAGCACTTACCGAGGTAAAAATATCAATATCAGAAACATATAAAGCTGCTGATGCTGCATTAAGAGCCAATACCTGCAAATCGGATTCATTGTCACTGCTCAAAACCAAAATAGAAATTTGAATCGGGTTGGCAAATCCTTTTGGAAATAAAGGGCGTAACGAGCGATCTACGATACGAGACGTAAGTGCTTCAAAATCGCTTGGTTTGGTTTCACGTTTGATAAATCCACCCGGAAACTTTCCTGCTGCGTAACTTTTTTCTAAATATTGCACGGTCAATGGGAGGAAATCTTCATCGACAAAATCAGTCTCATCGACAACTACGGTTGCCAAAATAACTGTATTTCCTGATTTGAGCCATACCGCTCCATTGGCTTGTGCCGCTACTTGGTTAAGCGCATACGACTCTTCTTTGTTAGTCAGTGCTAATGTAATATCATATTTCATGTATTTCCTTAAAGATTAAAATGTTTTATTTTGCTAACGAACTTGCGCCCGATAAATATTTGAGATCGTTGTCGATGAAACGAAGACCTAACCCAAAAAAGAAATTTTGAGATGCAGAGTTAAGAAAGTTATCCCATCCTCCGTACAATTCCATGTGCTTTAGTATTTGATAACGTGCCTGTGCTTTTAAATGAGGATTCGTCCCTCGTATATCATTCACCGCATTCCAATCAAAGGCTTCACCTGAAAATTTAATTTTGTCATGATTCATAAAATAATCAACCCCAATACCGCCCGTTGACTCAATAGCACCAAAACGAAGTAAAGTGTTATCAAAACGTTTTCCGTATTGCGCAGAAACATAGGTTTTTCCTTCAATATTTTTTCCAGGAGGTCGATTATAAAAATCTGAGTAATCATCAGTACTGACCAAATCCAGCATATAATAGGTCTCTGGATTAGGGAGATACGTAACTCCTAAATAGGTTTTAGCGTATGCATCTTTCATCATATAGTCTGTATGAATCGCCACTTGAAGTTCGCTTGTGGTAAATGTAGAGAGAAGCGTGTCTACTTTATCAAATGCAATTTCAGCACTTTTGAAAAAAGTACCAGCGGAGTCTATAGTCGTTTTTAAACCTGCACGGTTTTCAACTAAAATCGTACTTACATTATCTTCAATCCCGACAAACTTAGTCACGGCCTCTGGAAGCGTATGTTCCAATGCGCCGCTAATATTATCCATTCGTGTTGATAAAGAATCGATACGCGCCATAATGGCGGGAAGGTCTTTATTGATAGTATTAGCAGTTTGGGTAAATCCTGCACTCATGGCTCTAAAATTACTAATTGCTGCATGTAATTCCTCACGGTTGTCGATAACGACTCCGTTAAGGTTAACACCAACATCTCTAAATGCGATAATGGCATCTTGAATGGCTTTACGGTGCTCTTCGTCAAGCGTTGAACGAAAATCATGCATTAGCAATTCAAGCTCTTTAGCCGCAGCATTGACCGAATCACTGGTTTGATCGAACGAAGCATACCGCTTTGATTGTTCTAGTCCACCGCCTGCTTTAAGATTTGAAGCAGAATCACCAACTAGAATATTCAAAACCTTGGACCCCAGTAACGATTCTTGTGCCACAATAACCGATGAATCATCCGGGATTTTAACACCGTCATTAATCATCAAAGCTAGCCGTACGCGCTTCCCCTCAATCGTAATGTCTTGCACTTCACCAATGACAACACCATTCATTGCCACGTGTGTTTGCTTTTCTATTCCCGAAGCATCTTCGACATACGCTTCAACAGGATAACCCTTTTGACCCCATTTTCCGAGTGATGTTACTTGTGTTGATAGCAACAAAAGTGCTCCAAGAGCTACTGCCACAAACAATCCGATTTTTGCTTCTAGTTTCATCTTGCCCTCATTAATTTTTGGTAAGTTTATAGTTAAATTCAGATCCGCCTAATGGTTTTAATATAACGGTAATAAAAATATAAGAATCATCCACCGAATTACTTCCCGTTGTATTGGTCAAAATCGGTCTACGATTTTGAACAAATTTTAAACCAAAATCCAAACAACGCTGTGTGTATAAAAATCCAATTTCACTCCGCTTTAATAAGGCTTCATGATAATCGTATGCGACCTGACCAAAAATTTTAGTATATCGATTGTATTGATACGCCAAATCAGCAGTCCAATACGATGCGTACTGTGGAATTTTACCAAGCTGATCCGTATAATAATTACTAACGCTCCCGTTTATGATACTGTCATTATAGCGAAGGGTATTTTGTTCTTTCGTCACACGATCACGGTCATGATTATAGGACGTTTGATTGTAATATGAAATTGCTTTGGTAATTTTCCATTCTAACTCGTTTTGTAACTCTCCATAATAGCTTCCCGTATCATCATAACTAAAGGTTTGAGTTAGTCTATCTACGAGCCATTGTTGTCCATCTTCAAACAAAAAATTGTTCAGACCCAATGAAAGACCGTCCTTCGGTTCATTTAATGTATAAAATTCACACGGATAGTTGGCAGAACTGCATTGCCCGTGTCGATCTTCATAGTATCCGCTGTAAAGGCGTGTCCCGGCTTTCGTGTAACTAATATTCGGGGCAATAACATGGGTTATCGTTTCATATGGGCGCACCAACGTTGCCCCCAATGAAAGTGTATGGTCAAGCTGTGCATAGTATCCCGATGGGTAATTACTATTATCATCAGGTGTAACAGGTAATGTACTGCTTGCTGTAGTGGTAAGTGGATTACCATAAAAACTAATTGCCCGTGTCGCTGCATTAGCGGTATAGCTTAAATCTAAATACTCATCAAACAAACTCGTTTGCAATGTCACAGGAATATTAATATCCGCTTGAACTGCTCGCTTACCATCAGGACGATAGAAATTACTCGCCTGTGCATCGCCGCTCGCCAAAAGATGATCACCAAAAAAAGTTTCTAAATATCGATGATACTGAAGCGTTGGCAAGGTTTGAAGCGTTTGCGCATTATCAATCTCTGGATTTAAATATTGGTAGTGCTTAAAATAAGCTCCTGCATAATTATCTTCACTGCTGTAATATCCATTGATACGAGAAAAGACTTGGTTGGATGTCACGTTTTGCGTTTGGTCACTTTGTTGTAGATTTAGATAATCAACGTCATTCATCCACTTACCGTTGACATACAACCCTGACTCGCCTTCCAGATCAACACCAAACCAATTTTTTAAAAAATCATTATTGCGATAATCAACGGCAAATCCATAATGTTGATCATGCGCCAAATCATATTCTTTGGCATAATCCGCTTGCTCTTTAAAATATCCAAGCCTGATAGAACCTTTTGACGAAGCACTATCAACGAAGCGTATATCCGTATAGATTCCAGAACCGCGTGATGTCCGTATCTGAGGTCGAAAATCCGCATCAAACCAGTTGGTAGGTGCCCAATAAACAGGTTGTTGGTAATAAAACCCTTCAGCACTGGAAAGTCCAAAAGAAGGCATCAGTAATCCGCTTCGGCGTGTTTTGTCGGTTGGATATCCAAAGTAAGGTAAATACATAACGGGAACATCATCGATGTACAGCAAGGCATTGTACATATTAACCCACATATTTTCCGTGTTGTAATCTGCACTGCTAAAATGGATTGTCCAAAGAGGATCAGTGGAATTGCAGCCCGATACCATTCCATTGACTAAGTCAATATCATTTTGACATCCTGTTGCCTCATCCGTACTCATCCAAACACCTGTGGTGGTATCAAGTGCGTAATAAGGCTTCGAGTAACGGGTATCTTCATTCAAATTTAATCGTGAATAGTCACTGATTGCATGATATTGCCCTGCTTTAAATGCGTTAACATGACCAAAAGCCTCAACGACACTGCTGTTACGATCATAAGTCATTGTTTCGGCACTTAAAATCTGATCTTGATAGACAAGTGTGGGATGGGAAGTTGAATGGACAATTGAACCGTTTACATCCACTTGAGAAGCAATAATCTCAATGCGTTCCCCGCCGAGCAATATGCTTGCACTTACGATGCTAAGCAGTAAGATCTTATGCATCAATAACCAAAGTTCGCGCACTAAGATCATGCCATGATCTACGATAAGGATCAAAAAAGGCCCAAGCAAAACCCAGATAAAAAAGAATCTCACTGACAATTCTAAAAACACTCCGATTAAATGCACTCAAAAAGCCTGGATTTGAAAGTGTTTTGATCTCAACAATTCGTATTTTCATCACGATTTTTCCCAATGTAGCGCCATACTGCATGGTAAAAAAAGTTTGATAAAGTATTTTGATCATCATGTATTCTAGAATAAAGGTGTTAACGACTTCAATCATTGCTTCTACGCTTGCAGCGGCCGAAATCGAATCCCACAAAATAACAAACAAAATGATTGAAAGTAAAAGCTCATCAATTCCAAATGCTGCCACACGAGAACGAATACTTGCAAGCTGAAGCTTTTCTCGTGAAATAAGAGTTTCGATTTCGTTATTCATTAACGCAATGCTTGATACGCGATATCAGTACGAAGTTTTTTACCCGCAAAATGAACTTGCCCACAAAGCATATAAGCACGGTCTCGTGCTTCTTTAATACTCTCGCCCACACCGACACATACCAGTACTCGTCCACCATTAGCATAGAGTTTTCCGTCTTCTTCACTCACACCTGCATAGGCTATATGGGTATTTTGAGCAATCTCATCATGATGAATCTCATCCACCACGATTTCAGCAGGAACTGAGTTGTCAAAAGGATAGTTTTTACTTGCCATCACTACACCGACGGCATATTTATCGTGAAACTCGACGTTAAGCGTATCCAGCTGTTTGGTTGCCGCTTTGTAAAACAGTTCACGAGCAGGAGTTTTGAGTAGTGGCATCAAAATCTCGCACTCCGGATCACCGAAACGAACGTTAAATTCGAGCGTAATAGGCTCACCGTTGACCACCATAATCCCGATAAAAAGAACCCCTTCAAAAGGTGCTCCCTCTTGTTGCATTCCTAATAGTGTCGGACGAATTACCCGTTCTTTAACTTTTTCGTAAATAATCTCATCGACGAGCGGTGTCGGAGCATATGCACCCATACCACCCGTATTTGGACCTTCATCGCCATCTAAAAGACGTTTATGATCTTGCGCGGCAGGGAGGAGAATAAAATCTTTTCCATCACAAAGTGCAAACATGGAGAGTTCATAGCCGTCCAAAAATTCTTCGATAATGACGCGCAAACCTGCATCTCCGAATGATTTTCCACTGAGCATTTCCGACACGGCTACTTTGGCTTCATCGTGACTCTGTGCAATAATGACACCCTTACCTGCACATAATCCATCGGCTTTAACTACGATAGGAGCTGTAAGGGACTCGATAAATTTAAATGCATCACCAATATGAGCCGTTTCAATGTAGCGTGCTGTTGGAATATTGTATTTAGCCAAAAAGTTTTTCATGTAAACTTTTGAACCCTCAAGCTGTGCAGCGGCTTTGGATGGACCAAAAATGACCAATCCTCGCGCCTTGAAAATATCGACAACGCCATCTGTCAATGGACCTTCAGGACCTACGATGGTTAAATCAATCGCATTATCCACTGCAAATTGCGCCAATTTTTCATAATCTTTGATGGCAACGTTTTCACCCAACATCGTCGTAGCACCATTACCGGGAGCAAAATAAAGATTGGCAACCTCAGGGTCTTGTTTTAATACCCGTCCAATCGAAAATTCACGTCCGCCGCTGCCGATTATCATTATGTTCATATATTGCCCCAAAAAATAGTTGATTCTCTCATCTAAAAGCCCCAATGGATTTTTAAATAAAGTAAATTTTAAATCTGCTTCGTTAGAAGTCAGCTTCAGTAGCCCAAGCGGCTAGCGTAGATGGAGGGACAAGTTCCTCTATCGACAAATCAAAAGTAAAAGCCCAGGCGGGCGTTTCGCAGTAGCTTTGGTTCTTCAAAGCTGTAATTGCGCCACATCGAGCGTCTCTTCCGGCGGCAATCTCTCACGTTTAAACGCTCAAACAAGACCACCGACACACCGAAACGTCTACGGATGTGACTAGTTGTATATGTAGAACCCTCATATTGCGGTTACTCGCTGCGCCCAGAGTTAATAATTATAACCTCAAAAAGCTTAATTCTTGTGCTTTTTCTACGCAGGATTCTACGCTTGTTGTCTCACTAAGAGTTGACTTAATCCCCAATGGCAAAGCATTTTGTGTCGTTTTTCCAATAACTACAATGTCGTACGTAGGTTTAAAAAGATATTTTTGCAGAAAACATTCAATACTCGATGGAGAGGTAAAAATCAGCACACCATTATCCTCAAGCTCTTTCTGCTTCATGGCTTCATTGCACGTTGTCTCATAGATAATCACCTCATCGATAATCAAACCAGCTTCACGAGCACGTTGCGGCCATGAAGACGCAATCATTTTAGGACGACAGTAGAGCCATTTTCCTTTGTATTGTCGCAGCACATTAAAAATAGTTTCACCATATCCAGCTGCACTTTCAATATGTACGGCACCCAGCTGCTTCATCGCCTCTGTCGTTGATTCACCTACACAGACAACCTGAAGTTTTTCCCAATTTACCGAATAATGATTAAGCGCAAGAGCCCCTTGTTTAGACGTAACAATAATCCCATCATAGAGATCAAAATCAATATCAGGCGTTAAAAAATGAATGGAGAGAATAGGAATATGAATGACTCCCATCTTCTGATGGGATGAAGTTTTAGAGATGAGATAGATGGGGCGCAAACGCGTACCCTTTATTCCCACTCGATTGTAGCAGGAGGCTTGGAACTGATATCATAAACAACACGATTGATGCCATTGACTTCATTGATAATACGACGGCTGATACGTTCTAGCAGTGTGTGTGGAAGATGAGCAAAAGTCGCTGTCATACCATCGACAGCTTCGACGACACGAACACAGACGGTGTTATCATACGTACGGTTATCCCCCATAACTCCAACACTTTTGACATTAAGCAGTACTGCAAATGCCTGCCATGTTTTGCTGTAATATCCGCTTGCTTTTAGCTCTTCCAGTAAAATCGCATCGGCTTCGCGAAGGATATACAAATCGTCTTTGTTGACTTCACCCATGATGCGAATCCCCAAACCCGGTCCAGGGAACGGATGGCGATTAACCAAATAATCAGGAAGTCCAAGCTCAAGCCCGAGTTTACGGACTTCATCTTTGAACAAATCACGTAATGGCTCAATAAGCTCAAAATCCATCCAATCAGGAAGACCGCCGACGTTGTGATGCGATTTAATAGTCACAGATGGACCATTGACAGAAACCGATTCGATAACGTCCGGATACAATGTACCCTGTGCCAAGAATTTGATGCCATCGTGTTTTTTCGCTTCTTGTTCAAATACTTCGATAAACGTATGTCCGATGATTTTACGCTTCGTCTCAGGATCAGTAACCCCTACGAGCTTGCCCAAAAAATTCTCTGATGCATCGGCAACGACGAGAGGAACTTTGAGGTGAACTTTAAAGATGTTTTCGACTGATTCACGTTCACCTTTACGCAAAAGACCATTATCAACAAATACAGGAATCAACTGATTACCGATTGCTTCGTACAAAAGTGCCGCAACAACAGAGGAATCAACACCGCCACTAAGAGCACAAAGGACTTTCCCCTCACCCACTTGCGCACGAATTTTGACAATTTGTTCTTTGAGAAAATGACCCATATCCCATTTGTCCGTAATACCGCAAATGGTACGGGCAAAGTTGCGGAGCATCAAATATCCCTCTTCAGAGTGGTTCACTTCGGGGTGATACTGCATTGCATATACTTGTCGCGCTTCATCAGCGATAGCAGCATACGGAGAATTTGGTGAATAGGCAATAGGAACAAAGCCTTCAGGTAGAACATCCACTTTATCCGAATGGCTCATCCATACAGCACGTTCATCTTCACAATGTGCAAACAAGGGTGACTGTTGTGTCATGTCTATCGTAAGCTCAGCTTTACCGTATTCATGATGATCACTTCGAATCACTGAACCGCCAAAATCGACAGCAATACGCTGCATCCCATAACAAATACCCAAAACAGGAATACCAAGAGCATAAACACCTTGATCAACGGTATAGGCATCTTTATTATAAACCGATGAAGGACCACCGCTAAGGATGATACCTTTTGGATTTTTTGCTTTAATTACATCGATTTTTGTGTGATACGGAAGAACTTCACAATAAACTTTGTCTTCGCGCAAACGGCGAGCAATAAGCTGAGTGTACTGGGAACCAAAATCGAGTACGATAATATTGACATCTTTCACGAATAAGCCTTTGGGTGCAAGATTTGAATAAATTTAAGTATGCAATAGTATTCTAATCTTGTTTAATAAATCCCAAAAATAATAAATTGTACATACCAAATTGCTATAGAAACAACATATCCAACCAAAACCGTCCACGCCAATTTCATGTGCGAAGAAAACGTATAGATGCCATGCATTTTACCCATCACGCCAACACCTGCTGCACTCCCAAAACTGATAAGAGAGCCTCCGACACCTGCGGTTAACGTCACCAGCATCCATTGGGCATGATCGATAGCCGGATTTGATTTTAAGACAGCAGACATAACCGGAACATTATCAACAATCGCCGATACGAATCCGATTCCAATATTGACATAAATCGGATTGTATACATCATATAATTGGGTGATATATCCTAAAAATCCAGCAAAATACAAAGCTCCTACCGCCGCTAAAATACCAAAAAAGAAAAGAAGTGTATTGTTTTCAACTTTACTGATGGATTTAAAAATATTGACATCCTGCTTGTGTCGCCGCTTCAATCGATACGTGTACAACTGCAAGACAGAGAGTCCAAAAAGCATCCCCCACATTGGTGGCAACTGCATTACCTGTTTTGCGACAACCGACATAGCAATAGTAGCAATTCCAATAGCGATAATAACTTTTCCGCCTTTGAGAATCTTAATTTTTCCAGCAACCTCTGGATCACCCTCTTTATTCGGATCTAAATCAGGAACATAGCGCACGAGCAGATAAGCCGTAACCATCCATCCGATAAATGCAGCCGGAAAAAGATAAAGAAAATCAGCAAATTGCCCTTTTTGAGCTGTCCACGCCATGAGAGTTGTAATATCCCCAAACGGACTCCAAGCACCACCGGCATTCGCGGCAACGACCACGTTGATCGCACTGGGAACTAAAAAAGCTTTGTTTTTTTGCTCAATCGTCACTAAAACGGTAGAAAGAATAAGGGCTGTTGTCAGATTGTCAGCGATCGGTGAGATAAAAAACGCTAAAAATCCGGTAATCCAAAAGAGTTGTCGATAGCTGTAACCTTTGGCAATCAGCTTACCTTTGAGCGCATTAAAGACTCCTCTCTCGATAAGCGCTTCGACAAACGTCATGGCAACAAATAAGAAAAAGAAAATCTCAGCGATTTCATAGACTAAATGGGTGATTTCTCGTTTGAATGGGATAAAATTGAGACCATAAAACGCGTAAAAGCCTCCAATGAGGATAAACATAAACGTTCCGATAAATAGGGCCGGTTTCGATTTATCAAGATGGTATTTGTCTTCTCTAGCAATAAAATAATACCCGATAACAAAAATCGCAAGAAGCATCCAGCCGAAGGGATGCGTTGACAAATCAATGCCGTCTAACGCTACTGGTGTAGTCATAACTTTATCCTTTTTATCAATTTTATGCTCTGAGTATTGAACAATATATGGTTAACTAAGCTTTTACACTATAGTAGAAAAGAGTAAATGTACCAAATTTCACCCCTATTCGCCTCTATAAAAATGCGTATACCTCTCTAATTCATAAGCTCTATTATTCAAAGAGACGCTAAAATGTTTATACGAAATTTTAAAAAACACTATACAGTCAAGGTATTTTTGATTGGAAACCATGTTGCTCAAAATGAGAACAAAATCGGATAACGTTAAACTAATCGTGAATTAATCTTATGGAGTGAAGGTGATAAAATGCAGTTTTTTAATGAAAAAATTACTCCCGATGAACGGTGGCTATTTAGCATAATTCTTTTGCTTGCAGTTACTGCGTTCATTACTTTGGTTCTTTTTATTCGTAACGACCATCTGGCACAATTTGATCACGCTGTCCTAAACTGGTTTCATAAAATCAAAAATCCGACACTGGATCACTTCTTTTCCTCTATGACGTGGTTAGGTTCTTTATGGGTACTATTACCCCTTTATATCGTACTGACATTATTTCTTTCACGCTATTTTGAAGATTTTGAGAAACTATTGGGGATTGGCTTCTGGGGAACGGTTCTAACAACCTACGCTCTCAAATATGAGCTTGAACGAAAACGACCACATCTTTTTCCCTCCCTCAACGAGCTACCGATTGATCCCTCTTTCCCCAGTGCCCATACCGCTCAAATTGTTGCTTTTACTCTTTTACTCTGGCTCATTGTCTATAGCGGACCTTCACTGCTTGGCATGCTTTTTACCACTGCATTGATCTTCATTGCCTTAGGTGTTGCGTTCTCACGTATGTATTTACAAGTACATTTTCCTACCGATGTCCTTGCTGGAGGGCTAATCGCAATTATTTGGACCTGCATAGCCGTATTGGTTGTCAAATCAGGAGCATTACCATGAAAAATAAATTTTTAGAAACAGGCGAACATGGATATCACCCTTTTCGGAAATTTAAAATTATTCTATCGGGTTTACGATTTGCGGTACTTTATGATTTCAGTGTCCTGTATAAAATCGTCATATCCGTTCTCATTCTCATACCGGTTTTTATTTTTAATGCCTGGATTGACGCTTCATTGATTATCTTAGCTACTGGAGTCATGCTTTCAGCAGAGGTATTTAACACTGCCATCGAAGCGATCTGTGACTTCATGGAAACCCGTTCTAACGAAAAAATTCGGATTATCAAAGATATCTCAGCCGCTGCTGCCGGAATTACTATTTTTGTGTGGATTATTGTCCTTTGTCTGGAAGTTATTAAAGTATTCAGGGCCTTTTGACAATGAAACTCCCTAAAACGCCATGGGCTCTAAGCACTGAAGAGCTTTTAAAAGGTCTTCAAACAACTCTGGATGGGTTGGAGATTGCCGATGTCAAAAAACGCCATAGCGAATTTGGTTCCAATGTTTTACTGGAAGAACAGCGCTCCTTTATGGCCATTTTTATAAGCCAGTTCAAGAGTCCCATTGTCGCTATTATGCTTGCTGCAGCACTTTTATCATTAGCGATGGGCCATACTGCTGACAGTATGATTATTATGGGTATATTGATTATTAATAGCCTTCTTGGGTTTTTTCAGGAATACAAAGCTGAGACATCGATTCGCGCCCTTAAAAAGTTAACCGAAACACATGTACGTGTAATGCGTATGGGAGTAGAAGCACTTATCCCCTCCGATGATCTTACCCCTGGAGACGTAGTATTTTTAGGGGAAGGAGATCTGGTTTCAGCCGATATCCGGCTCATCGAATCACACGGGCTGCAAGCAGATGAAGCAACACTTACGGGAGAATCGATTCCAAGTAACAAACAATCTCTTCAAATACTTCCTCTGGAAACTCTTCCCTATGAAAGAAGCAATATGCTCTTCTCCGGGACCCACATACTTAAAGGAGTATCAACCGGTATTGTTACCGCAACGGGTGAACAGACATACCTGGCATCCATTGCCAAAAGTGCACAGGAAAAGTCACCTCATTCACCCCTAACACGATCATTAGCTATTTTTTCCAAACGACTTATTGCTCTTTTAGTCGGAATTTTAATTTTTGTAGGGATTGCCGGTCTCCAGCAGGGAAGAAGCGCTGAAGAGATGGCTTCTATTTTGATTGCAGAGCTTGTTTCAGCTGTTCCAGAGGGACTTCCAATTGTGGTCACTCTGATTCTGGCATTAGGCGCCTTTCGTCTTAGCCGCCACAAAGTTCTCGTTCGCCATCTCCCCTCCGTAGAGTCATTAGGAAGTGCATCGGTGATAGCTACCGATAAAACAGGTACTATCACCGAAGGATTTTTATCCGTATCTCAGATAGAAGCACTGGATAAAGAGGATTTAAAAGTGTGCGCTGCATTGTGTAATGATGCCACAAACCAGCGCGGAGATCCCGTTGATATGGCATTAGCCCGATGGATTTCAGATGAGTACATCTCTCTTCGAAACGATAATCCCCGTATTTTTTATCATCCTTTTGATCCAAAAGTTCGGCTGATGGCCACTGTCAATCAAAACCACACGACAGAACGTCTCTATATCAAAGGAGCCTATGAAGCACTCAAAGAGATAGCACTTAATACCCCCAAAGAATTGGAACGACTCAATACTATTCACGATACGATGGCGGCAAAAGGATTGCGCGTTTTGGCTTTTGGAATCAGCGACAAAGAGTGGCAAGATCCGGCACAGTGGAGTATCCGGCTTGTCGGCCTGATCGGGTTTGCTGACGTAGCAAAAAGTGGTGCGGCAGATGCTGTTCACCAGGCTAAAGAGGCAGGGATACGGGTCATTATGATTACAGGGGATAACCCTCTAACCGCACACGTCATTGCCAAAGAAGTCGGAATATGGCGAGAAGGTGATAATGTTTTAAACGGGCAAGCCATTGAAACGATGAATGACGAACAGCTTCAACATGCACTAAAAAAGTCTACTGTAATCGCACGAGCACTCCCTGAACATAAATACCGGATTGTTAAGCTGCTCCAAGCAAAGGGTGAGATTGTAGTGGTAACGGGTGATGGCGTCAACGATGTCCCAGCGCTTAAAGCTGCCGATTTGGGTATTGCAATGGGAAACGGAAGCGAAGCAGCAAAATCGACGGCAAAGATGGTAATTACCAACAACAATCTTTCCGTAATTGTCGATGCAATACGTCAAGGAAGAATCATCGCTGCCAACTTGCGGAAAGTTATTTTTTATCTTGTTGCTACTTGTTTTGACGAAATAATTCTAATTAGCGGAGCGATTATCATGGGACTTCCCCTTCCCATTCATCCAACGCAAATTTTATGGATCAACGTTGTTACCGACGGAGTAACCGATAAAACATTTCCAATGTGTAAAGAGGAAGGGGATGTGATGAAAAACAAACCGCGCCGCCTTGAAACACAGTTTTTTGACCGTTGGCAAATGGCACGGATAGGCTGGGTTTCATTGGTCAATGCATCCGTGACTCTGGCTGTTTTTGTTCATCTTCTAAGCAGCGGACATAACTATGAAATGGCCCTTACGGTCTCTTTTTGCATCATAGTCACGGCACAGTGGGTCAACGGTATTCTTGCCCAAAAAGAGGAAGAGCCTTTTTTTCACAATATCCGAAATAGTCTAACGATCAATCCGTGGATATGGGTTGGACTTAGTATTGGCATCTTGCTTCAAGCCTTTGCCTTGTACGCCATTCCTGAGTGGTTCCATGCAATACCTCCGACTCCTGAGATGCTGCGCTATATCGGTGGCGCTACAGCAGTTATTTTTATACTGATCGAAAGTTATAAATGGGGAGAGTGGAGATTAAAGAGATGGACAAAGTGGCAAAGAGCGAAAACGCTCTTTTAATACCATCCTAAAATAAAAAATTGAAAATACCACACTGCGACTGAAACTGCATAGCCGACCAACACCGTCCATGCAAGCTTAATATGAGATGCAAACGTGTAAATCCCGTGCATTTTCCCCATCACACCAACACCTGCCGCACTTCCAAAACTAATTAACGATCCACCGATACCCGCTGTCATGGTCACTAACATCCATTGTACGTGATCGATAGTAGGATTGGCTTTGAGCACTGCAGACATAACCGGAACATTATCGACAATAGCAGATAAAAATCCTATGCCTATATTAACAATCGTCGGATCAAAAAGTTCATATAATTTTGCTGCATGTGTTAAAAATCCAGCAAAATGCAAAGCACCAACAGCGGCTAAAATACCAAAGAAAAAGAGCAATGTATTGTTCTCGATTTTACTCATAGCCTGAAAGATGTCCACATCTTGATTATGATTTTTTTTGAGTGTGTACATATATAGCTGTAAAAGTGAGAGTCCAAAAAGCATCCCCCACATCGGAGGTAAATGCATGACCTGCTTACAGATAACCGCCAGAGCTATCGTTACTACGCCCAAAGCAATAATAACTTTCCCCCCTTTTAAAATTTCGATTTTCTCGGCTGCTTCTGGATTGCCCTCTTTAAAAGGATCTAAATCAGGAACATATTTCACCAACAGATACGCCGTGATAAGCCATCCAAGCAATGCAGCAGGAAAGAGATAAAGGAAATCGGTAAAAACCCCTTTTTCTGCTGTCCACACCATAAGAGTCGTGATGTCTCCAAATGGGCTCCAAGCTCCTCCCGCATTCGCGGCAACCACAACATTGATAGCACTTGGAACTAAAAACGCTTTATTCTTATTCTCAATCGTCATTAAAACCGTAGAGAGGATTAAAGCTGTTGTCAGATTATCCGCAATAGGTGAGATGAAAAATGCCAGAAATCCCGTAATCCAAAAAAGCTCGCGATAACTGTATCCTTTTGCAATCAGTTTCGATTTAAGAGCATCAAATACCCCCCGCTCGATCAATGCTTCTATAAAAGTCATCGCAACAAATAAGAAAAAGAAAATCTCGGCAATCTCTAAAATCAAATGGGAAATTTCAACTTCAAACGGCTGAAAATTCAGTCCGTTAAATGCATAAAATCCTCCGATGAGAATAAACATAAATGTGCCGACAAACAAAGCCGGTTTTGCTTTATCGAGATGATATTTATCTTCCGTCGCAATAAAATAATATCCTAAAATGAAAATGACGAGCAAAAGCCATCCAAACGGCTGAACCGCTAAATCGATACCGCGCTGCGCCATTGGTGCTGTCATTTTTGACCGCCATGATACATATAATGCACCCCGATCGATTCTGTCCTCTTTAATGCCGATTCAACAATAGCTTGCGCACTGAGAAGCCGTAATCGCAACAATCGTCCTACCTTCGAATCCAGCATCACCTGAATTTCCTCTAACGCAGATCGAAGTCCCTCAGGAGTACGTACAATAGAGACTTTATCCCACATAATACGACGCAATCTGTCTTTTTTCTCTTTATCCTCATCCATCTCTAATGATATAGTGGAAAGATTAAACTTTCCAACACACGGTGTCGCCGGTGAAGTAACGATCGTTTCCGATACACGTTTCCCGAACACAAGTCCCTCGAGAAGTGAATTACTGGCCAGACGATTGGCTCCATGCACTCCAGTACACGCCGCTTCGCCGATAACATACAGCCCTTTAGTATTGGGAACACGTCCCTCCAAATCGCTCTTAATTCCCCCAATAGAATAATGAAACGCTGGAGAAATAGGAACACGCTCCGAGGGAAGGTTATACCCCAAATCCCGTAATGCTTTATAAATATTTGGGAAACGCCCTTGAAAATACTCTTTATCGAAATGGGCACATGAGATATAGACTTGGCTGGACGTTCGCTGTTTGTAATCAAATATTGCCCGACTCACTATGTCTCTGGGTGCCATCTCACCACGCTCATCGTATTCGAACAAAAAGCGATACCCGCTTTCATCCACAATCCACGCACCTTCGCCGCGAAGTGCTTCGGTTAGTAAAAGCTTACGAGCACCCGAACCCGAAACAAAAACCGTCGGATGAAACTGCATCATCTCCATAGATTCCAATGCAATCCCTTTTTCGAGACAAATGCCATGGATGTCTGCGCTGATTGCATGCGAGTTCGTATGATACTCATACAACGATCCAACCCCGCCACTGGCAATGATTACGTTGTTGGCATAAATAAGTTTTCTGCTTCCTTCGCTGAATACTTCCACACCGCAGCATTGATCGTCTTCCATCAACAAATCCGTTACCGTTGCATTTGAGAGCATCGGATGAGGATTTTGCTGCAGTAAAAACAGATGCAAATAACGCCCCGTAGCATCCCCGCCTGCATGTAAAATACGATTACGTGAATGGGCAGCTTCTTGCGTATAAAGAAGATTCCCCTGCGTATCGGTATCAAATAAAAATCCCCGCTGCATCAAATCATGTATCACTTTTTGAGATTGCTCACTCATAAACTGTACTGCATCACGGCTGCACATGCCAGCACCTGCTTCAAGAGTATCTGAGACATGAAGAGGTATATCTGCGTCATTGTACGCCGTCGTAACACCACCTTGAGCATAATACGTATTACATTCCCACGGATGCGACTTGCTAAGGACGAGCACTTTTAAATGCTTTGGAAGTCCAATTGCTGCGTAGAGTCCGGCAACACCCGCACCGATGATGACAACATCATAACGCAACGCTTTTTCCCTCTGTTGATGGTTTTTCATAATACGGAGCTGCTTTGTATCCGCATCCGCTAAAAATAAGTATGACTAAAAAAAAGAGTATCGTTTTCATTAAATTCCTAAGCAGATTAAAACATATAGAGGGATGTTATAATAGCTACTATAAATTATTGATTAAGTGGTTTGAATGATCGACATAATACGTTCCCTTCCTCACAATGCAGGAATTTACCAGTACCTTGATCCAAAAGGGCGGATTCTTTATATTGGTAAAGCAAAAGACCTATCAAAACGGGTCAAAAGCTATTTTAACCTTACTCCAACACTCCAGCCAAAATCAACCTTATCATTGCGCATCCAAAAAATGCTCTCCGAAACCGTATCTCTCCACTACATTGTCGTTGAAAACGAGCACGATGCTCTGATCCTTGAAAACTCTCTTATCAAACAACTCGCCCCACGATACAATGTTCTTTTACGCGATGATAAAACCTACCCTTATATTTATGTAGATTTAAATGACACCTACCCTCGTTTTGACATTACACGTAAGATTATCACCGGTAAAAATGTTCGCTATTTTGGTCCATTTTCCACGGGTGCTCGTGATATTCTCGATTCACTGTACGAAATACTCCCTTTGGTACAAAAAAAAAGTTGCTTAAAAGGAAAAAAAGCCTGCCTCTTTTATCAAATGCATCAATGCCTTGGACCTTGTGAATTTCCGGTTAACACAACCTATTATAAAGAGCTTGTTGATACCGCAATATCCTGGATTCAAAACAAAAATCTTCTCCTTCCGAAACTTACTGAAAAAATGGAATTTTATGCTGAAGAACTTCGTTTTGAAGAGGCAATGCAGCTTCGTGACAGACGTGAGCGCATCGAAAAAAGCTGTGTCACTTCCACCATCGATCTTGCCCGAAATGTAGCGTATGATATTTTTGCCATTGCCACGCTCAAAGAGCGCGGATGCATCGTACGAATGTTTATACGTGATGGAAAAGTAGCTTCCAGTTCGCATGACTTTTTCACAGCACACGAAGATTTTTCTCTTGATGAGGGATATGAGCGTGCATTGGTTAATTATTATGGGACGGTCAAGCCGCCGATTATCGTTCCGATTTTAACGGCACACTCTTTTGAAGAAAAAGGGTGGATTGAAGATCATCTGAGCATTGTATTTGAAAAGAAAGCCCTTCTTGAAGCTCCCCAAAAAGGGATCAAAAAGCAGCTTGTCACCCTCGCCCTTACCAATGCCCAAGAGCTTCTCAAAACACATAAATCCAACAATAGCGATATATTAGCATCACTAAAAGAACTTTTCTCGCTCCAAAACTTCCCCAATCGAATTGAAACTTTCGATAACTCTCATTTAGGAGGTGTTGCAACCGTAGGAGCAATGGTTGTCTATCAAGATGGAGTATTTGAAAAAAGTTCTTACCGTCAATACCATCTGCACGAACGGGATGAATACGGACAAATGCGTGAAATGCTCACTCGCCGAATCGAGAGTTTTTCTACCAATCCACCTCCTGATTTATGGGTGCTTGACGGTGGGACAACCTTGCGTACGCTTGCCACAGATTTACTGCAATCATCCGGAACGAGTTTGGACGTAATCGCTATCAGCAAAGAAAAATTAGATGCCAAATCACATCGAGCCAAAGGGTCTGCTCGTGATAGTATTCATACTAAAAACGAAACATACACATTAGAACCCTACGATAAACGCCTACAATTCGTACAGCTTTTACGTGACGAAGCACACCGAAGTGCCATCACTTTTCACAAAAAAACCAAACTAAAACAGGATCAAGAATCAAAATTTCTTTCCCAAAAAGGGATAACTCTCCCTAAAATTATTAAATTATTGGACTATTATGGTACTTTTGAAGCAGTCAAAAATGGTACTTTTGAAACCCTTAATGAACTAATTGGAACAAAAGATGCCAAAATTATTCAAAATTTATCACAATCAGATACAAACTAAGAATTCTTTTACCTTCTTTATGCCATATTCTTTAAATTATATTTATCAGTATTTTTTTAGCTAAGGAGATGAATTATGGAAAGACCCGTTGCAGTCGATGAAGAATACTTTTTTGAAGGACGTGCCATCGTCAGTGAAACGGACTTAGACGGAGTTATTACTTTTGCTAATCGTCGATTTTGTGAAATATCCGGTTACACTACAAGTGAACTCGTTGGTCAACCCCACAATATCATTCGTCATCCCGATATGCCAAAAGCTGCGTTTGCTCAAGTATGGAGAACCATTCAATCCGGAACGATTTGGCATGGTTTAGTCAAAAATCTACGAAAAGATGGTAAATTTTATTGGGTAGACACCGAAGTCTCTCCTATATATGATAACAATGGTATTGTCAAAGGATATATGGCCGCTCGAAAACCTGCATCTCGTAAAAATATTGAAGAAACTGCCGAGATTTATAAAAAAATGATTGAGCAAGAAAGCTAAAGGGAGAAAACGTGTTACTATACAATCACAAACAAGAGTTTATCGGTATTGACGAAGAAGGCTTACGTCTCCTTAACTATGCCACGCTGGATGAACTTCTCAATGTTTGCTCGGACGTTGCCGATTTGTTTGCCAATGAACCGGGATACATTCATAATTTTAAAAATTTCGGTTGGATCAATTTTCTTCTACATGCAGACTCAGATGCAGCTAGTGCTATTGTTCACGCTAATGGGCGTGTATTTAGCTGTAAACTTATCGTTAGTAAAATGTATCTTTGTGAAAACCCTTCTCAAAATGGCTATAACATTGAGATGTCCCAAATTAAAGCCATTAGCGGTGAAGATGTTAAACCGCATATTATTGCTCAAAAAACCCACAAAAATGAGTTTGTTGCCCATAAAAATGAATCTCACTACGAAAGTAAGCCATCGCCTTTACCTGATTACTCTCACATTGCCCCAATAAAACTTAGTGAACCAGGAGTCTTAGATATCCCAGACATTGAGTCTTCTTCGTTGGATGAAATTGATGATATGTATCCGGATCTGGGTAGAGAAATTGAAGTATCTCATTTTAAAGAAATACTTAAAGAACCAGGCATTGAAGCCACTCCTCTAAAAGCTCCTTCAATGCCTGGAAGTGCTAAATACAGTGCTCAAGAAAAAGAATTTATCTCTCATCACAAAGTAAAAAACGACTACTCATATGATCCCCATGTAGCTTCTAATGAACTTGGGCTACCAGTTGACCTCATAGAAGAGTTTATTGGTGATTTTATTCAGCAGTCGCTCGACTTTAAAGCAGACCTCTTTGAAGCAGCTTTGAAAAATGATTTTAATAATTTACATATTTTATCCCATAAGCTGAAAGGGGTAGCCGCTAATCTTCGAATTGAAGATGCTTTTGAGACACTGAGCTTTATCAATGCTTCAACCGATCTTACAGAAATCGAAGCAAATCTCAAATATTACTTTGAGATTATTTCAAAACTCTCTGGAGAAGAGATTGTTCAAGAGAACACAACAAGTGAAACATTGGAGATTCAAAGCAATGCTAATACACCGGTTCTTCCAGACGAAAAACCTTCTGCTGTTGCAAATGAAGTAGTTGAAGACATTTACTCCTTTGGACTTAAGCAGTACGATAATGAATCACTTATTGTTCATGAGGAAGAGATAGCCTCCCCTGAAGAACTTCTCGCACCATTACCTCACAAAGAAAATATATTTAAAAAAGATTTACTGGATCTTGAAAATATTACCACTGAATCAGAACCTGAAACAGATGTTCAGGTAATAAAAGAAGAAATCAATGAAAATCCTGTAGCAAAACTACCTCAATTTCATTACGATTCTCAAAGTGCAGCAAGGGAATTAGGAATGGAAAAAAGTTTTTTTGATGAGTTGCTTTTTGATTATAAAACTGATGCTAATCTCATCAGCAATCAAATCACTCAAGCTATTATTGCTTTTGACACCCATACATGGAGAGCTAGTGCAGCTAAACTCAAAGGAATTAGTGATAACCTTCGTATGAACGAAATTTCTGAAGAGCTTGCAATTTTGTCAAAAACAAACGATGCACAAGAAGCTAAAAAAGCTTCTGCGCGACTTAACAACTATCTCGATCAACTTTAAGAGGAACAACCATGACTTTAGGACTTAAAAATCGACTTCGCCTCATCAGTCTCCTTCCGATTCTGATTTTGTTTTCGCTTGCTAGTTATTATGTTTATACGTCGTACTTGAGCTTTCAATCGGCCCAAACACTTCAATCACGCCTCGAAGAGAATAAACAGCTTAATGACTTAATTAATAATATTTCCCGCGAACGCGGTATGACCGTGATGTATTTGGGTAATGCATCCGCTACAACGCTAGCTTCTCTAAAAGCTCAACGTGCCATTGTTGATCAAAAGATCAAAGCCTTTGATACAAGCTATACTTCACCTAAAACTACCGCCATGATCGCAGCATTGGAAAAAGCGCGACACCAATCAAAACCTTCTGTCGATAATCAAACGGCTGATTTTAATGAAATTTTTGATGATGTCTATGGAAAATCACAAACAGCATTGATTGGTGAACTCTCCTCACTAGCAGCTCTCCAACTAGATGACCAAGTTTCCGCTATGGAGAACAGCTACCTTTCTTTAGTGCGTGCCAATGAGCACACCAGTTTAGAGCGTGACTATATTACCTATATTCTCTCCCGCGGAACTGCATTAGAAGACGAAGAACTCAACCGATGGCTTAGTTTTGTTGCAAAAGCTGATGCATTAAATTTTGATTCTATTGTCAATAAACCTTTGCGTGATTCCTTAAATACTTCTCTTTTCACCGAGGACAATACAGAATTATTTCAAGACATTACTGCGGAGCGCGGTGTTATTTTGCGAACAGGCAGTGATGCAACGTATGAAACGAAATCAGGTATCTGGTTTGCTATGCTTTCTGAAAAAATCAATGCTATCAGTGAAACTGAAAAAATTCTGCTCGACAGCATGGATACACGTGCAAGTGTGATTAAAACTCAAGCCATACAGCTCCTTATTAGTACGATTACCGTGTGGTTAGTATCCGTTTTACTTGGTATATTAGGATACTTGCTTTCCAATGAAATTGCAAAAAATATTAAAAATCTTGAATCCGTTCTTAAGCGTGTTGCTGAAGATACACACGATAATGAAGCGGATGCTCTGAGCAAGTCCATCAACCTTGATACTTCAGCGGGTACAGCACAAGCCTATGCCCTCTTAGAACGTATTATCGAACAGACACTTGGTGATAAACAATTTGCACAAGAAGCCAGTGAAGCAAAATCAATGTTCTTGGCAAATATGTCTCATGAAATTCGAACACCGCTTAATGGAATTGTTGGATTTACGGAACTTCTCAAAGATACTGAACTCCATGATGAACAACGAGAGTTTATTGATATTATCGAAAAAAGTTCTGAGAATCTTCTTGAAATTATCAATAATATCCTTGACCTCTCTAAAATTGAAAGTAATAAACTTGAAATTGAAGACATCGCCTTTAATCCTATGGATGAGTTTGAAAGCGCTGTTGAAGTGTATGCAGTTCGTGCTTCTGAAAAACACATTGACCTTGGTTGTTTCATTGACCCAAGTCTTGAGCGCCCACTCAAAGGAGACCCGACCAAAATAAAAGAAGTTATTATTAATCTTCTTAGTAATGCGGTCAAATTTACCAATAGTGGCGGTTCAGTTAACGTTGATGTTCGCCGTATCGAATCAGAAGAACCTAATCGTGCACGCGTTCGCTTCCAAGTCAAAGACAGTGGTATCGGTATCACCAGTGAGCAAAAATCCCGTATTTTTGAAGCATTTGGTCAAGCAGATACGTCCATTACTCGCAAATACGGAGGAACAGGTCTTGGTCTTACCATTTCCAGTCGTTTTGTTGAGCTTATGGGTGGAAAACTCGACCTTGAAAGTCAACCAGGAGATGGAACAACATTCTTCTTCGTACTATCATTTGATGAGATTGAAACACTGAACGAACCAGTCAAAGGTTCGTTCTCTAATATCAACGCAGTGATTCATGAAAGCAAAACAAAGAAAAAACTGCAAAGTACCTATCTCAAAGAGTATCTTGATTATCTTGGTGTAAGCTACACCACATTTACTGAGATTGAAGAATTAAGAATATTAGAACGCCAAGTAAACTATGATCTTCTCTTTGTTGACAACGATTTCACTGATGATGATGGTCTCATTTCATTTGCTTCGGCCAATGAACAAACTGTTCTGATTACCAAATCGTATTACATGAAAAAAATCGATTCGATGGGTCTTGATTTATTCAAAGTTCTTTATGAGCCATTAAACAGTTCAAAAATACGTGCTGTATTGGAATCGTACGATGCAGAAGCATTTAATACGCGTAAACAAAAAACGTCACGACGTAAAAAGTTTGATGAAAAGAATTCCCGTTTTGCTGCCAATGTTCTAGTAGCAGAAGACAATGTTATTAACCAAAAACTGATCAAACGTACATTAGAAGATTTAGGACTAACCGTAACTCTTGCAAACAATGGGCTTGAAGCGTTTGAAAAACGTAAAAATGGAGAATTCGATCTCATTTTCATGGATATTCAAATGCCTGTACTTGATGGCTTGGAAGCAACACAAGAAATTTTGGACTTCGAAGAGGACTATGATCAACACCATACTCCGATTATTGCACTTACAGCGAATGCGCTGAAAGGTGACCGTGAGCGTTTTATGGCTGCAGGAATGGATGAATACACAACTAAACCATTGGTTCGCAGTGATATTATTGCTTTGCTCAATAATTTTCTTTCTCATAAAATTATTGATTTAAATATTATCCCTAAATCCGCTGATGAGCTTGTCGGATATAACGATACCAATGAGAGTAATGCAAGCAATGATAGAGAAGAAATAATTCAAATCAAACCTCTATACGAAGAGGTACTTGTTGAAAACACTTTGATGGATGATAAATTAGAGATTACTACAACTACCAATGAGGAAGTCAAGATTGAAAGTAATAATGATGAAACTCTTGCAGTTGAGAGTGTCACAGAAACTTTAGAATCCGGTGAAGCTCCTACTATGCACGAGTCTGTATATGATGCTGATATTTTGATAGCAAAACAAAGCTCACTAGAAATGAAGCTCTTTACCCGTATTCTTGATGATCTGGGCTATACCTATGTCAGTGTAAACAATGTAGATGAACTCTACTCAAATGTACAAAACAAGCGATATAAGGTTGCATTATTTGATAAAGGACTAGCGAGTCTTAATCTAAAAGAACTCTCTGATATAATTCGTGAAAATGATAGTGATATTTCTTTGATTATGCTGGTTGATCCATCACTAGATAATGATAAGAACGATACGCTTTATGTCCATGAGATGATTAAAAATATTGTTAATAAAGACTTATTACGTCTTGTGTTTGAAAAATTTATCTAAATCAGGAACCTATAAATGGATGTAAAAAAACTTAAAGTTTTAGCAGTAGATGATGATTTAATCAACTTAAAACTGTTAAAATCAATGCTTATGAAGTCGCCTAATGTAGCACAAGTTATAGAAGCAAAAAATGGTGCTGATGCTATCGGTATTCTCAAATCACAAGATGATATTGACATCATTCTACTCGACATTATCATGCCAGTAATGGGTGGTATCGAGATGCTTAAAGTCATCCGTGCAGATGATTCACTACGTCAACTTCCAGTGATTGTTCTTACAACGGATGAGACTAAAAAAGGTGAAGCATTGGATTGCGGAGCAAACGGTTTTCTAATGAAACCCATCCGTGAAAAAGATGTAGTTTCTAAAATAGCACAACTCACTATATAATACATTCTTCTCTCGTCATTCCCACCTTCGCGGGTGAAGTGCTATCGGGTGAATGACGGAAAATTACAGCTTCTGCCATGTTCGCTTATGAACTCGTATTGGTTCTGTAGAAAGGTTTGTGCCAGATGTTGTTGTGACCGTAACATCAAGTAACATCATTGTATTATTTCCCGTCAATTCTGTTAATGTATTACACAGACCATTAGCAGGTTCTAATCCCTTAAAAGAATAGTGGAAGGTAACATTAGCATCAAACATAGCTGACCCAGCAGCGTCTTGAACAGTGATATTCAGCTGATTAAGACAATTAGCACCTGATGTATTAAAATCTTGCGCTCTCATCACTGCATACTCAGTAGCACTCATTGCCAATAACTCAGCTTGCGCCTTGAGGTAATTATCACCTATAGACTTACTCCCAATAGATGCATTACCAAGTAGCATTACCCCGCCTAATGCTATAAGTACCACTACAAATATTGCTAATATCATGGCAAAACCAGCGCGTTTAGTAGCGTACATGAACTTTCCTTTCACGGCATATTGCTGATGCCGCAATGTCACTGGTAGAGAGGTTTGATTCTAACCCCCGCATACATACTTTCAAACGCCATATACTTCCTCTGTCACCATAGGAATTGGTGTTGTTAAAATCAGCGTAAAAACTTGCAACATCTCGACCTAAAATACTTGTTTTCCCACCAGTATAAGGTTCAGCTGGTATTTTCCATGGTCTGAAATTAGAATACATCATAAAATCACCTGTATCTAACACCCGAAAAGCATATCCTGTACGAATAAGGTACTTTTGACTTCCATCATCTCCTCCTCCAGGATTTGTTAGAGATAAATTATGAATTGTAGCCCCTGTGATAGGATAATAGCCCTGTAAGCCTCCTGACGCATCCCAGTTAAAATGACTGCACGAACCTACAAGTCCCTGATGGTTATAAATCACTGACTCTGCAAGACTAGAAGCAGGATAGAGCGCTTTAATCACGTTATCAGCAGCAGTAAAATTAGCATCATTTGACGTTAGTGTAGGCGCTAAAGGTACTGTAAAATTTATTATAGGTTGTTCACTCCATCCTGGTATACTCCCAGTACGTAAACTATCTACATCTACTCCCAAGAAAGCTACCGTATAATCATGTGCAGTGGCTTGATCAGCCTCTATTCCCGGTTCTGCACAATTTCCACCATCGAGTGCTGCATCGACTTTATCTTGATCTAAATTTACGATAGACATATCTATAGCATTTTCAAAATATTTAGAGAGTTGATCAAGGATATGATCCGCTTCATTGACACGCTGGGTATACGTTTGAGTACGATAAATTCCCTCATAATAGAGACGAATAGCCTCAAGGGCTATCCCTCCGACAATTCCTAAAATAACAATCACAAAAAGCAGCTCAATAAATGTAAAACCACGTCGTAAACTTATTTTCATTGGTTGTTGCCTTTATTGGATTTAAAAAAGGAAAGTGTGGTATCAACACCCAAATCATCATTCCAAAAACGTACTACTACTCGCTTGAGATGGGTTTTATTGGTTAATGAGCCATCAATATTTTGGGTAATTGCTCCTGATGAGCCAAGACGCCATGTAGTAGTTACAGTATTACCAGCGATAGCTGTCAGCGCAGAAGGGACGTATCGTACATTATAGGTTGCATTAATATCAAAAGTTTCTCCTGTCGATGATGTTACGCTTAGTGTCTCTGTTCCTGCATTTAGCATCTCAAGACCTTTGGAAACATTACCATCAGCTCCAGCACCAGTGGTAGCTGGAATGTCAAGAGGGATTTGCGTTAGATTGCACTCAGTCGTAGAATCAGGGTTAGAACGAAAAACTTGCGTTCCTACAATTCTAGAACAATTCAAATCTGCTATTGTCGCTATTGTCGACATATAAGTTGGTGTTGAATCATTCGTATCATATACATATTCACCCCCCCATCTAGCCTGGAATTTGTCGATCATCTGACCGCTTAAACGTGCCATCACATCATCATCAATAGCAATTCTTTTACTTGCTTGATCTGCAATATTCATCATCGAAGGGATTGTCATTACGCTAATTGCGATAATAACAATTGCAAAGATTAGTTCTATCATTGCCATAGCTTTACGCATCATTACCATACCTGATCTCATCGAACAGACGGAGCATATTCGCTAGTACTATGCCACCCTGTTCCGGATGATGAATTTTTATTGGCTTTAGCATTTTCCGATTCCGTTTTCGCACTACCTGTATTTCCGATTATCCGTCCAAATGTAATGTTAAAACACGGATGATTATCGCAATCATTGCCTGCTGTGACTGGATTAACTGGATCTTTATAGATATCTGCAGCTACGCCATTCCATAACCACCCCTCAGTGTCGATATGTGCTTTATAGCCCTGACGAACCGTAAATGCATTAAACTTATACGTCTCAATTCCAGCTGCATAAGTGGATGTTAGAATGTTAGGAAGAGATGATCCTGTAGTAGGATCAACAACAGTTACACTGGCATCACCATATGTTAACTCGTTATGTAATGTATTAATATACCAGTCACCATAGTCCGGATCTACTGTCAATAGGGTTCCAAAAATATGATCCGTTTTATACACTTCATATCGTGCAAGTCCATCAAACGCTATTAATCCCATTACTCTTTGATCTTTGGCAATCACACGGCCATACGTATGAGTGACATTAAAGTCCATAGCACTGCTTCCTACAGCAGTATTAGGTGTACTGTTACGTATAGAGCTTTGATTACAATCTGCACTTAAAGCACAAGTAACGTTAATATCTGAATACGTCACCGTCTGAGGGTCATGCGGTGTTGTTTGATTCCGATCAAAATTGAACCGTATGGTATTTACAAGTGCACCATTATCCGCTTTTGTAAAATTAGTATCATCAACTGTAGCAATCCAATTTGATGCTTGAGCGGTCTCCAAAGAGTCATAGGTTTGCACGTTTGCAATCGTGGAATTGATTATACGCGTTACAAACGGAGTTGTATACGTAAGATTCGCATCATGCATTGCAGTTACATTAAGATCTTTTGCGAAACATCCCCCAACAAAGTTAGTCGTGAGTACACCATCTGCACCTAATGCTCTAATCTGTCCAGTAGAGCGAACTGACATATTCATGTCATTCGTATTATTAAGATCACTCATATAGACAAACCCTTGTCCTCCTGCAGTTATCGTTGATGCAACAGTTTTACCCAAGCTGTAACTAAAAGGTAAAGCAAATTGTGCAGGTTTAAAGTTCATATTTTGATCTTTATATTGCAAAGAGCCATTGATATGCTGACTTGAAATATCGCATCCATATGGTGCTACTGCGCCCGTATCATTATTGCCAACGAGACAATCAGTACCAGCATCAAACCCATTATTTATAGTATGTATATGGGCCGCCTGATCTACTGCTGTCCAGCTTGTGTCGATCATATTGAGGCGATAGTCACCCACTTGATCAAGATGTTCTTGTTGATTTGCTCTCATTCCATTAGCGATAAAAAATGAAAGACTTCGCCCCGCAACATCATTACATACTGCATTGCTCAGAGGAGAATCCCACATCATAGTGATATTGTAATCTGATCTTGGGCCATTAAAATATCGAGTATATCGTGGTACCGCAGTTAATCCACTCACATTTGCTTCAGTTCCAGTTGCATTAATATCATATTTATAATCATATCCAGCGGCAAGATTGATTCTCGGTGATGTTGCAGGAACTGTTGTTGCATTTTTATCAGGTGCTGTACCATATACATCATGTGATAAATCAGTATTTACCCCAGCCCCATCATAATCTTTAATCCGAATATCAAATGCCTCAGGGCGAACTGAAAAATTATCTCGTGAACAAAGCGGTTTTCCGTAATTATTTTTCATACAGGTAAAACATCCTAAAGATGCAGGATTCCCTCCATATGTTATATTACATGAGCTATTACAATCACCATGGCTATTAGGATCATACAATGATCCGCTAATACCTGTCATCGATTTATTGGCATTTGAAACTCCTACTGGACTCCAATTGCGTAAAGCACCATTACTGTCAGTAAAATACCATACACGAAATGCACCGTTTTTGAGTGCAAAATTATGATAACTACTATCTTGAGGAGTAACCAATGCTTGATACTTTGGTGTTGTTATTAATGGAAATGCAATAGGAACAAACACTGGGGTAGAGACACTGGCGTCCGGATTCGCACATGATGCATTTATATCCGCAAAAGCATCCACATCGATCATTTCTACTTGAACTGTTGTGTTAACAGCTGTACTACCGGTAGGAGCATAATTATCTCCCGTTGTAATTGTACTATCATATATTACATCTACATTGAAAGGTTTACGAGAAATTTGTGTTGTTAGATTGTTGGTTTGCAATCCATGTTGAACAACGTTAAATAGACCCCATGTCGGAGTATACGAAGAGACTTGTGTACAAATCGGCACCGTTGAGCTCCCTAATACGTAATCCGTATAGGGCATAGTCACTCCACCGGCAGTAATTTGATAATCTATCGTTAATCCAAGTGATTCATTAACATCGCCAATCACCCCACTAATGGCTTTTGGCTGCAGAATAAATTTATTATATATATACTGCTCACTTCCTAAAGAACCGACTCCTTTACGAACACGGCGTTGATCATCATCCATGGTTAATAGATTGTTGTCTAAATACGCTACACATCCTGGATTACCTATTCCATTTCCGGTTGCCATATCATAAATACAGCTTGCAGGCACATTGCTGGCAGGGACTCCTCGATCGATCAATGCCGATCCGTTAGGATTAGAAACATATATCGGATTACTCATCGTATAATCGAAACGAGATGCATTAAGGTCGGCTTTCAACGAGATATCCTGAGCCATAATATCCGCCTCTTTATTACGTAAATAGACCGTTAGCTCTAATGGTGAGCTGGTGATACCTTGGTTGATTTGCGCTATCGGATTTGAACGGTCGATACTCAAAAATCGCCCATCTTGTTTCAAAGAGTAATCGTAGCAAAGTTTTGGCATATACAGTTCGGTTGAGAAAGCAAACACTCCCGGAAAGTATTGATCATTTCCGGTACCTTTTAGGCTCACCGTTGTGCTGGTTTGATTGTTTCCGATAATCGAAGTAGTACTGGATGTTCCGACACTAAAGGTACGCATGTCAATTCCAATAGTATTTTGACAATTTGGGTTTCGATTTATTACATTCACTCCGTCAATGTCCTGACTCGAGCCCCACACACTTGTTGTTCCTGATGGAGTTCCTGGAGCGTTAGGTAATGAAATAGCTGTACCTGAAGAGTTTGTCAATGTTAAACCATCAGAGTAACTAATATCCCCTTCTCCTCCAAACATCAAAAACTTTGCATCGACCAAACCGGTTTTAGGGGTCAAAAATCCGTTCAAAGTAACTGTTTTATTGCTATTAAATACTTCAAGATATCCATCAAATAATGTAACACTTCTGAATTTTACAACGGGATCTGGATCTTTATAAACCACCACAAGTGACCATGCACCAAAATCATTATCACCACTTGATAATCTAGCATATACATCAGCACCCCATACCGGATAATCATATCCGCTCGCGTTAATCGTTGCTAATGACACTTGATCGATACTGTGTTTAATCTGGTTAGTGACATCAGCAGAACCTTGATAATCTCCATCACCGTTCCAGTTAAATTTTGATGTGTTGGTATCGATAGTCGTATAAGCTGTATCTCCATACGTTTTAAGTTTCATTGTTTTACCGTTTACGGTATAAGATGACCCATTTGTACGCCCTTGCCAATAGAGGTAGGCATATTGGATTCTTGTACTATCTACCCCTTTTGGAAGCTTTAGATTAGCAGAGGTAGAATTAAAAGTTCCGCTATCACTATCTCTATCCGCAAACATCGCATTGACATTATTATTAGGTGTGCCATTGTCAGCACATCCGCCAGCACCACTATTCTTAGAACTGTCAAGCATGATAGAGTTCCCGATAATTTGCATATCTCCGTAAATGTTATCTTGGCGTTGAAGGGTGAAATCTCTAATATTGCTGTTTGAATAACTTGGATAAACAGTTATCGTAAACGTATCGGACATAGAACCTTGGCTATTACTCACTGCAATCGTATAGCTAGTTGTCGCGGTAACCGTTGTCGGTGTACCAGTAATAGCATGTGTACTACTACTGTACGACAGTCCAGCAGGGAGACCTACTATAGAAGTAGGAAAAGTAATCGCACCATTGTTTGAAGTAAAATAATTATCCAAATCAAGCGCCGTCATAGCAGTGCTGACGTTTAAATATTGATCGGGAACACTTCCGGTTGGAGGAGAGAGTACACTCACAACAATCGAAAATTCATCCACATTAGAAGTACCATCCTTATCAGTAGCCGTTACGCTCATAGCAGTGGTTCCAGTAGCTGTCGGTGTACCGCTAATAATATGGGTTGTTGTGTCGTAAGTCAATCCTGCCGGCAATGTACCCGTTAGAGTTATAGCGGTTATTGGATCACCATTAGTAGGTGTGACATAACTGTCTAAATCGACACTGAAAGCTGTATTTACTGTAGCTGGTTGATCAGGTACAGCGATGGTCGGCGGGGTTGGGGCGACAGCGGGAGTAAATACAACATCAAGCTGATGCTCAATATTACTATTAGATCCTGATACATAATAAATATAGACATAAAAATCACCTGCAGCAGCAAAATTTAGAGAATTTGTCGTTAAATTTTGTAATGTTGTCGGACAGGAGCTTTGCGCAACACTAAATTTTGCTTGATTATTATCAATACGAGTTAAGTCGATATCAACTGTTCCTGCACCACTAACTGTAAAATGATAAGCACGGGCAAGTGTTCCGCCAGTTGAACTTGGTCCAACATTCCAATCATTTGTATTATAATGAGAGCTATTACTATAACTTGTATGTGCACTCGTTAAATTATCTGAATCTCTCAAAGTAGCGCATGATAGTGATGCTGTAGTGGGGCTAAATGTCATAGGTAAATTATACGTTGTAGTAGCACTATCCTGTTCACGTTTAATTCGTATATAAACCGTAGTGCTTGATCCAATAGTAATTGCAGATGGTGTTGAATAACTAGTTCCATTATCAAGTACTTGATCACTATCACAACTTGTTGTCGAAACTTTAAGATCAGTAATTTGATCAGAAGTATAGGAATTAATAGTTAGTATCCCAGCAATACCCGGTGTAAAATAATAGTAGTCATTGTCATCATCTGTGCCTGAACCATCATAAAGAGTCCCTGTTTCCGTTCTTGATGTAGTTGATGAAATACCATGAAGCTCACTTATTAGTTCTCCGTTACAACTGCCATTGGAACTGCTGTCCCCCCACCCCGACACGGCGAACATCATCAGCAGTCCAAAAAGAGCAAATATCCGCGACATAAGTTTGAATGCTGGATTCCGTGACGTGGCACGGAATGACAGGAGTGTTGTGTCGCTAAATAATGTTAAGGTTTTCATTTTATCCTCCTTGGGATTTTTAAGGCATACACTATCAGGGCTCGGTAAAATTTAAATATAAAAACCCGATTTCAGTACCACATTATCGGCAAATTGAGCCGATTTTAAAACTTTCATTTTAGTCTCTTAAAAAAAGAAAAAACGCCATAATACAAAGTGTATTCCAGCTCATATTAAAGTATGATTAAATTGTGTTATTAGATATTATATTTATCAATTTTTACTCATAATTACTATTGAACCGTTGATTTTTCTGTGTTATAATCGACTTCACTTCAAAATTTACATTAAGGCAGTACCCCATGAATATTTCTCTCGTCGGACGCCACATCGAACTTAGCGATGCGATCAAAGATCATCTAATGCATTCCATCGATACTCTCACTAAATTTCATCTCGACCTTATCAGTGTTAATGCTATCGCCAGTATGAATGAACGTAAAAAAGGGGTTACGATTGAGTTTACTATCAATGTAGCTGGAAAAAATACCGTAGTTATCACCCAACGAGACAATGATCTCTATGCCGCGATTGACATAGCCATTGAGCGTGCTCAAAAAGCACTTCGCCGTCTGCACGATCGTTTGAGTGATCATAAAAATGAAGGGTTAAATGAGGCTAAAAATGCCGCTGCCCATACGGTTGACTTGCATGCCGTTGGTGAAGCAATGGAGGATGAGATTGTCCCGATGGAACTAGAGCTTTATAAACCTCAAGAGGTAGCTGACGTGCTCGAAAGCCTCAAGGACGGCGGGAAGCAGTTTGAGGTGTTTTACGACATTGAGGGGAAAATGCGGGTGCTCTTTAAACGTAATGATGGAAAGTTTGGGTTGTATTAAAACTTATTATTCTTTTCTTTTTAGTAAAGAAAAGAACCAAAACAAGGGAACCGCTTTTGCAAAGCAAAATGTTTCTGTGAAAAGAAAATCGCCTCCACAACAAATCGCTGTCGGTACGCTTTCGTACGTCTGCGAGCGACCTTGCTCTTCGTGTGTTGTGGAGGCCTAATTATTATTTTCTAAATATTCTTTAACTTCTTTTACTATCTCTTCATCTTCACCAATATCCGCCCATCGAAACTTTTTACCGCTTTGGATGCTTCCTTCTAGCAAATCTCCTGATGAGCGAAACTTGAGGTCTAATGCCGCAATCTCAAAACCGCTGACGCAACTGCCAAACGATTCTAAGCGTGCATTTTTACCCGATGTGTTGGTATAGAGGTAGCAATAACCCTGAAGCCCAGTACGGCTTACTCGTCCTCTCAGCTGATGGAGAGTGGAGAGTCCTAATCGTTCGGCTCCTACGATGATGACCGTGGTGAGGCGTGGGAGGGAGATGCCTACCTCTACGACTGTTGTAGCGATGAGTAGGGAGCCTTTCTCACGAAACTCGCGTAATACTGACTCTTTTTCTTTGTCTTTACCGTGGGTGACGTAGACATTATCAAATTTCTTTTCCCAAAAGCCTCTAGCTTCATCAATACTTTGGTAGTTAATACTCTCACTTTGCTCTACTAGCGGATAGACAAGCAATACTTGATGGTCTTGCGCTATTTCACTTCGTATATGCTCTAGTAATAGATTGAAATCATTTTTATGGATGATTTTTGTTTCAATGTTTTTAGTAAAAGGTGTTTGAACGATTAAACTTACATCGATGTGAGCCGATTCGATCATCGCTAATGTTCGAGGAATCGGGGTTGCTGAGAATTGGAGAAAATGGGGGGAGGAGTCGTTTTCGGTGAGTTTGGAGAGGGCATGGCGTTGTGCAGTGCCAAAACGATGCTGTTCATCCACCATAACTAGCCCTGCTTCTGGTAGTTCACGGTGAAGGAGTGCGTGAGTACCGATGATGAAATCATACTCCTCTAATGATCCTTTTTTCGTCGCGTTGGTCACCAAGGCAATGCGTAAATCGGGAAGAAACTTTTGCGCTTCCTCATACAATTGTGCTGCAAGTATCGTCGTAGGTGCCATAAGAATGGAGCGATAGGGACGCATCAGCATTACAGAAGCTAAAATCACCATCGTTTTACCCGATCCAACATCCCCAACGATCATACGACGTGCCGCGACTTCACCCGATAAATCGGCTTTGATTTCTTTAATCGCTTTTTTTTGATCGTCTGTGAGAGTGAAAGGGAGAGTTTTACTCCACTTTTCAATCTCTCCCTTGGCTTTATAATGTGTAGGATGAAAACGGCGTTTGAGTTTAAGACGGCGCATATAGTCATAAAGCTCCGTAAATTTAAGGGCATACAGCTGATGGTCACTAAGGAGCATAGGAATTTTAGCAAAATGAATGTCGTAGAGTGTTTGTGCAATATTCTCTGGCAAGCCATCGGCGATGAGAGCCTCTGTCGTAATGTGTTTTTCGATAAGACGGCGCATCACATCGACACGCAAAGGAGTTTTATAGATGGGAACCAATGCGCCGACAGCGGAGATTTTTACGGGCTGTATTATCTGCCAGCGACCATTTTCCAAGACTGCTTTCCCTGTGAAAAAAGCTCTTTGGTGGGATGGAAACTGATGGATCATATACGATTGCGGATGAAAAATGACCCCCTCTATTCGCTCCTCTACGTTATGAGCAAAAAAGATGATTTTGAGAGTTTTAGGGGTACGAACAACACTCTTAACCGTAGCATCGATTACGCATGAGGCATTTGTAGTGAGTTGGGTGCTTAGACGGCGATCTTCAAAAGAGGTGGGGGCGATGAGGGAAAGAGCTGTGATACTCCCCACTCCTAGACGATGAAACTTATCGGCATCGTCGTTATTTGGTAACAATCGCATAACTTAGTTGCGTTATCTCATTATGACGTTTGATAAATTCGTTCACATCGTCGAGGCTTAAGTGTCGAATCATCTCTAACTCTTTGAGTGAATGACCCAGTTCTTGTCCTTGATAATATTCGGTAAACGTTCTTCCCAATCGCTGAGAGAGGGTTTCAACCCGTAATGGCTCAGAACCAAGAAGAAATTTACGCGCTTGATCAAGTTCGCTTTGAGTCACTCCTGTTTTTACAAAGGTATCAATAACTTCGATGACACTTTTTTTTGCTTCGTCTTGTGATTCGAGTTTGGTTTGGAGGTAACCGCTAAAATAGGTATTGGTTTTCGCAACTCCTAAACGTGAATACGCCGAGTATGCCAATCCGCGCTTTACCCGAATCTCTTCCATCAGCCGACTGCCAAAACCGCTGGAGCCCAAAATAAACATTGCTACGCGCGCTTTGTAAAACTCAGGATCTCCCTCATTCATAACAAAAGGTGCCCCAAAATACAGGTACGCTTGTTCCGTTTGAGATCGCTTTAAAATGGATTCTTTTGGAGATTTTCGAGGTTCATAATGACGTTCCGATGCCACTTTTCCTACCGATAATGGGGAGAGAAGTTTCGTTACCTTTTCTTGTGCTTCTGAGAGATTTAAATCGCCCCCAATAACGACGAGTAGATTGGAAAGAACCATTTTTTCATGCAAAAATGTTTCAACATTTTTTAGCTTTATTTTCTCGATGGATTCTTTTGTTCCGATATTTGGCGTAGCAATCGGAGTTCCCTCAAACAAAATCGCTTTGAGTTCATCAGAAGCTACGGTATCAAAATCGGCTTCTTTACGAGCAATGTCGCTTTGAGTAAGGGTTTTTACTTTTTCCAATGTCTCTTTAGTCAGATTGGGAGAACGCAACAGCTCGCTCATAAGAGACAGCCCCATATTAAACTCATCTTTGAGCGTTCCCAGCTCCATTACAAATGTCTCAGAACCGGCATTTGTACTGAGCTGAATGGCACGTGCATCGAGCGCATCAGCAAATCCGACTGCACCACGTTTTAACGTCCCCTCATTCATCATCTTCGCACTCACACGTGCTAATCCAGGATTATTACCCTCATCAATGCTTCCACTGCCGGTAAACACGACCTGCATAGAGACGATCGGCAGACGCTTATCCTCTTCGTAAATAAAGGGAACTTTTACCCCTTTTATCTCTATAAATTCTAATGTACTTGCCATAAGTGTATGCCCTAAAAATAAAATAATAACGGTTAAAAACTTCAAGCAAATTTCTCAAGTATCTCATACGCTGTATTACGAATCGCCGGAGTTTCCCCGATGTCATGGATGAGACGTATCATCTCTTCTTTTGCCATCCGAAATCCTGCCCCTGCACTGCGCACGACATTCTCTTCCATCATTGTGGAACCCAAATCGTTAGCTCCGTACAAAAGTGCCATCTGACCGATATACGGTCCTTGGGTTACCCATGAACTTTGAATGTTCTCGAAATTGTCCAAAAATAATCGTGATACTGCAAGCAGTCTCAAATAACGATTAGAAGATTGCTTCTCAATTTCCGGATGTTCTTCCATAAGTTGAGTATTCATCCCCTGAAATGACCACATGATAAAAGCTCTAAAACCGCCCGTCTCATCTTGGAGATCGCGGATTAGATTCCAGTGTTCGATAATCTCTTCATCTGTTTCTACTGTTCCATACATCATCGTTGCGGTGGATTTAATCCCCAGCTTGTGCGCTTCACGATGAACATGGAGCCATACTTCACTGTCAATCTTTTTCGGAGCGATGATGTCACGGACTCGGTCACTGAGGATTTCTGCACCCGCACCCGGAATAGACGCAAGCCCTTTGGCATGTAAACGTGCCAAGCACTCTTGGATAGTGATATGAGAGACTTTGGCGATGTAATCCAGCTCAATCGAAGAAAAACCGTGAATCGTAATCGTTGGATATTTGATGTGAATATGCTCAACCAAATCTTCATACCAGTCGATTTTGAGCTTCGGATGAACACCGCCTTGGAACAAAATCTGCGTTCCGCCAATCTCTAAAAGCTCATCAATTTTTTGATCAATTTCTTCGAACGTAAGAACATACGCTTCTTTGTCTTTAGGGCTGCGATAAAAAGCGCAAAATTTACAATCAACCCAACAAACATTGGTATAGTTAATGTTTCGGTCAACGACAAATGTAGTAATTCCCTCAGGATGAAGCTCTTTTTTACGCGCGGTTGCCATGCGACCGAGTTCTTTTAAATCCCCATTTCGAATGTAATCTAGAGCTTGTTCTTTAGTGAGTCGCATCTACTAGTCTACTTGTCTTTTGAAATCGCGTCTAGGACACCATTGATGAATTTTGGGGATTGCTCGCTTCCAAATGCTTTGGTCACTTCAATCGCTTCATTGATAATAACGGCAGAATCAAGTTCGCCGTACATAATCTCATACGCGCCCAAACGAAGTGTTGCACGCTCAATAGAACCCAAGCGGTCAAAATCCCAATCTTTAAGATGTTTTTCAATCGCTTCGTCCACGGCAACCAAATGCTCCGTTACACCACGAAATAAATCCATCGCAAAATCGCGTTGTTTATTACGAATTTTCTTCTCTTCCATAATCTCATCGCTAAAATCTGCGATACTTTTATTGCCTAAATCATAAGCATAAAGAAGACTGACAACTGCCATACGGGCTTGATGACGTGTTGCCATTATGCGCCAATCGCTTCGTATAAATCTAACATTTCAATAACTACTGTCATGGCTTCAAATCCTTTATTTCCTGCTTTTGTCCCTGCACGCTCAATGGCTTGCTCAATGGTATCGGTGGTCAATAGTCCAAATGCAACCGGTTTTTGATGTTTTAAACTCATCGTTGCAATTCCTTTGGTAGCCTCAGCTGAAACATAATCAAAATGAGGGGTAGAACCGCGAATAACAGCACCTAATGCACAAACCGCATCGTATTTCCCCGTCGATAAAAGCTGATCAATAACCATCGGAAGCTCATACGCTCCAGGAGCTAAAACATGGGTCAAATCGTCATCATTTCCGCCATGTCGTGAAAAAGCATCTTTTGCCCCTTCAACGAGTCTGTCTACGATAAAATGATTCCATCGTGTACTTACGATTGCGACTTTTTTGCCGTTTTTAACGCTTAATTTACCTTCAATAAGTTTCATCTTTTTCCTTTGTGGGTTTTGTTTTTATTTTTGTCATCCACGCCTACGCGGGAATGACGGGTTATTTTATTGCATCCAACTGCAACAACTTCTCACTTAGTTCTTCTAATTGTTCTAATTTTAGCATATTTGGACCATCACTCAACGCACAAATAGGATCAAAATGAGTTTCGAAGAAAAATCCATCTACTCCGACGGCGGCAGCGGCACGTGCGAGATGAGGAACCATAGAGCTGTCGCCGCCTGTTTTCCCCGTTCCCGTTCCAGGCATCTGAACAGAATGGGTCGCATCGAAGATAACCGGAGCAAACTGTCGCATAATGACGAGCGAGCGCATATCGACCACGAGATTACCGTATCCGAATGTCGAACCGCGCTCACATAAAAGGACTCCATTTTTTTGCGATGCTTCGTATGTCACCTCATCACATCCACGGGTTTTGAGCACTTTTGCGACCGAAAACTGCATATCTGCCGGAGTCATAAACTGACCTTTTTTGATATTAACGATTTTATCTGTTTTCGCTGCGGCAACCAGTAAATCGGTTTGACGGCATAAAAAAGCAGGGATTTGGATCATGTCAATCACTTCTGCTGCGATGGGAACCTGGTAGCTCTCATGGACGTCCGTGACAATCTTATAGCCGAAATCGTCTTTGACCTTTTGCAAAATTCGCAAGCCCTCTTCGAGTCCGGGTCCACGGTAACTGTCCAATGACGTTCGATTAGCTTTGTCAAAACTCGATTTAAAATAAAAATCAAATCGCGGATCATTATGATAACGCTCTAAACTTTTGGCAATTTTAAATATCGATTCTTCGCTCTCAATGACACAAGGTCCCGCTAGAAGTATCATACGCAAGCTCCACATCTTTAGGTTTAATGGGACATTTTACTCAAGGTAAGATTAAAATCCACAATGGCTTTTTGGATTAGACATTTTATTAATCCCTTTTTTGCATTGAACATGAAGCATGTAACGATAGCTTCGCATAATGACCGTTTTAATCAGATGTCCAAGAATTCCACTGACTCGGATCCATCCCAACAATGAGACACTCGCATAATTTCCACCAAGTGCGATCATCATCCCTCTCATCTGAATATCTGAAGCCTTCATCTCTTTTCCTTGGATCAAGGCTAATATATTATGGGCTGCATGCACACCACTTTGTTCAGCGCTTTGCGCTGTGGAAGGGAGCAATTTACCGGTCGTTTCCCGAAGCTCAGTAATATCTCCAGCTGCAAAAATACAATCATGAGAAGGTATGCGTAAAAACTTATCCACAATGAGCTGCGATTTTTTATTTTTTTCAACCTTTAATTCGCCGGTGAGGGTGGAGGCTACGATCCCTCCTGTAAAGATCATAAAATCAAAACAAATCGATTCGGTTCCATTCAAGATCAAGCCGTGTTCTTCGACAGAAGTAATACGTGAATGGTTGATAATTTTTACCCCTAGCTTCAAAAGCCGCTTAGTTGCTTGCGTGATTAAATAGGACTCCATTCCCTCTAAAACATTTTCATGAGGAATGATTAAAAAGATATGAATATTGTCACACGTCAGAGTGTTGTCTTGGTGAAATACACGAATATAATGGGCCATTTCAGCTGCAATCTCAACACCGCTGAGCCCGCCTCCACCGATAACAACATTAAAAGGTTCACTGCACCATCCCCCCTCACTCTCCATGCGCTGATAGAGCCTTTGTTCAAATTGCTGCTTGAACGCCAATGCACTTGGCAGAGTTTTGACCCCGTGTGAATATTCTCGCAGCCCGTCCGCAGCATTACTGTACGCTGTTCTGCTCCCAGTACAGATGAGCAAATAATCATACGAATGACCTGATGTTTGACCGATGATATGGTTGGACTCAAAATCAATCGTACGAATGGTGTCTTTTATATAGCTAACATAATCTCCATAACTGAGACATAAAGCCAATAAATCAATCGTAACGCGGGTCATTGAACACTCATTGGCAATGAGCTCATACGCTTCTGTTTGGAGATAATGATAGGGATGCTGATCAATGAGGACTACATCGCAAAGATCTGAATTAGCCAAAACTTTTAGCGCCTGGACTCCTGCATAGCCTCCACCCACGATAATGACACGTTTGCGCTGCATAAAATATCCCTTGCAAAAAGCTTTTGGATTGATTATATCAATATTCCAAATAGTTATTAACAATTCCTGATGAACATACTACGGCTGAACTAAACGCCCATTGAAAGTTATATCCCCCAAGCTCTCCCGTAACATCCACCGTTTCACCGATGAAATAAAGCCCCTTTATCCTCGTACTTTCCATGGTTTTAATCTCTAGCTCCTCATGCGCCACACCGCCACGGCACACTTCCGCTTTGCTCATTCCAAATGTCCCTGAAGGTGCCATTGTGTAGTTTTGAAGTTTTGATAATTTTTCGCGCTCATCGGGGTTTAGACGATTGCATGGTTTATCGTCCAAAGAAATTGCTTCTAAAAATGCTTTGATAAATCGCTTGGGCAATGGAAGTGCGGTGCTGAGTAATTTTTTCTCTTTAAAGAGTTTTTCCAGCTCTAAATCGGGGCAAAAATCAAGCGCTATCTCTCCACGATGCCAATACAACGATGTGGAAAGAACTACGGGACCGCTAATCCCCTTGTGCGCAAAAAGCAAATCTTCATCCAGTAACTTTTCACCCACACGAATACGAGCAGGAAAACTAATCCCACTGAGCTCTTTCATCCAAAACTCTTTGGGCTGAAGAGTTAAACCCACCAGTGCCGGAGCAAAAGGGATAACTTTATGCCCGTACTCTTGTGCGATTTTAAGTCCAATATCACTTGCACCGAGTTCTTTGTAACTCGCACCTCCCGTTGCAACGACGATATTGGAGGCACTGAATTTCCCCTTATCGGTCGTCACCACAAAAGGAGCATTCCCCGCAACGCTCAAAATTTTATGCCCCAAAAGCATATCACATCCGCGAGCACGTCCCAATAAAATGGAAATCACCTCATCCGAACTCTTCGGACAAAAATAATAGCGCTCTTTACGAATCACAGGACGAAGCCCGCCATTATGAAAATACTCCAATAACGCTTCTTTGGAAAATGCCCTGAGCGCATTTGACACCAAAGATTCATTTCCTAAAAAATGGCTCGCATCCACTTCCACATTGGTGAGATTGCATTTTCCTCCACCAGAGGCTTTGAGTTTTAATGCGGGCTTCGTATTTCCCTCGATGATGGCGATTTTTAGAGAACTTTTTTCTGAAAGCTGTGCCGCACACATCAATCCGCCAGCCCCAGCTCCTAAAATAATGACATCAAATTGTTTCATCGCTTTAACAACCGTAATGCCAACAATGAAAAAAGTGTTCCTACGACTGCCACGTGGGTAATCGTAATCGTTTTATGACTCATTAAATAGTGGATCGCAATCAAAACAATCGCGATATAGACCAGCTTATGCCATGATCGAAATTTAGCAAACAGTTTCTTAGTCGACGTCAATGCCATCAGCAATAAAATCAAAAATGCACCCATCCCAAACGCGATAAAAGGTTTAGTCAATACTTCATGGTTTACACCTATAAAATCAAACTGCTGATCGACACCGATAAACAAAAGAGCATGAATCAATGCGTAAAAAAAGGCAAATAATCCTAAAAGGCGACGGTATTTCAAAAAATTAATCCCGATATAGCTTCGTAATGGTGTCACCATCAACGTAATAGCCAACATACACAACGCACTGTTCCCCGCCAAATCACTCGAAAATTTCAATGGATCTGAAGGAATTTTGGTCAATATTACCTGCAAATACTGCTCCATAAATACCAAAATATCATGTACTATTTGCGGATGAAATTCAACACTAAAACGCAATGCCGCATAGACTATCGGTAACAGTGCCCCGATCCAAATCAAAATTCTCATTAACCCTCTTTTAGTAAAACTTTTTTAAATCTACGCCTTTGTACAGTGAAGCAACTTCTTTACCGTACCCGTTGAACATCAATGTATCTTGCTTGAAAAAATGACCCAACGGACGTTCACGCGCCTGTGACCAACGCGGGTGATCGACAGTTGGATTCACATTGGCAAAAAAACCATATTCTTTGGGTGCCATTTCATTCCATGTTGAGCGGGTTTGCTTCTCTTTGAGAGTGATACTGACAATGCTTTTAATACTTTTAAATCCGTATTTCCAGGGCACAACTAAACGGATTGGAGCACCATTTTGTGGCAAGAGCTCTTTTCCGTATAGCCCAACAGCTAACAGCGTCAAAGGATTCATCGCTTCATCGATACGCAGTCCTTCTCGATATGGAAATGCAATACTACCAAAACTTTGCCCCTGTGCCGGAAATTGTTTCGGATCAAACAACGTTTCAAATTCGACGTATTTAGATTTTGACGTTAATCCTACATATTTTAGTACCGATGCAAGAGGAATCCCAACCCACGGAACCACCATCGACCACCCCTCAACACACCGAAAACGATATATACGTTCCTCTGACGGAATCAATTTTAGTAACTGATCAATATCAAAAGTCACTTTTTTTTGCACTTCTCCCTCAATACGCAATGTCCATGCTCGCGGTTTAAAATATTTGGCAAGCTTTGATGGAGCCTCTTTATCGGTTGAAAACTCATAAAAGTTATTGTACGTCGTAATCTGATCATAAGAGGTAAGCTTTAAACTGCGAGACTCTTTCTCCCTCTCATAACTCAATGCCGAGAACAAAGGTGTCCCCGCTAATACTACAGCAGAAGCCGCAAGTTTCATAAGCTCTCGGCGCTCTTTATACACACTCTCAGGAGTGATTTGATTTGAGGGGATCAAGTTGGGGTAATTTTGACGCGTAAGCATGGCAAATCTCCAGTTGGCTATAATTGCACTAATAATATCCAAGGGTTGGTAAATGTCTAAAAAACTTCATATTGTTCCCTGGATTTAAACGCTAAATGAGCAAAGCCCATTTAGCTACGCTCGCCGCTATGGCACTAAAGCTTGCCCTTAAAAGGGCAAAAAATAAAAATTAAGGTTTATTTATGTCCAAAAAACTTCATATCGTATCATTGGGTTGTACCAAAAATCTCGTTGACACCGAGGTCATGCTAGGACGGCTTCAAAACTATACCATGACGGATGATGGTACGGATGCGGATGTTATTATCGTCAATACGTGCGGATTTATCGATGCAGCAAAACAAGAGTCACTCAATACGGTTTTCAACCTCAATGCAGGACGTAAAAAAGAGTCTGTACTAGTCATGGCAGGATGTTTGAGCGAGCGCTATAAAGATGATCTCGCAAAAGAACTCACTGAAGTAGATATTTTTACAGGCGTTGGTGATTACGATAAAATCGATGAACTTTTAGCCCTTAAACAAAGTCGTTTTTCTCCTGAAGTATACCTCATCGACGGAGCAGAGCGTGTCGTGACGGGTTCGACGTATCATGCCTATATCAAACTCTCTGAAGGGTGCAATCAACAATGCAGTTTTTGCGCCATTCCGTCGTTCAAAGGGAAACTCAACTCGCGTGATTTAGAAAGTGTGGCACGTGAAGTCGAAGGACTGGTTGTGAAAGGATACTATGATTTTAGTTTCGTTTCTCAAGATTCCAGCTCCTATTTACGGGACCAAAATATCCCTGATGGACTTATCCATCTTATCAAGCGAATCGAGCTCATCGACGGTGTTAAAAGTGCACGGATTTTGTATCTCTATCCTTCGACTACAACCCTAAAACTTATCAAGACTATCGGCGATTCCAAGCTGTTTCACAACTATTTTGATATGCCTATCCAGCACATCAATGATGAGATGCTTCGCATCATGAAGCGCGGTTTTGGAAAAGAAAAAACGCTCGAACTTCTCAATGCCATGAAGGCATTGCCAAACGCATTCATCCGTACCAGCTTCATCGTCGGGCATCCTTTCGAAACTGAAGCAATGTTTGAAGAGATGGCAGAGTTTGCCGCTTCTTTTGGCTTTGACCGTCTCAATGTCTTTAGCTACTCGGATGAAGAGGGGACAAGTGCCTATACCTTAGGAGATAAAATCCTTACAAAAGTCATCAACGCCCGTGCCAAAAAACTGGGGAAAATTGCCTCTAAAATCGAAATCGAAAGCCTCCAAAAACTGGTTGGAACTGAAATTTCTCTCGTTATCGACGGAGAGAGTGACGAACATGAGTTTCTCCTCAGTGCACGTGCTCTCAACTGGACACCTGATGTGGATGGGGAAATCTATGTCAATGACCGTGAGATCGAAAGTGAGCTGACGTACGGAAAAATGTACCGTGCCCGCATTACTGAACTCTCAGGAACTCATCTCCTAGCGACCATCACAGGCGATGCGTAAGCTTTTACACCTCCAACAGCTTCGTGAGGGGAAAGTTCTCTTAGCCTTTTCCGGTGGAGTCGATTCTACCGCCCTCTTCCATCTTCTCCTCGATAGCAAGATTGATTTTGATATTGCCCACGTCAACTACCATGCTAGACCTACCAGCGACCATGAAGCCGCCAGTGCCGAACTGCTCGCACAATCGCACGGCTTACACTGCTATGTCCACTCTTGTCATCTCAACGGCAGTAATTTTGAGCACCATGCACGTATTGAACGGTACCAATTTTTTGACTATCTGATAAAAAAGCACCACTACACTTATCTTCTCACCGCCCATCAACTCAATGATCGTTTGGAGTGGCTCATGATGCAGTTGTGTCGCGGTTGTGGATTACCTGAGTTGCTCGGTGTCAAATCTATGGATAAACGAGGGGATATTACCCTCATACGCCCTCTCCTCCAACACGATCGTCAAGAGATCGAAGCGTATTTAAATGAGCGTAATCTCTCTCATTTTATCGATGAAAGCAATTACGATGAGAAATACACTCGCAACCGTTTTCGGCATCAATTCAGCACTCCTATGATGCGTGAGCATACTGATGCCCTGCGACGAAGTTTTCGTTATCTCGAAGAAGACAACGAGAGTCTCATCGAAACCATTAATTTTGAAGAGTGTGATGGATTGTATTGGAGTAAAAATCCCATCAATCTGCGCTCTCTCCTATATGGAATCGATCAGCATTTAAAATCGCTGGGGACACTCATGAGCGGCAGTGAAAAAGAAGATTTAAAAAAAGAAAAAAATTGCGTTATTTCAAGAACTATTGTAGTTTCAATCGAGGAAGAATACACGTTCATCGCCCCCTATCATGCCAATGTGATTATGGATAAAGGGTTTCGTGAAGAGTGCAGAAAACTCAAGATCAACCCAAAATTACGTGGGTTTCTTTATGGCTCTCCTAAAGCCTATACGACTATACGTCGATTAAAAGAGCAGCTAAAACCTCTTCTATGCGACTAACTCCACGGATTTCAAGAACATTTTTAACTTCATCCGGAATATCGTCGAGATCACGCTCATAATTTTTTTGCGGAATAAGCGCTAACTTCATCCCTGCACGATGTGCCGCGATCAGCTTTTCTTTGAGTCCGCCGATAGGAAGAACATTTCCGGTCAACGATACCTCACCTGTCATTGCGATGTCAGCACGCACTTTTTTCTCCGTTAAAATCGAAGCGATAACCGTACACATAGCGATTCCGGCACTCGGTCCATCTTTAGGCGTTGCACCATCGGGAACGTGGATGTGCAAATCAAAACGCTTATAGACTTCACTTGCATCCACGGCAATAGCACTCTCACGCTCTGCAACGCTGAGAGGGATGATAGAATGATCAACAGTAATTTTGCCCGTGTCGATAAGTGTTTTCACGACTGAGAGGGCGATACGTGCGGATTCTTTCATCACGTCACCCAGACTTCCGGTAAGTTGAAGGGTCCCTTTTCCATTGATGCGAATGGCTTCAATCTTAAGTACGTCTCCCCCGACCGCAGTCCACGCCAAACCATTCACCACACCAATATGGTTAATATGATCGGTTTTTTCAATCTCAAAAACTGTTTTTTCCAAAAAGTCTTTGAGGTTTTTAAGCGTTACACTCACCTTTAAAGTACTCGGATCTTCGAGAATCCTTTTCGCTGTCTTACGAACGATGTCCGCTATGCGACGACGCAAATTACGTACGCCCGCTTCTCGTGTATGTTTTTCGATAACATCAAACAAAGCTGTTTTAGAAATCGAAAGTTCCGAGGTTTTAAGTCCGTGTTTTTTCAGCTCTTGCGGAATGAGATACTGTTTCGCAATCTCGTATTTTTCCTGCGGTGTATATGAGCTGACGGGAATAAACTCCATGCGATCACGCAACGGTCCAGGAATTTGTCCTACATCATTCGCCGTAGCAATGAAAATTGCCTTGCTCAAATCGAGATTAAAGTTAAGATAATAGTCTCTAAAATGAGTATTTTGCTCAGGATCTAAAATCTCCAACAATACTGCGGTTGGATCTCCCCTGTGCGATTTTGCAATCTTATCAATTTCATCGAGCACAATAATCGGATTCATTTTTTTAGCTTCAATCACCCCTTGAACGATACGCCCCGGCATTGCTCCCACATAGGTGCGTCTGTGTCCTCGAAGCTCATTAACGTCTTCGAGCCCACCCAATGCAATTCGTACAAGAGGACGCTTAAGCGCCGTCGCAATCGAGTTCGCAAGTGAGGTTTTACCCACACCCGGAGGACCCGCAAAACATAAAATAGCCCCACGCCCCTCTTTATCCGCTTGACCACGTAACTCCAGCAGTTCACGAACGGAAAAATACTCTGAAATTCGCTGCTTAGGCTTTCTAAGTGAAAAATGGTCTTTATTGAGTTGTGCTTCAACATCATGAACATTAAGCGCTTTTTTGGACTCTTCTCCAAAAGGGATCTCAAGAACGTATTCCAAATACGTCTGCAACATTCCCGCATCACCACTGTCCGGGTGCATACGAGCAAATCGCTCGAGCTGCTTAGAGGTCTCTTTGTACGCATCGGCGTGCATTTTGTCTTTTTTGGCTTCAAGCTTTTTTCGGAACTCTTCGATCTCTTCTTCACGATGTGTATCCGTACCCAACTCTTTTTGTATCTGTTTGAGCTGTTCTTTGAGAAAATATTCTTTGTTTACTTTCTCTATTCGGGTATGAACCTTGGAGCGGATCTCTTTTTGAAGTTTATTGGCTTCTGTCTCTTCGATAAGCTCATCGATCAGCATCAAAAAGCGTTTTTCAGGATCACGTTCGATAAAAAGTTTGTACGCATTCTCTTTTTTCATTTTAATGGAGCTGGAAATCAGGTCTACGATACGATTGTACTCATGATTTTCCTCTATAGTACGGAGTAAATCAGGAGGAAAATAGTTACTTACTTGTGAAAGTGCACGAACTTTTTCACGTAAAATTTCCAATATGGCATCCATCTTAAGAGCATTAACACTCGATGATTCGATAAGATCGACCTGTGCACGTAATGGATTATCATGAATCATCTCAGTAATGTGCCCACGGGCTAATCCCTGAAATAAAACCTTAATCCGTCCATCAGGGAGAACAACTTTACGCATAATTGAGCCGATTACTCCTGCATCATAGATGGCATCTGTTTCACGCGATCCTTCATGTTCAGGCTTTACGGGACACACGATGATCAATGAATTATTTTCAATCGCTTCAGCGGCAGCTGCAATGTTTTTTTCATCACTCAAAAAGAGAGGTGAAATCATAAAAGGGTATAAAAAAAGCTCATCCTCGGCAATGACAGGAAGTGTCGTTGGAAAAGCGGCATAGTTACTTAGTTGCATCAAAAATCCTAATTAAATTGTAGTTTATTTGCTTTCGTTATCGTCCATCGAAACAACGCTTCGAGTTTGTGGAATCATAAACGCATACCAGCTGCTTGATCCATCACCCTCAAATATCTTTCGATACCACGGAATATCTGCAGGAATAACAGTAGAGTGATCGATCCATGTTACGGGTGAAATATTCGAATAATAATCTGCTCCCTTTGGTTTTCCCAAACGAGTATAGAGTTGAGCGATTTGATCATTCAGCGTCCCGCGTGCGAGCTGTAATTGTGTTTCCATCGTATTAACGAGAGGCATATAGGTCGAATGAGGGTAACTTGCTCGAAACACATTGACCCCTTTTAAGGTCTCATCAATAAGACCTTGATCCCGTCCCGGATTAGGCAATGCTAAGAATTTTGATTTTATCTTCAAAAATTCCGAGTACTCACGGCCTTCACGTGTAGCGTATCGACGATTGTACTCATCTAAAAAGTGTTCGCTTAGCAAATACTCTTCGTATGCCATATGCGCTTGAGCCATAATCAACGTTGCTTCAACCAGCAATGGCGAACCGATATGTTCACTTTGCAAGGAGCTAAAATAGCTGTCTGCTTTTTCAAGATTACCGTTTGATACTGCCGAAATCATTTTTTCATACCAGTAGTCAGCAGGCTTATTATATTCATCCAACTCTTTACTGCTGCATCCACTCATAAAAAAAATCACTGCAACTGTCGCTATCACACCTCGAATCATCTTCATCGCTTATCCATTTTTTATTAAAGTAGTGACAATTTTACCAAAAAGAGATTAATACTACATTGTTGAACCTTTTTTGTGTTAAAATCAAACTAATTTCTAAACTACAGAGGTAATGATGCAATTTGAATTAAAGCTCCCACTCCTTGGATTTGAGTCTATCAAACAAATGGAACTCAAGAAAATCGATGATATTTTCATGCGTCTCGAAAGCGTTGGAGAGGGTCCATCGTTTACTCTCATCAATCCTTATGTTTTACGTGAGTATGCTTTTGATATTCCAGCTTCATTGCAAGCACTTATGGAAATTGACGAAAATAGTAATCTTCTTATTTATGCAATTGTTATTCTCACAACACCCATTGAAAATTCTAACATCAACTTTGTAGCACCCGTGATTTTTAATACCGACAATGGACAAATGGCTCAAATCATCATTGATAACCGTTCTGAATTCAGCATTGCAGAGCCGATTAAAAATTACCTCAAAGATCGAACCGATGACTAAACACTCCATCACCATCATCGGAAATGGAAAAATGGCACTTGCCCTTGCACAAGGATTAAAAAAGAATTATTCTCTCGAAATCATCGGACGAAATACCAAAAAATTAGACGATTTTGAAGTACAGCTAGGGATCAAGATCGAAAAAACTCTTTATGCCGATGCAGCTATTGGCGGCAAGACTATCATTCTTTGTGTCAAGCCGTCTAATCTTACAGAGATAGCCCCATCGTTAAAAGGAAAAGCTACTAATCTCTATTCAGTACTTGCTGGAACATCCTTAGAATCCCTTCGCAGTATTGACGCCCATCAATATGTTCGTGCTATGCCCAATCTGGCTGCTGAAAAAGGGGTCTCGATGACCGCCTTGGTGGGTGACATTGCTTTACGCGATGAAGCGCTTGCACTATTTGAATCCATCGGAATGAGCATCTGGCTAGGAAGTGAAAAAGAGCTGGATATTGCAACTGCTCTCAGCGGAAGCGGTCCTGCTTACTTAGCACTGATCGCTGAAGCACTGTGTGATGGAGCGGTACGTGAAGGGCTCAAGCGGGATGATGCCCTCACTCTTATGCGCGGTCTTTTCAAAGGCTTTGGCGAACTTATCCAAACCATTCATCCAGCACTGCTTAAAGACAACGTGATGAGTCCAGGAGGAACGACTGCTGCTGGATATGGCGCCTTAGAAAAATCGGGGGTACGTGAGGGATGTATGCAGGCGATACAAGCAGCTCACGCTCGCGCTAAAGAGATGCAATAGGGATTTAATGCCCTTTATTATGCACTTCTTCGTGCTGCGCATCGACTGGCTTTAAATCTGCCTTCACTTCATGAGCTTTATCCTCTTCTTTTACTTCTGAAAAATGATGTACTTTCATCGTAAAAGAGAGTTTGATCAGGTCTTGATCCCGTTCAAAATGAACGGGAAAATGAACTCCGATAACCCATCCACTGTGATTTACTTTTTCTAAAAAGTGATAGAACGCTTCCGGAGAAGTAATTTTTGTCGTGGCATTGACTTCATAGACTTTAAATGACTTATTTTGATCGGTAACATGAAGCTCCGTCAAAAACAGGTCTTGCAATTGGGTCCGATTAAGCCGTGTAAACTTTACAGGATCAAAATTCGTTCGATACGCTTTAATTGTTTCCTTGTTCTTCTCTTCAAGCTTTTTTAATTTTTTCTCCGTTACGTCATAGTGCTCACGCGTTGTATCCATAATGGTTTGCTCTTTTTTATTCTCAAGTCGTAATGAACGATATTCTTTCCCCTTTGGGATTAAAACAAACGTAGAAAATGCAATAATACTCACTAAAAGCAATAGAGACAGAAGGATTAAATAAAACGTCCGATAATAAATGCGTACACTCATTCACTTACCTCCGCAGCACTCTCATCATCCAAATAATTCGTTGAGACAAAACGATACCAGCCATTTTCAATCGGATAGAAGCTCGTATACGTTCGATGAAAAATAGATTTTAAAGGGGCTTCGAGCATAAAATTATAGGTATCTTTGTTAGGCGTAATTCCATACAGTATAAGCGATTTTTCTTCTAATTCAGCGCGCATTAACGTAATGTTATCCGGCGTTAAATCGAAAATATTACGAATACTCTCCGCCATAACCGTATTGTCGGTTGAAATTTGCTCATGCTTTTTGATTTCAGTTTCAATGGTTGCTGTTTTTTCTTCCAATACATTTATAGAGTGTTCAAGCTGCTTCATATTGGTCGCGAACGAGGTGTGCTTTTCTTTAAATATAACCGTTTTATACGCCAAAAAAAGATAGGCAAGAGTCATCATTGCGATATTAACCCCAAAGAAAAAAAGTGCTAATCGCATTTCGCCGCTGATAATTCGTTTAGAGCGCGGAGTAATAAAGCTGTACTTCATCATAGTCCCTCCACTTCCACTTGCGCAAGAGCATTAATACCTTCACACACATCCACTTTACGAATCAATACATTCAAAAACAGTTCTTCTTCTAAATAACGTTTCAACTCATCACCGCCGCTACTCGAATCTGCGATGCAAACCGTTTCTATAAAACGATTATGGCAATGAGAGCTGGCATAAAAGCGCTGCAATGTTTTTTGAATAAATTCAAAACGTGCATACTCTTCACTCGAATCATCAATTTCATTTTTAACCGCATTTGTATTATGATCACGCTCTTGTCGTATTTCTTCAGGTGTCAGAGTGTCTTCACTAAACTCACTCACTTCATCCAGATCATCAAGATCCGCGATATCTCCGAAACTGTCCAAATCATCCAACAAATCAAGATCTTCAAGATCCTCTATGTCATCCAATAAAATAGATCCCTCCGGCACCTCATGCCCCAATGAAGAAGACGTAAATTCCATTTCAGAAACTTCTTCATCAATACTGGCACTTTTAGAACTTCCACGTGCATAATGGTGAGCATATTCAAGCTTACCGCCATCAAAGATAGCAACGCTAAAAAGCTCCGGCATCCCAAAAGCATACAATGCAAAAGAGTTTTTAATCTTATCGGCAAAATAAAATTCAATCATTGAAAAGGGAGAAAAAATAAAATCCAGTCCAATCGTATTGTACTGAGAGCGTAACTGATAAAGAGCATCTTGGGAGGCGTATTGCGTCCATTTCTCATCACGACAGAGAGTTTGAATTCCAACAGCATCTTGACTTTGAAGCGATTCAGGTGGCTTGGAGCATCCATCGTATGCCCCTTGGTTGGCATGAAGGTTTAATGTACTTATATAAAAAAACGGAGAAGGATCAATAACATCATTAATGTAACGGATCATTACGGGAGAAGGAACATCGCCTTCAAAATGACGAGATTCTTTATGAAGAATCTTTTTCTTTTTGACCACAATAGTTTGGATATCATATCCATCTTTATCGGAAATAATAGCTACAAATATTTTTTGAAACAGTCCTGCCAGCACTCAAGAATCCTCTGTTTTAGTGCACAAGGGATGCGCATGTAAATAGTTTTCCATTTTTAATGCGCTCCCTAATTTAGTATAAATCTGTGTCGTTGCCATACTTTCATGACCGAGTAATTCACTAACATCGGCGATTCGAGCACCATTGTTTAACAACTCTGTTGCATAGGCATGTCTGAGCTGATGGGGAGTTGCTCTTAAACCCACCCCAGAAAATGCCTTGGTAAGGGTATATCTTAGACTATTTTCGCTTAATTTTTCTCCTCTTTCCTCAAAAACGTACTCTTTGCTAGGGGTAGAAACTTGTGCTTCTCTAAACAAGTCGTATACTTCGGGCAACATAGGAATATCACGCTCTTTTCTTCCCTTACCCAAAACACGGCACCACTCTTCCCCAATATTAGCAATTTTTAGATTGGAGAGCTCAGAAATACGCAGTCCCATCGAGTACAACAACAGAATAATCAATTTTTCAAAAGAGCTCGCATGTACTAAAGCGCTCATAATATGCTCATGTGAAATGGGCTTTGGCAAAGTTTTTGGCACCTTCACACTCTCATCACCTTGCAGAGCAATCGGCTTGCCCATAGACTCTAAATATTTAACAAAACTTCGTATAGCACTGAGTTTGGAGGAAATTGTTTTGGCTTTTAAAGGAGCGATATGAAGTCGCAGCGGAGTTAGATTAATCTTGAGTATTCCATCCTCTTCATTAATCGCAGCCTTTTCCAACATCTGATTGATAGAATCATGATAACTGAGTATCGTCAGAGGAGAATACCCCCTCATCCCATCAAGGTATTTCAAAAAAGCCTCTTTATCTTGATGTAATTTCGAGGTAATCATAAGGCATATTTCATTAAATTTTCTTTGATAACACTTCGAGCGTCTTCCATCTCAAGTCCCTCTAAATCGATGGGTTCAGAGGCATAAAAATCCAGAGTGCAAAATGGTTTAGGAACCACAAACCGATCCCAGCTTGAGAGTTGCCAATAACGTGTAGGACGACAATGAAAAACGACCACCTTAGCGTGACGCTTTTGAGCCATTATAATTACCCCGTCACTGACGCTATAGCGTGGACCCTTAGGACCATCCGGGGTAATTCCGATATCATATCCTTCAGAAAGAGCTTTCAGCCCTTGGATAAGAACCTTTGCTCCCCCTCGTGTTGTTGAACCATGAATCGTCCCAATCTTAAAAAAACGGATAACACCCGCTATTATTTTCCCATCGAAATGCTCACTGATAAGAACCTTAGCTTTGGGGTGTGATCGAAACCGCAAATACACATACGCTTGCATCAAAAGATCCGCATGCCAAAATGCAAAAATAACACTCTCATTTGGTATCACAAGAGGGAGATGAAAACGTTTACGAGAAGTTAGATAAATAAAGCGTATAAGAAGTGCCCCAACAAAAGGGAGCATAAGAAGAGAAAGTTTACGAAAAATCTTTTTAAGCAATAATTTCCCCGTATTGAACTGTTCTGGAAACCTCCGTTATTTTCACACGGGCTATTTTACCCAGCCACTCTTCACTCCCCTTCACTTTGACTCCGATATTATTATCAGTACGTCCTGCGATGTATCCATCATTGCGAAGTTCTTCGAAATAGACTTCCACGATATTACCTTTGTTAGTAAGGGAAATCTCATCAAGAATACTATCATGATGCGCTTGTAGCGTATGCAGCCGTGCCGATGCCACTTCTGAATCTACCGCGTTCGTAAACGCTTCAGCTTCGGTATGAGGACGTGGCGAGTATTTAAAACTAAAGACTTGCTCGAAACGAACTTGAGACAAAACCTCCATCGTTTGGGCAAAGTCTTCATCACTCTCACCCGGAAACGCTACAATAATATCTGTACTGATGCTCACATTAGGAACCATCTCACGAAGCTTCGCTGCACGATTTAGAAACCACTCTTTGGAGTATCCGCGCTTCATCGCTTTGAGTATTTCCGTTGAACCGCTTTGCAAAGGCATGTGCATTGATTTACAGATTTTAGGATTACGGGCAAACTCTTCGATAAACTCATCGTCCATATGAAGCGGATGAGGAGACGTAAAACGAATACGCTCTAATCCCTCGATCGCACTGACACGACGGAGAAGCTCGCTAAAATTTACCTTGTCATGCTCTCCTGAAAAACGACGACCATAATTGTTGACGTTTTGACCCAGTAAGAAGACCTCTTTTGCCCCTTTTTCAACCGCACGACGTGCTTCACCGACGATCAAATCTGCAGGAATAGAGATTTCATCCCCCCGCGTTTTGGGAACAATACAAAACGTACATTGCTTATCGCATCCGATAGAGATGTTGATGTAGGCTTTGTACGCAGTAGCGCGAAAATCTTTAAACGCAAACTGAGATTCGTCATAGTCGATCTCAACTTCAACGGCTTTGTCTTTGTGAATGATGTCAGCGATTTTTGAGACATTTCGAGCACCAAGAACGAAATTTACGTAAGGAGCTCTTTTGATGATCTCTTTACCCAAATGAGATGCTGTACAACCGCAAACACCGATTTTAGCGTCCGCTTTTTTCAACCTTTTAAATACTCCAAGCTCCGAAAAAAGCTTATGCACGGGCTTTTCACGAACAGAACAGGTATTAATGAGGATCAAATCAGCTTCGCGTGCATCGGTGGTAAGTTCATACCCCTCATGTGCATTAAGCTCTGCAATCATGTGCTCAGAATCGCGCACATTCATCGCGCATCCGAGCGTCTCGATAAAAAGTTTTTTAGACATTATAAGATGTGAACCTCATACATGTATTCACTTGCAGAAAGTCCGAATTTCACTTCGCGCATGTAAAAACTTTTGCCTTCACCCTCGAAGTGATCTTGCAATGCAAGAAGGTCTTTATGTGAGTTTTCACGGTCAAAATAGAGAATAAGCGAGTTGCTTTTTTCGACCATTTCGGTGATTTTTTTCAGATCGACTTTTTTTGGTTTTGAGTCAAGCTCAGTGCGTGCAAATTTTAGTTCCATAGGTTTATCCCTTTAAATAGAGTTCGTGTATATGATTTTGGATTATATCGGGGTTTCAATAAATATCCTATTAAGCGTTTTTTTTGTATAATGTTTATTCTTCATAAAAAAGCTCCCTTTATAACACTTTATTTTTTTATGATCCACCCAAATAAGAGGATATTCCTATGGAAAATATGTTAGATATTATTGATTCAATTGCCAGTGAAAAAGGTCTTAACCGTGAAAATGTAACGGAAGCCATCAAAACCGCATTTATCCAAACTGCAAAACGTCTTATCAACCCGACTTTTGCCTTTGAAGCCGATATTGATGATCGAACCAAACAAGTAAAACTTCGTCAAGTCATCACCGTTATTGCGGATGATGCCCCTCAGCTAGAGGGCGATTCTGCCGGTGCTTACATGAGCATCACTGCAGCAAAAGAGATCGATGATGAAGCTGAAATCGGCGACCAACTGCAAATGGAGCATGAGCTTGAGACCTACGGTCGAAGTGCATTCGCAACATTGCACCGCGAAATCGAGTTTCATATTCAGCGCCTTGTTGAAAATGAACTGTACGATAAATACAAAAATAAAATCAACCAAATCGTTTCCGGTCGTGTAACCCGCGTTGATAACGACCAAAACACCACCATCGAAATCGATGAGATTCGTGCTGTATTACCAATGAAAAGCCGTATCAAAGGTGAAAAATTCAAAGTCGGTGACGTAGTCAGCGCCATCGTTCGTCGTGTTAATGTAGATAAAGTCGTGGGAATCTCCATGGAACTTTCTCGTACTGCACCTAAATTTTTAGAAGAGCTTTTAGCACTGGAAGTCCCTGAGATCAAAGACGGTATCGTTGTCATCGAAAAATGTGCCCGTATCCCAGGTGAGCGTGCCAAAATCGCCCTTTACACCAACCGACCTCAAATCGATCCTATCGGTGCAACCGTAGGTGTTCGAGGAGTTCGTATCAACGCCGTCAGCGAAGAGCTTTGCGGTGAGAATATCGACTGTATCGAGTACAGTGCATCTCCTGAACTGTTCATCTCTCGTGCCATGAGCCCTGCTATTATCAGCGCGGTCAGTGTTACAGAAGATGAAAATGGTGAGCGAAAAGCCATCGTCACTCTCCCAAGTGACCAAAAATCCAAAGCCATCGGTAAAAGCGGTATCAATATCCGTCTTGCATCCATGCTAACGGGTTACATCATCGAGCTCAAAGAGCAAGGGGAAAGTGCTGGTTCTACCGAGGAGAAAAAAGAGGGTATTGGTTCTCTTGAGGCGTTGTTCGGGAATTAAAAGTTATCTTTCTTTTCTTTTTCATAAGAAAAGAAACAAAAGAAAATCATCCCTCTCATAATCGCTCAACTTATTTTGGCAGGTATGCCAAAAAAGTTGGCTCTACGTAATTCGAGGGATATGATATTAAAAATTACCGTTTCGCAAATGGATTCAACTTCAACAGCACCGCATCCGCAACCTGATTACCAATTAACGTCAAAAACGCACTCATCATCAAAATCCCCATAATCACCGGATAATCCCGACTCATAGCACTGGCATAAAAAAGCTGCCCCATCCCCTCTATCCCAAAAATCGACTCCAATATCACCGATCCGCCTATAAGCCCTGGTAAAGAAAGTCCCAACATAGTCACAATCGGAGGTAAAAGGTTGGGGAGGATGTAGCGACGGATGATTATCTTTTCACTAATACCTCGTACTCTAGCAAAATAAACATAATCACTTTTGAGGATTTCAAGCGTAAGAGAACGGATATATAACGCCAAACTTCCTATACCCACAAATACCATCACCGATATAGGTAACGTTAAATGCCATCCCATATCGATGTAATATCCAAATCCGATAGGAGGTTCAAGCGAATGCAATCCCGCGATAGGAAACCATCCCAACGTCACGCTAAACACCATCATCAACACCAATGCCAAATAATACGAAGGCATCGCAAAGCTGAGAAGTGAAAACTGGCTAATAACGTGATCGCTGAGACGTTCATAACGCAACGCCGCACGTATGCCCAACCATAACGACACCACAAACGTCACAACCAAAGCAATCATATTCATCCACAGTGTCACAGGAAGCCGTTGGATCACCACTTCGCTCACTTGTCCACCGCTAACAAACGAAATTCCGAAATTGAGCTGTGCTAGATTAGCCACCCAATCGACATATTGTTGAAACAACGGTTTGTCGAGACCATAGATGGCTTTGAGCAGTGCAATGTTTTCGGGAGTCATGTTGGGATTAAGCTCACCGCCCATAAAACTGTTGGGTGCAGCGTGCATTGCGCCAAAGGATATAAGGGAAATAAGAAAGAGCATCAAGAGAGTATAAGAGAAAGAGCGGAATAAATATTTCATAAATTGATTATAACGGATGAAAGAAAGGGAGTCAAGAAGTACGTCATCCTGAACTTGATTCAGGACCTAAGATTGCGGATCAAGTCCGCAATGACGAAAGAGGAAAGAAACTCTTAGAAGTTAAGCGTTAAGTATGCTTGTACAGAATCGTAACGTTGTCCATTACCTGCAGCATCTTTATTTTGGTCGTCAGCATCAGTAGAAATATATGCTAAAGTCGCATCCAAAGGTCCAAATGATTTAGACGCAGACAATGCGATTTCTGTCATATCAGTACCGTTTGCTCTACTTAAAGAAAGAGTATTCAGTACACCTACAACTGCATTATTATTATTATCAATAGTAACATCAGTATAGTATGCACCTAACTTAGCAAAACCTGCATCATACTCAGCAGTTGCGTTCCATGATGTTGCACCTGGAGCACCAACATATCCATAATTCCAAAATGCTTCTGTGTACAATTTTGATTGAGCAGCAAGAAGATTGTTTGTCGCAGTATTAGAGATATTCAAGACACCATCTGCATCAACATCAGAGTATGCAACTGAAACTTTAAGATTTTTTACACCTTCATATGCAAGCTTAGCAGCGTATGCTGAAGAATCTTTTGCGTTGCCTGCTCCATTTGCCACAGTAACAGCATCAACTGAACCTTTAGGATTCATGTTTGCATATTGTAGACCAATTTTTAAATCTTTTACCAGTGAACAAGCGATATCAGCTTGCAACCAGTATGCATCTGCAATGTCTACAACATTATAATACCAAGCTTGTGCGGTCAAAGGTTTGAATGAGTTATTAACTGCTGCTACTGCATATGCACCTTTAGAACCGTATGTACTAAAACCAGCATTTGCAGCCATAATGCCATCAATGCCCAATGCATTTACTGCATTTCTATTATCTTTTGCAGTACTTAAAGGAGCTAAAGCATTTACACCATTTCCTTTTCCAACCCATGCACCAACTAATGTAGTATCAGGAAGATCCTGGTTAATCAAAACTGCTGCATCAAATGTATTTGCTGCAACCGACCATTTTTCAGAAAATGCGAGAGGAGTATCTAGCTCCATACGACCAATTTTTGCAGTAGTTTTACCCATAGTAGTTGCCAACCATGCTTCACTAATCCACATTGCATCATTAACACCTTGAGCACCAGCATGTTTATGTGCGCTATTCCACGTGTTTGATACAAGATTATTTTCAAGACCTAATGTACTAACAGCATTTGCAGTTAAACCAAATGAAACACCTTTAAGAAGGTCTCCTGTTACTCCAAGACGAAGAGCTGTATCAGCTGCTGCACCACCTTGTCCAGCAACACCTTGATCAAAAAGACCACTTTGAGTTACGCCATCTTTAGTATAATCAGCATTGTTTGTATTGTAAAAAAGTTTAGCATCACCGCTAACTTTTACATTGTCGACTGCGAATGCGCTTGCACCCATTACCATTGCGGCTACTAGACTCATTTTAACTAATTTCATTGATTCTCCTTAAATAAAACTTGACTTTGGGAATTACCCCTGTTTTGTTTCGTCGAGGTTAATTGTAACTCTCGAAATCTTAAACTACGCTGTAATTGACCAAATACATTTACTGTTCGTTTACCAGAGTAACACCCCTGTTTTAGGGTGTTACATAATTGTCACATTTTATTTTCTCTGCTAATCCAATCGTTATGAGTCACTTTGTGGTATAGTTTGAAATGATCATAATGTAAAGGAAATTCTCTTATGCACGCCAAAACTTACCTCTATACTGTACTCTCTGCTCTTATGTTGAGCGGATGTGCTGCCAACACTACGGGTGTTACTCCCTCTCAAAATACTAACTTACAAGCCGTCTCCCCCAGCGGTACTGCCGTATCTGAGGGTGGTGCGATGCAGCGTTCACTGGACAGTTGGTTAAAAGAAGAGTGGACACCGATGACAGAAACAACGCTCAAAACGTCAACCGCTCCTGATGGAACCGTGATCCAAACCAAAACCGAAGCTACTCAAGTGGTCACAACGACCACCGCTCCCGATGGCAAGGTCGTAACAACAACTAAAGCCGTTGCAACTGAACCTGCGGATGAAGCACCGTTTACATTGCAAAAATACGCGGATAAATGGAAAAAATATCATGAAAAACAAGAAAAATTGAATGAAGGGAAGCCAAAAGAGGCTTCAAATGTAGAAAAATTGGAGCGTATGCCCGCGATCGGAAAGTAACGTTTCGTAACGTTTTAGTCATTCCCGCGAAGGCGTGAATGACGACTGGATGATTATTCTCTATTTTCCCAGACAAAAACAGTTTTACCCTCGTCATTTTTTTCTACAGCTGGCATTGCCATGATGCTGTAACCCGCGTCAACGTAATGAACTTCACCGCTAACACCGCTGGCAAGATCACTGAGTAAGTACATTGCCGAATTTCCAACCTCTTCGATGGTGACGTTTTTACGCAATGGTGCGTTTGATTCGTTCCAGTTGAGGATTTGTTTGAAATCGCCGATGCCGCTTGCAGCCAGAGTTTTGATCGGTCCCGCACTGATCGCGTTGACACGCTGACCCTTAAGAGCTCCCAATTCTACTGCCATATAACGGACACTTGATTCGAGTGCTGCTTTTGCGACGCCCATGACGTTGTAGTTCGGGATGTATTTTGGTCCACCGAGGTAACTTAGAGTAATGATCGATGCCTTAGGAGCCAAAACACTCTCAAGACGGTTCGTAAGATCAATAAACGAATAAACAGAAATATCCATCGCGATTTGAAATGCGGATTTACTGGTTTTCATAAATCCTTCGGTCAATGCTTCTTTGGGAGCAAACGCAACCGAGTGAACCAAGAAGTCGATTTGACCAAAATCAGCGGCAACCAATGCGGCAATCGCATCCATATCATTCTCATCTGAAACATCAAGTTTATAGACAGGAGAGTTATTAAAACTCGCCGCAATAGGTTCTACTCGTTTTTTTAATGCATCATTGAGATACGTAAACGCCATTTGTGCACCTTGTGCATGCAATGCTTGAGCGATACCGTACGCGATTGATTTATCATTTGCTAATCCTACGATCAGACCTTTTTTACCTTGCATTATCATTATTTATTTCCTTTTATAGTATTTATACTATCGTCATCCTCGGGCTTGACCCGGGGATCCAGCTGGATTCACCCAAGGGCACTTCGCCCGCCCTTCGCGGGAATGACAATTATTGTTTTAACTCCGCCGCTTGTGCAATCATTTCGCAAAAATCATTGGCACTTAGAGATGCAGAACCCACTAAAACACCGTCAACATTACTCAGTGCCATTATCTCACCTGCATTGTCTACTTTAACACTTCCGCCATAGAGCAATGGAGCGGTTGTTTTTAGGCGCAAAGCGGTATGAACTGCTTCAATCTCTTTATTGCTGGGTGTCAATCCTGTTCCGATTGCCCATACCGGCTCATACGCAACGATAAGATCGGGATAACTCAGATCAATTCCAACGAATTGATCATCGATATAACACATTAATGCTTCGTTTCCTTGCTCTCGAATTGTCAGTGGCTCACCAACACAATAGACAATCGCAAATCCTTGCTCTGAGAAAAAACGAAATTTTTCTGCGATTTGTTCTTGTGTCTCTCCCAAAACATGACGACGTTCGCTGTGGCCGATAAGAATGGTTTTAATATCAAATTCTTCGAGTTGCTCAAGGGCAATCTCACCCGTAAACGCTCCATTAGAAACGGGATACGCGTTTTGAACTCCGATCAGCACATTTCGAGGAGTATGTTCCAATGCGGTAAAAGGGGGGAAAACGATAACCGTGTCCTCGATTTCATTAACAGCTACAAACGATTCAACAACCGCCATATACGCCCTCGTCTCTTGACGCGTTTTGTTGGCTTTAAAATTGGCACAAAGTATCATGACAATATCCTTTTATTTCATCAAAGGTTTTACGCCCGGAAGCACTTTACCCTCTAGCAACTCTAACGATGCACCGCCGCCTGTAGAGATAAAGCTCATCTCTTCATCGACGCCCACACGCTGCACCAAATCAGCCGTATCTCCACCGCCAACAACCGTTGTTGCATTCATTTCCGCTACGATATGCGCTATGCGATTCGAGCCCTTGGCGAATTTTTCGATCTCAAATACGCCCATAGGACCATTCCATAAGACAGTTTGAACATCTTCGAGCACGACGCGGTACAACTCAACTGTAGCATGTCCTATATCCAAACCCATCCAACCGTCTGGAATTTCTTGTGCACTTACCATTCGTACATGAGAATCTGCACTAAATTTTTCTGCCGCTAAAACATCAACGGGCAAATAAAATTTGACTCCCAAACGTTTTGCTTCAAGCATGATTTTTTCTGCTTCACCGATCAGATCATCTTCTACTAAAGAATTCCCAATGTTGTATCCCAACGCTTTTAAAAAGGTAAACGCCATCCCGCCGCCGATTAAGATTTTATCCACACGCGGCAGAAGGTTAACCAACGCTTCCAGTTTTCCAGAAACTTTAGATCCTCCTACTATCGCGGCAAAAGGACGAGTAGGACGTTCTAGCAACGTATCAAAAAATTCAATCTCTTTGAGAAGTAAAAAGCCCGCTGCTTTGTGCGCATTGTCAAAATGTTCCGTTATTCCTGCAACCGAGGCATGAGCACGATGACTGACACCAAATGCATCATTGATATACACCTCAGCTAATGCAGCCAATTGGGCACTCAACTCAGGATCATTTTTGGTTTCTCCCGCTTCAAATCGAAGGTTTTCCAGCAGTAATACTTCTCCGCAACCAAGTTTCGAAGCACGCACTTTGGCATCTTCACCAATGACGTCGGATGCTAATGCAACGTCCACTTTCAGCAATTGATGAAGTCTTCGTGCTACCGGAGAAAGAGAATCTTCTGGACTAAACACACCCGCTTTTGGACGACCAAAATGGGAAGCTAAAATAATCGCGCACTCTTGATCGAGACAATATTTGATCGTTGAAACCGCGGAACGGATACGGCGATCATCCGTAATATTGCCAAAATCGTCCATAGGAACGTTAAAATCACAGCGAATAAATACTTTTTTCTGAAATACGTCACACTCTTTTATGCTTAACAATTTCATTTTACTCCTTTGGTGTTAGTAATATACAATGCCATTTCAATCAATCGGTTCGAATAGCCCCATTCGTTATCGTACCATGCCATGATTTTGATCAAATCTCCATCAATTACCTGAATCAAGTCATCCGCAACCGTGGCGCTAAAAGATGATCCGACAAAATCTTGCGATACACGATACCGTTCGTCTACTTCTAAAATCCCATGCATTTTACCGTTGGCATAGGATTTGAACAGAGCACGGACTTCGTCAATGGTCGTTTTTTTAGAAACAACCACATTTAAATCCACCATTGACACATCCGGTGTGGGGACACGTACACTTTGACCATGCAGTTTTCCCTCTAAATTAGGGAGAACTAAACTAATCGCTTTTGCAGCGCCCGTCGTTGTGGGAACCATATTGAGACCTGCCGCACGAGAACGGCGCTTGTCTTGAGCGTGTGCCGTATCGATGATCGCTTGTCCGTTTGTATACGCATGAATCGTGGTCATCAACCCTTTTTCAATCCCTAACTCTTCATCTAAAATCCGAGCAATCGGTCCTAAGCAGTTTGTCGTGCACGAAGCATTGGAAATTATATCCTCACCTTGGTACAAATGCTCATTGACACCCAAGACAAATGTGGGAATTTTCGCATCTTGAGTCGGGGCAGAAAGGATCACTTTTTTAACCCCTTTACTCAGATGATGAGAAGTTGTATTTCCAGTCAAAAAGAGTCCGCTGCACTCTAAAACGACATCAGCACCGCACGCTCCAAAATCAAGATCTTCCGGATTTTTTTCACAAAATACTTTAACCCTGCTCGACCCAATGTTGAGATACTCTCCATCCGTTACGCAGACTGCATCAAACTGCCCATGCACAGAATCATTTTGCAAAAGATAGCACATCATTTCTATGGATGCCATATCGTTAATTGCAACCAATTCCACATCATCACGTCCGGCAATAAGACGAGTTACACAGCGTCCTATTCGACCGAATCCATTGATAGCGATTTTTAACGCCATAAAACTATTTCCCTTGTTACCATAATAAGGGGATTTTACCAAAAATCGGTTATAATTTCGTTTAAAAGAAGTTATAGATGAACATTGCTCTGTATGGCGGTAGTTTCGATCCTCCTCATATCGGGCATGTACGTGTAGCACTTAAAGCGCTTGAAATACTGGAAATTGATAAGCTTATTATCGTTCCGGCATTCAAGAATCCATTTAAACCCTCCGTGAGTGCCGATGGTATGCAGCGGTTGCAATGGTTAAAAAAGATATTTGCGTCCACTCCAAAAATTGAGATAAGCTCTTTCGAGATTGACCAACATAGAAGTGTCTATACGATTGAAACCGTACGTCATTACGCGAAAATTTATAACAAGCTCTATCTGATCATCGGAGCCGATAATTTAGCTACCCTTGATCAATGGCGTGATATTGAAACATTACGCACTATGGTGACCTTTGTCGTAGCCTCTCGAGACGGAATACCCATTCCCAATGAAATGATTACTCTCCCTGTAAAAGAGGAGGTTAGTTCAACCGATTTTCGGCACTCCTTTGGTTCACTTGGACTGGATGAGGAAATCGAAAATGATATTACAACATACTATAAGGAACATTATGAACCCACGAATTGAAAAAATCAGTTCTATTCTCGATATGAACAAAGCAGAAAACATCGAAGTATTTGAACTCATCGGCAGTGATTATTTCGCTGACTACGTTGTCCTCGCATCATCATTAGGTGAGCGCCACACCATCGCCTTACTCGATCACCTCAAAAGAGGACTTAAACCTGATGAGCAGTTTTTATACGTTGACGAAAGCGGCGACTGGGTTGCTATTGATTTGGGTGATATCCTTATCCATATTTTAACACCACAATACCGTCTTAAATATGACCTAGAAAGCTTCTTAAAAGATGTTGCCGCACGAAAAAATAAAGACTAAAGAGCGTTTCAATAGCCTTTAAGCTTTATGGGCTATAATTTCGTTCTCTTTAATGTGCGTCCGTAGCTCAGCTGGATAGAGCACCGGTTTGCGGTACCGGCGGTCAGGGATTCGAATTCCTTCGGGCGCACCATTTAGTAACTCCTACAACAAACTTTCCTTAACTTTTAACAAACACTAAAATCACTTAAGAATTCACTTGATCCCGACTTTGTTTCAAATCTATAGTATTTAAACTTATTAATTGCCCTCTACTGTAACCAACCTAACAGCCATCATCTTCTCTCATAGCCTCTACAATCAACGATAATAATCCAGACGTGTATTTACAAAACAGTTTTAGCTTCTTGTAGGTGTCTGTCTATTCATTAACCTAAAAGGACCTAACCGATATGAAGATTAAAAATCTCAAGCGTTTGAATAGTTATCTCGCCGATCAAACTATATCGTAATGGAAATAGTGAAGTTGATTAAAGCCAACTCGTGATAGTCTTATGTCAAATATAAGGAAAAATAAATGGAGTTCAATTATTTTGCCCACCTACAGACACTACTTCATTATTCAGTTGGTTTGATCACTATCATAAATCCTATAGCAGCTGCAGCAATCATGATTTCTTCTTCCCCTTCAAATCTCACTAAAGAAGATACAGAAGAAATTGGTAAAAAAGCTGCATTAACCGTCATGATTGCTTCATTGATAACCATTTTTTTAGGGAATGCAATTTTTGAACTTTTTGGGATTAATACCTCATCTGTGATGGTGATTGGTGGAATTATTTTGCTATTGATGTCTATTAATATGGTGCAAGGAAAAATTTCCGAAACCTCTCACTCATCTGAAGAATCAAAAGTAGCAATGTTAAAAGAAGATATCTCAGTTATTCCAATCGGAATCCCCATTTTATTTGGTCCGGGATTGATATCTACTCTCATGATTTTTAAAGCAAAAAGTTTTACTATGATAGAAACTTCTTTACTCGTCGTGGCTGTACTAATTGTTGGTCTTGTTATTTATTTAACCTTGAGAAATGCTATCTTTTTGACAAAAGTTCTTGGTGTTGTTGGATTGAAAATTATGACGAGAGTTATGGGATTGGTCGTCGGAGCGATCGCTGCTCAATTTATCGTTTATGGGATTAAAGCACTATGGCACCCGTTTTAAATACTCTTTGTCATTTTATAAATTTAATCCAGCTGCAGATAATATATGAAAAATTTTCAATAATAAACACTTTCAAAAATTCTCTTGTTCCACACATTAAGTTCAATGCAGTCGACTTAGGCTTTTTGTTTAACATGCAATGGATTCTATTGAAAACTTTTGTTACGTCAATTATTATCTCTGCATATTTTAATCATGTTTTATATTAATTCCCGTAAATATTTTAGTTCACTCTTGGTCGTATCTACTATTTCTGCAAATTTTCCATTCATCATCAATTTTCCCATGGATTGAGCAAAGCCTTTTACTTGATCAAAATTTATGGAAGGTGGCATTGCCAAAGCATTCGAATCTGTAAATATGTTGATAATCGCTGGACCATTATGCTTGAATCCGTTTGAAAGAGCCTGTTCTACATCTTTGGACTCTTTGGCTTCCCATGCTGCAATATTCATGGATTCCGCCAATTTTACAAAATCGGGATTTACCATATCGGTTTGCCAATCAATATAGCCTTGCACGCGCATCTCAAGCTTTACCATGCCCAGAGACCGATTATTAAAAATGATAATTTTAACTGGTATTTTATATTGGCTAATTGTCATCAAATCGCCCAAAAGCATGGAAATGCCACCATCACCGCAAAAAGCAATCACTTGTCGTTCGGGATGGGATAATCCCGCGCCTATGGCCATTGGCATAGCATTCGCCATCGACCCATGATTGAACGATCCTGTCAGGTAACGATTTTTGCCCGCTTTGAGATAGCGTGCAGCCCATACGGCACTCATCCCCGTATCGACCGTAAATATGGCATCGTCATCTGCTAATTTATCAACCAAATAGGCAACATATTCGGGGTGAATGTTTTTTTCGGATCCCTTTTCTTCCACATAACTATCGTATATCGCTTCGATTTCTTGATGTAATGAACGCATTTTGTCAAGAAAATCAGTAGAAGTTTTTACTTCAACCATAGGCATGAGCTCTTGCAGCGTTGATTTTATATCACCGCAGTAGCCGTAGTCAACTTTAGCTCTACGCCCTAATTTTTCAGGTTTAGTATCTAGTTGAATGATTTTGCATTTTTCAGGAAGGAACTCACTGTAAGGAAAATCTGTACCTAACATCAATAGCACATCTGCCTGATGCATGGCTTCAAAACCTGATTTATTGCCTAAAAGCCCATTTAATCCAACGGCATAGGGATTTTCTTTACGTTCAAAAAATATTTTTCCTCTAAAAGTGTACCCCAAAGGGGAATTAAGTGTTTGGGCCAGTTGCATTACTTCATCAATTGCAAAACGGCATCCATGTCCACAAAATAACATCACCTTTTCATGAGTATTGATGATGTTTGCCAGCTCCAGAAGATCCTCACGGCTTGGGATAATTCGTGGTTGTGTATAGAAGTTTTTATTGGAAGAATGCACAGGCTCTAGTTCAGCTGCAGCCACATCGCCAGGAAGCCCTAAAACAGCCACTCCCTTCTTGCTTATGGCGTGTTGAATAGCGGATTGTAATCCATTTATGGCTTGTATGGGTGTATTGGCTAAAAATACATATTTCGAACAATCTTGAAATAGAGATTCAGGTCTTGTCTCTTGAAAGTTGTCCAGCCCCATTTTTTCCGTAATAATAGTCGAGGCAATAGCAATAACAGAGTTTTCACTTCTGTTGGCATCATACAGTCCGTTGACCAGATGAACATGTCCAGGGCCACTACTTCCCATACAACAACCGATGCCATTGAGCTCTGCTTCCATGGAAGCCGCATAAGCCCCTGCTTCTTCATGTCTGACATGGATCCATTGGAGCCTCCCATCTCTTCGAACAGCGTCATTGACCGGATTAAGGCTGTCACCTGTAACTGCATAAATTCTCTTAACCCCTGCCTCTACAAGCATTTCTACGAGATGATCGGATACATTTTTTGGCATAACTTACCTTTATTAAATTTAAATTTGATTTTCAATGAAACCTAAAAAATCGTACCTGCCTCTAGACGAACAAAAACCTTTTAGTGATGCGATATTTGGAGAATTAAACGTTCTTTTTTTAATTGCTTCACTCTCAACTGAAAATACTTCGCAAAATCCGCTCCACAATAACTATAAAGATCTCACGACTTTTATAGAGTTTCTGTTTTAAAGTCAGTCAAATTTATTTCAGATCAAACCGATCCGCATCCATCACTTTGTTCCAAGCCGCCACAAAATCATTGACGAATTTTTCTTTTGAATCTTCTTGGGCATAGACTTCCGCAATAGCGCGTAATTGCGAATTTGATCCAAAAAGCAGATCGATTCTGCTGGCGGTGTATTTGACTTTACCCGATATTCGATCTTTTCCTTCGAAGGCCTCTTCCTCTTCGCCAACACTGTTCCATACGATATTCATATCCAAAAGATTCACAAAAAAGTCGTTGGTGAGAACACCCACTTTATCGGTAAAAATTCCTTTTGATGAGTTGTCATAATTAGCGCCTAAAGCTCTCATGCCACCTATTAAAACTGTCATTTGCGGTGCAGTGAGTCCAAGTAATTGCGCTTTATCGACCAGCAGTTCTTCGCTCGATACCGCATATTTCTTTTTCTGAAAATTTCTAAATCCATCGGCTATCGGTTCGAGATGAAAAAAAGAGGAAGCAAGTGTTTGCTCCTGCGTTGCATCAGATCTGCCTGCAGCAAAAGGAACAGCTATATTCATCCCAGCATCCTGAGCCGCTTTTTCGATTCCTGCAGCGCCTCCTAAGACGATGAGATCGGCTAAAGAGATTTTTTTACCGTCTGTTGAGGAATCATTGAACCTTTTTTGGATCGTTTCGAGTTTGGCGATAACGCTATCGCATCCTTGGTTCGCTTCCCAGCTTTTTTGCGGTTCCAATCGGATTCGAGCACCGTTCGCACCGCCGCGTTTATCCGAATCTCGGTAGGTAGAAGCGGATGCCCAGGCCGTTTTTACAAGCTGGGAAACAGTGAGCTCGCTTTGAAGTATTTTGGTTTTCAGCGATTCGATATCCGCATCGTTAACAAGCTTATGATCTACCGATGGCACCGAATCTTGCCAAATCAACTCTTCCGCCGGAACTTCGGGACCGAGATATCGTGATCTAGGTCCCAAATCACGATGGGTTAATTTAAACCATGCTCGGGCAAAAGCATCTGCGAGTTCCTCTGGATTTTCATGAAATCTTTTCGAAATCGGTCCATAAATCGGATCCATTCGCATCGCCATATCGGCGGTAGTCATAATGGTTTTTACTTTTTTACTCGGATCATGGGCTGCGGGTGCCATATCCTCCTCTTTGGGATTGATCGGTGTCCATTGCCAAGCACCGGCAGGACTTTTTTCAAGATTCCAGTCGTACCTGAAAAGGATATCAAAATAGCCATTATCCCACTTCGTAGGGTTTGCCGTCCAAGAACCCTCAATTCCGCTGCTGATCGTGTCATCCCCTTTCCCGCTTAAAAATTTACTCAGCCATCCGAGCCCTTGAGCAATCAAGCTTTCTGCTTCGGGTTCAGGTCCGACGTTCGAGGCATCAGCAGCACCGTGGCATTTACCAAAGGTATGACCACCTGCCACCAAAGCAACGGTTTCTTTATCTCCCATCGCCATTCGGGCAAAGGTTTCACGAATATCTTTGGCCGATTCGAGGATATTTGGTTCACCATTTGGACCTTCTGGATTGACATAGATAAGCCCCATCTGTACCGCTGCTAACGGATTTTCCAAACCGTCTCTATTCTCCTTTTTCTCATATCGCTGATCACCCAGCCATTTATCTTCACTTCCCCAATAGATATCTTCCTCACTTTCCCAAACGTCTTCCCGTCCACCGGCGAATCCAAATGTTTTTATTCCCATCGATTCAAGCGCTACAGTTCCCGCCAATATCATCAGATCTGCCCAAGAGATTTTATTGCCGTATTTTTGTTTAATGGGCCAGAGAAGACGTCTTGCTTTATCGAGATTGACATTATCCGGCCAACTGTTGAGTGGTGCCAGACGTTGACTTCCACTACTGGCACCGCCACGACCATCACCTGTTCTATAGGTTCCGGCACTGTGCCATGCCATCCGAATAAACAATGGACCATAATGACCGTAATCTGCTGGCCACCACTCTTTGGAATCGGTCATGAGATCCGTTAAATCTTTTTTCAGGGCATAATAGTCAAGCTTTTTAAATTCTGCTTTGTAGTCAAATTTGTCATCTAAAGGGTTTACTTTATTGGAGTGTTGCGAAAGAATTTTAAGATTGAGTTGATTGGGCCACCAATCTTTATTGTAAGCGCCTTTATTTCCAGCGGAGGGATTTCCTCCACCTAACCCTGTGATCGGACATTTTCCCATGACTTCCCCTTATTTGTAAATTATTGACAAAACTTATATCAATGTAGCACCATTTTATTTACTTGGATTTTAATACTAAAAAGTAAATGATAAAATTCCTAATTATCTATAATACTCTTTTATTGCGTTCATTAAACGGCTCAAGATATATGACATGAGCATACATCCCCCTTACTGTAGTTATCGAAGCCTTCTTTTCTTATACGTTTTTCATGTTTTTTTGTCATTTAACAAAACTACTTCAGAGTAATTAAATCGTACAAATACATAACATAAAGGTTTTCTGACATGCTGTAAAAATACTGTCAAACATGGTGCTATAATTTGCATAATTTCAATAGTAGCTTTTTCTAGAATTAGATCTATATTTGGCAGAGTGATTTAGCTGATACGAGATTGGATTAAGTGATACATCCACTTATAATGGAAGAGAACATTGATTGTTCATACGCTAGATTATCTTGAAAATTTCGATCTTGATTTTTATACTGTTTTATAGCTCTTTCCCGTGACAGAACGTGACAAAAATCACTCACTAAGTTGCATAAACGAAAACCTACGAAGCCCACAAAATACCGCATTTATCACACTAAAAGAAGTTACACAAACAAAATAATAAATTTAAAGGAAACAACTCTAGTAAACCCCTATTTTGTGAGGTTTTCTATTGATTTGGAAGCTTTTACGTACGCATTGCGGTACCAGCGGTCAGGGATTCGAATTCCTTCGGGCGCACCATTTTATAGATTTCCCTCAAAATTCACTTTCAACCCAATAAATAAAATTCAATAAAACATTATCTCAGTTGATTTATCTTTAATACAAATTCTACTTCTGCTTTTGACAATCGCAACTCTTTTGCAATCACATCCACTTCAAGCCCTTGGTTATAGCGGCTAATCACTTTTTCATCATCCAAACCACTTATCGACGTTGGCAGTGATAAATTACGGATTCGTTCTTCTAAATAACGCAGACGGTTTTCTGTTTTTTCTTTGTAGGCTCCAAATGCCCCCTCGATGTGTCCCAATGACTCCATAATCGGTACGGATAGCTCATTCATATCATGGCCGCGTTGTTCGTATACTCTTTGAGATATTTCGGGCTCACTCTCTTGTAATGATGTGAGTATCTCCATCTCTGCTGATAGACGCTTATCTATTTTATATACTTCACGGTGTAATTCTTCGACAGCGTGTGCAATAGCACGAAGACGAGTATTGGTCTCATTTTCTTTGGTCACTGAATAATAAATAAGTCCTAGCACCAAAGCAGCCAGAGCAATCAAAACTAATTCAAGCCCTAAAGTCATTCAAGTCCTTTTAAATGGCGAATCATACTTCGCTCGCGTGCTGTCATATAAATCGCCCATTCATTACTGTCTTTGACATGTATTCGGGTAATTTTTGCCAATGTCGGCGAAAGTGCTTCAAAATATATCGGTGTCTCACGGCGTGGAAGAACTGGTAATTCCACTCGTCCATAATAAAGCGTTGATGTTTCCAAAAGTGGCTGAGAGAGCTCAAAATGCTCTAATCCGATCTTCTCAATCGTTGCCTTCATCCCAAGAGGAATGCGTTTAGGCGCATTACCTAAGATAATATTTTCTAAACGATCCATTTTACGATAAAGCTCAACAATCAAATGCAATACAGCAGGATCACTCTCACTTGTTTCACCTTTGCCTTTTGCACTTTTGAGCCATTGTCCTATCGCATCATCATCATGCTCACTGATACGGTTAAACTCTTTTTCAAACGCATCTGCATCCACTTCTATCAAATCATACGCTATCTCTAAAGAGGCATCTACTAATCGTATATTGTTCATCGTATCACCTTATCTAAAATTACACATCCAAAAAATACAAATCCTAAATAGCCGTTAACCGTAAAAAAGGCTCGGTCAATGGTAGTAAAATCTTTACGAACCAAATAATGTTCATATCCTAACATAAGAATCGATAAAAATATCCCGAATTGGGCAACACTTCCTAAATTGGCAGCTGCCACAAACAATCCCCAAAAAATAATGGTTAAAAAATGAAATATCAAAGAGAGATTCATCGTCACACGACTGCCGTAGCGAGAAGGTATCGAGTGAAGGTTGTTTGTTTTATCGAAGTCCATGTCTTGCAAGGAGTACAACAAGTCAAAGCCTGCCACCCAAAACATCACTCCGATACTGAGATAAATCGACCACAATGGCACGAATGCGCTCACGGCAATAGCTCCCGCCATCGGAGCAAGTCCCAAGGAGATTCCCAACACAATATGCGCCATAGAACTAAAACGCTTAAAATAGGAGTAGCTCAGCAAAACAATGAGAACCGGAACACTTACTATAAATGCCAAATCATTCACCAGATAAGCCGTAGCTATAAACACCAGGGCATTGACTGCGGTAAAAATAGCTATGGATGCACCATCGAGCCGTCCATCCACGCTGGGACGATTAGCTGTGCGAGGGTTATGAACATCAAATGCTCTGTCTACGTAACGATTAAATCCCATCGCAGTATTACGAGCACTGATTGCTGCAATAGCGCCTAAAATAAGAAGTTTAAATCCAAACCATCCATCCGCGGATACTATCATTGCTATAAAGATAAAAGGGAGAGAAAAAACGGAGTGTTGAAACATCACCAATTCATTAAAATCTCGTAAACGTTTGGCGATTCTCTTCACTTATACCCTTTATATATTTTCTTTATTTTATCGTAATTTCACTTTTACAGCCTCAAATTACATAATAAAATGAGCCTACTGCTGAAGTAAACCTAGTGTTAACGTAGACAATCGGGATTTTATTCCGATGGCGTTACCTCCATAGAGGTTCTCGTGCCCTGTAGGGTATAATTACAAAATGAAACAACTCGCACTCATCGGCTCCACTGCATCAGGAAAAAGTGATCTTGCCTTGTCGCTCGCGTCAGAATATAACGCTCTTATTCTTTCCATCGACTCATTAAGTATCTACAAAGAGATTGATATAGCTTCAGCAAAACCCTCTCATAATGAGCTTTCTAGTATTGAGCATTTTGGTATCAATTGTTTAGCGCCTAATGAAACGGCAACGGTTTTTACTTTTATCAATGAATATCATCGTGCGTATGAAGCTGCAATGTTACAAAAGAAAAATCTCATTCTTGTCGGAGGAAGCAGCTTTTATCTTAAAAGCATGATTGACGGTTTGTCCTATGTCCCTGAAATTAGCGATGAGACCAAATGTGTTGCCACTGAAATGTTGCATAATCTTGAAGAAGCACATCACTTTTTGTCTCAAATTGATCCGGTTACGATGGCCAAGATTACTCCTAACGATTCGTATCGCATCGAAAAAATGCTCCATCTCTATCTCCAAACCTCAATACCGCCTTCGCAATGGTTTGAGGCACATCCGCCAAAACCCATTATTACAAATTGCCCTATTCTTAACATCGCCATTGACCGTCCGCTTTTACGAGAACGCATAACGATACGAACACAAAAAATGGTCCAATCAGGATTAATTGATGAAATAGCCCAGCTTGAACGGCTTTATGGAAGAGCGCCTAACAGTATGAAAGCAATCGGGATCATTGAAACATTAGAGTTTTTGGATGGCAAAATAGATAAAAGAGTACTTATAGAAGACATTTCAACCCACACCGCACAACTCGCAAAACGTCAACAAACTTTTAATAGTAATCAATTTGAGCATGTTACTAATGGATCGGTGGAAGAACTCTATAAAATATCTAGAGCAATCCTAACGCATCCTTAGCCAGTTTTCCCCATGCTGAAGTTTTATCGGCTTTAATACTTGCGTTAAATCCTGCTTTTGCTTCGATTTTATTTCCCATTTTCATTGCCAATGAGCCGATTAGATACTGTTGTCGTGATTTCTTTTCAGGATTCAGCTTAAGGGTATTTAACCCTTTTAAAACCGCTAAAGCCTCTTTATTTTTTTCTTGATTCATCAGAGATTGTGCGAAAGTAAACTCAATAAATGGAGATTGTGTATTCGTTGCGGTTCGCTTTTGCAATGCCATAACCTTATTCGAATAACTTTGCACCATTGCTTCATCTTTTCTTTTTAATCCCAGTGAGACCATCTGCGAATATCGCTCTATATCCTTAAAATCAATTCCAAAAGCAGCCTCGCACCCTTTTATATAGGTTATCATTCCTACATCATCCGAACTGCGCTGCGCACTGTCAAACATTGTGCGATAAATATCATTCAGAGGTGGATTTTTTTCTATTTCCATCAAGGCAATAACATCTTTTCCTACACGCAACGCCTGAGCGTATTCACCCAATGCAAAATGTGTTTTTACCAAACGATTTAGCCACACCTGTTTCTCTTTTATATTTTTAGATTTACTGTGCGTTTGGGCTAATGATTTGGCTACCGGAAAATTTCCCATCTTAAGTGCACATTCAAATGTTAAACCATCCCACTGTGGTAATAGTTTAATTCGATACATTTTTTGCATCGAAAGTGCTTCAGCACATTTTCCATTTTGAAGCTTTTTCTTAGTAGTTTCAATAGCACTTTTAGAAATCAGAGCATTACTCTCAGGATACGCTGTTGTATCGAGCTTATAAAGCTCATTTTCCATTTCAAGTATTGCTTCAAATTTTCCCTCTTTAAACAAAAGCTGGGCTTTTTTATACAATGCTTTTTGTCCGATAGAATCATTTCCATAACGTTCAATCAGATCTTCGTATTTTTTCATCCCTTTTTCTGCACTTAGTTCGTCTTTTTCAAAAAACAACCCATCTTTAGCGCGTCGTACTTCAGCGATCCCCTCACCATAAGGGAAAAGTTTTATGTACTCATTGAAAGCTTCAAGTGCTTGTGCTTTTTTATTCCCCTGAGCATACAATTTTCCCAAGTTTTTTAGAAGCGCTTCGTGTTCTGTGGACTTGTGGGTAGCACCCTTAATGAGACATTGTGTAATCTTTGCTGCAGTAAGTGGATCTTTGTGTCCTTCTAAAATATCAATCATTTTTTCAGCTTCCGGACGTACTTCAGTAAAATATTCAGGATTTACCCGTGTAATTTTATTAATGTACTCTTTTGCTTTTTCTGGATTTTCACCGCCCATTTCTATGCGTGCTAATTCAAATGCGCAGGCTGAAGCTAAGTTAACATCTTTGGTGCGTGATAATGCCTCTCGATAATATTTCGCCGCATTTTTAGCACTGCCTTTAACTTCTAATTGCTTCGCTTTAAAATACATTCCTTGTGCCGAAAAAGGGTCATCTTCATGTTCCGTAAACAATCGGTCATAAAAATAATCTGAATCATTATTTTGCCCCAATTCACCATGTGCATGAGCCGTGTATGCTAACACTTCAGCAATATTCGGATCACTTGAATACTGTCGAACAAAGTGCTTAGAGAGAGTCAGTAAGGACTCATATTGACCCAAATAATGCAATGCACGCAGTTGATACAGCATCAATTCATTAGCAAATATAGTAGTAGGATGTTTTTTGAGTGAATCTTGTGACAAATATAATACTTTAGAATAATCTTTTGCTTTATACGCTTTTTTGAGTTCCATATAGTCACTGACGTCTTGAACACTCTTCATCTTGATTGGATTGCCTTTGAGGTCCAATCCACCCACATATGGATAACTCTCTTTGGCTAGCTTCATCGGAATATTGATGGCATCAGGATTGACTTTAACGGTTGGAATCATAGGTAAATCTTTTGTGTAACCTATAATTGTCCAGTGATTGACCTTTTGTACCTCGGAAGAATAAATTTCAGTATCGTAACGCAGATCAAATCCAACAGGAAAAAGTGCTATTTTCGTTTTAGGTTTGATAATGATTGAGGTGGCTGTTTGTGTGATACTAAACTGACTGTTTACAATTGGAGGTAAGGTGCGTATTTTTGTAGAATTGCATTCAATTCGGATAATCTCATCAAAATCATTTCGATATGAAACACAACGAAATGGCAATGGATCTCTTAAATGTAAAATACTGTAATTTTGAGATGCTTCTCTACCGCTTTGGATAGAGAGTTCTAATGCATTTAATGGAAGCCAAATGAAGTGTAGCAGTAAAAGCCATCGAATCATTGGCGCTCCCAAGTTATGTTTAATATCCGCTATTATACACGAATAATGTAATGACTTTTAAAAGTGGATTAACAGCAAATACGGCAAAGATAGTTCCAATCGCTGCAATACCGATAATCGTTTTAAGAGAAAGCGATGCATTCATCAAATAATATTTTTGATACTCTGCAATAGGCTCTTTCATAAACATAAATACGATGAGTTTAAGATAGTAATACGCCGCAATCGCTGAGTTTAACGCCATGATCAGAGCTAACATCGTATAGCCAGCGCTAACAGCAGCTCCGATCATATAAATTTTACCCCAAAAAAGACCAAATGGAGGAACTCCTGCAAGGGATAACATAAATAATGCGATCATAATAGCAGCCATTGGCATGGTTCGTACTAATCCTGCAAATTTCTCATATGGATGATCCGAACTTTGTCCCGGAATAAGGTTTTTCTGACGACTAACCCACAACATCGAAAATGCACCCAAATTCGTGAAGCTAAACAATGCCCAATACAAGAAAAGTGCGGTATTAGCTTGAGTTGTACCAATCAAAATTGCAGCCATGACGAAACCGGCATGGGAAATCGAGCTGTATGCCAACATACGTTTAACATCGTTTTGTACCAATGCCCAGATATTGGATGCTGTCATCGTTACTACGACTGCGACATACAACACGACTTGAAGCCATACAACACCACTGTGCACTAAGAATTCAAATAAGCGCATTGCAACAACAAAACCTGCAATTTTAGGGACAATTGACATATATCCTGCTAATGCAGCAGAAGAGCCTTCATAGACGTCGGGAGTCCATGTATGAAAAGGAACCATGGAAAGTTTAAATCCGATAGCACCTAATAAAAAGACAACGGCAACAAGGACAAAGCCGATATTGACATACTCATCTTTTGCTAATGCAAGAGCGATTTGATTGATTTCAACGGAACCAGTGATCGCGTAAAAAATCATCGATCCAAATGCAAAAAAGCCTGCTGCTAATGCACCCATGGTAAAGTATTTTACTGCTGCTTCAAACGATTTAGACCGGTTATGAAGAGCTATAAGTGTATACAATGCCAAAGAAGCTGTTTCAAGTCCTACAAAAATCAAAATCAAATTATCACTGGCAACCATAAATTGGAAACCTGCAATCATGAACAAGAACAGGGCAAAATACTCTGGATAATTGTATTCATGAAATCGCTTAGAAGTTAGGGCTAATGGAATAAAGAGCATTGATCCTGCAACAATAATGATCTGTGAGAGAATCGCAAGCCCATCTATAAGCATCATATCAAACATACCAAGAACAGTTCCGCTTTTAAGGAAAATATTTCCAAAATCAACAATAGCTCCCAAATCAAGCAATAAGAAAAGTAAACTTACCATGACATAGAAAGATTTATGGAGACCCTCTTTCACTAAATCAATACATAAAATAGCCAATGCACCCACAATGGCAATCAACATAGGTGCCATTGTCATAATGTTCAGTGAGGCTAACGAAATCGAAATTGGCGCTAACATTAGTGTGCCTCCTGCATTGAATTCAATCCTGCCGAATGGGCTAGATCAGGAATGCGTTGTTTTGCTTCCTCTGTTTGTGCTTTGTCATGCATCAACTGTACAATGGCTTCTACACTGTTGTTGATCGGTTCAAGAAGTGGTTTTGGATATACACCCAACCAAATCGCTACCACTACCAACGGAACAAGACCCAGTAATTCTGTACGATTGACATCTTTTAGATTTTTATTTTCTTCTTTGGTAACGTTTCCGAAAAATGCTTTTTTATACGCACTGAGCATATAAATAGCCCCAACAATAATGGCAGTTCCTGCAACTAAAGTATATGAATGTGACTGCTTGTAAAAACCAAGCAAGCTCAAAAATTCACCCACGAAGTTGATAGTAAGCGGCAAGCCGACTGACGCCATCATCATAATTCCGAAAATGGTTGCATAGCGAGGCATAACTGATGCTAATCCACCAAATTCAGACATAAGTTTTGTATGACGGCGATCATAAATAACCCCAACAAGTAAAAATAGAGCTCCCGAAACAACTCCATGCGCAATCATCAAAAAGACGGAACCTGTAATCCCTTCTACATTGAGAGCAAAAATTCCTAGAATAATAACTCCCATATGCGATATAGAACTATATGCTACAACTTGTTTAATATCCTCTTGAGCGTATGCAACCATCGCCGCGTATACAATCATGATAATCGCAAGTATCGCGATAGGAAACATGAAAATAACCGATGCATCCGGAAACAATGGTAGTGAGAAGCGGATAAAAGCGTACGTTCCCATTTTGAGCAAAATTGCTGCAAGAATTACCGAACCGATAGTTGGTGCCTGACCGTGTGCATAGGGTAGCCATGTATGAAACGGAAACATCGGGACTTTAATCGCAAAGCCCAAGAAAAATGCTCCGAATAACCACATTTGTATACTAACTGGTAGAATCAAGCGGTACCATTCGAGCAGTGAGAAACTCCACTGACCGGTTGCTTGATAATAAAAATATGCCATAAACAGCATACCTACAAGCATCACTAATGATCCCGTAAAGGTATAAAGGAAAAATTTAATCGACGCATAAATACGAAGAGGCCCGCCCCATGCACCGATGATATACAACATCGGAATAAGCGATAATTCCCAAAAAATATAAAAAACAATCGCATCAAGTGCTGCGAATACTCCGACCATCGTCATCTCTAAAAAAAGCAATGTAATGATCAAGTCTTTCACGCGACGTTTCTCTGTTAATGAAGCAATACCGATTAACGTAAAAAACGTCGATAATATTATAATAAAAAGAGAAATACCGTCAACGCCGACTAAATAGCTGATACCAAATGCCGAAACAAGAGGTGCCATTTCCATAAATTGCATTCCAGATGTCATAGGATCATACAAATTCCATAACCACAATGATAGAAAAAATTCGATTGCTGCTACGGTAATTCCGTAGGCACGAACGCTGTCCTTATGAACCACAAATCCAAACATTGCTGCCAATGCCGGGAAGAAAATTAAAATCGATAAAATATGTTCTTGCATCAAATTCTCCTTACATTGCCTGCAGGTTTACTGCGTTATAACCCGCAGTAAACGCCACAGCAAGTACCAATAAAACCACTAAACCAATAACCATCCAGCGCAACATACTGGAAAGATTTCCGTTTTGCATCGTATGCGTTTTCTCCCCTGTTTGGTAAATCACATTTGCAATGCCATCCACGGTCGCATCAACAATTTTAAGATCAATCTCTTTCCATGCAAGTTTAGAAAGTTTTAAATAAGGTTTCGAAAACACTTCATCGTATATTTTAGGGATGTAGTATTGATTGTAAAGCAGTTGATATAACAAGCCTGATTCCACTTTTTTATCCACTTTAACGGCTTTTGCATATTTTTTGTAGGCATAGGTAATTGCTGCAATCACAAACAATTGAGTGCCGATTGTCATAATCCAAAATGTTGTGTGATTATGGATGTGATACGTCATAGCTGGCAAAAGATTTGTTACCATCAGATAATACGGGGTTTTAAATACCATACCGGCGATCACTGCCAAAACAGCCAACGGAGCCATGGCATACAACATAAAGCTATACGCTTCATGCGGATGAATACCGTGCTCTAAATGTCTCTCATTACCATGGAAAATCAATGCAACAAGACGGAATGAGTAAAATGCAGTCAATCCAGCTGTCAGTAACAATACGGTGTAAAGAATATAATGCTGTTCAACAAATGCAACTTCCAAAATCAAATCTTTCGAAAAGAATCCGGCAAGAGGATAAATACCCGCAAGTGCAACGGAAGCAAGCGTCATAAATATCCATGTTACTTTCATCGATTTTTTCAAACCACCCATCTTAAACGGATCAAGCTCATCGTGCATTGCGTGCATAACGTTACCTGCTCCCAAGAATAATAATGCTTTGAAAAATGCGTGTGCCATAAGGTGAAACAACGCTACCCAATACGCTCCCAAACCAGCTGCTACAAACATATAGCCAAGCTGTGAAAGAGTCGAATACGCAATGATACGCTTCATATCGCGATTGACCAATGCCATGGTTGCTGCAAACATTGCAACAAATGCACCCAGAGATGCAATTGCGTTTCCTACATCAGGAATTTCACTGTAGATTGGATTGGCGCGAACCACGAGATACACACCGGCTGTAACCATTGTTGCTGCGTGAATCAGTGCTGATACAGGAGTCGGGCCTTCCATCGCATCTGCAAGCCATGTGTGAAGTGGAAATTGTGCCGATTTACCCATCGCACCGATAAAGAGGAAAATCCCAATCCATGTGATGATGTGCATCGGAAGCGTTGCAACGTTTGCAAAAACTACATCGTATTGCAATGATCCAAGATTCCAGTACATCATAAAGATACCGATCAACATTGCCAAGTCAGCGATACGGTTCATAATGAACGCTTCATTTGCTGCCCATGTTGCAGATTCTTTATGATACCAAAAACCAATAAGAAGCCATGAACAAAGACCAACGCCTTCCCATCCGATAAACAGACCCAAAAAGTTATCACTCATAACCAAGACCATCATCGAGAAAACGAAAGCCGATAGGTATGAGAAGAAACGGTTAAACCCTTTGTCATGCGCCATATAACCAATAGAGTAGACGTGAACAACGGTAGAAACGACAGAGACAACCATCATCATCGTCACACTCACTTGATCAACCACAAAACCAAAAGGAATATACAGATCTCCAGCCGCGATCCATGTCATCATTTCAACATGTACGGTATGTCCAGCTAGAACATAATTCAGCAAAATGGCACTGCTTACAAAAGATGCAAAAAGCAATCCTGAGGCAATTACCCCTGTAAAGAGCATTTTTGGATATGCTCCAAACAATCCCGCAAAGAGTGAACCCACCAACGGAGCAAACAATGCAATGTATAAATAAACTTCCATCTGTCCTATCCTCTCATCGATGTCATTTGATCAAGATCAATCTTACCGGTACGTTTATACCATACGATAAGAAGACCCAAACCTACGGCTACTTCGGATGCCGCGATTGCAATAATAAAAAATGCAAACATCTGCCCTGTATAATCTCCGCGATAGTGAGAAATTGCAGCCATCCCAATATTGACAGCGTTCAGCAAAATTTCCGTCGCGAAAAAAAGCATCAACAAATTTTTACGACGCATAACCCCAATCAAACCAATAGCGAACAAAACGGTTGAAAGAACCAAATAGTGCGTTAAAGTAATTTCCATTAGTGCGCCTCCTCTTGAGTTGCTTCATGAGTAAAAGAGTCATGCATCAAAGCGATGTCTTCTTCTGTCATAAGTGTCAACGATTTGTCCATCTTTTTACCTGCCAAAACAATACCAGCAATCATCGCAACCAGTAACATAACTGCTGCCAGTTCAAAAGGAACTAAATATTTTGTAAACAGCACCATTCCGATAGCTTGTGAATTTCCTACTGCCAAGTCAATCGGATAATTGGCATTTAAATTCGTCGTAACAATAGGGGCAAGGACGATAAAAACGACCAAAACAGCTGCAAGTGCTCCAAGAACAACTACAAAACGCGGATTGGAACGTTTTTCGATCACATTACGTGTCGTATCAAAGAACATCATACCAAACGCGTAGATTGCCATGACAGCACCGGTATAAACGATAATTTGGATTGCACCCAAAAAGTCAGCACCCAAAATGAAGAAAAAGGCTGAAATAAAAATCATCCCTGCTGCCATTGCGGTCAAGGCATACAATGCTTGAGACGTCATCACAGTAATGGTAAACATCACAATGGTGAGCGCCGCAAACAAATAAAAAGCGATTGCTTCAAACATTTATTCTCCTTAATACGCAAGAGGCGTTTTGGTAACGCTCTCGTTGGGGGTAATGGCACCGAAACCTGGGTACTCTGCTTGCTGACCTGATGTCAGGAAATCAAGCGGAGTGAGCATATCGTCTTTAATAACGAAGTGGGCACGCTGCTCAGATCCATTTTCATAACGCTGTCCATGAACGATTGCAAGTTCAGGACACACTTCAGCACAATAACCGCAGAAAATACAGCGACCAAGATTGATACTGTATTCGGTAACTTCTTTACGGCTGTTTTCATCGATTTTTGTGTCCATACGGATACAATCAGAAATACAGATTTTTTCACACAATCCGCATCCGATACAACGCTCGTAGCCCGATTCCCACAAACGCAACAGTTTGTGTACTGCACGATAACGAGGTCCGATTGGAAGTTTTTCCAGTGGATATTTGACGGTGTGAATATCAAACTTGATCATCTCACGCATGACGACCCACAAACCGACGAACAATTCACCTCTAAACGTACGCTTGACTACTTGTTTAAACTTATCCCATCCAGTGGTTGGATACTCTTCAATATCGACATAATAGTAAGCGCTATGCTCACTTACATTACGATCGTTCAATGGTTCACTATGCATCCATCCCTCCTTAAAACATCATCACAAGACCGGTGATCACAACATTGATCACGGCTATTGGCATTAACACTTTCCAGCACAACCACATCAACTGATCCGGTCGTACATCTGGCCATGCAGCACGGGTCCAGAGGAAAAAGAAAAAGAAAAATGCAACTTTTAGGAGCAATTGAAATGCTCCAGCAATCGATCCATCACCAAAACCGCCCAAGAAAATGATAGCGATTACAAATGATATAAAGAACATGTTCGCGTATTCACCGATAAAGAAAAGACCCCATCTCATACCTGAATACTCAGTTCCAAATCCGTCAATGATCTCGTGGTCATTAGCTACTAGGTGAAACGGTGTACGTCCAGTCTCAGCAAATGCTGCAATCCAAAAAAGGATAAACGCAACCGGTTGTGACCAAACGATCCAGTTACCGATTCCGCCTGCTTGGTAGTTGTTAATATCGATAAGAGACAAAGACCCAACCAACATGAGAGGAGCAAGCAATGAAAGTCCGCTGATCACTTCGTAGGAGATAAATACGGCAGCACTTCGTGCCGCAGAGATCAATGAAAACTTATTTGCCGACGCCATACCGCCCAGCAACGGACCATAAAGACCAATCGCCATGACACCCAATACGTACAAAATACCAATGTTGACATCGGCAACGATAGGATGAACTGTATAGCCAAATACTGTAAATTGAGGCCAAAACGGGATAGCTGCTGCTGCCATAAAAGCTGTTGCTGCTGTGATAACAGGCGCGATTTTAAAAATTGGCTTTACGACATTTTGAGGAATGATATCCTCTTTGGTGAAAAGCTTGATTCCGTCCGCTGCTACTTGGAGCAATCCAAAAGGTCCAACGTGCATCGGTCCAAGACGACGTTGCATAAATGCCAAGACTTTACGTTCAAAATAGGTACCTAACCCAGCGAGAGCCGAGAACACTAATAAAATGACGACGATTTTGACAATCGTTTCGATGATAAATGCCATATCCATCTGCTACACCTTTTCAATCGTTACATTGCTAAAGCGATAATCGCCAAACAATGCTTGTGAGTTAATTTTTGAGTCAAACGTCGGAAGATACGTTATATCTCCGTTGATTTTTGAATCGTTAATGACAGAAACCACTATCTCACCCTTTGGAGTCTTGACCCGCACGTTATCAGCTGAGTTCAAACCATTACTGCTCATAAACTCATTGGATGCGTACAAACCACCCTCTTCATTCAACTGATGCGCGCGTGCCGTAAACGGCGTAAACTGCAGCACCGGATTGGCGAGATAAACAACGGATGTTGTCATAGCACGTTTTTCATCGAAAGCTTGAACATTTTCATCTTCACCACAAGGTACTTTTAAAGTATCAAGGACATATCCGCGTACTTCTTCGCCCGCATTGGTGTAATGATTTGGCAATGTATCAAATTCTACCGCTTTAAATCCTGCACTTACAGGAAGTTGCACGGTGTAGTCAACACTCAATGCCGCAGATACTCCAAGAGCAGAAGCTACATCATTGAGGGTATAGCCTCCAAAAGAAAGTGCCACATTGGTTGGATTGACGCGTTTATCAATACTGGTCAATGTCCCCTCTTGCTGATTAAGTGATGGCATATCCAAATCACCATTTCCTAATGCACTTAATGTAAAATCTCCTGCTGTATTATAACCAATTGTGTATTCACCAGCATTCTCATCAAGGTCACAAATGAGTGCAACCCCTAGTGTATTAGCAAGATTGGGTATCATGGTTACATTGAACACTGTGTATTTTTCAATTAAAGCAACAAGTCTCGCACAATTAGCTGAATTCGGATGCGTATACAAATCCGGTCCAACCATAAGGGAAAATTTCTCTTTTTTCGCTAAATACTTCCTCAGTGTTTCAGCAAATCCAGTGGGTGCGTTTAAAAGATCTAAAAGGCGATTATCATCTACTTCTATCTCTTTTGAAACTTTTTTCTTCACTGTTTTCGTTACTTCTTCACTCACTTCTTCTTCAACGCCTGTTTCTTCATTGAGAACTTTTTTAATAACCGTTTCAATCACTTTTTCATCGACTGTCTCTTCGACCGTCACCGTTTTAAGAGAATGAAAACTTTTCAGATAATCAACAGTGCTTGAAGGCATTGCTGTTTTATCACCAAAAAGGTCAAGCATCAAATACAACGCTGCTTCTTCCATCATCGGAGCATGATTGAACTGAGTTAGATTTTTGGACATATCTTCGATGACCGGATCATTGATCGGATGAAAATACAATCCAGCGCCTTTGTTCATCGACAATGCATTATTCATAGCAAAACGGGCATTAGGGTTATCAGTCTTCAATGCTGTTCCAATGGAAACAACAAAATCGGACTCATGCACTTCTTTGAGATTACCGCTGTAAAGGGATTGCCCGCTGACAGCACTGTAACTGTCGAGGAAATTTTTAAACACTCGCGCTTCATTGTTGATGAGTTTGACCCCAAGTTTCTCTTTAAGACGTTGTAAGATCATCGCCTCTTCATTCGTAATGGTTGAAGTGAAGGCAATAGTATCCGCTTTTTTGAAAGCTTCGATTGCTGCATCAAAGGCAACTGGATTTTTAGTGACATTGCTATTTTGGAAATCATAACCATAGCGCCCTGCACCGCAAAGAGAGACATAGTTCCACTCATTTTTGACACGGTAGATTTTAGCCTCAGGATTTGCGATATCGGTGTGTTTAATGTCGTAGCTGATTTGGCATCCGGCACTGCAATGAGCGCATGTTGCCGGGATTTGTGTATGTTCCCACGCGTTCGAGCTGTACTGATAATCACTGCTGACCAAGGCTCCGACAGGACAAACTGCCGTACACTCGCCGCAGTTGGTACAATCAAGAGTATCACCGGCATTTGGGGCGATAAGTGATTTATTCAGCTTATTCCACATTGCATAGGCGTCTTTTGGCATTGACTCTTTGAACGCTGCATCAAGAGGTTCACTGCCACGGGCAACCGTTGAGAGGGCAGCATCACCGATCATATCTTTGCAGACAGTAATACAGCGCTCACACATGATACACAAGGCAGGATCATAATGGATAAGACCCCAATCTTGTGCCGGCTTGTGAGTATCAGCGATGGAATAATGCTGTTTATCTACACCAATTTCGAGCGTGTAATTTTGAAGCTCACACTCCCCCGATTGGTCGCATACGCCGCATTCTAAAGGATGATTAACGTCATAAACTTCCATGATAGCGCGTTTTTCTTCTTCAATAACGGGAGTTTTTGTATTGATGTCCATTCCCATTTTGGCTTTTGCATTGCACGCATAAACTTGTTTTCCATCCGCTTCTACCAAACAAATACGGCATGCCAAGGTTGGTGAACAGCGTGTTAGATAACAAATGGCAGGAATAAATATCCCATTGGCACGCGCCGCATTGAGAATGTATTCACCCTCTTGCGTCCGTACCTCTTTGCCGTCTATGGTTATCGTTATTTCATTCATGATTTAACTCCCCATCCTTTGTAGTTTAATTTTCTCAAATCGGTAACCCTCATGCACTCCACCAAAAGCAGTGTCATAGGTAGGTAAAAGAGCAATGGTTCCTTTGAGTGTTTCATCAACGACAAAGACTCTAACGCCCTCACGTCCCTCAATGCTGATACTGTCTCCATCACTAATACGAGCTGCAGTAGCAAACTGTACGGAACCGCGAAGCGATGTATCCGCTTCCAATTGAGAGGTTCGCGCAGTATACGCATTGAACTGATTGACAGGATTGCATTGATAAATAACGGTTCCGTTAAACTCCGGCAAATCATCAATCTCTTCCAATACGCCCTCAAGCTCACTGTCCATAGTCTCTAATTGGTATCCGCGATAATCTTCACCCAGTGCTCCGTAAAAGTTACCTAGCATATCAAATTCTACCGCTTTAAACCCTTTTTCTACTGGTAATTGTGCTGTATAGTCAATCGTATTCAGTGCTTTCAGCCCTAAAGATTGCGCAATATCGTTCAGGCAATGTCCCTCAAAAGCAACCGCAACATTCGTGGCTAGAAGTTGATAGTTGATACTGACGAATGTTCCTTCTTGGCTGTTTAATGACGGCATCGGCATCGCGCATTCGCCCATAGAGCCGATTACAAAATCCCCCTGCGCGTTATATCCGACAACATTGGCAATTTTTTCATCTTTATCCAGATCACAAATAAGCGATACCCCTACCGTATTGACCGTTTGAGGAATCACGATAAGTGAAAAATCGGTATGTGTTTCAATCAAAGCACACAAACGAGCAATATTAGCTGCGCGATTATGACTCAAAACATCCGAACCGATAATGAGCGTTTTACGCTTTGCGCGTCGTAATGATTTTGAAATTTGAGCGAACTCTTCATCCCCTACATTGGATTCAGCGCATAAATAACCCTCATCCAAACTTTCTAAAAAGACTTTTATTGTATCGTCTGCATCGCACCCTTCCAAAAGAGTTTGTGTAAGCATTGCGATAACGCCCTCTTCAGAACCTGCTTCATAGCGAATATTCTGCGTTACTACGTTTTGAAGCAGTGCATCTTCGAGTGGATGCATGTACACAATTTTTGCTCCGTTATGACGTGCAGCCGTAGTCATTGCATAACGAACAGCAGGATTATCCGTACTCACACGTCCGCCCATTACTATAATTGCATCGCTTTGTGTAATAGCGTCAAGTGAACCGCTAAAGGCACTTTTTCCGCTTATTGAGCTGTATGCGCGCATAAAGGATTGATAGGCTCTTGCCTCTTCATTAAAGAGTTTAACGCCCAGCTTTTCTTTGAGACGCTGTAGAATCAATGCCTCTTCATTCGTAATCAGGGAGCTAAATCGAATGGCTGTCGCATTTTGAAATGCTAAGAGTGCTTTTTCGAATAATGCTTTATCTTTGGCTGCTTGAATGTCAAAATCAAATCCAAAACGTCCCGCACCACAGAGAGTTGCTACTTCAAAATTATTCGTTACACGATAAATTTTCGGCTTTGCTCCAAGAGAATTCGAGGTATGACGCACTTCATACGTCAGTGAACATCCGGCAGAACAATGAGCACACGTAGCAGGAATTTGTGTCAATTCCCATGCATTGGCGCTGTACTGGAACTTCGAACTCACCAATGCACCTACAGGACACACGGCAATACACTCGCCACAGAAAGTACAATCAAGGACATCACTGTTTTTAGGAATAACCGCTGATTTATATCCGCCAAACTGAAGCGTTATCGCGTCATCACCGATAATTTCATTACAAACATGTACGCATTTTTCACACAAAATACATAAAGAAGGATCGTAATTAATCAGTCCCCAATGTTCAATCTTTCGATTTTGTTCTTTTGCACTGAAATGTTGGCTTGATATTCCAAATTCTAATGTTTTATTTTGGAGATCACAGGCACCTGATTTGTCGCACACACCGCATTCTAATGGGTGATTGACATCGTACATACGCATAATATTCGTGCGCTCTGTTTGCAACCTTTCAGAATCGATGGTCACCGCAAGCCCTTGCGTCGGAGGAGTTTGACAGCTTAAAATCAAACCATCCGTTTTATCCGTTTCAACGACACACAAACGGCACGATGCACAGGGAGTCGTTTTCTCAATATAACACATCGTAGGAATATAAAACCCTGATTTGCGTGCCACTTGAAGAATTGTTTCCCCTTTGAGCGCCGTTACAGGTTGGTTGTTTATAGTAAAATTAATCATCCCGACCTCCATTAGTGTGCTACCATGGCAATGTAATAACAGCGCATACAACGATCCGCTTCACTCATCGCTTCTTCTTGTGTCAATGCATATTTAACTTCACGATTATTATCGCGACGTTCTTCTACACTCAAAACTTCACTGTGTTGACGTGGCAAACCTGGAAGCCAGCCTTGAATTTTCTCTTTTTTGTCATAGACTTTGAGCTTACGAAGGTGATCTTCCATGATCTCATCGTCTTTGAGCGTAATTTCACCGTTAACGACATAACGTAACATAACGGATGCTGCACGTTTAGCTTGCCCAACCGCATTGACAATCGTCATCGGTCCGTATTCACAGTCACCTGCGGCAAAAATACCCTTGCGTGAGGTCATGTAATCTTTACCATTAGTTTTGATCGTTCCCCATGAAGTTCGTTCAACTTCCCATTCTTGCGGTATAAGCTTCAAATCGGCACTTTGAGAAACCGCAGGGATAAGATAATCACATGGCATTTCAAACGATGCACCCTCGATTTTTTCCAAGGTAGCACGACCGCCATTAGGATCAGGAACCAGTTCAAAACGGTCAATTAATAACGATTTTAGTACGTTGTTTTCATCACGCATTTCAGCAACCGCCGAGTGAAAAATAAATTCAACACCCTCTTCAACCGCTTCGTGATACTCTTCATACGTCGTGTTATTGATGATCGTTCTCTCATCACGACGATAGATCATCACGACTCTAGCTGCATTAGCACGAATTGAACAACGCACTACGTCCATAGAGGTAAATCCTCCACCGACACAGACAACGGTTTTACCTGTCAAATCCACGTAATCTTTGTCCAACATGTGTTGTTTCTGGTCGGCTTCCGGGACCATAATTCCATATTTCACTTCGAGATTTACTTTATCCAGAAAATCAATCGCACCCCAATACCCTTGTATCTCAGCACGTTCGTTTTCACAATATACTTTTTTCGAAATACGCGTTCCTGTTGCTATCAAAATACCATCGTAATCATTTTCATATTGACGCATCATCTCTGCAGTGACTTTGGTATTGGTGATAAAATTCACCCCTAAATCACGTACTGCTTCGATGTCTTGATTGTACTTATCCACAGGCATACGGTATTCAGGTACTCCAACAGCGACTTCACCGCCAAGAACCGGAAGTTCTTCGTATACATCAACCTCTACACCATCAAGTGCAAGGTAATACGCACCCGTAAGTCCCGCAGGCCCTGATCCGATGATCGCAACTTTTTTACCGATAGAAGGTTTCTGCGCATACGGATGAAAAAATCCAAAACCGTGATCGGTTTCATAATCAGCACCTAAACGTTTGAGCTCCATGATTGAAATAGGCTCATCAAGATTACTTCTGCGACACTCAGTTTCGCATGGATGAGGACAAACCCGTCCACATGTATGTGCCAGCGGCATGGTTTGACGCGTTGCCATAAGAGAATCATCAAAACGTAAATCGCGAACGCCCTCTATGTAAGCCGGAATATCGACATGCGCAGGACACGCATCCATACATGGCGCTGTAATCTTGGCAATGTAATTGGTATCTTCCATGTGATAATGTTTGGAAGGCTTTTGACTCTCAATACACGCTACAAATTCAGCTTCAAAATGATTCATCAAATCCAGCAATGGAGTTGGAACTGTTTTGCCAATCTCACATTTTGATGTCTCTTGCATCGTTTTGGAAACTTCTTTTAGATGTTCCATATCACTCATAGCACCTTCACCACGAGCAATCTTGTCAAGTAAATCGTACAAAATACGTCCGCCCCATCGCCCCGGTGCACAACGACCGCACGCTTCTGAATAGACTTGATATTGCGCTGCATATTCTGTAGCTAAACGAACGACATCGACATCAGGATTAAAAAGCGCCAAACCATCCCAACCGATAAACGCTTTGGAATGGGCATGCTCATTGTACTGCTCGGGCAGATTGTACGCAGAGATTTCCCATTCTTCTTCGGGCTTACCGATGTTGTTGATCTGCTCTCCGCGCCATGTGGAGAAATAGACTTTGCTCACTTTTAGTCCTTACGCTTGACCACGATGGTCCAGTCCGCTTCATTAAATTTCAATGAATTTGTCATCTCATATCCGCTTTCTTTAACGACGTCAGCACTACGCTGTATAGGTGAAAAATCACCAATCTCAAACAAGAAAATCAAAACCTCTTTCGGGTCTTGTTCTTCTTTCATAATCTCAACCATACGGTTTTCAAAAGCACCTTTGAGGTGACGAAGGTCATAACGTTTCATAAAGGTCCTTTTTAACGGTCAACTTCACCGAAGACGATATTGGTCGTCCCGATGATGGATACTACGTCTGGGATATAGTGCCCAGGTAACAAATCGGTCAAAATACCTGTGTGCCAAAACGATGGAGCACGAAGTTTGAGACGGTACGGATAGGCTCCACCTTGGCTATTGATGTAATATCCAAGCTCACCTTTTGGTGATTCTGTTGGAATATAAACTTCCCCTACCGGTGGGCGCATTCCCTGTGTCACGAGGACAAAGTGTTGCATCAACGAGTAGTTTTGAGTCATAATATCCAGTTTTGGTGCTGAAATATATTGCGGTGCGTGTGCCATTAATGCAGGCTCAGTTTCCGAATACATATCGAGTACTTGATAGAGAATTTTTGCCGACTCTTTCATCTCTGCCATGTAAAGTTTATAACGGGCATAGTTGTCCCCTTTATCGGAAACAGGAACGTTAAACTCTACTTCATCGTATAATTCGTACGGCTCTTCTTTACGAATATCCCACTCAACGCCCGATGCACGTAACATTACGCCAGAACATCCCCAGCTAAGTGCCATCTCTTTAGAGATAACGCCCACATTTTCCATACGCATCAACCAAATACGATTCGTATCGAGTAAGTCTTCATAATCTTTGATATTTTCAGGTAACTTGTCCAAAAACTTACGTAAATCCCCGATAAAATTATCCGGCAAATCCAATGGCACCCCACCGATACGAACGGCTGAATGGGTCAAACGTGCACCACAATAATCTTCGATCAAATCCATCAAATATTCTCGTTCACGGAAAGCAAACAAAAATACGGTCATGGCTCCAATATCCAAAGCCGTCGTTGCCAACCAAAAAAGGTGAGACATAAGACGGTTGGTTTCGAGCAACATCATACGAATGACTTTCGCACGACGCGGAACTTCAAGGCCGATCAAACGCTCAACAGCAAGAGCAAAGCCATAGTTATTCGAGCTTGACGCGATGTAGTCCATACGATCCGTTGTCGGCATGAACTCATTGTAGATCATGTTCTCAGCCATCTTCTCCATACCACGGTGAAGGTATCCGATGTCCGGATGCGCTTTGGTAATCTGTTCTTGCTGCATGTGCAACATCAGACGTAACTGTCCGTGCGCCGATGGATGTTGAGGACCAAAGTTAAGGATCATCTCATTATCAACTCGATCAAACGTAATGTTTTCAAAAAAGGGTCTAAGGCGATTGGATTGTTGCATTCATAGCTCCTTAACGGTGGCGATCAGAGATCACAACGGATTGCTCTGCATCAAATTTTTCGATTAAAAATACACCTTCTGGCTCTTGATACACAAGCGGAGTATCCGGCTCACCATTGGTAATATCCGTACCGCGTGGCACTTCATGTCCTAAACGTGAAAAACGCTCGGTATCATAACGGTCGATACGTGCAGGATCACGATTCTCAGGTCCGATAATCTCACGCGCTTCTTTACCGAATATTTTATCAACTTCATACCATGCTGCAAACTCATCACCTTGGAGCGGATAGGTTTTACGCAATGGGAATCCTTCCCAATCATCGGGCATCAAAATACGTTTCATAAACGGATGGTTATTAACGACCACACCAAACATATCGTACATTTCACGCTCAGACCAGTCAGCACTGCGGAAAAGTTTTTCAACGCTTTGGAGTGACTCTTTTTCATCGATTTTACATTTGATACGGAGACGTTTACGTTTACTCATACTCAACATTTGATAAAAAATCTCAAATTTTCCCTCAGTTGCAAGCCAATCAATCGCACTCATTTCGGAAAGCTGATTGTATTCACGCTCATTTTTGAGCATTTCAATGATGGCAAAATTATCGTGCGCATTGATGATAACCACCATTTGATCGACTTGGATATAGGCATCCAAAACCTCAAATTTTGCTTTAATTGCATCAAGATCGTGCACAAATACGTCATCACTGCTCACGTCATGTTTCGCAACTTGTGGAGCAACCCAATAACGATCGGTGTAATACGGTTTCTTTTGTACGTTGTCTTTAGGAGTATACGCTCTCATTACATCAACCTTTTTGGCTTTTGAGCACGAGATGCGCTCTCACGACGAATTTTTTGTTGAAGCATCATAACGCCGTATTGCAAGGTTTCTGGACGCGGTGCACAGCCTGGAAGATACAAATCAACAGGAATAACACGGTCTACGCCCTGAACGGTTGCATAGGTATTAAACATACCCCCCGTATTCGCGCATGAACCCATAGAGATAACCCATTTTGGCTCTGTCATTTGGTCATACAAACGGCGGATAAATTCCGCATGTTTTTTGGTCAATGTCCCAGCAACAACCATCAATTCTGCTTGACGCGGAGAAGCACGGAAAATCGTACCAAAACGGTCAAAGTCATAGCGAGATGCACCCGAAGCCATCATCTCAATACCGCAACACGCCAAACCATATGTCAATGCCCACAACGAGTTGGAACGACCCCAGTTGACAACTTTGTCAATTGTGGTCAGCGCAACAGGAAGACCGCCGTCTTTTAAATAATTTACTTGATGTTGTGCCATTCGAGGGCTCCTTTCTTCCACGCATAAACAAATCCGATAGCCAAGAGGAGAATAAACATCATCATCTCAGCAAAACCAAACCAGCCAAGCAATTTAAAATCAATCGCCCACGGAAACATAAAAACAATCTCAACATCAAACAATAAAAACAACAACGCAAACAGATAAAACTGCGTTGAAATACGGTTTGGCTGCTTACTCACCTCTGGTCCGCATTCGTACGGGGAAAGTTTTATTTTTTCCGTGTCTTTAGCCGCGAGCGCGCGACTGGCTAAGCGTGCAAGTACCGTTGTCGCATAAAATGCCCCAAACGTAAGTACAAACAGCACAAATACCCCAAAATAAGGATTTGCTACGTTGTAGTGCTCCATGAGTCCGACCTTTTCGTATTATGATCTACCTGCATTCTGACGTGCAAGAAATAAACAATTATTGCACTATAACCAAAAGTGAGTTAAACAAACCCTTATACAAAAGAACTTATTTTGACTCTGTTACTTTTGTAAACACATACGTTTTATAGCAACAGCAAATTGTTATATTTTGTAACAAAAATATATTTTTTCTTGCTTTTTATACTAGTTTTGATACATATGCAAGGGATAATAAGAAACATTTAGCAGTGTAGTTTAGCTGACGAGTAGAAGAATAAAGATGCGTTACCAAAAGTAACTTCAAAACAATGGTGGTGCGCCTTACAGGATTCGAACCTGTGACCCTCAGCTTAGGAAGCCGATGCTCTATCCATCTGAGCTAAAAGCGCAAAAAGTAAAAATACACTGTCATACTTGAAAACGAAAGTTTTCGTAGCTTTATGGGGCGGCAAGGGATATTTGTCCCTGCGACTAAAACGAACTTGTCCGTTTTAGTGCGTAGCATCACTTAGCGATTCAAAAAACCTACTGATTTTTCACTGTCGAAACTTCCTTGTTTCTCTTTAAGGATTTCATCTTCAAAATCACTTAACATGAAAACAGCGTTATCTCGAGCTGCGACATTATAGGCGGTATTTTTTACGATCAGATTAATCTGTCCCCCAGTTAATGGGTGATGGATAAGCTTTTCGACATTAAATCCTTCCTCAAATGGAGCATGCTTAGGAAGCATCATCTTCCAAAGGTCTAACCGCTGTTCTTTATCCGGTTTTTTGAACTCAATTTTATAGTTGAATCGCCGAGAAAAAGCTTTGTCAATATTTTCAAGCAAGTTTGTCGTAGCGATCAAAATCCCTTGAAATTTTTCGATTTGCTCTAAAAAGATATTTTGCATCTGATTGTGCATCTGATCGGCGGATGAGCCAACACCGCTTGAACGTGATGCCAAAAACTGATCGGCTTCGTTAAGAAGTAAAATCGGCTCTGTTTTCGTTTGCTTCGTCAAATCTGCATAGGTATCGAAGATTTTACGAACATTTTTTTCTGACTCCCCGATGTACATTGAGAGAATCTTCGAACAATCAAAACTCAGCACTTGGCGCTTTAGTGAACGTGAAAGCGAATGAGCCGTGAGGGTTTTACCGGTACCTGGAGGGCCGTAAAAAATAATTCTTGCGTCGATACCTGCTTTTTTATCTTTCACCCCCCACTGATGCAAACGCGTTATGACCTCTTTGTCCAGTTGACGCATTAGGTTTTGGAGCGTTTTCTCAGTGGAAGTATTGAGAACAACATTTTCTAAAGAAGTAACCGGCTCGATCAGCTCAAAAATTTCTTGCTCTTTGATGAGCATATCGAGCTTGAGCTTGCTTGCCTTTTTCTTTTTTTGTGGGTGCATAATGCTTTGAAGTACCTCATCAACGATGTAAAAAGCACGGCTTATCCCTCCAAAAGGATTGAGCATCTCTTCGTAATCGATGACATCATCGTTAATCAATCGCGCACCGTCTTCGAGCAATGCACGGTTTTTTATCCGTTCATAATCATCGAAACTGATGAGATCGATCAGAGTATTCATCTCACGCAGATTTCCCTCGGTCGCACTGTATTCCTCTTTTAACAACGCTAAAAAAATCACCTGTTCTTTTGGCTCTAACTTTTTTTGCTTGAAAAAACGATCCAGTACAACATCTTGAGAGGTTTGTGCAATCCGTTCGTCTATTCGTTTTTCCAACAAATCAAGCTTATTTTGAATTCGATTTATCCCCAGCGAGTGATCGTTCCCGCTGTTGCGAACAATCGACATTTTTTGATACAACTCAATGCGAAAAAATTGGTCTTGCAAGTATTCCAAATGATCGGCATACGGCTTGATCTCTGGGAGCGTCATCTCTAACGATCCCTCTTCGAGAAGTTTCATAAAAATTGATGTAAGCGCCACTGGGGTATTAAAAAGCTCTAATACAGAAAGTTCACTGATTTTGATCGGAGTAAAGGAGTGGTGAGTAATCCATCCAAGTTCCAAAAGAGTTTTTACTTCTCCGAAATGGGTTAAATACTCATAATTCTCTGCACCATAAATCTCTTGCAGCAATTCAAAAACAGGAACATCTTCTTGGGACTGCAAAAATTTCTGCGTTAAAAGCTGTAAAATTTTTGCCTCTTCTACGGTACATTTGAGCTGTGAAAAAATATGACTCTTCTCTATGATTTCATTTTCTAAAAAATCGATTAAATATTTCAATAATTTCCTTCTTTTAGTACCCGTTTGAGTACTTTGCCTGTAGCGGTTTTCGGTAGAGATTCTACCACAGTAATGGTTTTAGGTATTTTAAACGAGGCTAAATGCTCTTTGAGTTCAGATTTAATCTGAGAGGGAGCAATGTGTTCGAACCCCTCTTCAAGCTCAATAAATGCTATGGGCACTTCACCGCTATGCGGATCGCTTTGCCCAATCACAGCAGCAAGCTTTACACTTGGCAATAACATAAGACACTCTTCGATCTGACGCGGATAGATATTAAGCCCTTTGGAAATGATCAAATCTTTGATCCGATCAACGATGTAAATATACCCTTCCTCATCAATTTTTGCCATATCACCGGTACGAAGCCAGCCATTTTGAATCACTTTATCACTCTCGACCGGATCATTTAAATACCCGCTCATCACACAATCCCCTCGTACAATCAGTTCACCCACCTCACCATACGGCAGTTCAAGCATCTCTTCATCCACAATCTTCACTTCATATCCTGCTAGCGGCAATCCGACGGAAAGAAGCTTTTGCTTTTCAATGGGATTAATCGCAACCGCAGGAGAACATTCACTCAGTCCATATCCTTCGAGCATCGTGGCGCGTTTAAATGTAGCATGAAAACGATTTATAGTATCTTCACTCAGCGCTGAACCACCGGAGATAAAACAGCGAATGCGGTTAAACCATAGAAAATACCATGGGAGCTTAGCACGAAGCAATGCATTGTAAATATCCGGAACTCCCATAAATACTGTTACTTGTTTGAACAGTGTTTGTTTTAGAATATTACTAAAAGGCAAGATCGAGGGGACAATCACGGAAGAGGCTTGCAAAAATAATGGTAACATCACCATTATCGAAAACGTAAAAGAATGAAACATCGGAAGGTAGACAATAAAACGGTCCCGATGATTTAAATCAAACCGTTCCTGCGCCCCAATAAGATTGGAAAACAAATTACGATTGCTAATCATCGCCCCTTTAGGGTTACCCGTCGTCCCTGAGGTGTAAAAAATAACGGCCGTATCATCTAAAGCAAGCGACTCAGCTTCTCGGATTTCATCTTTTTTAGGAAGGGCATTTATTTCGTAATGATGAGAAGCATTAAGAGGGGACTGATCAATCCAAATGGTAGCTTTTAGACTTGGTACATCTTTTTCCAGGCTTTGCGTTTCCGCTTTGAGCTTGTATCCCGTAATCAACACTTTGGCACAGCAGTCTTGGAGCATATAGCGATACTCTTCATTTTTAAGCATCGTATTAATAGGAACGACCACTGCTCCAATTTTGTTAATAGCAAAAATACTCACGACAAATTCAACACTGTTAGGACAAATCAACGCAATGCGATCTCCGTGCCCTACTCTCAAAGCACGAAGCGATTGCGCAAGATCATCTACCTTATTGAGTAATTGAGTGTAGCTATAGCTCTCATTAGCAATAAAAATTGCTTTTTTACTCGCATTCGTCTGAGTGACCGATTTGAGCATCTCATAAAAATTTTCAAACGGGTACTGAATCAAAAGCGATACTCGATTCCTGCAGTAACGAGATAGGCACGGGCATTGGAGAATTCGCCATTAATTGTACTGTTATGGACTTTACGCGATTCTTTCATATCAACGAGTCCCGCAAGACCAATGTTCCATGACTTATCGATTTGGTAACGACCGCCCATAGACACGATCCATGCATTCGAATCGGGTAGTTCATAACCTAAAGTTGATTCAGGAACAGGTGTTTCATCGTATGCCAAACCTGCCATCGCCGTCCATTTATCGTATTTTTGGGTAAGTCCTAAACGGTAAGTGTTGGTGTTTTCCCAGTTTTTAGGTACGGGTGTTCCAAAAGCAACTGTCGCCGCATTCACAGTGCTATCATAATTAAAATCAAGATTTTTATACGCTGACCAATAGGTTCGCTCAAACACTGCTTCAACCGTAGTCCCCGTATTAAACGTATACGCTGCCGCAAGATTGAGTGCCGCAGGTAGAGGAATCGTGACGCTTGCAGGACCGCTATAAGCAGCATGACTCGGATGAGCCGATGGAAGATAGTTTAAAGTAGCACTCCCCTCTACGTTCAAATTGATATTAGAACGATAGGTTGCTGCTAATGAGAGATTCTGAATAGGTCGATAATCGAGTGCCAAGTTATATCCATAATCAATAGCATCCCCAGTCAAATCGCGAGAAACCTGTGTTGCGCCTGTATCACTTTTAACAATCCCGCTAGAGTGAACAATTCGAAAACCAACCCCCATACTCACGGTATCACTGAGTGGTATAGCCATAGAAGGATTAAACTCTACCGTTTCAAGAGTGAACTCTTCAGCACTTGATTTTGCCGGTTGATTTTCCCATCGCTTCGACAATCCAGCCGGAACAACAATACTAAACCCGACACGAGCACCATCATCCCCTAACTTTTTAGACGTATAATGAAGTGACGGAACTATAAAATTCTCTTTTTTAGAATTTATATCATAAGGCCCAGTTGTTCCTGTCGTTGGTGTCGTATAGGTACCTTGATAATTAATAGAACTCAATCCAATATAAGTCGCATCCACTTCCAGAAGATTTGCATCGTCGTTATAGACCATAGCAGCAGGATTATAATATGCTGCATCTGCACCGTGCGCATTAGCAACATACGCTGCACTCAGTGCCGTTGCATTGATGGAACTCTCAGGGATTGCATATCCCCCTGCCATAAGTGTCGCTGCTGCAACTGCTGAAATTACGATGATTTTCATACTTTACTCCTGCATTGAATATAAAAGTTCTATCTCTTGTGCCCAAATGGTCTCATCAATCGTCTCTAGGACGAGTGGTATATCATCCATACGAGGATCGTTCATGAGAAAATGAAATGCATCTAATCCGATTTTTCCCTTACCAAGCGAGTCATGTCGGTCAACATGAGACCCTAAATCAGGTTTTGAATCATTAATATGCATCCCTTTAAGATACTTAAATCCTATTATTGTATCAAATTCTTTCCAAGTTGCATCATACGCTTCGCGGGTACGAATATCATATCCTGCGGTGAACATATGACACGTATCGATACACACACCTACACGAGATTTGTCATCAATACGCTCGATGATGGCTGCAATATGCTCGAATCTCCATCCCAGATTAGACCCTTGACCAGCGGTATTTTCGATGGTGAGATTGACACCTTCCACTATTTTAATTGCTTTATTCATACTCATAGCGATTCGGTCGATACACTCTTCTTCGCTGATTTGTTTGAGATGGCTTCCGGGGTGAAAATTCAATCGATCAAGCCCCAACTGTGAACAACGCTGCAACTCATCGATAAACGCTTCTAATGATTTCTCACGCTTCTCTTCTTCGGGATGACCGAGATTGATCAAATATGAATCGTGAGGCAAAATATGACAGGGTTGTATACCGCTTTTGGCAAGATTGTCTTTAAACAATCCAATCGTCTCATCCTCAAGCGGTTTTGCCGCCCATTGCTTTTGGTTCTTAGTAAAAAGAGCGAACGCTTTCGCCCCTATTTTCATTGCATTTAGCGGAGCATTAAATACTCCACCTGAAGCGGAGACGTGAGCTCCTACGTATTTAGACATATATTTTTCCTGTTTTCAAGTATGCTATTATAGCTTGCGAGTAGATTTCATTCACTTAGTTTCATTACTGTCACGGATCTCACTGATCTTAATCATTAATCCATTCAGTCGGTCTTTAAAAAACGTTTCAGATGAAGAACGGCGATAGACTATATCCATCTCATCGTTTCGTATATTTTGGATTTTTACCCCTCCACATGACTCGCTTGTCCCATTACCATCGAAAATTGGTTCACCCTGCAGTACACGACGCATCGTGTCACGCGGATAATCTTTATAGAGATATTCGCTTACAAATGCTTCTTCACTCACACATCCGGCACTCACACATACTTGTTTATCGATGGATATTTTCTCGACTGCTACGCCTGCGGTAAAAAGTTCCATCTCAACTGCATCGCCTTCATAGCGAAGATATCCCATATCTGCGTATTTCAGCTTGGGGCTTTTGATAACAATCATTTTTGGGGTGCTGATAGAATAGTGTTTCGTTGCGCATCCTCCTACTAGGAGGGCGAACGCACTAACCCATAGGATAAAGTATTTTTGCATGTACCGCGTCCAAAGCGTGATTAATTTCAGGTGAAAGGGTGACGTTCATCGCCGCCAAACTCGCATCGAGCTGTTGAGGTGTTGTTGCTCCGATGATGGTTGAGGCAACAAAATCAAATTGCTTACTCCATGCAATCGCCATCGTGACAATGTCCATTCCTGACTCATGGGCAATACGAAGATACTCTTGTGTAGAAGACAGCGTTTTATCGTTTAGAAAACGTGCTGCCATCAATCTCTGACGTTTGTTGGTGGAGTTTACATAATCACTAAAACGTCCCTGTGCGACACTTGCTTGATTGTATTTTCCGCTCAATATCCCGCCGCCCAATGGTGAGTATGGTAACAGAGAAATATTTTCACTTTTACACACCGCATTAATCCCATCTAAATCACGGCGATTAAGGAGAGAAAAATTATTTTGTACGGATTCAAAGCGAGCTAATTTCTCATATTTTGAGGTCATTGTGGCTTTCATCACCCCATGGGATGTATCGTTTGAGGTTCCAATATAGCGTACTTTTCCGCTTTGCACCAGTGAATCAAACGCTCTTAATGTCTCTTCGATAGGGACTATCGGGTCTGGCCAATGCATCTGATACAAATCGATATAATCCGTCCCAAGACGTTTAAGTGAACCCTCGATAGCCCGCTCGATATGAAATCGATCACACGCCGTGTATCCATGACGAATCGGAGGAACGAACCATCCTGAAGCAGCACCTGCAACTTTCGTTGCCAGAATCAGGCTGTCACGCGGCTTTGTTTTCAGCCATCGACCGACCATTTCTTCGGTCAATCCTGCTAATGGTTCAGATGGAGGTACGGGATAGAGTTCTGCCGTATCAAAAAAATTAACCCCGGTATCGTATGCTTTGTCCATAATAGCAAACGCATTCTTCTCATCGCATTGACTGCCAAACGTCATTGTTCCCAAACAAATGGGGGAAACACGTAAACCACTGCGTCCGATATAACGATATTGCATTAGTTCTCCTGAGCATTTTTCGATATTGTATCGAAATTAACTTGCTGCCTTTAATGCATCATACGCTTCTTGCAGAAGTTTAAATTTTTCCGTATATTTGTTGATCACTTCAGGGCTTTTTGTGTGAACGCGGTCAGGATGATATCGTTTTGCCAGCTGTCGATAACGCTGCTTTAGATCTGTTGGCTTACTGCCGATTGGAAGTTCAAAAAGCGCATGATACCGAATCATTTTATCGATAGCATCGCTTCCCTCGCCCCACCCTTGATGGTGTCCGTAAAGCTTACTCATAAATTCATCGTCATAACTGTAATTGATCACATAATGGAGCACTTCGCGTCGATTAAGTGCTTTTTCTAAACGTGATTTGGCGCTCAGAGTTGTAACATCAATGTAAATTTGATTGGAAGTACTGCTCATGACCAAAGAGGAAAGCTGCTGCTTGAGATAGCGCATCACCCAGCGGTTATCGCTCAAAAAAGTTATTTTAACCCGGCTTGGACCAAAGGCATAAAGCTCAACATTCACTTTTTCAGCTTTGCGATACGGTATCTCGATACGTACAGCAGCACTTTTGCATTTGCGAAGGGATCGTCGATAAAATGGACTCGAGAGGTCGTTGTCTTTAACATAGCGATCGGTTAGAGAATCGAGAAAATCTTCTTTTTGTTCCGACGAGTTTTCATTGTTAAGAACCAAAACTCCATTGTCTAAAAAGAGGGTATTGTGAATATGATGATCGAAAAACTCTTCCATCCACGGCTCTTCGAGGGTATTAGAACCCCCTTGGACGAAAATAGCATTGTTGCGTAAAACGACTCTCACGGATACCACCATCTGACATTATTACATCAAACTAAGCAAAAATTATTCCACCATTGTTCTATAACACTCTGCTCTGTGATCTCCAGTTCCCTTCCGATCACTGTGGGATAAAAAATCATATCCGCACCCACGAAAGTGAGGCATCGTGCCATCTCAGGAAACCATTAATCCCAACAAATCTTTCTTTATTCTAAAGCTTTTAAGGTATTGTAAACGCCTGCAGAGAGCTTATACTGTGTACAGGTAGCCCCATTCTCATACGTCTGACCTGCTATATAATCAAGAGTATGGTAACCTCCTGATGTATCATCAAATGTATACGCCATACAACCGTTTTTATCATAGCTGCTAACGTTTGTACGATAATCCCATCCTTGTATTGGACATTGTCCTTGTGCGTTTAGAGGTATACGAATTTTTGAATCACTCGCAACCAATTCAGTCTGTATTACACCATTTGCATTAGCTTGTGATCCATAGATATACACCTCTAAGTCAGTATCGCTTGTTGATGGGCACATATATCCTATCCATCTAAAATACTTGGCAGTACATCTCAACTTCTCCATTGCCGATTCAATCATCGTCTTAATAGTCGCTCGTCCCGCACGTGTTCCATCGAGATAAGTACCGATAAGGGTATGCCCAGTTACATCGGTGCTGGAAAAAGGAATAGAGAGATTATTGGCGAGTACGGATGAAGCTCCTTGTACTCTCATAGCGTTAATGACCAAATCTATATCCGCCAATACATAATCACCACGCAGTGTTGGAGAAGCAGGAGCGATATGAGCCGCTGCGACACGGTCTTTGGTTACAACCGGCAGAATGTGGTCATACGCATGATTCATAAACAGATTTCCCTGTGAATGACCAACCAGCATCAGTTTTTCTCCATCCGTAGCAAGAGCATCGAGTCTAGCGTTATGAGCGGCGTAGTCGGTTTCTGTCGGGGGGTTACTCAGAAATAAAGAGACAATAGAAACCAGTTTAGTGGTAATTGCCGTATAAACCGAATCAAATAAACTCGCAGCATTAGGAAGAAATCCTGAGAGTTTATCGAGAAACGTCGGCTCAGATGAACCCATAAACTCCCAAAAATACTCAAACCGATTTCCCATCTGTCCTGATTTGTCAATCTCATTGGCACGCTGAATAAATGTTTCGGCTACATCTTGAAACCCATTTGAACCAACACTATCACCTGTGTGGTTGTAGAATGGTTCATACTTTACTGGTTCATTGTTGTAAGTATTTCCAATTAGGTCTTGAAGTTTGTAAGTACTCTCTGATGCTTCTCCTGATGTATTCCATACTCCATTGAAAAAACCGAGAGTATAGCTTTTATTACAAGTAGCAGCTTGTGTGGGCACCTGAAAAAACAGGGCAACTATAGCGATTAATATAAATTGAAAAAGTTTTTTAGTTATCACAAGATGTCTCTCGATCAGGCAGAGTCCATGTTGAACCACTAAGTGCCGAATTGAATTTTTCATACTCTAAAAACCGATTTTTAGTATTTACAGTCATTTTTTGATTATCAGCAAACATTTTTGATGCCGTATCAGAATCAAATTGAAAATGAAGGCATCCAATAGAACGTGTTAATTTTTCATTAGCAGCAATAACTGCTGTTTTATCCATTTTATCAACCGTTAAAGTTGCTGTAAGCGCACGCGCATCCTGCTGAACCGCTTTTTTCTGTATCTCAGTATAAGGGAGCGTAGCAATATATGCATCGATATCATCACGGATACCGTTATTATCTTTATCGGGTCCTGCGATCGTGTTATCATGATTGAGTCTCGGGATACTTCCATTTGACTCTGCCGCTATAATTGCCTGTTCGATTGTAGTAACACGACAGCCTGAAAGTAAGAAAGTAACTGAAACACTGATCAGCAACACCGTAAGTATTTTTTTCATGAAAAATCCTTTTGAATATTTTCATGTATTATTTCACAATAATTATAAACATACTATTAAATTGAAATTTTATTTAACCATAATGGTTTTGTGCATATTCTCGATAATAAAGGGGCTAATCGATTAAATTATCGATCATTTTTGGTTATTTCTCCATAACACTCTGGTCGGCGATCACGGATTAATCCCCAATAGTGACGGTGTTCGCGAATAGAAGCAGGCTCGAACTCGCTGTAGAGGATCTCCTCTTTATCACGTGACGCCTCCGCCACTTTTTGCCCCGTATGATCGGTGATAAAAGAACTGCCGTAAAAAGTCAGCGTACAACTCTCTCCTACTTCCTCCCCGATGCGGTTAGCAGCGATTACAGGAATGATATTCGCGGCACTGTGTCCCATCTGAACGCGCTGCCAATGTGATGCCGAATCAACCCCAATTTCAGGCTCGCTTCCAATCGCTGTGGGATAGAAAATCATATCCGCACCCATCAATGTCAAACAGCGCGCTGTTTCGGGAAACCACTGATCCCAGCAAATACCCACACCGATATTCCCAAATGCAGTTTCCCATACTTTAAATCCTGTGTCACCCGGCTCAAAATAAAACTTCTCCTCGTATCCAGGACCATCAGGAATATGGGTTTTTCGATAGTTTTCCATCACCGCGCCATCACTATCGATCATCACAAGTGAGTTAAAATAACGCTCCCCGTCTCGTTCAAAATAGCTGATAGGCAATACGACACCAAGCTCGCGAGCTAATGTACTAAAACGTGCAATCATTGGATGCCTCTCAAGCTCCTGAGCCCACGAAAAATACTTTTTGTCCATATCCTTACAAAAATAATACCCTTCAAATAATTCAGGTAATAAAATAATTTGTGCACCATTTTTAAAAGCTTCTCGAACCATTATTTCGGCTTTAACAATATTGGCCGTTTTATCTTCACCCATTTGCATTTGTATTGCGGCTACTTTAACCATTGTCAACTCCTGTTACTTCGTACTAAAATTATAACGCAGCACTTATAAAATATTAAAACATTACGTGGTATTCTATACCAATGTAGAAACGTGCTAAAAAAGGAGTTACCTATGCAACTCAATACACAATACCAATCATTCCCTCAAATGAATACAGAAATCAACAAGCGGGATAAAACTCTCGAGAAAATTGCAACCGGTGCTGAAATTAAGATTGATGACAGCGCATTAGCTGCGATTGCTTCCATGATGCAAAGTGATGTCAGTACTTTTACTCAAGAGCTGATGAATACCAACGATTCCATCTCTATGATGCAAGTTGCCGACGGTACACTAAGCTCTCTCAGTGAACAAACTCAAACGCTCAGCGATTTAAGTGTTCGGTACAATAGCGCTTCACTCAACGAAAGTCAAAAACAAGGGCTAGCCGGAGAGTTTAATCGAACGTTAGAATCGATGACTCAATCCGTTCAAAGTACAAGTTACAATGGACAAGGCTTATTTAATACAACCCATACGTTTGGTTCATCCAGTATTTCATTGGGAGATATGTCAACCGATACGCTTGCTATTGATAATCAAGAGAGTATTTCCAGATATGCGCAAAGTATATCTCAGACACAAAGTGATGTTGGTTCTACGACGAATGGACTTATCAGTACTACAAATACTTTACTCGGACAAATAAGCACGGCTTCTGCCGCGCGCAGTCAAATTGCCGATACTGATATAGCAAAAGCAATCCAAGAGTTTCAACAAAGCACTCTCAAACTTGATGTTTCTCAAATCGCGATTGCGCACCAAAATGATGCATTACGTCAAAATATTGCACAATTGTTGGGGTGATTTTTTTCGTCATTCTCAGGAATGACGAGTAGGATTACATTCGATCTTTAGCTTCAATTCCCAGAAGAGAAAGACCTGTTTTGATAGAAAGAGCAACAACGAGAAGAAGTTTGAGTAATTTAGCTTCATCTTCATGTCCAATAATACGGGTGTCATAATAGAATTTGTGTAATTTTGCTGCAAGTGCTTTGAGATAATCGGGAAGTTTTTGCACTTGACGTGATTCGAAAGCATCCTCGATAATCTCGGGCAACAACAGCGCTTCAAACAGCAACCCATCAGCATCAGCACTTAATCCAACGAGAGATGACTTCATGATATCGTCTAAATTCATCTCACTTTTGGCAACCAGCGTTTGAATACGAGCATGCGCATACTGAACATAGTAAACAGGATTGGAGCTGTCTTGACGCTTCAGTTCTTCAATGTCAAATTCAAGGGCTGTGTCGCATTTTTTGCTTGCAAACATAAAACGCAATGCATCTGCACCGATTTCTTCCACCACATCACTCATTTGAATGACGGTTCCTGCACGCTTAGACATCTTATAAGGCTCACCGTCTTTTAGAAGGCTTACCATTTGAGAGAGCTGTACTTCGAGTTTTTCAGGATCGTATCCTAAGAAACTGATTGCCGCTTTGACACGGGCAATATAGCCATGGTGATCCGCTCCCCAAATATTGATGTAGTTTTGAAATCCACGCTCAAACTTTTGGTTGTGGTAAATAATATCACCGGCAAGATACGTCGGACGTCCATCATCTCGAACGACAACACGGTCATGGTCATCCCCTAAGCCTGAAGAACGAATAAGGGTTTTGCCCTCATCGACATAGACACCATCACCCATCTTTGCCATAACACGATCCCATTCATCATACAGAGAGGCTTCTCCTACGAAAGTATCAAAATGTACATTAATCGCTTTTAGATCATTAACAATAAGTTCTAAGATTTTATCTTTTGCCCAAAGTGCTAACTCTTTTTGACGACTTTCATCACGCAAGGCATCATCTCCAAATTGAGACTGAACTTCTTTGGCTAAATCGCTTAAATACTCACCGCGATAATATTTTTCAGGCCATTGGACTTCTTCGCCCAATAATGAACTGCGACCTTCAAGCTGTAACGATGTTCCCAGTAAATCGATTTGATTGCCAGCATCATTGACGTAATATTCAGCCGTCATGTCATAGCCTAAATGTCGACCAAGACGAAGCAGTGTATCACCATACACGGCACCACGGGCATGCCCAATATGAAGAGGTCCTGTTGGATTTGCACTTACAAATTCGAGTAAAATTGTCCCTTTTTTATCATCACTGCCAAATTGCTTATCATTTGAAAGCGCCCAAGAAGCATACTCATCTAAAAACGCCTCTGAGAGACGAAAATTAATGTATCCCTTAACCGATTCGACCGCACCAAACATCTCATGCTCTTCAAAAGAATTAGCAATCTCTTCGGCAATAATCATAGGCGATTTTCGTAGTTCTTTAGAAAGTGAAAAGGCTATAGGAGTAGAAAAATGTCCGAAAGAACGATCTTTCGGCTTTTCAAGAATTATATCGCAGTTGAATTTATCGCGCAAAAGCGCGCTGACACGTTGTTTCAAAATTATACTTGTGCTGTAGTTTTTGGAGCTTCAACACTTGTGGTTGTAGGCGTTTCTACTTGTTTAGGAGCTTCTACTATAGTAGCTTCTGATCCTTCAGCTTGATCATCTTTCATCTCTTTTTTGAAATTACGGATTCCTTGACCAAGACCTTTTGCAAGTTCTGGGATTTTTTTTGCCCCGAACAACAAAACAACGATTCCAAGAACTATCAACCAATGACTTGTGCTAAAACTACCCATAGGTACATTTCCTTTTATATAAAATACATTCGAGCAGTATAACGGCTCATTGCTGTAATGACCCTTATACTTTTTTTACTCTTAGCGTGCCCACATTTGGACAAATTCATTTATTTGCTGTGTCGGGATTTTCATTCGCGCTGCTTTAGCAATCGTGATGAGCACATCCGCAGCAGCTTCCAAATCATCATTAACAATTAAATAATCGTATTCGCTGATACGCTGTACTTCACGTGTTGCCATGTCAAGACGTTTAGCGATAATTTCCGCACTGTCGGTAGATCGTCTTAATAGACGATTTTTGAGCTCGTCCAAAGTAGGAGTGGTTATGAATACCGATGTTGTAATATCGGCTAAACGGTTTTGTACCGCATCATGCCCTTGAACATCAATGTCAAAAATTACTAATTTACCCTCTTTTAGTGCTTTTTTAACAGGCCCTAATGATGTTCCATAATAGTTTCCATGCACAAGCGCATATTCTAAAAACATCTCTTCGTCTATTTCGCGTTTGAATTCTTCTTGAGAGACAAAATGGTAATGCACACCATCCGTTTCTCCTTCTCGTTTAGCACGCGTCGTAGTAGATATGGAAAAGTATGTAGAACCGATATCATTAAATATTTTATTGATCAATGAACTTTTTCCTGCCCCGCTAGGACCGGAAAGAACTAAAATAGCACCACTCGTTTGATTCACTTCTCATTCCCAAAGTTGATATTAATACTAATATTGAGTCCTTTGAGCGATGCTGCAACATCATCATTTGAAAGTGCTTTTAAAAGAGCCTGCAATGCTTCCATCCCTTCAGACGGAGAACTTTTCTTCTCTATTTCTGAAGCTGCAACAGGCGCCTCAGCTTTATCATTGATCTCTAAATCTTTTGATGGTTTGCCCATAGCTTCACGTAGTGCTTCGGCATCTAATGAAGAATGCTCTCCAGCACCGACTCGAACACTCAATTCTTCTTCGACACTCTCTCCGATTGCGAGTTTCATCTCTCGTTCATCAATACCATCTAACTCATCAATTTCATCAAAAGAGCCTAAATCATCCAGTCCAAAATCACCTAAATTCATATCATCCAGTGTAGATTCCAAATCTTCAAGATCCAATTCACCTACGGCATCTTGAATTTGTTGTTCAAGATCATCAAATTCATCATCACTTAATAAATCACTTACCGGCTCACGAGAAGTCTCAACCTCTTCTATACGCGGTAAATCTTCAAGCCCTTCCAGCTCTTCATCTGATTCAAGGAGATCCATTTCATCCAACATTAAATCATCGAGTAATGCATTATCAAGCTCTTCATCTTCTACTTTAAGCACTTCTTCATTCTCATCTTCTCCAAGGCCACTGAAAATATCATCGAACTCGTCTTCATCAAGCTCTTCCAGCTCTCCCAATTTTTCGATAGAAGAAGGAATTACTTCTTCTTCTGCTGATACTTCTGTTTCATCCAGATCTAAACTTTCAAGATTAAATTCTTCATCTTCATCAAACGTATCAGTATCGTCCAAAAGGTCTTGAAGCTCTTGCACTTCTTCCTGATCCAGAACATTGGTCTTCATTCCTTGAAGTAAATCATCGTCAAAACTATCCAATTCCTCAAGATTAACTAAATCTTCTTCTTCGTCATTTAAGCCTAGCTCATCTTCAAGACCCAATAGCTCATCCAGCGGTTCATCGACCATTGCATCCAATTCAATCTTTGGCAGATCAATCGATTGTTCTTTTTCTGGCTTAATCGCCGTTTGTAATGATTTATCAATATTGCTAAAAAGTTCAACTAAATCAGTTGGTAAAAAAGGTTTATTAATCACTTTATCAAAGCCCGCAGGAACAGCATTTCCGCGAGTGGCCATAAGAAGGCTTGTTTTATAAGTGATTCTTTCACCTAATGCAGTCATTATCTCATCACTATAATATGCATCATCTACAATCAGTAAATCATACACATCATGTTCTATCTCATCAACAGACCACACAACATTCAAATCATCTTTCGTTTTTTGTGCACTTAGGGCAACCAATTTACGTACAACTGGATTATCATTTACTAATAAGATTCTCATAACAAATACTGCCTTCTTGATGTTGTGTCAGCTAAATGGTATCATTGTAACCAAAAAAGAATAAAATGATAAAACTTCTCACCTTATTTTTGACATTAAGTGTTGTAAATGCTCAAACACTGACCTTTCTTCTTCCTGATGAAAAAAGTGGATTTGAACATGAACTAATACACCATCTCAAAAAAGCACATACCCAAGTTATTTTGCTCACTCCATCACTGAATCATCCTGCATTGCGTCGGCAACTTATTCAATCCGTTTCTAAGGGTATCAAGCTCACCTTGATTACTCAAAACCCTTCTGATGATCCATTACAGCTTGTTGCTTACAAAGGAGTTGAACTTTATCTTTACCGCGCTCGTTCTTTAAGTGATACGTTGATTTTAATAGATGATGGGATAGTCTGCCATGTTTCAGGTGGGTTAAATGATGAAGAACTGTCGCAAAAAAGTCAAAATGCACTGTGCAGTGATGATAGTGATTTTATTCTTGCCCTACACCAAAATTCGAACAAAATTTTGACACGCTCAAAACCCTATCTAAAATAATTTTCCCAAAATCTGAAATGCACTTTGCATCTGTGAACTTACAATCATCATAGTCGCAGCAAGCGTTGCCATTAAAACTACAAATGCGACACCGATTTTAATCGGCATTCCGATAACCAGCAAGTTGAACTGAGGCATTGTCTTCATCAGCATTCCAAAAATAACATCGGCAAGCATCGAAAGTGCCGTAATAGGGAATGCGATCATGAAGCCCACCACAAACATATTGAGCATGCCGTGCATAATGTATTTAAAAAGCTCCGGAGTCACCATAAAACCTCCTAGTGGAACGGACGCGATGGATTCGGATGCAAACAGTAAAATCCAATGGTGCATATCAAGAGAAAGCAATACCATCAATGAGACTAATGCCAAAAACTGTCCGATAATCGGCATCGAAACACCCGACTGAGGATCAATGGCAGAAGCCAAAGTAAATCCCATCATAAACGATATTTGTCCCCCTGCAAACGTAATAACGTGATATGCGAGTTGTAAAATAATCCCTACCGTCAATCCAAAGAGCATCTCACCTAAAATTGCTACGGTTAAACTGGCAGCATCCAAATGAATTTGTAACGGCGGCAGTGCACCAAAAAAGAAGACGGTAAAAAAGAAGGCCATAGCGGCTTTCACCGACATTGGGATATTGGCATGTGAAAAGATGGGCACGGCCATAAAAAGGGCACTAAAACGAACAAACAACAGGATAAATGCAGCAGTTCGTCCTTCACTAAAAAGCTCAGCCCATTCCATAAATCATTTGCCTTTTACTAATGCACCATCGACCATACGGTAGATATGGTCACAACGTGCGGCTAACGCTTCATCGTGTGTTACGAGAAGCAATCCTGCATCATGCAAAATCAAATACTCCATAAAAAGATCCATCACTTCGGTAGCGGTAGCATGATCAAGATTTCCTGTTGGTTCATCCGCGAAAATAAGACGCGGTTTTTTGGAAAGAATTCGTGCGATAGAGACACGCTGCTGCTGACCGCCTGAGAGTTCCGTCACTTTTTGTCCTATCACCTGCTGGATGCCAAGATTTACTAACAACTGAGGATCAATAGTTTCTCCCGCTAAAATCGCCGCGACTTCAAGGTTTTCGTATGCACTGAATCCTTTAAATAGATAGTGGCTTTGATAAATCAAACCCAAATCATGCCGGCGAAGCTGTACCAGCTGTTTATCATCCAAAGCATAAATATCTTTTCCAAAAAGTTCAACATTACCGCTATTGGGTTTTAAAAGTGAAGAAAGTATGTGTAATAAAGTTGATTTTCCGCTGCCGCTTACGCCTACAATAGCGATAGATTCACGGGCATGCAATTCTAAAGAAATATCATTAAAAAGAGGATAATCAAAACGATGAGAAAGTGAGGTTGCTTTTAAAAGTATCATAAGGGAATTATAGGAGAAAAATGTTTAAGGGGAGTAAAAAAAAGTGCGGTAACTGCGCTTGGGCTCTCTGCCGAAGAGAACCCAGTGTTAACGTAGCTATTCGAGACTTGTTCCGATTAGCGTTAAATAATGAAAAGCGAAAATGGTGTAAATCAAACCAAAGGTTTGTTTACGCCATTTGAGCAGCGACTTCTTCTGCGAAGTTGTCTACTTTTTTCTCTAAGCCTTCGCCGACTTCGTATTTAACGAATTCAACGATGCTTGCTGTTCCGCCGTGAGCGGCAGCTTCTTTTGTCAATGCTTGCGCTACTGTCATAGAATCATCCATAACGTAGTTTTGATCCAACAATGCAAGTTCTTTATCCAAAGTTGTATTGTCTGCTACGAAACGAGCCAATTGTCCAGGAATGATGTTTGCCCAAATTTTTTCAGGTTTGCCATCAGCTAGTAATTTTGCTTTGATCGCTTCTTCTGCCGTAGCCATAACTTCAGGAGTTAACTGAGACATAGAGATATACTGAGGAACGTTTTTGAGAGGTTTTTTCAAACGTGCAAGTTCTTCGTTCTCAGTTTTGATCGCTTCGATACGACCGATTGTTTCTTCTTGAACGTATACAGGATCAAAATCATTGTAACTCATAGTAGTAGGTTTCATTGCAGATGCGTGCATTGCGATGTTACGTACCATTGGAGCCAATGCTGCTGCGGTTTTTTGAGAATCACATGTGATTGCTACCAAAACACCAACACGGCCGTTTGTGTGAACATAACCGTTTACACATCCGTTTTCGCCTGCATTAAGCGTTACAAAACGACGAGTTACAATTTTTTCACCGATACGAGCTACTTGAGACGTAAAGTATTCTGAAAAAGTTCCTGTTTCGTATGACGTTTCATTCAACTCTTCTACTGAACTGACACCTGTAGTAAATACGTGTGCTGCAGTGTTGCCAACGAGAGCGATAAAGCCGTCATTTTTTGCAACAAAGTCCGTTTCAGAGTTAATTTCTACCAAAGAAGCAGAGGTAAATGTTTCAGAAACTTTAAGACCCAAAAGTCCTTCAGCTGCAACACGATCCGCTTTTTTAGCAGTTTGAGCCATACCACGGTCACGCAAAAATTCTTTTGCTTTTTCCATGTCGCCATCACACTCAGTGAGTGCTTTTTTACAATCCATCATAGGCGCATCAGTCGCCGTACGAAGGTCTTTGACCATTGCTGCTGTTACGTCTGCCATGATTACGCTTCTTCTGCTACTGCTGCAACAGGTGCTTCAACAGCTGCTGCTTCTGGAGCCATTTCTTCTTCAGTTACTTCTTCGTTTCCACCGTTACGAAGTGCTTTACCTTCGTTGATCGCTTCTGCCATTTCTTTACAGAAAAGTTGGATTGAACGGATAGCATCGTCATTTCCAGGGATTGGAATGTCGATTACGTCTGGATCACAGTTAGTATCAAGAGGTGCAACAACACGGATACCGAGGTGACGCGCTTCAAGAACTGCAATGTTTTCTTTTACTGCATCGATAACGAACATCATGTCAGGCAAAGTTTTCATGTTACGGATACCACCAAGGTATGCGATCAATTTGTCTTTTTGGCGACCCATCATCAACGCTTCTTTTTTAGTTAAAAGACCCATTTGACCGTTTGCTTGCATCTCTTCGATGATTTCAAGTTTACGGATTGATTTTTGGATTGTTGGGAAGTTTGTCAACATTCCACCCAACCAGCGGTTGTCAACGTATGGCATACCACATGAAATAGCTGCGTCACGGATAGCAACACGAGCTTGTTTTTTAGTTCCTACGAAAAGAACCGTTTGTCCCTCAGCTGCAGCGTCAAGAACTTGTTGGTATGCGCTACGGAAAAAACGTAATGTTTTTTGTAGATCGATGATATAGATGTTTTTACGAACGCCAAAAATGTATTTTTTCATTTTTGGATTCCAACGACGTGTTTGGTGACCGAAATGTACACCGCACTCTAAAAGGTCTTTCATAGTTACCATGAGTAACTCCTGTATTAAAATATTTGCTCTTCGTTTACTTGGGCGATTATCAACAGAGCCGACGAAACATCGGATGCACGAGAACAATTTATTCGCTTGCGAATTTTTACTCACGTCATAAGAGGAGAGAAAATCGGCCGAATTTTACTTGTAATTCTCTTAATATCAGCTGTATTTACTACATATTTCAGGCATAATCACATCTTTATCACCAAATATTAATGATTTCAAATTGCTTTTATATAATTTTTGCTAATATCAGTGAAAGCAATGCGAGTGCATTGAATCAATAATTACACCACCAAAGACTTAAGGAGTCAATATGAAACAAAAGTTTTTAGGATCGATCGTCGCTGCAGCGCTCCTCTCTACAACTGTAATCGCTGATGATACACTCATGCAGCGGTTTGATAAAATGGAAAAAGAGATGGCAGCTCTCAAAGCCGAGATAAACTCTCTCAAAGCAGAAAAAGCGGTATCTGCTCAAAAAACAGCCATTGTTGCAGCACCTGTAAGTGAGAAAACAGCCGTAACTTCCAATGAGGATGTTGCGAAAGAGATCGATGACATTAAAGATCAGTTGAGCAGTATCAATAAAAAAACGAATGGAAATAATCTCAAATTCGGCGTTGATTTCCGGACCAGTGTGGATAATCTCCAATACACAATGGCAGATGGAAGCAAACAAAAAAATGATGCTTTATTTAGCAACCGCTTATGGCTCAATATGAACTATGCTGCAACCAAAAATCTCAGTTTTACAGGGCAACTTGCTTATAATAAAACATTCGGTGATCGTTCAAAATCACCGGATGGTGCACTCAGTGCATATGATGGATTTGATTGGATTAGCAGTGAGTCAGCGCACGATGATACTCTTCGTGTTCGCTCTGCGTACTTCTTTTATCAAGACGACGAGTTTGCAGGACTGGATGTCCCATGGACAGTAAGTATCGGTCGTCGACCTTCTACCGAGGGTCACCTCATCAACTTGCGTGATGATGTCAAAGCTTCTTCCCCCCTTGCCCATACTATCAATGTTGAGTTTGATGGAGCAAGTGCCAAATTCGGAATGGAAGAAATTACAGGCTTAAACGGCTCATACTTCAAATTGTGTGCCGGTCGTGGGATGAGCAATGCTGAGCCTCGATTTAACTCAGCCCCGTATGCACACAGTACTGATCTACAAACTAATAATATTGATATGATCGGAATCATTGTTGTCCCTTACGACGATAAACAATACAGCAGTGGATTCCAATATACTTATGCCAATAATTTAATTGATATGGTTAGCCCAACAGATCCTACCTTAGGCATGTCAACTGTTGGAGGTCTTCACACCGCGACTGCTTTCGCAATGGTCAATGGAATTGGAGATGGATGGAGTGAATTTCTGGATGATACAACCATTTTTGTAAGTGGTGCAATGTCTAAAACAGATCCATATGCAGGTCATCTAGGAATGCTAGGTTCAATGGAGAGTAAAACTGGATATAGCTATTGGATAGGGACACAGTTTCCATCCCTTATCAGTGATGAAGGCCGATGGGGGGTTGAGTTCAACCATGGCTCACAATACTGGCGTCCAATTACGTATGGTGAAGATACTTTAATCGGTTCTAAAATCGCTGCTCGCGGAGATGCATACGAACTTTACTTCACAGAGCCTCTTGTCAAAGACATTCTTACATTCCAACTTCGCTATACCTATATTAACTATGATTACAGTGGAAGCAATGGGTTCTTTGGCAATACTACAGGTACTCCAATGGCAATTGCCCCAGTAATGATGACACCAATGGGGGATATAGCATCACAAATTGTTGATCATGCGCAAGACATTCGCGCCTATATTCGTTATAAATTCTAAACACTTTGTCATCCCAGCGAAAGCGGGAATGACAAATGCTTACCCTTGTAATCTCACCAACTCTTCTTTTACTTTCAAGACATGATCTTTTACTTTTACGTTCGTCCACATCGCTTTTACAATCCCTTTTGGATCGATGATGTACGTTGAGCGAACAATCCCCATGTACTCTTTGCCATAGTTCTTTTTCATTGCCCATACGCCGTAAGCTTGCATCATTTGCGTGGTTGGATCACTGAGCAATGTAATACCGAGATTTTGTTTCTCGATAAAGTTGCGATGGGCTTTGGTACTGTCGGCACTCACACCTAAAATAATCGCTCCCATATCATCGTATTCATCCACAGACGCCGTAAACTCACACGCTTCAGTCGTACAACCGGGAGTTGAATCTTTCGGATAAAAATAAAGGACAATCCATTTACCGCGTAAATCGCGTAGACAAATCTCTACGTCGTCTTGGTTACTTAAACAAAAATCGGGGGCGGTGCTTTCTAGTTCTAACATTTTTAATTTCCTTGTTATTATTTTAACGCCATCAGAATGCATCCCGATTGGCTACGTTAACACTGGGTTTTACCCGCAAGGGGCACAATGACTTCGGCAGTAAGCCCAAAATCGCTTGCGATTTTTAATCATATCGATAATGCACCCACAACACACCAAGAGCTCGATCGTTTGCCGAAGGGCAAAAACGAACGGAAGCGTCTTGTTGTGAGGGCGATTTTCTTTTGATACTTTTCTTATGAAAAAGAAAAGTATATTAAAGTATCACAACCGATTTAATTTCCGTAAACTCCTCGATAGCAAAGAGTGGACCTTCACGCCCTACTCCACTGAGCTTCACTCCGCCATACGGCTGAATGTCAAAACGAAGTGTGGGCATATCGTTGATGACAACACCGCCGGCATCGAGCTCTTCTATTGCTTGAGTGGCATGAGCAAGGTTGTTGGTAAATATGGAAAACTGCAATCCATACGGAGAGTTATTCATTCTCACGATTGCATCATCGATTCCATCGACTTTTACCAAACTAACGATTGGGGCAAAAACCTCTTCGCAGACGATTTTCATGTTCTCCGTCACATCCGCCATTACACACGGATAAAAGATACGTCCCTCACATCGTGGCTGTGTCAATGCACGTGCCCCCTCTGTAATGGCGCTCTCTACCCAACTCATTGCACGAAGTGCTGCTTCATCATTGATAAGAGGTCCAAGAAAGGTATCCTCATTATAGGGAGAACCCACAATCAGCTTGACTGTTGCTTCTGCCATTTTGGTAGAAAATTCATCGTACACAGAACTATCAACATAAATACGCTGAAGCGAGATACACACCTGCCCTGAGTTCACAAATGCTCCAATGGCACAGCGCGATGCGGCATAATCCAAATCAGCACTGCCATCGACGTAGGTCGCTGCATTACCACCAAGCTCCAAAGAAACTTTTTTAATCCCTGCACTTTTTGTAATGATGTTTCCCACCCCAACGGAACCTGTAAAACTAATGACTCTGGGGATATCACTCCCTACTAACGTACTTCCAACTTCCGCATCACCGTAAACGACACTCAGCGCATCTTTGGTCGCATAGGGACTTTCGATAAATAGTTTCGCCAGCTTGTACGCACAAAGAGGCGCTTCGGGAGTGGGTTTAAGCACAACGGCATTCCCTGCTACCAATGCGGGAGCGAGTTTATGCGCGACAAGATTGAGCGGAAAATTAAACGGGGTAATCGCTACGACAACACCACACGGAACTCTATGCCAATACGCGTGTGCTTTTCGTCCGCTTGGCATTGCATCGGTATTAATCGTCTCACCATGCATTGTACGCATTGTTTCGGCAGAAAGAGTAATAGTTTCGATACAGCGATCGACTTCTATACGTGCATAGGCAATCGGTTTACCTACCTCATCACACAAAACACGTGCAAACTCTTCACGCTGTACTCTAAGTTTGCTTGCGACATCCGTGAGCCATGAACATCGTTGATGAAGTGGAACTTTTTTGGCAGTTTTAGCTGCATTTTGTGCAACATTCAGCGCTTGACGAGCATCATCCGCATTGCATACCGATGAACGAGACACAACTCTCCCATCATACGGACTCAATCGTTCCATCATATTATCGCGTTTGATTTCTTCTGATCCCATCCAAACATGCGCATCCATACATCAGCCTCATAGGTAAATTATTCTTTTATTATACAAATCATCACCTAAAAAGAGAAAGATGCACTCACTTTAAGGCGTTTTTTGTTGGATATGTTTTAGAATATCCCCATATTTATCAAAGGGACAATAATGAACTTGACCATAACAGACGGTGTTTTAGGGGTACGCCCTCCAGTGACTAAACCTCATCCGGGATTTTTTTTCCAAGTAGGGGAAGAGCGTTTTCGAAAACTGGTTGACGATCATTATGAAATGATCCGTACCAGCGATATTGCCTTTTTATTTCCGGTTAATGATGAAGAGGATTTCAGTACAGCCAAAAAACATGCTGCAGATTTTTTGATCCAAATTTGCGGAGGACCTGATTATTTTGCACAAAGCCGTGGTGAGCCTCGTATGGTTGGACGCCATGCACCGTTCCGAATCGATGAAAACGGACGTCGTCGCTGGCTCGAGTTTTATGCTGTCTTGCTTCCGGCGCTCGAAGCGGAGGGGATCAGTCCTGAATACATTCAGTCGTTTTGGGATTATCTTGACGTTTTTTCAGTCTGGATGGTCAATACACCAGTGCATTAAATTTATTTCAATATGAAGCACGCAAGCGTGCGCTGGGCTTACTGCCGAAGTCATTGTGCCCCTTGAGGGTAAAACTTAGCCTTAGCGTAGCCACCGGGACGTGTTCCGATGGCGTTATAAGCTTGGAACGAAAGTTATCCAGTGAAGAAACTTCAGCCATACCAGACACACTCAATAAAACAGCCAATACAAGTATTCGTAACATAATTAGAGCAGCTTTTTTTTAGAGAATTATACCGCTTAATCAATGTTAAATGGCATCTGCGCTAGAATCACCTAATTTTTATTTTGGAGATTTTCACTATGAACGAAGCCAAAAATATTTGGATGAATGGAAAACTAGTACCTTGGAATGACGCAAAGATCCACGTCCTTTCTCATACGCTCCACTACGGTAACGGCGCCATCGAGGGGACGAAAGTCTATAAAACTCCAAAAGGGTATGCTATTTTTCGTCTAAACGATCATACAAAACGTTTGATCGAATCGGCAAAAATGACACTCATAACGGTTCCATATACTCTTGAAGAACTCAACCAAGCACAAATTGATCTCATTAAATCCAATGATTTTACGGGTGAAAATGTCTATCTTCGTCCTATTGTCTATTTAGGATATGGCGTTATGGGGATTTATCATAAAGAAGCTCCTGTTGAAGTTGCTGTTGCTGCATGGGAATGGGGCGCTTATTTGGGTGAAGAGGGGATGAAGCGTGGTATTCGTCTTAAAATCTCTTCATTCAGCCGTCCAAACAACAAATCCAATATGGGTAAAGCAAAAGCTGTCGCTAACTATCTCAACTCTCAAATGGCAAAATTTGAAGCAGTAGAAGCCGGTTACGATGAAGCACTTCTTCTGGATGATGAAGGTTATGTTGCGGAAGCCAGCGGAGCGTCGTTTTTCATGATAAAAGACGGTGAAATCATTACTCCGCCAAACGATAACTCTCTCGCATCCATCACCCAAAAAACGGTCATCGAAATGGCAGAAAAAATGGGAATGAAAGTAACTCGTCGCAAAATCACACGTGAAGAAATTTATGTTGCAGATGAAGCATTCCTCACAGGCACTGCAGCAGAACTCACTCCTGTTCGCGAAGTAGATGCACGCGTGTTGGGTGCAGGCGGACGTGGTCCAATCACTGAAAAACTGCAAAGCAGCTATTTCGACATCGTATACGGACGTAATCCTGATTACGATCACTACTTGACCTATATAGATTAAAATGTTGCTGGGCTTCCTGCCGAAGGAAACTTAGCGTTAGCGTAGCCAATCGGGATGTATTCCGATGGCGTTTATTAAATTAACAAAAAGGTACACCTCGTGGCAACTGATATGAACGATTATTTTAATAAGAAAAAAAGTGAAGAAAAGAAGAGCGATGGAGGATTTACTCCTCCAAAACCTCCTAAAATTGACTTCAATATGAATCCTCAAAAAGCGGGTATACTTTGGCTCATTGGAGGATTTATCGTCCTCATATTTTTGGCAAAACCATTTATTATCATTAACGAAGGTGAACGCGGAATTCTCTCTACCAACGGTAAATACAGCGATAACGCATTAATGCCTGGACTTCATTTTCTCCTTCCTGTTATTCAAAATGTCTATATTGTGGATACAAAAGTACGTATTATCAACTATGCGGATAAAATCGATCGTGCGTCAACCGCAGGAGATGGAATTTTACTGAAACCCGCTATCACTGTCTTAGATAAACGTGGACTTCCGGTATCCATCGATATGACAGTCCAATATCGTCTTAATGCCCAACTAGCAGCTCAAACCATCTCCAACTGGGGTTTCAGCTGGGAAGATAAAATTATCGATCCTGTAGCTCGTGATGTCGTACGTAATGTTATCGGTCAGTACGATGCAGAGACTTTGCCGATTATGCGAAATGCAATTGCCCAAAAAATCGAAGCAGGTATTCGAGATAATGTTAATCGCCAAAAAAATGGTCCTGCTGATCTCGAATCAATCCAATTGCGCGAAATTGGTCTTCCTCAAAAAGTGAAAGATCAAATCGAGCGCGTTCAGGTCGCTAAACAAGAAGTTGAAAAAGCACAGCAAGACGTTGAGCGTGCAAAACAAGAAGCGTTCAAAAAAGAGACAGAAGCGCAAGGTACGGCGAATGCCCTTACTATCGAAGCTAAAGCTCAAGCTCAAGCCAACCACCTCGTAGGACAGTCACTCACACCGGGCTTGCTCAAGTTGGAACAAATCAAAGTGCAAGGCAAATTTAACGATGCTCTCAAAGAGAACAAAGACGCGAAAATTTTCCTCACACCTGGTGGCTCAACTCCAAATATCTGGCTTGATACTAAATCAGGGGATAGCCAAAAAATTACTTCAACAGGGAAATAATTGATGAATCTCGATCAAATCGACTGGGCAAAGTCTGATCTTCTCCCTGTCATCGTCCAAGACTCCACAACGCTGGAAATCTTGATGATGGCGTACATGAACCGTGAATCGTTGGAACTTTCCCTCTCTACGAAAGTTGCACACTATTTTTCACGCTCAAAACAGCGCTTATGGAAAAAAGGTGAAAGCAGCGGTCATCTTCAACACATCGAACGATTTTTACTCGATTGCGACAACGATACTCTCCTGATCATGGTACGCCAAGAGGGTGTTGCATGTCACACAGGGCGCAAATCGTGTTTCTTTACTGATATCGAATCTGGAGCTATTATCAGTGAGCCTGAAATTGATACGGTAAGCACCTATGGAATTATCGATGAACTCTACCACACTATTTTAAGCCGTAAAAACAGTGACCCAAAAAGCTCATGGACAGCAAAACTTCTTAGCAGCGGCGACAATGCTATTTTGAAAAAAGTAGTTGAAGAAGCGGGTGAGTTTGCCTTTGCTGTCAAAGACAACAATGAAGATGAAATTATTTACGAATGTGCCGATTTAGTCTATCATGTCTTGGTAGCACTAGGACACAAAAATATTTCTCCCGATCGTGTCAAACAAGAGCTTGCCCGAAGATCAGGGGTAAGTGGAATCGCAGAGAAAAACTCTAGGACCAAATGAAAACTCAACTGCTTCACTTTATTCATACCTTAGCTCTTTATGACTACCTCCTTTTTGGAGGAATCCTTTTTTTCTTTTTTCTTTTTCTTATCTTGGCAGTACTGTTTCATCACAAGCTCACCCTTGCTATCAGTCTTATCCTCAGCGCATTTCTTCTTCTATTAGGTGCTCCGCTGGGTGGCTATCTTCTTTTACATAAATACGTCTACAAACATACGATTACCCTTACTACCGTCCAAGATCTCGAATTTACTGAAGCTCTGCTGTTAAAAGGCGATATCACCAATACATCCAATCAAAGCTTCAAAGAATGTACCATTTATTTCGGTGTATCAAAGACATCCTCCATACAAGTACTCAACGATAAGGTTTATCCTTATTTACCCTTTCATCGTCAAACGCTCAGTATCAAGCAGCCTATAAAACCCAATAGTTCGGAGACGTTTAAAGTCTTAATTGAACCCTTTAGTTATCCAAAGAAATTTAGCGTTACAGCGTGGGGAGTTTGCAGATGATGAATACTTATTTTACTTTTTGGCACTACGGGGCAGTTATTTTTTTTACAGCACTGCTAATTTTTCTCATTACAACAACGCTTCTGCAACCTAAATCAAATTCAAAAACTTCCATTATTATCACCTATATTCTTGTTATTCCAGGATTTATGTTTGGTACACTTTTAATTCTTGATAGTTACACCAAAAAAATAACCTTGTCTGACGTTAAGGATTATCGTTTTCTTGCGACAGAAAAAATATTTTTTATTGGATCCGTACGAAATAGCGGTAATTATACGATCGGGGAAGTAAGCGTAGAAATTAAAATAGTAAACAAAGACACTGCAGCTAAAAAAGGGGAACCTTCCTATCAGTCGAATGCATTTGCAGAACTCATCGGAGACGAAAGAGCTAAACCTTCTTATCTAATCGTAACAGAAGTCGTTGCAACAAACTTAAAACCGGGGCAACGAAAAGATTTTCGAATTATTATGCGTCATCCTTCTTATTTCAGAGGGTACACAAGCTACGTTAGAGCGTATGGTCAGTAAGTTATTAGTATTTTAGTCCAAACTCTTTAAGTGCGTTGTTAATGGCTTTCAACTGAGTATTCTTATCTCGACACCATTGCGGAGCGATAAGCGATTCATCATCGATTCCCGCTGTGAGACGCTGAACACTAATACCCTTTGGCTTCATTTTCAACGCTTCGCTCAATACTTCCAAATAAAGTTCTTCCGTTATAGGAGTAAATTCACCCCGTCCATATTCATTTGCCAATGCCGTTCGTTTTACCACATAAAGAGGATGATATTTTAGTGAATCTACCCCTAACTCGTATGCTGCCTGCGCAGTTTGAAGCATCATCGTTTTGTCTTCTCCCGGGAGTCCGAAGATAAGATGTCCGCATACATTTAATCCATATTTTTTAGCTTTTAGTATGGCATCTTTTACACTTTGAGCATTATGTCCGCGATTAATTTTTTCCAATGTTTCATCAAATATCGATTGAATCCCAAATTCGATCCATAATTCTGTTTTCTTGGAAAGCTCACATAAATACTCAAACACCTCATCACTAATACTGTCCGAGCGTGTACCAATACTAAGACCCACCACATTGTCAAAACTAAGAGCTTTTTCATACAGAGCTTTCAGTGTGTCTAGCGGGGCGTAAGTGTTGGTAAAGCTTTGAAAATAAACAAGATATTTTTGTGTCCCATTTTGGGCACTTAGTTTTTGAGAAAGCGCATCAAACTGCCACTGGAGCTGTTCAATTTGTTTTTCGAGATAAGGGTTTTCAGAGGATTCAAGGTTAAGAAAAAAACCTTTAAGAGGCTTTGCTTTGTCCAAACTCGGACTAAAGGAATCATTTTCGCAAAAAGTGCATCCACCCTTTGCAACGTTACCATCGATGTTAGGGCAGGTAAACCCTGAAATAGAGACAGGAACTTTGGAGACTTTGCACCCAAATTTTTCACTCAAATACTGTCCGAAAGTAAAAATCTGTTCGCGCATGTGAATGTTTTAAATAATGTAATTGCCGGTAAAACACGCCGTACAATAGTTTTCTTCTTTGCCGTTTACACTCAGCAATAATCCATCATTACTCAAATAACCAAGCGAATCGGCTTCGATAAATGCGCAGATTTCTGCATTGGTCATGTTTGCAGCAATCAGCTTATCTTTATCCGGTGTATCAACACCGTAAAAACAGGGGTCGGTTGTTGGAGGGCTTGAGATACGCATATGAACTTCAAGCGCACCCGCTTCTTTGAGCATACGGACGATTCGACGACTTGTAGTACCGCGTACAATGGAGTCATCGACGACGATTAAGCGCTTACCTTTGATCAGATGCTCAATCGGAGAAAGTTTCATCTTGACTTTCAAATCACGCATCTCTTGTGTCGGCTCAATAAATGTACGTCCAATGTAGTGGTTACGCATAATTGCCATCTCGAAAGGGATACCGCTTTCTTGAGAGTATCCAATAGCTGCAGGAACACCGCCATCGGGAACAGGAACGATCATATCAGCGATCATTGGCTGCTCTTGTGCCAATTTTTTACCCATTGCTTTACGCATTTCATAAACATTTTGTCCATACACATTCGAATCAGGACGAGCGAAATAGACATATTCGAAAATACAGTGTTTGGGTGTTGGCTCGTAAACTTTAATCGATTGAGGAGCTTTTCCTTTTTCAAAGATCAAAAGCTCACCAGGTTCTACATCACGAATGTACTCCGCACCGATAAGATCAAAAGCACATGTCTCAGATGCAACTACATAACCATCGCCCAAGCGCCCAAGGCTGAGAGGTCGGAATCCAAAACGGTCGCGCATTGCAAACATCTTCGAACGGCTCAAAAAGACGAGGGAGTATGCCCCTTCAATCTTTTTGACTGCATCGATAATACGATCCGTCAAATGGTGCTGATCACTTTTTGCAATCAGATGGATAAGGTTTTCAGTATCCATATACGTTTGGAAAATTGCCCCTTTTTTAATGAGCGCATCCCGTACTTCTTTAGCATTGGTGAGATTTCCATTATGAACAATCGCCATCTCTCCAAGATCATAACGGGCGAATACCGGCTGAGCATCGAGAATAGAATCATCTCCTGCAGTCGAATAACGTGTGTGTCCAATGGCCATTTGGCCTTTTAGAGTTGCTAACTTTTGATTATCAAAAACCTGAGTAACCAATCCGCGATCTTTAATCGTATAAAGTTTTTCACCATTACTAGTGCTGATTCCTGCTGCTTCTTGACCTCTATGCTGTTGAGCATGAAGCGAGAAATAGGCTAATTTTGAAGCCTCGGGATGATCAAAGATACCAACAACCGCACATTTTTCATTCATACTACGCATTTATTCTCCTAATTCCAAACAATCGCTGATATTATACAATCCGTTCTCTTGACTGGCTAACCATTTGGCAGCACGGATTGACCCTTTTGAAAATGTATTACGACTGGTTGCTGTATGGTGAAGTTCGACAAACTCACCTTCATTGTAAAAACCAACGGTATGACGTCCCACAATATCACCACCGCGTAATGCCATTACCGCGATTTCATCTTTGGTTCTCTCGCCGATGTTACCATCACGGCCACTGATACGAACTTTATCCAAATCCAAACCGCGAGCTTGTGCTGCTGAGTGCGCCAATGTCAATGCTGTACCGCTTGGAGCATCTTTTTTGTGACGATGATGCTGTTCTACAATCTCAATATCAAATTCTTTGAGCATTTTCGAAGCTGCATAAACAAGTTTATTCAACAATGCTACACCAAGTGACATATTGGTTGCGTACAAAATCGGCATTAATTCACTGGCACTTTTTAGTAAATTAAGCTGATGTGCATCCATACCGGTAGTACCGATAACAAGAGGACGAGGATGAGCCATCGCGCACTCTAAAAGTGCTTGAGTCGCTTCCGGAAGTGAAAAATCGATAATAACATCGGAACTTTTGAGTAACACATTCATATCGTTGGTAACAAGGACAGACGGATCAATCGAAAAGTTAAGCTCATTGCGTACATACACAGCACCCAGTGATATGTCACTTTCCTGACGTAAATCTTCAATAATCAACTTTCCAACACGCCCACCCGCGCCAAATACACCTACTCTAATCATGGTCATCTCCCGTTTACAATAGTAAAAACGAATTGTATCGTTTTAGGGTTTAAGTGCCACTTTGAAGAAGAAGCATTCGTAATTCACGCCTACGCGTGAAAATGCTCATCCACATACGAAATCGCCTGCAATGCAGCAACCGCACCATCACCTGCAGCACTTACCACTTGCTTAGGTGCGACAATGCGCATATCACCCGCAGCGTACAATCCTGCAACCGATGTTTTCATGCTCAAATCAACAATGACCTCACCTGAGGGTGTCATATCGCATAAAAAACTGCCGTCTTCTTGGATTAATACTTGATTATTAACATTATTTCCAATAAATACAAATACCCCTGGAGCATCTATCTGACGAGTGGAAGCGTCTTTAAATACAACACGAACCCCCGTCACACCCATAGCATCACCGAGTACTTCTTCCGGAGAAGCATTGAGAACAAGCTCAATGTTCGCGGTATTTTTGATGCGTTCAATCGTACTAGGGGCTGAGCGAAACGTGTCACGACGGTGGATAAGATACACTTTTGAACAAATTTTTGCCAAATAAAGCGCCTCTTCAAGAGCCGTATCACCGCCACCGATCACCGCCACTTCTTTTCCTTTATAAAAAAAGCCATCACACGTCGCACAGGTACTCACACCACGACCGAAATATTTATCTTCACCAATAAATCCGGCACGTTTTGGAGTTGATCCCGTCCCCACAATGACACTTTTAGCCATATCCGTTTTTCCATCGGATTTATGAATCGTAAAGGTTCCATCCTCATTACGAGAAATACGGGTTACTTCAGACATCTCATGCTTCAATCCAAAACGCTGACACTGTTCAGGCCATGGAGACATAAAATCCATTCCGCTGAGATTATGAGCTGTTGCGCCAGGATAATTTTCAATCTCGGAACTCATGGTGATTTGACCGCCAGGCATCCCTTTTTCAAACATAACAACATTATCCAATCCGCCGCGTGTTGCATATAAACCTGCTGTTAAACCCGCAGGTCCTCCTCCGATAATCGCACAATCCAACATAGTTAACACCTCATAGTATGATTCATTTCAAATTGGACGTATGGTACTGTATTGCTGTTAAAGGACGCTAGAAATTGATAAAAAGAAAAATGGTTTTAGAAAACTTTTAGACTACATTAAAAACTCAGAAATAGTAGAATGTATCTTTAAAAATGACTGCTAAAAGAAAAATGAGGATAAAAAAGAAGGAAAGTAAATATTGATATAACCAGAGAGGATAGTTCCTCTCTATTCGTGATTATAAAAGTGAGTTAATTTTGTCTGTGAATGCTTGTTTAGAAGCAGCACCAACCATTTGATCAACCATTTCGCCATTTTTGAAGAAAAGGATTGTAGGGATTGAACGGATACCGTATTTTACGGCAATGTCTTGTTCTTCATCTGTATTTACTTTACAGATTTTTGCGATACCATCAAAATCGTTTGCCAATTCTTCGATAACCGGAGCGATCATACGACAAGGTCCACACCATGGTGCCCAAAAGTCTACAAGAGCTACGCCCTCTTTTGTTGTATCAGCAAAATTTGCGTTTGTTAATTCGATGTATTTACCCATTTTAATTTCCTTGAGTTTTATATGATAAGCAATTATAACGCCCCTTTCTTTAAAACGTCTTATTACAAAAATTTTTATTTAATTAATAAGATTTCTGCTTCAAAGAAGCAGACTTTAGTGCCTTAGCGGCTAGCGCAGACAAAGGGATCTTATCCCTTTGTCGTTCAAACACTATCTTAAAGTGTGATATTTTCAATCCACTCAATTTCATCACCTGTAACAATTAATGCATCAATGCAATAATCAAGTGAAAACTTTTTTTTCTGCAGGTAGGTTTGAATGGTACGGTTTAGTTTTTGAAGTTTTGAAGCGGTAATATTATTGACAGCTTGCTCGTAGCTTTGAGCGCTTTTGACTTCGACAAAATGCAAGACATTATCTTTAAGAGCGATAATATCGATTTCTCCAAATCTGTTATAAACATTTCGGTCTATAATTCGAAATCCGTGTGATCTGAGATAATCACACCCTTTTTCCTCTGCCAAATTCCCCTTGGCTTTGGTATGCACCGATTAGTCCAGATAATCGGGTTTGATGATTTCAACTTTAATGGATTTGAAGCGTGCGGTTTTGATCAGCTCGTCCGACTCGTCTCCGAATAAAAAGTTAATCTGACTTTTTGCGTGATGGAACGTCGTAAAGAGTGTCCCTTTTTTAACCGTTGTACTCACTTTTACGCGCAAAGGAGCACTTTGCCCGTATTCGCTTTTAAGCACCACAAAATCTTTATATTCGAAAAATTCTTCATCATCAACACTCACGAGCAATGTATCTTCACTGTGAGAGCGACTAAGCTTTTCACACGCATTCGTCTGTGCAGCGTTGTTATAGTGAACCAATACACGTCCCGTTGTGAGGTAATAACCCTCATAGTTTGGAGCACGTAAAAGCTCTGCTACTTGACCGCGAGGCTCATACTGCTTGTAACGAAAGGAAGCAATTCCATCTTTTGTTCTGAAATCATGGAGGTGTAACACCGGGGTATCTTCCTCTTGTACCGGCCATTGCAATCCTCGTAAACGATTTGCTTCAAGCTTTTCATAGCTCGCTCCTCCAAAACGGACAGGGGCATCGACTCGAACTCTTTCCCACACATCTTTTGAATTTTTAAACCCAAAATCTGTCCCATAGCGTTTAGAAATTTCAGCAATCACTTCCCAGTCATCGGGCATCGTAACATGAATCAAAGGTTGTGAGAGATGAAGCCTACGTTCTGCATTCACATAAACACCTGTTTTTTCATAGGCACTTTTGACTCCAAAAATAATATCCGCGAACTTGGTAATTTCATTGTTGAAAAGTTCATTGACAATCAATAAATCAAGATTTTTAAGCGCCGAATGAATTTTATTTTGATTGGGATGGATATGGGCAATGTCTTCACCGATGTTAAAAAGAGCTTTTATTTTCCCATCAACCATGGCATTAATCAAATCAGGAGTCATCATCCCCACTTCTTTAGGCGGTTGATAATCGGGTGCATAATACGGCAGCATACCGACATCACACGTTCCCTGAACATTATTCTGACCACGAAGAGGCATCAGCCCAGCTCCACGTTTACCGATATTTCCCGTTATCAATGCAAGATGCGTAATCGCCATAACGGCATACGATCCATCTAACTGTTCCGTAATCCCAAGCCCCCAGAAAAATAGGCTTTTGCGCGTGGCGTATTTACGAGCAACCGCTCTTATTTCTTCAACGAGGGATTCATACCCTGGAATTTGAAGCAAATACTCAGGATTTGCATACGGATCCTCTAAAATGGCCTGCTTGAACGCTTCATATCCTTTGGTCCGTGATGCAATAAAATCATCATTCACTAAATCTTCAGAAATAATGACAAACGTCATCATGTTAAGAATCATCAAATTCGCTTCATACGGAATGCTCAAATGATGAGTAGCAGATTTGGAAAGTTGCAGTCTGCGTACATCAAGCACGGCAAGTTCAATTCCTTTGTCTTTGATCACATCCAACATTCGGTTCGCAACGATGGGATGCCCCTCGGTGGTATTAGAACCCATGACGATCATAAATTCTGTTTCGTAAATATCATCAAACGGATTGGTAGCAGCACCCTCACCTATGGTCGTACGCATCCCTTTTAATGACGGAGAATGGCACACACGAGCACAGTTATCGACGTGAGGAGAACCCACAACATGACGGGTAAAGTGCTGAAACAAATAGGAACTTTCACAACTTGTACGTGCCCCGCCGATGGAAGCAAACGAGTGCGAGCCATACTCATCGGTGATTGATTTTAGTTTGCGAGCCGCAAGTTCGTATGCACTCTCATAACTGATCTCATAAAAATCATGATCGATGGGTTCGAGATAATCCATATCCAAATCGGCAAACAATGCAGCATTTTTTGCCAAAAATGACTTTCGTACACGAGCATTTCGAAGGCGTTTAGGATGAGTTACAAAATCCCATCCCTGCTTTCCTTTGATACAAAGCCGTCCTTGGGAAACAAGTCCCTCTTCTTTAGCAAAAATCTTCTGAATTTTGTTGTCTTCGACCTCAGCGGAAATATCGCATCCCACTCCACAATAGGTACAAACGCTGTCGATGACCATAAAACTTCCTTAGGGGGCTAACTACCCTTTTTATAATTAGTGAAGTTTACAATTTTGTCTCTTAAGGACTGCGGAAGTAGTAATGCAATTCGAATCATTAAGTAAAATCTCAACGGAAACGGGTAAAAGTGTTTTTTTGAAGCAATTGCATCGGTTATTTTCTTGACTCCATCTTGGGTACTCAATAAAAAAGGCATCTTAAATCGATTTTTTTGAGTCATCTCTGAATCAATGAATCCCGGCAATATCGTCATGACATCAATTCCATAAGGCTTCAACTGATATCGCAAACCTTCTGCATATGCATTCAATGCTCGCTTAGATGCACTGTAAGCAACCGATGTCGGCATGGATAAAAGTGAGGCAAGTGAAGAGATAAAAACTACTTCACCTGACTTTTGTGCAATAAGTTTAGGAATTATCGGCTCCAGTAATGCGTGCACACTCAAAAAATTGGTTTGAAACAGACGATGAAAATCCTCAAATGGTGTCACTCCACTTGAATGACCTACCGAAATACCCGCATTCACGATAATTCGGTCAATCTGAGAATCTGCAAGCTTTTCTCCAATGCTCTTCATTAAATCAAAATCACTCACATCTGCCACGATCATTTCGACCTTCGCCCCCAGTGCCATACATTGACTTGCTACAGCTTCAAGTTTCTGTGAACGTCTGGCAATCAATACAAGGCTATTTGATGCTTGTGCATAATGAAGCGCTAATGCCGCACCTAGTCCACTGCTGGCTCCTGTAATGATTATGCGCATTTTTCCTCCGTGATAGTGAATCTTAGCTATAATTATACCCATGAATGAAACACTAAAAATCGGGGAAATAAATATCCTCACTATCGATAGAGATACAACTCCTGGGCTTTTTTTACGAGCCTTAGATGAGAGCGATATTTTATTGCCCAACCAATACGTTACGGACACAATGCACATCGGCGATACCATCGATGTATTTGTCTATACAGACAGCGAAGATCGCCCCGTAGCAAGTACTGTGATGCCAAAAGCGATGGTCAATCAACTAGCCTTCGTAGAAGTAGTCGATACTACTCCTATCGGGGCATTTGTAAACTGGGGATTGCCCAAAGATCTTTTTGTTCCACGTGTCATGCAAAAAGTCCCCTTTAAGGTGGGTGAAAAGCGTATTGTCCGTGTTATCTTAGATGAACAGACGAACCGTCTCGTGGGAACTGAAAAAATCAGTCAGGCGCTTATTGATGCTCCTAGAGATTTTTATCCCAACACTCCTGTTAAATTTATGATTATTGCCAAAACCCCTATGGGATATAAAGCGATTGTGGATGACAAATATGAGGGGATGATATACGCCAATGAGATGTTTGAGAAAATTCACTCCGGACAAATCAAAAATGGTTTTGTAAAACTTCGCCGTGAGGACGGAAAGCTGGATTTGACACTCCAAAAAACCGGTAAATCAAAATCTGATGATTCAAGTCAAAAAGTTCTCGATATGCTCATCGATAATGGTGGAATGTTGCCGTACAACTATAAAAGTGATGCAGATCAAATCCAAAAAATGTTTGGCCTCAGTAAAAAGAATTTCAAACTGGCACTCACAAAACTCAGCGACGCTAAAAAAATAATCATCAAGGAGAACGGAATTTATGGGATATAGACCTAAAAAAAGAGCTTTTATGAATCTTCAAGGACGACGTTTATCGTACATAGAAGATGATAAAGTTTACACACTTGTCAATTTCGATCGAAGTGAAATGACACTGGAAATTCACATCAAAGATGGAGATGAAGAGAGAATTGATTTAAAATATCCATTTGCGCATCTTCCTAAAAATATGAAAAAAGAGCTCAATCCGCTATAATTTTCCAAAATTTTTAAAAGGGTATTCATGACACAATTTGAAAACGTTACTGCAGACAAAAAAGCCAATATTTATTTTGACGGGAATGTTACCAGCCGTACGCTCCATTTTTCTGACGGTAGTATAAAAACTCTAGGTATTATGAATCCTGGTGAATATACTTTTGGTACAGCAGATAAAGAGATCATGGAAATCATGAGCGGTGAGATGGATATCCAGCTTCCTGACAGCGAAGCATGGATTACTATTAAAGGACCAGAATCATTTGAAGTTCCAGCCAATAGCTCTTTCAATCTGAAAGTAAAAACATTAAGTGATTATTGCTGTAGTTATATAAAATAATCTTTAGCGTCGGATCACGACGCTATTGTCTTCAATCCATCCTTCTTTATCATACGGTTTCCATCCAATTGCTGTCCCAATACCGCTTATTTTATAATAATTTTTTTGTTTAAATTTAGAAGTGAACGTAGTATTGGCTTTAGTAGGCTCACATTTACCCTTACTATCACATACTTTTGCCCCCTCTTTGGTTGTAAAAGCTATTGCCTTTATGCTCTCTAATTCTCCATCCATAGCATTATCAGTTTTTTTATCAAGCTTTCCATCAATCATAGCAAGCAATAGTTTTCGTGCTTCGTTATCGCCCTGTTTGGCTGCAGAGCCTAACCACATCATTGCAAACTGGTCGTTTTGTTCTACACCTCTTCCACTTGCATACATCAGTCCTATATTATACTGAGCATCCATATGTCCTTGAATGGCAGCTTTTTCATACCACTTAGCCGATTGAGTTTGATTAATATCAATACCGATTCCCCGTTCAAACATAACACCGACTTGAAACTGAGCAATTTTATCCCCACGAAGAGCATTAGTATAACTATCCCAAAAAGAGTCTTGTGATGAAGCAAATAAAGGAGGTAAAAAGAAGAAGCAGAGAAGTAATAATAATTTTTTCATAAAACCAAAACCTTATCAAAAAATCATTAGTTTTTTCCCCTGATTAAAGGGGAGAAAATAGTTACTTGTAACGGTACGTAATACGCCCTTTATCAAGACTGTACGGAGTGAGTTCGAGTTTAACCGTATCACCCGGTAAGATCTTGATATAGTGCATACGCATTTTTCCAGCGATGTGACATAAGATCACATGCCCATTTGGAAGCTCCACACGAAACGTTGCGTTCGGTAGCGCTTCAACAATCTTTCCGTCTACTTCAATGACATCATCTTTTGCCATAAAATTCCTTTACGTGATTGATAAAATTTCAGCTCTACCGTTGATAATCGCAACCGTATGCTCGTAATGAGAGCCTCTCAGCTCATCCACACTCACCACATCCCAACCATTTGCCAAAATTTTAGACATACCGTCTTTTTGACAAATCATCGGTTCCAAACAAAAAACCATTCCGTTTTTAATTTTTGGTCCCGCTTTAGGATTTGTTCCATCAAAATAATTAGGGATTTCAGGCTCTTCATGAGGCTTTTTTCCGATACCGTGTCCACAAAAATTGCGTAATGGGACATAACCACGGCTCAAGATGAATTTTTCCATCTCATAAGAAAGCTCTTTGAATCGCATTCCATCTTCGATAATCTCAATGGCGTGGTAGAGGGTATCTTTCGCGCATGCGATCAATGCCTCATCTTCTTTGGTAATTTGACCGACACCCACCGTTATGGCAGCATCACCAAAATAACCATTTTTTTGAGTACCGACATCGAAGCCGATAATATCACCTTCTTCAAGTCGATAATCCGTAGGTATTCCATGAATAATAACGTTATTAAGAGAAGTACATACCGCACTTGGAAAGCCGTAAAGACCTTTAAATGACGGTTTTGCGTTGAATGAACGAATATATTCTTCACCCATCGCATCCAATTCTTTTAACGAAACACCCACTTTTGCATGATCTCTCAGTAGCTCTAGCGTCCCGGCAACGATTTTATTCGCTTCACGGAGTTTGGCTATTTCATCATTTTTGCGTAGTGCAATTGCCATAGTTACAGGCCAACCGCGCTAAGAGTTTGGTATTTAGATGTATACACTTGCGCTTCAACCCGACGCATCGTATCCAGTGCTACTTGAACCACGATAAGAACTGCTGTCCCTCCAAAGAAGAAAGGGACTCCCATCGCTTTAACAATAACCCATGGTAGCGTTGCAATAAGTCCGAGATAAATCGCACCCGTAATGGTCAAACGTCCTGCTGTGTCATTCAAAAATGCTTTAGTTGATTCTCCGGGGCGAACGCCTGGGATAAATCCACCCTGACGCTTAAGATTGTCAGCAATATCTTTTGCATTAAATACAATAGATGCATAGAAAAACGCAAAGAATACGACAAAAATAAAGGTCAAAAAGTTAAAGAAATAGTGATTTGGATTAAGTACATCTGCAATCGATTGAATAGCAGGATTCGTACTAGATGACATAACAGTCATTGGAAACATCAAAATTGCTGAAGCAAAAATAACAGGAATAACACCCGAAAGGTTTACTTTAACCGGGATATAGTTCATAACCCGCTTATTTTGATTTTGAAGCATAGTCTTTTTCGCATACGTCACCGGAATACGTCGTTCACCAAGCTCTACGTAGATAATGACCAATACGGTTGCAATAACCAATGCAACAATCGCGAGAACAGATAAAAAACTCATCGCTCCCGTATTGACCATCGTAATTGCCTGAGAAATAGCACTCGGAATTGCCGAAACAATACCAGCGAAAATTATTAGAGAGACACCGTTGCCGATACCGCTTTGGGTGATTTGTTCCCCAATCCACATCAACAACATGGTTCCTGCCAACATCGAGACAACTGCAAGTAACATAAAGGTAGAGTGATCCACTAAAATAGCGCTACCGCCATCTTTGCCGGTCATATTTTGCAATCCAACACTCACACCGATTGCTTGTACAATGGTAATCACGATGGTTGCATAACGGATAATTTGCATGTATTTAACCATACCGTCACGCTCTTTTTTCATTTGCGCTAAGTTCGGGAAAGTGGCTGCTAACAGTTCCATAATAATCGAAGCAGTAATATAAGGCATGATGCCAAGGGAGATAATAGAGAGGCGTTCTACGGCATTACCGCTAAACATGTTAAATAGACCCAGTGCGTCTGCTTGATGCTGGTCAAAGAAAGAAGCGATAACCGCTGTGTCAACACCCGGTACTGGCACGAATGCCAATAGACGGAAGATAAAGAGAAAACCGATCGTAATTAAGATCTTGTTTACAAGTTGCTGGTTCATTATTTACCAGTAGTTGTAACGTTTTCGTCTTTAATTTTAGATGCTAAATCTTTTGCGCTTGCACCTACAAGTTTAACTTGAGTGACCGATTTTTTCAAACGGTGTACGCTACGGATTGTTTCCATTGTAATTTCTGAAAGCTCAGCGATTACATTTGTTTTTTCAACGTTAATGATCGTTGGTTTTACAACACGTGATGTAAATCCAATTTTTGGCAAACGGCGAGCAAGAGGTTGTTGTCCACCCTCAAAGTTACGCTTTTCATTGTAACCTCCACGAGCTTTTTGACCTTTGTGTCCTTTACCAGAAGTTTTACCGGTACCACTACCAGCGCCACGTCCAAGACGTTTTCTGCTGTGGGTTGACCCCTCAGCAGGTGTTAAATTTTCGAGTGCCATACCTTATCCTTTGATACGTGAAAGTGCATCAACTGTTGCACGAACCACGGTGTTTGGATTATTTGAACCCAAAGACTTCGTAAGAATGTCTTGGATTCCAGCAAGCTCAAGAACAGGACGAGCAGCGCCGCCGGCGATGACTCCTGTACCTTCAGATGCTGGTTTAAGCAACATACGACTTGCGTTGTATTTTACTTCGATGTCGTGTGCGATAGTGGTTCCTTTGATCTTAACAACTGTAAGATTTTTGAACGCTTCATCTACCGCTTTACGGATAGCATCGGGAACCTCTTTGGCTTTACCGACGCCGTAACCGACAGTCCCTTTTTTGTTACCTACAACCACAAGTGCAGTAAAACGAAAACGACGTCCACCTTTTACAACTTTGGTTACACGACCGATATTTACGATCGCTTCTGAAAATTCTTCTCTATTAATAGGATTCATTCATCAGCCCTTAAAACTTGATTTCATTTGCACGAAGTGCTTCGGCAAACGCTTTTACGACACCGTGATACAAAAATCCGTTACGATCGAACGTAACTTCATTAATCCCAGCATCTTTTAAGGTTTTTGCGAACACTGCACCCGCTTTTTCAGCGCTTTCAATGTTAGCTTTAAGACCCAAAGTTTTTGAGTGTACGGCTGCAAGAGTTACCCCTTGTTCATCGTTAATCGCTTGTGCGCTGATAAAGCGGTTAGAGCGAAATACTGAGATACGTGGCAAAGTCGCGCATCCTGAGATTTTAGAGCGAATACGGCGTTTACGCTGAAGACGCTTTGCCGATTTATTTTTAAGTGTTTTACCTGTCATATCATCGCCCCTTATTTCTTAGATGTCTTACCGGCTTTACGCAGGATAATCTCATCAGAGTATTTAACACCCTTGCCTTTATACGGCTCAGGTGGACGGAATGAACGGATTACAGCTGCAATTTGTCCAATTTGTTGCTTGTCAGTACCTTTGATAGTAATAACGTTTTTCTCAACACTAATTGCAACGCCAGCAGGAATATCAAAAAGAATATCATGACTGAAGCCCAATTGAAGTTTCAAAATAGCGCCTTCAACAGCAGCACGGTAACCAACACCATTGATTTCGAGTTTTTTCTCAAAACCAGCAGTTAAGCCCACAACAATATTTTGTGCAAGTGCGCGGTAAGTACCCCAAAAGGCACGGTGAGCACGATCGTCAGAGTTTGTAGCAAACGTTAATGCATTATCTGCATACGAAACACCACAATTTCCACGGGTATCAAGAGTGTGAGTTGTATCACCTTTTACAAAAGTAATAACCGCTCCATCAAGAGTAACATTTACATCAGCTGGGATAGAAACAGGAAGTTTTCCAATACGTGACATCTTATCCCCTTACCAAATTGTACAAAGGACTTCGCCGCCAACGCCAAGCTCGAATGCTTTATCGTTAGGAAGAACCCCTTTTGAACTGCTGACGATGATAGTACCATAACCGTTTTTGAAACGCTTAAGCTCAGTCGCACCTTTGTAAACACGTCGTCCTGATTTAGAAATACGTTTTACTTCATTAATTACTGTACGACCATTAGCGTCATACTTTAATACTACGTTGATAGTTTTTTTAACGCCATTTTCAATAACGTTAAAACTCTCAACATATCCTTTGTCTGCCAAAATAGCAACTACAGCTTCTACAGTCTTAGAATGCATTAGTGTAGTTGAATCCAAACGACGCATTGCAGCATTACGGATACGAGTCAACGAATCCGCGATCAAATCATTAATCATTTATTTTCCTTATCTAAATCGTAAGCAGTATCGAGCTGGACTTACCAGCTTGACTTTCTTACGCCTGGGAGTAACCCTTCATTCGCCATCTTACGAAAGCAAATGCGACAAATACCGAAATCGCTGATAACAGAGTGTGGACGACCACAGATCTGACAACGAGTGTATGCGCGAACTGCAAATTTTGGTGTGCGAGCCGCTTTAGCGATCATTGACTTTTTAGCCATTATTCTCTTCCTTTTGCAAACGGCATACCAATCATCTCAAGAAGCTTGAAAGCATCCTTGTCAGCGGTTGCGCTTGTTACTACGGTGATGTTCATCCCGTGGATTTGCATAATTGAATCGTAATCAACTTCAGGAAAAATCAACTGCTCGGTTAGACCGAAGTTGTAGTTTCCCCGACCGTCAAAACCATTGCGTGGAATACCACGGAAATCTTTTTGACGTGGAAGAGATACAGAGATCAATTTATCCATGAAATCGTACATTTGAGCGCCACGAAGTGTAACTTTTACACCAACTGGCATCCCTTCACGTACTTTAAATCCAGCAACAGATTTACGAGCTACAACAACTGAAGCGCGTTGCCCAGCGATGTTGCTGATCGTATCTTGGATACTTTGGATCAATTTGTTGTCTTTCATAGCAAAACCACAACCAACAGAGATCACAACTTTTTCAAGTTTAGGAGTCTGCATAGTGTTGGCAATACCAAGAGCTGATTGAAGCTCAGGCTTAAGAGCCAAATATTTATCTTTTAGTCGTGCCATGATTACGCCTCAACTTTACGGACATTTGATGCATCTACAGGCATCTCTTTGTTCAAGAATCCGCCTTGTGGATTTTGCTCGGTAGGTTTGATCGCTTTTTTCGCAACACGAACACCCTTAACGATTACTTTGTTTTTCTTAGGCATTACTTGAAGCACTTCTGCTTTAGTACCTTTGTCGTCGCCAGCGATTACTTCAACAGTATCGCCTTTTTTGAAATTAAATTTTGCCATCATACAACCTCCGGAGCCAAAGATACGATTTTCATGAAACCAGCGTAACGAACTTCACGTCCGATTGGTCCGAAAATACGTGTTCCAACAGGCTCACGTTTTTTATCAAGAATAACGGCTGCATTTTCGTCGAAACGAATCAAAGAACCATTTTCACGGTGAATCTCTTTTTTCGTACGAACAACAACTGCTGTTACTACTTGACCTTTTTTTACTTTACCGGTTGGAGTCGCTTTTTTAACAGAAGCGATGATAACATCACCTACTGTTGCGTAACGACGTTTTGAACCGCCAAGAACTTTGATACACATGATCTCTTTCGCACCTGTGTTATCCGCTACTGCTAGACGAGTAAAACTTTGAATCATGCGCTTACTCCTGCTTTTACAAGAGATTTAAGACGGAATGATTTGCTTTTACTAAGCGGACGGCACTCGATAGCGATGATTTCATCACCAACGTTAAGCTGGTTATTTTCATCATGTACCATGTATTTTTTGAAACGTTTTACCGTTTTGTGGTAACGAGGGTGCATTACACGACGCTCAACAACGATTGTTGCTGTTTTGTCTGCTCCATTAGTTACTACGATACCTTGAATTTCACGTTTATGTGTCATAGGTTACCCTTACTTCACTGCGCTAAGCGCGGTGTTAATACGTGCAATGTCTTTTTTCGCCGTGCGAAGTTCGCTCGTATTAGTCAATTGCATCATTTTTTGCTTAATTTTCAAAGTGAAAAGCTCAATCTTTTTCTCTTTGAGCACGCCTTGAAGTTCAGCAGCGGTTTTACCGTTTAAATCAGTATATTTCATTGCTCATCTCCAAAGTAACAATTTTTGTTTTGAACGGGAGTTTTTGCATCGCAAGCGCTAACGCTTCACGAGCAAGAGTCTCTTCAACACCACCCATTTCAAAAATGATACGGCCTGGTTTGATGTTCATAACCCATTGATCCACTGCACCTTTACCTTTACCCATACGCACTTCAAGTGGTTTGGCAGTCAAAGGTTTAGCAGGGAACACGCGAATCCAGATTTTACCCGTACGTTTAATGTGACGAGTAGCTGAGATACGAGCCGCTTCGATTTGGCGAGAGTTAATACGTCCCGCTTCCGTTGCTTTGAATCCGATAGAACCGAATTCAAGTTTATTTCCAGCAGTAGCGTAACCACGGTTACGCCCTTTCATTTGTTTACGATATTTCGTACGTTTAGGCATTAACATGATTAGTTAACCTTTCGACGAGGGCGGCGTTGTTGATCTTCACGACCACCCTCTTCTTTAGTTTCTTTAGCTTCAGGTTGGATACCTTTAGTGAGAACCTCACCTTTGAAAATCCATACTTTAATGCCGATTACACCGTAAGTGGTGTGTGCTTCTGCAAAACCGTAATCGATTTTCGCACGAAGAGTATGAAGAGGAACACGTCCCTCAAGATACCATTCAGTACGAGCGATTTCAGCACCGCCGAGACGACCTGCAACAGAGACTTTAATCCCTTTTGCGCCGGCACGTTGTGCATTTTGCATAACTTTTTTCATCGCACGGCGGAAAGCCACACGTTTTTCAAGTTGAGTAGCAACGTTTTCCGCAACAAGTTGCGCAGACGCTTGTGCTTTTTTCTCTTCTTTGATGTTAAGGGCAACTGGTTTTCCGATAAGTTTGTTGAGAGAATCTTTGATTTTCTCAATATCAGAACCTTTTTTACCGATAATGATTCCCGGACGAGCTGCGATGATCGTGACACGAAGACGCTTAGCTGTACGTTCAATGACGATGTTGCTCACACCGGCATAGTAGAGTTCTTTTTTCAAGAATGTACGGATTTTATGATCTTCACCAAGAGATACCGCAGCTGTTTTAAAGTTAGGAAACCAACGAGATTCCCAGTTGCGGTTGATACCAAGACGAAGTCCGATAGGATTAACTTTATGACCCATAATTATTTACCCTCTACTTCTACCAAAATGTGCGCAGTCGGTTTGCGGATACCTGACGCTGTACCACGTGCTCGTTGCGTAAAACGCTTAAGTACTGGACCATTGTCAACGCGGCATGATTTAATAACACAATCTTCCGCTTCGATACCGCTGTTAGCGACTGCAGATGCAACTACTTTAGCGATGATTTTTGCTGCTTTGTTAGGAGTGAACTCCAACGCTGCTAATGCTTGCTCTGCATTCATACCTTGAACTTCGCGAGCGATCAAACGAGATTTAGTCGGAGATACGCGAACGAATTTTAATAATGCTCTTGCCATATCTCTTCCTTATTTCCCGATTTTCTTTTGTACAGAACCTTTATGGCCCTTAAACGTACGTGTTGGTGCGAATTCACCAAGCTTATACCCAACGTGGTTTTCAGTTACGAAAACAGGTATAAACTGACGGCCATTATGGACGGTGAACGTCAAGCCGATCATATCTGGCAAGATCACGCTACGGCGTGACCAAGTTTTGATAGGCTTGTTGCTTTTCGTCTCTTTGGCAGCAATCACTTTTTTAATAAGGTGTCCATCAACGAATGGTCCTTTTTTTACTGATCTAGCCATACTCTACCTCTTCGGATTTGATTTACGGCGAGTAATAATAAGTCTATCACTTGCTTTCTTCTTACGTGTTTTAGCACCTTTAGTCGGTTTACCCCATGGAGTAACCGGGTGACGTCCTGAATTCGTTTTACCTTCACCACCACCATGCGGGTGGTCGATAGGATTCATCGCAGAACCACGAGTTTGAGGGCGAATACCCATGTGACGTGAACGACCAGCTTTACCGATAACGATGTTGATATACTCTTCGTTACCAACAGTACCGATAGTTGCCATACATTCACCAAGAACGTAACGCATTTCGCTTGACGGAAGACGTAGTGATACGTATTTTCCCTCACGACCCATGATTTGAGCAGAAGTTCCAGCTGAACGAACGATTTGTCCGCCTTTGCCCGGCTTTAGCTCAACGTTATGAATCGTAGTACCCACAGGGATACTCATCAATTTCATAGCGTTACCCGATTTGATATCCAAACCGCTCTCAGCAGAAGCGATTACATCGCCGACTACCATACCTTTTGGTTGAAGAACATAACGTTTATCACCATCAGCATAATTAATAAGAGCGATACGACAGTTACGGTATGGATCGTATTCGATCGCTGCTACTGTTCCTGAGATACCAAATTTATTACGTTTGAAATCGATAATACGGTAAAGCTTTTTAGCTCCCGCTTCTTTATGACGTGACGTGATACGACCATTGCTGTTACGACCTGCGTGAGCTGGAAGTTTTGTCAACAATGCACGAACACTTGCTTTTGCAGTAATGTCCGAGTTATCAACGTTTGTCATAAAACGTCGGCTAGGAGTGGTTGGTTTATAGGTTTTGATTGCCATAATTACACCGCCAAACTATCGATTTGTGCGCCTTCTGGAAGCTTCACATAAAACTTTTTAAAGTCATTTTGCTTACCAGTAAGACCACGGAAACGTTTAACTTTTCCGCTTTGGTTTAGTGAGTTAACTCTCGAAGGAACGATTCCGAAATACTCTCTAAACACCTCTTTAAGGCCGTTCTTAGTCATACGTGTTGACGTTTGAACTACGATTACGCCTTCTTCTTGAAGACCTAAAGTCTTCTCTGTATACAGGATCGATTTGATATCAGTAATATCTGCCATCTCAGCTCTCTTTAGTCAGATTTTCCCATACCGCTTTTTCGATAACAACCGAGCGATATGTCGCAGCCAAAAAGGCGTTGAGTTCATTCTCTTCAATTACATAAGTAGAAGAGAGATTGCGGAATGCAAGATACGTGTTCTCATCGAGAATCGTTTTAACGAACAATGCATCACGTACGTTCAACGTATTGAACAACGCCAAAGCATCTTTTGTTTTTCCGCTTGGAACGTCAATCGAATCAACGATAAACAATTTCCCAGCAGTAGCACAAGCGTCTAGTGCACATTTAAGCGCTAGTTTCTTTTGCTTTTTGTTGATCTTTTGATCGTAGTTACGACCTGTGTTTGGCCCGTGAGCTACCGCACCACCAACAAAGATAGGTGAACGACGTGAACCAGCACGAGCGCCCCCTTTACCTTTTTGAGCCCATGGTTTTTTACCACCACCGCGCATCTCAGAACGAGTCTTAGCTGATGCAGTGTTTGAACGGATACTTGCTTGATATGATTTAACGTACAACCAAAGGTTGTGTGGATTAATCCCGCTAAAACTCTCAGGCAATGCCAATTCAGAGGCTTTTTCAAATTTTTCATTTAAGACAATAGCACTCATTGTTTAACAACCTTTACTCGACCTAGCGCACCGTTTGCACCTGGGATAGCACCCACGACAACCAATACACCGTTTTGTGCGTCAAAAGACATCACTTTATTTTTTACAGTAACTAACTCGTTACCGTATTGACCAGACATTTTACGCCCTTTTTGGACTTTACCTGGCCATTCGCGGTTACCGATAGATCCACCAGTACGGTGAAAACGGTGACCGTGTGCGCCTGGTCCGCCGGCAAAATTCCAACGTTTCATAACGCCGGTAAAACCGCGACCTTTGGTGTTGAATGCACTCTTAACGACTTTTGCGTCCGCTAGAGGAGTCATATCTTGATCACCTGCTTCTGTGTTAGCAACTTCCAATGTAGCGAATTTATTGAATTCAGCAGAAAGGTTATACTTCTTTTGCTGACCCTCAATTGGCTTATTGTGTGCTTTTCCTTGGCTGTATGCTACAAGAGCTACGCCGTTTGCTACGTTACAAACTTTTACTTCTTTTACTTTTAAAAGAGTTACAGCTTGGCTATTAGCGCCGATTGTTCGGCTCATGCCGATTTTTTCTACAATGTATTCCATACCCACTCCTTACTTGTCCATAGAGCGAACTTCTACGTCCACTTCCGGAGCCAAGTCAAGCTTCATTAAAGAATCAACAGTATCAGGCGTAGCTGATACGATATCAATCAAACGTGCGTGCATACGAATCTCAAATTGCTCACGTGAACTTTTGTTAACGTGAGGTGACTTAAGAACCGTATATTTACGAATCTTTGTTGGCAAAGGTATTGGGCCACGGATTTCCGCACCAGTACGCTTTACGGCTTCAACGATAGAAGCTACTGAACGATCGAGTACACGATGATCGTATGCTCTAAGTTTCAAACGAATCTTTTCCATAATTTTTCCTCTATAAAGAACTCGTCAGTCGATGCTGACTATTGTAAGGCAGTTGGAATTATAGCCACATACCCCCTTGCGGTCAATGATTTTAGGGGTAAAATTGTATTTTTTATCAAATTTGTTTCCTTTTAATAAGGAAGCTATAAATTTTAGGCTATTATTTTACGCATGAATACACTTTTAGATGAATATTATCGACACGACTTGCACAACCCCCTCTTCATCGAGCGTAAAGCTTCCCTCAATGAAGAAAGTATATGGATTATGGGAATTGCACAGTCAGGCAAAACCTCTTTAATAAAAAATTATTTACTATCACACAAAAAATCATCCTATCTTTATCTGGATTGCCGTGACATGCGTCTTGATATTAATGAGCTGAATGAGGCGCTTGAACCTTTTTGTATTGAACATAAAATTAAAATATTAGCTCTTGATAATTATTACAACGCCATTCAACTATTTAATTTAGATCAAATCATCCTCTCCAGTGAATATACCAATCAAAGTGAATTTAGCTCACTGGACCTTCATCTCCTCGATTATGAAGAGTTTCTCGCATTCGAATCAAAATATTACGATTCGACTGCCCTTAATCACTTTTTTCAGCTTGGTGGATTTCCTGCTATGCACCGATTGCCCAGTGAAGAGCGTTCCCTTTATCTCCAAAAAACTTTATCTCTCTCTTTATCTGAGATCGAACTGTCCATAATGATCCAAGCTTCCAAGATGCTCACACAAAAAGTTTCTGCTTTCACACTCTATGAGCGTTTAAAAATCGAACGTAAGATTTCAAAAGACAAACTTTACAGTCATCTACAGTCGCTGTTCGATAAACGCTATCTTTATGGATGTGAAAAGTTCAATCACCCGAGTGCTATCAAAAAGCTCTATTTGTGTGATATTGCTATAAAACATGCTCTTGTTTTACAAAAGCATTTTGGAAAAGTATTCGAAAATTTGATTTTTTTAGAACTGATCAAACATAACATTGAGTGTTATTACGATGAAGGGATTGATTTTTATCTCCCAGAGAGAAATCAAATTGTATTAGCATCGGCATTTGCAAATGAGCATGCCTTGTTTAAAAAAGTAGAAGCACTGGAGGGTTTTATCATCACCTATCAAGTCAAAGAGGTTATTGTGGTGACGATGAATTTGGAAAACACCCTCTCCCATCCGATTGCAAAAATCGAGATGGTACCCTTTTCACAATGGGCATTGGGAGAAGAATAATTAAAATGCATATCCTAGGCCGATAAATGGTCCTTTAAAAGTTACATCCGCATTTATATTCTCTCGATTATCAATTTTCATTGATTCATATCGGAGACCTGCGTGTGCTTGTAAGCCGGCAACAATATCCCACATTGCTTTTACACGGGCATCGATCATTGAATCACCATGGTAGCCTACGTATTTCACATCACCGACTACGTGGATTGGTAAAGCAGGTATTTTGACGCCTGTACTCAGGTAGATCATAGGGATTAGAACATTAAAATCTTGATTAGCTAATCCTTCAATCTTTCCATCAATAGCCTTAAACGTTACTCCTGCATCCAAATCTATAACATTATCAAGTAGTTCATAATAAAGGGTTCCATCGAGTTGTTTAAAGGAAACATTATTTGTTCCAATGAGACTATCTGCTCCACTAAAGGTAGTTGCAGGGGTATAATCGATACGAAGATTAGGCAACATTGGAAGAGGATGCTCAAAATAAGCACTGAGCTGATAACTCGACTGAGTATCGTCAGAAAAATGAGTATGTGTTGTAGTCCCATTATCGGTGTAACTAAAATTTCCACTTACTGTAGGGCTGTAATAATTAGCTTCAGCACCAAATCCTAAAATAGTAGCCGCCGAAGCCACTGAAACACCAATAAACGAAACGAACAAAGCTGATTTCAACATAAAAACTCCTTTTTGTGTATCATACCAAATTAGAAGATAAAATATCGCAAAGTAACGGAGAAGCAATGTATTTATGTGGAATCGATGAAGCAGGCAGGGGACCACTTGCAGGACCACTTACGATAGCAGGGGTAATTCTCCATCGACCTATAGATGGATTAAATGACTCTAAAAAACTCAGTGAAAAAAAGAGAGAATCTCTATTCGATGAGATCATTGCCAACTCAACCTATCATATTGTCCGCTTTGATGCATCCACCATCGATGAGTTTGGACTTTCTCATTGTTTATCATCAGGTCTTCGTGAGATCATGAGCGCTATTGGTGAAGCGGATTATTTGTATGATGGGAATTGCTCTTTTGGAATAACGAATATCAAGACATTGGTCAAAGCAGATGCGACAGTGCCTGAAGTAAGCGCGGCATCAATACTGGCTAAAGTAACACGAGATCGAGAGATGGTTGAACTCGCTCCTCTTTATCCCCAATATGGATTTGAAGGACACAAAGGATATGGTTCAAGTATGCACATCGAAGCCATACGGGAATACGGATATTGCGAAATTCATCGAAAAAGTTTTAAATTAAAGTCGTTACAGCCTGCACTTTTTTAGCATACTCATCCATATATTATAAAAACGTCAAAGGAACTTATCCCGAAAGCTGTTAGCGGAGCAAGCTCTTCGCTTTGGTTCCGAATCTAAGGATGTGAGGTTTCTCACATCCTTGGCGATTCTCATTTTAACACTAGGTCCTCTTCGGCAGAGTGCCCAAAATCACTTGTGATTTTAATGCATACTCATCCATCCGTATAAAGCTGTGTTGAAACTCTTTCAATAAAGAAGAAAGTTTTTCCTCACATCCTCCAATCCCCTGATAATGAAAATAGCCGTCCATCACTCCCAGTTTCAATCTCGGTTGGTGGATATCAATTTCTCGTGGATGAGCATAAATAAAAATCGGCTTGCCCTCTTTATTATTTTTTCGTATTTGTTGTTTTATGAGCCATATCGGAAAAAATCGCAAATATCCGCCACCTGCATAACCAACTTTATTTCCGAAAAGATTCATAACACTTTGGGGTATTTCTAAGACAAGGTTAGACGTAGGATAGTGAGGAGTAACAGGAAAGTTCGGAATACCAAAAATCGTATTTTTTGCAGGATAAATAGAAGAGGAATACAAAAAACTTTCCTGTGCCAAAATTTCATAAAACCATGGCAACGTGTCTCGTTTTACAGACCATGAAGGGGCACGGAAGCCAACAACTTTTTGACCTGTAATCTGCTCCAATATAGCACTTGAAGTTCTTAAATCTGTAGAAAATTCTTCAGGAGTCATTGGATAAATAAGCTTATGAGACATTCCGTGCGATGCAATCTCGTGTCCTGCTTCAAAAAGCTTTTTAACCACGTACGGCTTATTTTTTGCCACATCACCGAGTATAAAACATGTCGACTTAACTCCATACTCAGCACATAAATCAATTAGGCAATCAACGTTGGATTCTAAATTCGTTGATGTTGCATCATACTGTGATACCTGAAGACCACGCCCCGCACTAGTCTCCTTGCCATTCACCTCTTCATAATTTGCATGAAACCACTCTTCGATATCGAAAGTTATAAAATTATTAATATTCATAGATCAAATTATAGCTATAATCACTCAAAAATACAGGAAAATCCCGATGGTTTCACTAACTCACCTCGAAGCAGCCCTCGCAGCAGTAGATACTGAAGTCAAAGCACTGTTGTACAATCAATCACTTTCGTTAACTGATAAAGATGAGAAAATGTTGCCGTTGCTAAGAGAAAGCAAGGTGCTTAAACAAGCGTATGAAGATTTGTGTTATTTGCGGGACAATCCGCCTACTAGTCCATCAGGGTGCAAGGCGGGAAATTATAGAGAAGATTAAGCGGCAGAGAGAATTTTTTCTACCGTCTCATCAAAAAGGTTTTGATTCATTCCATACTCTTCGATCAGTTCACGAGCATTTTTCAGTGTTGCAGCTGTCATTGTTCCCTCAAGGCTAATGGCTTCTTTCGCTACTTTTAAAAACTTTGCCATTTCTTGTGTTTCAGGATCAGACGCATCTTCAGGCTCATTTGCATAGCGGATCAAATGTACCAAATCCGGATCAAAATTCCATCGGAAAAAGAGAGTCGCTGTAACATCTTCTGATTTGCTTCCGCACGCACCAATCTCAGCTTTTTTGGTTGTGTCGCCCTTTGCTAATGCATCACTTAACAAGGCACCTTGATGGGATTCAATTAAGTAGCGGCTAATAACAATTTTACCCAGCTCAAGTAAAAACGAGGCTAGGGACAGATGTCCGAGTAAGGATCGATCCACCTTGGCAACCCATCGGCTGATCAAAGCATTTTGCATCTGTGCACGTGCCAAATAATTGTTTTGTGTCATCCCATACGGAGAGAGGTCAATCTCCATACACGTATTTGCAGCTGAAGCAATCGTAAATGTACGAACGGTATCTTTTCCCAACAACGAAATTGCCTGAGCAACATCCGTAACCGTGCGGCTAAGTCCGTACAGGGGAGAGTTGGCTGTTTTAAGGATATAAGCAGTAATAATCGGATCTTCTTTAACTGCATTTGCCATCTCTACAACACCGCTGTTGGGATTATTGTATACCGCTTCTACTTTTTGAACGGTTTCAGGGAGCATCGGAACATGCTCAATTTGTTCCATTAATTCGGGTCTCATTGATTTCTCCAAAAATATTTAAACTATCTGAAAAGATTATAGAACATTGTAGATTAAATTAATTCTTTATTTTTATGATTTGAAAGGATTGTGATAGAAGTGTGTTAAAAATGAGAAAAGACTCCCCATCAGATACCTGCGGCACAAAGTACGTCCAGGTGTGCTGCTGTATTCCTACCCTGACACGATGCCTAAGCGCACCCTTGCACAGGTCTAATGAAGAGAAATCGCATTATAGCTAATACTAAGACTGAAAGCAAGAAAAGTGTAACGGAACTATTTTTGCTTTCTATATTTACAATTACAATTTTGACCAATTTGGTCGATATAAGATGTATATAAATGCAAAAGGATTTGCTATGGCTGGAACTATAAATTCACTTGGGATTGGATCTGGAGTTTTAACGTCGGATATTATTGACAAACTCAAAGCAAATGATGTTGCAAATGTTATCACTCCTATTGACAACAAAATAACATTACAAAAACAAAAAAGCAGTGCTTTGAGTCTTCTCAGCAGCCTTCTTACAACATTTCAAACAAGTGCAAGTGCGCTAAATGATGACTCTATTTATCAAAAAAGAAATACCTCAGGCAGTACTAGCTCCGTTTCAGTAACTGCAAATACGGGTGTGTCCGTGCAATCTTTTTCGATTTCAAATACACAGTTAGCTCTAAAAAATGTCAAAGAGTCAGGTAGTTTTAGTGCCACTTCCAATACTATTTCTTCAGGAACAGGTATCGCAAAGCTTTCTATTGGCACGGCTTCTTATGACATCAACTACACGGCTACTACAACTTTGGATGAATTAAAAGATTCTATCAATAATATCGCAGGTGTTAGTGTAAAAGCCTCAACACTGCAAATAGGAACTAATGACTATCGACTCATTTTGACATCAGTAGAGACAGGTGCGACTCAAACAATAAATATTTCCGACTCCGCAGGTGGAACGTTAAACACTTCACTTTATGCCTCTTCAAAAAAAATTGAATCGCAAGCTTTCACCGCACCTACAGATTTAATCGCATCGGGAAGCGGAAATTTAACCGTTGCTATGGGAACGAATAGCTATCTTGTTAATTATGCTGCTACAACAACATTGGCAACCTTGCGTGACTCTATCAATACAGCAGCAGGCTCTGCCATTGCTTCGATCGATAGTAATAATAAGTTGGTTTTACAATCAACTATCGCAGGTTCCAGTTCAGCCCTCACCTTGACCGACAATAGCGGTAAGTTAGACTCAAAATTAACAGGCTATACAACCTATAACCCTTTGGACGAAATTCAAGCTGCTCGCGATGCTTCATTTAAATATGATGGTATTACTTTAACTCGTAGCACGAATGAAATCAAAGATTTGATTGTAGGAGTTAATATTAGTTTACTTCAAGATAGCGGGAGTGCAAACATCTCTATCACTCAAGATACTCAAGCGATTAGTGATGAAGTGAATACTTTTGTGCAAAGCTATAATACATTAACTTCTCAGCTTACCACTATGACTACCACTGATGTCGCTGCTGGAAAAGTGGGTATTTTTAATGGTGACAATTCGATCAACTCGATTTCTAGAGAAATCAATCGGCTGATTACGTCTAGCACCAATGGATTATCATTACCTGATTTTGGAATTGATTTAAGTCAAACAGGAAATATGAGTTTTAATTCTAGTACTTTTATTGCAAAGTTCAATACTGATCCATCGGCTTCAGAAACTTTTCTTAGCGGGAAAACAACCGTCGAGAGTAATGGAAATATCAAGACAGTAGATGGAGTATTCACTTCCATGCAAAATTTATTAGAAAACTACACAAAAAGTGATGGTAGCATAAGTACATTGGCGTCGGGATCTTCAAATGAATACAAAGCGTTGACCTTAAACAAAACACGTTCCCAGGCCCTTTTAGATGCCCGATATGCAACCATGGCGGCTCGCTTTTCACAGTACGACTCGCTCATAAGCAAATTAAATTCTCAGTTCTCCTCTCTTCAAATGCAAATCGATGCCATGGCTTCAACAAACTAGTGGTACTTTTTTTGCTTTATAGTAATTATCTCGGTTGATAGGACAAAAAGACAATGCTCAATGGAAAAAATATTCTTATTACCGGCGGAACAGGAAGTTTTGGTAAACAATTTGTCAAAACCATTTTAAAACACTACCAACCCAATAAAATCATTATTTATTCGCGTGATGAACTTAAACAATATGAAATGGCTCAACGGTTTAATCATCCATGTATGCGTTATTTCATAGGAGACGTAAGAGACAAAGAGCGTCTTATAAGCGCGATGAACGGCGTGGATTATGTTGTACATGCGGCAGCACTCAAACATGTTCCTATCGCTGAATATAATCCAATGGAATGCATCAAAACCAACATTAATGGTGCGCAAAATGTCATCGATGCATCATTGCACTGCGGGGTAAGTCGTGTTATCGCTCTTTCGACCGATAAAGCAGCTAGCCCTATCAATCTCTATGGTGCAACCAAACTTGCTTCGGATAAACTTTTTGTTGCGGCGAACAACATTCGGGGAACACAAGACATTCGTTTTTCAGTTGTTCGCTATGGCAATGTTTTAGGTTCTCGTGGCTCAGTTGTCCCTTTTTTTCAAAAACTGATCGCGCAAGGAGAGCATGAGTTGCCCATCACTGATGAACGAATGACCCGTTTTTGGATTACTCTTCAAGAGGGGGTTGATTTTGTCCTCAAGAACTTCCAACGTATGCATGGGGGAGAAACCTTTATTCCTAAAATTCCTTCCATGAAAGTATCCGATGTTGCTTTTGCTATCGCCCCGGATATGCCCCATAAAAATGTAGGTATTCGTCCTGGAGAAAAGATGCACGAAGTTATGTGTCCTCGAGACGACTCTCATCTCACACTCGAATTTCACGATCACTATGTTATAAAACCAACCATACAATTTACAGAGAAGTCTGATTTTGCTCTCAACAATTGCGGTGAGACAGGAACTCCTGTCGAATATGGATTTAAATACAGTTCGGATACAAATACCCAATGGCTTAGCGCTGAAGCGTTACTTGAAAAAATTGCACTCACCCAAGACGAAGAAAAATGATTCCCTATTCGACTCAGCTTATTGAAGAGGATGATATTGCTGCCGTTGTTGATATATTACGAAGTTCTCATCTTACCCAAGGGTCAAAAGTAGAGGAGCTTGAAGAAGCAATCGCTCACTACGTCGGGGCACGCTATTGTGTCACTTTTAACTCTGCAACATCTGCATTGCTTGGAGCGTATGCTGTCTGTGAAATCGGTGAGGGAGATGAGATTATCACAACCCCCATCAGCTTTGTCGCGACATCGAATATGGCAATAGCATTGGGAGCAAAGCCGGTTTTTTGTGATATTAAAATGGATGGAAATATCGATGGAAACCTCATCGAAGCACTCATTACTCCCCATACCAAAGCGATTGTCCCAGTCGATTTTGCCGGGAAACCTGTTGCCATTCGTACCATTAATGATATTGCGAAAAAACACAATTTACTGGTTATCGACGATGCTTCTCACGCGCTAGGAAGTGATATTGGACATCAAAAAGTTGGCTCTTTTTCGGATATGACTGTTTTTAGTTTTCATGCCATCAAACCAATCACCACAGGTGAAGGGGGAGCAGTTGTCACGAATAATGAAGAATTTGCCAAAAAATTAAAACTTTTTCGTTCTCATGGAGTCGTGAAAAAACAGCTTTGGAACTCTGATATGGTGAGTTTGGGACACAATTTCCGCCTCACAGAGTTTGCCGCTGCACTGGGACTCTCACAATTGCATAAACTTGATCGTTTTATCAATATACGTGAAACCATTGCCCGATATTACGATGAGCGTTTTGAACATCATAAACTTTTCAACATTATTCGCATCGATATAACCGAACAAAGCGCGCGTCATCTTTATGTATTACTGTTAAATCCTGAGCTTCATTGCGTCAAAGAAGAAATATTTACAAAACTTCAAGAAAGAGGTTTGGGCATACAAGTACACTATAAACCGATCTATCAAAACAGTTTTTACAAAGAACGCTTTGGCGAACAACGACTTGCCACGGCAGAACTGTTTTACAAAAGTGAACTCTCTATCCCCTGCCATCAAAAAATGAGCATGGAAGATGCCAAATATGTTGCCGATACAGTGCTGGAAATAGTCGAAAAATATGCATACCGAGGATATAACGTCTAATGCGTGTTGCGATTATCCCTGCACGCGGCGGCAGCAAACGAATCCCTCGTAAAAACATAAAACTTTTTCATGGAAAACCTATTATTGCCTACAGTATCGAAACAGCAGTAAAATCCGGTTTGTTTGATAAGATTATCGTCAGTACCGATGATGATGAAATCGCGCAAGTGGTACGAAACTACGGGGCAGAAACTCCATTTATCCGTCCTCCTGAACTCTCGGACGATTTTACCGGTAGCGGTGCCGTTGTTGCCCATGCCATACAATGGCTCAAAGCTTCCGGCATAACACCTGAGTATGTATGTACTCTCTATTCAACAGCCCCGTTACTTCCAATCGATGCACTCATCGACGCTTTTGATAAACTCTCCAAGAGTGACGCCGTTCATGCTTTTTCCGTCACTTCAATGCCCTCCCCGATTCAAAGAAGTTTTAAAATTACCGCCAATAACCGCTTAGAAATGTTTTGGCCCGAAAATTTTTATACACGTTCCCAAGATTTGGAAGAAGCGTATCATGATGCGGGACAATTTTACTGGACTCATCTCGCTCGTGAAGAAGCATCACAAAAAAAGATTTCATTTTCAGACATTAGTATTCCGATTATTTTGCCACGCCATCTTGTTCAAGATATTGATACTCCTGAAGATTGGGAGTTTGCCGAATTACTCTACGAAGTGATTCAACGCACCAAAGTGAGGAAATAAAATGTTCAATCAAACGTTTGAGATAGATGGTAGAAAAATCGGTGAAGGGTGTGAACCTTATATCATTGCAGAGATGTCCGCCAATCATGGAAATAATCTGAATACCGCCATCGAAATTATCAAAGAGGCCAAGAAAGCAGGAGCCGATGCTGTTAAGATTCAAACCTATACCGCCGACACCCTAACCCTTAATTGTCCCACCCCAGCATTTGAAGCCAAAGGGGCTTGGGAGGGTCAATATCTTTACGACCTCTATTTAGATGCCTCTATGCCTTGGGAATGGACACCCATACTTCAAAAAGTTGCCGAAGAGATTGGGATTACCCTTTTTTCATCACCTTTTGATATTTCTTCGATTGAATTTTTAGAAGCGCTAAATATGCCTGCCTATAAAATAGCATCCCCTGAAATCATTGATTTACCCTTTGTAAGAAGAGTTGCGCAAACCGGTAAGCCGATCATCATGTCAACAGGCGGTGCGACCTTATCTCAAATCGGTGATGCTGTAGCGATTATGGTTGAAGAGAATGTGAAAGACTTAGCGATCTTAAAATGTACAAGCGAATATCCTGCACCTCCTGAAAATATCCATCTCAAAACGATCCCCAATCTCAAAGAAATCTTTAAATGTCCGATAGGTTTATCGGATCACACACTGGGAAGCGCCATCCCTATAGCTTCAGTTGCCCTTGGCTGCAGTATTATCGAAAAACACTTTATCGTCAACCGATATGATACGACAGCCGATAGTTTTTTTTCAGCGACCCCCGATGAGCTTAAAGCAATTGTTGATGGGAGTAAACTGGTTTATAAAGCCTTGGGAACCATTAATTATCCGCTGGTTCCACCGAAACCACAAAGAAGCTTAATTGCTATAACGGATATCTCAGAAGGGGAACCCCTCATAAACAGCAAAAATATCAAAAGTTTACGTCCAGGCGGTGGAATAGAGCCAAAATATATCGATCAAGTTGTAAATCGAAAAGCTAATGGTTTCATTCAACGTGGAACACCTTTAGATTGGACAATAATTGGTGGATTTTAAGAAGTACAAACTCAATAACGTGTTAAAACAATAATCAAGGATCCTATAGATGTCATTACAATCCAATCAGCTCTATATTAACAATCTCATTCAATTACTTCAAAACATCGACTATGAAATAGTGGATCAAATTATTAAGATTCTTGAAGAAGCGGCACATAAACAATCCTCTATTTATATCATAGGAAATGGTGGCAGTTCGGCTACTGCATCTCATATGGTTAATGATTTAGGGGCAGGATTACGTCGAAGAGGTCTCATAAACTTAGATATTACCAGCTTAGCAGATAATGTACCGGTCATAACCGCAATCGCCAACGATATAGGCTATGAAAATATTTTTTATATGCAGCTAGAAGGTCTCTTAAAACCTGAAGATCTTATTATAGCGATCTCTTGTAGCGGTAACTCTCCCAACATTGTTAAAGCGGTTGAATACGCTAAAAATATCGGTTCAACGATTATCGGTATTACTGGTTTTGACGGTGGGGATTTAAAAAAATTAAGTGACGTCAATTTCCATATAGAGGCCCCAAAAGGGGAATACGGTTTAGTGGAGGACATGCATATGATACTGGACCATATGATCTATTCTTACTACATCAATAAAGGCAAAATAAATGTCGGATAAATATAAAATTGACAGTCATAAACTCATCTTTCATCCAGAGAGAGTTTCTCAATGGCTTGAGGCAAAAGACGATTGGGAGAAAGAAAAAAAAGTTTATCCGATCTACGTTGAAGTCTCTCCTTATGGCGGATGTAATCATAGATGCACCTTCTGCGGTGTTGATTATATGGGGTATCAAAATATTAAATTAGATACTGCTATTTTTAAAGAACGACTTACCGAAATGGGGCAGTTAGGGATAAAAAGTATTATGTATGCAGGTGAAGGTGAACCATTGTTGCATAAAGATCTCCCCGAAATCGTTGAACATACAAAAAAATCAGGTATTGATGTTTCCATTACAACCAATTTTATTCCGGTCAATACAAAAGGGATAGAAACCTATTTGACCTATTCGAGTTGGATCAAAGTAAGTGTGAATGCGGGAACTGCATCCACCTATGCTACCATTCACCAAACAAAAGAAACAGATTTTGATTTGCTTCTAAAAAACTTATCCATGGCCGTTGAAATCAGAAAATCAAAACGATTAAACTGTACTCTCGGTGCGCAATCTCTATTACTTCCTGAAAATCATCATGAAATGTTTTTATTGGCAAAAACAATGAAAGAAATTGGCTTGGACTATATTGTTATTAAACCGTATTCTCAACATCTTTTTAGTGTAACCAAACAATACGAGGGGCTCACCTATTCCGGGATGCTAGAACTTGAAAAAGAACTTCAAACCCTAAATGACGAAAACTTCAATGTCGTATTTCGCTCTGAAACCATGAAAAAAGTAGAAGAAAAAGTTCCGTACAGTAAATGCTATTCAACACCATTCTTCTGGGGCTATATTTCAACGGATGGTAATTTTTATGGATGCAGCTGCTATTTAGCTCAAGATAAATTTTGCTATGGTAACATCAATGAGACACCCTTTAAAAATATATGGGAAAGTGATAAAAGAAAAGCTAATTTAGACTTTATTAAAAACGAATTGGATATTTCACAATGTCGCACCAATTGCCGTATGGATTCAATTAACCGTTATTTATGGGATTTAAAACATCCTAATGCACATGTCAATTTCATTTAAAGGATCTTTTTGAAAGCTATTGTAACCGGAGGAGCTGGGTTTATAGGCTCGCACATGGTAGATCTCTTAGTAAAAAATGGTTATGAAGTAACAGTTTTAGATAATTTAGTCAATGGCAGATTGGATAACATTGCTCACCATAAGAATAATATTACCTTTGCTAAAGTTGATATTGGAGATTACAATCAAGATCTTGAGGAATATTTTATCGATGTTGATTATGTATTTCATTATGCTGCGTTAGCAGATATTGTCCCCTCCATTAATGATCCGCTTAAATACCATAAAGCAAATGTCGATGGAACGATTAACGTGTTAGAAGCAGCAAAAAAATCTAAAAGATTAAAAAAATTTGTCTATGCTGCATCATCATCATGTTATGGTATCCCCGAGATTTACCCTACCCCTGAATCCTCTCCTATACGCCCTGAATACCCTTATGCCCATACAAAAACAGTCGGTGAGCAATATGTACTTCATTGGGGTCATGTTTATAATATGCCTATCGTATCCATGCGCTTCTTTAATGTATATGGAGTAAGACACAGAACCAGTGGAACCTATGGTGCTGTTTTTGGAGTTTTCTTGGCACAATTGCTTAATAGCAAGCCATTGACGGTTGTGGGCGACGGTGAACAAACGAGAGACTTTACGTATGTTACCGATATTGTTGATGCGTGTTACAGTGCGGCTGTCTCGAATGTCGTTCAAGAAATTTTAAACGTTGGAAGCGGGAACACCTACAGCATCAATTATCTTGTGAGCTTATTGGGTGGAGAAAAAGTTCATATCCCTAAGCGTCCAGGTGAACCTGACAGTACTTTTGCCGATATTACTAAAATTAAAACCATGTTGGGATGGACACCAAAAGTCACCATTGAAGAAGGTGTCCAGATTATGCTTGATAACATTGAGCAATGGCAAGATGCTCCGGTTTGGGATGAAAATTCCATCGAAGAAGCAACAAAAGACTGGTTCGAATGTTTAGGAAACTGAGATGTTAGATTCGGCTAATATAAGAAAAAAAACCATTAAATTGTCTTGTGACAGCGGTGCGGGGCATTTGGCCCCTGCATTATCAACCGTTGAGATATTAACGGTTTTATTTAGAGACTATTTAAAGTATGATGTAAAAGATCCTCAAAGTGAGACTCGCGATCGCTTGGTATTTAGCAAAGGTCACGGCGCCTATGCTTACTACGTCATACTCAATGAATTAGGTTTTATTCCTGATTTTGAACTTGAAAATTTTTATACGGAAAAATCGACTCTTAAAGGGTGTTTGACCGAAAACAAAGAGTATATGATTGAGGCATCTACCGGTTCGCTAGGGCATGGATTACCGTTATCTGTCGGAATGGCTCAAGCATTTAAAATGCAAAAAAAGGATACGAAAGTTGTATGTATTGTCGGTGACGGTGAGATGCAAGAGGGGAGTAATTTCGAAGCATTAGCTTTAGCCTATCGTTTCAAATTGGACAATTTATTGTTAATCGTTGATGCCAATGACCTTCAGGCTATGGATAAGGTGAGCGACGTAGGCTTAGACAATAATCGACTATCAAAAGTCTTGTCTGCCTATACCGATAACTTTTCTAACGTTAACGGACATGATGAAAACGCACTCAAAGAAACTTTTGATACTTTTTTTCAAAAAACAAACAACTCTTTTTCTATTATGGTTTGTAAAACTATCAAAGGAAAAGGGATTGAACTGCTTGAAAATTCTATAGCTCATCATTTTCGATGTCCTACCCAAGACGGTTATGTAATGGAGGTGAGTGATGTCTGATATTGTCTCGAAACAAGAAGTAATGAAAGAGATTTACACCTACTTCAAAGAAGATAAAAGCATGTGTTTACTCGTAGGAGACATGGGGTTTGCGGTATTGGATGATTTTTTCAACAATCACCCAGACAGGGTATTTAACACAGGAATCAATGAACAAGCGACAATGAGCATGGCTGCTGGTATGTATTTAGCCGGTATGAAACCTCTCTACTACTCTCAAGTACCCTTTTTGGTGATGAGAGCCTACGAACAAATTCGATATGATCTTAATGAGCATAAAATGAATGTAAAGCTAATCGGTGTCGGGGCTGATAATTATTTTTCAATGCTTGGCAGAAGTCATTGTATTGATAATGACGATATAGCAATGATGACGATTTTTAAAAACTTTTTAATTCTTTCTCCTACAACAGAGACATTAAAAGAGGACATTCATTTGATGTTCAAAACAAATGGACCGGTCTATTTGAGATGCAGATAAAATAAGGTGGATACTTTGAAAAATATTGAAATATACGAAAAAAACATTTTGTCTTATAAAGATATAATAAGCCCTACCGCCTATACTAAAAGTGCTAATGATTTAGAATATAAAGTGACTTATAATGGATGTGAATTAAAACTAAGCATAAATCCAAATACCCATATCATTGATAACGCTATGGTCAATGAATGCGAATATGATCCGTATAAACTAGGTATGATGAGAGCATTTTGTACTCTTATCGTCGGATTACCGATTTTGGAGGCTCAGGATCATGGTGTCCAGAGATTAGAAAATTTATTAAGAAACGATATGGTTCATCCCGTTAAAGGTATTATAATGCCGGGAAATAGCTGTGAACTTTTCGAAATTCCATTACATTTGATTCGTGCTCTCTACAATCAATACTCTAAAGAACACAATTATTACCCTCTCGTTAATACCTACTCTCCAAAAGAGATACAAGAATGGAAAAGTTTACCGATCAACGATCGTGAAAAAATTGTTTTCGAAAAAATCAAAAACTTTTGCATGCAACATAACATCGAAGAATATGAAGCAAAATTAATCGGAGAGATGCGAGTTGAGTTTGCCGCTGATAAAGAAGTCTACAGTTCATTGGCTAAATTACTTTTCGATATGGAAATAAGTATCGATAAAGAGTTAGGGTTTTCATTAGAAGTTATGTTCACAGAAAAAAAAGACACCAATAAAAAAAGACAAAACTAGGAAGTGAGTGTCAATCATGAAAAATAAAGAATTGATTTTGGACGGAACAAAGCTGGCTTGGCATTTAGAAAGAGTACAACAATGGTTAAACGGGGAAAGAATCGCCCCCATTACCATTGATATGTCTTTAACCAGAGCCTGTAACTACGGATGCGGATTTTGCTATGCACGATTACAAGAGAATGACCGATTTGAAATTACCAAAGAAATAATCGACAACTTTCTGGAAGATTGTGCGCAAATGGGGGTAAAAGCCATCAGTTTAGTCTCAGATGGAGAGAGTTCTATTCATCCCGATTATGTCCATACTATCATTAAAGGTTCTCAACTTGGAATCTCTATGGCAGTGGCAACGCATGGATATAACACACGAAAAGAAGATCTTGAAAAGATATTGCCTCATTTAACGTATCTGCGCGTTAACTTTTCTGCCGGTGAACCTAAACGTTACGCAGAGATTATGGGCGTTAAAGAAGAGTGGTTTTATCAGGTATGTGAGAATATAGAAACCATGATGGAAATTAAAAAACGCCTCAATCTAGACGTTACAATCGGCATGCAAATGGTCTTAATGCCGCAAGATGCAGATCAAGTTATCCCCTTGGCAAAACTTGGAAAAAAATTGAGACCGGATTATCTTGTTATCAAGCATACCAGTGATAGTGAAGAGGGTGATTTGGGTGTCGATTATTCTAAGTATGCCGCATTAGAGGGTGTACTAAAAGAAGCAGAAACCTATTCGGATGATGACTATCAAGTAGTGGTAAAATGGTCTAAAATCAATGCCCAAGGTAAACGAAGTTATCAACGCTGCTATGGACCTCCTTTTCAAATTCAGATGTCAGGCTCTGGCTTGGTTGCACCCTGCGGAATGCTGTTTAATGAAAAATATAAAAAATTTCATATCGGCAATATTACGCAAACACGATTTAAAGATATTGTGAACAGCGACAGATATTGGGAAGTCATGAATTATTTATCTTCTCCCAGTTTTGATGCTCAAAAAATGTGTGGCTCATTATGCTTGCAGCATAAGCCCAATGAATATTTAGATGCTTTGCAAAAAGGGCTGATCAGCCTACAAAAGCCCAGTGGTACAATGCCACAACATATCAATTTCATATAAGGTAACAAAAAAGTGACGAATAAAAAGAAAAAAACGATATTTGTTCACGGAAAATTTGAAGTTTTGCACCCGGGGCATTTACGACTTCTTAAATTTGCAAAAGAGAGTGGGACTTTTTTAGAAGTTGGGGTTTATGCCGACAGCATGGGGAAATATTTTGTACCTGAAGATCTCAGACTTGAAGCATTGATGGCATCTATTTTCGTAGATAAAGCCTTTATTCTTGATGTTTTGCCTGAAGAATACATTCGAAAAAATAAACCGGATATTGTTGTCAAAGGGAATGAACACGAAAACATGTTTAATCCTGAATCTGAAATTCTAAAAGAATACGGCGGGAAACTTATTTTTAGTTCCGGAGACAGCAGATTTTCATCCATTGAGCTACTAAGAGCAGAGCTCAATGCGATAGACCTCTCTTCTATCAAGAAACCCCAAGAATTTTGTGATCGACATACGTTTGACTATCAAGAACTCAAACAAATACTAAATCGATTTGAAGGGATCAAAACAATTGTTATAGGAGATACCATCATCGATGAGTACATAGCATGTGAAGCACTTGGCATGAGTCAAGAAGATCCTACAATTGTCGTAACTCCCTTACTGAGTGAAAAATTTTTAGGGGGAGCCGGTATTGTTGCCGCACACACAAAAGGGCTTGGGGCAACCGTTAGTTTTTTCACCGTATTGGGCTGTGATGATGCGGCAGGATATGCAAAAGAGAAATTAAAAGAGTACGGAATAAACTCCTTTTGCTACCCTGATGATACAAGACCTACCAATCTAAAACAACGTTTTCGTGTTGGAAACAAAACAATGCTTAGGGTGAATCAGCTCAAACAACATCATATTTCCATAGAAATACAAACAGAAATTTTGAAAGATATAGAAAAAGAATTAAAAGACGCACACGTTCTTATTTTTTCCGACTTTAGTTATGGGTGTTTGCCTCAAAGAATGATAAATGAAATACTATCTCTTGGTGAAAAGTATGGTCTTATTATGAGCGCAGACAGTCAATCTTCTTCACAAAATGGAGATATATCAAGATTTAATAATATGACCCTTGTAACGCCGACTGAACGCGAAATCAGACTTGCAGTTGATGATTTCGAGTCAGGACTCATTGTTATTTCAGATAAACTAAAAGCGAAAGCAAATCCTCAAAATATCTTTATTACCTTGGCCGCTGAAGGGGTTATAATTAACAGATATACGTCAAAAGACGAATTTTTTACGGATAGATTACCTGCAATGAATCAAAATCCAAAAGACGTTGCCGGAGCTGGAGATTCGATGCTTGCCACAGCTTCATTAGCCTTGGCAGCAGGTGCAAATATCTGGCAAGCCTCCTATCTCAGCTCCATAGCTGCCGCGTGTCAAGTAAGCAGAGTGGGTAATTTACCTCTCACAAAAGAAGATATTCACAAAGAGTTAAGTCTATGAAAAGAGCTCTTTTATTAGCCGCAGGTTTAGGGACAAGACTTCGACCCATAACGGATACAATCCAAAAATGTCTTGTCCCCATAAACGGGAAACCGTTGATAGAGTATTGGCTGGATACCCTTTCTAAAGCCGGTATCGAAGAGTTTTTAATCAACACACACTATTTTGCCGAACAGATGAAAGAATACGTTGAAAATTCTAAATACAAAGACAATATAGTTCTAGTGCATGAAGATGAACTTCTCTTGACAGGCGGTACAATCCTTGCCAATAAAAGTTTTTTTCAAAATGAACCTTTTTTGGTAGTCCATGCCGACAATCTTTGCTTATGCGATTTTACGCTGTTTATTGAAAAGCATAAAAACAGACCGAAACACTGTGATATTACGATGATGACATTTGAAACGGATATGCCAAAGAACTGTGGAATCGTTGATTTGGACAAGAACGGTGTCGTTGTCGGTTTCTATGAAAAAGTGGCTAATCCGCCTTCCAATTTAGCCAATGGCGCCGTTTATATCTTTGAACCTTCTGTTATTGAGTATATAGAAAGTTATCATAAAAAAATTGTGGATCTAAGCACTGAAGTATTACCCCATTACCTAAACAAAATGTATACATTTCAAAATAGTGTGTATCACAGAGATATTGGAACAATCCAAAGCTATGCTTTGGCTCAAATAGAAATTCTCAACCTCCATGTTTGACAATAGATACCATCTTTTCTATAAAGCCTTGATAGGACATATCTTGACTGATTTTGAAGGGATCTTCGCTAGGAACACTCTGTAAAGAGGCTTTCAGCTCTTTTGGATTTTTAAAAATAAGACTATTGTTGTGATGATGGAATGCTTCTGAATTTAAAATATCTTCATAAATAACAGGGATACATCCACAGTAACTTGCTTCAAAAACTCGTTGTTGATAATAAAATTGCGAATGGCATGCGAGTGAATATTTAGAACCATAAAGAACTTTTGCAATCTCCTCACCATACGTCAAAACCCCTTTATAATAGGGGGCGATTTCGGGAATATTTTCCCATCCATACCCATAAACTTCAACGGGAATATCAGAATGCAAACACATCCACTTTACAACCTCACAACGGACAACGGCTGGATAAATATGCATATCTATATGTTCTTGGCGTCTTATTGATGATGCATGTTTTTGATAGAAATTCGATAATAAAGCAGGCGTTATTGGCATGGTATTAAACATTTCAGCAAGTTCTTGAATAAAATCACACTCTTTATACTCAATGGTCGGGCTGACTACTTCAAAGTAATTTTGACCAATAAAAACAATTTTTTCCTGCCGTTTGATTACAACATCGAGGTTATACTGTTGATAATCAATAGAAAAAGGCTGATAAAAGGTTTTGGAATCAGGAATATTTTTTTTAATCAAAGCATCTTTTAAAGGCTCTATCAAATAAAAGAAATAATCTCTTTCTCTAGCATTCAAAGTAGTTGAATCATATAAAATGAGTGTCGGATCTTGAAACCAAATAAAATTATAGGTCTCATCCGAAATTTGAAGATTGTGCAGTCTGTTGATCGTGAGACACAGATGCGGTAAAAAAGAAGCCATATTTTTTGCTCGCCTGTAATCGGTCAAATCTTCCATAGTATCATTCATATCAAAAAACACTTGATACCCTAATGCACGAAACGTATTTGCAACATTTTCAGATGCATGTCTTACGACTTTTGCATAATATTCAACAGCAATGTAAACACGCAAGGGCTCTGAAAAATCCAAAGGTGTCGTTTTTAGTGTAGTTAAAAACTCTTGATGCTGCTGTATTTTACGTGTGTTTAAAGCTTCTAGTGTTTCTATAAAAATTTTCTCACAGCTACTGTTTTCACAATCAATAGATGTTGGCCATCTTGTATCCATCGTAAGCAATAGCTCCATTTGTTCCCATGGGAGATGGATTAAATTTTTTGGACCATCAGCAATCACTGAACCATCATAATAACAAAGTTGAAGATTTCCATAGGGTCCAAATTTATTTTCCTTGAGAGCCACGATTAAAGCTTTATTTTTATCCATAAAATAAGTATCTTCAATAGTCTTCATCTGCCCTCATATCTTTAGAGATTAATATTTGCCATTATAATAGCCTAATTTGCACATGGGAGGAACAAAATACGATATGATTAAGAAAAAATAACCCTTTATATATGATGAGAGAGAGCCTCCAATTGAAACCTCCAAAAATAGCATTTTATACTGAAGCAGGTTCACATAGGGGAATGGGCCATCTGATACGATGTTATTCATTGTATGAGGAATTTAAGCGGTATGGGATAATCGGATCTTTTTTTTTGGATAGCGATATTGATTTTAGTTACAAATTTAGCGATTTACACCCTTTTATCTGGGATGAATTTCATATAGACGATACCTATGACATTGTTTTTATCGACAGCTATGAAGCCTCTATCGATATTTATAATACTATTGCAAAGAGTGCGCGCGTGCCTGTATTTATCGATGATTATGGTCGATTAGAATATCCCAAGGGGGTTATTATCAACTTTGCTCCGGATGCGCAGGAGCTGTTCTTTCGCGATAAAAATCCAAAAAATTTATATCTACTTGGAGTGGATTATATTCCCCTCAGAAGAGAAATTTTAACTGTCCATCCAACAAAACAGCCTCAAATTTTTATCATGCTGGGTGGAAACGACATCTTTAACGTATCGCAAATGATACTTGAGGCATTGCAAGATATAGATCTCAAAAAAGTGGTGGTTGTCAATAATGCAAACACAGCCGAAACGTTACGCACATATGAGAATGTAACCGTTTTGCACAAACCCTCCGATGAGGAGCTTATTTTTGAGATGGCTCGAAGCTCTTTAGCCATTTCAACGGCAAGTATGACGGTATATGAACTTGCTTATTTCACAATACCGACGATCATCGTTGCTTTGAGCGAGAATCAAAAAATAGGCTCTTTACAACTTTTAAACCATCATTTAGCCTCCTATCTTATCGATGTTACAGATGAGCATTGGATCACGGATCTTCATAAATACGTGGCATCCTTAAGCTCAGAAAATATCCATCCGACTATCGATGGCAAAGGGAGAGAAAGAATCGTGGAATTCATTATAGGAATGGTAAAAAAATGAAAAAAATTCTTTTGCTTGGCGGAAGTCATAGGGATATACCGCTGATTAAAGCTTCTCAAGAGTTAGGCTATTATGTTATAACTTTGGGAGATAGAGACTATTACTTAGGGCACCAATACTCGGATAAATCGTATAAAATAAACTTTAATGATTTAGAAAAAGTCAAAAAAATCGCCCTCGATGAGCAAATAGACTATCTATTGCCCGGCTGCGGTGAAGAATCATATCTTAAGACGGTTCAGCTCTCACATGAGTTAAATATAGGAAATTTTGACACGCTTGAAACGGCAAAACTAATTCACAATAAATGGAAATTTAAAGATTTTTGCCTAAAAAACACTATTTCTACCCCCAACGGTATTTTTTATAAAGATCAAAACGACTTAAAAAATTTACACTTTCCCATTGTTGTCAAACCAACCAATCTATCAGGCGGGAGAGGGGTTGAGATTGTCAATGATACCAATGAACTGCAAAAATCTCTCACCAACGCACAAAAATTTAGCGATGAGATTTTTCTTGAAGAATTTATCGACGGAAAACTGATCGCCTATTCTATTTTTATAAAAAATCAGAAAATCATTTATGGATTTGTCGGCGAAGATAAAACCTATCTCAATCCATATCTTATAGCATCGGCGTATCCAACCGATATAGAGGATGTGGTTCTAAATAAACTCAAAGAAGATATAGAAAAATTAGCGCACCTGCTGCATCTCGTCGATGGCATGTTTCATTTGCAAATTTTAATCAAAGATCAAAAACCCTATATTATCGATGTTACACGAAGAATTCCGGGAGATTTATATCCTTATTTGATAGAGTATTGCGATGACATTGAGTATTCAAAAGCAGTTGTAAATGCGTATACAACCGGAATAATCACAAATGAATTTGATCCTAAATCCCAAAAACAATCGTTTGTCATACGCCACTGTGTCATGCCATCAATCAATGGCATTTACAAAGAGATACACATAGACGAGAGCTTACGAAACAGTATAATCTATACTTTTGATTTGATGGAAAAAGGGTCTATCGTAACCGATTTCTTGCATACGCAACTGGCAATCATTTTTATAAAATTAGATTATGCCGATACTAGTGTTTTAGAAAACATTAATAGTATCATCAAACCGGTGATAGATAAATTATGAAAAAAGTAGGAAATAAACTTTGGAAAAAATAGCCATTTACGGTGCAGGGCAATATGGACAAATTTTTTATGCCGCATTAAGTAATACAGGAGTTGAAATTGACTTTTTTATCGATACTGACCCCTCTAAAACTGAACTTTATTCAAAACCCGTTTACCGTATTGAAAAAATTCCTCTTGAAACGACCATCTATATCTCTGTGCTAAATCTTTCGGATCGAATCAAAGAAGAACTCACCTTACTTGGGTATCAAAACATTTGCACCTTTATCGAAACACTCAAGCAATTTCCAACCATCATGAATGAAGTATCAAAACGTAATTTTTTGTGGATGCGCTCCAATCCACTCGATATGATTGATACCGATAAAATCCATCAATTTCGCGAATTACTCTCTGATAACAAAAGCCTCCACACCCTCGATCAAATCACTGCTTTTCGAAATACCTATGATATGAACTACTATCCCTATCCTGATGGTGAGAAAGAATATTTTCCTTCCGATGTCCCCATATTGGACAATCTTACCTCAGTACGGTTTATCGACTGCGGTGCCTATATCGGTGACACAGTTGCCGATCTTATGAAGACCAACAAATCCATCGAGTCTGTTGTCTCTTTTGAACCCGACAAACAAAACTTTCAAAAACTTCTCTCTGAAACGAAAAAACATCAAGGGCAATTCATTACCCTAAATGCAGGAGTATGGTCAACAAACACTCTTGTAAATTTTAGTAATGATAACTCAAGTTTCAGTAAAATTGGGGAAGATGGGAGCTTTATTCCCGTCATGGCATTGGATCAAACCGTTTTTTCTGCTCGACCAAACTACATCAAAATGGATATAGAAGGGGCTGAGCAAGAAGCATTAAAAGGGTCTCGTGAAATCATACAAACGTATTCACCCCATTTAGCTATTTGTCTTTATCATCGCCCCCAAGATTTTTGGGAAATACCCCTGATGATTCACGAAATGAATCCTCATTATTCTATGTATCTGCGAGTACATGAACACATGGGGCTAAGCACCGTCTTATACTGTATTCCAAAATCAGGAGTCTTAAATGACTAAACGCCCTCTAAGACTCGGATTCATCGGTGGCGGATTGGGTTCGATTGCAGGAAATACTCACTATGCCGCAGCGACAATGGATGGACTTTATCAATTACACACAGGTGCATTTAGCACACATCCCATAACCAATCAAGAGACCGCTGACCTATGGCATATCGATCCTTCCTACGACTCATGGATGACCATGATCGATAAAGAGAGTGAAAATATTGATGCGTGTGTTATTCTAACACCGACACCTACCCATGCGCCCATTGTAAAAGAACTTCTGACACGAAAAATTCCTATTATCTGTGAAAAAGCTTTTGTTGCTTCTCTCGCAGAAGTCGATGAGCTCAAAGCGCTCTATAACCCCTCTGAGCATTTTATGTCGGTTACCTATAACTATACCGGCTATCCTCTTATTCGAGAGCTGAGAGAGCGTATATTGAACAATGAACTAGGAGAAATCATCAACATTCGCCTCGAAATGCCTCAAGAGAGCTTTTTACGTCCGCCAGTGAGCCAAAAATACCCTCAGGCTTGGCGCTTAAAAGATGATTATATCCCAACAATTTGTTTGGATTTAGGGGTTCATATCCAACACATGGCATCGTTTTTAACGGGGATGGATCCCAACAAGGTGATGGGGAAGATGGATACCTTCTCTCATTATGGGGTTGTCGATAATGTCGATGTATTTATGGGATACCCATCGGGAGCAACGGGTCAACTATGGATGAGCAAAACTGCACTTGGGCATCGAAACGGACTTGCAGTTCATATCTACGGAACAAAAGCCTCCGCCCATTGGATACAAACGCAACCTGAACAACTCCAGCTTCATTACTCCAATGGTGAAAAAAAGATCGTTGAAAGGGGAGGAGATACATTGCTGTGCGGACAAAAAAGATACAATCGGATGACACCAGGACACCCTGCCGGCTTCATTGAGGCATTTGCAAATCTCTATGTGGATATTGCTGAAGATTTCCAAAATTTCCAAACCAATACCAAAATAAAAGGTCCCTATACGTTCGGCATAGAAGAAGCGCATAAAGGGCTGCATCTCTTCCATAAAGTCAAAGAATCTCACGAGACACAACAATGGGTAAATCTCTAAAGTTTACTCGTAGCTGATTTCTTCTGTAACTTTGAGAATGGCTTCCATCCCTCCTGCAAGAGAAAAAAGCCAATATCGGTGGGCATAAAGCCATTCAATTTTTTTAGCGTTTTTTTCTTCATCATTATGCGTTTTTCGAACTTGTATTTTTGCGATTTCAAATTCTTGAAACATAATATACGATTTTAAAAAATCATATATCGTGGCTCTAAAAATACCTTCTGAATACAATTTTTTTACCTCTTCCAACTCAGCTATTAACTGATCCGCTGTTGTAAAATCAATCTCTTCCAGTCTTTTTTCTTTATTAAATGTTTCAATTTTTTCTAAATACGCAACAATTTTTAAAAATAAATCCTTAATAATTTCATTTTTTTCTTCAATATAGCGTTTCATTTGATCAAATTTATCGCGATAATTTTTTTCTCCCTGCTTACTCTCTTTGACGGTGGGTTTTTTCAAAAGGATACGTTTCTTTTTTGTTTTATTTGGCAAAACATACTGATTAGTAAAATCTGTAAATGAAATCTCTTTTGTCCCTTTTATACGAGCACCACCTTCAGTACAGTTAAAGGTTTCTAAAGAGGAACTACCCCTAGTAAGATCTTGCTCAAAATAGGTTAAGAAGGCTTCCCAAATAGGAGTGCTTTTCACCTTCCCCTCACCGCCATAGGCATCTAGCCATACTGTATCAATATCAGCAGGAACATTTTCAAGCCCAAAAACGTGATCTGAAGCATGTGTAGCCCCATCACTTCCGTATGCTAAATCTTGTCCGATAAAAGCACATTGTTTAAAATTGGTTAATAAAACAAACTCATACGCCATATTGGCAGCACTCATTCCAAATCCCATATATCCCCAAGCAGGGGTATTGAAATACGTTAAAAAGCTAAATGGGCGAATATTTATTTGAATGTTTTGACTTTGAATTGAATCGATTAACTCCTGATGAACGATTGAAGTAAAACAGAAAATAGGTTTTTTGTGATATTCAGCGGGTGTATCTTTGTAAAACTGTGAAGTTGCCTCAACTCGTTCAAGTGAAAAAACAATATCTGGAACGATATTATGGCGAGATAAAATTGGAAAACTTGCATCTGGACATAAAATCGTCACATAATCTTGAATCTCATACAATAATTTTAATTGCTTTGTTAATGAAGGACCTGTGGAGACAATCACAGCAATATCCGTATTACTTCCTTTGGCTACCAACTCATCCAAAGTAGGTGTTTTCACTACTAACGGAATGTTCAGTAAATGATGTCTTAATCCTATCAGTGAATCCTCGGCACTGTTTCCCATCGTAAAAACTGAATGCTCAAAAGATCTAGTCAGGATTGAATTGATCTCTAACATCAAATCAGCGTAGTAATTGTAATAATTACAATGTATAATTAATTCATACAATCTGACATATATTAGGATATTAATATCTTGCAAAAACCAATCGGCATTATCAAAAGTAAAAGTATTGGCATCTAAAAAAACAATTTTTTCATTTTTGATTTCTTCACTGAAGTCAATTAAACTTAATACTATATTTAGTAATTCTAGTTCTGGTTCAAAAATAAATATTTTTTTAAGATTAATAAATTCAGAAAGGATAATTTTATATAGCAATCCATTACCAACCCCAAAAAAATAAAAATAAGGATATTCACTTTTTTCTTCAAGACTTTGAAGTTTTTCAAAAAGATCCTGAGTGGGCTGAGAAGGATACAGAGGCTCAAAGTCTCTTTCTTTGTCAAAAACATTAATTTCTTCATGGCTTTTCCCGATCACAACTTCATATTTATTGTTGCTTTTCATCCCAACCAAAGTATTTGCTAATTTTAAATTAACCATCGCTAAAGCAACTAAGTTATTTTCATATATATTATCCATCTTTACCCTTATAATGTGCAATTCAAGAACATTTTTGAAAAATGCCTAAAACTATTGTAATAGCTTTAGTACATTTTGCTGAACTGCATTCGCTTGACTCATTGCATATGAACCAGATTGTGCAAGAATATTGAATTTAGAGAAATTCGCAGATTCTGCTGCAAAGTCAACATCACGAATATTTGATTCTGCCGCTTTAACATTAACTTGC
>JAUYRN010000009.1 GCA_030696775.1 Sulfuricurvum sp.
GTTTATCAATGCGATCTCTGCATGTACAACTGAGTGGAAATTTGCACCGGAAGATACAATTGCAATTACCGATTTGGCGACAGATTCTTTGGTCTTCCCATTGTATGAAATCATCAATGGTACAGAGTTGAACATTACCTATCGTCCGAAAAATATTATCCCTGTTCGTGATTATTTGGGTGCTCAAGGGCGTTTTTAACACCTTTTTACTAAACAATATGAGTACCTTATCGATGAGTGGCAAACACGTGTCGATTTGAAATGGGAACAGCTCCAACGTCGTGAAGAAGCACGAGTATAATATCCTCCATTATTCCCTCTTCTGTAGGGAATATATTTTCTCCCCTTTTTCTAACCTTTCCATTTTACGAATAAATCAATAGGATAAACCAAGATGAGCGCATATTTTTTAAGTATAGACGCAGGAACGGGAAGTATTCGTGCTGTCATTTTTGATACGCTTGGAAATCAAATCGAGATTGCACAACATGAATGGAATCACATTGCGTTAGAGAATGTCGTGGGATCAATGGGCTTTGATTTTATCCATGGATGGGAATTGGCAAAACAGTGTATACAAGAGGTTGTTGTAAAAGCTGGGATTAACGCTAAAGAGATAATAGCCGTATCCGCTTCGAGCATGCGTGAGGGAATTATCGTATATGATAAGGATAAAAATGAGCTTTGGGGTGTAGCAAACGTTGATAGCCGTGCAGGATTTGAAGTTGGCACTCTAAAAAATACGTACCCTGATATGGAAAGAGAATTCTATCAATCAAGCGGGCAAACATTTGCTCTTTCTGCAGCTCCAAGACTTTTATGGTTGAAAAACAATCAGCCGTCTTTGTATGAAAAAGCAACCTATTTTACGATGATAAGTGACTGGATACTGTTTAAACTCAGTGGGGAATTAGCAAGTGAGCCCTCCAATGCAGGGACGGCAGGGGCGTTTAATCTCAAAAATCGTGATTGGGATAAGCAACAGTTTGCCCAATGCGGCTTAAAAGATTTGTTTGTGCCTATCTTGGAAAGCGGTGATATTCTAGGAAAAATAAGCCTTCAAGCCTCCAACGAGACAGGTTTAAGCCCTGAAACTCTGGTAGTTATGGGGGGTGGTGACGTTCAAATCGGTACGGCAGGACTTGGGGCAAATAAATTAGGCGATGCGGTTGTTTTAGGGGGAAGTTTTTGGCAACAAGTGGTCAATATACCCTCAGACACAGTACTTTCAGGAGATATGCTATTGCGTGTAAATCCTCATGTTGTACGTGATATGAGTCAAGCAGAGGGAATTACTTTTTTTACAGGTCTTGTTATGCGATGGTTTCGAGATGCGTTAGGTGGCGGTAGAAGCTACGCGCAGCTCGAAGCGTTAGCATCACAGATTCCCGTCGGTTCGTATGAAATTATCCCTGTTTTTAGCGACAGCATGAAGTATGGAGAGTGGATACACGCATCACCATCGTTTATAGGGCTTGGATTAGACAGCAGCAAATACAATATCGGTTCCATGTTTCGAGCGTTGGAAGAAAATGCGTGCATCGTAAGTGCCATCAATCTTGACAACATAAAAGCCTTTAGTG